>NZ_JAUFPQ010000016.1 GCF_030409305.1 Halomonas maura
AGGCCAGCGGCAGGCCGGTGACCAGCAGCGCGAAGATCAGCCCCACCAGCAGCAGGGTTCCGTTGGCGATATCCATCAGGCGGTGCCCTCCATGTCATCGGGGTCGGGGGCCGGCTTGCCGCGCAGCGACTGCCTCAGGTGCAGCAGCGCCTGCACGCACATGATCGCCAGGGCCACCAGGATCACGCCCTTCACCAGGGCCGGGATGGGCGGGTTCCAGGCGGTGCCGGAGCGCTCCAGCTGCCACTCGCCCAGCGGGTTGTGGGAGGCCGACCAGAACATGGTGTAGGCGGCGTAGGTCATGCCCAGGCAGAACAGGAAGGTCACCAGGTCATTGAAGCGATCGAGCCACAATCGGGCGCGAGGGCCGACGGCGTCGTAGAGCACCTTGACGCGGATGTGGCGGTCATTGGCCAGGGCCGCGGGGCCACCCAGGGCGAAGCCGACCGCCACCAGCATCACCACGCTCTCGTGGACCCAGGAGGTGGGCGAGCCGAAGGCGTAGCGCATGATGACCTCATAGACGCTGATCGCCATGGCGATGAACACCAGCCAGGCGGCGCCGCGGGCGGCCCGGATCACGCCGCGGTCGAAGACCCCGCGAAGCGGTGCGCCGGCCGCAGGATCATGGGCAGGTTCCGGCTCGCCGGCGGTGGCCGCGGAGAGTTCATCCTCGTCGACGGCGAGGCGCTCGTCGTGATTCTTGGGAGACATGACTCCTCCGGGCGGCGCCCACGGCGCCGCCGATGTCATTGGGAGTTGGGAGAAGGGCGGTGCCGGCCGGGCACCGCCGAGTGGGCCAGAGCCGGGGTTACAGCAGGCTTCGGGATTCCAGGAAGCGGGTGGCCGAGTCGTAGACCTTCTGGGTCATCTCGTTGCGACCGGCCCATTCACGCCATTCCTGTTCGGCGGCCTGGCGGAAGCGCTTGCGCTCCTCGGCGGACAGGTCGTACGGAGTCACATCCGGATTGTCCTTGAGCGCCTGCAGGGTCTCGAGGTCCTGCGCCTTGAGCCGCGCGATCAGGTCGTAGGCCATGCCGTCGAAGGCCGTCTCGAGGGTGGTCTTCAGCTCGTCGGGCAGGCCGTCCCAGATCTCCTTGTTGAGCGACACGGCGATCATCGGCATGGAGTGGAAGCCCGGGTAGAGGGGGTAGGGCGCGAACTCGTGGATCCCCATGGCGTCGTTGTTGGACAGCACCGTGGAGTCGGCGGCGTCGATCACGCCCTTCTCCAGGCCGGTGTAAACCTCCGAGCCCGGCAGGTTGACCGGGGTGGCGCCGATGCGCTCGAAGATGTTGTAGACCATGCCCTGGGGCGCACGGATCTTGAGGCCCTCGAAGTCATCGATGGACTCGATCGGCACGGTGGAGGGAATCGACTCCAGCGGGAAGGTGGCCGCGCTGATCAACTGGGTGCCGTAGGGGTTGGCCAGCTCGTTGTAGAGCGCCTCGCCGCCGCCATACTTCATGTACTCCAGGAAGTCGTAGGGATCGCTCCAGGCGCCGACCAGGTTGCCCAGCATGCCGAAGGCGGGATTCTGGCCCGAGAAGTAGCTGGGGTCGGTCATGTGCCCCTGGAGGATGCCGGAGGACACCGCCTGCAGGGTCTCGGTGGGGCCGACCACCGAGTTGATCGGCAGGATCTCGATATGCACCCGGCCATTGGTCATGGTCTCGATCTTGTCGGCCCACTCCTCCTTGATCTTGAAGCTGGGCTCGCCAGCGGTCTCCGAGGCCTGGAACTTCCACTCGTACTCCGCCGCCTGGGCCGTGGAAAGGCCGAGCATCAGGGCCGTGCCGGTGAGCAGCAGGCTTGGCTTGAGGTGGGGCATCTGCATTCTCCATCGAAGCTGTTGTTGTGTCGTGGTGTCACGGCTGGCAATGCCGTCGTGGAGCTAAATGTTGTACATACGATCTATTTGTTCAACATATACTTTCGTATGTGTCGACTATCCGTCGGCATCGGGCTACCGTCATGGCCAGGCCGCGCCGCCTTCGGGGCGACGCATGTATGGCGATGCACTTGATACAAGCGATAGGCCACGATACGCCAAAGGAGAGATTCCCATGACCGACAGCAAGCGCCGGTTGCGCAGCGCCGAGTGGTTCGGCAGCGCCGACAAGAACGGTTTCATGTACCGCAGCTGGATGAAGAACCAGGGCATCCCCGACCACGAGTTCCAGGGCAAGCCGATCATCGGCATCTGCAACACCTGGTCGGAGCTGACGCCCTGCAACGCCCACTTCCGCAAGATCGCCGAGCACGTCAAGAAGGGCATCCTCGAGGCCGGCGGCTACCCGGTGGAGTTCCCGGTGTTCTCCAACGGCGAGTCCAACCTGCGCCCCACGGCGATGTTCACCCGCAACCTGGCGAGCATGGATGTCGAGGAGGCGATCCGTGGCAATCCGATGGACGCGGTGGTGCTGCTGGTGGGCTGCGACAAGACCACCCCGGCGTTGCTGATGGGGGCGGCGAGCTGCGACCTGCCGACCATCGTGGTGACCGGCGGGCCGATGCTCAACGGCAAGCACGAGGGCCAGGACATCGGTTCGGGCACCGTGGTCTGGCAGCTCTCCGAGCAGGTCAAGGCGGGCAAGATCTCGATCCACGAGTTCATGGCCGCCGAGGCCGGCATGTCGCGCTCGGCGGGGACCTGCAACACCATGGGCACCGCCTCGACCATGGCCTGCATGGCCGAGTCCCTGGGTACCTCGCTGCCCCACAACGCGGCGATCCCGGCAGTGGACTCGCGTCGCTACGTGCTCGCGCACCTGTCCGGCAACCGCATCGTCGAGATGGTCGACGAGGACCTCAGGCTGTCGAAGGTGCTGACCCGTGAGGCCTTCGAGAACGCCATCCGCACCAACGCGGCAATCGGCGGCTCGACCAATGCGGTGATCCATCTCAAGGCCATCGCCGGGCGCATCGGCGTCGACCTGGCGCTCGACGACTGGACCCGCATCGGCCGCGGCACGCCGACCATCGTCGACCTGCAGCCCTCGGGGCGTTTCCTGATGGAGGAGTTCTACTACGCCGGCGGACTGCCGGCGGTACTCAAGCGCCTCGGTGAGGCCGACCGGCTGCCCCACAAGGACGCCCTGACCGTCAACGGCAAGACCCTGTGGGAGAACGTCTGCGAGGCGCCGCTCTACAACGAGGCGGTGATCCGCCCGCTGGACGCTCCATTACGCGCAGATGGTGGGATGTGCGTACTGCGCGGCAACCTGGCCCCGGGCGGGGCGGTGCTCAAGCCCTCGGCGGCGAGCCCCGAGCTGATGCAGCATCGTGGCCGCGCCGTGGTGTTCGAGAACTTCGACGACTACAAGGCGCGCATCAACGACCCGGACCTGGAGGTCGACGCCGACAGCATCCTGGTGATGAAGAACTGCGGGCCGCGCGGCTATCACGGCATGGCCGAGGTCGGCAACATGGGCCTGCCGTCCAAGCTGCTGGAGCAGGGCGTCACCGACATGGTGCGCATCTCCGACGCGCGCATGAGCGGCACCGCCTATGGCACCGTGGTGCTGCATGTGGCACCGGAAGCCGCCGCCGGCGGCCCGCTGGCGGCGGTGCGCAACGGCGACTGGATCGAGCTCGACTGCGACGGCGGCCGGCTGCACCTGGAGGTCGACGAGGCGGAGCTCGCCGCGCGGCTGGCCGAGGGCGACCCCACCGCCGAATCGAAGGAGATCGCCCGCAGCGGCGGCTATCGCCAGCTCTACATCGAGCACGTGCTGCAGGCCGACGAGGGCTGCGACTTCGACTTCCTGGTCGGCAAGCGGGGCGCCGACGTGCCGCGCCACTCGCACTGAGGCCTCGGACGACATGACCGATCGCCCCATGATTGAACGTTCCATGACCCCGGACCGGCTGCGCTCGCGGCAGTGGTTCGACGACCCGGACCACCCCGGCACCACCGCGCTGTGCCTCGAGCGCTACCTGAACCAGGGCATCACCCTGGAGGAGTTGACCGGCGGGCGGCCGATCATCGGCATCTGCCAGTCGGGCTCCGACCTGACGCCCTGCAACCGCCACCACATCGAACTGGTGACGCGGGTCAAGGACGGCATCCGCGCCGCCGGCGGGGTGCCTTTCGAGTTCCCGCTGCACCCTATCCACGAGAACGTGCGCCGCCCCACCGCGGCGCTGGACCGTAACCTGGCCTACCTCGGCCTGGTGGAGGTGCTGCACGGCTACCCGCTGGACGGCGTCGTGCTGACCACCGGCTGCGACAAGACCACCCCGGCCAGCCTGATGGCCGCGGCCACGGTCAATATCCCGGCCATCGTGCTCTCCGGCGGCCCCATGCTCAACGGCTGGCGCGGCGCCGAGCGGGTGGGTTCGGGGACCATCATCTGGGAGCTCAGGAAGCGACTCGCGGCGGGCGACATCGACTACGCCGAGTTCCTGGCGCGGGCCGCCGAGTCGGCGCCCTCGGTAGGGCACTGCAACACCATGGGCACGGCCTCGACCATGAACTCGCTGGCCGAGGCGCTGGGCATGAGCCTGCCCGGCTCGGCGATGATTCCCGGCCCCTACAAGGAGCGTGGCGCGGTCGCCTACCGGACCGGCGAGCGCATCGTCGACATGGTCTGGGAGGATACGCGGCCGAGCGACGTGCTGACCCGCGAGGCGTTCGAGAACGCCGTGGTCACCTGCTCGGCGCTGGGCGGCTCCTCCAACGCGCCGATCCATGTCAACGCCATCGCCCGCCATGCCGGCGTCGCACTCGACAACGACGACTGGCAACGCCTCGGCCACGCGGTACCGCTGCTCGCCAACGTGATGCCGGCCGGGGCCTACCTCGGCGAGGAGTTCCATCGCGCCGGCGGCGTGCCCGCGGTGATGCACGAGCTGCTGGCCGCGGGCCGACTCCACGGCGAGGTGGCCACCGTCAACGGCCGCACACTGGCCGAGAACCTGGCCGGCCGCGAGACGTGCGATGACGAGGTGATCCGCCGTTACACCAACCCGCTGGTCGAGCACGCCGGTTTCCTCAACCTCACAGGCAACCTGTTCGACTCGGCGCTGATGAAGACCAGCGTGATCGCCGCGGACTTTCGCGAGCGCTTCCTCAGCGACCCCGTCGACCCCGACGCCTTCGAGGGCAAGGCGGTGGTGTTCGATGGCTCGGAGGACTATCACGCGCGCATCGATGACCCCGCGCTCGGCATCGACGCCTCGACCATCCTGGTGATGCGCGGCGCCGGCCCGGTGGGCCATCCCGGCGGCGCCGAGGTGGTCAACATGCAGCCGCCGGAGGCCCTGATCCGTGCCGGCATCGAGTCGCTGCCGTGCCTGGGCGACGGCCGCCAGTCCGGCACCTCGGGCTCGCCGTCGATCCTCAACGCCTCGCCGGAGGCCGCCACCGGCGGGCCGCTGGCGCTGCTCGAGAGCGGCGACCGGCTACGCGTGGACCTGGGGCGTGGCGAGGTGCGGCTGCTGGTCGACGATGCCGAGCTGGCCGCCCGCCGTGAGCGTCTGGCGGCCAGCGGCGGCTACGCCTATCCGGACCACCAGACCCCGTGGCAGGAGATCCAGCGCTCGATGGTGGAGCCGCTGGCCCGGGGCATGACGCTGGGGCCGGCGCCCAGGTACCGCGACGTGGCGCGGCGCAGCCCGCCGAGGGATAACCACTGAGACACAGGCGACGACGCCTGGCGAGGCCGTCGGCGTCTCGCTAGACTGCCACGCCCGTGAGGCGCCTGAGTCCCGATCAGGCGCGCTGGACAAGGAGATTCCCATGCCCTCTTTTCGCCTGGGCCTGGTCGGCGTCGGCAAGATCGCCCGCGACCAGCACCTGGCCGCCATTGCCGGCACGCCCGGCCTCGAACTCGTTGCCACGGCGGATCCCCATGCCCGCCTCGACGGTGTCGCCGCCTATCCGTCCCTGGTGGCGATGCTCGATGCCGAACCGAGCCTGGACGGCGTGGCGATCTGCACCCCGGCCCACCTGCGTCACGAACTCGCCACCCTGGCGCTGCGCCACGACAAGGCGGTGCTGCTGGAGAAACCCCCCGGCGCGACCCTGGCCGAGATCGAGGACCTGAAGGCGCTGGCCGCCTCGCGAGGCCAGGTGCTGTTTGCCGCCTGGCACTCGCGGTTCGCGCCGGGGATCGCCACCGCGAGGCAGTGGCTGGCCGGCAAGGTGGTGCGCGGCGTGGCCATCCGCTGGCATGAAGACGTGCGAGTCTGGCACCCCGGCCAGCGCTGGCTCTGGGAAGCCGGTGGCATGGGGGTCTTCGACCCCGGCATCAACGCGCTGTCGATCGCCACCGAGCTGCTGGCGCCGTTCTTCCTGCGACGCGCGACCCTCGAGATCCCGGAGAACTGCCAGACGCCCATCGCCGCGGCCCTGGCGTTCCGCAGCGCCGCCGGGGTCGAGATCGAGGCCGATTTCGACTTCCGGCATGAGGACCCGCCGTGCTGGGAGATGCACATCGACACCGAGCAGGGCGTGTTGTCGCTCGAGAAGGGGGGCGCCCGCCTGGTCATCGACGGCGAGGCGCTGATGGATGAGCCGGAGCGGGAATACCCGGGCGTCTACGCTCACTTCCAGGGCCTGCTCGAGCGTGGCGAGAGCGATATGGACATCGCTCCCCTGCGCCATGTGGCCGACGCCCTGATGCTCGGCCACCGGCATGCCGTGGCGCCGTTCCACGACTAGGACCTTGTGGGCCCCTCAGCGGCTCTCGCGGCGGCGGATCACCTCGCGCAGCTGGGTGGTGAGCGCCGCCGCCCCGGGAGACAGGCGCTTGGCCCTCAGGGTGACCAGGCCGTAGGGCTGCACGTTCACCGGCTGCGGGGTCGGCAGCAGGCAGAAACGCTGCGGGTCGCAGAGCAGCTCGGCCACCTCCCGGGTGGTCACCGTCAGGGTGTCGGAGGCCGCCACCAGGGCCAGCGATACCAGGATATCCGGGGTGTCGACGACCTGCGTGGGGGGCGCCAGGCCGTGATAGCTGAGCAGGTAGTCGAAGCGCTGGCGCATCAGGGCGCCGGGGGGCTGCAGGGACCAGGGGTAGTCGACCATCTCGACCAGCTCGGGGGTGGCCCTGGCCGTCAGCGGATGGCCGTGCCGGCAGATCAGGCTGATGACTTCCTCGCCGATCTCCTCGAAGACGAACTGGCCGTGATCGAAGCCCGCCGGAATGCGACACAGGGCGATGTCGAGATCGCCCTCGAGCAGGCGCGGGATCAACCGCTGGCTGACATCCACGTCGACGTTCACCTTGAGCCCGGGCAGGTCGCCGCGTGTGGCTTCCAGGGCCTGGGACAGCAGGGTGACCGCGGGGTCCATGACCGTGCCCACCGAGACGCGGCCGGCATTGCCGGCGCGCAGGGCGTTGAGCTCGTCTCCGGTCTGCTGCAGCTCCGAGAGCATGCTGCGGGCCCGGCGCACCATGACCTCGCCGTACCAGTTGGGGTCGAGCCCCCGGGCATGGCGGTCGAAGAGCCTGACGTCGAGCCGCGCCTCCAGCTCCGCGAGCAGCTTCGAGGCGGCGGGCTGGCTGATCGCCAGGCTGGCGGCGGCGCGATGCAGGTTGCGATGCTCGTCGAGGGCGGCGAGCAGCTGCAGGTGGCGACACTTGAGTCGCACGTCGAGAAACCAGTCCGGCGCCAGACGGCCGTCATGGGGGGATGACGTCATGGGCATGATAACCATGTGAATATGAGTAGAGCGTCAAGCCAGTATCTGCGGTTACCAGAAGCGGTGTCCAGGCGTGACCCGTCGCCGGCAAGACCGGATGCCGCGATGTCCATCGCAGCGGACTGGCGCAGGAACCCCGGCACTCTCCCGACTCGCCCACTCCCCCGCATTCCCCACGACGATGCTGCCGCCGGGCGTGACCGGCAGGGGGCTTACCGGGTGGCGTTTCTCGACCCGCTGAGTCGGCCGCTCAGCCAGTTCGGCCCGGCGCACCGCATCCCTTGGCCACACACTTTAGTCGCAGCGCTGTCGCCCCCGTCGTCCTGCCCGTGTCCCCGCAGCGCCCCCTTCGTTCAGGTTGATAACCATATGGATATCACTTTGTGCGCCAAATGCTATTGGAGAGTTATGGTTGCCACGGCGTAGGGTGACCATGACCGCGGCGGTTGAAGGGCAGCCGGCGGGATGCACAACAACAACCGAGATCACCACAAGGAGTACGCGATGAGACCCCTTTCACTGCTCGCCAACGTTTCCCTGGGCGCCGGCCTGGCCCTGTCTGCTCCCACCATCGCCCTGGCCCAGGAGGAGGTGACCCTGGGCTTTATCGTCAAGAAGCCCGAGCAGGCCTGGTTCATCAACGAGCAGCAGGCCGCCACCGCCCTCGGCGAGGCGCAGGGCTTCGAGGTGGTGCGCCTGGCCGGCGAGGACGGCCAGCAGGTGCTCAGCGCCATCGACAACCTCAACTCCCAGGGGGCCCAGGGCTTCGTGATCTGCCCGCCTGACGTGCGCCTCGGACCGGCGGTCATGAACCGCGCCAAGCAGTACGGCATGAAGGTGGTCACCGTCGATGACCGCTTCGTCGGCCCCGACGGCGAGCCCATGGCGGGGGTCCCCCACCTGGGCATGTCCGGCTACAAGATCGGCCAGCAGGTGGGCGAGGCCATCGCCACCGAGATGGACGCGCGCGGCTGGAATCCCGAGGAGGTCGCCGCGCTGCGCATCACCAACTACGAGTTGCCCACCGCCAAGGAGCGCACCGACGGTGCCACCGATGCCCTGCTCGAGGCCGGCTTCCCCGAGGGCAATATCTTCGATGCCCCCCAGCAGAACAGCGATACGGCCAGCGCCTTCTCGGCGGCCTCGCCGGTGTTCGCCAAGCGTGGTGACTATGAGCACTGGGTGATCTATGCGCTCAACGAGGAGAGCGTGCTGGGGGGCGTGCGGGCCAGCGAGCAGTATGGTCTGGGTGCCGAGGACGTGATCGGCGTGGGCATCAACGGCTCCGGGGCGGCCTTCGCCGAGTTCTCCCGCGAGGCCCCCACCGGCTTCCACGGCACCGTCGCGGTCAGCTCCACCATGCATGGGCGCCAGACTGCGGAAAACCTCTACGCCTGGGTCAGCGAGGGCGACAAGCCGCAGGCCAACACCGTCACCTCCGGCACCCTGATGACCCGCGATAACTGGCAGGCCGTGCGCGATGAACTCGGCCTCTGATCCCGTCCGCTGAGGAGTCTGCCCCCATGTCAGAACCCTATCTGCGTTTCGACGGCATCAGCGTCGAGTTCCCCGGCGTGCGCGCGTTGGACGGGGTGAGCTTCTCCGCCCATGCCGGCCAGGTGCATGCCCTGATGGGCGAGAACGGCGCCGGCAAGTCGACCCTGCTCAAGGTGCTCAGCGGCGTCAATCGCGTGACCGAGGGCGCCCTGTGGCTGGGCGGCGAGCGTCACGTCTTCGCCAATGCCCGCGAGGCCCTCGCTCAGGGGGTCGCCATCATCTACCAGGAGCTGACGCTGTCGCCCAACCTGTCGGTGGCCGAGAACCTGCTGCTCGGCCAGCTGCCGGCCCGGCATGGCTTCGTCGATCGCCATCGCATGCGCGAGGCGGCCCTGCGCATCCTGCGCGACCTGGGCGAGGATGCCATCCATCCCGCCACCAAGGTACGTGACCTGTCCATCGGCCAGCAGCAGATGATCGAGATCGGCCGCGCCCTGCTGCGCGATGCCAAGGTGATCGCCTTCGACGAGCCCACCAGCAGTCTTTCCGTGCAGGAGACCCGCCAGCTCAAGCGCATCGTCAAGCGCCTGCGTGACGAGGGGCGGGTGGTGCTCTATGTCACCCATCGCATGGAGGAAGTGTTCGAGATGTGCGATGCGCTCACGGTGTTCCGCGACGGCCAGCACATCCGCACCCATGACAGCCTCGACGCCCTGGACCACGACACCCTGGTCAGCGAGATGGTGGGGCGCGACATCGAGGACGTCTACGGCTATCGCGCCCGGGAAGCGGGCGATGAGCTGATGGCCATCGATGCCATCGATGGCCCGGGACTGAGCGAGCCGGTCAGCTTCAGCGTCCGGCGCGGCGAGGTGTTCGGGCTGTTCGGCCTGGTCGGCGCCGGGCGCAGCGAGCTGATGCGGCTGGTCTGCGGCGTCGAGCGGCCGCGCGGTGGCGAGGTGCGCTTCGCCGGCACGCCGCGGCGGTTCCGCACGCCCGGCGAGGCGATCCGCGCCGGCATCGCCATGTGCCCGGAGGACCGCAAGTCCCAGGGCATCTTTCCCATCGCCAGCGTCACCGACAACCTCAACGTCAGCTGCCGGCGCTTCTACAAGCGCTGGGGGCTGTTCCGCCAGCCGGCACGGGAGCTGGCCAACACCCGCGATTACATCGAGCGGCTGAGCATCAAGACGCCGGGACCGCGGACCCGCATCAGCACCCTGTCCGGCGGCAACCAGCAGAAGGTGATCCTGGCCCGCTGGCTGTCCGAGGAGATCGAGCTGTTCGTCATGGACGAACCGACCCGCGGCATCGACGTCGGTGCCCGGCGCGACATCTACACCCTGCTCTACGACCTGGCCGACCAGGGCAAGAGCGTGGTGGTGATCTCCAGCGACCTGGCCGAGGTCAGCTCGATCTGCGACCGCATCGGGGTGATGCGCGACGGCGCCCTGGTCGACGTGGTGGAACGCGACGAGGCCACGCCGGAGCGCCTGCTGGGCCTGGCGCTGCCCGCCTGAACGACATCGCCTGACACCACAACAACTGCGAGAGAGAATCCTATGAATACGCAAGAGATCGCCCAGGGCGAGGGCGCCGCTGCGGCCCGGCCCGAGGGCCGCCAGGGGCTCACCAAGCCGCTGCGTACCCTGCTCGACACCTCGGGGCTGATCGCCATCTTCCTGGTGCTGTTCGTGGCCCTGTCGGTGTTCATCCCCGACTTCCTGACCGGCCGCAACATGGTCGGGCTGCTGCTCTCGGTGACGCTGATCGGCACCATCGCCACCACCATGATGCTGGTGCTGGCGCTGGGCGAGGTGGACCTCTCGGTGGCCTCCATCGTGGCCTTCGCCGGGGTGGTCGCCGCGGTGGCCACCTCGGCCTCGGGCAGCGTGATCATCGGCGTGCTCGGCGGGGTGGTCGCCGGCGGCGCCGTGGGGGCCTTCAACGGCTTCGTGGTGGCGCGCTTCGGCATCAACTCGCTGATTGCCACCCTGGCGGCCATGGAGTTCGTGCGCGGCCTGGCCTACATCACCTCCGGCGGCGATGCGGTGATGATCACCGTGCCGGCCTTCTTCGAGCTGGGCAGCGCCTCCTTCCTGGGGCTCACCCTGCCGGTGTGGACCATGATCGCCTGCTTCGTGATCTTCGGCGTGCTGCTCAACATGACCGCCTTCGGCCGCAACGTCCTGGCCACCGGCGGCAACGCCGAGGCTGCGGCCCTGGCGGGGGTCAACGTGCGCCGCCTGAAGATCATCGTCTTCGGCCTGCAGGGCGTGGTTGCCGGCATCGCCGGGGTGCTGCTGACCTCGCGCATGGGCCTCGGCGACCCCAATACCGCGCTGGGCCTGGAGCTCGCCGTGATCTCGGCCTGTGTGCTGGGCGGCGTGGCGCTGTCCGGCGGCATCGCCTCGATCACCGGGGTGTTGGTGGGCGTGCTGATCATGGGCTGCGTGCAGAACGCCATGGGCCTGCTCAACGTGCCGACCTTCTACCAGTACCTGGTGCGCGGCGCCATCCTGTTGCTGGCGGTGATGTTCGACCGCTGGAAGCAGACCCGTCGTTCACGAGCCTAGTCAGCCGCTGCCCCTCGAGGCGCGATCGGCTCCCATGCTGCGGTATGGGGCCGATCGAACGTCTGGCATACCCGATCAGGAGTCCAACCATGGCGGAACCCGTGTCCCGCGAGGTCGACGTCGCGCTCGCCCTCGACATGCACCTCGGTGAGAGCCCCGTCTGGTCGGTGGCCCGGCAGACCCTCTACTGGGTGGACATCACCCCTGGCCATGTCTACGCCTGGCGCCCCGGGGGCGACGCGGCGCCGGTCCGACACGATCTCGGCAGTAGCGTGGGATGCGTGGCCCTTACCGAGGAGGGGCTGTGGGCCGCCACGTCCCCGGGGCCGACACGGCTTCGTCTGCCCTCGGGAGAGCGCCGGGCCACCGCCGTCGCCAACCCGGAGTGGGACCGCGGTCGCGGCCATCGCTTCAACGACGGCCGTGTCGACCCGGCCGGGCGGTGGCTGGTCGGCACCCTGGCCGCCGGGGCGGGGCACGCCGCCCTCTATCGGCTGGAGAACGGGGAACTCGCGCCGCTGATCGAGGGAATCACGATCAGCAATGGCCTGGCCTTCAGTCCCGACGGGCGCTGGCTCTATCACGCCGATTCGCCCCGCCGGCGGGTCAGGCGCCACGCCTATGCGCCACACACCGGCGAGCTGGGCGAGGGCGAGACCTGGGTCGATCTCGCCAGCCTGGGTCTTCCCGGCGTGCCGGACGGTGCCGCCGTGGACGTCGAGGGGCACTACTGGTGTGCCCTCTACGGCGGGGGGCGGGTCGTGCGGTTCTCGCCGCAGGGGGAGCCCGTCGCCGAGGTCGTGCTGCCGTGCCCGGCTCCCACCATGGTGGCCTTCGGCGGCGCGGCGCTGACCACGCTCTATATCACCACGGCGACCCAGGACATGGACATGCCGGCCCGGCGGCGCTCGCCGCTGGCCGGCAGCCTGCTGGCACTCGAGGTGACGACGCCGGGACTGGCGGAGCCGGTGCTGGCCGCATTGCCCTGAGGCCGATCGGGGGCAAGGGCGTGGCCGGTCAGGCCGGCTTCGGTGGCAGGTCCAGCTGACTGCCCAGGATGGCGTCGCCGGGGGCGATGCCCAGGGCGTCGGCGGTCCCCGCCAGGACGGCCTGGGCGGCGCGAAAGGCGGCGGCCGGGCGCCGGGCGCGAATGGCCTCCATCAGGTCGCGGTGGCGCTCCAGGCTGGCTTCCGGGTCGGTCGCGCTCTCGTTGGACATCTCGATCAGCATATGGATCGAGGGGCGCAGGATATGCGAGAGCTGGGCCCAGACGATGTTGTGGGTGGCCCGGAAGATGGCGACATGGAAGGCGATGTCGTAGTCGCTGTGCAGGCGCTTGGCATCCTGCCCGGAGCGATGCATCTCGCGCTCCATGCCCTCGAAGGCCTCCTCGATGGCGACCAGGTCCCGGGCGTTGGCGCGCCGGGCGGCGGTCATGCCCACGTAGGGCTCCACGTCGAGGCGAAAGGCCAGGATCTCGCGCTGGATCTCCGGGTTGGGGGCGGCGTAGCGGGTCATCCAGTCGGTGACCAGGGGGTCGAGGATGTTCCAGGCGTCGTACTCGCGCACCTTGGAGCCGTGCCCGGAGATGCGTTCGATGATGCCGACGTCGACCAGTTGACGCAGGTCGCTGCGCACCGCCGAGCGGTTGATCGCGAACCGCTCGGCGAGATCCACTTCCTTGGGCACGAAATCCCCGGGCTGGTAACGGCCGGAGAAGATCTCCCGGGCGAGGTGATCGGCGATGCTGGGGCGGGCGGTGTCCTGGCGGGAGCGAGTCGACAAGGCGGGTCTCCACGAAATAACCACGATGCTAGCCTATGTTCAACATACAGACAATGGCTGGTGATGGCGTGAGGCAAAGGGACCGGCTCATGGCCGGCTCGGCTGGCCGTGGCAGGATCAGGGGTAGCGGCCCGTTCGGCGATTCTCGACCAGCACCTCGAGGATGGCGTTGGCCTCGCGCATGATCGGGGAGGGCGGCTCGCCGCGGCGCCGGCTGCACAGGATCGGGATGGTGATGTGGGTCTCCGCCAGGTAGACATAGTTGATCCCGTCGCGCTGCAGCCGGCGAACCTGCTCGGGCACCAGGGTGATGCCCAGGTCCGAGGCTACCAGCCCCAGGGCGGTCTGCATCTCGTTGGCCTCCTGGGCGACCTGCACCCGCAGGCCGCGGCGGCGGAACATGCCGAGCACGGTGTCCGCCATGCTCGGTCGCGGCGTGGCCGGGAACAGGATCAGCGGATACTCGGCCAGCTGCGCCATGGTCGGCGTGGTGCCCTCCAGCGGGTGGCCGTTGGGCAGCGCCGCCATCATCGGCTCCTCGAACAGCACCTCCTGCTCCACGTCGGGGTCGTCGATGCGCAGCCGGCCGAAACCGATATCGATGCGGCCGGCCTTGAGCGCCTGGATCTGCTCCACCGTGGTCAGCTCGGCGAGGGTCAGCTCGACATCCTCCTTTTGTCGCAGGCCGCGCACCAGCAGCGGGAGCTGACCGTAGAACACCGACGGCACGAAGCCGATGCCGAACAGCTGGCGCTTGCTGCGGGCGATGCGGCGGGTCCCCGCGACGGTGGTGTCGACCTTTTCCAGTATCTGCAGGGTATGCTCATGAAAGAACTGGCCCGCCGGGGTGAGGGTCAGTCCCCGGGGGCTGCGCTCGAACAGTCGGGTGCCGATTTCCTCTTCCAACTGATTGATCTGCCTTGTTAAAGGCGGTTGCGACATGTGCAGCCGGGCGGCCGCCCGGGTCATGTTCAGTTCCTCGGCCGCCACGCAGAAGTAGCGCAGGTGACGAAGCTCCATGATACCTCCAGGGTATGGATAGCCACCAAAACCATATTGGTTCCTCTCCCCGGGCGCAATCAAACTGCCCAGCATTCCTTCAGTTCGTAGCCCGGGAGCCTTCATGTCCGCCTTGATCGAATCCATCGAGACGCTGCTGGTCGACCTGCCGACCATCCGCCCCCACAAGCTCTCCATGACCACCATGGCCCGCCAGACGATGGTCATCGTGCGCATGCGCCACAGCGACGGCGTGGAGGGCCTGGGCGAGGGCACCACCATCGGCGGCCTGGCCTACGGTCCCGAGAGCCCGGAGAGCATCAAGCGCAATATCGACGCCTACCTGGCGCCGCTGCTGATCGGCCAGCCCGCCGACAACCTCAACGCCCTGCGCGCCCGGATGGCCCGCCATACCCGCGGCAACATGATCGCCAAGTCGGCGCTGGAGACCGCGCTGCTCGACGCCCGGGGCAAGCGCCTGGGGCTGTCGGTGGCCGAGCTGCTGGGCGGCGCGCGCCACGCGCATCTGCCGGTGCTGTGGACGCTGGCCTCGGGGGATACCGACAAGGACATCGACGAGGCCTTCCAGCGCCTCGACGATCGTCGCCACTGTGACTTCAAGCTGAAGATCGGCGCCCGTGACCTGGACGAGGACGTGCGGCACGTCGCGGCCATCAAGGCGGCGCTGGGTGACCGGGCGAGCGTGCGGGTCGACGTCAACCAGGCCTGGGACGAGGCCACCGCGGTGCGGGGCATCGCGGCCCTGCAGGATGCCGGCATCGAACTGATCGAGCAGCCGATTCCCGCCCGCGAGCATGCTGGCCTGGTGCGCCTGGCCAACCGCTTCCGGGTGCCGATGCTGGCCGACGAGGCGGTGGCCGACGCCCGCGACGGCCTCGACCTGGCGGCGCGCGGCTTCAGTGGCGCCTTCGCGCTGAAGATTGCCAAGTCCGGCGGGCCAGTGGCGGCGCTGGAGCTGGCGCATCTGGCCCAGACCGCCGGGATCGGCCTGTATGGCGGCACCCTGCTCGAGGGCACCCTCGGCACCGCCGCGTCCCTGCATGCCTGGTCGACGCTCGGCGAGCTGGCCTGGGGCACCGAGATGTTCGGCCCGCTGCTGCTCGAGGACGACATCGTCGCCGAGCCGCTGCGTTACCACGCGTTCGGCGTCGACCTGCCGGCCGGCCCCGGCCTCGGCATCGCCCTCGACGAGGACAGGCTCGCCCACTATTCGCGCAAGTAAGCGTCCAGACCCCGATTCGGAGGAGGAGAGACATGCTGTTTCAAGTGGAAATGACCGTGAAGCTGCCGCCCGACATGCCGGCCGAGCGGGCCGCCGAGATCAAGGCGACCGAGAAGGCCTATTCCCAGGAGCTGCAACGTGCCGGCAAGTGGCGCCACCTGTGGCGGGTCGCCGGCAGCTACGCCAACGTCAGCATCTTCGACGTGCAGGACAACTCCGAACTGCAGGAGATCGTCTCGAACCTCCCGCTCTTTCCGTACATGGAGATCCACGTCACCCCGCTGTGTCGCCACCCCTCGTCGGTCCGCGACGACGACAGCTGACTCGACGCCCGAGTCCATCAGATACAACAACACGAGGATGCCAGCATGACCGTAAAGATTTTCGATACCCCCGAGGTCCAGGACTTCCTGAACACCGTCGCCGGCTTCGACCAGCAAGGCGGCAACGAGCGCGGCAAGCAGATCCTGCACCGCCTGCTCTCCGACCTCTATCGGCTGATCGACGACTATGACGTCACCCCGGAGGAGTTCTGGAACGCCGTCAGCCTGCTCAACGCTCTGGGCCATGGCACCCAGTTCGGCCTGCTGGCCCCGGGGCTCGGCTTCGACCACTACCTGGACATGCGCATGGATGCCGAGGACGAGGCGCGTGGCCTGGCCGGCGGGACCCCGCGCACCATCGAGGGTCCGCTCTACGTGGCCGGGGCTCCCGAGGTTCAGGGTCGGGGCCGCATGGATGACGGGCGCGACAGCGACGGCGAGACCATGTGGTTGACCGGCCAGGTGCGTGACACCGACGGCAACCCGGTCGCCGGGGCCAGGGTCGAGGTGTGGCACGCCAACTCCAAGGGCGGCTACTCCTTCTTCGATCCGACCCAGAGCGAGTACAACCTGCGGCGCAGCATCATCACCGACAGCGAGGGACGCTACGCGGTGCGCAGCATCATTCCCTCCGGTTACGGCTGCCCGCCGGACAGCCCGACCCAGCAGGTGCTCGACCTGCTCGGCCGCCACGGCCAGCGCCCGGCGCATATCCACTACTTCATCTCGGCGCCGGGCTACAAGCACCTGACCACCCAGATCAACCTGGCCGGCGACCCCTACACCTTCGATGACTTCGCCTACGCCACCCGCGAGGAGCTGGTGGTCCCGGCGAACCGCATCGAGGATCGGGACGAGATCGCCAGGCGCGAGCTGGATGGCCCCTTCTCCGAGGTGACCTTCGATATCGAGCTGGCCAAAACCGACGACCCCGAGCTGCAGCATCGCCACAAGCGGCCGCGCGCCAAGGAAGACGAGCAGGATCAGGCCAGCCAGCTGGCCGGCACGGCCAAGGTGTAACCGAGGCCCGTCTCAACCCGACGCCCAGGCAGGCCCGTGAGCCGGGCCTGCCGGACACCAGAACACAAGACCGAGGATCTGGATCATGACCACCAAGCTTGATCGTCTCGAACAACGCGTCCGCGGTGCCGTCGTCGACGACGCCGAGGCCGGTATCTTCCGCGCCCATCGCAGCATCTTCACCGATCCCGAGTTCTTCGAGCTCGAGATGAAGCACATCTTCGAGGGCAACTGGCTGTTCCTGGCCCACGAGAGCCAGATCAGTGAGCCGGGCGACTACATGACCGTGACCCTGGGCCGCCAACCGGTGATCATCACCCGCGACAAGGCCGGCGAGCTGCATGCCCTGATCAACGCCTGTGCCCACCGCGGCGCCACCCTGTGCCGCAAGAAGCGGGGCAACAAGGGCACCTTCACCTGCCCGTTCCACGGCTGGACCTTCAAGAACGACGGCAAGCTGCTCAAGGCCAAGAACGAGAAGACCGGTGCCTATCCGGAGGGCTTCAAGCAAGAAGGGTCCCACGACCTCAAGCGGCTGCCGACGTTCGAGAACTACAAGGGCTTCCTGTTCGGCAGCCTGAGCGCCGACGTGATGCCGCTGGCGGAGTACCTGGGCGAGACCACCAAGGTGATCGACAACATCGTCGACCAGGCCCCGCAAGGCCTGGAGATCCTGCGTGGCACCTCCTCCTACACCTATACCGGCAACTGGAAGCTGCAGGCCGAGAACGGCGCCGACGGCTATCACGTCAGCACCGTGCACTGGAACTACGCCTCGACCATGGACCGTCGCAACTACGACGCCGGCGGCACCCAGGCGGTGGATGCCGATGGCTGGTCGAAGAGCCAGGGCGGCTTCTACTCCTATGAGAACGGCCACATGATGCTGTGGACGCGACTGCTCAACCCGGAGGTGCGCCCCGTCTACAGCCGCAAGGACGAGATCGAGGCCGAACTGGGCGAGGCCCGGGCCGATTCCATCGTCAACCAGACCCGCAATCTCTGTCTCTATCCCAACGTCTACCTGATGGACCAGTTCTCCACCCAGATCCGGGTCTTTCGCCCGCTGGCCGTGGACAAGACCGAGGTGACCATCTACTGCTTCGCGCCCAAGGGCGAGTCGGCGGAGAACCGCCGCGTGCGCATCCGCCAGTACGAGGACTTCTTCAACGTCTCGGGCATGGGCACGCCGGACGACCTGGAGGAATTCCGCGCCTGCCACAACGGCTACCACGGCGAGCTGGCCGAATGGAACGACCTGTCGCGTGGCGCCAAGCAGTGGATCGAGGGGGCCGACGACAACGCCAAGGCGATCGACATGCAGCCGCTGCTGAGCGGGGCATCCCCGGAGGACGAGGGCCTCTACGTGCTGCACCACCAGCACTGGATCGAGGAGATGCTGCGCGCCATCGACAAGGAACGCAGCCAATACATCGCCACCGCGACCGCCTAAGCGCCCAGCGACCGTGAAGAGGGGAGAGAGACCATGAGCAGCAACTATCAGGATATTCAGGCCTTCATCCATCGCGAGGCGCGCCTGCTCGACGACCGCCAGTGGGACGAGTGGCTCGAGTGCTACCGCCAGGACGCGGTGTTCTGGATGCCGGCCTGGGACGACGACGACCGACTGACCGAGGACCCGCAGAGCGAGATCTCGCTGATCTACTACCCGAGCCGCGAGGGGCTCGAGGACCGTGTCTACCGGATCAAGACCGAGCGCTCCGGGGCCACCAGCATTCCCGAGCCGCGCACCACGCACCTGATCAGCAACCTGGAGGTGCTGGGGCAGGAGGGCGACGAGGTGAAGCTGCGCTTCAACTGGCACACCCTCAGCCACCGCTACCAGCAGACCAACCAGTACTTCGGGACGTCCTTCTACACCCTGGACGTGTCCGGCGAGACACCGCTGATCACCGACAAGAAGGTGGTGCTGAACAACGACTACATCCACCAGGTCATCGACGTCTATCACATCTGATGACGCCGGGGCCGGGACAAGCACCGGCCCCCGACACCGGTGCGGAGGAGAACGACCATGAGCTATACCATTGCCCTCAACTTCGAAGACGGCGTCACCCGATTCATCGGCTGCAAGGCAGGAGAGACGGTCCTCGACGCGGCCTACCGGCAGAAGGTCAACCTGCCCATGGACTGCTCCGATGGCGTCTGTGGCACCTGCAAGGGCCACTGCGAGCAGGGTGAATTCGACATGGGCGACGAGTACCTGGAGGAAGCGCTCTCCGACGAGGAGGCCGCCGAAGGCCGGGTGCTGACCTGCCAGATGGTGCCGTCCACCGACTGTGTCATCCAGGTGCCGGTGGCCTCTACCCTGTGCAAGGCCGCGGTGGGCAAGGTCGAAGGCACCGTGGCCATGGTCGAGCAACTCTCCGAGGATAGCATCGAGCTGGCCATCGACCTCGATGACGGCGCCGAGCTGGCCTTCCTGCCCGGCCAGTACATCCATATCGACGTGCCGGGCACCGCCGAGCATCGCTCCTACTCCTTCAGCTCCAAACCGGGCGAGTCGCGGACGACCTTCCTGATCCGCAACGTCCCCAACGGCCTGATGAGCGGCTACCTCACCGACCAGTGCAAGGTCGGCGAGCGCCTCTCCCTGACCGGGCCGATGGGCAACTTCTACCTGCGCGAGATCACCCGCCCGGTGCTGATGCTGGCCGGCGGCACCGGACTCGCCCCCTTCCTCTCGATGCTCGAGCAGCTGGCCCAGAAACAGGAAGACGGGCAGGGCGGCGAGGCACCGGTGCACCTGATCTACGGCGTCAACAAGGACGACCACCTGGTCAAGACCGAGGCCCTGGAGGCCCTCAAGGAGCGCCTGCCGACCTTCAGCTACGCCACCGTGGTGGTGGACGAGGGCAGCGACCATCCGCGCAAGGGCTACGTCACCCATCACATGGACGCCGAGGTCCTGCACGACGGCGACATCGACGTCTACCTGTGCGGGCCGCCGCCCATGGTCGATGCCGTGCTCAAGCACTTCGATACGCAGGGCATCGCCCCGCAGAGCTTCCATTACGAGAAGTTCACCCCCAACCAGGCACCCGGGGAGGCCGCATGAGCCGCCAACGTTTCGACGACCAGGTGATGGTGATCACCGGCGCCGCCCAGGGCATCGGCCGGCGTGTCGCCGAGCGCGCCGCCGCCGAGGGGGCTCGCCTGGCCCTGGTGGATCGTGCCGACTACGTGAAGGAAGTGGTGGCCGGGCTCGAGGCGCAGGGCGTGGAGGCGATCGCCCTGCAGGCCGACCTGGAGACCTGGGAGGGGGCCGAGGACGTCATGAGCCGGACCGTCGCGCATTTCGGCCGCATCGATATCCTGATCAACAACGTGGGCGGGGCGATCAACTTCAAGCCGTTCACCGAGTTCAGCGATACCGAGATCTCGGCCGAGATCACCCGTTCGCTGATGCCGACCCTGTGGTGCTGCCGGGCGGCTCTGCCCGCCATGGTGGAGCAGGGCAGCGGCGTCATCGTCAACGTGTCCTCGGCGGCCACCCGCGGTATCCACCGGATTCCCTACTCGGCGGCCAAGGGCGGCGTCAACGCCATGACGGCGTCGCTGGCCTTCGAGTATGCCGAGCATGGCATTCGCGTGGTGGCCACGGCACCGGGGGGGACCGAGGCGCCACCGCGGCGGATCTCGCGCGGCACGCCGGAGCCCCGCAACGAAACGGAGCAGGCCTGGTTCCAGGCGCATATCGACCAGACCAAGGCGAGCTGCCTGATGGGGCGCTACGGCACCCTGGACGAGATGGCCGCGCCGATCCTGTTCCTCGCCTGCCGTGATGCCAGCTACATCACCGGCACGGTGGTGCCGGTGGCCGGTGGTGACCCGGGCTAGCCGGCCGATGGCCCGCCCGCCCCGGGCGCTCTCCTGACTTCCAACGACAATAACCCCTGGAGCAGATCATGAAGCATATCGAAAAGGGCGTCGGGCTGATGTCCGCGCCCCGCGACTTCATCCGCGATCTCAACGCCGACAACCTCAGCGCCGGCCTGGTGGCCGGGATCTTCGGCCTCAGCGCCGGTATCATCCATATCAGTGCCGGCACCGCCGCGGGGCTCCCGCAGGAGTTCACGCTGTTGTGGGTGATCAGCTACCTGATGATCAACGGCCTGTTCGGGCTCTTCCTGCCGGCCTACTATCGGCTGCCGCTGCCGATGGCCAACTCCATCCCCGGTGCCTTGCTGTTCGCGGCGATCATTCCCGTGGTCGGCCTCAACGAGGCCCTGGGGGCGACCCTGATCGCCGGGGCCATCTCGCTGGTCGTCGGCCTCGCCGGGATGATGAGCCTGGTCATGCGGCTGATCCCGATGCCGATCGTCATGGGCATGGTCGCGGGCATTCTGCTCAAGTTCGGCATCAACATGGTGATGCCGCTGCAGAACGCCATGCTGCCGGCCGCCGTGATGATCCTGTCCTTCTTCTTCGCGGCGCGCTACCTGCGTCCGGTGCCGCCGCTGGTCGTCACCCTGCTGGTCGGCGTCGCCTACATGGCACTGTCCGGTGCCGACCTGTCCAGCGTGGAATTCTCGGTCCGGTTCCCCGAGTTCATCATGCCCGCGTTCACCCTGGACGCCTTCCTGGCCTACGGGCTGCCGCTGGCGCTGATCCTGGTCGGCATGGAGACGCCCGCCGGCGTGGGCCTGGTCAAGGGCATGGGCTACAAGGAGGCGCCGGCCAACGCCATCACCGCCCTGGGCGGTTTCGGTACCATGGTCTCGGCCTTCTTCAACCTGCACAGCACCTGCATCGCGGCGCCGATGACCGGTATCTGTTCCGGGCCGGAAGCCGGCAGCCATGACAAGCGCTGGGTGGCCGCCGTCGTCGTCGGCATCATCTTCGTCGTGGCCGCGCCCTTCTACGGCTTCGTGTTCAGCCTGATCGAGGCCATGCCGTCATACTTCATCGCCATCATCGCCGGGCTGGCCCTGCTGCGGGTGATCGGCTCGGCGATGCACATGACCTTCTCCGGCAAGCATGAGGTGGGCGCGATGTTCTCCTTCCTGATCGCCGTATCGGGCCTGCAGATCCTCGGCATCGGCTCATCCTTCTGGGCGCTGGTGCTGGGCGCGGGGCTCTCGATGCTCGTCGAGTTCAAGGACTTCGACTTCGGCTTCGAGCGCCCACGGTTCCGGAAGGCCGGCTAGGCCCCGGCCTCCGCCCTGGTATCCTCCTTGGTCCGCGCCTGCGATGGCAGTGCGGGCCTTTTTTTTCCTTCGTCGGCGCCTCCGGGTGCCGCCTTGCCGTTTCACCGCCGAGGAACTCGCCATGCGACTCCATCAGGACTGGTCCCTTCCCGCCGTCACCGCCGGCTTCGTGGCGGTGCTGGTCTCCTATGCCGGCCCCCTGGCCATCTTCTTCCAGGCCGCCCAGAGCGCCGAGATCTCGGGCGCCATGATGACCTCCTGGGTCTGGGCCATCTCCATGGGGGCCGCCGTCTCCGGTATCGGGCTCAGCCTGTGGCTGAGGGTGCCGGTAGTCACCGCCTGGTCGGCACCGGGCACGGCGCTGCTGGTCACGCTCTTCCCGGAACTGTCGCTCGGCGAGGCGGTGGGCGCCTACCTCACCGCGGCATCGGTGCTCCTGGTGATCGGCATCACCGGCTCCTTCGACCGCATCATCCGGACGATTCCGCCGGGGATCGCCAGCGCCATGATGGCCGGCATCCTCTTCCAGTTCGGCGTCGGCGTCTTCGTCTCGCTGGAGTCGGTGCCGGCGCTGGCCATCGGCATGCTCCTGGCCTACCTGGTCTTCAAGCGCCTGACGCCGCGCTACAGCCTGGTGCTGCTGCTCATCGTCGGCGTCGTCCTGGCGGTCGTCCTGGAGGGGGCGAGCCTCGAGGGCGTGACGCTCGCGCTGGCCTCGCCCCAGTTGATCCGCCCGGAGTGGACCTGGCAGGGCACCCTGAGCCTGGCGATCCCGCTGGTGCTGGTCAGCCTGACCGGGCAGTTCCTGCCGGGCATGGCGATCCTGCGCACCTCCGGCTACAACACCCCGGCCAGGCCCATCGTCACCGTTGCCAGCCTGACCTCCCTCGCGACCGCCTGCTTCGGCGGCATCACCACCGTGGTGGCGGCCATCACCGCGGCGATCTGCACCAGCCCGGAGGCTCACGAGGACCCGGACAAGCGCTATGTCGCCGGCGTGGCCAACGGCGTCTTCTACCTGGTCGGCGGGACCTTCGCCGGCACCATCGTGGCGCTGTTCACTTCCTTGCCCGGCGAGTTCGTCGCCGTGCTGGCGGGTCTGGCGCTGATCGGCGCCATCACCAGCAACGTCAGCGCCTTTGCCGCCCAGAAGGATCACCTGGAGGCCTCGGTGATCACCTTCATCGCCACGGCCTCCGGCATGAGCTTCCTGGGGCTCGGCTCGGCCTTCTGGGGTGTGGTGGTCGGTGCCCTGGCCTACGCCCTGCTGCATCGGCCACTGGCCATCCCGCGTCGCCGCGCCGCAACGGAAAATACGCGGCGCTGAGCGTCGGCGGGTGCGTGGAACGCGCCGACTGCCGCCGCACGGGTTCTGGTGGTAGGCTCGCCATCAGCCCGGCCGACTGGTGGCCGCTGGAACAGCAGGGAGGAGACGGTGGAGGGAAGACCAGGCGCCACGCGGCGGCGGAGCATGATGGGAGGGTTGCGCGGACCTTGCCTGCTCGGCGTCGCCCTCGTCCTGACGGGCTGTGCCATGTTCGCCCCGGCGCCGCCCCGGGACCAGACCAACCTGTGCGAGATCTTCCGCGAGCAACCGGACTGGTACGACGCCGCCCGGGACGCCGAGCAGAAATGGGGCACGCCGATCTGGACGCAGATGGCCTTCATCGAGCGTGAGTCGTCCTTTCGCAGCCATGTAAAGCCTCCCCGCCAACGCCTGCTCGGCTTCATCCCCTGGACCCGGCCGTCGTCGGCCTACGGCTATGCCCAGGCCCAGGACCCGGTGTGGGGGGAGTACCAGGCGGAGGCGGCCGGCTGGTTCGCCAGCCGCAGCGACATGGACGACGCCACCGACTTCATCGGCTGGTACAACGCGCGCACCCGGCGCATGACGGGGGTGTCGCTGCACAATCCCGAGCATCTCTACCTGGCCTACCACGAGGGCCAGGGCGGTTACCGGCGGGGCAGCTACCGCAGCAAGCCCGGCGTGCGACGCGCCGCCCGGCAGGTTGCCGCGACCGCCGGACGCTATCGGTCCCAACTGGCCGCCTGCAAGGCCGAGTTCCGCTGCGATCGCTTCTACCAGGTCTGGCCGTTCTGCCGGGGCTAGCCGAGCGGGGGGAGGCGTTCGAGGTGCCGGGCCTCTCGTGGCACACTGTTCGCGGGTTCGCAGGCGGGCAGCCGCGTCCGCCGTGCAGGTCGATCGGCCCCTCCGGCCGCTGGTGGTACTAGTGAACGGAGGGGGCGGTCCGAGGTGCGTCCAGAACCCTGCGAATGACCGACACCATCAACGACGCAGAGGATGGTTCCTATGTTGCGTATCCTGGCCGGCATGGTGCTGGGCCTGGGCCTGCTCGGCGCGGGGGGCATGGCCTACATGCACAGCGGCATGTACAACGTGGCCGCCAGTGACGACCACCTGCCGCTGGTCGAGACGGTCCTGCATTCCACCATGCACGCCTCCGTGTCCACCCGGGCCGAGGACATCGAGGTGCCCGACC
Organism: Halomonas maura; assembly: GCF_030409305.1. GTDB lineage: Bacteria > Pseudomonadota > Gammaproteobacteria > Pseudomonadales > Halomonadaceae > Halomonas > Halomonas maura. The sequence goes on from NZ_JAUFPQ010000016.1 coordinate 24,764, forward strand.
TCGACGACCCCGAGATGATCCGCCAGGGGGCGCGCGCCTACGAGGAGCTCTGTACGGCCTGCCACCTCAAGCCCGGACTCGACGGCACGGTGCTGCGGGCGGGCCTGAACCCCACGCCGCCGCGGCTCGCCGAGCCGGGCCATCGTTCGCCGGCGGAGCAGTTCTGGATCATCAAGCACGGTATCAAGATGACCGGCATGCCGGCCTGGGGCGAGACCCATGAGGATGCCGAGCTGTGGGAGATGGTGGCCTTCCTGCGGCGCCTGCCCGAGCTCTCCGAGCAGGACTATGCCGCCTCGATCGCGCCCGAGGCGCGGCAAGGCGCGGCCGACGATGGCCGTGATCACAAGCATGGCAAGATGTCGGCCATGGCGGGCGAGGGCGACTCCCGCGACGATCCGGCGCCTGCCGCCGGCCAGGCCCAGGCCGACGACGGCCATGACCATGAGCATGGCAACCTGCAGGCCATGGCGGACGACACGGCGGGGCAAGGGGAGGCCGGTGAGGGCCACCACGACGGGGCGGCCGATGACCACGGTGCCGAGGACCCGAAGGCCGATGACCACCACGAGGAAGAGGCCACCGCCCGGCCCGGGGACGGCCATCACGACGATGGCCATGATCACGCCCATTGAGGGCCGCCGGCCCTCGTAGCTTGCCAGGCGGCAACGGGCACGACGGTGCTGATGACGGCAGGCGATGACTCCGGTCATCGCCTGCCTGGTTCAGGGGGGCCGACCCCGAGGGCCGACTGACCTAGCGCTGCCCGAACATATGGCGGCGGGCCTCGTCGTCCAGCGGCTTGCCGGCATCGGGATTGACCTTGCGGGTCAACGCGTAGGCGCGCTGGGTCGCCGGCCGCTGCCCGATGCGCTCGAACCAGGCCTTGAGGTGGGGGAAGTCGTCCAGGTCCTGGCGCTGGTTCTCGTGGGGCACGATCCAGGGATACACCGCCATGTCGGCGATGGAGTAGTCGGCGCCGGCAATGTAGTCGCGCCGGGCCAGGCGCGTGTCGAGCACCCCGTACAGTCGTGCGGTCTCATTGACGTAGCGGCTGATGGCGTACTCCAGCGTTTCCGGCGCGTACTGGATGAAGTGATGGTTCTGGCCGGCCATGGGGCCCAGCCCGCCCATCTGCCAGTGCAGCCACTGCAGGGTCTTGGTGCGGCCCCGCAGGTCCTTTGGCAGGAAACGGCCGCTCTTGTCGGCCAGGTACTCGAGTATCGCCCCGGACTCGAAGAGCGACAGCGGCCCGCCGCCATCCTCCGGGGCATGGTCGACGATCGCCGGGATGCGGTTGTTGGGGGCGATGGCCAGGAAATCCTCGTCGAACTGCTCGCCCTTGCCGATGTTGACCGGCTTGATGTGATAGTCGAGCCCCGACTCCTCCAGGAACATCGTGATCTTGTGCCCGTTGGGCGTGGTCCAGTAGTAGAGATCGATCATGTCGGCTCCTCGTTACTCCTTCAGCATGGCGATCAGCCGTTCGGCCACCGGCTCGGAGGAGGGCGGGTTCTGCCCGGTGATCAGGCGGCCGTCCTGGCGGGTGTAGGGCGCGAAGTCCTCGGCCTTGGAGTAGTGGCCGCCGCGCGCGATCAGGGCGTCCTCCACCAGCTGGGGAACGACCTCGGTCAGGCCGACCGCCGCTTCCTCGCCGTTGGTGAAGCCGGTGACCTCGCGACCCTCGACGATGGGCCTGCCCGAGGCGTCCCTGGCGTTCAGCAGCACGATGGGCGCGTGGCAGACCGCCGAGACCGGCTTGTCCTGGGCCCAGAAGGCCTCGATCAGGCGGATCGAGTCGCGGTCGTCGACCAGATCCCAGAGGGGGCCATGCCCGCCGGGGTAGAAGACCGCATCGAAGTCGTCGGCGCTCATCTCGGCGAGCCTTTGGGTGGCGGCAAGCTGGGCCTGGGCCTCCGGGTCCTGCTTGAAACGCCGCGTGGCCTCGGTCTGGCTGTCCTCGGCGTCGCTCTTGGGGTCCAGGGGCGGCTGGCCGCCCTTGGGGGATGCCAGGGTGATCTCGGTACCGGCATCCTTGAGGGCGTAGTAGGGCGCGGCGAACTCCTCCAGCCAGAAGCCGGTCTTCTCGCCGGTGTCGCCGAGACGGTCATGCGAGGTCAGCACGATCAAGATCCGCTTGTTCATCGGTCTTTTCCTCCCGGGGGCCGGGACGTCGGGTCATGCGGCCCCGGCAAAAATGGGGTGATCCCGGTGATCTGGCACCGGGCGAGTCGAGTGGTTCCATCCTGGACGGCCCACATTTATTCGAAATAGCTCATTTTCGATACCAGGTATTAAAGAAATGAATCTCGTGGGTAAGGACCTCAACCTGCGGCTGCCAGGAGCGCAGCGTCTCGGCGGGCATCGATGGCTTCTTCGAGCTGTGCGAGGGCGGCGACTTCCTGTCGCGCGTGGACCGGGTGCACCTGTTCACCACCGATGACATGGAACAGCTGCTGCTGCCGCGGCTGCTGGAGGTGACCCGCCGGGAGGCCCCGAACCTGCAGCTGGTCACTCACAACACCCGCGGCGCCTGCCTGGCGCCGAGCTCGAGACGGGGGAGTGCGACATCGCCATCGCCGGCTTCTACGAGGACCCGCCGGGCAGCTACTTCCAGCAGCGCATCCACGAGGAGGGATTCGTGGTGCTGGCGGCACGGGACCATCCGCGGATCGGCGAGCGGCTGGACCTGGCGACCACCCTGACCGGCGAGCACCTGGTGACCACCCTGACCGGCGACCTGGACGGTCGGGTCGACAAGCGGCTGGGCGAGCAGGGCCAGGCCCCGGCGCATCGTGGCGGGCTCTCCAGCTTTACCGTGCCGCCGCTGCTGGTCGCCCAGAGCGACCTGCTGCGGACCTGCCTGAGGAGCGTCGCCGAGCAGGCGGTGACCCGCCATCCCGGCCTGGTGATTCACGAGTGTCCGCTGTCGCTCGGCCGGGTCGCGGTCATCCAGGTCTGGCACCAGCGGACCCATGACGACCGGCTGCGGGCCTGGCTGCGCGAGCGGATCCAGGCGCTGCTGGCGTCCGACGGCGAGTGACCCTGGAACGCCTCAGGTGCTCTCGCCGACCAGCAACTCGAAGCCGACATTGCACTGGCGTCGGGTGACCCGCTTGCCGTCCAGCCGCCGCAGGATCTGTTCGGCGGCTTGGCGTCCCATGGTTTCGCGGGGGGACTTGATCGTCGTCAGGCGCGGGGTGAGGTGCTGGCCAAGTGCCAGGCCATTGAACCCGGCGATGGCGATCTCGTCCGGTACCTTCAGGCCGAGCCGGAAGCCGTGCAGCAGGGCTCCGGCCGCCAGGTCGTCGTTGGCGAAGTGGATGGCCTCGGCGTCGGGATAGGCGTCACGCACCCGATCGAGCCCGGCGGCGCCGGCCTCCAGGCTGCCCAGCCGGTCCAGCTCGATGAGCGGCGCCTCGCGCCCGGCCGCCTCCATGACCTCCCGGTGGCCGTCGAAGCGCAGCCCGGCCCGGTAGTCCTTGTCCAGGCAGGCGCCGACGTAGACGATGCGCCGATAGCCACGCTCCAGCAGGTGGCGGGCCATGCAGCGGCCGGCCTCGCGATGGTCCAGGCCGACATTGAGGTCCAGGGCCTCGCCCAGTTCCATGACCTCCATCACCGGCTTGTCGCAATGCTCCAGCAGGTCGCGACAGGCCGGGGTATGGCGCAGCCCGGCGGTGACCAGCGCCGAGCAGGACCAGCCCAGGAAGGTCCTGACCAGGCGGTGCTCGCGCTCGATGTCGTAGTCGGTGTTGCCCAGCAGGATCTGGTAGCCCTGTGCCTCGAAGGTTGCCTGCAGGCCGCGGATCACCTCGATGAACACGGCGTTGGCCAGCGACGGCACGATCACCGCGATGAAGCGGGAGCGGGCGCTGGCCAGGCTGCCGGCGACGAGGTTGGGCACGTAGCCCACCCGGTCGACGGCCTCGAGGACCCGCTTGCGGGTTTCCTCGTTGACGCGCTCGGGCGCGTTCAGCGCGCGGGAGGCGGTGATGGAGGACACGCCGGCGGCGGCCGCGACCTCCTTGAGGGTCGGCTGGGCCGAACCGCGGCGGCGCCGTGTCCTGCTGGGATCCTGATTAGACATTGGTCACATCCTTGCACACTGGGCTTGCTGCGGGAAAGTCACTCGTCTAGAACTATGATAGCGCTAACATGATAGCGCTACCATAACGAATCACACGACCATCGGGAGATCGAAAGGTGAGTGACATTTCCGCAAGCGCGCCGCGCATCGGGGTCATCGGCCTGGGCGCCATGGGCATGGGCACGGCCACTGCACTCCACGAACAGGGGCTGGCGGTGACGGGCTGCGACGTCTCGGCTCCGGCCCGCCAGGCCTTCGCGGCCAAGGGTGGGCGTGCGGCCGCCACCCCTGCGGAGCTGGCCGCGCACTGCGACATCGTGCTCCTGGTGGTCGTCAACGCCGACCAGGTCGAGCAGGTGCTGTTCGGCGACCAGGGCCTGGTCGGTCGCCTCGCCCCGGGCAGCGTGGTGCTGCAGTGCGCGACGGTGGCCCCCAGCATCGCTCGCCGGCTCGGCGAGCGGCTGGCCGAGGCCGGGCTCGAGATGCTCGATGCGCCGATCAGCGGCGGGGCGGCCAAGGCCCGCAGCGGCGAGCTCTCGGTCATGGCCTCCGGGACGCCCGCGGCCTTCGACAAGGCCGCGGCGGCCCTCGACGGCATGGCGGCCACCGTGTATCGGCTGGGTGACGCGGCCGGCATCGGCTCGAGCATGAAGCTCGTCAACCAGCTGCTGGCCGGGGTGCATATCGCCACGGCGGCGGAGGCCATGGCGCTGGGTATCCGCCTGGGACTGGACCCGGACACCGTCTATGAGGTGATCACCCATTCGGCGGGCAACTCCTGGATGTTCGAGAACCGGGTGCCGCATATCCTCAAGGGCGACTACACGCCGCTGTCCGCCGTCGACATCTTCGTCAAGGACCTCAACATCGTCCACGACACCGGCCGCGAGCTGGCCATGGCGACCCCGGTGGCCGCCAGTGCCCTGCAGCAGTTCACCGCGGCCAAGGGGGCCGGCTTCGGGCGCGAGGACGACTCGGCGGTGATCAAGGTCTACGAGCGGCTGTCGGGCATCGCGCTGCCCGAGGCGGCCAACGACCCGGGGGAGGCGTGACCATGGCTATCGTGCTGGGCGCCATCGCCGACGACTTCACCGGGGCCACCGACCTTGCCAACAACCTGGTGCGCAGCGGCATGCGCTGCCTGCAGGTGATCGGCGTGCCGGAGCAACCGCTGGCCCTGGACGACATCGATGCCGTGGTGGTGGCGCTGAAGTCCCGCTCATGCCCTGTGACCGAGGCCGTCGAGGACTCCCTCGCCGCCCTCGACTGGCTGCAGGGTCAGGGCGCTCGGCAGATCTTCTTCAAGTATTGCTCGACCTTCGACTCCACGGACAAGGGCAACATCGGCCCGGTCAGCGAGGCGCTGATGGAGCGCCTCGGGGCGCCGCAGACCGTCATGGCCCCGGCGTTCCCGATCAACGGCCGTACCGTCTACCAGGGCCACCTGTTCGTCGGCGACCGGCTGCTGAACGAGAGCGGCATGCAGCACCATCCGCTGAACCCCATGCATGACGCCGACCTGGTGCGGGTGCTGTCCCGGCAGGCCTCGCGTCCGGTCGGGCTGGCGGCCCGCCCGGTGCTGGCCCAGGGCGGCGAGGCGACCCGCCGGCACCTGGACGCCCTGCGCGAGCAGGGGGTCGGCCATGTCATCTGCGACACCCTCGACGCGCAGGACCTCGCGGTGATCGCCGCGGCCGTGGTCGATCTGTCGCTGGTCACCGGCGGCTCCGGGCTCGGCCAGGCGCTGCCGGCGCAGTACCGGCGCCAAGGCTGGCTGGCCGAGGTCGCCGAGCCCGGCCGCCTCGCCCCGGCGGCGGGCAGCGCCCTGGTGCTCTCGGGCAGCTGCTCGCGGGCGACCCTGGGCCAGGTCGCCCATTTCCTCGAGCACCATCCGGGCCATGCCCTGGACCCGCTGGCCCTCGCCGAGGGCGAGGACCACGTCCAGGCGGCCCTGGCCTTCGCCCGGGAGCGGCTGGCGACCGGCGGGCCCGTGCTGGTCTATGCCTCCGCCGACCCGGCGCGGGTCCAGGCCGCCCAGGCGGCGCTCGGCACCGAACGAGCCGGCCAGCTGGTCGAGGCGGCGCTGGGGCGCCTGGCCCGCCAGCTCGTGGCGGAGGGCGTGGGGCGCCTGGTGGTCGCCGGGGGCGAGACCTCCGGTGCGGTGGTCTCGGCGCTCGGCATCCGCACGCTGCGCATCGGCGACCAGATCGACCCCGGGGTGCCCTGGACCCAGGCGCCGCTCGCCGATCGCGGGGCCCCGCTGTCGCTGGCCCTCAAGTCGGGCAACTTCGGTGGCCCGGACTTCTTCACCCGAGCCTTCGAGGTGCTGCCATGAGTTCCCATGCGATCAATGCACTGCGCGAGCAGATCGCCACCCTGGGCAAGTCGCTGTTCGACCGGGGCCTGACCATGGGCTCCAGCGGCAACATCAGCGTGCGCCTCGAGGATGGTGGCTGGCTGATGACCCCCACCAATGCCTGCCTGGGACGCCTCGACCCGGCGCGCATCGCGCGCCTGGACCGGGACGGCCGGCTGCTCGACGGCGACAAGCCGACCAAGGAGCACTTCCTGCATACGGCGATGTACGAGGAGCGCCCCCAGTCCGGCGCCATCGTCCACCTCCACTCCACCCATTCGGTGGCCGTCTCGTGCCTGCCCGACGTGGACCCCTGCGACTGCATCCCGCCGCTGACCGCCTACTACGTGATGCGGGTGGGCCGCCTGCCGCTGGTGCCCTATCACATCCCCGGCGACCCGGGCCTGGGCGATGCCGTGCGCGGGCTGGCCGGCCGCCACAGTGCGGTGCTGCTGGCCAACCATGGCCCGGTGGTGGCCGGCAAGTCGCTGGAGGCCGCGGTCTATGCCACCGAAGAGCTGGAGGAGACCGCCAAGCTGTACCTGCTGCTGCGTGGCCAGAATCCCCGTGGCCTGAGCCCCGAGCAGGTGGCCGAACTCGAAGCGCGCTTCCCGCGCGACTGACCCCACAGCGAGGACCGATCATGATCCGACTGGCCGCCAACCTCAGCATGCTGTTTCGGGAGCATGCCTTCCTCGACCGCTTCGCCGCGGCCGCCGCTGCCGGCTTCACGGGGGTCGAGTACCTGTTTCCCTATGCCCATTCCCCCGAGGCGCTGCGCACGGCACTGAAGGAGAACGGCGTCGAGCAGGTGCTGTTCAACCTGCCGCCCGGTGACTGGGAGGCGGGGGAGCGCGGGCTCGCCAGCCTGCCGGGCCGCGAGGCGGAGTTCCGCGATGGCGTGATCGAGGGGCTGCGCTATGCCGCGCACCTGGACTGCCCGCGCGTGCACGCCATGGCCGGACTGCTCCCGGAGGACGCCGATGCCGAGGTCCGCGAGGCCCATCACGCCACCTACCTGGCGAACCTGCGCTTCGCCGCCGGGGAGGCGGCCAAGGCCGGACGCGCCCTGCTGATCGAGCCGATCAATACCCGTGACATGCCGGGCTACTTCCTCTCGCGGCAGGACCAGGCCGTGGCGGTCCTCGAGGCCGTGGGCGCCGACAACCTGCGGCTGCAGTTCGACCTCTACCATTGCCAGATCATGGAAGGCGACCTGATCCGCCATCTCGAGCGGCTGCTGCCGCACATCGGCCACGTGCAGATCGCCGGGGTGCCGGAGCGCCACGAGCCGGACATCGGCGAGGTCCATTATCCGCCGGTGCTCGAGCGCCTCGCGGCCCTGGACTATCGCGGCTGGGTCGGCTGCGAGTACCGACCGGCCGCCGAGACCCGCGACGGCCTGGGCTGGGGGCGCGACTACGGGCTCCAGCCCTGACCGGCCGGACCGACACGACAACGACAACCTCAGGAAGCGAGAACCCATGCATATAGCGATCACCGGCGCCGCCGGCTTTCTCGGCCAGCGCCTCGTGCACCAGCTCCTCGATCGCGGCGCGCTCGATGGCACCGCGATCCGCCGCCTGACCCTGATCGACCAGGCCGAGCCGCCCGCCATCGAGCGGGAGGGCGTCGAGATCCGCTGCCTGGCGCTGGACATCAGCTCCCCGGGGGCCCTGGACCCGGTGCTGGAAGCCCGGCCCGACGTCATCTACCACCTGGCCGCGGTGGTCAGCTCGGCGGCCGAGGCGGACCTCGACCTGGGCATGCGCGTCAACTTCGATGCCACCCGGGCCCTGCTCGAGGGCTGTCGCGCCCAGGGGCTGTCCGCTACCCGCCTGGTCATGGCCAGCTCCGTGGCGGCCTATGGCGGCGACCTGCCCGAGGTCCTCGACGACATTGCCGCGCTGCACCCGCAGAACTCCTATGGCGCCCAGAAGGCCATGAGCGAGCTGCTGGTCAACGACTACAGCCGTCGCGGTCTCGTCGATGGGCTGGTGCTGCGCCTGCCGACCATCGTCATTCGCCCCGGGCGTCCCAACGCCGCGGCGTCGAGCTTCGCCTCCAGCATCCTGCGCGAGCCCCTGAACGGCGAGGAGGCCGTCTGCCCGGTTCCCACCGACCTGGACCTGTTCGTGATGTCGCCGGCCAAGGTGGTCGAGGCGCTGATCCACGGCGCCGAGGTCCCGGGCGAGGCGCTGGGCCCCTTCCGGGCCTTCATGCTGCCGGGCATCACCGTCAGCGTGGCCGAGATGCTCGAGGCGCTGCGCGAGGCGGCCGGCGAGGAGGCGCTGGCCCTGGTCCGCCACGAGCCCGATGCGCGCATCGCGGCCATCGTCGGCAGCTGGCCGGCACGCTTCACCAACGAGCGCGCCCGCCGGCTGGGCTTCCAGAGTGACAAGAACTTCCGCGAGATCGTCGAGGCCTTCCTGGACGAACGTGCCTGATCCCGGGACCACGCACCCCGGGATGTTTCCCCAAGCGTGTCAATGCCAACAGAGGTGACAACAATGACAGCCACTTTCGCACGCCGCACCCTGGCCACGGCCATCACCGGTGCCACGACCGCCGCGCTCGCCATGGGGGCCCTCAGCGCCCAGGCGGCACAGACCGTCAACCTGGGGCATACCCTCTCCGACAGTTCCCACTACTCGGTCGGGGCCGATGCCTTCAAGGAAACCCTCGAGCGCCTCAGCGACGGCGAGTTCGAGGTCGTGGAGCATCCCTCGGGCGCCCTCGGCGGCGAGCGCGCCATGATCGAGGGCCTGCAGATCGGCACCGTGGACCTGGTGATCACCTCCACCGGCCCGCTGGGCAACTTCGTGCCGGAGACCTACGTGCTCGATCTGCCGTTTCTGTTCGAGGACTACGACGAGGCCCGCTGCGTGCTCGACGGTGAGGTCGGCCAGGACCTGCTCGACAAGATGGGCGACCACGACCTGGTGGGCCTGGCCTGGTCGGAGAACGGCTTTCGCCACATGACCAACAGCAAGCGGCCGGTCACCTCCCCGGGGGATGCCGAGGGCCTCAAGGTCCGCACCATGGAGAACAAGGTGCACATGGAGGCCTTCGAGCAGATGGGGGTGCATCCCACGCCGATGGCCTTCCCCGAGGTGTTCACCGCCCTGCAGCAGGGCACCGTGGACGGCCAGGAGAACCCCATCACGGTGATCGTCGCCACCAAGTTCTGGGAAGTGCAGGACCATCTCTCGCTGACCGGGCATGTCTATTCGCCCGCCGTGGTGCTGGGCTCGCCGATCCTGCTCGACGGGCTCTCCGAGGAGGAGCGCGGCTGGTTCGAGCAGGCCGCCCAGGCGTCCGCCGAAGCCACCCGCGAGGAAGTGTCGCGTCTCGAGAGTGAGGGCGTGGAACTGCTGCGCGAGAACGGCATGACCGTGGAAACGGACATCGACAAGGCGCCGTTCCAGGAAGCCGTCAAGCCGGCCTACCAGATCTACACCGACCAGTACGGCAGCGAGATGCTCGACCGCGTGCGCGCCAGCGACTGCTGATCCGCTGAACCGATCCCCCGGCACCCCCAGGGTGCCGGGGCCCTGCTTCACTGATGGTGGCCACGATGCTGCAACTCTTTCTCAGGGTCGAGCGCCAGACCACCCGTCTGGCCCTGCTCGGCGCCGTGCTCATGCTGATCGTGTCGGTCACCCTGGGGTTCTACCAGGTGATGACGCGATTCGTCTTCGATGCCCCCTCGACCTGGTCCGAAGTGATCTCCCGCTCGGCCATGATCTGGTGTGTCTTCCTGGGGGCCGCGGCAGGCTTCCGGGGCGGATTCATGATGTCCGTGGAGGTCATCTACAAGCTGATACCGGGGCGTCGCCTGATCTGGCTGGAGGCCTTCATCGCCGTGTGCTGCGCCGTGGTGCTGGTGGTGCTGATCACCTTCGGCACCGCCATGATGCTGCGCGTCCAGACGCAGATGCTGTCGGGGCTCGAGGTCTCGATCTCCTGGGCCTATGCCGCCATGCCGGTGGGAGCGAGCTTCGCGCTGGTCGCAGTGGTCGCCCGGCTGCTCGCCCAGGCCACCGGCCAGGAGACCATCGGCCCGGTCGTGGAGGAGGCGCTGCCCGGCTCGCCGGCGGTGGCCGGCGAGGACGCGGCGCCCGAGACCGGCTCCCCCGATCAGGACGCCGTTACCCCCGGCAAGCTCAACGACAGGAGTGAACGCCCATGAATGCCGCCATCGGACTCTCGCTGATCATCCTGTTCAGCCTGGGGGTGCCCATTGCCGTCTCGATCGTGCTGGCCTCGATCATCGGCATCGAGTTCTTCTCGCGCCTGCCGCTGCTGCTGGTGCCCCAGCAGATGTTCGTGGGCATCGACAACTTCCCCCTCATGGCGATCCCGTTCTTCATCCTGGCCGGCAACCTGATGGCCGCCGGCGGGATCTCGCGGCGCCTGGTGGACCTCGCCAAGGCCCTGGTCGGCGGTCTCCAGGGCGGGCTGGCCATGACCTGCGTGCTGACCTGCATGATGTTCGCCGCGGTCTCCGGGTCGAGTGTGGCCACCACCTTCGCCATCGGCTCGATCCTGATTCCCGCCATGGTCAAGCACGACTATCCGCGCCCGCTGGCGGCCTCCATCCAGGCCTCCTCGGCGGAGCTCGGGGTGCTGATTCCGCCCTCCATCCCGCTGATCCTCTACGGGGTGAGCACCGACACCTCGATCGGCAAGCTGTTCATCGCGGGGATCGGGCCGGGGCTGCTGATCGGCGGCGCGCTGCTGCTGTTCCTGTACCTGTTCTGCAAGATCCGTGGCTACGGGCTGCGTGACCGGGAGGATCGCCACGACTTCCCGACCGCCTTCAAGCGGGCCTGGGCCGCGCTGCTGATGCCGGTGGTGGTGATCGGCGGGATCTATGGCGGTGTCTTCACCCCCACCGAGGCCTCCGCAGTGGCGGTGGTCTATGCCCTGATCGTGGGTGGGCTGATCTACCGCGAGCTGCCCCTGGCGGAGCTGTTCCCGATCTTCAAGGAGAGCGTGATCTCGACGGCGGCGGTGATGCTGATCATCGCGGCGGCGGCGCTGTTCAGCTTCCTGATCAGCCGCTCCGGGCTGCCGGGCGAGGTGGCGAGCTGGGTGACCGAGGTCTTCGACAGTCCCATCGCCTTCCTGCTGGCGGTCAACGTCATGCTGCTGGTGGTCGGGATGTTCATCGAGACCTCGGCGGCGATCCTGGTGCTCGCGCCGATCTTCACCCCCATCGCCGTCCAGTACGGCATCGACCCGGTGCACTTCGGCCTGATCATCGTGGTGAACCTGGCGCTCGGCATGTTCACGCCGCCGCTGGGCGTCAACCTCTTCGCGGCCTGTGCAGTGGCGCGGCTGTCCGTCGACCAGCTGCTGCCCTGGCTGATGCGGTTCGTGCTGGTGGTCCTGGCGTGCCTGCTGGCCATCACCTACCTGCCCTGGATCTCGCTGGGGCTGGTCGACCTGCTCTATTGACGACAACAACGATACGGAGTCCACCCCATGCCTGCTTTAACCGACATGCCGCGCCGCGAGGCCCTGATCGGCGGTGAATGGGTCGCCACCCTCGAGACCCTGCCGGTCGAGGCGCCCGCGCGGGGCGAGCCCATCACGCGCATTGCCCGCGGCCAGGCCGAGGAGGTCGACGCAGCCGTCAGGGCGGCGGGGGACGCCTTCGCCGGCCGGCTCGGGGACTGGTCATGCTGGAGTGCGCGCCGGCGCGGCGAATGGCTGCTGGCCTTCGCCGCCGCCATCGAGGCCGATCACGCACGGCTGGCCGCCCTGGAGTGTGCCGATACCGGCAAGCCGATGGCCCAGGCCCGCGGGGACATCACCGCCTGTGCCCGTTACTTCCGCTTCTACGGCGGGGCGGCGGACAAGCTGCATGGCGAGACGATCCCCTTCGAGACCGACTTCGCGGTGATGACCTGGCGCGAACCCTACGGGGTCTGCGCCCAGATCATTCCCTGGAACTATCCCGCCCAGATCTTCGGCCGCTGTGTCGCCGCGGCCCTGGCGGCGGGCAACACCGTGGTGCTCAAGCCGGCGGAGGAAGCCTGCCTCGGCGTGCTGCGCCTGGCCGAGCTGGCCACCCAGGCGGGCCTGCCGCCGGGCGTGCTCAACGTCGTCCCGGGCCTGGGACGCGAGGCGGGCGCCGCCCTGGCGGCCCATCCGCGTATCGATCACCTGTCGTTCACCGGCTCCCCCGAGACCGGCACCCGGGTGACCCAGGCGGCGGCGGAGCATCATGTGCCGGTCATCCTGGAGCTGGGCGGCAAGTCCCCACAGCTCGTCTTCGCGGATGCCGAACTCGAGACGGCGCTGGCGGCCGTGGTTCGCGGCATCATCCAGAATGCCGGTCAGACCTGCTCGGCCGGCAGTCGCCTGCTGGTCCAGCGCGAGGTGGCCGAGCCCCTGCTGGCACGTCTCGCCGAGCGCTTCTCGGCACTGCGCTGCGATGCCGGCGAGGCGGATGCCGACTGCGGACCGCTGATCAATGCCCGGCAGAAGGCCGGCCTCGAGGCCAGGCTCGAGGCCGCCCGTGCCGATGGCATTCGGGTGCTGGCCCAGGGGCAGCTGGCCGAGGATGCGCCTGCCGGTGGCCACTTCGTGGTGCCGCAGCTGCTGACCGACATTCCGGAAGGCCACGAGGTGCTGCGGGAGGAGTTGTTCGGGCCGGTGCTGGCGGTGCAATGCTTCGACGACGAGGCAGAGGCGCTCGCCCTGGCCAATGCCACCGACTTCGGGCTGTGCGCGGGGATCTGGACCCGGGACGGCGGGCGCCAGCTGCGCCTCGCCCGAGGCATCCGCAGCGGCCAGGTGTTCGTCAACGACTATGGGGCCGCCGGCGGTATCGAGTTGCCCTTCGGGGGCGTGGGGCGCTCCGGCCATGGTCGCGAGAAGGGCTTCGAGGGACTGCGCAGCTACACCCGGTTGAAGACCCTGGCCATCCGCCATGGATGATGAGGCCAGGCGCCTCGCCCACTGCCCAAGGAGACGGCAATGACCCATACAATGCGTGTCGGACTGATCGGCGTGGGCCTGATGGGCCACGGCATCGCCCGCAACATCCTCACGGCCGGGTATCGGCTGTGCTTCCTCGACCATCCCGGCAACCAGCCCGTGGACGATCTCCTCGCGGCGGGCGCCGAGCGCAAGAACCAGGGGCGCGAGGTCGCCGAGGCGTCGGACGTGGTCATCCTCTGCGTGACCGGCTCGCCCCAGGTCGAGGCGGTCTTGTTCTCGCCCGGAGGGGTGCTGGAGGGGCTCCGGGAGGAGGCCGTGGTGATCGACTGCTCCACCGCCCAGCCGAGCTCGACCCGTCGAGTGGCCGAGCGGGTGGCCGGGGCAGGGGGGCGCTTCATGGATGCCGCCATGACCCGCACGCCCAAGGAGGCGGAGGCGGGGCGGCTGAACCTGATCGTGGGTTCGCCCGAGCCGCTCTTCGCGCAGTGCCGGCCGCTGCTCGCGAGCTTCGCCGAGACCATCACGCATGCCGGCGAGGTGGGCGCGGGGCATACCCTGAAGCTGCTCCACAACTTCGTCTCGCTGGGCTTCTCGGCGGTGCTCGCCGAGGCCGCCGCTGCCTCGCGCGGGGCGGGAATCGACGACGGAGCCTTCCTCGAGGTAGTGGGCAGGGGAGGCGGTGGTGGGGTGATTTTCGAGCGCCTGCGCCCCTTCATCGAGACCGGTGACCCCTCCGGCTTCCGCTTCAGCGTGGCCAACGCCAGCAAGGACCTCGGCTATTACCATGCCATGACCGATGAACTGGGCGCGGCCCGGGGCATTGCCTCGGCGGTCGAGGGGCTGTACGCCGGCATCGAGGATCGCCAGGCCCACGTGCCCGAGCTGATCCGCCTGCTCGGGTCGCTGGGCGGAGGCCCGGACGCCGGTTCCGGAGAGAGCGGCCGGTAACGCTCCTGCCGGTCGGCGGCCCGCGGCCGGCAGGGGCCCTGGACAAGGATTCGGGTGGGTTGGGTTGATTTTATAGACAGTCGGTCTATATTGGGGGCATGACGCAAGCGACTTCCAAGCCACGTCGCGGCCGCCCCCCCAAGGTGCCCCGTGACGATCCCGATACCCGCGCGGCCCTGATCCGCAGCGGGCTCGAGGTCCTGACCGAGCAGGGCTTCGCCGTCTCCGGCATCGACGGCATCCTCAAGCGGGTCGGGGTGCCCAAGGGCTCCTTCTACTACTACTTCGACAGCAAGGAGGCCTTCGGGCGGGCGGTGATGGAGCACTACGGGGCCTACTTCGCCCGCAAGCTCGACCGCCACCTCCTGGATGCGTCGCGGTCGCCCCTGGCGCGCATCACCGCCTTCGTCGCCGATGCCAAGGCCGGCATGGCCCGTCACGACTACCGTCGCGGTTGCCTGGTGGGCAACCTGGGGCAGGAGGCCGGCGGCCTGCCGGAGGCGTACCGGCAGTGGCTGCGGGCGACCCTCGACGACTGGCAGCGGCGCCTGGCCGGCTGCCTGCGCGAGGCGCAGGCGAACGGCGACCTCCGTCAGGACGCCGATTGCGACAGGCTCGCCGAGGCCTTCTGGATCGGCTGGGAAGGCGCCGTGATGCGCGCCAGGCTCGAGGGCGGGGCGCGTCCCCTGGAAACCTTCATCACGACCTACCTGGAGGGGCTGCCCCGCTAGGTGGGATTTGCTTCATGCCATTTAATAGACGACCGGTCTATAAGGAGGAGTGAACGATGTTCAAGGCCATTCTGATCGACAAGCACGACGCGGGGCAGCAGGTGGCCCTCGAGATGCTGGACGAGGCGCGCCTGCCGGACGGCGACGTCACGGTGCGGGTCGATTGCAGCACCCTCAACTACAAGGATGCCCTGGCGATCACCGGCAAGGGCCCGGTGGTGCGCCAGTTTCCCATGGTGCCGGGCATCGACCTGGCGGGCACGGTCGAGAGCTCGACGGCCGACGCCTACCGGCCGGGCGATGCCGTGCTGCTCAACGGCTGGGGCGTCGGCGAGACGCACTGGGGCGGGCTGGCCGAGAAGGCCCGGCTGGACAGCCGCTGGCTGATTCCTCATCCGGCGGCCTTCACGGCCCGGCAGTCCATGGCCATTGGGACGGCCGGGTATACCGCGATGCTCTCGGTCATGGCGCTGGAGAAGCAGGGCGTCACCCCGGAACAGGGCGAGGTGCTGGTGACCGGCGCCAACGGCGGCGTGGGCAGCTATGCCATCGCGCTGCTGGCGCGACTGGGCTACCGGGTCATGGCCTCCACCGGTCGCCTGGAGGAAGCCGATTATCTCAAGGGGCTCGGTGCCGAGCAGGTGATCGACCGGGCGGAGCTGTCCGAACCGGGCCGCCCCCTGGCCAAGGAACGCTGGGCCGCTGCCATCGACTCGGTGGGCAGCCACACCCTGGCCAACGTCCTGGCCGGGACCCGCCACGGTGGCGCCGTGGCGGCCTGTGGGCTGGCCCAGGGCATGGACCTGCCGGCGACTGTCGCGCCCTTCATCCTCAGGGGCGTGACCCTGGTGGGGATCGACAGCGTGATGCGGCCCTATGCGGATCGCGTCGAGGCCTGGCGCCGGCTCGGCGAGCTGCTGGCCCCCGGGCAGCTCGACGCCATCACCCGCACGATCTCGCTGGAGGAAGCCATCGACACGGCCGGCGAACTGCTGGCGGGTCGCGTCCGCGGACGCGTCGTGGTCGACATGATGGACTGACGGCGTAGCACGGCGGGACGCGCTCCCGCCGTTGTGTTGCTGTTGACGGGCCCGTCGGGCCTCAGCGCAGCACGGCGTCCAACTGGCGTTGCAGCTCCTCGACGGATTCCTTCCCGCTGAGGGGAATACGGTAGAAGCGCTCATCGGTGCCGGCCATCTCGGAGAGCAGCGAACCCAGCCCCGTGGCACGGGTATCGCGCTGCACCAGCAGGTCGAGGCCATCCCCCCGGGTGGAGGGCAGGAAGGCGATCTCCGCCTCGTCCAGGTGACCGAAGCGGCTGCCGGGGGTGGGCTTGAATTCGAACTCCTGCAGGCAACCGGTGGCGGGGTTCTGGCGCGACAGCTCCAGTGGTGCGCCGCTCATCACGAAGCCCAGCGCCTCCATGGCCTCGAAGGCGGCGCGGTGGACAGGCCCCGGCAGGATGCGCAGGGGATCCTTGTCGCGCGGGTCCAGCGCCAGGGCGATGTCGGCCCGGGTGGCCACCCAGGTCTTGGGATGCTGGCGGCCTACCGAGAGGGGAGACAGCAGCGGCAGGGTGAGCTCGAAGGGGAGCCGGCGCTCCTCGCCGGCGGCGATGGTCATCGCACCGCAGATCTCTACCGAGGCCCAGGGGTGGCCGATCCTGACCTTCTTGTCGTCGACTTCCCTGATGGCCTCGCTGGCCAGGTCCAGGACCAGGGCGTCCAGGTCCTGGCTGACCTCGCCGCCCTGGATATGCACCTCGCCCTTGAGCACCCCGCCGGCCTCGGCGGTGTCGCTTTCCAGGAGGGTATCCACGCGGGCGCTGCCGATCCCGATGGCGGCCATGAGCTTGTCGAACATCCGTCGCTTCCTTCTGCTGGGTCCATGGGGGAGGCCCGAGTATAGCGGTCCCGGCGGTCAAGGCGACAACCCTGGCATCCTCGCCGATCTCGCGGCATCCTTCGGCCATGGACCACGATACCTCCGTACTGCCGGGCAGCGTGGAGCGCTCTTATCCCCTTCACTGCCTGAGCGACACTCATGACTTCCACCAGCTGCTGGTGGGCCTCGACGGCCGCGTGGACGTCGAGGTGGAGGGCCGTGGCGCCGCCGTGGCCCCGGGCGGTGTCTGCCTGATCCCGGGCGGGGCCACGCACCACTACCTGGGCATGGAAACCGGCAATCGCTGCCGGGTGCTGGACCTGCCCGTGGGCGACGACCGCCTCGATGCGCTCTTCGCGCGCATTCGTTTCCTGCGCCTGGCAGCCGACGAGGCGCGCCGTGCGAGCGATGCCGCCCTGCTGGCGCAGCTGACCGGGGCACCGCCGCTGGCGGGCCCGCGGCTCAACATGGCCCGGCTGACCCGGCGGGTGCAGGCCGACCCGGGGGCTGCCTGGAGCCTGGCGCGACTGGCCGAGGCGTCGCGCCTCTCGGAGCGGCAGCTGCGCCGTAGCCTGACCGCGCTCACCGGGCTGCCCCCCTGGCAGTGGCTGCAGCGCCAGCGTCTGGCCCAAGCCGCCCGGCTGCTGGACACCAGCGAGGCCACGATCACCGAGATCGCCCTGGCCTGCGGCTTCGCCGACGGTCCCCAGTTCAGCCGCCATTTCCGCCGCTGGCACGGCATGACGCCGAGGGAGTTCCGCCGCCGCCATCGCTGATGGCCGAAATCGACAAGCCGACGTCGTCGCCGGCGGTCACACTGCCCAGCTGACACCTGAGTGGAGATTCGCGATGTCGGCTGTTTCCCCTGCCGAGGCACGCCGCGCCACCCTGTGGGGCGCGACCACGCTGCTCAACTGGGCGACCCTGGCGCTGTTCACCCAATGGGCGGGCCCGGTGCCGCCCTTCCTGCTCACGGCCCTGTGCTTCGGCCTGGCCGGTGGCCTGGCGCTGCTGGTCTTCCTGGCCCGTGGCGAGAAGCGCGCCCTGGCCGAGGCCTTCCGCCAGCCGCCGGCGGGCTGGTTGCTGGGCGTGGGCGGGCTGTTCGGTTACCACCTCTGCTACTTCATCGCCCAGCAGAATGCGCCTGCGGCCAGCGCCGGGTTGATCAGCTACCTCTGGCCGCTGCTGATCGTGATCCTGGCCGGCTGGCTGCTGCCGGGTGAGCGCCTGAAGGGCATCCACCTGCTGGGTGGAGCCTGTGGCTTTGCCGGCGCGGCCCTGCTGGTGAGCCCGGATGGCCTCGACTGGGCGGGCGAGTACACCTTCGGCTATCTGGCGGCGCTGGTCGCGGCCTTCATCTGGAGCGGCTATTCGGTGGCCTCGCGGCTGCTGGCGCGGATTCCGACCGCGGCGGTGGCCTGGAATTGCCTGGGCGCCGCCGGTCTCGCGCTGCTCTGTCACCTGGCCTGGGAGCCTCGCGGCTGGCCAGACGGGGCCAACCTCTGGGCGATCCTGGCGCTGGGGCTCGGCCCGGTGGGCAGTGCCTTCTTCACCTGGGACCTGGGCATGAAGCGCGGCCACGTTCGCCTGCTGGGCCTGCTGGCCTATGCGACCCCCTTGCTCTCCACCCTGGTACTGATCGCCGCCGACCTGGCCGAGCCGAGCGCGAGCCTGTGGGTCGCGGCGCTGCTGATCTGTGGCGGGGCCCTGGTCGGCAGCGGGAGTCTGCGGCGTCGCCGTCCGGTCGACGAGGCGGGGGAGGCGACGCCTTAGGCGCGTGGCGTCGCGTCAGCGGGAGGCGTAAACTCGACCAGCCTGCCACCGGACAATGGTCGACGCCGAATCCCTATGAAGATCAGCCCCTTGCCCCCCCTGAACAGCCTGGTGGCCTTCGAGGCGGCGGCCCGGCACCTCAGCTTCACCCAGGCGGCCGACGAGCTTCACGTCACCCAGGGCGCAATCAGTCGCCAGGTGCGCAGCCTCGAGGACTATCTGGGCAAGCCGCTCTTCGCGCGGGCCAACCGCAGTGTCACGCTCACTCCCATGGGGCAACGCTATGCCCAGGCGATCCATCATGCACTTGCCGACATTTCGTCGATTACCGAGGAGGTGCGCAGCTGGAGGGGCATGCACCAGATCACCGTGGCCACCACCAGCGCCATGGCCTCGCTCTGGCTGCTGCCCAAGATCGCCGAGTTCCAGCGTGAGCACGAGAATATCGAGCTGCGCATCGTCGCCACCGAACAGATCCGCGACCTTTCCCGGGTGGAGTCGGACGTCGCGCTCTTCTACTGCCGGACCCCGCCCGCCACGATGCAGGCCACGACCCTCTTCCACGAGGAGGTCTTCCCGGTCTGCAGTCCCCGCTACCTGGAGCGGTTCGGTCCCTTCGCGGGGCCCGAGGCCCTGCTCGATTGCACCCTGCTGTCGCTGGAGGATGCCGACCAGGACTGGATGAGCTGGAAGCAGTGGTTCACCGAGGTGGGCGTGATCTCCCGCCTGCCGCGGCGGCGGCTCAACATCAACAGCTACTCGATGCTGGTGCAGGCGGCGATGATGGACCAAGGGGTAGCGTTGGGCTGGAGTCAGCTGGTCGACGACTACCTGGAACGTGGCCAACTGGTGCGGCCGGTGGAGACCGTGCTGCGAACCCAGGCACGTTTCTGCCTGCTCGAGCCCGGCGAGATGCGCTCGCAGCGACGCGGCGTGCGCGCCTTCCGCGAGTGGCTGCTCGACACCGTGCCCCGGGAGGTGGGGGACCTGGGGCTGACCTGACCCAGGGCCCCGCGCCGGGGGGCTGCCTCAGGGAGCCGCCGCCGGGGCGCCGCCGTGATCGAGGAACCACTGGCGGAACCGGCTCAGCGCCGGGTCGTCGGCCTTGTCCTCCCGATAGGCCAGATAGTGGCGCGTCTCCTCCAGGACGACATCCTGCTCGACCGGCCTGACCAGGCGTCCCTGCTCGACGAGCGGCCCCACCAGGTGGTCCCAGCCCAGGGCCACGCCCTGGTCATTCAGTACCATCTGGATCAGCAGGTTGTAGTCGTTGGCGTTGAAGAAGTGGGGGCCCTCCCGGGAGCGGTCCTCGAGGTCCAGGTTATGGATGGCCAGCCACACCCCCCAGTCCACATGTTCGGCGACCTGGGAACGTCCGTAGGGGCTCAGGTTGAGCAGCACCCCGTCCCGCAGTCCCTCGAGGGTGCGGGCCCCGGGGTGGGCCTCGAGATAGCGGGGCGTGCACACCGGATAGATGACGTCGTGGAACAGCGGCAGGCTGCGATAGCCCTCGCGCACCCGGGACATCTTGGTGATGAAGATATCGGGATGGACGCCCGGCTCCATGGAGAGGAAGTTCTGGGTCGTCACCAGGTTGAGGTCGATATCCGGGTTGGCGCTGAAGAAGTCGGGTAGCCGGTGCGACATCCACAGTGCCGAGAAGGCGGGAGAACAGCACAGGGTCAGGGTGCGCTTGGCCGAGGAGCCGTGGTCCTTGCGAATGCGATCCGCCGCCTGGGCGATGTTGATAAAGGACAGCTGGGCCGCATCGAAGAAGATCGACCCGGCGGTGGTCAGCTCCACCGAGCGACCCGCCCGTCTGAACAGCTCCGTGCCGAGATAGCTCTCGAGCTCCCGGATCTGCCGGCTGATGGCCGCCTGGGTCACGCACAGTGCCTCGGCGGCACGGGTGAAGTTCTGATAGCGGGCGGCCGCCACGAAGGACTTCACGGCCCTCAACGACGGCATCTTGATCAGTGTCTGGTCAGGGTCGGTGTGCTTTGTCATAACAAGAAGTCATCAACATCCTGAAAAAAAAGTCGATTTTGCCCGGATAGCGACCTATCTAGACTCGGGATACCAGACAACATGATGGCCAAGGGCCTTATCTAGGCTAACCGAAAGTCTCTGCAGGCGACAGGCGAACCGCCGCAGACCCGTTCGGCTAGGGGATGCCGTTGGAAGACCCGACCGGGACAGACAGCAGGAGTTGATAAAAATGACCCATCAGATTCAGACGCTGGAGCTCGTCCAGCAGCGCAAGCCGCGTCATGCCTTGCCGCGTGAACTCTACGGTGACCCGTCCGTGTACCGCGAGGATCTGGAGCAGCTCTGGCACAAGGAATGGATCTTCGCGGGCCACACCTTCGAGCTGGAAAAGCCCGGCCAATACCTGACCCTGCAGATCGGCGACTATCCGATCGTCGTGGTCCGCGGCGCGGACGGCGAACTGCGCGCCTTCCACAACGCCTGTCGCCACCGTGGCTCCAAGGTCTGTCAGGAGGCCAGCGGCAAGGCCGCCAAGCTGGTCTGTCCCTACCACAAGTGGACCTTCGACCTGGACGGCAAGCTGCTGTTCGCCGGCAACATGGGCAGCGACTTCAATACCCGGGATTACGGCCTGAAGCCGGCCCATTGCGAGGTGGTCGAGAGCTACATCTTCGTCTGCGTGGCCGAGACGGCCCCCGACTTCGAGCCGTTCCGCCAGGCCGTGACGCCCTTCATCGCCCCCCATGGCCTCGACAACTGCAAGGTGGCCTTCGAGTCCAACCTGATCGAGAAGGGCAACTGGAAACTGGTGTTCGAGAACAATCGTGAATGCTTCCATTGCGATGGCGCTCACCCGGAACTGATGAACTCCTTCGTCGAGAACCTCTCGGTGGCGGGCGTGGCCGATTCCGAGGACCCGGAGTTGGAGGCGTTCTGGGATCGCTGCGAGGCCGCGGGGCTGCCGAGCCGCATGGCCATGGGCGAGACGGGCCAGTATCGCATGACGCGCATCCCGCTATCCTCCAAGGCCGTCAGCTACACCATGGACGGCAAGCCGGCGGTGTCGCGTCGGCTCGACCAGAGCGGGGTGGAGAACATCGGTGCGCTGCTGTATTTCCATTACCCGAACACCTGGAACCATTTCCTGGGCGATCATGCCCTGAGCTTCCGTGTCCTGCCGCTGGGGCCCACCGAGACCCTGGTGACGACCAAGTGGCTGGTGCCCAAGGATGCTCAGGAAGGCATCGACTATGACCTCGACCATCTCACGCGGGTCTGGTTGGCGACCAACGACCAGGACCGCAAGCTCGTCGAGGCGACCCAGGCCGGCGTGACATCGCCCGCCTATGAGCCGGGGCCCTATTCGGATCTGGCCGAGAACGGTGTCTGCCAGTTCGACGACTGGTATTGCGAGACCATGCGTCAGAAGCTCACCGACTGACCTCCCGCCTTTTTTCAGGCGGCCGGACCAGATAACGCGACGCCAATCATCCTGTCTCCGGCCGCCTGTCGAGATCTCCCGCATAACGACATGAGCCCCATGGCTATCGACACCCCCGCCTCGATGGGGGTGTCGTCGTGCACGGCAGTGAGGTTTTTCGGAAGCATTTTCGGCCTTTTCAATAACCGGGTGTTATGTCTTTTCCGTAAGAAATGTCGTTAGACGCTGCTTCGCAAGGGGGCGTAGCGTAAAGGGAGAGGTCTGGAAAAGTGGCTTCCATGACGTTCCCTTAAGGCCAACTATAACAAGAGGTTTAAATGGGTATGGATGACGAGATTCTGTCGGTGAAGAACATCTTCAAGGTCTTCGGTAGTCAACCGGAGGAAGCCATGAGGATGTTGGATAGCGGCAAGAATAAAGACGATGTCTTTCGAGAAACAGGGCAGGTGGTCGGTGTCTTCGATGCCAGCTTTTCCGTCCGAAAAGGTGAGATCTTTGTCATCATGGGACTGTCGGGGTCCGGCAAGTCAACCATGGTGCGCCTCTTCAACCGCCTGATCGAGCCGACCTCGGGCAGCATCTATCTCAACGGCAACGAGATCACCGGTCTCACCGACAAGGAGCTACTCACCGTCCGGCGAAAGGACATGAGCATGGTCTTCCAGTCCTTCGCCCTGATGCCCCATATGACGGTGCTGGACAATGCGGCCTTCGGCCTCGAAGTCTCGAGCGTGGGGGAGGCCGAGCGCTATCGCCGCGCCCGCGAGGCCCTCGAGCAGGTCGGACTGGCGGGACACGAATACAGCTATCCCCATCAGCTTTCCGGGGGCATGCAGCAGCGTGTCGGCCTCGCCAGGGCCCTGGCCAACGACCCCAGCATCCTCTTGATGGACGAGGCTTTCTCGGCGCTCGATCCGCTGATCCGTACCGAGATGCAGGACGAGCTGATCCGCCTGCAGGCCGAGCAGCAGCGTACCATCATCTTCATCTCCCATGACCTCGATGAGGCCATTCGCATCGGCCATCGTATCGCGATCATGGAAGGGGGGCGCGTGGTGCAGGTCGGCACCCCCCAGGAGATCCTCAACAACCCCGCCTCCGATTACGTGGAAGCCTTCTTCAAGAGCGTGGATTCCTCGAGGGGGCTCAGGGCCGGCGACGTGGCGCGTTTCGAGTCCGATATCGTGATCCATCGGTCCTCCACGGACAGCCGCGTCGATGGGCATTCGATACCCTACGCCTACCTGACCGACGACGATCGGCACCTGCTTGGCCTGCTGGACAGCAGCGGGGTCGCCCAGGGCGAGTCGCCTCGCGAGATCGCCCCCGCCGAGCTGAGCGTCGTCGCCTTCGACACCCCCCTGCACGACGTGCTCGACCTGGCTGCCTCGGTGCCCTATCCGCTGCCGGTGCTGACCCGGGAAGGAACGCTGCACGGCACGATCACCAAGGATTCCATTCTGAAGTCGCTTAGCCGCCACTGAGACGCCACAACAAGACTAGAGGGTAGGTAGGCCATATGTCAGTACTGACCATTCTCGATCCGTTTCAGGTGCTCCATATCCCGCTGGGAGAGTGGGTGGAGGCCAGCCTGAACTATCTCGTCGACAACTTTCGCGGCGTGTTTCGCGCCGTGCGCTGGCCCATCGACCAGGTGCTCGATGGCATCGAGGGCCTGCTCCAGTCGGTGCCGCCGACCATCGGGATCCTGCTCGGCTCGCTGCTGGGCTGGCAGGTGGCGGGACGCCGCATGGGACTTTTCTGCGCGTTCACGCTGATCCTGCTGGGCCTGATCGGCGTGTGGTCCGAGTCGATGACCACCCTGTCGCTGGTCCTGACGGCGGTCTTCTTCTGCGGCCTCTTCGGAGTGCCGCTGGGCATCCTCTGCGCACGCCACGATCGTCTGGAGCAGATGGTCCGGCCGGTGCTCGATGCCATGCAGACCCTGCCCGCCTTCGTCTACCTGGTGCCGGTGGTGATGCTGTTCGGCATCGGCAATGTCCCGGGGGTGCTGGTCACCATCGTCTTCGCCCTGCCGCCCCTGGTACGCCTGACCAACCTCGGCATCCGCCAGGTGCCGGCCGACAAGATCGAGGCGGCACGGGCCTTCGGCTGCACCCCCGGGCAGATGCTGCGTCGGGTACAGCTGCCGCTGGCGACCCAGACCATCATGGCGGGGCTCAACCAGACCCTGATGCTCTCCCTCTCGATGGTCGTGATCGCCTCGATGATCTCGGTCGGCGGCCTGGGGCAGATGGTGCTGCGTGGCATCGGTCGCCTCGACATGGGCCTGGCCACCGTGGGCGGGCTCGGACTGGTGATGCTGGCCATCTTCCTGGATCGCCTGACCCAGGCGATGGGCGAGCGCAGCGCGATCGCCGGCGACCACCGCCGCTGGTTCCAGAAGGGCCCCCTGGGCCTCTGTCTCCGCCTATTCGGGATCGGCAAGCTCCAGGCGACCCCGAACGTCTGAGGCGACCCGCACCCCCGAGCGGTGTACCCCTCTCGCAAGTCACCGACAACAACAGGAACGACACCATGATCTCCACTGCACAACATCGCAAGCACCTCTGGGCCTATCCGCTGGCACTCTCCGTCGTCGGCATGCTGCCGGCCGCCAGTCTCCTGGCGGCTGGGGAGCAGCCCGGGGAAGGGGTGACGGTCACGCCGATCTTCCCGACCATTGCCGAAGAGCACTTTCGTGGCCAGGTGGCCGTGATCGGGTTGCAGGAACTGGGTTACGAGGTCGAGGAGCCCAAGGAGACCGACTACCCGACCATGATGATGGCGCTGTCCTACGGCGATGCCGACTTCACCGTGCACCTCTGGGACAACCTTCACGAAAGCTTCTATGAGCGGGCCGGCGGCGACGACACCATGTCCAAGGTCGGCGACGTCATGGACGGGGTGATCCAGGGCTACCTGATCGACAGGCAGACCGCCGAGGAGCATGGCATCGACTCCCTGGACGACCTGCGCGACCCCGAGATCGCCGCACTGTTCGATACCAACGACGATGGCAAGGCCGACATGACCGGCTGTAATCCGGGATGGGGCTGCGAGGTGACCATCGACCATCACCTGGAAGCCTATGACCTGACGGATACCGTCACCCAGAACCGCGGCTCCTACTTCGCCCTGATGGCCGACACCATCACGCGCTACGAGCAAGGCGAGCCCATCCTGTATTTCACCTGGGTGCCGCAGTGGATCACCGCGGAGCTGGTGCCCGGGGAGGACGTGGTCTGGCTGGAGGTGCCCCATACCGACCTGCCGGATGGCGACAACGACGTGAACACCTCCTATCAGGGCAAGAACCTGGGCTTCGCCGTGGACACCGTCAAGGCCGTGTTGAACAAGGACTTCGCCGAAGAGAATCCGGCGGCCCGCCAACTCCTCGCGCAGGTGGAGATCAGCCCCGATGCCGAGAGTGCCCAGAACCTGATGATGCAGCAGGGCGAGAACAGCCAGGCCGATATCCGTCGCCATGCCGAACAGTGGGTCGACGATAATCGCGCCCAGTTCGACGAGTGGCTGTCGCAGGCGCGTGCCGCCGCGCAGTGATGCCTTCTCGCTGGTGCCCGCCTGCCGGGCACCCGCTGTCTCTGCATGTTGTCCCCGCGTCGAGGGGACGGAGGTCCAGGCAAGATGTCACTTTTCGCCTTCCAGCGAGACCTGCGCTTTTCGCAGCTGCCCGCTGCCACCCAGACCACGCTGAAGACGTGCCTTCTGGATATCCTCGCGGTCGCCGCGGGTGCCCGGGATACCCCTGCCAGTCGGTCGCTCAGGCGGTACGCGGCCGAACACTATCCTCCCGGCCGCCTGGCCAGTCGGCTGCTCTTCGATGGTCATGCGACCCATCCCCTCGGGGCCGCCTGGGCCGGCGGCTTCCGTGTCGACAGCCTCGACGCCCACGAGGGGCACTTCACCTCCAAGGGACATGCCGGTGCCACCGTGGTGCCGGCCTTGCTCGCCCTGGTCGATGCCTATCGGGAGCAGGGCAGGGCGATCAGTGGCGAGGAGTTCCTCGGCGCCCTGGGTGTCGGCTACGAGTCGGCACTGCGGGCCGGGGTCGCCCTGATGGCGACGGCCCCCGAGTACCATGCCTCCGGGGCCTTTTCCGGGGTCGGCGTGGTGTGTGGCGGTGCCCGTCTGCTGGGTCTGGACGAGGTCACCTTTCGCCATGCCCTGGGGATCGCCGAGTACTTCGGTCCGCGCTGTCCGATGATGCGCCTGATCGATCATCCCTCCATGCTCCGCGACGCCCACGGGGCCGGTGCGTTCGCCGGCGTCAATGCCCTCTTGCTGGCGCAGGCCGGGGTGACCGGTGCCCCGGCGACCACGGTCGAGAGCGAGGCGGTGGCAGCGCACTGGTCGGACCTGGGGGAGCGCTGGGAAATCGATGACCAGTACTTCAAGCCCTGGCCGGTGTGCCGCTGGGCCCAGCCGGCGCTGACCGCGGTGAGCGCCCTGATGGCCGAGCATCCCGACCTCGATGCCGATGCCGTCGAGTCCATCCGTGTCGAGACCTTCCATGAATCGATGCGACTCCAGGGTCATGCCCCGGCCAATGCGGACGAGGCGCAGTATGCTCTAGCGTTCCCCCTCGCGGCCCTGATTCGACGCGGGCGGCTCGGGCCCGCCGAAGTCGATGATCGGGCCACCCAGGCCGAGGACATCCTCGCCATCAGTCGACGCATCGAGATCGTCGAGGCCGAAGAACTCTCAGCGCGCTTCCCACGGGAACTCCTGTCGCGGGTCCGCTTGCTGCTCAAGGATGGTCGGGAACGCTGCAGCGGGATCACTGCGGCCCGCGGTGACCCCGATAGCCCCCTGTCACGGGATGACTTCGTGAACAAGTTCCGTCGGTACTCGTCGAGCACGCTGGGCGAGACCCGGGCCGACAAGATCATCGAAGTCGTCGACGGACTCGACCGCGCCCCGGACTGCAGTGAGCTGCTCGATCGGGTGCTGACTGGCTGAATGATCCCGGACGCGATGCCCTACGCACCGGGCCGCTTGCCGGGTCGGCTGGGCCGGCCACGGGCGGTGCGCCGGGAGACGGGGCGGGGGCGAAAGGAGACCGCCTGATTCATAACATCCGGTGATGATTTGCCGAGAAAAAAGGTTTCTTTCGGGGCTTCTGGCGTCTGTTTACTCTAGGGACATGCCCGATGTTGGCGGCATGACAACATCCCATACAACAAGGTGAGACTATGAACTTTGACGGCATCTGGACCCCGGTGGTGACCCCCTTCTCCGAAGACAACACCATCGCGTTCGACACCCTGAAAACGGTGCTCGACACCCTGGTCGATCAAGGGGTTCACGGCCTGATCATCGGTGGCACGACGGGCGAGTACTACGCTCTCGGCAAGGATGAGCGCAAGCAGGTCTTCGATGTGGTCGCGCAGCATGCCAAGGGTCGGATCCCGATCATGGCGGGGATCAATGCCACCACCACCGAAGACAGCCTCGAGCTCGGCCAGCATGCCAAGGCGGCGGGCTTCGATGCCATCCTGGTGGCGGCGCCCTATTACTGCCAGCCGGCTCAGGACGAGCTGCTGCACCATGTCCAGCGCGTCGATGATGCCCTCGACATGCCGATCATGCTCTACAACTTCCCCGATCGCACCGGTGTCCCGATGGAGCTCGAGTTCATCGAGGCGCTGCGTGATCGCTCCAACATCCAGGCGATCAAGGAAAGCACCGGCTCGATCGAGCGCATGCATGCGCTGATCAACGAGTTCAGCGATCAGCTCCAGGTGAGCTGCGGCATGGATGACCAGGTCCTGGAGTTCTTCGTCTGGGGCGCGCGCAGCTGGGTCGGCGGGGCCTCCAACTTCCTGGCGCCCGAGCATGTGGCACTCCACCGGGCCTGCGTCATCGACCGGGACTTCGTGGCCGGTCGCGAGATCGCCGCTCGGCTGTTGCCGATGCTCAACCTGCTCGAGCAGGGCGGCAAGTTCTGCCAGTACATCAAGCACGGCTGCGAGCTGGCGGGGCTGCCTGTCGGCCCGGCGCGGTCGCCGCTGATGCCCCTGAACGACGCCGAGAAGGCCAGCTTCCAACGCGTCTATGACGCCCTGGTCGCCCATCGCGGCTGATCCCCTGGCGGCGGAGGCACATCCCATGCAGCTGAATTGCAACTTTCTGCCCCAGGACGATGGTCGCTGCGGTTGGTACGAGACGCTGCCAACGCCGCCGGCGTCCATCCCTCTCAAGGGGGAGGTCAGAGCCGACTGGGTGGTGCTGGGCGCGGGCCTGGCCGGGCTCGCCGCGGCGCGGCGACTGGCCGAGCTTCAGCCGGATGCGGTGATTGCCCTGTTGGATGCACGGCGTGTCGGCTTCGGGGCCGCCGGACGGAACTCCGGGTTCATGATCGACCTGCCGCATGACCTGACCTCCCACGACTACACCGGTGACCGGACGGCCGATCGCCAGCAGATCCGACTCAATCGTGCGGCGATCGACTACATGCGTGGCATCGTGAAGCGCCAGGGCATCGACTGTGACTGGCGGGAGCAGGGCAAGCTGCATGGGGCGATCGAGGCCCGCGGGGAGCGAGCCCTCGAGACCTTCGCCAAGGGATTGTCCGGTCTGGACGAGCCCTACCGCTTGCTCGATGCCGGGGAGATGAAGGCGGTCACCGGCACCGACTGCTATCGGTCGGGCCTGCATGCACCGGGCACCGTGCTGGTCCAGCCGGCCGCGCTGGTGCGTGGCCTCGGTGCGACCCTGCCGGAGAACGTGCTTCTCTATGAGGACACGCCGGTGCGCAAGATCGAGGTCGGCAAGCCGCATACCCTGGTCACCGACCAGGGACGGGTCCACGCGCCCCGGCTGGTGCTGGCCAACAACGCCTATGCGGCGCAGTTCGGCGAGCTCGGCCTCAAGGGGCGCATCCTGCCCGTCTACACCTACGGTAGCCTGACGCGTCCCCTCGCTCCGCAACAGGTCGCCGAGCTGGGAGGTGAGCAGAGCTGGGGCCTGATCCCCGCCGATCCCATGGGCACGACGGTGCGCCGCATGGGCAGCGGGCGCATCTGCATCCGCAACTCCTTCACCTACAACCCGCGTCTCACCGCGGGTGCCTCACGGTTGGCACGTGCGCGGGCCGCCCATCGGCGCTCGTTCGAGCGACGCTTCCCGATGCTGCCGGGCGTCGAGCTGGAATACACCTGGGGCGGTGCCTTGTGCGTGTCCCGCAACGGCGGCACGCCGTTCGGCGAGCTCGCCGCGGGGGTATTCAGCGCCGTCTGCCAGAACGGCCTGGGCCTGGCCCGGGGGACGATTTCCGGGAAGTTGATCGCCGAGTATGCGCTCGGCATGGAGAGCGAGCTGCTCGACATCATGCTGAACCTTCCCCAGCCGGTCGCCAACCCTCCCGAGCCGCTGCTCGGCATGGGGATACGCTCGACCCTTGCCTGGAAAGAGTGGCAGGCCGGCACCGAACTCTGACTTCTACCACAGGAGGCGAACAACAATGTCCGATACCCTCACCCAGGACGCCATCGTGCGTCAGATCGAGCAACTCGAGTATCGCAACCTGGCCTTCATCGATGGCCGCTTCGTCGCCGCGCGCTCGGGCGAGACCTTCGAGACCCTCAATCCCGCCACCGGCGAGGTCCTGACCCAGGTCGCCGCCTGCGGGGAAGAGGACGTCGATCTCGCCGTCCAGGCCGCCCGCCGGGCCTTCGAGGCCGGGGTCTGGTCGGGGCTCGCGCCCGCCGAGCGCAAGGCGATCATGCAGCGCTTCGCCGACCTGATCGAGGAGCATTGCTTGGAGCTGGCCGTGCTTGAGGCCCTGGAGGCGGGCAAGCCCATCGGCGAATGCTTCAATGTCGACATTCCCGATACCGCCAATACCATTCGCTGGCATGCCGAGGCCGCCGACAAGCTCTACGACGCCGTGGCGCCCACCGAGAAGGGCGTGGTGGCTACCGTTAGCCGCGAGCCCATCGGCGTCGTCGGCGCGGTGCTGCCCTGGAACTTCCCCGCCATGATGGCCGGCTGGAAGCTCGGCCCGGCGCTGATCACCGGCAACAGCGTGGTGCTCAAGCCCGCCGAGCTGACCTCGCTCAGCACGACGCGCCTGGCCGAGCTGGCCCATCAGGCCGGCATCCCCGCCGGCGTGCTCAACGTGGTGACGGGACTCGGCCATGTGGCCGGCAAGACCATCGGCCTGCACCCCGACGTCGACCTGGCCGCCTTTACCGGGTCCACCGAGGTGGGGCGCAAGTTCCTCGAGTACTCGGCGGCCAGCAACCTCAAGCGGGTGGTGCTGGAGTGCGGCGGCAAGAACCCGCAGGTGGTGATGCCCGACGTCGGTGACCTCAAGGCCGTGGCGGGCGATGTGCTGGCCTCCGCCTTCTGGAACATGGGCGAGAACTGTTCCGCGGGCTCGCGGCTGATCGTGCATCGCTCGATCAAGGACGCGCTGCTCGACGAGATGCAGGTCCAGCTGGCTTCGGACTGGCAGATCGGTGATCCGCTGGATCCCGAGGTGCAACTCGGCGCGCTGATCGAACAGGCCCACATGGACAAGGTGCTCGCGCACATCGCGCAGGCCAAGAGCGAAGGCCTGAAGGCGGTGACTGGCGGGGAACGCGTGCTGCAGGAGAGCGGCGGCTATTTCGTGCCCCCGACCATCTTCGACGATGTCTCGCCCGAGGCGGGCGTGGCCCGCGAGGAAATCTTCGGTCCGGTGCTGGCGGTGATCCCCTTCGACACCGAAGAGGAGGCCATCGCCATCGCCAACGACACCTGCTATGGACTGGCGGCCTCGCTGTGGAGCGATGACCTCAACACCGTCCATCGCATGGCGGCGGCCATCCGTGCCGGCACGGTCTCCGTCAACTGCTTCTCCGAGGGGGATATCACCACGCCCTTCGGCGGCTACAAGCAGTCGGGTTTCGGTGGGCGTGACAAGTCCGTGTATGCCCATGACCAGTACTGCGAACTCAAGACCACCTGGATCCAGCTGGGCTGATCCAGCCACCCGTCAGTGACATGACGAGCGCCTGACTCGCCACCCCCTGCCCCCGGGCAGGGGGCGGCTCTCCCGTAGGAAGTGCCCCATGACCTTTACCAGCTCCGAATTCCTCAACCCCGTCAACACCCAGACCTGGGCGAATGGACGCCACCTGGTGCGCTGTCTCAAGATCATCCAGGAGACGCGGGACGTCAGGACCTACTGTTTCAGCATGCAGCAGCCGGTGCTGTTCTTCTTCAAGCCGGGGCAGTTCGTGACCCTGGAGCTGGAGATCGACGGTGAGCAGGTCATGCGCTCCTACACCATCTCCAGCGCCCCCTCGATTCCCTACAGCTTCTCCATCACGGTCAAGCGGGTCTCGGGTGGCCTGGTCTCGAACTGGCTGCATGACAACCTCCAGGAGGGGGACCTGATCGCCGTGCATGGCCCGGTGGGCCAGTTCAACTGCATCGACTACCCGGCAGAGAAGGTGCTGCTGCTCTCCGGCGGCGTGGGGATCACGCCGGTGATGTCCATGGCGAGGTGGTTCTTCAATACCAACTCCGAAGTGGACATGGTGTTCGCCCATAGCGCCCGTACGCCGAGCGACATCATCTACCGTGCCGAGCTGGACTACATGTCCACGCGTATCGAGAACTTCAAGCTGCATCTCATCTGCGAGCAGAGCGAGACCGGCCAGATCTGGGGCGGGTATCGTGGCTTCCTGACCCGCGAGATGCTGCAGCTCATCGCCCCCGACTTCCTCGATCGCGAGGTCTTCTGCTGTGGGCCGACCCCCTACATGCGTGCCGTCCGCCAGCTCCTCCAGGAGGCCGGCTACGATTTCTCCCGCTATCACGAGGAATCCTTCGGCGCGACACCGGACGAGGACATCGCCATGGCCGAGGAACACGCGGCCGAGGCCCTGGAGCGTGACGACCTGCCCCAGGACGGGTACTGGGTGACCTTCCAGGACTCCGGCAAGTCGGTCCAGGTGGTCGATGGCACGACCCTCCACGAGGCCGCAGCCAGTGCCGACCTGAACATTCCCAAGGCCTGCGGCATGGGCATCTGCGGTACCTGCCGGGTACGGGTGCTGGGCGGCGAGACGGAGATGCAGCAGAACGGCGGGATCAGCGAGGAGGAAATCGCCGAGGGCTACGTGCTGAGCTGCTGCACGAGCGTGAAGGGGAACGTCGCGGTGGAGTACTGAGTGGCTAACGCGCTCATGCCATGTCCGGCCCCTGATCGTTCATGGCCCCCAGCGGGGCACCAGTCACAACCGGATGACCCTGACCACCGCCGATGCCTCGGTATGTCCGAGGCCAGGGGGCGGGGCATCACCAGCAGCACGATGCCTCGATTGCCCAATGTGCCAACAACAAAGAGATGCTTCCATGAGCAATAGTCATTATCAGGAGGAGGCCGCGACGGCGGGTAAGGGAATTCCCTCTCCCGAAGGGCCGGCCAATATCATCGATACCGATTACGTGATCGGCCAGGACAACATCGCCTTCAAGCGTTTCGGGTTCGATCTCGACGTGCACGGCAAGGTCTTCAGTATCTCGGCCCTGACGATCCTGTTCTTCGTGATCATCACCCTGGCACTTCAGGAGCAGGTCGAGCCGATCTTCGATGCGGCCTTCGGCTTTCTCACCGGCAGCCTGGACTGGTTCTTTCTGCTGTCCACCAACATCATTCTGTTGATAGCCGTTGTGCTGATCTTCACCCCGCTCGGCAGGGTCCGGCTCGGCGGGGCCCATGCCAAGCCGGAATTCAGCTATACCGGCTGGTTCGCCATGCTGTTTGCCGCCGGCATGGGCATCGGGCTGGTGTTCTTCGGCGTCAATGAGCCGCTGACCCACTTCGGTTCCTCCCTGGCCGGCACCACCGTCGAGAACGGGGGGCGCACTGACTGGGCGCCGCTGGGGGCCGCCGCCGGTGATCCGGAGGCCGCCATCTCGCTGGGCATGGCCGCCACCCTGTACCACTGGAACCTGCACCCCTGGGCCGTCTACGCGATGGTGGCGCTGGCGCTGGCGCTGTTCTCCTTCAACAAGGGGCTACCGCTGACCATGCGCTCGATCTTCTACCCGCTGCTGGGAGAGCGCGTCTGGGGCTGGCCGGGCCATCTCATCGACATCCTGGCGGTCTTCTCCACCCTCTTTGGGCTGGCCACCTCGCTGGGCTATGGTGCCTCCCAGGCGACGGCGGGGCTCAACTACCTGTTCGGCATTCCCGACGGCAACGTCACCATGGTGCTGCTGATCCTGGGCATCACGCTGGTGGCACTGTTGTCGGTGATGGCCGGGGTCGACAAGGGCGTCCAGCGGCTGTCCAAGATCAACATGGTCATGGCCTTCGTGCTGCTGCTGTTCATGATCGTGGTCGGACCGACCCTGATGATCCTGAGCGACTTCTTCGCCAACCTCGGCGGCTACCTGAGCCACCTGCCGGCCCTGTCCATGCCGTTCGGCCGGGAGGATGACAACTATCGTCAGGGCTGGAGCGCCCTGTACTGGGCCTGGTGGATCTCCTGGTCACCGTTCGTCGGTATGTTCATCGCCCGTGTCAGCCGCGGCCGCACCGTGCGCGAGTTCCTGATCTCGGTCATGATCGTGCCCACGCTCGTCTCGACGCTGTGGTTCACGGCCTTCGGCACCACCGCCATCGACCAGGTCGTCACCGATAACTTCGAGGGGGTCAAGGACGCGGTCGTCGAACTGCAGCTGTTCGTGATGCTGAGCCAGCTGCCCTGGACGGCCATCATGTCCTTCGTCGGCATCGTGCTGGTGATGGTGTTCTTCATCACCTCCTCGGATTCCGGCTCGCTGGTGATCGACTCGCTCACCGCGGGCGGCAAGGTGGACGCCCCCAAGGCACAGCGCATCTTCTGGGCCTTGATCGAGGGGGCTATCGCCATCGCCCTGCTGCTCGGCGGCGGGCTGGGGGCCCTGCAGACCGCCGTGATCACCACCGGCCTGCCCTTTACCCTGATCCTGCTGGTGGCCTGTTTCGCGGTGATCAAGGGGTTGCGCAGCGAGCCCAGAAGCGCCTAGACGAGCGCTACGTATCGGCGTGAGTCCGGTCATTCAAGGCCGGGGGCGCGCCAGAAGGCACCGACATCCCGGGGATGTCGGTGCCTTTTCGATTGGGGCCGTCGCGTGTCGCCTACAGGAAGCGGCGAATCGCCTCGAGCACCGAGGCATCGAGCGTGATGCTGTCCCGCTCCGACCAGTTCAGGCCTGCGGGGCGCCGTCCGGGCACATGCGTGCCATGCTCGGCGGCCCTGTCGAGCTGACGTGTCAGGCGCACGCAAAAGTCGTCGTCCACTGCCGTGGGATGGATGGCGATGATCGTCATCCCGGCGTCGACCGGGCGTTTCCCGTCCCGGTGATCCGCCATGTCGAGCGACCAGGAGGCGCCTGACAGGCCGGCGGCGAGACACTCGACCATCAGCGCCACGTTGGCGCCCTTCGTGCCCCCGAAGGTCAGCAGGATGCCGTGCAGGGCCGCCTTGGCATCGGTGGTGGGATGCCCCTCGCCGTCGAGGGCCCAGCCCTCGGGAATGCTGCGCCCCTCGGCGGCGGCGTCTGCCAGGGTGACGAGAGCCGTGGCGCTGGAGGCCTGGTCGATGACGAGCGGGGCGTCCGGATCGGACAGGGGGGCGGCAAACGCCATCGGGTTGGTGCCGAAGACGGTGTTGCCGCCCGGCGAACCGGCAACCACGGCGGGGCTGTTGGATACGGCCAGGGCGACCAGCTCCTCCAGGGCGAGCCGCCGCACGTAGTAACCCAGTTCGCCGGTGGTGAAGCCGTTGCGCTGGGTGAAGAGCGTGACGCCCAGTTCCCGGGTCCTGGCGACCAGCGTGGGCAGGGCCAGGTCGAAGCCGAGCTGTGCGGTGCCGCCATCCGCGTCCGAATCGAGGATCGCGGGCAGGGGAGCGGTCAGTGACGGCTCGGCCTCGCCGTTGAGGCGCCCGCCGCGAAAGCCGTCGAGGTAGTGCAGCAGGTGCGGAAAGCCCACGGCAGGACGGCCGTACAGCGTGGCTGATACCGTCGCCCTGGCCAGGGAGCGCGCGGTGGCAGGGTTGGCACCCGCGGCGAGGCAGGCCTCCTTGGCCAGTTGCTCGGCCTCACGGGCGGTCAAGGTCTGCAGATTCAAGAACCTCTCCTTCAGATAGCCGCTGCCGGGGATCACAGGTCCTTGACCAGCCGCAAGGCATCGTAGATGGCCGCATGGGTGTTGCGGGACTCGACGGCATCGCCGATGCGGAACAGCTGGAAGCCACCGTCCGCGTGGCGAAGGGTCGATTGCGGTCGGCCGGCGATCAGGTCCTCGTAGTTCACCTCGCCGCCGTTGCGGGAATGCGGCTTCAAGTCGAAATAGAGGTCGGCCATCGGCGTGATGCCATAGTTGACCACCACCTGGTCGATACGCCGTTGATGATCGAGGTCCGACTGATCTTGTGAGACATAGTCGCTGGTGATCGTGGCGAGCAGTTCGTCGCCGTCCCGCTGCACGGACTTCAGCCGGTAGGTGGGCGTGAAGGTGACAGTGGGCCGCTGCAGGGCGCGCATGTAGGGCACCAGGTTCATGGCCATGATCTCCGCCGAGAAGGTGCGGTCCGGCGTCATGATCTCGAGCTCGGCCCCGGTGGCGGCGATGATCTCCGCGGCCTGCATGGCGGCATGATCGCCGGCCTCGTCGAACAGCAGCACCCGCTGTCCCGGCGCGACGTGTCCGGACAGGATATCCCAGGTGGTGACCACCAGCTCGTGGCCCACCGCGGGCTGGTCTTCCGCGGGGAAGCCGCCGGTCGCCACGATGACCACGTCCGGCCGCTCCTGTACCACGTCCTCGAGCTCGGCCCAGACGTTGTAGCGGATCTCGACGCCGAGCGCCTCGCAGCGCGCCAGGCGCCAATCGATGATGCCCATCATCTCGCGACGCCGCTCGCTCTGCGCCGTGAGGCGTACCTGGCCGCCGGCATCGCTGGCGGCTTCCAGCACCACCACCGGATGGCCTCGCTCGCCGGCGACCCGGGCGGCCTCCAGGCCCGCGGGACCGGCGCCGATGATCACCATCCGGCGCTTCTGTGTGGCCTCGGGGAGGGTGTGAGGCATGGTGGTCTCCCGCCCGGTGGCGGCGTTGTGGATGCAGTAGGCGGCGCCGCCCTGGTAGATGCGATCGAGGCAGTAGTTGGCGCCGACGCAGGGACGGATCTCCTCCTCGCGACCCGCGATGATCTTGCGCACTATGTGCGGGTCGGCCATGTGGGCGCGGGTCATGCCGACCATGTCGACCTTGCCCGAGGCGATGGCATGACGGGCGGTGGCGACGTCCTGGATCTTGGCCCCATGGAAGGTGGGGAAGTCCACCTCGCGACGGATCTCGCCGGCAAAGTCCAGGTGCGGGGCGCTGCGCATGCCCTGGATGGGGATGACGTCGGTGAGACCGGGGTCGGTATCGATATGGCCGCGAACCACGTTGAGGAAGTCGACCAGGCCGCTGTCCTTGAGGCGCCGCGAGATCTCCAGGCCGTCGCTGGCCGTGAGCCCGCCCGCCAGCATCTCGTCACCGGTGTAGCGCACGCCGACGATGAACGCCTCGCCGACCCGCTGGCGGATGGCGCGCAGCACCTCGAAGGTGAAGCGCAGCCGGTTGTCGAGATCGCCACCATAGGGTGCCTCGAGGGTATTGGTCAGCGGCGACCAGAACTGATCCATCAGATGCCCATAGGCCTGCAGCTCGATGCCATCGAGAGCGGCCGCGTGCATGCGTTCGGCGGCGTCGGCGTAGTCGCGGATCAATCGCTCGATATCCCAGTCCTCGACCTGCTTGGGAAAGGCCCGATGGGAGGCTTCACGATGGTGGGATGGCGATACCGTCGGCAGCCAGTCGCCCTTGTCCCAGCGGGTGCGGCGGCCCAGGTGGGTCAACTGGATCATCACGGCGGTGCCGTGCTCGTGGCAGGCCTCGGTCAGCTCGCGCATCCAGGGCACCACCTCGTCCTTGTAGGCCAGGATGTTGTTGAACACGGGGGGGCTGTCCCTGGCCACCGCCGCCGACCCGGCCGTCATCGTCAGGCCGATGCCGGCCCTGGCGCGCTCGACGTGATAGGCCCGGTAGAGCGCCTTGGGCATCCCGTCCTCCGGGTAGGCAGGCTCGTGGGCCGTCATCATGAGCCTGTTTTTCAAGGAAAGATGCTTGAGCTGAAAGGGCGTCAGCAGCGGGTCGGTCGCCATGGTCGGGCCTCTCTCTTGTTGTGCGCTTGACAGCGTTCAGGGTGAATGTACACACTCGTTTACTATATGTACATAGGTGTACATTCCTGTCGATAGGCTGATGCCAGACCGGCTTCGCTGCCGGGTGGAGAGGAGGGGCAAACGATGCATCAAGACACCGTGGTGGGGATCATCGGGGGACAGGGCTGGATGGGGCGCTCGCTGGGGCTGTCCTGGCTGGAGCAGGGGCTACTGCCTCCCGAGCGGCTGGTGAGTTCCTCGCGCTCCGGTGGCGACGCCTACCGCGACTGGCCCGACGTTCGTTGCGTCGAGGACAACCGTGAGCTGGCCGAGCGGGCGGATGTCATCGTGCTGTCCGTGCGTCCGCAGGACCTCGCCGGCGTCGAACTCGACGCCGGTGGCAAGCTGGTTATCTCCCTGCTGGCGATGGCGTCCTGTCAGGCCGTCGCCAGCCGGGTGGGCAGCCATCGGGTCGTGCGGGCCATGCCGAACGCCGCGGCGGAAATCCGCCGCGGCTATTTCCCCTGGTATGCCTCACCACAGGTGAGCGATGGCGACCGGCGACTCGTCCAGGCGCTGCTGGAGAGTTGCGGCACGGCACGGGCGCTCCCGTCGGAGCGCGATCTCGATTACCTGACGGCCCTGAGTGGCGCCGGGCCGGCCTATCCCGCCCTGCTGGCCCAGTCGCTGCTGGAGCACGCCCGACAGGCGGGCATCGCCGACGAGATCGCCCGCGAGGCCGTGCTCGAGACCCTGGTCGGCGGGTCGCTGCTGCTGGCGCGCGAGGGCGTCGATCCCCGCGAGATGGTCGAGCGGCTGATCGCCTATGACGGCACCACGGCCGAGGGGCTGCGCGCGATGATCGACGCGGGCCTGGGCCAGGCGATTCACCGGGGGCTCGAGGCGGCCCATAAGAGGGCGCGTGAAACACGCTAGGGAGCGGTGAGGGAGAGCCGTCCGTTCAGCTCTCCCGAGGGATGCCGTCACTCTTCCGGCCATCCGTCCCGGGGACGTAACCATGGCGAGCGTGAAAGCGTTGCAGCTCGTGCCGTTGCGGTGCCTGCCCGGTGAAGATCTCGACATAGGCGGGAATGCGCCGCATCCGCACCTCGAGGGCTTCCCGGGTCTTCATCGAGATATAGCCGATCTGGGTGAGGTAGATGGTGCGCCCCCGCACATTGGCCGCCAGCGTCTCGAAGTCGTGTCGCACGAACATGCGTGTCAGGGCCTCGAGGCGCGTCTCGTCGGCGGCATCGATCTCCCTGGCCACCTTGTCCGACTGGAGGGCCCAGCTGCGTATCGCAAATTCCAGCTGGGCGTCGAACAGTTCCGGGTCCAGCCAGCAGTCGAAGACGTTGAGGATCGCTTCCACGATGCTGTCGGCATAGGCCTCGGTCTGCCGGACCAGGCCCTGGGTGTTCTTCTCGCGCCAGCGCTCGATCAGGGCGTCGAGCAGCGCCTCGCGATCCTTGAAGAACCAGTAGAAGCTGGTACGCGAGACGTTGAGCCGCTTGGCCAGCGGCAGGATCCGCACGCTGTCCACGCCGGACTCGAGCAGCAGCGCGAAGGCCGCATCGAGCCAGGCCTCGCGGGAACCTTTCCATTTGGTGTCGGGGGGATCGGCAGGGGGCATCGAGAGGAGTCTCCGGTCCGGGAACGCAGGGCGGCAGCACGGGCGCTGACCAGGAGGGGAGGCTACACGTGTGTCGAGTTTATGTACATCTAGCCGGCGCAATGAGCCAGGGCCCGGCGTGTGCCGGGCCCTGGCCGTTCGGGACAACAGGGTGTCGTTTCAGGCCTCGAGAACCGGCTCCCGCGGGGCGCGGCTGCCGCCAGCCGGGGCTGAGTCGGTCTTGCCACTGTGATGATCCAGTTCCGCGTCCGCCGGGCGCGCCTGGGGCGGCAGCATCGCGGCGGCCATGGGTTCCCGGCGCAGGGTGCGGTAGAGGCTCAGCGTCATCACCAGGATGAACACGGCGATCGGCAGCCCGGCGATGATCGAGGCGGTCTGGATCGTCTTGAGGCCGCCGGCATAGAGCAGGGCGCCGGCGATGCAGCCGATCACCAGTCCCCAGATCACGCGGATCGGCTGGGGCGGCTCGGGGCTGCCGACGCTGTCGAGGGTACACAGCACCAGGGTGCCGGAGTCCGCCGAGGTGATGAAATAGGTCGCCAGCAGCAGCACCGCCAGGATCGACAGCAGGCTGCCGAGGGTGCCCGGGTCCAGGGCCTCGAAGAGGGTGAACAGCGCCAGGGTGGTGTCCTCCCGGGTGGCCTCCAGCACCGTGCCGCCGCCGAACTCGGCATTGGCCGCCACCGTGCCCTCGGCCACCGCCTGCTCATGGGCCTGTCGGGCCTGCTGTTCCTCGAACAGGGCGCTGCCGCCGAACACCGCCATCCACACGAAGGTGACCAGCGTCGGCACCAGCAGGGCGCCGCCGATCAGCTCGCGAATGGTGCGGCCCCGGGAGATGCGGGCGATGAACATGCCGACGAAGGGCGCCCAGGTCATCCACCAGGGCCAGTAGAAGGCGGTCCACCAGTTCTGCCAGCCGCTGTCGGCATTGGCATCGCTCCACAGGCTCATGCCGATCAGGTTGTCGGCATAGTCGCCGGTGCTCTGCAGCAGGATGTTGAGGATGTAGCGCGTCGGCCCGATGGCCAGCACGATGGCCACGATGGCGATCGACAGCAGCATGTTCCACTCGGACAGCCGGCGGATGCCGCGGCCCACCCCGGACATCACCGAGGCGATGGCGAACAGGGTGATCACCGCGATCATGGCGAGCTGGACGCCGATGCCGTTGGTCACCCCGAAGACGTGATGCAGCCCGCTGTTCATCTGGATCACCCCCAGGCCCAGCGACTGGGAGACCCCGAAGGCGGTAATCGCCACGGTGAGGATGTCGACGGCATGGCCGATGGGGCCGTAGATGCGCTCGCCGATGAAGGGATAGAGGATCGAGCGCAGTGTCAGGGGCAGGCCCTTGCGATAGGCGAAGTAGGCCAGGGCCAGGGCCACGATGATGAACATCGCCCAGGGGTGCAGGCCCCAGTGGAAGAAGGTCAGGCGCATGGCCATCCCGGCCGCCGCATCGCTCATGTTCTCGGTAAAGGGGTTGTCGGCGTAGTGCCACATGGGCTCGGCCACCGACCAGAAGATCAGGCCGATGCCCATGCCGCCGGAGAACAGCATGCTGACCCATGACAGGAAGCTGAACTCGGGACGCTCGTCGTCCTTGCCCAGGCGGATATGCCCGAAGCGGCTGACCATCAGGTAGAGCAGGAAGGCCAGCACGGCGCTGACCAGTCCGAGGTAGAACCACTTGGCGTTGTCGAGGACGGCCGTGGAGACGTCCTGGAAGATGGCGCCGGCCTTCTCGGCCAGCACGGCGCAGAAGATCACGAAGCCGATGACCAGGACCTTCGAGGCGATGGTCACCGTGGGGTTGAGGCCCTTGAACAGGCCACTTTCTGAGCGCATGGCGTCACTCTCGGGTTGTTATTGATCAGTAAGGCGTCGGGGAAGGGACCACGCGGGTCCGTTGCGCAGCCTGGGGGGAAGGGGGGTGGTGAGCAACGCATTTATTGTCATCAATCCATGAGCTTTTCTCACTCGAAGAGGGATCGATAACGCCGGCTTGCCATGCAGGGAGGCATACGGTAACGCAGCATCCTCGAATTATCCATTCGTCTAATGGATGAGATTTACTCATCAGTTGATGCCGAATCATCGATTGTCGCCACGCTGTGCCGCTCCCAGACTCGCCTCCACCAGCCGGGACCCCCGGTAGGGCCACAACAGATCAGAAACCGCCCGTTTCCCGTGAGGAGGCCAAGATGTCCGACCTGACCCAATCCCTGATTCCCGCCCGCCAGCTCGATGACGTGCTTGCGCCCATCGAGGAGGCCACCGGCATGCCCAACGCCGCCTACGTCAGCGAGGCCTTCTTCGCCGCCGAGCGCGACCGCCTCATGGCCGGCACCTGGGCCTGCATCGGCTTCGCCAGCGACATGGTCAAGAACGGCTACGTCAAGCCGGTCGACTTCATGGGCCTGCCGCTGCTGATGATGCGCAACAAGGACGGCGAGACCCAGGTCTTCCATAACGTCTGCAGTCACCGCGGCATGCAGCTGGTGGCCGAGGAGGGCGAGGTGCAGGGTGTGATCCGCTGCCCCTACCACTCCTGGACCTACGACCTGAACGGCAACCTGCGTGGCACGCCGCATATCGGCGGCGTCGGCCAGCACAAGGTCGAGGGGTTCAAGTGCGAGAAG
Source organism: Halomonas maura (assembly GCF_030409305.1). GTDB lineage: Bacteria > Pseudomonadota > Gammaproteobacteria > Pseudomonadales > Halomonadaceae > Halomonas > Halomonas maura. The sequence goes on from NZ_JAUFPQ010000016.1 coordinate 66,430, forward strand.
CATGGCCTGAAGCCGATCCGCAGCGCGGTATGGATGGACATGGTGTTCGTCAACCTCGACGGCCAGGCGCCCCATTTCGCTGAGCACGTGGCTCCCTTGGAGAACCGCTGGCGTGACTTCGTCGGCGCCGACGGCTTCGAGCTGCTGCGTCGCGTCAACATGGGCGGCAACCTGGAGATCACCGTCAACTGCAACTGGAAGCTGGCGGTCGAGAACTACTGCGAGAGCTACCACCTGCCCTGGGTCCACCCCAGCCTGAACACCTACTCGCGCCTCGAGGACCACTACAACATCCAGTTCGGCGAGCACTTCTCCGGGCAGGGCAGCCTGGCCTACCGGCTCTCCGACGTGGCCGGCACCCGCCTGCCCAAGTTCCCCGCCTGGCCGAAGGACAAGATGGAGCACGCCGAGTACGTGTCCTTCTTCCCCAACGTGCTGCTCGGCATCCAGGCCGACCACGCCTTCGCCATGATGCTCGAGCCGGTCTCCGCCGGGCAGACCGTGGAACACCTGCGCGTCTACTACGTCGGTGACGAGGCCACCCAGGATGCCTATGCGGCCTGCCGCACCTCCACCCTGGAGTCCTGGCGGGTGGTGTTCGGCGAGGACATCGGTGCCGTGGAAGGCATGCAGCGCGGCCGCCGGTCCCCGGGCTTCCAGGGCGGCGTCTTCTCGCCGGTGCTGGACCACCCGACCCACTTCTTCCACCAGTGGGTGGCACGCCGCGTGCGCGGCGATGCCGAGGCCGCCTGATCCCCCGGGTCCTGCCCGAACCATCGCTTCTGGAGTTTCCCCCCTAATGAGCACGCTCGACCGCTACTACAACTATATCGACGGCGCCTGGACGGGCGCCGACAGCTGGCTGATGGTCGTCGACCCGGCCACCGACGAGGCCTATGCCGAGATCGCCGAGGCCGGCCTCGAGGATGCCGACGCCGCCATGGCCGCCGCCCGGCGTTGCGTGGCCTCGGGGGCGCTGACCTCGGTGCGTCCGGCCCAGCGCGTCACCTGGCTGCTGGCGATCGCCGAGGAGATCAAGGCGTTCACCGAGGAGGCCGCCCTGGTGCTGTGCCGCGAGAATGGCAAGTCCCTGGACGTGGCTCGCGGCGAGTTCGAGGAGGCCGCCCGCTACTTCGAGTACTACGCCGGCATGGCCGACAAGATCGAGGGCACCTCGATCCCGCTGGGCGACGACTATGTCGACTTCACCAGCTATGAGCCCCTGGGTGTCTCGGTGCAGATCGTGCCCTGGAACTTCCCGCCGTCGATCTGTGCCCGCTCCCTGGCGCCGGCCCTGGCCGCCGGCAACGCCGTGGTCATCAAGTCGCCGGAAATCTCTCCGCTGGCGATGACCTTCCTGATGACCGCCTGCGAGCGTGCCGGCCTGCCGAAGGGCGCCGTCAACCTGCTGTGCGGCAAGGGCTCGGTGATCGGCGCCCATCTGGTCAGGCATCGGGATGCCAACCAGATCGTCTTCACCGGTTCGGTGCCCACCGGCCAGCGCATCCTGCGCGATGCCGCCGAGCGCGCGACGCCGAGCGTGATGGAGCTGGGTGGCAAGTCCGCGGCCATCGTCCATGTCGATGCCGACATCGAACAGGTCCTCGATAGCGTCAAGGCCGGCATCTTCTTCAACGCCGGCCAGGTCTGCTCGGCGATGTCGCGCCTGCTGGTGCACCGCTCGCGCTACGACGAAGTCGTTGCCCGTGCCCGGGAGTTGGCTGAGGGGCTGTCCATTGGCCCGGGCGTCGAGAATCCGGACCTGACCCCACTGGTCTCGCGCGACCAGCTCGAGCAGGTAGAGGCCATGTGCCAACGGGCCATCGAGGCCGGCGCCACCTGCGTGTCCGGTGGCGAGCGAGTCTCGGGTACCAGCGGCTACTTCATGCAGCCGACGCTGTTCGCCGACGTCTCGGTGGACAGCGAGATCTTCCAGGAGGAGGTCTTCGGCCCGGTGCTGGTGATCCATCCCTTCGACAGCGAGGACGAGGCCGTCGAGCTCGCCAACGGCACCGAGTTCGGCCTGGTGGCCGGCGTCTTCGACACCCGCCTCGACCGGGCCCTGCGCACCGCGCGTCGACTGCGCGGCGGCCAGGTGTTCATCAACGAGTGGTTCGCCGGCGGCGTGGAGACGCCCTTCGGCGGGGTGGGCCTCTCGGGCTTCGGCCGCGAGAAGGGCCAGGAGGCGCTCTACAGCTACGTCCAGACCCGCAACATCGCCGTGCGCGTCAAGGGCGCGTGAAGGAGGTATCGATGAAGAAGTGGCTCTGCATCATCTGCGGCCTGATCTACGACGAGGCCGAGGGCTGGCCGAGCGACGGCATCGCCCCCGGCACCCGCTGGGAGGACGTCCCCGAGGACTGGCTGTGCCCCGACTGCGGCGTGGGCAAGGCGGATTTCGAGATGATCGAGATCACCGATGACGCCCCCGCGGCCGCACCGGCATCGACGCCGCTGGCGGACGCCGTGGCGGCGCCGGCTAAGGCGGCCCTCCCGGCCGGCCCGCTGGTGATCATCGGCAGCGGCCATGCTGGATACGGCCTGGCCGAGGCGGTGCGCGCCCGGGACGCCGAGCGCGACATCCACGTAGTCACCGCCGACGACGGCGGCCTGTACTCCAAGCCGGCGCTGTCGAACGCCTTCGCTCTGGGCAAGAACGCCGAGGCGCTGCTCGACGAATCGGCGTTGTCGATCGAGCGCCGCCTGAACATCCGGGTGCATGCCTTCTGCCCGGTGGAGCGCATCGACGCCGAGGCCGGGCGGGTCATCACGCGGCTCGGCGAGCTGGACTATGGCCAGCTGGTGCTGGCCACCGGGGCCAGCCCGATCCGCATCCCGGTGGCGGGCGACGATGAGGCGCTGCTGTCGGTCAACGACCGCGCCGACTATGCCGCCATGCGCCAGCGTCTCGAGGCCGTCGGGCGCAACGCGCGGGTGGTGATCATCGGCGATGGCCTGATCGGCTGCGAGTTCGCCAACGACCTGGCCCAGGCCGGCCACCGGGTCGAGGTGGTGGGCCTGGCCGAGCGCCCGCTGCCGGGCCTGCTGCCCGAGGCGGGCAGCCGGGTGCTGCGCGAGGCGCTCTCCGACCTCGGGGTGGGCTGGCATCTGGAGCGCTCGGTGGCCAGCGTCGCCGCCGAGGAGGACGGCTACCGGCTGACCCTGACCGACGGCCGCGAGCTCGAGGCGGACCTGGTGGTCAGCGCCGTGGGCCTGACGCCCAACACCGCGCTCGCCCGCGCGGCCGGAATCGACTGTGGTCGCGGCATCCGGGTCGACGACCATCTCGCGACCACGCTCCCGGGCATCTATGCCCTGGGCGATGCCGTGGAGATCGACGGCCGGCTGCTGCCCTACCTGGCGCCGATCAACGCCGGCCTGCGCGCCCTGGCGGCGACCCTCACGGGCACCCCGACCCCGGTCAGCTACCCGGTGATGCCGGTGATGGTCAAGACGCCGGCGGCGCCGGTCTGCGTGGTGGTGCCCTCCGGTGAGGCGCACTGGCGCGTCACGGAGACGGCCGATGGCATCGAGGCCGGTGCCTATGATGCCGGCGGCCGGCTGCTGGGCTTCGCTCTGGTGGGGGAGGCGGCCATGGCGCGGCGCAGCGAGTGGGTAAAGGCCTGCGGCCAGTCCCACGCCGCCTGAGAGTCCCCCTACTAAAAACGAGCACGCCCTAGGTGGCGCCGTCTGCGGCGCCATCCTCATCCCTGATAACACCGGTAGACGGTGACGACGTCGCGCCCTGCGCGGGAGTCCCAATGACACGATCCATCATTCCCCAGGATGACAAGTGCAACGGCTGGTACCAGTTATTGTCCGATCCGGCTCCGCCGAACCGCCTCAATACGCACACCGATGCCGATTGGCTGGTGATCGGCGCCGGCTTCACTGGCCTGGCCGCGGCCCGGCGTGTTGCCGAGCTTCGCCCTGGCGAACGCGTGGTGCTGCTCGAGGCTTTGCGAATCGGGCAGGGCGCCTCCGGGCGCAATACCGGCTTCGTCATCGACCTGCCTCACAAGCGCGATCTCGAGGGCGACGACCTGGCCCGAAAGCAGAAGCTGCTGGCGCTGAACCGTGGGGCGGTGGATGATCTCGAAACGCTTGTCCAGCGCCACGGCATTGACTGTGGCTGGTCGCGCGCCGGCAAGTACCAGGGCGCCGTGGGCGAGCGAGGGCTCAAGTACCTCGACCACTACGAGCGGCTTCTCAAGGAGTTCGATTATCCCTATCGGCGCCTGGAGTGCGAGGACCTGTCACCGATCCTCGGCACCCGACACTATGCGGCGGCCATCTATACCGCCAACACCGCCTTGATGCAGCCCGCTGCCCTGGTGCGCGGCCTGGGCGAGACGCTGCCGGACAACGTCGATCTCTACGAGCATACGCCGGTGGTGAACCTGACCCGCCTGGACGGCCAGTGGTGCGCCACGACGCCGGAAGGCGAGGTGCGCGCGACCAATCTGCTGCTGGGCTCCAACATCTACTCCCGGGAGTTCGGCTTCCTCAGGCATCGCATGTTGCCGGTGATGACCTTCGCCAGCATGACCCGGACACTGACCGACGAGGAGATGGGGCCGTTCTCCGCGGCACCCCATCACTTCGGGCTGACCCCCGCCGATCATGCCGGCACCACGGTGCGCCTGACCCCCGATCGGCGGCTGATCATTCGCAACCAGTATCGCTTCGTGCCGCGCTATCACGACGACCTCTCCGAGCGTACCCGCATCCGCCAGGGGCATCGCGAGTCCTTCGAGGCCCGCTATCCCGAGCTCGCCCAGGTGCCCTTCGAGGCGACCTGGGGCGGCGCCTGCGGGCTGTCGCGCAATTACACGGCGTTCTTCGGCAGGGTCGGCGACAACGCCTGGATGTCCGGTGTTCACCAGAGCGTCGGAGCGGCCCGGGGCACCATCTCCGGCAAGCTGCTGGCGGAGCTGGCCACCGGTCAGGACTCCCGTCAGCTGGCCGACATGCTGGCGGTCTCCGGCAAGCCGGCGCTCAATCCGCCGGAGCCCTTTTTGAGCCTCGGCGTGAAGACGCGCATGAGGCAGGCTGCCTGGGCCAGCCGCAGCGAACTCTAAGGACACCTACCACCATGAGCGATACACCCATTCGTGCCATCAAGTTCGACCATCGCGATACCGCCTTCCGCCATCGCGGCGGGCCGCCTGGCCACGCCGAGATCGGCCGCACCGTGGACACGGCCCTGAGCGAGACGATGGGCGCTGGCTTCGCCCGCTGGGAGGGCGCCGAAGTCGCCTGGACGGTGCTCTATGATGAGGTGATCTTCGTCATCGAAGGCGAACTCGAGGTCACCGCCGCCGGCGAAACCCATCGCATCGCGCCCGGCCAGATGCTGTGGATCCCCGAGGGCACCGAGCTGGTCTACGGTGGCCAGGCGCTGTTCGGCTATGCCCTGTATCCGGGCAACTGGAAGGCCTTGCACGGCATGGATTGACGTCGGGCGTCAGACGGCCAGTCGGATGGCCGGGCGTCGTGTGGCCCGGTAAAGGCCGCCCATCACCAGGACGCAGCCGGTGACGAACCAGGGAATCGCTTCCAGCGAAGAGTGGTCGGCCAGGATGCCGGCCAGGGTCGGCAGGCTAGTGGCGCCGACCCCGGCGGCGGCGATCTGCATGCCCATGGCGTTGCCGAGGTGTTCCGGGCCGACCCGCTGCCGGGTACCCGAGACCATGCCGGGGAAGATGGGCGCGAAGGCGAAACCAATGAGGCCGATGACAATCAGCCCCCGCCCATCGACCGGGTTCCAGGCCAGGAGGAGGGAGCTCGCCAGCGCCAGCCAGAGGCTGGCCAGGACCAGCCGATGATGCCCCAGCCGGTTGGCGAAGACGCCGGCCATGACCCGGCCGAGGGTGAACATGCCCCAGTAGATCCCGACCCAGAGGCCGGCGCTGGCCGCGCCGATGCCGCGGGATTCGGTCAACAGCGAATAGGCCCAGAGGCCCAGTGTCAGCTCCAGGCCGGAGTAGACGAAGAAGAGTCCGGTGCCGATCCACACCGGGAGGCTGGCGAGGGACGCCCGGAGGTGGGTCTGGTGCGGTTGGGCCGTGATCGCCTCGGGGTGGGTGGCGGTGACATGGCCGGCGTCGTCGGTCAGGGAAGGCTCCGCCGGGACGGCGTTCGGGGCCGCGGGAGGGGCTTCCCAGAGTCGGGCGGTCAGCAAGAAACCGACGCCGAGGGCGAGTTGGGCCGCTCCCACGACCCAGTAGCCGGCTCGCCAGCCGTCGGTGATGTTCAGGCCGGCGGTCATGATCAGCGGGCCCAGGGTGACGCCGATGCCGAAGCTGGCATGCAGCCACTGCATCAGGCGTTCGCTGTGGTGGGTGGCGACATAGGTGTTCAGGCCGGCATCGATGGCGCCGGCCCCGAGGCCGATGCCCATGCCGATGGAGATCACCATCCACCAGGACGGGACCAGGGTGAGCCCCAGCAGGGACAGGCCGGTGGCCGCGCAACTGAAGGCGAGCAGACGCCCGATCCCCAGGTGTCGGCCGATGGCGCCGCTGAAGAAGCTGCTGAGCATGTAGCCGCTCGTGATCGCGACCAGCAGCATGCCCAAGGCGTCCAATGGCTGGTGGAAACCGGCGCGCATCGAGGGCCAGGCGACGCCCAGCAGGCCGTCCGGCAGACCCAGCGACACGAAGGCGATGAAGGCGAGGGCGATCGGGACGAGGCGACGTGGGTCGGTCATGCATGATCCTTTGCAGGGACCTGTCCTCAAGCGAAAGAACCCGGCGAGGGAGGAGCGCTCGAAGGAGTGGCAGGTTAGGAAAGCGGCCATTCTTCCTGACTAGTTCCGAGGCTATCAAGCCTCGGCCGTCGGTTACCACCCTGGCCCCGGCGGCCGATCGTGCCATGCCTTCAGTACGGGCAGGCGAGGCAATAGCTTAGACCCCCTCCCGCCATGGCCGGCTGGTGACCGGCACGTCGCGGAACACCCGCGGGGCGACGAAATGCCCCTGCTCGGGCAGTCGGATGGCCGGCGCCGTGGGGATGAGTCCCTCGATCTCGGCCGCCACCAGAAGGCCTGGCACCCGATCGCATTGGGCGGCGTTGACGAGCGGGCCCAGGCCGGTGGCCGGGTCCAGCGGGTCGCCGGGGATTCGCTCGGGGTCGGCGTCATCCAGACGGGCGTCGAGGGCCTCGTGTACCAGCAGCCGGGAGGTGGCCGAGCAGATCTGGCCGGCGTTGAAGCAGAATCAGGCCATCACCTGCTCGCTGGCCAGGTCGAGGTCGGCCTCCTCGCCCAGATGGGGCACCCCGTGCAGTGGGCCCTGGCCGCGGCCGAGGGTGCGCTGATTGACGCTGCAGATCACAGCTAGACCTCCGCCCACATGCGTAGCAGGTTGGCCAGGCTCTTGGACAGCATGTCGAAGGTGCGGGTCTTGCCGTTGGCCTCGAATTCCTGGCGCCGGGTGGTATCCAGGTCGAAGAGAATTTCCCGCTGCTGCGGGTCACGCACCTGGCTCTGCGCCCAGCCCACGGCGGCCAGCCGCTCGCCTCCGGTGACGGGCTCGACCCGATGCAGGGTGGACGAGGGATAGAGGATCAGGGCGCCGGCGGGCAGCTTGTAGGTCTGCTCCCCGGCGGTGGAGTCGATCAGCAATTCGCCGCCCTCGTAGCTGTCCGGGTCGTTGAGAAAGAGCGTGAACGACAGGTCGGTGCGCATGGCGCCCTGGGGAGTGGCCATGACCGCATCATCGACATGGTTGCCGTAGCTCATGCCCTCCTGGTAGCGGCTGAACATCAGCGGCTTCATGCGGCGCGGGCGGGCAGCCATCAGGAACAGCGGGTGGCGTTGCAGTGCCGAGGCCAGTTCCTCCCGCAGGGCGACCACCTCGGGTTGTCGGCCGTCGGCCTGCTCGTTCTGCTTGACGGTGCGGGCATGCCAGCCGGCGGTTTCCCGGCCATCCCGAAAGACGCTGTCGGCCAGGGTGGCCTGTACCCGCCCGAGCAGCTCCGGCGAAATGACCTGGTCGATACAAAGGATCACGGTAGGCGCTCCAGTCGAGAAAACGACTGCCAATTATAAACGGCTGTGAATGGTTTGCATTAAACTTTCGCAGCCGGCAATCTATGCCGTTGACCGAGTCGGCCAGTGTGGCCGAGCGCCCTGGCAACCCCGTAAATAAGGAAGACTGCATGTCTAACAATACTCGCACCAAGCTCTGGGTCGGTGTCGGCGCCTCCGTTCTGCTGGGCACCAGCGCGGCCAGCTGGGCCGAGGCCGATGCACCGGCCGACTACCCCCAGGGATCCGACAGTCTGCTGCTGGCCAGCGCCGACCATGGCGGTGAAGGTGGCGAAGGCGCCGAGGGCGGCGAAGCCGGCCACTATCCCGAAGGTGGCGAAGGTGGCGAAGGTGGCGAAGGTGGTGAAGGTGGTGAAGGTGGTGAAGGCGCCGAGGGCGGTGAAGCCGGCCACCATCACGAAGGCGGTGAAGGTGGCGAGGGCGGTGAAGCCGGCCACCACGAAGGTGGCGAGGGCGGTGAAGCCGGCCATCACCACGAAGGCGGTGAAGGCGGTGAAGGCGGTGAAGGCGGTGAAGGTGGCGAAGGCAGCGCCGCGGCCGATCCCTTCGCGGTATTCGCCTACCTGAATGCCTCCGCCGGCGGTGAAGGCGGTGAAGGCGGTGAAGGTGGTGAAGGTGGTGAAGCCGGCCATGCCATCGACGCCAGCAACCCCGGTGTCTACTACACCAACCTGGCCATGATGAAGGGCCACCTGGCCATCGCCCGCGAGCTGTACCAGCAGGGGGCCCAGACCGCCTCCCAACCGCACTTCGGCCATCCCCTCCATGAGCACTACGAGCCCCTGGAGACGGCCTTCGAGACCCGCGGCGTTGCGCCGTTCGAGGATACCCTCCAGGCCCTGGTCGATGAGGCCCGCGAGGGCGGCGAGTGGGGGGAGCATGCCGATGCCTACCAGGCCGCCGTGGCCGCCATCGACACCGCCATGCAGGACGTCGATGGCGAGCTGCGCGACGACGTGGCCTTCCAGAGCCGCGTCCAGCTGGCCCTGCTGCGCCAGGCGGTGCACGAGTACGAGGAAGCCGTGGATGACGGCCAGTTCGTCAACGTGCCGGAGTACCAGGATGGGCGTGGCTTCATGCTGACCGCCAAGGCGCTACTCGAGCAGCAGGCCGAACTCTACCAGGCCAGCGACGAGGCGGCCTACGAGGAGCTGATGGCGGCCTATGACCAGGCGATGGCGGCCTGGCCCTCCGCCGAGGCGCCCCAGACCCCGGTGATGAGCTACGGTGAGCTGTCGTCCAGCACCTTCAAGCTGGAATCGCTGCTCGGCCGCTACTGAGCCATTGGCGCCGCGAGCGGCGCCGAAGCGGGCACTACCCGCGTCGACAGGCCCGATCCGGATGCCCTCCGGGTCGGGCCTGTTCGTTGCCGCCTCGTTGTCAGCCCCATGCGAACGCCGGGCAAGCATGGCCCCCAGGGATGGGGGCAGGGGAGGCTCGTTGAAGAGGCAGAAACAGGGAACCAGGGCCATGAAGCCGCGCCAAAGATGCCAAAGGCGGCATGATCAGAACCTGGCGGGCAGGCCGATCCGGCGTCCGGCGAGCTCCGGCCAGGCGTCGTGGGCGGTGCTCGATAGCTCGCCGATGGCCGCGTCGACGGGCACGGGGAAGGGCGCGGGCCGCCCGGTGTCGGTGTCGATGCCCATCAGCATCTGCTCGCTGGTGGCCAGCAGGGTGCCCTCGGCGTCACGCATCTCGAAGAAGACGTGCAGGCGCTTGGCATCGCGGTCCAGCACCGTCGCCTCGATCGCCAGCGGCTGGCCCTCATGGGCCTCGCGGCGGTAGCAGAGATGTGTCTCCAGGGTAAAGATGGTGTAGCCGTGGCGGCGCCGGCCGGTCTCGTCGAGACCGATGGCGTCCATCAGCGCCTCCACTCCCAACGAGAACACCCGGGCGTATTCGGCATCGTTCATATGGCCGTTGTAGTCGACCCACTCCGGGGCGACGCGCGTCTCGAGTAGAACCATCAGGTGCGCTCCTCGAGGCCCTTGGTCTCGGGCCAGTGCTTGTGGGCCCGGTCGAACCGTTCGACCAGGGAGACATCGCGGCCGTGGTCCGGCCTGGCCACCGGGTGATCGGCGCAGGGCGAGCAGATCATCGGCCATGTCGTCGGCCAGCTGCCGAAGCGACTCGGGATCGATGCCTCGCTCGGCGTAGGTGCGCAGGCCGATGATGTTGGCCTGCAGGCGCCGGGCCAGTCGTGCCGGGTCGGTCTCGGGGGGCAGTTCACCACATTCCCGGTCCCCGGTGAAGGCCGTTTCGAAGCGCCGTTCGAGCTCGTCGAGCAGGCGATCGGTGAAGGCCCGGGTCTCGGCGTGGCGGGCAGCGAGTTCCAGCAGGGTCTTGACCGGCAGACAGGCGCGTAGCGGGTGAGGAAGGGCCAGGGGCCGTGCGGCGGCCCCGGGGCCGCCGCGTGGGGCATCGTCTCAGGCGCAGCTATCCGCCGCGCCGGCGCCGAACATGCTGAACAGCAGTTCGCGGCCGAGGTCGGTGAGCACCAGGCGCTGCTGGTCGTTGCAGGTAGCGGCGCCGCTGCCTTCCAGGATGCGCCGGTAGCGGGGCCAGTCCCCGTCGGCGGCTTCCAGATGCTGGAGCGCCCGGGCGTCGAGGCCCCGGTCGGGGATCGAGACGGTTTCCAGGACGTGGCCCTCGCGGTAGAGCAGGGCGGCCATGTCGCAGAGGCACTGACGCAGGCTGCGCTGCGGGGTGGCCACGGGGGATGAGGTGTTCATGGGCGCTGTTGCCCTCCTCGCGGTCGCCAATGTTGCAGCGCATTATACCGGTGGTCGGGGGTTAGACCAAGGTCGAACCCGCTTTGCCCTGTCCTCCGGGCCCAATGCAAGACGCCCCGGCCATGGCGGGCCGGGGCGTCAGGGGCGGGTGACGGCCGGATCAGCTGTCCACGCGGCCCAGCAGCAGGAATTCCAGCAGGGCCTTCTGGGCATGCAGCCGGTTGCCGGCCTCCTGCCAGACCACGGCGCGCGGGTCGTCGAGCAGGGTCTCGCTGATCTCCTCGCCGCGGTGGGCCGGCAGGCAATGCAGGAAGATCACGTCGTCGGCGGCGCGGTCGAGCAGCGCCTCGCTGACCTGGAAGCCGGCGAAGTCCGCCTCGCGCCTGGCCTGTTCCTCTTCCTGGCCCATGGAGGCCCAGACATCGGTGGTGACCAGGTCGGCATCGACCACCGCCTGCTGGGGATCGTGCAACAGGGTGACCCGGTCGCCGGCGGCGTCGAGGATATCCTGACGCGGCTCGTAGCCCTCGGGGCAGCAGATGCGCAGCTGGAAATCGAACTGGCGGGCGGCGTTGATCCAGGAGTGGCACATGTTGTTGCCGTCGCCGATCCACACCGCGGTGCGGCCCCGGACGCTGCCGCGCAGCTCGGTCCAGGTCATGACGTCGGCGAGCAGCTGGCAGGGGTGGTAGTCGTCGGTGAGGGCGTTGATCACCGGGACCTCGCTGGCGGCCGCATAGGTCTCCAGGCCCTGGTGGGAGAAGGTGCGGATCATCACCGCGTCGACCATCTCGGCGAGCACCCGGGCGGTGTCGGCGATGGGCTCGCCGCGACCGAGCTGGGTGTCACGGGGCGACAGGAAGAGCGCATGGCCGCCGAACTGCGCCATGGCGGTCTCGAAGGAGACCCGGGTGCGCGTCGAGGACTTCTCGAAGATCATCGCCAGGGTGCGGTTGGCGAACGGCGTATAGGTCGGGCCGTGGGTCTTCAGGCCGTTCTTGATCGCGATGCCTCGCTGGATCAGGTGGCGAAGTTCATCCGGACTCAGGTCGAGCAGGGTCAAGAAATGGCGGGTCGCCATGGCGTCACTCCACGGGGAAAAAACGACCATCCTAGCCAGCTACGGGGGGATGCGCAATGCGCCCGGCATCCGTACAATGGGCCTATCATCAAGGCCGACCAACGCACTCGGGTATTGCCCGGCAGCGCCCTGGTCACCACGCGATCCAGAGGGAGTGCACATGAGTAACACCGTCGAGAACATCCAGCGCCAGATCAGCGAGAACCCGATCCTGATCTACATGAAGGGCACCCCCCAGCTGCCCCAGTGCGGTTTCTCCGCCCAGACCGTCCAGGCCCTGATGGCCTGCGGCGAGCGCTTCGCCTTCGTCAACGTGCTGGACAACCCGGACATCCGCGCCGAGCTGCCCAAGGTGGCCAACTGGCCGACCTTCCCGCAGCTGTGGGTCGAGGGCGAGCTGGTCGGTGGCTGCGACATCGTCGTCGAGATGTACCAGAACGGCGAGCTGGAGACCCTGATCAAGGATACCGCCGCCAAGCACCAGGACGATCAGCCGCAGGGCTGAAGCCTGACCGGGCTGCGCCCGGAGCGGTAAGTCTTAAGCTTGAAGCGGTAAGAAAACCCTCCGAGGTGATGCCTCGGAGGGTTTGTTGTTTGAGGGGAGAGGGTCGATATACGGCGTTTCCAGCTTCGAGCTTCCAGCTTACGTCTCTTCGATGCCCTGTTCGCGCTGCGCCAGCCGCCAGCCGCCCAGGTCCTTGTAGCGGTTGACCATGGCGCAGAACAGCTCGGCGGTACGCTCGGTGTCGTAGCGGGCCGAGTGGGCCGCGGTGTTGTCGAACTCGATGCCCGCGGCCCGGCAGGCCCGGGCCAGCACGGTCTGGCCATAGACCAGGCCGGCGAGCGAGGCGGTGTCGAAGCTCGAGAAGGGATGGAAGGGATTGCGCTTGATGCCGCAGCGCTCTACCGCGGCATTCAGGAAGCCGTGGTCGAAGGCGGCGTTGTGGCCCACCAGCACCGCTCGCGTGCAGCCGTTGGCCTTGATCGCCTTGCGTACCGGACGGAACACCTCGCCCAGCGCCTCGGCCTCGCTGACCGCCACCTGCCGACGCAGGGGGTCGTCGAGGCGGATGCCGGTGAAGTCCAGCGCAGACTGCTCGATGTTGGCCCCCTCGAAGGGCGTGACATGACAGGCATAGGTGGCATCCGGCATGAGGTTGCCTTCGGGGTCCATGGTCAGGGTCACGGCGGCGATCTCCAGCAGGGCATCGCGCTGGGGATTGAAGCCGCCGGTCTCCAGGTCCACCACCACGGGCAAAAAGCTGCGGAATCGCTGTGCCATGAGTTCACGGGCGACCACCTCGCTCATGCACCTCTCCTTGTTGGGCCGATGGAATATCTCGAAACGCGAGAGTCTACCAGCTCGGGCCCGGGGCGTCCCGTCGCCGGTATTCGCGGTGGGCCTGGCGCGCTATAATCGGGCCTTTACGTCGTTCACCTAGAAGGAGCCCCAGCATGTCCGATGTCAAGAAGGTCGTGCTCGCCTATTCCGGCGGCCTGGACACATCCGTCATCGTCAAATGGTTGCAGGAAACCTACGACTGCGAAGTGGTGACCTTCACCGCCGACATCGGCCAGGGCGAGGAAGTCGAGCCGGCTCGTGCCAAGGCCGAGGCCCTGGGCGTCAAGGAGATCTACATCGAGGATCTGCGCGAGGAGTTCGCCCGCGACTACGTCTACCCGATGTTCCGCGCCAACACCATCTACGAGGGCGAGTACCTGCTCGGTACCTCCATCGCGCGGCCGCTGATCGCCAAGCGCCTGATCGAGATCGCCAACCAGACCGGCGCCGACGCCATCTCCCACGGCGCCACCGGCAAGGGCAACGACCAGGTACGCTTCGAGCTGGGCGCCTACGCGCTGAAGCCGGGCGTCAAGGTGATCGCGCCGTGGCGGGAGTGGGACCTGAACTCCCGCGAGAAGCTGATGGCCTACTGCCAGCAGCACGATATCCCGGTGGACTTCACCAGCCAGAAGAAGAAGTCGCCGTACTCCATGGACGCCAACCTGCTGCACATCTCCTACGAGGGCGGCAACCTCGAGGACCCCTGGACCGAGGCCGAGGAAGACATGTGGCGCTGGAGCGTCTCCCCGGAGGCCGCCCCGGACACCCCCACCTACGTCGAGCTGACCTACGACCAGGGTGACATCGTGGCCATCGACGGCGTGCCGATGCGGCCCCACGAGGTGATCTCCAAGCTCAACCAGCTGGGCGGCGACAACGGCATCGGCCGTCTCGACATCGTCGAGAACCGCTATGTGGGCATGAAGTCCCGCGGCTGCTACGAGACGCCGGGGGGCACCATCATGCTGCGCGCCCACCGTGCCATCGAGTCCCTGACCCTGGACCGCGAGGAGGCCCACCTCAAGGACCAGCTGATGCCCAAGTACGCCGAGGTGATCTACAACGGCTACTGGTGGAGCCCGGAGCGTCGCGCCCTGCAGGCCGCCATCGACGAGACCCAGAAGAACGTCTCCGGGGTGGTGCGCATGAAGCTTTACAAGGGCAACGCCAGCGTGGCCGGCCGCAAGTCCGATGCCTCGCTGTTCGACGAGTCCATCGCCACCTTCGAGGACGATGCCGGCGCCTACGACCAGAAGGATGCCGAGGGCTTCATCAAGCTCAACGCCCTGCGGCTGCGCATCGCGGCGGGCAAGGGTCGCCAGCAGGACTGATTGCCGGGGCGCCGGCCCGGCCGGCGCCCTTGGCTCGGGAGGGCCCACGATGTTCAAGAAGCTGCTATCCGGCCTGTTCGGCCAGGGCGAGGCGGCCGCCGCCGCCGAGGGCGAGCCGGTGGCCTACAAGGGCTATCTGATCGTTCCCCAGGCCGAGGACATGGGCGGCCAGTTCCGCGTCAGCGGCTGGATCCGCAAGCCCCGGGGCGACGACGGCGAGATGCTCGAGCATCGCTTCGAGCGCTCCGACGTGGTCGCCGGCCGCGAGGCCTGCGATACCCTGATGGTCAGCAAGGCGGAGCGGTTCATCGACGAGATGGGCGACGCCCTCTTCGACGAGCACTGAGCTCCTCGGCCAGACCGGACCAGATCAAGAGGGACCGACCGACGGCGCCTGCGTGGCGCCGTTGCTGTTGGCGGCGCCCCTGGGCCGGGGAGCGTCCCGGCGGGGCTGCTACCCTGAAGCGGAATGCTTGCCGGAGTCCCCATGCGCCTGCTCCACCGTGCCTCCCCCTGGCGGGGCCTGCTTGCCGGCCAGGCGGCCCCGCTCGATGACCGCCTGACGGCGTTGCTGGCCCCGCTGCGCGACTCCCTGGCCCGGCTCGGGCCCGAGCCCACGCTGGCCGCGTCCCATACCTGGCAGGCCGAGCTGGTGGATGCCCTGTCCCGGCTGGAGCTGCCGGCCTGGCGGATCGCCCAGCTGATCAGCGACCACAACGATGGCCTCTATCGCCATGCCATCGAGCTCGCCCTCAACGAGATGCGAGGCCAGGGCTGGGGGGAGCCCCCGGTGGCCTTCTGCGTGCTGACCCTGGGCTCGGCGGCGCGCCACGAGAGCCTGCTGCGGCCCGACCAGGACAACGCCATGTTGATCGCCGACTATGCGGATGCCCGCCATGGCGAGATCGACGCCTTCTTCCAGTCCCTGGGCGAGCGCTTCACCTCGCGGCTCGATGCCGCGGGGATCCCGCTGTGCCCGGGGCATGTGATGGCCCGCTGGCCGATGTGGCGCAAGCGCCTGGGGGAGTGGGATGCCCAGCTCGCCATCTGGACCGCCGAGCGCCGGGTCAAGCGGGTGCAGCAGGCCAATATCCTGCTCGACTTCCATCCGGTCTATGGCGCGACGGCGCTGGCCGAGGCGCTGGCCGACAGCGTCGCCCGGCACGTGCCGGCGGCGTCGCTGTTCCTCGACGAGATGGCCGCGCTGCTCGACGAGTCGCCGGTGGCGTTGGACCGCTTCGGGCGGCTGGCCGGTGGCGGCAAGGAGGCGCCCCACGATGGGGCCGTGGACCTGAAGCTCGGTGGGCTGATGCCGCTGGTGGGGGCCGTACGCCTGCTGGCGCTGCGCCATGGCCTGCGGGCCGTGGCGACGCGTGATCGCCTCGCCGCCCTGGTGGCCGAGGGCGCGCTCGCCGCCACCGAGGCCGCCGAGGCGATGCGCTCCCTGGGACGTCTCCAGGCGCTGCTGCTGGAGGCCCAGCGCGAGGCGCGCCGCGAGGGACGCGCGGTGGACGGCTGGGTGGGCCTCGACGGCCTGGGCGAGGACCAGCGGCTGATGCTGCGTCACGACCTGGCCGTCATTCGGCGGCTGGTACGGCGGGCGCAGGCGTCGTCGTAGGGCTTTCCTCGGGGGCTTCCGGCAGCTCCATCACCAAGCAGGCGCCGCCCAGTGTCGGTGCGGCCTCGACCCAAAGCCGGCCCCCCAGGTGGGCGACGATGCCCCGACTGATGGGCAGGCCGAGCCCGCTGCCGCGCGGCCGGCCGCGGACGTCGCCGTCGTCCTCGCGCTGGATCTGGTGGAACTTCTCGAACACCCGCTCGCGCTCGGCCTCGGCGATGCCGGGGCCGTTGTCCTCCACGGCGAGGCGGTAGCCGCGCTTGTGGCGGGCCAGCTGCAGGCGCACCCGGGGCGCCTCGTCGGCGGCGAACTTGCCGGCATTGTCGAGCAGGTTGATGATCACCTGCTCGAGACGGTCCGGGTCGCCGATCACCGGCGCGGTCTCGACCTCGATGGCCACCTCCAGGGCCACACCGCGCTCCTCCAGGGGCCGCTGGATCGCCTCCAGGCTGTGGCGGGCCAGGGCGACCAGGTCCAGGCGCTGCGGATGCAGGGTCAGCCGGCCGCTCTCCAGCCGGGCCAGGTCGAGGATCTCCTCGATCAGCCGTGACAGCCTCTGGCTCTCGCGTACCACCACGTCGAGGAAGTGCGCGCGCTTGTCGTCGGGCAGCTCGCGGTTGTCGCGCAGGATCTCGGCGAAGGCGCGGATCGAGGTCAGCGGCGTTCTCAGCTCGTGGCTGACCATGGCCACGAACTCGTCCTTGAGCCGGTCCAGCTCGCGCAGGCGCTCGTTGGCGTCGCGCAGCTCGCGGCCGATGCGCTCGAGCTCCCGGGACTTCTGCTCGAGCCGGCGGTTCATCTCCAGGGTCTCGGAGGTGGTGTCGAGGATGCTGAGGATGGCCTCGAGGTCGAGGGCCTCGCCGCGCACCACCGAATCGATCAACACCCGGGCCGAGGCGTTGCCCAGGGCGCCGGCCAGCGCCTGCTCCGCCCGGGCGATCAGGGCGGCGGGCGCCGGCTGGTCGTCGTCCTCGGCGGTGGTGTCGCCGAAGACCCGGGCCGTGGCGGCGGCCCCCAGGTAGCGGTCGAGCAGGGCCCGCAGCTCCCCGCGCGGGATCTGCCCCTGCCACAGCGAGGCCTGGTCGAGGCGCGGATGCAGGGCCTCGGTGAACAGCGCGGCCTGGGTCTGCTCGAGGGGCGATTGCCGGGCGAACAGCGAGACGCCCACCAGCAGGCCGACGTTGGCGGCCAGGCTCCATAGCAGCGAATGGGTGTAGATGTCCCAGCCCTCGAGGCCGAACAGCGCATAGGGCCGCAGCCAGCCGAGCCCGAAGGGACCCTGGGCCAGGAAGCCGGCATCCAGCCAGCCCGACTGGGCGAATCCCGGAATCAGCAGGGTCCAGGCCCAGACCAGAAAGCCCGCGCTCATGCCCAGCCCGGCGCCCAGCCGGTTGGCGCCGCGCCAGTACATGCCGATCAGCAGCGCCGGGGCGAACTGCGCGGCCGCGGCGAAGGACACCAGGCCGATGGTGACCAGGCTGTAGGCGTCGCCGATCAGCGCGTGGTAGCTGTAGCCCAGCAGCAGGATGCCGAAGATCGCCACCCGGCGGATGCCCAGCACCCAGCCGGCCAGCGCCCCCCGGCTGCTCTGCGGCAGGCGCTTCGAGCGCAGCAGCAGCGGCATCACCAACTGGTTGCTGACCATGGTGGACAGCGCGATGGTCTCGACGATCATCATGCCGGTCGCCGCCGACAGGCCGCCGATGAACACCAGCACCGGCAGGCCCTCGCCGCCCGCGGCCAGGGGCAGGGTCAGCACGAAGCCGTCCGGGTCGCTGCCGGCGTCGCCCAGCAGCCCGGCCAGGGCGATGGGGATCACGAAGAGGTTGATCACCAGCAGGTAGAGGGGAAACAGCCAGGCGGCGCGCTGGATGTGCCGCTCGTCGACGTTCTCCACCACCAGCACCTGGAACTGCCGGGGCAGGGTCAGGAAGGCCAGGAAGGCCAGCACCAGCATGCCGACCCAGCCGAGCGTGCCACCCGGCACCGCCGTCAGGCTCAGCGCCTGCTCGAGGGCCGGGGTGGCGGCCACCCGGGCGAACAGGTCGGCGGGGCCCTGGTAGAGCACGAAGACCGTGAAGACGCCCACCGACAGGAAGGCCGCCAGCTTGACCAGCGACTCGAAGGCGATGGCGGCGACCATGCCCTCGTGGCGCTCGCTGGCATCCAGGTGCCGGGTGCCGAAGAGGATGATGAATACCGCCAGCACCAGGGCGACCCAGAACGACTTGTCGGCCAGGAAGCTCGCCTCGTCGAGGCGCCGGGCGGTTTCCTGGGGATAGTCGACCAGGGTGGCGTAGCTCAGGGTGATGGCCTTGAGCTGCAGGGCGATGTAGGGGGTGATGCCGATCAGCGCGATCAGCGCCACCAGGGCGCCCAGCCCGGCGCTCTTGCCATAGCGGGCGCTGATGAAGTCGGCGATGGAGGTGATGCGCTGGGCGCTGGCGATCCTCACCATCTTGCGAATCACGAAGGGCGCCAGCAGCATGGCCAGCGTCGGGCCGAGGTAGATCAGCAGGAAGCTGGGGCCGGTCTGGGCGGCGCGGCCGACGCTGCCGTAGAAGGTCCAGGCGGTGCAGTAGACGGCGATGGACAGCGCATAGACGGTGGGCGAGCCGATCAGCGAGCGGCCCTGTTCGGCGCGCCGGTCGCCCCAGGCGGCGATGACGAAGAGCAGCGCCAGGTAGCCGAAGGCGATGGTCAGTACCGTCAGTTCGTCTCTCATGGGCCCGTCACTCCCCGCGCCCGCCTTCCATCAGCCAGGCCATCAGGCCGATCACCAGTCCCCAGGCGACGAACAGGTAGACCGGCAGCCAGGACGGGCTGCCGCCGGCGCGATCGGCCACCAGCAACAGCGGCGGGGTGAACAGGGCCGTGGCCAGCACGACCAGGGCGATGAGACGTTCCTTGCGGCGCGGCGAGATCATGAGGCGCTGGCATCCTCCCGGTCGAAGGCGCTGGCCTGCAGGGCCAGCAGCGCCTCCAGGGTCTCGATGCCCCGGGCCTCGAGCCGCGGCAGCAGGGCCAGCCACAGCTCGGCGGTGACCCGGGCATCCCCCAGGGCGGTGTGACGGCTGCCCGGCGGGAAGCGCAGGTCGTAGCGCTCGGCCAGGGAGTCGAGGTCGTGGCCGTCGAGGCCGGCGTCCAGCGCCCGGGAGATCAGCAGGGTGTCGAGCACCGGCATGTCGAAGGTCACCCCGCCATCGGGCGGCTGGATGGCCAGCAGGTCGAAGGCCGCGTTGTGGGCGAGGATGATCGCCTCGCCGATATAGTCGCGGAAGCGCGGCAGGGCCACGGCGGGGGGCGGTGCGCCGGCCACGTCCTCGTCGCTGAGGCCGTGGATGGCGGTACTGGCCGGCGGGATGGGCCGGCCCGGGTCGACGCGGATATCGAAGGTCTCGCTGGCCAGCAGCCGGGCGTTGACGATGCGGCAGGCCCCGATGCTGATCACCCGGTCACCGCGGCGCAGCTCCAGCCCGGTGGTCTCGGTATCGAAGGCGACGATCTCCAGGGCGCGCAGGGGGCAGGCGGCGAGCTCGGCCTCCGGCGCCGGCAGCTCGGCGATGCCGAAGTCGTGGAACTCGGGGCGTGGCGGGGTGCGCGGGCGGGGCGCCCCGACCCGCTCCAGGGCCGGCAGCGGCAGGCGCAACCGGGCATGCTCGCCATCCGGGTCCGCCAGGCTCCAGGCATCGCTGTCGTGCTGGCGGAGCACCTCGCCGACCGTCGGCGTCATCGGCAGGCTCTCCAGCCGCCACTGCCGCCAGGCATCGATGCGCTGCTCGGGCAGTGGTGCGCCGCGCCAGCGCAGGTCCAGGTAGACGCGGCGGTTGCCCAGGCACACCTCGCCGTCGAAGGCCGTCTGGCCGGTATGCTCGGCGAGGCGTTCCAGCAGGGCGGTCAGCACCACCAGCAGCGCCGGGGCATCGCCCTTCAACCAGGCCGGCATGCCCACCGGCGTGACGCGCGGCGCCGTGTCGGGGAGGCGTTCGGCGAGGGCGGCCCAGAGATCGTTGGACCACAGCGGGGCCAGTCGCTCGCCATGGCGCTGCATGTCGTCGACCACCTCGCCCAGGCGGGCGAGGCGGTCGGCCAGGGCCCGGCCCTCCTCGTCGATCACCGCCTCCAGGCGTTGGCGCAGGGCATCGGCGTCGGCGTCCGCTCGCGGCAGCTGGCCCAGGGCATCGGCGGCGGTGCTCAGGCTGGCGCCGTGGCGACGCAGCATGGGCAGCAGCTCGGCGAGCTCCGCCCGGGCGCCCAGCTCGCTGGACCAGGCCGCGGTGGTGTCGGCCAGCGTCAGCAGGGCCTCGCCCTCGCTACCGGGCACCCGTCGCAGGCCCGCGCGCAGCCAGCGCTCGCCGCTGGGCACCAGCAGCTCCCGGGGGCTGCCGTCCTCGGGCAGCTGGCCCAGGGCATCGTGCAGGCTGGCCACCGGCAGCAGGGTCTCCAGGCGCTTGCCCAGTCCCAGCCCCGGGTGATCCTCGAACAGGCGCTCGGCGGCCTGGTTGTAGAGCAGCAGCCGGCGATGCCGGTCGCACAGCAGAAGGGGCGTGTCGAGGACCTGCAGCAGGGCCTCCAGTTCCTGGCGGATGCGGGCGGCACTGCGCGCGCCGTCGGCGTGGGCGGTGGCGAGTCGGCCGCGATCGCTGCGCCAGGCGTCGCGGATGCGTACCAGGTCGGGGCCCAGGCCGCGCAGCCAGCCCTCGGGCGGGTAGTCGTCACGGGCATCGGGGTTGGCCACCATGCGCGCCAGTTGCACCTGCAGGTGGCGCAGTGGGGCAAACAGCTGGCGCTCCAGCAGCAGGCCGACCAGGAAGATGGTGCCGCCGCCGGAGAAACAGCCCAGCCACAGCACCCAGCGGGCCAGCCCTCGAGGCTGGAAGAGGCCATCGAGCCACAGGGCGAAGATGGCCCCGCCCAGCAGGCTGATGCCGCTGAGCAGCAGCCACAGCCCGACCAGGGTCTGGCGGCGGGGGATGCCGGGGTTGCGCCGGGCCATCAGCGGGCCTCGTCGAGCAGCGCCTTGACCTTCTCGACCAGCGCCTGGGTGGAGAAGGGCTTGGTGATGTAGTCATCGGCGCCCAGCGCCAGCCCCTTCTCGCGTTCCACCTCGCGGCCGTGGGCGGTCAGCATGATAATCGGCAGCCGGGCCAGTGCCGGGTCGGCGCGCAGGCGTTCGAGCACGTCGAAGCCGCTGATGCCCGGCAGGCTGATGTCCAGCAGCAGCAGGTCCGGGGGGGCGGCGGCGACGCAGTCCAGCGCGGCCTCGCCGTCGCCGGCGGTGGTCACCTCGAAGCCGGCCTGCTGCATCAGGAATTCGAGTGACAGGACGATGTTGGGCTCGTCGTCCACCACCAGCACCTTGGCCATGGCGCTCTCCTCGTGACGGCTCGTTATATGGCGTTGCGCTCAGGAAGCGCTGATTGATCTCGCGAGCGATGAGAGGCTGGACGCTGCCGGAACGGAAACACCGGAGTTTACATGGCGGTAAATGAGGGTGTTGAGTACCGCCGGCGGCCAGGATATCGAGCGCAGCAATAAATCAGCGTTTCCGTAAGTCTAGTGACCGCCCCCGGGCCAGCAAAGACGACCTTGGCCCAAGCCGCTAGACTGGCGGTTCCATCGTCAAGGAGGTCGATCATGATCCGCGTGCATCACCTGGAGAATTCCCGCTCCCAGCGCGTGCTCTGGCTGCTGGAGGAACTGGGCGCCGACTATGAGCTGGCCACCTATCGGCGCGACCCCGAGACCCTGCTGGCGCCGGAGGCGCTCAAGGCCGTGCATCCTCTGGGCAAGTCGCCGGTGATCACCGACGAGGGCCGCGACGGCCGCGCGGTCGCCGAGTCCGGGGCCATTCTCGAATACCTCCTCGAGCGCCTCGACCCGCAGGGCTCGCTGTCGCCGGCGCCCGGCACGGACGAGCGGGAGCGCTATCGGTTCTGGCTGCACCATGCCGAGGGGACGGCGATGCCGCCCCTGGTGATGCGGCTGGTCTTCTCGCGCCTGTCGAAGCCGCCGGTCCCGGCGCTGATGCGCCCGCTGGGACGACAGTTCGCCAAGGGCGTGGAGCGAGGCTTCCTGGCGCCCCAGTTGCGCGGCCTGATGGCGCTGTGGGAGGCCGAGCTGGGACGCTCGGCCTGGTTCGCCGGCGAGGCCTTCTCGGCGGCCGATATCCAGATGAGCTTCCCGGTGCTGGCCCTGGAGGGGCGCGGCGGGCTCGACGCGGCGCCCAACCTGCGGGGCTTCCTGGCCCGCTGCCGCGAGCGGCCGGCCTATCGGCGGGCCATCGAACGGGGCGGGGAGTTCTCCCTAGGAAACCACTGATTGATTGCTGCGCTCGATGACCCACAGGGACGTGGGAAATGCGGAGGTTCGTAGGGAACGAACCTAGCTATCCTGGCCGCCGGCGGTACTCAACATCCTCATTTACTGCCGTGTAAACTCCGGTGTTTCCGTTCCGGTGGCGACCAGCCTCTCATCGCTCGCGACATCAATCAGAGCTTCCCTGGTCGGCGGCGACTAGCGGGGCAGTCGCGCCTGCAGCCGCCGCGCGGCGCGGCCCAGCCATTCGCGCAGGGCGCGGCTGCTCTGGTGGAGGTGATAGGCGCTGGGCCGCCAGGCGGCGAGCCCCTCGGGCGGTGCACTGGCGAACTCGGTGGGGGCGGCGATGACCTCGAGGCCGGCGCGCTCGAAGGCCACTCTCGCCCGGGGCAGGTGCCAGGCCTGGGAGACCAGGGCGACGCGCCGGATGCCCTCCTCGCCGAGCAGCTCGGCGCTGTAGCGGGCGTTCTCCGCGGTGGTGCGGCTGCGGCCCTCGTACCAGCGGACCGGCACCTCGAAGACCTCCTCGAGGGCCGCGGCCATCAGGCTCGCCTCGGCGCTGGGCTCGTCGTTGAGGCGGCCACCGCTGACCAGGATCGGCAGCTCCGTCTGGCGATGCAGGTAGGCGCCGTAGGCGAGCCGCCGCCAGCTGGCGTTGGACGGGGCATCGCCCCAGCCGAACTCCGGCGAGTCTTGGTCGCGTCCGCCGCCGAGGATCACGATGGCCTCGGCGCCTCGCAGCTCCTCCGCCGTCCGCAGTGCCGGTGGCTCGAGGTCCTGGCGCAGCGTATGGCTCGCGACGGGGGTGGCCAGCAGCATCAGGCCACCGAGGCCCAGCACCACCGCCAGGCCGCCGAGCAGGTGGTGCCGGGGCCACAGCAGGCCGCCGACCAGGGTCAGCAGGGCATTGACCGTGGGGGGGAGCAGCAGGGTTTCCAGCAGAGCCATGCGGTCACCTCGGATGCGGGGGGCTTCCTGAAGCCTCGTCCAGCCCGGCCTAGATGTCGACCTTGTCCGGGTACTCGCAGAGATCCTCGATCACGCAGCTGCCGCAGCGGGGGCGGCGCGCCAGGCAGGTGTAGCGGCCGTGGAGGATCAGCCAGTGGTGGGCATCCTGGCGAAACTCCCGGGGCACGTGGCGCATCAGCTTGCGCTCCACCTCGACCACGTCCTTGCCCTTGGCCAGGCCGGTGCGGTTCGAGACCCGGAAGATATGGGTGTCCACGGCGATGGTCGGCTCGCCGAAGGCGGTGTTGAGGATGACGTTGGCGGTCTTGCGGCCGACCCCGGGCAGCGCCTCCAGGGCCGCACGGGTGCGCGGCACCTCGCCGCCGTGCTGCTCCTCGAGGAGGCGGCAGGTCTTCATCAGGTTCTCGGCCTTGGTGTTGTACAGGCCGATGGTCTTGATGTGCTCCTTGAGGCCGTCCAGGCCGAGCGCCAGGATCGCGGCCGGGGTGTTGGCCACCGGAAACAGCCGGGCGGTGGCCTTGTTGACCCCCACATCGGTGGCCTGGGCCGAGAGCAGCACGGCGGCGAGCAGCTCGAAGGGGGTCGACCAGTGGAGCTCGGTGGTCGGCTCGGGGTTGTGGTCGCGGAGCCGGGCGAAGATCTCGTGACGTTTCTGGGCGTTCATGGTGGTGAGACGAATCCTTCAGCGAATGGTGCCGGTCACCCGGACGCGGCGATGCTCCCGGGGGCGGTCGGGCTGCCGTTCCAGGCGGCGCCGCTCCAGGCGGTCGTCGATGACGTTCTTCAGGGCGATCAGCAGGCCGGTGGCGAAGAAGGCGCCCGGCGGCAGCACCAGGAACAGGAAGTCGAGGTCGGGGAAGACGGTGATGCCCCAGCCGGCGGCCGCGGGGCCCAGCAGCAGGTCCATGCCGACGAACAGCGTGCCCTGGCCGAACAGCTCGCGCAGTCCCCCCAGCAGGACCAGCACGGCGCCGAAGCCGAGCCCGGTCATCAGGCCGTCGGTGGCCGAGGGCAGCAGCGGCTGCCGGGAGGCGAAGGCCTCGGCGCGGCCGAGGATCGCGCAGTTGGTGACGATCAGCGGGATGAAGATGCCGAGGATGCGGTAGAGCTCGAAGGTGTAGGCGGCCATCAGCAGTTCCGCGCAGGTCACGAAGGCGGCGATGATCATCACGAAGGCCGGCAGGCGCAGCGTGCCGGTCACCTGATGACGGATCAGCGATACCGCGACATTGGAGCCGAGCAGCACCAGCAGGGTGGCCAGGGCCAGGCCCAGGGCGTTGACCACGCTGCTGGAGACCGCCAGCAGCGGACACAGGCCGAGCAGCTGCACCAGCGCCGGGTTGTTCGACCACAGGCCGTGGCGGCTGACCTCGCCGAGGCTGGGTGTGGTCATGGCGTCTCTCCGGTGTCGGCGGTGGCGAACAGGGCGGGCCGGGCCTCGACCCATTGCAGGGTGCGATGCAGCGCGGCGATCACGGCCCGCGAGGTGATGGTGGCGCCGGTCAGGGCGTCCACGCCGCCGCCGTCCTGGCGCACCGCCCAGCCCCCGGCGGGCGGGTTCGCCAGCGAGTGGCCGGTGAACTGCTCGATCCAGTCGCCCTTGCGGGCCTCGATGCGGTCGCCGAGGCCCGGGGTCTCGCGGTGCTCGGTGACCCGCACCCCGGTGATGGTGCCCGTGGCGTCGAGGCCGACGACCAGCGCGATGTCGCCGCTATAGCCCCCGGGCGCCGTCACCGGCACCACCCCCCCGAGGACCCGCTCGCCGTCCCGGGCCTGCCACAGGCTGACGGGGGACTCGAAGCCGAATGCCGGTGCGGCGGGCCGGCTGACGACGTGGTCGAGCAGCCGGCCGTCGTGCCCGGCCGGGGCCACCGCGGCGACTTCCCGGTGGCGGCTGGCCTGGCGATTGTCGGCGATGCGCTCCGCGGTCAGGGCGCGGGTCAGGGCGACGCTGCCGGCGGTGATCAGGGCGAAGGTCGCGAGTCCCAGGGCGGCCCGGCCCATGGCGCGGGGCAGCGCGGCGCTCATCGCTCCTCCTCGCCGGCGTCGGCGCGGATGCCCCGGGTGGCGGCGGGGTGGCCAAAGACCCGGGGCTCGCTGTAGTAGTCGATGAACGGGGCGGCGAAGTTCATCAGCAGCACGGCGAAGGCCACGGCATCCGGGTAGGCGCCGGCGGCGCGGATGGCCATCACCAGCGCGCCGATGCCGGCCCCGTAGAGCAGCTTGCCGCGCCGGCTGGTGGCGGCGCTGACCGGGTCGGTGGCGATGAAGAAGGCGCCGAAGATGGCGGCCCCGCCGAGCAGGTGGAACAGCGGCGAGCCCTGGTGGCTGGGATTGCCGGCGTAGAGCAGCGTGGCCACCAGGCTCAGGGTGCCGAGCATGGCGACAGGGATCTGCCAGCCGATCACCCGCTTGTAGAGCAGCAGGGCGCCGCCGGCCAGCCAGGCCAGGGCCACCTGGCGCCAGGCGGTCAGTGCTCCCTCGGGGAGCGGTGTACCGGCCCAGAACTCGCCGGCCATCAGCGCCTCGGGCTTGTGCTTGAAGGCATCCAGCGGGGTCGCCCCGCTCAGGGCATCGAGGGTCTCGAGGGAGGTCAGGCCGGCGAACTGGCGCAGCGTCTCGCCCAGGGGGCGGGCCTCGGGACCGAGAAGGCCGTCGGGGCCAGGCCACAGGCTCATCGGCCCGGGGAAGGACACCAGCAGCAGCGCATAGCCGACCATGGCCGGGTTGAACAGGTTGTGGCCCAGTCCGCCATAGAGGTGCTTGGCGACCACGATGGCGGCCACCATGCCGATCAGGATCAGCCACCAGGCGCTGCCCGGGGGCAGGGCGACGCCGAGCAGCACGGCGGTGACCAGGGCGCTGTTGTCGGCGAGGGTCGCGGAGACCGGGCGGCCGCGCAGGCGCAGCATCGCCGCCTCCAGGCCGATGCCGGCCACGGCGGCGAAGCCCAGGTTGGTGAGCACCCCCCAGCCGAAGTGCCAGGTCAGCGCGGCGATGCCGGGCAGGGTGGCGAGCAGCAGCCAGCGCATCACCCCGGCGGTGGAGGCGGGGCGACGCGGGGCCGTCTGGTCGGCGTGCATCAGGCTCATGCGGGCTTCTCCTCGGCGTCACGGGCGGCCTGCAGGCGGGCCTCGGCGGCCTGGCGGTTCTCGCGGGCGGTGGCCAGCTGGGTCTCCAGGTCGTCGAGGCTCGCCGGATCCGCCTCGCCGCTCTCGGCCGCGCGGGCCAGGGCCTTCTCGGCCTTGCGCTCGGCCGCCGTGGCGGCGCTGTGGGCGATGCGCAGTCCGCGCAGGTCGGCGGCCGGCGCCGTGCCCTGGGTGTCGCCGCCGGCGGGACGCCGGGCGGCCGGGGCGGCGGCGCGCTTGCGGGCGGCCCGGCGGGCCTCCTTCTCCGCCTGCTCACGGGCCAGGCGGGCCTGGCGGAACTCGAAGCGATGCCGGGCGTGATCGGCGCGTGCGGCCTCGCGGCGCTGGGCACGGATCGCCTGCTTGGCGGCGCGGTAGTACTGCTCCAGGGGGATGTGACTGGGGCACACGTAGCTGCAGGCCCCGCACTCGATGCAGTCGAACAGGTGGAAGCGCTCGGCCTTGTCGTGCTCGCGGCCCCTGGCGAACCAGTAGAGCTGCTGGGGCAGCAGGCTGGCCGGACAGACCTCCTCGCAGGCGCCGCAGCGGATGCATGGCTGCTCCGGCGGCGGGTCGGGCAGCTCCTGGCGAGTGGCGGCGATCAGGCAGTTGGTGGCCTTGACCACCGGCGAGGCGAGCTCGCCCAGCGCCTCGCCCATCATGGGGCCGCCCATCACCAGGCGATGCAGGGCCCGGGGGTCGAGCCCGGCGAAGTGCAGCAGCTCGCCGATGGGCGTGCCGAGCCGGGCGACGACGTTGCCGGGCCGGGCCAGGGCCTCGCCGGTGAGGGTCACCACCCGCTCGACCAGCGGCACGCCGTCGCGCACGGCGGCCAGCGCCGCGCGCAGGGTGCCGGGGTTGTGGCAGTGGGTGCCGACATCCGCCGGCAGGCCGCCGCTCGGCACCTCGCGGCCGAGCAGGCGCTTGATCAGCTGGCGCTCGCCGCCGCTGGGATAGCGGGTGGCGATGGGGCGGATCTCCACCGGCATGGCCTCCGCCAGGCTGGCCTCCCGGGCGGCCTGCAGGGCCTGGAGCGCCTCGGGCTTGTCGTCCTCGATGCCCACCAGGATGCGTTCGGCGCCGGCCAGGCGGGCCATCAGGCGGGCGCCCTCCAGCACGTCGGCGGCGAAGTGGCGCAGGGTCAGGTCGTCCGCGGAGATATAGGGCTCGCACTCCGCCGCATTGACCACCAGGGTGTCGATGGCATGCAGCTCGCGGATGCGCGCCTTGACCTGGGTCGGGAAGGCGGCGCCGCCGAGGCCCACCACGCCGGCGGCGTCGAGACGCTCGAGCAGCGTCGCCTGCGGCGCCTGCCGCCAGTCCAGGGACGGCAGGGTCAGCCAGTCGTCCTCGCCCTCGCCCTCGATGACGATGCACGGGCCCCGCCGGCCGTCGCCGGCGGGCAGGGCATGCTCCTCGATGGCCGCGACCCGGCCGGTGATGCTGGCATGCAGCGCGGCGGAGATCAGGCCGCTCGCCCGGGCGATCCGCTCGCCGGTGCGCACGCGCTGGCCGAGCTCGACGCAGGGCTCGGCGGGGGCGCCGGCATGCTGGTCGAGCGGCAGGATGACCCGGCGCGGCAGGGGGGCCGTGCGCAACGGCGCGCGGGTAGAGCGGGCCTTGCGGGTCGGCGGCGTGATGCCGCCCGGGAAGTCGAACCGCTCAGCCATGCCGGGCCTCCTCGGGCGCGGACGGGCGGTCGCTGGCGATCAGCGCCGCCCCCCAGGCCGGCGTGGGCAGCACGGGGCGATGGCCGGGCCCGGCGGGCAGGGGGATGGCCTCGCGTCCCGCGTCCCGGGGCAGCATGTCGATGCAGTCGACCGGGCAGGGCTCCAGGCACAGGTCGCAGCCGGTACACTCGTCGGCGATCACCGTGTGCATGTGCCTGGCCGCCCCCAGGATGGCGTCCACCGGGCAGGCCTGGATGCACTTGGTGCAGCCGATGCACTCCGCCTCGCGGATGAAGGCCACCCGGGGCATGGCCTCGGCCTCGCCGTCCAGGGGCTTGACCTCACGGCCCAGCAGGTCGGCCAGGGCGGCGATGGTGGCCTCGCCCCCGGGTGGACACTTGTTGATCTCCTCGCCCTCGCCGATGGCCTCGGCATAGGGGCGGCAGCCCGGGTAGCCGCACTGGCCGCACTGGGTCTGGGGCAGCAGGGCGTCGATGTTCTCCACCACCGGATTGCCCTCGACGCGGAAGCGCTCGCCGGCGAAGCCGAGCAGGGCACCGAAGCCCCCGGCCAGCCCCACCAGCGCCAGTACGGCAACGACCAGGTCGGCATCGAGCAGGGTCTCAAGCATCGGCGTCTCCGCTCATAGCCGCACCAGCCCCGAGAAGCCCATGAAGGCCAGCGACATCAGGCTGGCGGTGACCATGGCGATGGCCGCCCCGCGGAAGGGGGTGGGCACATCGGCGGTGGCCAGGCGTTCGCGCAGCGCGGCGAACAGCACCAGTACCAGCGAGAAGCCCACGGCGGCGCCGAAGCCGTAGAGGGCGGCCTCGAGAAAATCGGAGCTACGGTTGAGGGTCAGCAGGGCCACGCCGAGCACGGCGCAGTTGGTGGTGATCAGCGGCAGGAAGATGCCCAGCACCTGATGCAGCAGGGGACTGGTCTTGCGCACCACCAGCTCGGTGAACTGCACCACCACGGCGATCACCAGGATGAAGGCGATGGTGCGCAGGTACTCGAGCCCCAGCGGCGCCAGCAGCAGGTGATAGACCAGATGGCTGGCCACCGAGGACAGGGTCAGCACGAAGGTGGTGGCCAGCGACATGCCCATGGCCGACTCCAGCTTGCTGGAGACGCCCATGAAGGGGCAGAGGCCGAGGAATTGCACCAGCACGAAGTTGTTGACCAGTGCGGTGCCGACCAGGATCAGGAAGAAATCGGTCATTGCCTGCCAAGCGAGTCGAAACGGGGCGCCCCGGCGCAAGCGTCGGGGCGATGAGGCGCCCATTATAGGGGCAGCCCCTGTCGGCGGGCCAGGCCGCACGGGCCAGGGGCGGGGCGGCGGTCCTGGCCCATGCGGCAGCTCAGCTCGCCTCGAGCCCGCCTGGCGGCGCAGCGAACGGTAGGGCTGGGGTCACAGCCAGTTCAGGGCCGTCTCGACCTGGACCCGGTTGCGCCCCGTTCGCTTGGCGGCATACAGGGCGGCGTCGGCGCTCTCGATCAGCGACTCGGCGGCGAGTGCCTGCCCGGGCGCGACGTGGCTGACGCCGACGCTGATGGTGACCCGCGGATAGGGATGGTGGGGGATGGCGAGTTGCTCGACGGCGGCGCGCAGGCTCTCCGCCATGCGCGGCCCGGCCTCGGCGGGCGCCCCGGGCAGCACCACCGTGAATTCCTCGCCGCCGGTCCGGGCCACCAGCTGCCCCGGTCGGCTGAAGTGCCGGCGCATGGTCTCGGCGATCGTCTTCAGGCAGGCATCGCCGGCGGGGTGGCCGAAGTGGTCGTTGTAGGCCTTGAAGTGATCGATATCGACCAGCAGCAGGGTCACGCCATGCTCGCCCTTCGCCGCCTGCGCCAGGGCCGCGGCCAGGTGCTCGTCGAGGAGCCGGCGGTTGGCGAGCCCGGTCAGGGCGTCATGCTGGGACAGCTGGAGCAGCAGGTCTTGTTGGTGACAGTGGCGATTCCTCAGGTGCTGGAAGGCGCGGGCCAGGATGCCGATCTCGTCCTTGCGCCCGATCAGGGCCTCGGGCGTCTGCTGGCCCGGGTCATGCGGCTCCAACTGCTGGGTGAAGCGAGCGAAGTCCCGCAGCGGGCGCAGGATCATGCGCTCCAGCAACAGCAGCACCACGATCAGGGTCACGGCGAGGACACCCGCGGTCCAGACCAGCGCGAAGCGGAAGGTCTCCAGGCTCGCCTGGTAGCGTTGACGCGGCAGGGTCGCCTCGAGGCGCAGCGCCTGCCCGGCCGGCAGGGCCGGGAGGTCACGGGTGACCCGCATGCGGGTCGGCGACAGCCGTTCCAGGCGGTCGTCGGCCTGGGAGCCCTCGAGCGGCTGGCCGTGAAGCGTCAGCTCGATGCCGGTGGTCTCGCTGAGTTGGGCGACCAGGGCCTCCGACAGCGGCATCACCATCGCCAGCCAACCATTGGCGGGGGCGTCCTCCTGGCTCTTCAGGATCGGCGTCAGGGCGATCAGCGCCGGGGCGTCGCCGGCCCATAGCCAGCTATGGGTCCGCTCGTCGAGTCCCTGGCCGATGCGCGAGCCGAGTCGGTCGGTGAGCTCGCGGCTGCCCTCGCAGGCGTCGGGTTGGCCGGCGCAGGACCAGAAGGCGCCTTGACGGTCGAAGCCGGCGGTCCAATAGGGGGAGCCGTCGGTGGTGAAGAAGGCCATGAGCTGCACGCCGAGGGTCTCGAGGGCGCCGGCATAGAGATTGCTGTCGACATATTCCGGACGCGTACCGCCGACGAAGGCGTAGGTGTCATCCCACCAGGCCCAGTCCTCGACCAGGCTCTGCAGGTGATCGCGTTCGTTGCCCAGCGCACGCTCGATGCGGTCGAGCTCGTCGCTGGCATAGCGGCTCTCGTCCTCCAGCAGGATGGGGGCGATCTGGTAGCGGGCGATCAACGCCAGTATCAGCACGGCGACGCCCACCACCACGGCCAGGGCGGCCAGGAAGCGATTGCGCAGCGAGGAGAAGCGGGGGGGCAGCGAAGCCATGGCGGGCGGGCGTCCTTGTCACGAGACCTGTGAGCCAGGGTGACGGCTCGCCGGCCCCGGAACAAGTCGGGCCTGCCAACGCGCGGGCCGGCAGACCGGGGGCATGAGGCCCCCGGGTGCGGGGCAGCGGGTTCAGCTCACGCGCTGGCCCGGCTCGGCGCCGGAGTGGGGTTCCAGCAGGTAGATGCCCTTGTCATCGCCGGCCGCCAGCACCATGCCCTCGGAGACGCCGAAGCGCATCTTGCGTGGCGCCAGGTTGGCGACCATCACCGTGAGGCGGCCCTCCAGGGCCTCGGGGGCGTAGGCCTTGCGGATACCGGCGAAGACGTTGCGGGTCTCGCCGCCCAGGTCGAGGGTCAGCCGGAGCAGCTTGTCGGCGCCCTCGACGTACTCCGCCTTGGCGATGCGGGCGATGCGCAGGTCGACCCGGGCGAAGTCCTCGAAGCCGATCTCCGCGGCGATCGGCGTGTCGGCCAGCGGGCCCTTGGGGGCGTCCTTGAGTTTCTGTTCTTCCACCAGGTCCTCCTTCGATGCTTCGATCATGGCAGCGATGCGGTCACTCTCGACGCGGGTCATCAGCGGCTGGAATTTGGCGACCTCGTGATCCAGCAGCACTTCCTGACGGCTGTCCCAGTCGAGGGTCTCGAGCTGCATGAAACGCCGGGCGCCCTCGGCCATGGCCGGCACCACCGGGGCCAGGTAGACCATCAGCTGGCGGAACAGGTTGATGCCCACCGAGCAGATATCGAGCACCTCCTGGTCGCGGCCGCCCTGCTTGGCCAGCACCCAGGGTTCGGCCTCGGCGATGTAGGTATTGGCCTCATCGGCCAGCTCCATGACCTTGCGCATGGCGCGGCCGAACTCGCGCGCCTCGTAGTGCTCGGCGATCTCGTCGCCGGCGGCGATGAAGCGGGCGACCAGCTCGGGTGCCGCACAGTGGCCGGACAGGCGGCCGCCGCCGAGCTTCTTGACGAAGCCGGCACAGCGGCTGGCGATGTTGACCACCTTGCCGACCAGGTCCGAGTTGACGCGTTGGGCGAAGTCCTCGAGGTTGAGGTCGAGGTCGTCGACGCCGGCGGTCAGCTTGGCCGCGAAGTAGTAGCGCAGGTACTCGGGGTTGAGATGGTCGGCATAGGTGGCGGCCTTGATGAAGGTGCCACGGGACTTGGACATCTTGGCGCCATTGACGGTGACGAAGCCGTGGCAGTTCACCGCCGTGGGGGTGCGCAGCCCGGCGCCGTGCAGCATGGCCGGCCAGAACAGCGCATGGAAGTAGACGATGTCCTTGCCGATGAAGTGGTAGACCTCGGCGTCGGAGCCCTCGCGCCAGTAGGCGTCGAAGTCGATGCCCTCGCGGTCGCAGAGGTTCTGGAAGCTCGCCAGGTAGCCGATCGGCGCGTCCAGCCAGACGTAGAAGTACTTGCCCGGGGCGTCGGGGATCTCGAAGCCGAAGTAGGGGGCGTCGCGGGAGATGTCCCACTCATTGAAGCCGGACTCGAACCACTCCATCAACTTGTTGCGGATCTGCGGCTGGACATGGTCGTCGTCGATCCAGCCCTGCAGGAAGCGGGCGAAGTCGGGCAGCTTGAAGAAGTAGTGGGTGGAACTCCTGACCTCCGGCGTGGCGCCGGATATCGCCGAGACGGGGTCGATCAGCTCCGCCGGGGTGTAGGTGGCGCCACAGGCCTCGCAGTTGTCGCCGTACTGGTCGCCGGTATGGCACTTCGGGCAGCTGCCCTTGATGAAGCGGTCGGCCAGGAACAGGCCCTTCACCGGGTCGTACATCTGCTCGATGTCGCGGGTGGCGATGTGGCCCCTGTCGCGCAGCCGGGTGTAGATCAGCTCGCTGAAGTGGCGGTTTTCCTCGGAGTGCGTCGAGTGGTAGTTGTCGAAGGCCACCCCGAAGCGCGCGAAGTCCTCCTGGTGCTCCCGGGAGACGCGGTCGATCAGCGCCTCGGAGGTGATGCCCTCCTGCTCGGCGCGCAGCATGATGGCGGTGCCGTGGGCGTCGTCGGCGCAGACGTAGTGGCAGTCCTGGCCGCGACTCTTCTGGAAGCGCACCCAGATGTCGGTCTGGATGTATTCCAGCAGGTGGCCCAGGTGAATGGCGCCATTGGCATAGGGCAGGGCGCTGGTGACCAGGATCTTGCGCGGGGCGGTATTCGACATGGTGGCTCAG
Organism: Halomonas maura; assembly: GCF_030409305.1. Classification (GTDB taxonomy): domain Bacteria; phylum Pseudomonadota; class Gammaproteobacteria; order Pseudomonadales; family Halomonadaceae; genus Halomonas; species Halomonas maura. The sequence goes on from NZ_JAUFPQ010000016.1 coordinate 99,849, forward strand.
AGGTTCCCGTAAACGTGGATCACGGCGGCCGACTCGACGCCTGGGCGAAGTCGAGGCCGCCATGGGAAGTCCGTGAAATCAGGCCCCGATTGTAGCATCTTCGCCCTCGACTGCACCCGCCCGCGCGTGCGACTTGTCGAACAGTGTGCGATTAAGGTAAAGTCCTGATCCGCCGGGGCGCGTCGAGGGAACTGACGCAGGTGCCCGGCACTCTCACGCTTCGCGAGTCACCTTCGTCGGACCCATGTTCTCAACGGAGGTAATCCCCATGGCACTTCGCCGTTTCCTGCCCGTCCTCGGCCTCGCCACCCTGATGACCGGCTGCGCCGGTGGCGCCATCGCCCCGAACTACACCAGCGAGGATCCGGACATCATGCGCATCGGCAACCAGCGCCCGGCCGATCCCCAGGTCACCACCGAGAGCCTCGGCTCCTACTGCGTCAAGGTCACCGAGACCTGGCGCGAAGAGGGCGAGACCCCGGACGGCCAGAAGCTCTGGGCCCTCAACACCCAGCGCAACGTGGTGCCCTGCAACTGAGGATCGACCCCGATCCCTCGCGCCACACCCGGCCCGGTGCAGCCCCTGCACCGGGCTTTTTTTCGAGCGCTCCGCCGATCGCCGTGAAGGGCCGTTGGACGTAACCCTCATGGTTACACTGTACCGTCGCACTGCACCCCATGAAGGCGACACGACCCGCGGTGCCACCACACAGCCCTTCGCAGGAGCTCGGCCCTGCCGGCGGGTCGACGCTTCGACGAACGCCGCGCAGCGGCACAGGCCCGGCCAACCAGGGCGCACGACGACGTGGCCATGTCCTGACTATCCCGGCTCCGCTTGATTCAGCGCATCCTCCCTCGGATTTTCTCAAGCGACGCCTATCCTTGCCGAAGTTCTCTTTATAGTCTTGATTAGTGCAGTACGGCCATCGCCCGATGCTTCGACGGCCGGCTGCTCACCGCCTGGCGGATGTTGCCTATGTCGCAACATCCGGCGGTAGCGTGGCCGATGTCCGGCAGGGGGCTGACAGGGGGGCCAGCTGCCAATTGTGTTCCCGACGTCCTGGAAGGGTCGGTGATGGGTAACCAATCAGTCGGACAGGGGCGCTGCCTGACTGTCATCTACAGTATCTACAACTTATTCAGGGTGATTAATAGGTCAAAAGGCACTGAAGAGAGTCCGTTTTATGCTCTTGAATCGAGCCCTGCCTCACGAAAAATATCTATAGCCTGAATAAGCCCTGCGGAGAAAGCATGAGTACAATAGATAAGATACCGGCATTCTGGCGGCGGCGATCGCTGAGGTTCTGGCTGGCGACAGGCATGCTGATGAGCCTTGCTCCGATTTTTACTTTCGCGTTGACGGGTTACTTTCTCTATCATGGGGCGGTCATCCAACCTCTGGTCGAAGTCGCCTCGAAACAGCGCCATATTCTGCAACCGTTGCAGAGTGTCCAGATGTCTCTTTGGGATGTGTCGGAATCAGTGGTCGATTTTGCGATTGATGGCGAGGATCGGCATAAGATCGCATACCAGCAGCAGGTCCATCAGATTGACGATAATCTTGAAAAGCTTACCGTCGCAATGGAGGATCAGAAGTTCGATATATCCAACATCAATGAGGCTAAAGATCAATGGCGTGAGCTGGTGACTCTTCCAAACACAATCCTGTCGGGCGAAACCAATCACGTCAATGCCATCGTCGGCGAGGATATCGAAGAGTTTGAATTGCTTATTAATCGCCTAGCCCATCAACTTGGAACAGTGCATGACACCGTACGCATCAAGAACGAGAAAACGCACCAGCAGGCATTGGCCAGTCTGACTCTCTCGGAGTACTTGGCGGGCGCTGGGTTGCTTCTCTCGATCATTTTCTCGCTGCTGGGCGTCGTTGTGATCAACCGTTCACTTGTTAGCAGCATGGATCAGTTGGCCTCCGGCTCCATGCGGTTTTCTGACGGGGACCGCGAACATCAGGTCGAGGTTCACATCCCCCGTGAACTGGCCAATGTGGCCGATGCCTTCAATCAAATGATGAAGCAAATTCGTGAACAGGAAGACACTCTGGAGCGCATGGCGATCACCGATGGCTTGACCGGCTTGTACAATCGACGAGAGTTTGATCGCCTGCTGGGCGAGGAAGTTCGGCGAGCGGAGCGATACGGCAAATCCGTCAGCTTGATAATCGGTGACATCGATCATTTCAAGACCTTCAATGACAGCTATGGCCACCAGGCGGGGGACGAAGCGATACGTTCTGTCGGCCAGACACTATCGGAAAACCTGCGCGAAGCTGACAAGGCCTGTCGGTTTGGTGGTGAAGAATTTGTAATCATACTGCCGGAATGTGACGCGGAAGCCGCGCGCCAGGTGGCCGAACGGGTGAGGAACGCTGTTGAGGCGAGAGTCTTCCATATTGATGGAGAGCGGACGGCGCAGGTGACCATTAGCCTGGGGGTTGCCACCTCGGCCGGCAATAGCGACACGCTCGAAACCTTGTTGAAAAGGGCCGACTTTGCCTTGTATAAAGCGAAAGAACATGGCCGCAATCGGGTGAAATCAGGCCGCCTCAGTCATCAAGACGAACGAACATCCTGAGTGTCGTTGCAGATTAAGCGGACACCTTGATCCGTGCTATGCAGCAGGCGCAGTGGTCGGAGTTAAACTGCTGAACTATGCTTGATCTCTTTTCTTGATTTCAAAGGGTTGGGCTGTTAAGGACATGCGGTATAACCTGAATGAACGTATTGCGGGTTCCTGTCAATAAAAAAGCGGGAAGTCTAATCATTGGCATGTCGCAAGAGAGGTTGGCCATGGACGAAGAGGAATCCCTGCATAAAGCCATTTACGAAGAGGTTGCACTCTTCCCGTACAACGCGAATTGGCCATCGATGTATGAAGCAGAACGAGGCCGCCTCCTTCGCTTGTTTCCTGCTGATTTTTTGGCGATCGAGCACTTCGGTAGCACAGCAGTACCTGGCCTTTCGGCAAAGCCAATTATCGATATCCTGGCAGGAGTAGATTCGATATCACGTGCTGATGAATTAATGCAGCCGTTGTGCCATGCAAAATATACAACATCAACGGCGTTCAATGCATCATTAGTAGGACGGCGCTGGCTTATGCAATGGGCCGAGGGGCGTCGAACACATCACCTTCACCTTGTGGTGTACGGTGGCCAGGAATGGAAGCGACGCTTGGCGTTTCGGGACATACTTCGTGCTAATACTGAACTGGTAGAACAGTATGAGCAGAATAAGCGATTGTGGGCGGCGGAATTTAAATCAGATAGAGAGGGCTATACTGCAGCCAAGTCAGATTTTGTGCGGGAGGTGCTGAAGAGAGCAACAACATAGACAGGCCAATCACGGCGACAGCTTCTCCATTGTGGCTTCTCCTACACTTAAAAGCTGTCCGTGTTGACTGCGTCACATCAGGCCTATCTGAAAGGGCGCTTCTGGCCGGATGCCTAACTTTAACCTATGCTAATGGAAGTGTTCCAGCAGATAACGACCCAAAGCCGACATCCCGGCAAAGGCAGCGAACACGTTCATTGGGGATATGCAGCATGAATGATGATTGGTGTTATGCTGCCGAGCTATACTTAATGCCTGGGAATTTCAATAGGATGAGCTCTGGTCAAGCGCGTAGCATAACATTGTTGAACGCGCATGCTCGTTCAAGTGAAATATCGAGCACGCGGCCTAATACCTGTTAACCATAAAAGGGAGTTGAAGGAGAGTGTTAGCTCAAATCGCTGTACTGCTGGGCGCCATAGGCACTGGAATGCTGGCGCTTGATGTCGTCAAGCCAAAAATTCTAGCTAGTCTGAGGCGAGCATTTGGCGATATGGCGTCCCATCGTTTGAGTCCTAGATTCCTATTTAAGAGGGAATTCGACGATAAAGACCATGAAGCCTTATCAGCAATAAAAACGGTAGGATTTTATGGGTCTGTTGTTGCAACTTTATGTCTTTATTATTTCTATGAGCCAAGCAGCGATGTTGTAGAAAAAGTGATGTATTACCCGCTCCTCATAGTAGGGGTTATGCTGACAGGGTTTTTAGTGATGAACCTTAGCATGAGAATGGGTGGTTGGCTTATATCCTTGGGCTCGTATTTGGCTTTGCCGCTGATATATTGTTTTATGGTTATATTTTCGATTGTCAGCTTGGTGCTTCAGTCTCCTATAAAATTCGTGGTAGATAATGAGAAGATTTGGTTCGCGGAGAACCAAGCACCGAGGGTTCTTGGTCTACTCTTGTTGTTTATGAGCTTTGTACTTCAGTTCTTTGCGCTCAAAGGTTAACAATGCGCGTAAGGCGGACAGCCTTTTCAGGCTGCCGCTTGGCTTGGCGTTAAGATAAAAGGAAGCTTAAGATGATATCTATAGATTTTTTACTCACTTCTCTAGTGGTAGTCCTAATTCCGGGAACAGGGGTTTTGTATACCGTCGCGACAGGGCTCTTCGTAGGTAAACGTGCCAGTTTGTTTGCGGCATTCGGTTGTACCCTTGGTATAATCCCTGCCCTCTTAGCCAGCGCTTTTGGTCTTGCCGCTATCTTTCATACCAGTGCGCTTGCTTTTCAGGTTGTAAAATATGCTGGTGCTGCATATTTGCTTTACCTTGCATGGCAAATGTGGCGGTCTTCTGGACAACTCTCAGTAAATAGCGAGAAAACAGGCACGAAATACACCAGCATTATTTTAAAAGGTTTTTTAATTAACATCTTAAACCCTAAGCTTTCTATATTCTTTTTGGCTTTCCTGCCTCAGTTCATCCCTAGCACAGTCGATAGTGCTCTAGTTAGCATGCTGGCGCTCGGACTTGCTTTCATGTTCATGACCTTTTCTGTGTTTATTGTGTACGGCTTTCTTTCAGCCAGCTTCAGCGAATTTATTGTAAAGTCGAAAAAATCCAGTATTGCCATACAGAAAATTTTCGCTACAAGTTTTGCTGCTCTCGGACTTAAGTTGGCTTTTAGTGGGCGGATATAACAAGTCGCTGTAATGCGCGGCCTGCGGCCGCCGGACGCCCTTTTCATTGCGGCTTCGCCTATTACAAGGGCGCCGCTAAGCTCAGCGTTATATCAGCATGATGTGAACGTCCGCATATGGCCGACAGGAGAGTTTTTGTCTATGCTGAAGTACTATTTTCGTAGCAAACGACCCGAAGTGGCCGTGCCGGCATAGGCAGCGGGCACCTAGACGTATTATGCAGCCGGCACAATGATTGGTGTTATGTCGCCTAATTATGATTAATTTCCATGAAATTCAGAGGGTTGGGTTATGGGTGACGCGCGGTATAGTACGAATGAATGTGCCGGCGCGGACAAGTCAATAAACGAGCCACCTATCTAATACTTGTTAGGGCCGCCAGGGCGGACGCTATGACAGTGCACGGCTAAGGAGCGGCGAGACATGGAATACGACGTTCTCGTGGTTGGCGCCGGTTCGGCAGGTGCTGCCTTGGCGGCCCGGCTCTCCGAGGATCCCAATCGGACGGTGCTATTGCTCGAAGCCGGTCCGGATTTCGAGACACGCTCAGCGACACCGCCCGATCTGCTGGATTCGAGAGACCTCGGCCCTATCGCGTACGACTGGAATTATTCGGCGGTACCAGTAACCGGACGGACGATGCCTTATCGCCGGGGGAAGGTGAGCGGGGGCACTTCAGCAATCAACGCCGCGGCAGCCCAGTGGGGCAAGCCCCGCGACTTCGAAGCATGGGTCCGGGCAGGTAATCCGGAATGGAGCTGGGAGCAGGTGCAGCCGTATTACCGACAGCTCGAAGCAGACCGAGACAGCGAGGGCGAGGGACACGGAAAGACCGGTCCGATTCCGATTACTCGTTACACGGACGGGGAGCTGATCCCGATCCAACGCGGGTTCTACGATGCCTGTCGCGAGAAAGGGCTCCCGGAGGTTCGCGACCACAATGCCGTCGGCGCACATGGCGTCGGGCCGTGGCCGATGAATCGCGATTGTACAACTCGCATCTCAACCGCCGTTGGATACCTCGATACCGCACGCGAGCGTCCAAATCTCGCAGTGGAGCCGCTGAGCACTGTCTATCGCGTGCGCTTCGATGCTCGGCGCGCGGTCGGTGTCGAGCTCGAGAACGGCGGCTTCAGATACGCCAAGCAGGTGGTTCTGTGTGCCGGGGCCATAGGCTCACCCGCGATACTGCTGAGGTCAGGGATCGGGCCGCGCGAGCACTTGCGCGAACTGGGCATCGAGGTGTTGCTCGATTCGCCGGGTGTCGGCGCGAAGCTCTGTGACCATGCGGCGGTCCCTGTGTACCTGCGGCCACCGCCGGGCCAGTGCATGCCGGGCCGCGACCCGCGCTTCCAGGTCGTCGCGACGTTGACCGCCCAGGACTCGACCGAAACCGACGATTTGCAGATGGTGATGACCACGCATCTGGACATCAGCGGGATGCCGGCCTTGCTTGAACTCGCCCAGGTGCCCGTCGTCGCTGTCCTGAGGGCCGCTTTGATGGTTCCCCGGTCCCATGGGACGGTGCGCCTCGCCAGCGCGGACCCAAACGCTGCGCCGCAGATCGAGTTGAACTACGCTTCGGACCCCGAGGACATGCGGCGACTGATGGTGGCGACGCGTATCGCGTGGGGGCTCGCGAACACCGAACCCATGAGGCGGGAGACGCGAGGGATCGTCGGCCTGACCGATGATGTCGTTGCTTCTAACGAACTGCTCCGTGGCTATATCCTGCAGCATATCGGCACGTACTGCCATGCGCTCGGCACCGCGTCCATGGGTCAGGATCGCATAGCCGGGGCCGTGGTGGATCAGTACTGCAGAGTGCATGGATTCGAGAACCTCTCGGTTGTCGACGCATCAGTGATTCCCGCCATTCCGCGTGTGGTACCCAACCTCACGGTGATCATGCTTGCCGAGCGGGTAGCAGCATGGATGCGTACGCGGCCCAACCATCGCATCCAGCCGACGCCCGCGGACGGGCGCGGCTGATGCGTACGTTATATTAGAATATGCTGAATATAAGCTTCTGCTACCTCGGCGACTAGCGGAGACGAGGTGGCACCGCCCTACGCCGCCATGAACCGCCTGCGCCGCGACTGGCTACTGGATGACGCTGACGCCGCATAGCCAGCATTATCCAGGGGGCTCATCGTGACCGTGAGGGAACCCCATTTCCTGGGAGGTGGTAGGCGCGGAGCCCAAGCTCCGATCTATGTTGCAGTGCACAAAATTCCTTGCTATTGTGCACTGCAGCAGAGCGGGAATCTCCCGTTCCACGACATTCAGAACCCGGAGGTTCCCATCATGACCAACGTCTTCGCATTCGACGCCAAGCAGTTCGACACCGCCCAGTTCGAGTCCGTGTTCTTCGCCCCGGCACGCGCCTTCGCCGCCCTGTCCATCGACGTCACCGAGAAGCTGGTCAATGCCCAGCTCGACGCCACCAAGGCCTATGCCGACACCGGCTTGACGCAGCTGCGTAGCCTGGTGGAGGTCAAGGACGCCGCAGGCCTGAAGAGCTACCTGGAAGGCCAGCAGGCCGTCGCCAAGGAACTCACCGAGCGTCTGAAGGACAATGCAGGGAAGGCGGTAGCCCTGCAGCAGGAGTTCGTTCAGGAAAGCCAGAAGCTGACCGAGGGCAGCGTGAAGCAGGCCCAGGAAGGCCTCCAGCAGGCCACCGAGACCGCGACCAAGGCGGTCAAGCAAGCCGCTCCCAAGGCCAAGTAAGCCCTGGGCCCGCGGGCCGCGCTGACGCAAGACCCCAGGCCGCCGATCCATGATCGGCGGCCTCTTGGTATGTGAGCCATGGACATGGCCGTAAGCGGTCCCAATGGACTATCTTCATGGTTCTTTAGCAATCGAATGAATGCCGCAGACTAAAGAGTCCCCATACAATGAGCCTGGGAAGAACAACCCCGATTCTTCGAATCTTCGATGAAGCCAAGGCCAGGGAGTTCTACGTGGACTTCCTCGGTTTCGCTGTCGATTGGCAGCATCGCTTGACGGACGACTTGCCGCTCTACCTGCAGGTTTCCAGGGACGATTGCGTGCTTCACCTGTCGGAGCACCATGGCGATGCCTCTCCCGGTACGACGCTGCGGATCGAGGCCCGCGAGATCGCGGCGTTCCATCGCGAACTGCTGGGCGCCGGCTACCGATACGCCCGGCCGGCACTGGAGGCGATGCCCTGGGGGAGCAGCGAGATGTCGATTGCCGATCCGTTCGGCAACCGGTTGATCTTTACGAGTGCCATCGACGATTGAGTCTGGCGCCTGCCACATGACGGGGCGGAACGAGGCGTGGTCCTGCAGCACCATGCTGAGGCAAGGCGGGGTCGGTAAGCCTTGGTGAGGTGCGTTGCAGCAACCGATACGGGGGGAAGCGACAAGGCCTGCGCTTGTTGTTGTTATCCAAGGCCTTGATTCAAGAGCGTTTTGTATTTGTTGGAGCGTGTTTTGCTTTGTTTTTTGCAGGATCGGCTGCCTTGGCAGCGACGATTCTGAACGTGAGCTGGCGTGCTCCACCTGGTCCCCCTTCGGGGGACCTTTTTTTATGCGTGCTTCAATGGCCGGCATCATGGCCGTTACGGTCACCGGCGACAACACGACCTTGGTGGTAGGCCGAGTGGCATCGCGCCCGTGGCGCCTTTGGCCGCGCCCGGGAGACGAGCGGGTCGGCGCGCTGTAAGGAACGGCTGACCGGAGCGTCCCATCAGCAGGGAGGCGGCGTCGGTCCGGGCCGGCGCCTTCCGCTTGGCCACTGCATCTGCCGGGTCGGGCGCCGGGAAAAGGGGATATCGGATGGTCAGGCGCAAGCTGTTGCTGCTGCTACTGATGGCATGGCTGGTGCTGCCGGGCGTGTCAGCGGCCGACGCTGCGGCGGACGGAGCGCCTTTGGTCGAAGCCCCGGTAGCCGGAGCTGTCTATCCCGCCAATCCGCTGGTCACCGAGCGGGCGCTCTTCGCCTCCGATGACGGCGTGGTGCGTCTCGACCGCGAGAGCGGCGAGCGGGTATGGCGGGCACTGGCCGGCGAGCAGACCTTCGCGCCGGTGATGGCGGCGGGCAACCTGCTGGTCGGCACCGGCTCGGGCCTGGTGGCGCTGGACCCTCGCAGCGGCGAGGTGCGCTGGCGCCGCTTTCCTGAGGCGAGCCTCTATTCGCCCAGCGTGGCGGGCGACCTGGCCTTCGTGGCCGGTCGGGACGGTACCCTGCGGGCCGTCGAGGCGGCATCGGGGGAGGTGCGCTGGATGCGCCGCTTCGAGGGTTGGGTCTATCCGCCGGCACTCGCCGCCGGGGTGCTGGTGACCGGCGGCCAGGGCGCGAGGCTCACCGCACTGGAACCGGCCACGGGGCGCCTGCTCTGGCAGCGCCCGGTCGGGCAGGAACTGGTCTACCGGCCGGTGGCGGGCCGGGAACTGGTGTTCGTCACCACCTTCGCCGGCGAGGTGCTGGCGTTCGAGCCGTCGAGCGGCGACCTCCGCTGGCGCTATCGTGACCGGGTCGCCAGCGGCAGTCCCACGGTCGATGACCGACGCCTCTACCTGGCGCGCCTGGATGGCGTGCTGCGGGTGCTCGACCAGGCCAGCGGGACGCCGTTGGCGCGACACGACCTGGGGGCGGGCGTGTCGATGCCCCTGCGCGTCGCGGCCGGACGGGTCGTGGTAGCCGACGCGGCCTCGCGGGTCACGGTCCTCCGCGCGGATGACCTGTCCCGCGTCTGGCAGTCGACCCTGGACGATGCCCTGCGGGCCGCTCCTCGCCTGGAGCGCGATCGACTGATGCTGGTGACGGGAGCGGACTATCGCGTCCGGTGCCTGAGCCTGGTGTCGGCCTCGTCCCATGACGACGCCAGGCCGGATGGGCCGTAAGGTCGGCCGGATATCGACGACCAAGCCCTGCGGGCTATCGAATCATCCTGACGACAGAGGCGTGGAGGTCAACCATGAACACCATCAGACTACTGGGCACCATCGGGGTCGGACTGCTGATCGGCGGCCAGGCTGCACTGGCCCAGGAGGCGCCCTTCGGGGGCGACGAGGATGTCGCCTATGCCGAGGCGCTATGGAGCGCCCTGCAGGAGGCGAACCTGGTCGGCGAGGGGCGCACCATGTCCGCGCCCTATACCGGCCAGCATCCGCATGGCGCCATCCTCGATACCCTCGACGGCGAGGTGACGGTGGACGGGACCACCGGGCCGGTGATCGTCAAGCGCAACTACGGCGGCGAGGGCGCCTCGAAGGAGACGGTCTGGAACGCTCCCGACGATTACCTGGGCGCGGTGACGGTGATGTTCAAGCGGGAAGGCTACGACCCCGACAACCACGACTGGTTCTGGGTGAAGTACCTGCCGAGCGGCGAACTGGACAGTAATCCCGCCGGGGTGCCGCTGGCCGGGCGCGTCGCCAAGGGCATGGACCAGGGCTGCATCGCCTGCCATACCGGGGCCCCGGGCGGCGACATGGTGTTTGGCCACGACCGCATCCAGTAGCGGGTAAGCCGATCGAGGAGCGGCGCCTGGCCCGGGGCTAGCGCCGCTGCTTCTCGAGGCCGGCGAGGGCCTGCTTGAGTGCCGTCGCGACGGCCTTCTGCCGCGCGCCCGTCGCCTTGTCGCGAGCGCCGAGGGCCTTGGTGGCGAGGCCGGCGCTCTCCTTCAGTGCCGGGTGCTCGCCGAGCACGCGCTTGAAGGCGGCGCTCTTCGCCAGCTTGAGCGCGGCCTGGGTGGCCTGCCGGTCGCTCTCGAAGCGCGCCGCGAGCCGCTGGCCGAGCGCCTCCAGGGCCTCCGTCACGCCATCGCCGATCTCGTCGGCGGGATTCGCCAAGTCGCCTCGGGCGCGAAGGCGCGGGCCATCGAGGTCCGGCACCTCGAGCACGGCGCCCTCGGGCAGGGTCTTGGGGTCGCGCAGCCGGGGATTGGCCTTGAGGAGCGCGGCCTCGGCCTTCTCTCGCTGTCGAGGCGTGAGGCGGGTGTAGAGCCGTGTGGCGAGATCGGCGACGCTCTTCTCGCCGCGGTAGGTCGCGATGGCCATGACGTGCCTCCCTCAGATGCCGAAGATGTTGGTGAGCTGGATGTTCGCGGGGACCGGACTGCCATCGGGCACGTCGATCGGGCCCGTGCTGATGTTGCCGATGACGATGGCCTGCTGGTTCATCGGGAACAGCGCCAGCGTCTGCAGGTCACCCGGGGCGATCAGGCGATTGTTGCTGACGTTCAGCGCGCGTGCGCTCAACTGGCCGAGCAGCGGCTCCTTGCCGCCTTCCTCGATGATCGCTTCGCAGTGATTCTCGGTGAACAGGCAGGACTCGACGGCGGCGCAGCGGACGAGCGGCGTGCCCGACTGGTGGCCGCGCAGCCGATTGCCGCGGATCGACGCCTGCCCGGCGGCCACCGGCAGGGCGATGACCAGGCTGTCGGTCACCAGGTAGGCGGTGGTGCCCGCGGCGGCCTCGTTGGCCCGGCCCGCCATGACGATAGCCGCGGCGGCGTGATAGCGCGGGTCGCGGCCGCGCGTCGGGGCGAGATCCAGGGCGCTCCATTCGGCGATGCTCGGCGAGGGATCGCCGTCAGCGAGGCGGTCGATGCTGTTGTCGTCGAAGGCGACCCGGTCGAAGGGCGGCGGCAGGCGTGCGGCGGTGATCGGGCCGGCGCTGCGGTCGGGGCCGATGCCATGGAAGCGATTGCCGGCGATGCGCAGCTGGCCCACGCCCAGCACGCGCAGCGCATCGATGGCCGGGCTGGCGACCGCCTGGCGGGCCACCTGGGCGACGGTGTTGTCGAGCAGCTCGCCGCGCTCGACGCGCACCAGCTGTAGGGCGGCGAAGGCAAGGTCGTCGCCGGTCACCGCTAGGCCGAGCCGCTGGCAGCGGTTGCCGCTCAGGCGCAGCTGGCCGGCCGCGGCGTTCTCGCGCATCGCCAGCGCCCCCAGGCCCATGCCGTCGATGCGGTTGTCGGCGATGATCGCGTCGTCCAGTCGGTGGCTGACGGCGATGGCGTTGCCGCCCAGCTCGCGCAGCCGGTTGTGGCACACGCGGACCCCGTCGAGGGCCACGGGGTCGAGCCCCTCCTCGAGCACGATGCCGTCGCCGCTGCCCTCCAGGCCGGTGATCTCGTTGCCCACGATGCTGAGCGCATCCACGCCGCCGCGGATGCCGTCGCCGCGGGTGTAGATCACGTTGTCGGCGATCACCAGCGGCGAGCCGGGCAGGGTGGCGCCGGTGGCGACGATGGCCGCCCCCCGGCCGGCCAGCAGGACATTGCCCTCGAGGCGCGTGCTGGCGTAGTGCAGGCTGGTGCCGTCGAGGCTCACCCCGCGCCGGCTGGCGAGGATCAGGTTGCCGGCGATCCGCAGCTCTCCGGTCAGGACGTGGTCGAGATCGCCGCCGGCGACCCTGGCGATGCCGCGCTCGGCCACCAGCGCGCAGTCGTCGATGCGCAGGCCGAGCAGGTTGCCGCTCAGGCCGATTGCCACGCTGGTGGCATCGCTCACCGAAAGGCCGAGCACGTTGATATGGTGGGCGCGGAAGTCGAGCGTTCCGCGCACGGCGATCAGGGGGGTGACGCCCTCGTTGGCCGAGCCGATGACGGTGAGGTTCTCCAGAACCACCCCGGTGCCGTCGGCGATGTCGAGGACGCTCCCCGGGCGCTGGCCGACCAGCTGGGTCGCCCAGCCTTGGCCGCGGATGCGCAGCGAGCGGGCGTCGTGCACGTCGAGCGGCGTCTCGATCGCGTAGCGGCCGATGCCCAGGCAGAGGGTGCCCCCGCTGTCCTTCACCGCGTCGATGGCCTGCTGGAGCGTGGCCGTGCCGGCGTTGTGGCCCTCGGTGGAGACGCATACCGTGCACTCGCAGCCCTCGTCCGCGGGCAGCGGTGGCCACAGCGCGCGGCAGTCGGTCTCGTCGTCCGGGAAGGTGACGAGGGCGAGGCGTGCATGGTGGTGATGGATGCCGCGGGGCGGGGCCTGGTCGAGCGTCTCGATGCTGGCCTCGTCGCTGCGCGCGGTGAACACCCAATGATCGCCGGTCCGGAACTCGCCGCCCGTCGGGGCGAGGTCGAACTCGACCAGGATGCCGTGTTCGAGCAACAGCCGGGTGCCGGTAGGCGGAATGGTGATCTCGCCGCTGCTGCCGGGCGCGTCGAGATCGTGCCCCGGGTAGGGGCTGCCGTCCTCGTGGCGCACCTGGCCGGACTGGTCCCAGCGGCGCACGCGGGTGTGGCGCGCGGGATCGGTCGCCTGCTGCTCGGCGGTCGGGAACAGCCCTTCAGTGAGGGCCGCCTCGAACTCCAGGGTGCGGGCCACCGGGTCGACGCCGTCGGGCGTGCGGATGCGGCGCAGCTCACCGGGCAGGCCGTGCAGCTCGCGCCAGTCGTCGGTCACCTCTACCCAGTCCCCCTCGTGAAAGCTCAGCCGCTCGTCGCGGCCGAGGCTCTCCACCGTGATGCGGGTGCGCGCCGGATTGATATGGGTCACCCGGGAGGCGACGGTGGCGTTGTCGCGCGACCACGTGAAGGTGGCCGTGCCGGGCGCGCCCGCCTGGTGTACCTCCACCCGGTAGAGCTGGTTCTCCAGGCCGCGATAGCCCGCCGCGGGTGGCACCCGGCAGGGGTCGGGGTCCGGGCTGGTCGCGGCGGTGGCCGTGGTCAGCCGCGCGCCGGAGGGCGCGGTGGCGGCCGGCCAGCCGGGGATGTCGGCGGCGTCGCTGGCGCAGTCGATATCGCCCACGTCGGGCAGCACCTTCACCTGCCAGACGGTCTGCAGGCGCCCCGTGGTGTCGACGCCCACGGCCGGCTCGATCAGGTCGGGCGCGTTCACGGCGGTGATGTCGCGCTGCCACACGTCGAGGTAGACCAGGTGCGGGCCGGGGCCCTCGGGCAGGGCCGGCGGGCCGGGGTAGTAGGGCTGGTCGGCGTAGTCGAGCGGCACGCTGCCGACAGGCTCGGCGAGGCGCGGCCCCCAGGCGTCGGGTGCACCGCCGTGGTTTTCCGCCAGCAGCCCGTCGACGTAGATCCGCCCCGCGCCGATGGTCAGCGCCCCGCCGGCCGCCTCGATGCGAAAGCCGTCGGGCGTGATGCGCGGCACCGCGTTGCCGCCCAGGGTATCCAGGGTGCCGGCCTGGAGGCGCCGCGCGAGCTGGGCGATCCACTCGTTCCAGTCGGCGTCCAGCTGCACCCGGCCCTGCTGCATGATCACGCCGAGAAAGTCCCGTCGGGCGTCGAAGCGGACGCGGCTCAGGTCGAAACTCATGGTGGATTCCCTCCCTCAGGATTCGTGAAAGATGCCGGCCCGCAGGCTGACCCGTAGATACTCGGCGAGTCGGATGCGCAGGTTGGTCTCGCGCAGGGCGCCGGCGAGATGGTGGTAGACGCCCATCTCGCTCTCGTCGTCGGCGCCGCGCCGGATCTCCGGCGGGGTGGCCGCGGCGAGCTGGCCGTAGGCCGGGGTGCCGTAATGCCGCGAGTCGAAGCGGGGGGCGATGTGGGGGGTACCGGCGGCTGGGTGGGGCTGGCAGCGATGGCGCCGGGGCACGATGGACGCCAAGGGCAGCCAGGAGTAGCGCACGCAGCCGACCTGCTTGCGGGCCGTGCGCACCGGGGCCGCCCAGGCGTCGCCGCTGGCCAGCGCCGCCAGCAGGATGGCGTTGGAAACGAGCGCGATCTCGCTGGCATGGAGCTTGCCGACGACCGTGCAGCCGGCCAGGGACAGCACCGCGCCGGGCCCGGCGTCGTCGAGTGCGGCGAAGGCGACGCCCTCGGGGTCGAGGGCGTCGATCAGGCAGTCCGTGGCGTGGAAGGCGGCGCGCTCGTGGCTGCGCACGCCGCCGACGATGCAGCGCTTGAGCCGGGTCTCGAGCCCCGCGAGTTCGAGCACGAGGCTGGGCGTGGCCGGGTCGCTGGGCGCGCCCTCGGCGGTCAGGCCGATGCCGGGCACCAGGGTACAGTGGTGCAGGTCGAGGCGCGCCAGGGCGTTGCCGTCGGCGTCGGGCACGCCGAGCGGCGCGCCGGTGACGAGCAGGCCGTTGAGGATGCAGGCGCTGTCAGCGCCGCCGCGCACGCTGAGCCCGCCGAGCTCGAGGGTCGGCCGACGGTGGTCGGTGGCGCGGATCTCGATGCTGCCACCCGCCGCCACCTCGATGGCCAGGGTCTCGCTGTAGCGGTCGCTGTCGGTGATCTCGATCACGCCGTCGCCACCCAGTGCGGCGAGGGCGGCGGCCAGCGTCGGCTGGTCGTCGGGCACGCGCTGCACGTTGGTGGTGTCCGCCGGCGCGGGCAGCGTGGCCAGGCGCGAGTATTCGCCGCCGCCGAGGTCGGCGGGGAAGCCCTCGTGCCAGTCGAGCCGTACGTCCGCCGGGTCGGCGGCGTCCGCCGGCAGCGCGATGCGCCCGAGCACCGGGTCGAGGGCGTAGGTGCCGTCGGGTGGCGGGGTATGGGCCCAGCTCGCGCCCTCGTCGGAGAGGTTGCAGACGCGGATGCGCTCGCGTGCGATGTGCTCTCCGTCGACCCGCAGCGAGAGGGCCGGGGCCGGCAAGGCGTCGGGGGCGCCGTAGTGGCGCGCCAGGTGTTGCTGCAGGCGGCGGCGCGAGAGTGGCCAGGGCACGTTGTCCGGTTCGGCCAGGTGGGTGATGTCGTCCTCCGCCTGGGGGCGGTTGTAGAGCGGCAGGTCGTGCCCCAGGGGGCTCGCCCGGTAGCGGCGCGGGCCGGCGCGCGTGGCGGGCGAGTCGCGATGCGGATAGGCGCGGATCCGCCACAGGTGCAGACCGACGTTGGGCAGGTTGTGGCGTCCGCGGCCGGACTCGATGCGTCGCACGTCCAGGGTGCGGTTGGCGGTCTCGAAGGCGCTGCCGATCCACTCGAGCGCCTCGCCGGCGCGCAGGTCGGGCGACTGGCGGTTGTGGCGCCGCGGGTGGTTCATGTATTGGGTGGTGCACAGCCGCTGGAAATACTCGACCGCCCGGGCGTCCCAGCCGGTGACGTCGCGGGCAAGCTGCTCGAGCACCAGGGCCGTGCCCTTGCGCCGGCGCAAGGCGATGGTATGGGCCACCTCGGCCCGCGGACCGGCGCTGTCGCCCACCTCGTGCAGGTCGCGATAGCCGATCAGGTCGCCGATATAGGGCACCACCCAGTCGGCGCAGGTCTCGATGAACAGGTCGTCGTGCAGCTGCTCGAGGCCTTCCTCGGTCACCCGCAGCTGCTCGGCGAGCACCGTCACCAGTTCCTCGAGCGGGCCGCGCTCGAGGCCCATCGCCCGGGCCAGCTCGGCATCGCGCAGGCGGTGGACGGCCGGCAGCAGTTCGAACAGGACTTGCGCCTCGAGACTCATGGCAGCACCTCCAGCTCGAGCGGAGCAGCGTCCAGGGTGAGCAGCTCGGCGGCCTGGGGCAGCGTGGTCAGCGAGTCCACCGGCAGCGCCGCGAACAGGCGCGGCTCGACCGCCGGCGGCATGCCCAGGCGATGCAGCCGCGTCACGTGCACCGCCTCCACGCCGCGTACCGCCTGGGCCACCGCCGCCACCTCGTCCACCGACACGGCCTGCCCGAAGGCGCGTTGCGCGAAGCCGAAACGGCCACGCAGGGCGGCCTCGACCCCGACCATCACCGGGTCCGGCGCGAAGGCGGCGCGCACCTTGACCGCCAGGCGGCAGCGGAAGCGCGCGTCGACATAGTTCACCAGTCGCAGCGGCACCAGGGGATCGCCGTAGCCGACCAGCGCCTGCCGCAGGCTGGCCAGGGTATCGCCGGTGGCGGGCAGCTCGGCGCCGTCGACGCCGGCGAGGGTGAGGAACACGCCCTGCGCCGGCCCGGCGGGAAGCCACAGGGCGTGCGCCTTGTCGATGCCGGCGAAGGCGCGGGCGAAGTTGGCATAGTCGTCGATCGACACCGCGCGCTCCAGGGTGAGCACGGTGAGCGGCGCGTTGTCGCGGGCCCGGGCGAGCGTCTCGGCATCCTCGCCGCCGGTGGCCGGCACGGGGTTGGTCGCCTCGCTCACGCCCAGCGGCCGGCTCAGCAGGGTGGTGATGCGGTTCGCCGCCAGGTTGCCGGCCACGCCCAGGCCCTTGCGGTAACGCGCCCGCAGGTTGCTCTCGCCGCTGGGCAGCCGCGCGCCCTCGCGGCCGTCGCCGAACTGCACGGTGGTGACGCCGGCGTCGTCCCGGCGGGTCTCGAAGACGCGACGCTCGGGGGCCTGCCCGTGCAGGCTGGGGACTTCCTGCCACTGCACGTCGTTGACGCGCACCTCCAGGGTCGAGGCGCGCCCGCTCGGGGTGTCGGCGCCGACGAAGGTGAGCGGCGCCTGGTCGAGGGCCAGGCGCTGGTTGGCGGTGCCGGCATCGCCGCTGCCGAGGATCGTCTCGATGCTTTCGCCGTGGGTGGCGGGAGCGACATTGGCGTTGGCTCGTAGGCTGGCGCGTTCGTAGACGTGGGTCAGGCTCGCCTGCAGGCGCAGCATCGTGTGGTCGCGCTCCAGGGTGATGGCGTCATCGGTGGTGGCGATGAAGGCGATCTCGCTGACCCGGGCGTCGTCATCGCGGCCGGCGAGCAGGCGCACCTGGGTGGCGTAGGCGACGAGGGTGCCGCGCCGGCCGTCGCGATCCATGAGCGCGAGCCGAAGGCGAATGCCGGGCGTGCCGATCAGCGCGGCGAAGGCGTCGGCCGCGAGGGCCTGGCCCCCGGACGCGCCGAGCAGGCGGACCGCGGGGGCCAGCAGCAGCAGCTCGTCGCCGCCCTCGAGGGCCACGCTGTCGCCGTCGTCGAGGGCGAGGCTCAGGCCGGTGGCCTCGGGCGCGAGGCCGAGGCGCTGGCGTCGGCCGCTGAGCGCGAGCGGCTGGCCCGGTCGCAGGCCGTCCTCGCGCCGGCCGAGGACGAGGGCATCGCCGTGGACGGGATGCCGCAGTGGCGTAGCCGCGGGCACGAGCCGTTCGCTCTGGGCCAGGACGAGGGTGCGGCGCAGCGGGTAGCGCGCGGCGGTGAGGTTCTCGTCGGTATCGGGATGGATGCGGGTGATCTTGCCCGAGATCCCGAAGGCGTTGCGGGTGCGGTGGATCACCTTCTCGGCGCGATACAACTCGGTGTAGCCGGGCAGGTCCGCGCTGCCCCTTCCCGGCTCGTTCGATACCAGCGCGATCCAGCCGCCGGCGACGATCTTCGCGTTGTCGGTGTCGAGGTCGATGGTCGGCGGGTCGATCGTGAAGTCCTTCCACTCCCAGCGGCTGCCGGTCGCCAGCAGGCCGATCATGCCGATGAAGGACCCCGTGCTGCCGCCCTTGTCGATCAGCTGGCCGACGTTCGAATCGGTGTTGTTGGCGCTCATCAGGTTCGCGTCGGGGGCGTTGTGTCCGAACAGCGCCGTGCGCTGGCGAAACACCTGCACCTGGGCGGCGGTGGCGGCCGGATCCATGGGCGGGAAGACGCTGCCCAGCGGTCGCTTCCAGTGCACCCGGGTGCGCTGGTTGTCGGTGTCGGGTTCCACCGCGTCGAGCACGCGTACGTCCCATTGCTCGTTGCCGGGGGTGGTCAGGCGCTCCTGGCCGACGACGAGCAGGGCGTCGCCGGGTTGCAGCTGGGTGGCGAGGCCGTCGAGCCACAGCTCGGTATCGCCCTTGGCGGGGCGCCAGGGCGTGCTCGCCTTGACCGGGATGGCATTCCACTCGGCCCGGGCCGGCGCCGGCTCGATGGTCTCGAAACTCTGCGCCTGCTCGTCCTGGCCGGGCACACTCTGCACGCGGGTGCCGACCGGAAGGGTGATCGGCTCGACCGGGGCGCCGGGCACGCCCTTCAGGGTGAAGGCCAGATAGGTGCTCGCGGCCACCCCTGGGGCGAGTTCATAGCCGATCAGCCGTGCCATTTCGCGCACCGAGAGGCGCTCGGTGGCGGTACGCAGGTAGTGCTCGTTGGCGACGCGCTCGGTGTAGAAGGTGAGGACGTCGAGCGAGGCGGCCAGGGCGTCGCCGAGGGCCAGGGTGAAGTCGCTGGCTTCGCGGGTGGTCAGGGCGGCCAGGGCGGGGAGGTCGGCGCTCGAGAGGCGCGCGCGCATCGACTCGAGGAAGTCGCCGTGGCGGCCGACCCGGTAGGCGATGGCAGCGAGCCCGGGCGGGTTGTGGAGGCGGCGTGGCGTCGCGGCATCGATGCCGGCGCAGCAGCCGCAATTGGGGACGTTCGGCCGAGGGTCGCTCATCACTTGCCTCCGTGCAGGTCGAGGCGCAGGACGCCGTGCTCGGGGAAATTGCGATCGTTGTCGAGGCGGGCGATCTCCAGCCGGCCGAGCGTCATGAAGCCGTCGGCCAGCGCTCCGGGATCTTCCTGCCC
The DNA here is from genome assembly GCF_030409305.1 of Halomonas maura. Taxonomy (GTDB): domain Bacteria; phylum Pseudomonadota; class Gammaproteobacteria; order Pseudomonadales; family Halomonadaceae; genus Halomonas; species Halomonas maura. The sequence continues at coordinate 119,138 of NZ_JAUFPQ010000016.1, forward strand.
CTGGCGATGGAAGCGTGTCACCTGCACCGAGGCGACGCCGGCCACCCCTCGCGCGGCCGCGTAGAGCGGGCTCAGATAGACGGTCTGGCCGAAGCTGAAATGGTCCGGGTGGAACAGGCCGCGGCGGCCGTCGGCGCGAGTCCGGCTGCCCAGCACATCGAGCAGGCCGCGACGCACGTCGCTGCGGAACGCCTCTGGGGCGACGCACACCAGCAGGTCGATCTCCAGCGAGACGTAGAGCGGTTCGTCGATATGCAGGTCGTGGCCGGCCATGCGATAGCGGTCGAGATGGGCGAGCGCGGTGGTGGCGAAGGACTCGTCCACCGGCGCGCCGCCCTCGCGATCCACGGTGACGAAGACGCTGTGCCAGCTGCCCGTCCAGCGCAGGCCGGCGGCGGCGCGCTGCACCCCGTCGAGCCGCTCGGTCACCTCGGCGTAGTCGGCCGGCGTCACCGCCCGCTGCTGGGTGCGGAAGGCGTGGGGGGCGTGGCGGCGGACTTCCTCGAGGCTTTCCGGGGCGACCCCGCCGCGGGCCGGCAGGGGATTGCGCACCGCCGCGATGCGCGTCTCGGCGGTGAGCACGTGGACGATGCTGTTCGCGCCCACGTTGCCCTGGGGGCCGTTGCCGATGCGATAGTCGGCGCTGAAGGCCATTCCGCCGGGGGGGCGGCGCCCATGGGTGTCATCGCCGAAGCGTAGCCGGGCGCCGCCGTCGTCCTCGACCTCGAGCACGAAATGGCGATGCTGGGCCTGGCTGTCGAGCAGGTCGCGTCGCGCGCTCCAGGACTCGCCGTCGGCGCTGGCCAGCGTCACCCGGGGCAGGGCGTCGGCCATGTGCCAGGTAAAGGCGGCGCGGGCCGAGGCCTCGGGGTCGAAGGCCAGGCGTTCGCTGCGGCGCTGGCCGCTCTCGACGCGCGTCTTGGCGATGGTGCCCTGGTGGGTGACCGGCCCCTCGGCCAGGCGCGGGCGAAAGCGCGGCGGCAGCGGTTCGGGGGCCTGGCGCGCGCAGGCGTCCCCCGCCGAGGGCGGGTAGTGCAGCCGTGCCTCGGGGACGCGGCCGAGGTCCTCGCCGGCCAGGCTCATGCCGTGATCGACGAGCACCACGTTGCCCAGGGCGATGCTCACCTCGGTGAGCATCAGACTGCCGTGGTCGTCGTCGGTCTGGCTCGACAGGCAGAACGGGAAGGGCAAGGCATCCTCGGGGTGCCAGCGGATCTCGGTGATCTCGGTGTCGTCGAGGGGGTCGCTGAGCGGGCTGGCGCCGTCGCGGGCACGCACCGCGGTGAGGCGCACCGCGTGGCGATGGGCGGGGTCGGCGTCCGCCGCCTCGCCGGTGCGCGGGCCGACCACCTCCTCGAACACCAGCACCTCGCCCGGGGCGAGGTCGGACCAGTGGCCGGCGAGCGTCGCGGCGGTGGCGCCCACCGGCAGGCAGCAGCGTTCGTCGCCCCAGGTGTAGAAGGCGAAGCGGTTGTGACCGGGGTGCAGGCGTGGGCGCGGTTGGCCCTCGAGCGTCAGCGGCTCGAACACCAGCGGCGCCGCCTCGTGCAGGGTGCGCGCCTCGGGCGAGCCGGGGGTGACGCGCGCCGGCACGCCCGACACGCGGGTGACGCCTTGCACGTCGTCGGGCAGGTCGATGGACGGGCCGTCCGTGACCTCGACATGCAGCCAGGCGCGCGCATTGCAGCCCTCGTGCAGGTGGTAGTCGACCAGCAGCGCATGGCGGCGCAGGCTGGTGCGGCGGCGGGCGGTATGCAGGTAGGCTTCGCTGCCGATCGCATCGAGGTGATAGTGCTGCAGGTCGCCGACATAGGCGATCAGCTCGCCCAGGGTGGTGGCCAGGTCCGCCGGGCTGCGGTCGCGCCAGCCGGGCATCTGGCGGCTCAGGCGGTCGATCACCAGGCGGCGCAGGCTGGCGTAGTCGCGGGCCAGGTAGTCGAGGTCCGGCGCGGGGCGCGGCGTGGGCGGGCAGTCGCGGGGCACGGCGCAGTCGAAGTCGCTCGGGCATTCGACCTTGAAGCCGAAGTCGACGGCCGACAGGCGAGGGTCGAAATTCGGCAGCGGGGCGTGGCTGCCCGCCGCCTGTTCGAGGATCAGCCGGTAGCGCGAAAAATCGCCCGCCGTGTCGGTGCGCACCAGCAGGACATGGTCCGCCGCCGGCAGCGCGGTGAAATGGTCACGCTCGGCCGGCGTCGTCTGCGGTGACGGCGGCGGCGCACTGGCAACGCCCACCCAGGCGACGCCGATGTCGCGGATGCGCTCGCCGCCCTCGAGGCGCACACTATGGGGGGCGATGCCGCCGGGCACGGGCTTGAGCAGGCGCACCAGCAGCGTTTGCTGGGGCGGGCTGTCGGGCGGGGCGTCCTCGTCGAGCACCTCGAGGAAGTCGATGCCGTTGAGCGTCGGGTGGGCGTCGACCGCGGCGCGGCGGTTTTCGTCGCAGCAGGTGTAGATCATGCGCCACCTCCCTGGGAGAAGGTCTCCGTCAGCTGGGCATCGCTGCGGCGGATGCGGTAGACGATCGTCACCGACAGGCGCGACTCGACCGCCGAGACCTCCACGGCCTCGACCGCGATCAGCTCGCCCAGCCACTGCTGCAGCGCGCCCTGGACGAGGAACTGCGTGGTGGCCGCCAGCTCCGGCGAGTTGGGCGCGAAGACCAGCTCGCGCAGCCCGCTGCCGAAATCCGGGCGCATCACCCGTTCGCCTGGCGCGGTAAACAGTACCTGCTCGATGAGGCCGCGGAGCCACTGGGCCTCCTCGTCGTCGCGGGTGTGGCCACGGCCGTCGAAGCGATAGGGGAAATGCAGGCGTTGGGTCATGGGTCAGCTCCCGATCACGCGTGTCTGCGCCGACACCGGCAGCAGCGGCGTGCCGTTGGGAACGCACAGGGCCTGGCTGTCCATCAGCACCAGCGGCTGGCCGCCCGAGGTGACCCGCGTGGCCGCCACCACCCACTGGGCGGTGACGCAGGGCACCGGCGAGCCCGAGACGTTGAACGGGCAGCCGGCGATCGCGTAGGGCCCGCTGATCAGCACCGTGGGCTGCCCGCTGACCAGCACGCGGGGGTTGGGCACCGTGGGGGTGGCGGTGCCGCCGTGGGCGCACAGCACCGAGGCGCCGACATGGAGGAGGGGACCGGGCATGGAGGTGTCCTCGCTAGATCACGGTCAGGGCGCCGTTGTTGATCGTCACCGTCGGGCCGACGAGCGTGATCATGGCGCCCTTGCCGTTCTGGATGTAGATGCCGGTGTCGTTGACGATCAGGCTGGCGCCGGTGGCGCTCTTGAGCATGATGCCGCCCGAGGGGCCGGGCAGGTCGGAGATCGTCATGCCGTTCTGCAGCGGCGTCTGCAGGGTGATGGCCGGCATGCCCGGCGGCGTGGCCAGCGCCAGGGCGGGCACCTCGGCCGCGCTGCCCCAGAAGCAGCCGACCCAGATCGGGTGATCCGGGTTGCCCTGCTCGAACTCCACCCAGACCCCCGAGCCGACCACCGGCAACGCCATCATGCCGTTCTGCAGGCCGGCCAGCGGCACGCAGGGCATGGCCCAGCTGGCGGGAACCAGCCCGGCCACGTCGGGCACCTGGACCTGCAGGCGGCCCTGTTGCAGCGGATCGACGTTGTTGAGCACGACGCCGCGGTATTTGCCGTAGTAGCGTTCCGTCATCTTGCCCCCTTCATGCCGGTACCGTCGGCGTGATCGAGATCAGGCCGTTGCGGGTCAGCTCGAAGCGTTGCTTGAACTCGCCGCGCTTGATGGAGCTGGAGACGCGGCTCACGTAGTAGAGGCCGTCGTAGGCGACGCCGGCGCCGCGCACGCCGACGAGCTTGCGCGCCTTGAGCAGGCGACCGTAGCGCAGCACGTCGAGGCTGCCGCTGGCGGTGACGGCATCCTGGGATTTCTTGGCCTCGTTGAGCCCCCGGGAGATCGCCTGCATGGGGTTCATCTTGGCGGTGTCCTTGAGCATCCTGAGCTTGGCGATCGGTGCCGGCAGCGCGCCCAGCGGCGGCTGCAGCGGGTTGAGGTCGGGGATCGGAATCGGGATCGGCGCGCGAGTCAGCGGGTTCTGGATGAACACCACGGGCAGCACGCCCTTGGTGGGGTCGAAGCGGAAGTTCAGCGACTCCACGTTGGTGTGGGCGTCCATGTCGATGTTGAGCGCCGGCTGCGGCGGGCCGACCTTGATCTCGGGGCCGAAGTAGGCAACGTTGGTCAGCGGCACCTCGCCCGGCTCGATGTAGAACACGTGGCCGACCTCCTCTGCCAGCTGCTGGAGGTAGTCCAGGTCGGTGCCCTGCTGGGCCGGGATGCGCTCCACCGGGATCGGCACGTCCGGGAACAGCGCCGGGATGGTCAGCGGGACGATGCCGAAGGCGGCGTACTTGGCGCAGATCAGTGCGACCCGCGCCTCGATCGGCATGGCCGGATAGGGCAGGCCGGAGAAGTCCAGCATGTCCATCACCCGGGTGAGGTCCTCGCCGGTGACCGAGATGCTGCCCGGCTGGCCGTGCTGGCCGGCCTGGACCTCGACGTTGGTCACCACCCCGTCGAACAGCGGCTGGGGGCGGCCGCCCAGGGTGACGATCAGCACCACGCGCAGCGGCGGGGTTCCGAGTCCGGTGTTCTGGCCCACGGCGATCAGGAAGAGGGTGTTCAGCTCGGACTCGCTGTTGACCCGGAAGCGCAGCTGGAAGCCGCTGGTCGCCCCCGCCTCGCTGGTGACGGTGACCGACTCCAGCGCCTCGATCATCATCGCGGGCACGGGCACCGGGGCGACCGGCCCGATCATCAGGCTCAGGTGGAGGGCACTAGAGCTGGACATCGGTGCCTCCGGGCACGCCTTCCGGCAGGGTGATGCGCAGCCGGCGGCCGGGGGTGTCGGTCAGTTCCGCCGGGCGCAGGGCGCCGTTGCCGTCGCACAGCCGCCAGTACTGCTGCGGGTCGCCCAGGTGCTGGGCGGCGAGGGTGTCGAGGCGGTCGCCCATCTCGACGACATGCTCGCGCAGCGTGGCGAACCGCTCGGGCGGCGGAATGAAACGCCGCCTGACGTAGGTGACCGGGGTGCCGTCGGGGGCCGCCCACTGGGCGGTGTCGAGGCTGTGGTAGCGGCTGTCGGGCGCGAAGGCCGGCGAGGTGAGGGCGTTGGCCTGCAGGAAGGCCTTGAGCGGATCGGTCATGGTAGGCCTCCGATGTCGAGGGCGTCGAAGCCGACCGTGGCGGCCCGGCCGGCGAGTCGTTCGCGTGATTGCAGGTAGGCCATGAACAGGCCGCCGCCCTTGTGATCGAAGCCCAGGTCGTCGATGGTCAGCACGCGCAGCCCCAGGGTGACCTTGGCGCGGATGGGGTTGAGCGACGGGTCGAAGGCCTCCTCGGTGATCGAGAAGTCGTTGACCCGCACCGGCACGATGCGGTTGGCGCCCCAGACCAGCAGCGCCAGCGCGGCTTCCATGGGCGCGATCTCCAGGGTGCCCGCATCGGCCAGCGCCTTGCGCGCGAGCAGTTCACTGCTGCCCGGGTTGATCAGAGCCTCGAGCACCGCGAGCTGCGGGGCGATACCGGCCTCGACCGTGCCCCGGTGGCGGTCGGGAAACTCGAGCTGGTCCGCCGCGTCGATCTCCGCCTCGAGGCTGAGCGTTTCCACCGCCGGCCCGGTCAGGCGCAGCGCCTCGGAGCGCTCGGCGCCTTCGCCCGGGGTCTGCACCTGCAGCGTGCGGCTCAGCGAATCCGGGTTGTACTGCAGCGCGATCACTCGGCGCACCCGGGCCGACGCCGGGTCGACCAGCACGATGCCGCCCTTGACCAGGCGCGGGGAGTTGGAAAAGCCACTCATCTTCCGGCCTGCTGTCGCTGATCATCATCATTGCGGTCCATCATTCGGCGTCTCCTCAAGTGCCTGGCATTCCTGACGCTGGCCACGAGATACGGTCTTCGACGCATGTCGATCGTGCGTCTCAGGAGCAACTTCGGTAGCGGCGGTAGGAGCCGGCATAGCGACCGCTCACCGCGACGGTGGTATGCCCGGGGCGGGCACTGTCGAAGATGATCTTCGAGGCGCCCCAGTGCAGCCTGACGCACCCATGTGAGGCGGGATGACGTGGTACCTCGGAGTAGTAATGCAGTCCGATGCCGGCGCGCTGGAACCCACTGAAGTTCTGCAGCTTCAGTTTCGGCGTGACGCAGCTTTGGCCTCCTAGCGTGAACGAGCCGATCGGGGTGCAGCAGCTTCCGCTGCGGGTGCTGTGACCGGTATCGTTACAGCTGGTCTCGCCGCGTACCCCGGCGCCTGTGGAACAATTGATGATGCCATCGCCGGTGACACGCCGAACGATGCGTTCGGCTTCGGCAACGTTGGGGCCGGTCCAGTCCAGCGTGACCCGCTGGTCGGTCAGCGACACGTTGACCTGGCTGATATAGGTATCGGGGAAATCGTAGGGCTGTGTGCTGTCGTGCTCGCTGCGCTTCCCCCTGCATATCGTGTCCTGGTAGCACTGCACGCCTTCCGGGGCTGAGGAGATGGCGGGGGGCAAGCCCGGTGAAGGTTTCTGCAGCAGAACGGGATGTGTCGGGGCCTGGCCGGTGATGTCGACACCGGCAGGCTGGCGATCGAGGCGAGGTGCCCGGTTCTGCTGTACGACATGGGTCAGCTCGTGGGCCAGCAGATGCGGGAATTGCCCGGCGGGGATTCGGTTGGATAGGTAGATATGATGCCGACTCGCGGCCGCCAGAGCGCCAAGGTGCTGTGTGTACTGATGAGAGGCCCCGTCATTGTGGATGCGGACACCGGAAAAGTCGCGGCCGAAGAATGCCTCCATCTCCTGTCGGTACGATGTTGGCAGGGGGCGGCCACTTCCCGCAGTAGCTGGAGGGAGTGTCGCAGGCCTCCCTCGGTTGTCGATGCGCTTGGTGAGGACAGCCTCCTGCTCCTCGGGTGACCGCTCCGAACTCGGCTCGCCGACTTGCGTTTCGGCCGTCTCTTCAATGCTATCGATTCCCTTTGGCTCGGCTGGCGTCCCGCCTTGACTGTTGGCCTCCTCCTCGTCTTCCTTGAACAGCATCGTGTCGCTGGGAGGGCTTGACTGACGGATGTCAGGGACCGCTGTCTTCGGCATCGAGCCGACGGTGGCGGCCTGCGATGGCCTGTGGAAGCCCGGCGCGTCGAGAGGGGACCTGGGCGCCATTGCCGATCGATAATTCATGAAACGGTCCGCAAGGGTATCGGCTTCGGCTTCCAATTGTGCGCGTCGAGAAGGGCTCAGCGTGCCGGCCACCGGCGCGCCTTGGAGACCGTAGGGGGAGAAGGCCGAGGCTGTCTTTCGACCAGTCTCGCATTGCTCGCACCGGGATGCCTTGCTGCATGGGGCCATGAGGATTCTCCTGTTCGCCGTGGCCGCCACTCGTCTAGGGGCGCTCGAAGCTAGCGCTCGAGCCGTCGATGTCATGCGTGACCTGCTCGATATGTTCCATGACATCACCCAAGTGAGAGGACGTGTTTCTGCGAATATCGTGGTACAGGATGACAATCTTCGGTGCGGCAGGGGTTGAAACTCGCCAGTTGTTTGCTGCGATTCGCCGGATGCCTGCGGCGACTTGGGTCTTGAGATCGGCGAGTGACATTTCCCCTCGAGGATCCCCGTCGATATCCCAGAGAAGGTTGGTCAAGTTCAGGTTCTGATAGGTCTGCTCCACGGCTTCATTGGACCTGCCATATGGTGGTCTCACCAGCGTCGCCTCAACCCCCGCTTGATCAGGCGTTGCCGTTGTCTCGCGGATGAAAGACCTGGCCGTCTCCAGTTCCGATTGCAATCGTCCGGCGGCCTGGGCGGAGGGATGTGATTCGTGGTCGATTGTGCCTCCCGTATGGATACCGATCGCGTGGCCATCGGCCCGCATGCGTCTGATAAGCTGACGCCCAACGGGGGTGTTGCCGCGTAACGGTCGGCCTTCTCCGCTGAGTGCATGCGTCTGGACAAAGAAGCCTGCAGTCGCGCTCTTGTCCTGGAGCGTGTCCAGCACCTTTTCGGTGCGGTTGTTGCCACCGCCCAGGGGAGCGGCGTGTGGCCCGTCATCGAAGGTCAATGAATATACTCGGCGAGCTCCCGACGCCCCTCGGGTGTCACGGGCATTGCCATGCTCTGCTGGCGTGTCTGCCTCATCCGCCTGGTTATCCTCGTCACCCCCCTTGCGACTACCGGGCTCCGTATCTGTCTCCGGCGATGGACGACACCTTGAATCGCGGAGAAACGCCTGGTCGCTCTCGCTTCCGTAGATGGCGCCGGTGAAGGTGCCCCGGGCAACATCGAGCCGATCAATGATGCCGGGGCTGACTTCCCAGTGCTCACCGGAAGAGCGGTCTCGGACCGATCCGTGGGTGAAGTGGCCATTGGCACAAATCACGAGATCCTGGCCGCACTTGCTGCGAGCAAATCTGCCGCTGGGAATGGCCATCCAGTTACCGTCATCCTCACAGGTTCTGTTGTTCTCGCAGCGGGTATCACAGGTGAAGAGCGGCCGGTATCTCTTGCCGGTTTCCGAATGGGCATTGCGTGTGCCGTCTGCACAGGCCACGCCATTGTCGGCATCTTCGCAGGCCCACTTCGAATTGCAGGCGAGGAACTCGCAGGTTCCCTCGAACAGAATGTCGCCGTCATGGATTGCCCGTCGCTGGAGCCGGTGGGGCGCCTGCTCCGATTGCTGCACCACATGGGCCAGCTCATGGGCGATCAGCTCGCGTCCGGCCGGACGGTGCGGCGCGTACTGGCCCTGGCCGAAGACCACGTCCCGGCCGACGGTATAGGCCAGGGCGTCGACGTCCCGGGCCGAGCCGGCCGCCGCCGCATCGTGATGGATGCGCACCCGGCCGAAGTCGTGGCCGAAGCGCGGCTCGAAGAAGGCGCGGGTCGCGCCGGGCAGTGGCTCCCCCGGTCGTTGCAGGGTGCGGTGGACGCTGCGCGGGGCGGTGGCGTCCGGCGTTGCGGTCTGGGCGCCGCGGCGAGAAAGGCGGGGTGGCGTACCCCGTGTCGGCTCGGCGTGCTGCCCCTGCAGCACCCGGGCCGCCGCACGGTCCGCTTCCTGCTCCAGGGGATCGTCGCGACGGCCGATGGCCAGTCGACGCTGCAGGCCAGGCGTCGCGTCGCGCCGGCACTCCTCGCACTCGCCGGTGAGCGGCGAGGCGGCGCCGCCGCAGGCGCAGCGACGCTGGAGGAGGCCGGTCTGGACATCGGCGGTGTGGGGGGCGGGATGGTGCCTGGCGTGTCGTGTCATGATCGCTTCCTCCCGGCGAGGCCGTCGGCGATGGCGCTGCCCAGGGCCCGGCCACCGCTGGCTGGGGCCTGTCCAACGACATGGGGCTGGATTCGGAGCCGGGCCCGGTCGCCGCCTTCGACCAGGGCGTCGACCGCAGCCGGCGCGGCCAGGCGGCGCTGCAGCTCGGCCTGGAGGCCGGCAGAGATCGCCTCGGCATCGTCGGGATCGATGCCGCGCAGCACCAGCCGGTCGATATGCAGCACCAGGCGCGTCATGACCACCCCCGGGTTTCGGCGTCGGAGGGTGCCTTCTCGCGCTTGGCGGCCTCGAGGTGGGCGGCGCGCCGCAGGTGGCCCATGGTGACCGGTGTACCGGCCTCGGCGGCGAGGAAGGCGGCGGACAGCGCGATGTTGCGGATGCTGCCGCCGGCCACGTTGAGCCGCGCGAGCTTGGTGTAGTCCAGCTCGCCGAGCGGGGTGGCGCTGGGGAACACCGTGCGCCAGATGGCCTCGCGCTGGGCGGCGTCGGGGAAGGGGAAGTGCACCACGAAGCGCAGGCGGCGTTGGAAGGCGGTATCCAGGGAAGCCTTGTGGTTGGTGGTGAGGATGGCCAGGCCGCGATAGGCCTCCATGCGCTGGAGCAGGTAACTCACTTCGATGTTGGCGTAGCGGTCATGGCTGTCCTTGACCTCGCTGCGCTTGCCGAACAGGGCATCGGCCTCGTCGAACAGCAGCAGGGCGCCGATGTCCTCGGCGGCGTCGAACAGCCGGCGCAGGTTCTTCTCCGTCTCGCCGATGTACTTGCTGACCACCGAGGCGAGATCGATGCGATACAGCGCCAGCTCCAGGGCATTGGCCAGGACCTCGGCGGCCAGTGTCTTGCCGGTCCCGCTCTCGCCAGTGAACAGGGTGGCGATGCCGAGGCCGCGGCTGCTCCTGTCGGCGAAGCCCCAGTCGTGGTGCACGATGAGACGGTGGCGGGTATGCACGGCGAGCTGTTCGAGGGTGCGGCGCTGGGACTCGGGCAGCACCAGGTCGTCCCAGTTGGCACGGGCGTCGATGGGCTGGGCCAGTGCGCCGAGGCCGCCGGCGTCACCCCGGCAGAGGTGGTGCAAGCTGGGGAGGTCGTCGCCCTCCAGCCGCGTGGCGATGCGAGCGATGCGCCGTGCATCGAGGCGATAGTGCCCGGCCAGGGTCTCGATGGTGGCGTCGAGGGCCGCAGCCCGGTCGCCGAGGGCGGCGTGCCAGAGGGCGCGCTGTCCCGGCGCGTCGGTCTTGTCGACCGTGACGCCCAGGCTATCGCCGTCCAGGCGCGGTGCCTCGGGAGCGGCGACGATGACCAGGCCATCGAGTCGTGCGAGCAGATGAGGCAGGGCGTCTCGGCTCTCGTGCTCCCGATGCCGGATCAGCAGGCCGGCGCCGAGCAGGGCGGCCTCGCGCTGCCACAGCATCGCTAGCGAGTCCTGTTCATGAGGCGATTCGGGGATGGCGTCGGCATGCAGCCGGAACAGCGCGACGCCGAGACGCTCGGCCAGGTGGGCGGCCACGTCGTCCTGCCCGGCGGCGTCGTCGCCCCTGAGGATCACCGGCGGCAGCCGGCCGCGCTGCGCCTGCAGCCGCGTGACGACCTCGGCGGCAATGGTGCGGTGCGCCTCGGCCATCAGGCCGGCCGGTGGCACGGCCTCCAGCAGTGGCGCCAGGCGGTGGTCGAGATAGTTCAGTCCGCCAATGAAATGCAGCACGCGCTCGTCCAGCCTGAGCCGGCCGCCGGTCAGGCCGAGGCTGTCGTCGACCTCGATCAGGCGCCAGCGGCGCAGCGCCTCCACCGGGGCGATGGCGCTCCAGTGGGGATCGGGCAGCGTGTCGAGGGCGAGGCCGAACGTGGCCCAGGGAGCGTGCGCTTGCCCCAGGGCCCGGGCACAGAGGGCGGTGAGCCGGGTGTCCATCTCCACGCCGGCGGTGAGCAGCAGCACGTCGCGCTCGAAGCCGCTCAGCGCGAACAGCTGCGTCAGGGTATCGATGGCGGCGGTGGCAGGCATGCGCGCGGAGGCGGCCTCGACCTCGCGTCGGGCTTCGCTCGGGTCGCCCTCGCCGAGCAGCGCGCCCAGGCGAGCGAACTCGGCTACCAGCAGCTGCTGGTTGGCGGTGGTCCAGTCGAGGTCCAGCGGCGCGTTCATGAGATGGTCACCCGGACATCGAGGAAGGTCGGCGGCGTGGTGCTGCGGTCCGCCACCGGGCTGTCGATGCCGTCGATGCGCAGCCGCGCCAGCGGGGCACCGGCGTCTGCGTCGCTAGCGATGAAGTCGAGCGTCGCGAGGGGGGCGACGAAGCCCTCGGGACTGATCTCCTCGTGACCGAGCAGTAGCGACACCGACTGGCCGGGGCGCAGCTCGGGGGTGAAGGTCAGGGTGATTGCGGCATCGCCGTTGCCATCGCGCGCCACCGCCTGCGGCAGGTTGGTGATGTGAGGGGCCAGCGTCAGGGCGAGCCGGTTGGTTTCGCGCGGCAGGCTCTCGCCCGGTCGCACGAGCCGGGCGCTCACGTCGTAGACCCCGACGGGGAAGTCGGCCGCGCGCGCCGCGGGCAGGGTGAAGGTGAGGCGCGACGCGTCACTCGTCCCGGTTGCCGCGAGCAGCTCGTCGATGCGGAAGCGGTCGTTGCGCAGGCGCACCTCGCGCGCCGCGCCGTCGAGATGATGGCCCTCGAGCGTCACGGTCTCGTCCATCCGTGCGACCGGCTGGTTGTCCGCGGGGCGCACCGCCTCGAGCGTGGGCAACGGCGGTAGCAGGTCGGGACTGACCACCACGCCCCTTTCCCGGCCGGAGAGCGGGTCGATCTCGCCCCGGGTGAGCACCGGCAGCGTCGGCCGGGTCGGCCGCGTCGCCTCGATCAGCACCACCGAGACCTGGTAGGCCGCGGTGGGCCGGAAGTGCGACTGGGTGGCCGTCCACAGCTTGGAGATCTCCTCGGTATCGAGAAACTCCGGGGTGATGCGCAGTTGCTCGACCTGGTCGGCCAGGCCGCAGTCGGCCAGCGAGCGCAGCGCCGGCGGCAGATCCAGCCCCACGTCCGGCGAGGGGACCAGGGCGGTGCGGATCATCTCGCGGGTGATCACCGGGAACTCGTGCATCAGCTGCATGGCATGGCCCAGCAGGATCTCGCCATGCAGATCGCCGCCGCTGTAGGCCGAGATCAGGTAGTGCAGGTCGAGGGACAGCGGGGGATTGCCGAGCCGCTGCCGGCCGCCGGGCTCGTGGGCGGGCAGGCCCTGATCATGCCAGCCCGTATTGGGGCTGACCCGGTAGAGGAAGAGGTTGAGCTGACTGGCCTCGGAGCCACCCTCTGGCACGACCCGGTCCGGGGGCAGCACGCTGACCGTCACCGTACTGCCGAGTACGCCGCTGATGTTGTGGTTGACCAGGCCATCGTTGAGCCGGTCGCGGAGCACGGCGGTCACGCCGGCGATCGCCAGGGCGTTGCTCATGAGTGCTCCTCCCGACGCCTGGCCAGATAGTCGTCCAGCGACATCAGGCCCGCGTCGCTGCGTGCTGCCGCTGGCTTCCTGTTGACGCTCGGCGCGGACGATGCCGCTGTCACCTCGATGCGCCCGATATGCACGTGTACCTCGGCGGGGCCGCTATCCGCGGACATCGGCGTGGGCGTCGCCGATTCTGGCCTGGCCGTGGGCGGCGAGGGCTCCCGGCGCGGCTCGGTGGGCGGCAACAGGGCCGCGGGGGACGCGAGGTCTTCGGGCGAGCCGCCAGCGGAGGAAATGGCAAGCGGCGTCAGGGTATGCGGGAGAGGCGAACTCGGTGCGGCCGGTGGCTCGACGGGGGAGGCCTGGCGGGCCGGCACACGGGCGCGGAGGCGCGGCTCGGAGGCGACCGTCGGGGCGGCAGGCCGTGTTGCGGTCGACCATGAGCCGGTGGAGGGCGTCTCGACGGCCCCTTGGGGGTGGACTGCCGACGGTGATGCGGTTTCGGTCTCGGTGGGCGCGGTGACGGTCTGCGGCGGCAGTGGTCCCTCGACATCGGGAGCCTTTCTCGCCTCGACCTCGGGCGCGGCCCCGGGAGATGCGGCGTCCTGCCGCGTCGCGGGCGCGAGTCGCCGCTCGGGTTCGGCGGAGGCCCGTGGCTCGCTCGCCGGAGTCGCCAGCGGGGACGGGGCGCTCGCCGGCGGCTCCGGCCGGGGAGCGGGTGCCGGCTGATAGGGCAGGCGCGTCGGCGCATGGACCCGCAGGGCGGCCGGGGCACGGGCCTGCCGGGCGAGTCGTCGGAACAGGCCGCTCATGCCTGCAGCCTCTCGAGGTAGGCCGCGCGGCGGGTATCGCTCAGCGCGAGGATCTGGGGTTCGCTCCAGCCGTAGGCCCGGGCCAGGACATGGATATCATCGAGCAACGCCCGGGCCCGGCCGTCGAGCTCCTCCCACAGGTAGTCGGCGATATCGAAGCTGGCGGTGTCCCCCTGACCGCAGGCGGGACAGCGGAACGCCAGCGACAGCTCGGCCCAGGGGTCCTGGGTCTCCAGGGCGGCCTCGGCCGCCTCGATCAACCGGACGAGGGCGGTCTCGTCCTCGGGCAGCGGCGCGTCGGAGGCGAGGCAGTCGCGCAGCAGCTGCACGGCCGCCTGCCGTTCGTCGTCGAGGGGCACCAGGCGTGCGAGGTGGCGACTGGTGGGGCGCGTCAGTCGCTGGCCGGCCACCTCGAGGGGCCCGGTGGGCTCGGCCGACGAGGTCGGGGGCAGCTGCGAGGCATCGAGGGTGAATTCCAGCCGCTCGCCGCAGGCCGGGCAGTCGAGCCAGACCTCCAGGCGGTCGCCGAAGGCGGTGCAGCGCAAGGCGAACAGCGACGCGTTGCGGTTGCCGAGAGGTTCATCGGCGAGTCGCTCGGGGGGCAGGTCTGGCGCCGCCAGGGCATGGAGCAACAGGGCGCGGTCGATGGGATGCCGTCGCCGCCCGTGCTCCCAGGCCCACAACAGGCGCTCCGGGGTCAGGGCCATCATCAGGCCGGCTCGTTGAAGCTCGGTTCGCTGGGTTCGGTCACCTCGTAGTCGCGCTCCCAGCCCTCGTTCTCGAGCTTGAGGGTCTGGATGGCGACGGCGTTGGCGTTGGCGTCCAGGTCGGGCAGGGCCTGGTATTCCGAGACCCAGCAGCGGAACACCTTGTAGGCGAGCGCCAGCTGGCCGGCCTCGTTGTAGACCTCGATGATCAGGTCCTTGCGGAAGTCCTTGAGCGACACCTCCGCGCCCAGCCCCGCACCGAAGTTCCACACCTTGTTGGCCCATTGTTCGAACTCGGTGTCGTGGGTGACGCCGCGCTCCAGGGTGATGGCCTCGTACTTGGTGCGCCCCGGCGACTTGCGCGAGGTGGAAGGGTCGCCCCCTTCGCGATGCTCGACCAGTTCGGTACTGCGCTTGAGCGCCCCGACCTTGCTGATGCCCGCCACGTAGCGGCCTTCCCACTTCACGCGAAACTTGAAGTTCTTGTACGGATCGAAGCGCTGGGCGTTGACGCTGAACTGTGCCATGGGAGTGCCTCCTTACACTTCGAGTTGACCGGCCATCTGCTGAATCTTGATGACCACGAATTCGGCGGGCTTGAGCGGCGCGAAGCCGACGAGGATATTCACGACGCCCCGGTCGATGTCGTTCTGGGTGGTGGTCTCGGCATCGCACTTGACGAAGTAGGCCTCGCGGGGGCTGGCGCCCTGGAAGGCGCCCTGACGGAACAACGTCTGCATGAAGGCGCCGAGATTGAGGCGGATCTGTGCCCACAGGGGCTCGTCATTGGGCTCGAACACCACCCACTGGCTACCGCGGTAGAGACTCTCCTCGAGGAACAGCACCAGGCGACGCACGGGGATGTACTTGTACTCGTCGGCCTGGGCATCGGCGCCGCGCAGGGTGCGGGCGCCCCAGATGACCCTGCCGTAGACGGGAAAACTGCGCAGCGCATTGATGCCGCTCGGGTTGAGGGTGCCGTTCTCGATGTCGTTCATCGGCGCACTCAGGCCGGCGGTACCGTTGAGGGTGGCGTCGGTACCCGCGGGCGCCTTCCAGACGCCGCGTGTGGCATCGGTACGGGCACAGACGCCGGCTATGGCACCGGAGGGCGCCATGGCCCGCTGGCGGAAGGCATCGAGCGGGTCGGCGGCGACGATGGCGGGGAAATACACCGCCGCATTGCGCGACTGGGTCACGGCGTTGGCCCAGGCGGCGATATCGGTCAGGTTGCGGCCGGCCACCGCATCGACGATGTAGAAGGCGCGCTCCTCCTCGCATAGGGCGACCGCCGCCTGGATGACCGGGTCGGCCTGGGCCTCGGGCAGGTCACGCGTCTCGGGGATGCACAGGAGATTGAACAGGTCCACGTCGCGCAGCGCGTAGATGCCGCGCTTGGTGGAGGGGCTGCCGATCAGTTCGGTCGCGCCCCCCTTGCTGCCGTCGGCGCCCGGTGTGGACGGTACGACGTCGGCGACCTCGTCGGGGCGGTGCTCGGCGGCGCCGGTGAATTCGCGCCCGCCGTTGGCCAGGCCGAAGCCGATGGTCGCCGCCAGTCCGCCGAAGGCGCCGTTCGCCGCCACCACCGTCGACGAGGCTCCCGTGGCCAGGGAGGCGAGGCGCAGGCTCCCCGTGCCGCTGGTGTCGCCGTCGAGGCCCGACTCCTCGGCCAGCAGTCGGGACGCGAGGCCGGCGTCGTTGATCGCCGTGTTCAGGGCCGAGACGAGCCCGCTCATGTCGCCCGGGGTGGCGGGCAGCGTGAGCGAGAACGCCGTGTCGCCGTCCACCGTGCCGGCGATGACGTTGTCGCTGACGGTGAACGGGAAGGCGATCGCCTGGCTCACCGCGATGCCCTGGTTGGCATACACCAGACCACCGGTTTCGCTGACGCGAACGAGCTGCGAGGCGTGATTGATCACCGAGGCGACGTAGTCGGCCGACTGGGGATTCAGGTTGAGGTTGCGATGGGTCTCGAGCGGCACCAGCTGTGAGCCGCTCCCCGAGGCGACGAGCTGCGAGACGATGAGGTTGAAGTCGGCATCCGGATTGCGCGTGCCGGTGTGCGTGACCTCCAGGCGCAGTGCATTGGCCCAGGCGCCGGGGCTCGCCGCTGCCACCTCGAGCACGGTGCCGCTGCCATCGGCGAGTTGCCAGCGTGCCGGTGCATGCCCGCTCGCCACCCGCACCACATAGGCCTCGGTACCGCCGTTGGAGAAGAACTGGCGCACCGCGTAAGACACCGGGCTGTCGCGGTGCAGGCCGCCGTGGCGGCGCTCGAAGTCGGCGAAACTGGTGATGTGCTGTGCCAGGTCGGGCGTGCCCTTGGCGGTAAAGCCGACGAAGGCGGCGATGGAAGTGGCGACGCCGTTGATGGTGCGTACTCCACTGGAGAGCTCTTCGATATAGACGCCGGGATACGTCAGGGAAGATGGCATGGCACGAATCCTCTTCAGGGCAGTGCGTGGCGGGATTTACAACTGGTTACCCCGGCGCCGTAGTCTGAAAACGGTACCGATCTCATGCTGTGTCGTTTACTTTTCTCAACTTAGTCCGGGGTGTCCCGGTTTGCCATGATGCCGGAAAGGAATTTGCCTGGCCGGCCCATGAGGCGACCGGTTGGCATCGGGTGATATTAGAGAAAGTCCAATAAGAACAGGTTCATAGGTGGGTGGATCGACTGCGAAGAGGGTTGGAGGCTGCGCTGAAGTCGGAGCATTATTATTTTATGAGTAAATGCATATAAACAACTTGCCTTTATTAGAATATTTTTGACTTATTGAGAGGAGGGGGGGAATTATGCAAAGGAAAGGAAGGTTGCTGGAACGGGTTTTTGCCCATAAGGCGTCAAAAAGTCATGGTATCTTGGGGTGTCTTGGTTTACCGGATATGGGGGCGAGGTGGGTTCATCCATTGCGGTTCCGTTCGTCTAGTGAGCCCTTTTTCGGTCGGGAAGGCGCCGGCTAAGGAGGGCTTTGCGGACGGAAGAAGGCGCGGTGATTGCTCGAGAGATCGCCTGTGATCCCTGCTGCCCTTGGTGGTCGCCATGCCGTGGGCGTACTGACCGGCGAGGCCCCGTCAACGTCACCGGGGCCATGGGAAGCACGACGGCTGCGCTGGAGTGAGCAAGGCACTAGCAGCCATGCGCTGCCCAGGCGAGATACCCCGACCCTGCCGGGTTGCCTGGAGCAGGTGTGCCGTAAGATGGCCACGGCGTGAGGACTTTCGTTCTTGCCGCGGACCGGTCATGAATTTGCCTGCCGCTGCGCTGTCGAGCGCAGAACTAGACTGAGAGTGGGCTCTGGCGTGTCCGTGTTGTCGGTAGTGTCGACCGGGCCAACCAGGTGGCGCTGGGCAGCATGCGGGGGCTGGGCCAGGTGTACTGGCATCGGGGATCCGTACGCCTGTGAGGTCGAAGGCCTGCATTGTCCACGGGTGGCAGGTTGGGTGAAGCGAGGGACCGAGATGAAGGTCGATCCGCGGCACAGGCGTCAGGCGCTGCTGGGGGGGCTGGCACTGCTGGGCCTGGTGGCACTGGGGCTCTGGGTCTACCAGTCCGGGTGGCTCGCCCCCGTCCGCCTGGAGCAGCTGGGCCTGAGGCTGGGCCCCTGGGGACCCCCGGTGCTGGCGGGCGTGATGGCGCTCACGGTGGTGGTGGGGCCGATTCCCACCATGGTGGTCAGCGTGGCGGCGGGGATGATCTATGATCCGCTGCTGGCCTTCCTGCTCAGCATGGCCGGAGCCCTGCTGGGGGCCGGCCTGAGCTTCTGGATCGCCCGGCTGGTGGGGCGACCGGTCATAGAGCGCTTCTTCCATGGTCACGTCGCCCTGTTCCCCGAATGCCCCCAGCGCCTGCTCTTCGGCATGGTGCTACTGGCGCGGCTGATTCCCGTGATGTCCTTCGCCCTGGTCAGCTACGCGGCGGGACTGACCGCGCTGACGACCGGTCGCTTCCTGGTGGCGACGGCGCTGGGCATGTTCCCCATGACCCTGATCTATGTGCTGGCGGGGAAGGGCATCGCCATCGACGATAGCCGTGCCATGATCGTTGGCGTGGGGGTCCTCTGCCTGTTGCTCGCCCTGTCGAAGTCGATCGATGCCGGCTGGATACCCTTGCCGAAGCGTTGGCGGGCGTTCGTCGACCACTTCAGGCATCCCCCCTAGGGCTGGCAGCCCAGGCGTCCGCCCCGCGCTCAGCGCGGTTCCTGGCGATAGACGCCGAAGTGTTCCAGGCCGCGGTCGGCCAGGTGCAGCGCCTGCATGCGGCTCATCACGCCCTGGTCGCAGAACAGCAGGTAGTGCCGGTCTCGGGGCAGGGTCGGGGCGCGGTCCTGCAGTTCGTAGAAGGGAATCTCCAGCAGCGGCACCTCGCTGACCTCCAGCGGTGCGGCCTCCTGCTGCGCCGGCGCGCGGATGTCGATCACGCAGGGGGCATGCATCGCCGAGAGTGCCTGCGGCGAGTCCACCGTCAGCACCTCGCCGGGCGTGCTGGCGGGGTCTCCGAGCCGGTCGCTGCGGGTGGTGACGGCGGCCTCCAGGGCGGCATCCAGCACCGAGAAGTCGAAGTCGGCCTCGGCGGCTTCGAGCCGCTCGGCGTCGGTCCTGATATGCGGTCGCCGCGAAATCACCCCGCAATATTCCGGCATGGTCTCGGCGAAGCGGGCGGTATCGAGGTCCCGTGCCTGGTCGATGATGGCCTGCTTGTCCTCGGTGAGCAGCGGGCGAAGGATGGGCACCGGGCTGGCGGCATCGATCTGGCCGAGGTTGGTGAGCGTCTGGCTCGACACCTGGGCGATGGCGTCCCCCGTGACCAGCGCCGGGATCCTCGCCCGCTGGGCGACCCGGCCGGCGGCACGGACCATCATGCGTTTCAGGACGACCCCCATCAGCCCGTCGGGCACGCTGCGCAGGATCTCCCCGACCACGCCCTCGAAGGGCACCGAGAGGAAACGGACCCGGTGCGAGGCCCCGTATCGTGCCCACAGATGGTGGGTGACCTCGCGGACCCCGGCCTCGTGAGCCGGGCCGCCCAGGTTGAAGAAGATGAAGTGCGTCTTCACCCCCCGGCGCATCATGCGCCACGCGGCCACCGGCGAGTCGAAGCCCCCCGACATCAGCGCCAGGGCCTGGCCCTGAACGCCCAGCGGATAGCCGCCCAGGCCGGGCCAGCGGGCACGGATGACCTGGACGCGATCATCGGTGAGTTCCACCGGCACCACCACCTCCGGATGGCCAAGATCGACCCTGGCGGAGGGCGCCGCGCGGAGCAGGGCGCCGCCGAGGTGGCGCTCGATGTCTTCCGAGGTGAACTCATGACGCCCGCGGCGCTTGGTCTTGACGCGAAAGCGACGACCCTCGATGAGCGGGCCCCAGAGGGGGACGAGGCGCTCGGCGATATCGTCCAGGGAGACGAAGGGCACATCCTCCGCCGCCAGGATCTCCTGGATGCCGGGAATGCGGGCCAGGTCGTCCTCGATGGTCGCGGTGAGGTCATGGCTCAGCCCGGCGGGCAGTCGCACGCGAAGCGAGTCCCATTGGTCGCGAACCCTTATGCGCTCGTCATGGCGGCGCAGGATGGTGCGGATATTGCCGGTCAGGCAGCGGGTCATCTGCCGCCGGGCCGAGCGGGACTTGATGGTGATCTCGGGGTGCAGCTTGATCAGGTAGGACATGCGGCGAGGCGTGGAAAAAGTGTCGTGCCATTCTATCAGGCGTCGCCGCGAGGCGCAGGGGCGTGGCGGCGGGCGGCACCGCGGTGGCCGCCACGCGAGCCCCTCGCGGTCAGTAGAGGGCCTGCTCCTCGCGCACGACTTCCTTGAGCAGCTCCAGGAAGAGGCGGTCGGCCTCGGAGTGCTCGGCGGGATCTTCCGGGATGTGCACGCTGGTGGTATCCGAGATCTCGTTGGCGATGCGGGCCATGACATCGGCCTGGTCGCCGTCGCCGAGGCGCTGCCGGGCGATTTCCAGGGACTGTTCGAGGATCTTGGGGTCCTGGAGCAGCTTCTTGATGAAGCTGCGTAGCTCGTTGATCACACGGGTCTTCTGGATTTCCGATGAGGACATGGCGTTCTCCTTGTGCGGGCCGGTGCTGTATTGCCGAGACGATACCATGTTTGGCCCCGGGCGCGAGAGGCCGGGGCCATGTCGTGTAAGACATCGCTTACATGACTCGTGGTCGATCGCTCACAGGAATTGCCTTGGGACCGGCTGCCAAGTATGACAATCCTTGTTAATGTGTGTAACAGTATGTTGCATGTAATGCCTGGAAGAAGGGATTTCTCATGCTGGCGAATGATGGGCCGGCTCCGCAGAACATGAGGCATCCCCATAACAAGGGCAGGAGGTGGGTAGCCGCCTGGGGTATCGGCCAGGGTGCGCTGCTCGAGCCTTCTCCCATTACGCACAACGAAGGGATCTGCCATGACACGCGCGCATACGAAGCCGTCATCGACCAGGATCGGGAGGCGCCTCGTCAGGGGCGTGGCCGCCGGTGCCACCCTGGCCCTGTTACCCCTCGCCTCGGCCGTGGCGCAATCCTTGCCCGCCGGGTTGATGTCGCCGGGGGCCGCCGACCTCCAGCAGGTGGTGCAACGGGCCATTTCCACCAATCCGGAGGTCCAGGCCGCCTGGCGGGCCTTCCAGGCCTCGGGGCATGATGCCCGCGCGGCCTGGGGCAATTACCTGCCGAGTGCCGACGTCAACGCCGGGGTGGGCATCGAGGACCGCGAGAACGATGGGCGGGGCAGCTACGATACCGATTACGCCGAGCTGGCCTTGACCCAGATGCTCTACGACGGCTTCGCCACCCGCAGCGAGGTCGAGCGCCTCGACCGCGCGGAACTGGTGCGCTACTACGAGCTGCTCGGCGCCAGCGAGGGGGTGGCCCTGGAGGCCGCCCGGGCCTATCTCGATGTGCAGCGCTACCGTGAGCTGGTGCGCCTCGCCCAGGACAACTATCGCAAGCACCTGGAGGTCTTCAACCAGATCGAGCAGCGGGTGGCGTCCGGGGCCGGTCGCCGGGTCGACCTGGAGCAGATCAGCGGCCGCCTGGCCCTGGCCGAGTCCAACCTGATGACCGAGGCGTCCAACCTGCATGACGTGACCGCCCGCTATCAGCGCATCGTCGGCGATCTGCCGGCGGCGAGCCTGGCGCCGGCACCGACCTTCGACGACCGGCTACCCACCGATGTCTCCCAGGCCCTCGACCTGGCCTTCCAGGGCAACCCGCAATTCCACGCCGCCATCGAGAACATCGCCGCCTCCCGGGCGCAGCGAAGCGGCACCCGCTCCGACTTCCAGCCCCGGCTCGACCTGGTGGGGCGCACCGGCACCTACCAGGACGGCGACAGCACCAGCCTGTTGACGCCGGACGAGCGGCAGGACCGCCACAGCATCGAGCTGGTCGCCAGCATGAACCTGTACCGTGGTGGCAGCGACCTGGCGGCGTTCCGTGCCGCCAGCGACCGGGTCGAGCAGGCCATCCACCTGCGCGAGAAGGCCTGCGTGGACGTGCGCCAGACCACCCAGATCGCCTACAACGATACCCGGCGATTGCGCGAGCAGCTGGCCTACCTCAACCAGCATCGCCAGTCCACCGACCGGGTACGCGGCGCCTACCAGCAGCAGTTCGATATCGGCCAGCGCAGCCTGCTCGATGTGCTCGACACCGAGAACGAGTTCTTCGAGGCCAGCCGGGCCCACGTCAACGCCCAGTATGACGTGGCCCTGGCCGATGCCCGCACCCTGGCCGCGATGGGCCAGCTGATGCAGGCCTTGGAGGTCCGCCGCGACGATGTGCCCAGCCTGTCGGAGCTCGGCAGCGAGGGCGTCCGTCTCGACCCCGAGACGGTGTGTCCGGCCCCGGGGCCCAGTGGCTATACCCTGGCGGACTTCACCGACGGCATCACCCCGACCGCGACCCGGGCACCGGACCTGACCCTCTCCGCCGATGCCCTGTTCGAGATCAACAGCGCCGAGTTGAGCCTCGAGGCTCGCGAGGAGCTGCGCTCGCTCGCCGCGCGGATTCGCGGGCGCAACGACCTGGCGCGCGTCTACATCGCCGGCCATGCCGATATCACCGGGTCCGATGCCATCAACGAGCCGTTGTCGCGGCGGCGTGCCGAGAGCGTGGGGGCGTATCTGGTGGACCAGGGTGTCGCCGCCGGCTTGATCGAGACCGAAGGGTTCGGCTCGCGTCGTCCGGTGGCCACCAATGCCACCGCCGAGGGACGGCGTCAGAACCGCCGGGTGGAGGTCACCCTGGAGCGGATCGGGGAAGACCTCGAGCTGGGCCAGCGTGAGTCCGGCTTCCAGGGGCGCGTCACGGGATGATGCCTGGCCGGGGGCGTCGGCCCCCGGTACCCGTGACACTGACCGAGTGCAGAGGTGTCCGTGACACAACAGGAAACCCTGGAAGAGGGGGCCGGCGCCAGTTCGGCGGTGCGGGACGAACTGCTGGCGTGCCTGCAGACCCTCGCCCTCGTCCATGACCATGATGCCAGCGCGGAGGCGCTGACCGCTGGCCTGCCCCTGGAGGCCGGGCGGCTCACCCCGGGGGTCTTCCCCCGGGCGGCGGCCCGTGCCGGCATGTCGGCGCGGATCGTCAAGTCCCGCCTGGTGCAACTGAACCCTGCGCTGTTCCCGGCCGTGCTGCTGCTCGAGCCCGGGCGGGCCTGCGTGCTGGTGGCCCTCGACCTGAAATCCCGCCGCGCCCGGGTGATCTTTCCCGAGCTCGGCGAGGCCGAGACCGAGGTCGATCTCGATGGCCTGCAGCACAGCTACAGTGGCCAGGCCATCTACGTGCGACCGCGCTTTCGCTTCGATGCGCGAGGTCCGCAGGTCCGGCACCCGTCGTCAGGGCACTGGTTCTGGGGCGTGATGCGCGAGAACCGTCGGTTGTATCGGGACGTGATCGCCGGCTCCGTGGTCATCAACCTGTTCGCCGTCGCCATGCCGTTGTTCGTGCTCAACGTCTACGACCGGGTGGTGCCCAACCATGCCACCGAGACGCTGTGGGTGCTGGCGGTGGGCATCTTCGTGGTGCTGTGCTTCGACCTGGCCCTGCGCCTGATGCGCAATGCCTTCGTCGACCTGGCGGCGAGCCGCGCCGACGTCAAGCTGTCCTCGGCGATCATGTCCCGGGTGCTGGGACTGCGCATGGCGGCACGTCCCGCCTCCACCGGCTCCTTCGTGGCGACGCTGCAGTCCTTCGAAGCGGTGCGCGCCTTCATCGGCTCCGCCACGGTGGTCGGCTTGGTCGACCTGCCCTTCGTGCTGCTGTTCGCCGGCATCATCGCGATGATCGGGCCACCGCTGGTGCTCCCGGTGCTGGGCGGCATCGCCTTCGTGCTGCTCTACGCCCTGGCGGCACAGGGCAAGCTGCACGAGCTGTCCGAGACCACCTGGCGAGTGAGTGCCCAGCGCAATGCCACCCTGGTGGAGTCGGTCTCCCAGCTCGAGACCGTCAAGGCGCTGCGCGGCGAGAGCCGCATCCAGGGCACCTGGGAGCGGGCCTCGGCCTTTCTCTCGCGCACCGCGGCACAGCTGAGGCTGGTGAGCTCCTCGGTGTCCAGTGTGGCGCTGTGGACCCAGCATAGTGTGGCGGTGGTGGTGATCCTCATCGGGGTCTACCTGATCATCGATGGCCAGCTGACACAGGGCGGGCTGATCGCCGCCTACCTGCTCTCTTCCCGGGCCATGGCCCCGGTGAGCCAGGCGGCGACCCTGCTGGCGCAGTACCATCAGTCGGCCACGGCCCTGCAGTCGCTGGAGGGGGTGATGCAGCTGCCGGTCGAGCGCCCGGAGGGGCAGCGCTTCATCGATCGTCCGGTGATCCGGGGCGATATTCGCTTCGACAAGGTGAGCTTTCGCTATCCCGACGAGGAGCAGGATGCCCTGCGTGACGTATCGCTGCGCATCGAGCCGGGCGAGAAGGTGGCGTTGCTGGGACGCGTCGGCTGCGGCAAGACCACCCTCAACAAGCTCGTCCTGAATCTTTACGCGCCGTCCAGCGGGGCGGTGAGGCTCGACGACGTGGACATTCGCCAGTTCGATCCGCTTCAGCTGCGCCGCCATGTCGGCTATGTGCCCCAGGACGTGAGCCTGTTTTGCGGTAGCCTGCGCGACAATATCGTCGCCGGCGGGGGCAGCGATGGCGTCGAGGACGAGGCGCTGTTGCGTGCCATCGAGCTCAGTGGCCTCGAGGACCTGGTGAATGGCCATCCCCGGGGCGTCGACCTGAACGTCGGCGAGCGGGGGCAGCGGCTCTCGGGCGGGCAGCGCCAGGCCGTGGCCATCGCCCGGGCGCTGGTCCATGACCCCCAGGTGCTGCTGCTCGACGAGCCGTCGAGCTCCATGGACCATTCCACCGAGGAGGCGTTCAAGGCCAGGCTCAAGCGCTATGCCCAGGGCAAGACCCTGGTGGTCGTGACCCACCGCACCTCGCTGCTGTCGCTGGTCGATCGCATCGTCGTCATCGACGCCGGCAAGGTCGTGGCCGACGGGCCCCGCGACAAGGTGGTGGAAGCCCTGCGCAAGGGCCAGATCGGGAGGGCCGGCGGATGAGCTCCTCACGTCGAGGTGCGGAGCAGCAGGGGTTCGAGGCCATCGGTCGGTTCTCCGAAACCGGCGGCCGTGCCTTCCGTCCGCTCATCGATCGTCTCTTCGCCCGCCGCGTGACGGCGGCCCATCTCGACCGCGACTGGGCGAGCGACGCCGACTGGGCGCGGCTGCAGCAGGATCCGCTGCGGGCCAGGGCCTTGCTCTATGGGGTGCTGCTGGCGGTGGTGGCCCTGATCGCCTGGTCGGCCTTCGCCGCCATCGACGAGGTGACCCGCGGGGTCGGGCGAGTGATTCCCTCGAGCCAGCTGCAGAAGGTGCAGTCCTTCGATGGCGGGGTGGTACAGGAGATCCTGGTCGAGGAGGGCGACCGGGTGGCGGCGGGGCAGCGGCTGATGCGCATCGACCCGACGCGCTTCCTGGCCACCTTCCGGGAGAATCGTGCCAAGGCCCAGGCCCTGGAGGTGCGTGCCGAACGCCTGAGGGCGCTGGTCTCGGCCTCCGACTTCACGCCCTCCGCCACGCTGCGCGAGGAGGCTCCCGGTCTCGTGGCCCGGGAGCGGGAACTCTACCAGAGCAGTCTCGAGGCGCTGGCGGAGCAGCAGAGCATCCTCGAGGAGCGCCTGGCGCAGCGGCGCGCCGAACTGGACGAGGCCCGGTCACGACGGGATACCGCGTCACGAGAGCTCGGCATGGCCAGCCAGGAGCTGAACCTGACCCGGCCGCTGCTGGAGAGCGGGGCGGTCTCCGAGGTCGAGGTGCTGCGGCTGCAGCGCGAGGTCTCCAAGGCCAGCGGCGAACGCAACCAGGCGGCGGCCCAGGTGGAGCGCCTGCAGGCCGCCATCGAGGAGGCTCAGGCGCAACGCCGCGAGGTGACCCTGGAAGCCCGCAACGAATGGCGCAATGAACTCTCCCGGACGCTCGGCGACCTGGCGGCGCTGGATGAGTCGAGTACCGGCCTACAGGACCGGGTGCGGCTGGCCGAGATCCGTTCGCCGGTCGACGGGGTCGTGCAGCGCCTGGGCATCACCACTCTCGGCGGGGTGGTGCAGCCCGGCCAGGAGGTGGTCGATATCGTGCCCAGCGACGATGCCCTGCTGGTGGAGGCACGCATCGCCCCGCAGGACATCGCCTTCCTGCGCCCGGGGCAGCCGGCGACCATCAAGCTCACCGCCTACGATTTCGCCATCTACGGGGGGCTCGAGGCCGAGCTGGACCATATCAGCGCCGACACCATCACCGACGACGAGGGCAATACCTTCTACCTGGTCCGGGTTCGCACCCGGGAGGGTGGCAACGCGCACGAGGCACTGGACGTGATTCCCGGGATGACCGCTGAGGTGGATATCCTCACCGGCAAGCGCACCGTGATGCAGTACCTCCTCAAGCCGGTCCTGCGGGCCTGGGACAATGCCATGGGAGAGCGATGATGGCGCAGTTGTTCGTGTGTCAGGGGCACGATGTGATACCTCGTTGGCGTGAGGCCTTCGCCGAGGCTCGGCTGGTCACCCCCGAGCAGGCGCGGGCCCAGGCCGGCGCCGGCGATCGGGTCTGGGTGACCAGCGACCTGGACCGGTGGTCGGGGCTCGTGTCCAACCTCAGTCGACGTGGCGCCATCCTCAGCGTGCTGAGCTATGCGCCGAACTCCCTCGAGGCCTTCCAGGCGCTGGGGGCCGGCGCCCGCGGCTACGCCCATGTCTTATCGCCACCCGAGCTGTTGCGTCAGGTGGAGATGGTGGTCACCCACCAGGGCATCTGGGTCTGGCCGGAACTGCTCGCCCAGGTGGTGGGCGGTGCCTTCCGCACCCTGGGCGGCGAGGCCATGCTGCAGAAGGAAACCCTGGCGTGCCTGACCGAGCGCGAGCAGGCCGTGGCCCTGGCCGTGGCCGAGGGGCTCAGCAACAAGGCCGTGGCCAATCGCCTGGCGATCACCGAACGAACGGTCAAGGCGCACCTGGGCGCCGTGTTCCGCAAGCTCGGCGTGCGTGATCGCATGCAGTTGATTCTCAAGCTCTCCCACCAGGAGCAGGATGCGCTCTGAGCGATATCCCCGTGGGCCTGATATCCCGGGCCATGTTACATCTTGTTACCCTGTCCATCGGTCCAATACCGATGCCTGCCTTCGTCACCTAACTTGAAGGTATGAGGGCGAGTGGTGCCGCCTCGCGCCTCGACTGGTGATCATCAGGAGAGCATGACATGACCATCGCAACCGTTCTATCCATCTCCGGTCAGGCCTGGGCGCGTGATACCGACGGCCAGCTGCGTGAACTCAGCGTCGGCGACCGCCTGCAGGAAGGCGAGACCCTCGTCACCTCGGACACGGGCCGGGTGGTGCTCGATCTCGGCGACAACCTCGGGCCGACGACGATCGGGGAGGGCCGGGAGGTCGTCATGACGCCGGAGCTCGCCACCGATGCGCCGGTCGAGGCGGCCGAGGCCAGTGCCCAGGATGCGGACCTCGCGGCCCTGCTGACGGCCATCGAAGAGGGCCGGGGGGACCTGCTCGGGGATCTGGACGCGACCGCGGCCGGGGCCGATGCCGGCGGTGGCGGCGATGGGGGGCACAGTTTCGTGCGCCTGGCACGGATCAGCGAGAGCGTCGACCCGTTGGCCTTCGACTTCGCCGCCAAGGCCCCGGAGGGGCCCGACGAGGTCCGGCTCGAGGGCGGCGCCGTGGCGGCGGAAGACGGCGATGATGAGCCGGTGGTGGGTGCCGAGGACCCCGAGGGCGACGCGCCGGAGACGCAAGACGGCGATGATGTGCCGACGGTGGCCACCGCCGACCTCGACGGGGACGGCGACGTGGTCTGGGAGTCCGCGCTGCCCGAGGGCAGCGGCGGTGGCACCACCACCACCGGCGGCAGCCTGCAGATCGACACCGGCGACGACCCGCTGGCGCTGATCGAGGTGCAGGACGCCGGCGGCACCTGGATCGCCATCACCGCCGACGCCACCACCGTGCAGGGCGCCTACGGCACCCTGACGGTGAACACCGACGGCAGCTGGCACTATACGCTGGACGCCAACACCCTGGACCATGACGGCACCGACCTGACGGGCGGCGCCGACCAGCTGCAGGAGCCGTTCGCGGTGCGCGTCACCGACGACGACGGCGACGTCTCGCCGGAGGCGACGCTGGTCATCGACGTCAACGACGACGGCCCGGCGGCGGCAGACGACGGCGTCGCCGGCGAGGTGGCCGAGGAGGGCAGCGTCGAGATCGACGTCTTCGCCAACGACGGCGCCGGGGCCGACGGCGTGGACCTGGCGACCGGCATCGCCGTGGCCAGCGGGCCGAGCCTGGGCAGCGTGGTCTACAACGGCGACGGCACCTTCACCTACACCGCCGATGCCGGCGCCGAGGGCGCGGACAGCTTCACCTATACCCTGATCGACCGCGAGGGTGACACCGCCACGGCCACGGTCACCCTGAGCATCGCCGAGGATTCGACGCCGACGGTGGCCACCGCCGACCTCGACGGGGACGGCGACGTGGTCTGGGAGTCCGCGCTGCCCGAGGGCAGCGGCGGTGGCACCAGCACCACCGGCGGCAGCCTGCAGATCGACACCGGCGACGACCCGCTGGCGCTGATCGAGGTGCAGGACGCCGGCGGCACCTGGATTGCCATCACCGCCGACGCCACCACCGTGCAGGGCGCCTACGGCACCCTGACGGTGAACACCGACGGCAGCTGGCACTATACGCTGGACGCCAACACCCTGGATCATGACGGCACCGACCTGACGGGCGGCGCCGACCAGCTGCAGGAGCCGTTCGCGGTGCGCGTCACCGACGACGACGGCGACGTCTCGCCGGAGGCGACCCTGGTCATCGACGTCAACGACGACGGCCCGGCGGCGGCGGACGACGGCGTCGCCGGCGAGGTGGCCGAGGAGGGCAGCGTCGAGATCGACGTCTTCGCCAACGACGGCGCCGGGGCCGACGGCGTGGACCTGGCGACCGGCATCGCCGTGGCCAGCGGGCCGAGCCTGGGCAGCGTGGTCTACAACGGCGACGGCACCTTCACCTACACCGCCGATGCCGGCGCCGAGGGCGCGGACAGCTTCACCTATACCCTGATGGACCGCGAGGGCGACACCGCCACGGCCAC
Source organism: Halomonas maura (assembly GCF_030409305.1). Taxonomy (GTDB): domain Bacteria; phylum Pseudomonadota; class Gammaproteobacteria; order Pseudomonadales; family Halomonadaceae; genus Halomonas; species Halomonas maura. Next base: position 148,049 of record NZ_JAUFPQ010000016.1, read on the forward strand.
GGTCACCCTGAGCATCGCTGAGGATTCGACGCCGACGGTGGCCACCGCCGACCTCGACGGGGACGGCGACGTGGTCTGGGAGTCCGCGCTGCCCGAGGGCAGCGGCGGTGGCAACAGCACCACCGGCGGCAGCCTGCAGATCGACACCGGCGACGACCCGCTGGCGCTGATCGAGGTGCAGGACGCCGGCGGCACCTGGATCGCCATCACCGCCGACGCCACCACCGTGCAGGGCGCCTACGGCACGCTGACGGTGAACACCGACGGCAGCTGGCACTATACGCTGGACGCCAACACCCTGGATCATGACGGCACCGACCTGACGGGCGGCGCCGACCAGCTGCAGGAGCCGTTCGCGGTGCGCGTCACCGACGACGACGGCGACGTCTCGCCGGAGGCGACCCTGGTCATCGACGTCAACGACGACGGCCCGAGCATCACGGCCGGCGTATCCGATGGCGACGGCGTGACCCTCAACACCCAGGATGCCGAGCTCACCGACACCGCCACGGCCAGCTTCGCCGCGGCCTTCACGGTGGCCGACAGCGCCCATGGCGCCGACGGCGCCGGTGCGACCAGCTGGAGTTATGCCCTCGACCTGGCGGCGCCCGACGGCAGCGACGCGGGGCTGACCAGCGGTGGCCAGACGGTCCATCTCTATCTGGTCGGCGGCGAGGTCATGGGCTCCACGGCGGCCAGCGCCGGGGCGGTTACCGAGGCCAACACCGTGTTCAGCCTGGCGGTGGACGGTGACGGCAACGTGACCCTGACCCAGCTGGCGGCGCTCGACCACGCCACCGCCGATAGCGGCGATTACGCCGGTGACCAGCAGGGGCTCGGCACCGGGCTGGTGACCCTGGTGGGCACGGTGACCATCACCGACAGCGAGGGGGACTCGGCCAGCGACAGCCAGACGCTGGACCTGGGCGGCAACCTCCTGTTCGATGATGCCGGCCCCGCGGTAGTGCCGACCGCGGACTATACCGCCCCGACGCTGACCCTGGACGAATCGCCGCAGTCGGCGGACGGCCTCGCCAGTATCAGCGGCGACTTCAGCGGCGCCTTCGCCACGACCATCGACCATGGTCCCGACGGTGCCGGCGGCGTGTCCTACGGCTTGTCGCTGAGCGGCACCGACCTGGGCTCCGGGCTCTATGCGCTCGGTGACGACGGGGCGGCCGGCGGCGAGATCCAGCTGGCCATGGACGGGGATGACATCGTCGGCCGACTCGACGGCACCGAGTACTTCCGCATCGGCGTGGACGACAGCGGCATGGTCACCTTCAGCCAGAGCGCCAACCTCTGGCACGGCGCGGGCGGCGCGGCCCACGACGACGCCGAGACCCTCCAGGCGACGAGCGGGACCCTGCTGCTGACCCAGACGGTGACCGATGCCGATGGCGACAGCGCCTCGGCGGCCGTGGACCTGAGCGCCGGCGTGTTCACCGTCGAGGACGACGGCCCCAGCGCCCTGCTTCCCCAGGCCGCCCACGTGCTGCTGGCGGTCAGTGAGACGGAGGCGACCCAGCAGACGGTGACCCAGCCGCTGCACTTCCTGCCGGGCACGGATGGGCTCGGCGATGTCGTCTTCAACCTGGCGCTGGTGGATGGCCAGCAGCCCCTGCTTAGTGCGGAGGGCGATCAGCTCTACCTCGACAACGCGCCGCTGTTCCTCGAGTACACGGACGCGTCGCACCACAGCATCCAGGCCGTCACCGAGAGTGGCGAGATCGGCTTCGAGGCCACGATCGATGCCGAGGGCAACGTCACCTATACGGTCTTCTCCGGCTCCATCGTGACGGACGGCAAGATCACCTCGGTGACCGACCTGAGCGGTATCGGTGGCGGCAACGTCGCCTTCAAGGGGCTGAATATCGGCACCAGCCAGGCGCCGGACCCGGATGGCATGGATGATGTGCTCGTCTCCTCGGACATCCTGCCCCTCACCGATACCGACCAGGGCACCGTCAACAGCACCAGCGCGACCCTGGGGGTTGGCAAGGGGGCGGAGATTTCCGGCGGCGAGATCGTGCGTTATGACCTGGTCAGCAACCTCTCGGTCGACGATACCCAGCATGCCGCGTCGTACAGCTTCGATGGCTATCAACAGACCCTGGCCTTTACACAGGACATCGTCGTGTCCGGTGCCAAGGAAGCCAGCTTCTATCTGCGGATCTATGCCATGGGGGCGGACGACGCCGCCACGGGCCAGACCCAGTCGCTGGTCTCCGGCACCGGCGGCGACGGCCAGCTGACCCTGACCGCCGAGGAGGTCAGGATTTACGACGCGACCGGCATCGAGCAGACCGGGCATGTGACCGCCAACGCCGACGGTTCCGTGCTGGTCGAAGGCCTTCAGGATGGCTGGAGCTTCGAGATCGTCAGCGTCGATGGCGGCCTGGAACCCGAGGCCTTCAATGCCGTCGAGATCGAGGGCGTCGAACTGACCGGTGGTGATACCACCAGCTTCAAACTGGGCGGCTTCGGCTACGGGGAAGAGCCGAACTTCTCGCCGGTGACCTTCGAACTGCCGGTCATCGGCTCGGATGCGGACGGCGACAGCCTCGATGGCCAGGTCGCCATCACCATCTACCCCGATTCGGAGAGCATCGTGGGAGATGGCCAGGGCAACACGCTGTCGGGCACCGACGGGGACGACAGCCTGTTCGGTCTCGAGGGCGAGGATACCCTGATCGGCGGGCAGGGCGACGATGTCCTGGCCGGTGGCCTGGGCGCCGATACCTTCGCCTGGCAGTTCGGCGACGGGGGCGATCAGGGGGGGGCGGGAGCGCCCGCCACCGACCTCGTGACCGACTTCAACCTGAACGAGGTCGCCGAGGGCGATGTGCTCCAGCTCGGAGACCTGCTGCAGGGAAGCGATGCCGAGTCGGACTTCGCGAGCTACCTGCATGCCGTCGACGATGGGCAGGGCAACACCCTGCTGCACGTCAGTACCAATGGTGCCTTCGGTGACGGCTTCAGTTCGGCGGCGTCGGATCAGGTCATCGCCTTGAATGGGGTCAGCATGGAGGGCGCCGATTCCTCGGCTTTCCTGCAGTCCCTGATCGACAGTGGCCAGCTCGATATCGAGTGAGCCAGCGCCGCCTCTGCCGCGCCCGGCCAAGTCGGGCGCCTTCTTGTGCGTCAGGAGCGAGGCTGCCTATCATGCCCACACCAGCCCAAGCCGGGGAGCGGCCCATGTACATCGAACGCGACGACCAGGGGCGGATACGGCTCGTCAGTCGCGAGCCCACGCCGGAGTGTAGCGAGTCCCTCTCGGCGGATTCGCCCGAACTGCTGGCGTTTCTCATGGAAGGGGAGGTCGGCAGGGAATCGGCCCGCTTCCAGGCCTCGGACCTGGCCTTCGTGCGCGTGCTGGAAGACGTGATCGACCTGCTGATGGACAAGGGGGTGATCCAGTTCACCGAACTGCCCGAGGCCGCCCAGCAGAAGGTGATGGCGCGTCAGTCACTGCGCCGCCGCTTGAATGGGCTGCAGCTGGTGTCTCCCGGGGCGGACGACGACGTCATCTGATCGCTTGCCGCGGCCGAGGTGCCGGGATCGCCGGCCCCTCAGGCCGGCGGCGGGCCTGCCGGCTCACAGCGACGACTTGTCGTTCTGGCGGATGCCGGGGCCGGTGACACCGTCGAGCCCCAGCTCGAACAGCGTCATGGCCTCGTCGCGGCTGGCGACGCCCTCGGCGATGGCCAGGATGCCCAGCGAATGGCAGAGGGTGGCCATGCCACGCAGGATGGTCTGCTGCTCGTGGCTGTCCGCCACCCCGCCGACCAGGCTGTGGTCGATCTTCAGGTAACTCAGCCCCAGGTCCTGGAGGTCGGCGATATGGGTGAACTCGGCGCCGACGTGCTCGAGGCCCAGCTTGCACTTCAATGGGCGCAGCTCCCGGCAGAGGGTCCGGAAGCTCGCCAGGTCCTGGATGGCCAGGGTCTCCGGCAGCTCCAGCCAGAGCTTGCCGGCGGCGCTGGGCCGGGCGTGCAGCCGTGAGCGCAGCTCGAGGACGAAGCGCGCATCGCGAATCGAGGCGGCCGACAGGTTGATGCCCACCGCCTGGCCGCGCTGATCGATGTCCTGCAGGGCCGCTTCCACCACCGCCAGGTCCAGCTCCGTCTCGAGGCCCAGGCGTGCCACCCAGGGCATGAAGACCCCGCCGGCCTGCCACTGCTGGCCGAGCCGCAGTCGCGAGGGGCACTCGTAGTGGAGCAGCTTGCCGTCGCTGTCGAGCACCGGGAAGTGCGCCAGGAAGACGCCTTCCTGCATGGCCTGCTGCAGGGCGCTGCGCCACTGGGCATGGTTGGGGAACAGGCTTGTCTGCTTGCCGTCCTCGATGATGGTGATGCTGTGCTGGCCGCGGGCCTCGGCACTGGACAGGGCGCCGTCCAGGCCGGCCAGCAGGGTGCTGCGCCGGTCGCCCTGGCGGTACGGGCCGATCGCGGCGGGCAGGCCGATCATGGCGTCCTCGTCCCGGACCACGGCCTTGAGGCGCTTGACCAGTTCCTGATGGACGTATTCCGCGTCATCCAGGCCGGGCAGCAGCAGGGCGAAGTCGCTGCCATTGAGGCGTCCTGCCAGGCCACAGCCATGCACCCTGGCCAGTTGCTCCAGGGTCTCGGTCAAGGCCTTGAGCAGGGCATCGGTACCGGCATGGCCCAACTGCTCGTTGATCTGCGTCAGCCGGCTGACGCGCACCAGCACCAGGCTGCCACTGGCGCGAAAGTCGTGGCTCTCCAGGTGGCTCTGCAGCTGGCTGAGGAAGGCCTCGCGGTTCAGCGCCCCCGTCACCGCGTCGTGCTGGAGGCGGCGGCGCATGACATCGAGCTTCTGGCTCTCGCTGCCGAGCATCTCGCCGACGGTGGCGGCGAGCTGGTTCATGGCCACGACCAGATCGCGCAGCTCGTGGGTCCGGGGCAGCTTCGAGGTCGTGAAGCGGCGCATGCTGATATCGCGGGCCTGTTCCACGACCCGGTGCAGCGGCTGGCGGATCGAGCGCACCAGCCACCAGCCGAGCAGCAGGCTGAGGCCGCCGGCGAGCAGGAACCAGCCCGCCAGCTCCAGGGTGCTCTGCCACAGCGAACGATAGGCGTAGCTGTGCTGGCTCTCCACGCTCAGGGTGGCGAACTGTTGCCACTCATCCTGTACCACGGCCGTCCCGGCGGGCACCTCGAAATCGATCAGCTCGGTGAACCAGCCTGGCACGTCCTCGATGGCCGCATCGGCCCGGCGCTGCTCGATGACTTCGCCGTCGATGTCGCGCAGCTCGATGCGACGATAGTAGCCCGTATCGAACTGGGCCGAGACCAGCAGCGCCAGGGTGACGGCATCCTTGGGCATCTGGCTCATGGTCAACGCCAGGGCGTTGGCGTTGTCGGCATTCTTGATGCGGACTTCCTGCTCGATATAGGCGCGGCTCGAGGTCACGCCGATGAACAGGCTGCCGCCGAAGGCCAGCAACAGCAGTCCCACGATGATCAGCCACAGTTGCTTGATGAGCGACATCTCGTTATCCCCCCTGGATGAAACCCTGTCGTCGCATACGGTCGAGCACGCGCCGCCAGCGCGAGAGCCTGGCGATGGGGTCGGCCCTGGAATGGCTCGCACCACCGGCCCACAGGCCGCTGCTGTTGAAGCTGAACAGGGGATCCAGGTCGGTGCGATCCCTGGCGGGCGTGATGGAGGGCACCAGGTTGTCCAGGATCAGCGGTTCGGCGTCCGGCGTCGCGTAATAGCCCAGCACCATATGCGCCTGGGTGATCTGGCTGCGTCCGATCCTGGCCCGAACATAGATCATTCGCAGCCGATCGGTAGGGATGCCGAGCTGCTGCAGGGTGATGTACTTGGCGATGGAATAGTCCTCGCAGTCCCCCGCGCCACGGCCCAGGGTTTCCAGGGGCGTGGCCCAGTAGTCGTCCTGGCGCCAGATGAGGCTGTCGTCCAGCCAGCGCACGCGGCGGTTGAAGAAGCGGTTGACCTCGCGCAGCTGGCGGTCGAGGCCGGCGCCGGCCAGACGATCGAGCAGGGCGAACCACTCGTCGAGCACGTCGAGCCCCGGCTGGCCGTAGGCGTCTGCCATGCTGCGACGCAGCTGCGTCGCATCGAGGCGTGCCTCGACCCGGTCGGGCCGCAGGCTCAGGACGCCCACCGCCAGGCCGCCCATCATCGCCAGCAAGCGGCGGCGCCCGGGCGATGCTGGAGCGTGGGTCGAGCGGTCGGCCATGCGGTCTCGCCGATTAATGAGCTTTTACTCAATCTTAGGGTGCAGAAAGCGCTAATGCGAGCGTGTGATCCCGGTTCAACCGCGTCCGGGACCCTGCCACAGGCGCAGTCGACCCACCCAGGAGAGGCGGTCGACGCGGAGACGCAGCATGTCCGCTGCCTGGTCGAGGGTGGTGTCCGCCGGCAGGCTGTCGACGTAGAGCGAGACGTCGATGCGGTCATCCAGGTAGTGCAGGTCCAGGTCGACCCGGTGCTGCCAGACGGCCAGGTCGTGCCAGGCGGCATCCAGCCGCCGTTGCACATCGTCGCGCAGCGGCAGGCCGGGTCGCAGGCTGTGGGCGGTCTCCCCGGCATCATCCTCGGGATCGATGTGGAAGGTCACGTCGGAGAGGCTCGGAAACGCCTCGCGAAGGCGCCGGGTGACCTCGTTGCCGATCTCGTGGGCCTCCGAGACCGTGACTCGGGGCGGCACCACGATGTGCAGGTCGAGGAGCACGTCGCTGCCGAGCTTGCGGGTCCGCAGGTCATGGACGCCCCGTACCCCGGGGGTCGACTCGGCGGTGGTCTGCAGCGCCGTCCGGTCGGCCAGCGGCAGCGCCGTGTCGATCAGCTCCTGGCTGGAATCCCAGAGCAGCTTGCCGCCCACCTGGCCGACCATGATGCCCACCACGATGGCCGCCACGGCATCCATCCAGCCGATGCCGGCCTGGGCCGCCACCAGGCCGACCAGCACCACCAGGGTGGAGAGGGCGTCGGAACGGGAATGCCAGGCATTGGCCTCGAGCAGGCGGGAACCGATGCGGCGCGCGACACGCAGCGTGTAGTGGTAGATCCATTCCTTGGCGAGCAGGGCGGCCAGGGCGATGGCGATGGCCCAGCCGCCGGGGGCGGGGACCGGTTCACCGTCCAGCAGCCGGCTCAGGCTGGCCCAGGCGATGCCGCCGGCGACGAAGATCAGCACGCTGCCCAGCCAGAGGGTGGCCAGGGTCTCGATGCGGCCATGGCCATAGGGGTGATCGCTGTCCGGTGCCTGGCGGCCGAAGTGGGTCGCCGCGATCACGAAGACGTCGGTGACGATGTCGGAGAAGGAGTGGATGCCGTCGGCCACCAGGGCCGCCGAGCCCACCAGCAGGCCGGCGATGAGCTTGGCCATGCCGACCACGAAGTCCACGACCGCGCCGATGAGCGTGACCTTGTGGGCCTCGCGGGTCTGGCGGTGGCGGCTCTCGGTGGCCGGCATCGTCCTTAGCCCCGGGCGGCCCGGCTGCGTACCGGGTTGGCATACTGGGCGAGCCACCAGCTGCGCAGTTCCTCGGGCACCTCGGCGAGGCGGGCCTGGAAGCGGGCGCGATCGGCGTCGGTCACCTCGCCGAGGTCGACCAGCTCCGGCGCGTCGCCCAGGGCCTCCAGGGCCAGGTAGTGACTGGGGAAGAGGTGGTAACCCTCGAGCACCTGGCGGTCGATCTCCTCGGCCACGGCCTCGGGGGTGTCGAAGTCGGCGGACAGCGGCGTGCCGAAGCGCAGGTGGACCCGCCCCTTGTGGCCGGTGATGCCGGCGACGATCGAACGGATGTCCTCGAACTCGCTCTTCTCGTAGTTGCCGCGCTCGTGGACCGAGTACAGTTCGCGGGCCTTCTGGACATCGCAGGGGTCGAACTCGTAGCTGATCGACACCGGCACCACGCGCAGTTCGGCGATCGCCTCGCCGATGCCGGCCTGGCGGTCCTGCCCGCGTCGCGCCATGGTCAGCATCTTGATGATCGCCGGGTCCGTGCGGTCGATGCCGTCCTTGGCGCGTCCCTCCCGCTGGGCCATCCAGATCGAGTGGTTGTCCTCGATGATGGAGTGGCGGATATAGGCGGAGAGCTTCTGGTAGGCGGCCAGCATGGCCCGCTTGCCCCGGGCGCTGCGCGGCACGATGAAGCTCTTGTTGAGCCGCATCAGGTCGGTGACATAGGGCTTCTTCAGCAGGTTGTCGCCGATGGCGATGCGCACCGTGTCGCGGCCGGCCAGGTACAGGGCATAGTTGACGAAGGCGGGGTCGAGCGAGATGTCACGGTGGTTGCCGATGAACAGGTAGGCGGTCTGCTGGTCCAGTCGCTCCAGGCCGTCGGCCCGGAAGTCGGTGGTGGAGGTGCGGATCATCCGCTCCATGTAGCTGGCGATGCGGCCCTGGAAGGCGCGCACGCTGGTCACCCCGCGCACCTCGCGGCGAATGGCGAAACTGGCCAGCGCTCGCGACAGGCGCGGCATGATGCGCGCCAGGCGCGGCAGGCGAAAGCGGGTCAGGGCATCCAGCAACTCGGGGTCGTAGGCGAGCCGTTGCAGGACCTCGGCGACCTCGTCGTCCTGGTAGGGGCGAATCTCGGCCCAGGGATCGTTGTTGTGCATGTCTGGCGTCGTGTTCATGGGCGCGGCGGCGTGCTCGGTCATGCGGGGTCGGCGGTCAGGACGGGGTGGGCGTCGCCGGCGGCATTGGCTTCACCGCCCAACCAGACCAGCAGGCGCTCGATGCTCTCGGCCAGTGCCCGGGTCATCAGCAGGAAATCGGTCTCCAGGCGCAGCAGGGCATCCCCGCCGTCATCGGCCTGGTTGGCCTCGTCGATGAGGGCGTCATCGAAGCGCAGCGACTTCACGGCCAGGTCGTCATGCAGCACGAAGGCCAGGCGACCCTCGAGGCTCAGCGCCAGCTTGCTGGCCTGGCGGCCGCTCTCCAGCAACTGCTGGATCTCGTCGCTGTCCAGGTCCACCTGGCGCGCGCGCAGCACCCCGTCGTCGCCCTTGGCCTTGAGTTCCACCTGGTCGCCGAGCACCAGGTCGGCGGGGCGCGAGCCGGGGTCGCCGAGCCAGGTGGTCATGGCGCGCATCGGCAGGGTCTGGCTGGCCAGCGGCGTCACCTTGAGGCTGCCCAGGGTCTCGCGCAGCAGGTCGAGGATCTCCTCGGCCCGCTTGCGACTGCTGCTGTTGACGGCGATCAGGGCCCGGCGGCTGTCCCACCACAGCTCGACCTTCTGGCTGCGCACGAAGGCGCGGGGGAGGAGTTCCTCGTAGACCTGCTCCTTGAGGGCGAGTTTCTCCTGGCGCCGAAGCTTGCGTCCCTCGGCGGTCTCGAGGGCCTCGACGCGCTCTTCCACTTCCTCGCGCACCACGGCGGCCGGCAGGATCCGCTCCTGACGCAGGGCCGTCATCAGGCGCTGGCCCTGCAGTTCATGCAGCAGCTGGGTGCCGGCGCGGCCGGCCGGCGGGCACCAGCCGATGCGGCGCGGCTCACTGCCGCCCAGCGGGCGGAAGGCCTGCTCGCCGAGCGCCTCTTCGAGGGTGGCGGTCGCCAGGTCGGGAGCGCCGTGCAGGCGGTAGAGATGCAAGTGCTTGAACCACATGAAGCATTTCCCGGGTGAAAAGGAGGCATATTATGGCGAATGGGAGCCGGGGGTGCCAGCGATGAACCGATCCGCGGGATAAAACTGTCGTTTGAATGCCAGGCGGTCGCCCGCCTAGAATCGCAGGCTCACCCCGAACAGGAGCCTGGACCCATGGAGTCTCGCCAGACCACGGTCTCGCTGCGCGTGCGCGGCTATCACCTCGACGGCTATGGCCACGTCAACAATGCCCGCTACCTGGAGTTCCTCGAGGAGGGACGCTGGGCCTTCTTCGACGAGCGACCGGCGCTGGCCGGCGTGGTGCAGCGCCGCGGGGTGGCCTTCGTGGCGGTCAACCTCAACATCGATTATCGCCGTGCGGCGGGGGCCGGCGAGGACCTCGAGGTGGTGACGGGCCTGGCCGAGCTCGGGACCCGCAGTGCCCGCATGCATCAGGATATCCGGCGGGCCCGGGACGGCAAGCTCGTGGCCAGCGCCGATGTGACCTTCGTGCTGCTGGATGTGCGCGCCAACAAGGCGGTGGCGATCGAGGGAGAGCTTCGCGATGCCCTCTCCCCCCTGGTCGTTGCGCAATAGCCCGCTGCTTTGCCCCGCCCGGGGTGATATGATGTGAGGCTGTTATTGCGCGCCATGTCACGGCCACGTGACGCGCCAACCTGTTGCAGTGCAAAGGATTCGACGACCCATGGGTGACATCGCCAGAGAGATTCTGCCAGTCAATATCGAGGACGAGCTCAAGCAGTCGTACCTCGATTACGCGATGAGCGTGATCATCGGCCGTGCGCTGCCCGACGTGCGCGATGGCTTGAAACCGGTGCACCGGCGGGTGCTGTTCGCCATGCACGAGCTCGGCAACGACTGGAACAAGGCCTACAAGAAGTCCGCCCGCGTCGTCGGCGATGTCATCGGTAAGTACCATCCCCACGGCGACAGCGCCGTCTATGACACCATCGTGCGCATGGCCCAGGACTTCTCCATGCGCCACGTGCTGGTCGATGGCCAGGGCAACTTCGGTTCCATCGATGGCGACAACGCCGCCGCCATGCGTTACACCGAGGTGCGCATGGCCCGGCTCGCCCATGAGCTGCTCGCCGACCTCGAGAAGGACACCGTCGACTGGGTCGACAACTACGACGGCACCGAGCGGATCCCCGACGTGCTGCCGACCAAGGTGCCGAACCTGCTGATCAACGGCTCCTCGGGAATCGCCGTGGGCATGGCCACCAACATCCCGCCCCACAACATGGTGGAGGTGATCAACGGCTGCCTGGCGCTGATCGACGACTATACGCTCAGCGTCGACGACCTGATGGAGCACATCCCCGGGCCGGACTTCCCCACCGGGGGGATCATCAACGGTCGTGCCGGCATCCTCGAGGCCTATCGCACCGGCCGCGGGCGCATCTACGTGCGCGCTCGCCACACCATCGAGCATGACGACAAGACCGGCCGCGACCATATCATCGTCACCGAGCTGCCCTATCAGGTGAACAAGGCGCGGCTGATCGAGAAGATCGCCGAGCTGGTCAAGGACAAGAAGATCGAGGGCATCGCCGAGCTGCGCGACGAGTCCGACAAGGACGGCCTGAGGGTCGTCATCGAGGTCAAGCGGGGCGAGTCCGGCGAGGTGGTGGTCAACAACCTCTTCGCCCAGACCCAGCTGCAGAATGTCTTCGGCATCAACATGGTGGCGCTGGACGGCGGCGAGCCGCGCACCCTCAACCTCAAGGAGATCCTCGAGGCCTTCATCCGCCACCGTCGCGAGGTGGTCACCCGGCGCACCCTGTTCGAGTTGAAGAAGGCCCGGGAGCGCGGCCATATCCTCGAGGGCCTGACCGTCGCCATCTCCAACATCGACGAGGTGATCGAGCTGATCAAGGCCTCGCCGTCCGCCGCCGAGGCCAAGGAGAAGCTGCTGGCGAGGAGCTGGCCGCCGGGGCAGGTCACCGGCATGCTCGAGCGGGCCGGCGCCACCTCCTGCAAGCCCGAGGACCTGGAGGAGGGCTATGGCCTCGATCAGGCCTCCACCCAGTACCGGCTGTCGCCGGCCCAGGCCCAGGCGATCCTCGAGCTGCGCCTGCATCGCCTGACCGGGCTGGAGACCGAGAAGCTGCTCGACGAGTACCTGGGCATCCTCCAGAAGATCGCCGAGCTCACCGAGATCCTGGCCAGCGCCGACCGCCTGCTGGAGGTGATCCGCGAGGAACTCACCGCCGTGCGTGACCAGTTCGGCGAGCCGCGGCGCACCGAGATCCAGGCCAGCCATCTCGACCTGTCCATCGAGGACCTGATCGCCGAGGAGGACATGGTGGTCACCGTGTCCCGCTCCGGCTACGCCAAGACCCAGCCGCTCTCCGACTACCAGGCCCAGCGCCGCGGCGGGCGCGGCAAGTCGGCGACGGCGATGAAGGACGAGGACGTCATCGAGCACCTGCTGGTGGCCTCCACCCACGACACCGTGCTGCTGTTCTCCAACCGCGGCAAGGTCTACTGGCTCAAGGTCTACGAGATGCCGGCGGCGAGCCGTGGCTCCCGAGGCAAGCCGCTGGTCAACCTGCTGCCGCTGGACGAGGGGGAAGCGATCAACGCCATCCTGCCGGTCCACGACTACGACCCGGACAGCTACATCTTCTTCGCCACCGCCAAGGGCACGGTCAAGCGCACCAGCCTCGATCAGTTCTCCCGGCCGCGCAGCGTGGGCCTGATCGCCATCGACCTGGAGGAGGGCGACCGCCTGGTGGGGGCCGCCATCACCAGCGGCTCGGACCATGCCATGCTGCTGTCGTCCAACGGCAAGGCGATCCGCTTCGAGGAAGGCGACGTGCGGTCCATGGGGCGTACCGCCCGGGGCGTGCGCGGCATGCGCCTGGTGGGCGGCGCCGAGGTGATCAGCCTGATCATTCCCCAGAGCCAGCAGATCGATGCCGAGGATGCCGGTGACGACGCCGGGGAGGCCCCTGTCGAGAACGGCAACGGGGGTCAGATCTACATCCTGACCGCCAGCGAGAACGGCTATGGCAAGCGCAGCCGTCTCGAGGAGTTCCCGCTGCGGGGCCGGGGCGGGCAGGGGGTGATCGCCATGCAGACCAGCAGCCGCAACGGCTCCCTGGTCGCGGCCATGCAGGTCTACGCCAGCGACGAGATGATGCTGATCACCGACCGCGGCACCCTGGTGCGGACCCGGGTCGACGAGGTCTCCATCTCGTCGCGCAACACCCAGGGCGTGATGCTGATCCGCCTGGGCGAGGCCGAGTCGCTGGTCAAGACGGTGCGCATCGACGAGCCGGCCGATGACGATGCCGGGAACGACGACGATGCCGGGGTCGACGGCGCCTCGATGGGTGATCCGTCGGCGGACGCCTCCGCACCGGGCGGCGAGGCCCCGGGCCCCGATGCGACGCCCAACGACGATAACGCCTGAACGGAAACACGACGCTGATGACACGCCATTACAACTTCTGTGCCGGGCCCGCCGCGCTGCCGGAGGCGGTGCTGGCCCGGGCCCGGGATGAGCTGCTGGACTATCGGGGGCACGGCCTCTCGGTGATGGAGATGAGTCACCGCTCGCCGGAATACCTGGCCATCGCCGAGCGGGCCGAGCGCGACCTGCGCGAGCTGCTGGCCATTCCCGACAACTATCGGGTGCTGTTCACCCAGGGCGGGGCGACCCTGCAGTTCGCCGCGGTGCCCTACAACCTGCTGGGGCTCGGCGGGCGCCCCAACTTCCTGCATACCGGCATCTGGGGCAAGAAGGCCATGGTCGAGGCGCGCCACCTGTTCGGCGACGCGCCGGTCGCGGCGACCAGCGAGGCCGGCGGTCATGCCGCGGTGCCGCGCCAGTCGGACATCGCCCTGAGCGAGGATGCCGCCTACCTGCACTACACCGCCAACGAGACCATCGGCGGGCTGGAGTTCGACTACATCCCTGAGGCGGTGCGGCCCGACGGGCGCGAGGTACCGCTGGTCTGCGACCTGTCCTCCAGCATCCTCTCCGGGCCACTCGACGTGTCGCGGTTCGGGGTGATCTACGCCGGTGCCCAGAAGAACATCGGCCCGGCGGGGCTGGTCGTGGTGATCGTCCGCGAGGACCTGCTCGACCGGGCCCGCGCCGACATGCCCAGCCTGCTGGGCTACCGGGCGCTGGCCGAGGCCGGGTCCATGGTCAATACCCCGGCCACCTACAGCTGGTACCTGGCCGGCCTGGTGTTCCAGTGGCTCAAGGACGATATCGGCGGCCTGGCGGCCATGGATGCCATCAACGGCCGCAAGGCCGAGAAGCTCTACGCCGCCATCGACGGCAGCGGGCTCTACTCGAACCCGATCGCCCGCCGCAATCGCTCGCGGATGAACATCCCCTTCGTGCTGGCCGACGAGCGCCTGGACAAGCCCTTCCTCGAGGAGGCCACGGCCGCCGGCCTGCTCAACCTCAAGGGGCATCGCAGCGTCGGCGGCATGCGGGCGAGCCTCTACAACGCCGTGCCGGAGGCCGCCGTGGACGCCTTGATCGAGTTCATGGCCGATTTCGAACAACGGCGGGGATGACCGCTCCGGCTTCGCCGGGAGCTGCATGCCGTAGGCGTCAAGCGATGAGCATCACCGGCCCGGCGGCACTGGGCGATAAGTGGCGAGTCGCAGGACGGCGAGGCGAGCCTGCGAGTGCATCCGACATGCAGCCGGCGTGGAGGAGGTGTCGGCTGCGCCGACCTGCGCCGCTTGGCCGCTGACATGTAAGACACCGGGCCCCGGCCCCGATAAGAAGGGAACCACCGATGAGTGATACCCCCAACAATCTCGAGGCGCTGAGACAGCGCATCGACCAGCTCGACAGCGACATCCTGAGGTTGATCAGCGAGCGGGCGGAGTGTGCCCGAGGCGTCGCCGAGATCAAGACCCAGGACGACCCCCAGGCGGTCTTCTACCGCCCCGAGCGCGAGGCCCAGGTCCTGCGCCGGATCATGGAGCTCAACCACGGGCCGCTGGACAGCGAGGAGATGGCGCGGCTGTTCCGCGAGATCATGTCCGCCTGCCTGGCCCTGGAGCAGCCGATCAAGGTCGCCTACCTGGGGCCGGAAGGCACCTTCACCCAGCAGGCCGCTCTCAAGCATTTCGGCGAGAGCGCCGTCAGCCTGCCCATGGCCGCCATCGACGAGGTGTTCCGCGAGGTGGAGGCGGGGGCCGTGAACTATGGCGTGGTGCCGGTGGAGAACTCCACCGAGGGCGTGATCAACCACACCCTGGATTCCTTCATGGACTCCTCCCTGCGCATCTGCGGCGAGGTCGTGCTGCGCATCCATCACCACCTGCTGGTCGCCGATACCACCCGGCGCGACAAGGTCTCGCGGATCTATTCCCACCCGCAGTCCTTCGCCCAGTGCCGCAAGTGGCTGGATGCCCACTACCCGCACGCCGAGCGGGTACCGGTATCGTCCAACGCCGAGGCCGCCCGCCTGGTCAAGACCGAGTGGCACAGTGCCGCCATCGCCGGCGACATGGCCGCCAAGCTCTACGGCCTGACCCGCATCGCCGAGAAGATCGAGGATCGCCCGGACAACTCCACCCGCTTCCTGATCATCGGCAACCAGGACGTGCCCATGTCGGGCGAGGACAAGACCTCCATCGTGGTGGCCATGCGCAACCAGCCCGGCGCCCTGCACGACCTGCTCGAGCCCTTCCACCGTCACCAGATCGACCTGACGCGCCTGGAGACCCGGCCGTCGCGCAGCGGCGTGTGGAACTACGTCTTCTTCATCGACTTCAAGGGGCACCACGACGAGCCCCGCATCGCGGCCATGTTCGAGGAGGTGCGCCTGCGGGCCGCGGAGGTCAAGGTCCTGGGCTCCTACCCCCAGGGCGTGCTCTAGGATGACCCGGCAAGAGACGATACCCGCCGAGTCGCGGCTGCTGATCGTCGGGCTCGGGCTGATCGGTGGTTCCCTGGCCGCGGCCCTGCGCCGGGCCGGTTTCGACGGCGAGCTCCTGGCCTGCGACCCGGACGCCGAGGAGATCGCACGGGGCGTCGAGGCGGGGCTGATCGACCGCGGCGACACGCGCCTGACGGCGATGCTCGACGGCGTCGGCCTGGTGGTGCTGGCGGTGCCGGTGCTGGCCATGCGTGGCGTGATGGAGGAGCTCGCCGCGGGCCTCGGGCGTGCCGCCCCCGACCTGGTGATCACCGATGTGGGCAGCACCAAGTCGGCGATCCGTCAGGCCGCCGAGCAGGCCTTCGGCCGCCTGCCGCCGACCCTGGTGCTGGGCCACCCCATCGCCGGCTCCGAGAAGAGTGGCGTGGCGGCGGCCGATGCCGAGCTGTATGTCGGCCACAAGGTGATCCTGACCCCCGAGCCCACCACCGACCCCGACGCCCTGGCCAGGGTGCGGGCGCTGTGGCGGGCCGCCGGCGCCGAGGTGCTGGAGATGGACGTGGCGCGCCATGACCAGGTGCTGGCCCGTACCAGTCACCTGCCGCACCTGCTGGCCTTCTCGCTGGTGGACACCCTGGCCCGCCAGGACGAGCGCCTCGAGATCTTTCGCTATGCCGCCGGTGGCTTCCGCGATTTCACGCGGATCGCCGGCAGCGACCCGGTGATGTGGCGCGACATCTTCGTCGCCAATCGCGAGGCGGTGCTCCACGCCCTCGACGACTTCGAGGCCGGGGTGGCCCGGCTGCGCCAGGCCGTGGAGAGCGGCGACACCGACGCCATGCTGGCGACCTTCGACCGCGCCAGCCACGCTCGGCACTACTTCGACACCCTGCTCAACCAGACCAGTTATCAGGCGGAATACCAGATGCAAGCACATGGCAAGCTGCGCTACCGGGTCAGCCCCGGTGGCGCCGTGGCCGGGCGCATTCGCGTGCCCGGCGACAAGTCGATCTCCCACCGCTCCATCATGCTCGGTGCCCTGGCCGACGGGGTGACCGAGGTGTCGGGCTTCCTCGAAGGCGAGGACAGCCTGGCGACCCTGCAGGCCTTCCGCGAGATGGGCGTGGCCATCGAGGGGCCCCACCAGGGGCGGGTCACCGTCCACGGCGTCGGCCTGCATGGCCTCAAGGCCCCCGCCGGGCCGCTCTACGTGGGCAACGCCGGCACCGCCATGCGGCTGTTCGCCGGGCTGTTGGCCGGCCAGGCCTTCGATACCGAACTGACCGGTGACGCCTCGCTGACCAAGCGTCCCATGGGCCGGGTAGCCGATCCGCTGCGCGAGATGGGCGCGGTGATCGAGACCGCCGAGGGCGGTCGTCCGCCGCTGAAGATCCATGGCGGCCAGCCGCTCAAGGGCATCGCCTACGACATGCCGATGGCCAGCGCCCAGGTGAAGTCCTGCCTGCTGCTGGCCGGGCTCTACGCCGAGGGCGAGACCCGGGTGCGCGAGCCGGCGCCGACCCGCGATCACACCGAGCGCATGCTCAACGGCTTCGGCTACGAGGTCGAGCGCGAGGGCGACACCTGCTGGCTGCGGGGGGGAGGCAAGCTCACCGCCGCCCCCATCGACGTGCCCTCGGACATCTCCTCGGCGACCTTCTTCCTGGTGGCCGCGGCCATCACCCCCGGCGCCGACCTGGTGCTCGAGCACGTGGGCATCAACCCCACGCGCATCGGCGTGATCAATATCCTTAAGCAGATGGGCGCCGACCTGCGCCTCGAGAACGAGCGCGAGGTGGGCGGCGAGCCGGTGGCCGACCTGCATATCCGCCATGCGCCGCTCAAGGGCATCGATATTCCCGTCGACCAGGTGCCGCTGGCCATCGACGAGTTTCCGGCGCTGTTCGTCGCCGCCGCCAACGCCGAGGGCACGACCCGGCTGCGCGAGGCCGCCGAGCTGCGCGTCAAGGAGTCCGACCGCCTCAAGGCCATGGCCGACGGCCTCGCGGTGCTGGGCGTCGAGAACCGTCTCCATGAGGATGGCATCGATATCGTCGGCCGTCTTGAAGGGCAGGGCGGCGACGCCGCGAACTACGCCGGCGGCCACATCGATAGCCTGGGCGACCATCGCATCGCCATGGCGTTCAGCGTGGCGGCGCTACGCGCCTCCGGCGAGATCGTCATCGACGACTGCGCCAACGTGGCGACCTCCTTTCCCGGCTTCGTCACCCTGGCGCGCCGGGTCGGGCTGTCCCTTGAGGAAGAGCAGGAGGCGTCATGAGCGAGGCCGCACCGGTGCTGACCATCGACGGTCCCGGCGGGGCCGGCAAGGGCACCATCAGCCGCCTGGTCGCCGAGCGACTGGGCTGGCACCTGCTGGACAGCGGGGCCCTGTACCGGCTGACGGCGCTCGCCGCCGCCCGGCACGAGGTGGCCCTCGACGACGAAGCGGCGCTGGCGGGCGTCGCCGCCGCCCTGGACGTGGTGTTCCTGGCCGAGGACGGCGAGGCGCGGATCCTGCTCGAGGGGGCGGATGCCACCCGGGCGATCCGCACCGAACAGGTCGGCGATGCCGCGTCCCGGGTGGCCGCGCTGCCGGCGGTGCGCGAGGCGCTGCTCAAGCGCCAGCGTGACTTCCGCCAGGCACCGGGCCTGGTGGCCGATGGCCGCGACATGGGCACCGTGGTCTTCCGCGATGCCCCCCTGAAGATCTTCCTCACCGCCAGTGCCGAGGAACGCGCCCGGCGGCGGCACCTGCAGTTGCGGGAGGCCGGGGTCGATGCTAGTCTATCGAGTCTTCTCAAGGAGATTCAGGCACGCGATGCACGCGACATGCAGCGCAGCGTGGCCCCGCTCGTAGCGGCCGATGACGCCGTCGAGCTGGACACCACGAGCCTGACGATACCGGAAGTGGTGGATCGGCTGACGGAGCTGCTGGCCAAGCGTGGCCTGGCCCCCGTTTCCTGAAACTCCCTTGCGGCGCCTTCGGCAAGATGTGATGACGTGGTCGGGCACCCCGTTTCCCGTGAGCCCGGCCAGGTCGAACCAGCGCCAACATCCCCGAAGGTAGTCTGAAATGGCCCGCACTCGCTGGTGGTGCGGAGGAGCGGCCCTGCCGCACACAACGTTGATCACGTAGGAACATCATGAGCGAAAGCTTTGCTGAACTGTTTGAACAATCTCTCCAGGACATCAACATGGAGCCGGGCGCCATCGTCCCGGCGACCGTCGTCGACATCGAAGGTGACTGGGTCACCGTCAATGCCGGCCTGAAGTCCGAGGGTCAGATCCCCGCGGCCCAGTTCCGCGACGAGAACGGCGAGCTGAGCATCGCCGTCGGCGACGAGGTGCATGTCGCCCTGGAAGCCGTCGAGGACGGGTTCGGCGAGACCCGCCTGTCTCGCGAGAAGGCCAAGCGCGCCGAGGCGTGGAAGGTGCTGGAAGCGGCCTTCGAGAAGGAAGAGATCGTCAAGGGCGTGATCAACGGCAAGGTCAAGGGCGGCTTCACCGTGGATGTGGATTCCATCCGCGCCTTCCTGCCCGGCTCCCTGGTCGACGTGCGTCCGGTGCGCGACACCACGCACCTCGAGAACAAGGAACTCGACTTCAAGGTCATCAAGCTCGACCCGAAGCGCAACAACGTCGTGGTGTCCCGCCGCGCCGTGCTCGAGGCCGAGAACAGCGCCGAGCGTGAGGCCCTGCTCGCCACCCTGCAGGAAGGCCAGCAGATCATCGGTATCGTCAAGAACCTCACCGACTACGGTGCCTTCGTCGACCTGGGCGGCGTCGATGGCCTGCTGCACATCACCGACATGGCCTGGAAGCGCATCAAGCATCCGAGCGAGATCGTCTCCGTGGGCGACGAGATCAATGTCAAGGTGCTGAAGTTCGACCGCGAGCGTAACCGCGTGTCCCTGGGCCTCAAGCAGCTGGGCGAGGATCCCTGGGTCAACATCAAGGATCGCTACCCGGAAGGCACCAAGGTGCATGCCCGCGTCACCAACCTCACCGACTACGGCTGCTTCGCCGAGCTGGAAGAGGGTGTCGAGGGTCTGGTCCACGTGTCCGAGATGGACTGGACCAACAAGAACATCCATCCGTCCAAGGTCGTCCAGGTCGGCGACGAGGTGGACGTCATGGTGCTCGACATCGACGAGGAGCGTCGTCGCATCTCGCTGGGTGTCAAGCAGTGCACCGCCAACCCGTGGGAAACCTTCAACGCCCAGTACAACAAGGGCGACCGCGTGGCCGGTACCATCAAGTCGATCACCGACTTCGGTATCTTCATCGGCCTGGAAGGTGGCATCGACGGCCTGGTGCACCTGTCCGACATCTCCTGGACCGAGACCGGCGAAGAAGCCGTGCGCCAGTTCAAGAAGGGCGACGAGGCGGAAGCCGTCATCCTGTCCATCGACCCGGAGCGTGAGCGCATCTCGCTGGGCGTCAAGCAGCTCGACACCGACCCGGTCGCCGAGTTCCTGGCCGTCAACGACAAGGGCTCCGTGGTCACCGGCCGCGTGGTCGAGGTCGACGCCAAGGAAGCTCACGTCGAGCTGGCGACCGATGTCGTCGCCGTGCTGAAGGCCTCCGAGATCAGCGCCGACCGCATCGAGGATGCCCGCAACGTCCTGAACGAGGGTGACAGCGTCGAGGCCCGTATCATCGGGGTCGATCGCAAGAACCGTCAGATCAACCTGTCCGTCAAGGCCAAGGATCAGGACGATACCCGTCGCAACCTGAGCAAGCTGCGCGAGCAGGACGTCGAGGGCGGTGGTCCGACCACCATCGGCGACCTGATCAAGCAGCAGATGGGTCAGGACTGAGTCGCGGGCACTGCTTCCGCGCCTTAGGCACCCAGCAAGACGCCGCCCCTCGGGGCGGCGTTTTTTTATGGGAGTCTGGTGCGTTCCCCCGGCGGGAGTGGCTTAAACCGATCCGCGAAGTGGGCAAGCCTTGTCGCTGGATGGCTTCTGTTAACAGTGAGCGGCGGTCTTGAACATTAACGAAGTGGCGGAGTTGGACGCCTTTTCTGGCAAATTTATTAGTGACGAGTTGCATATGGCGATATTCGGAGCAATAATATTCGCGCATCCCTGAGTTTTTAGTCTTGGAAAAAAGGAAGAGAGTCGATGTCATCACTGCTGAGTAACTACATGCAGAAGGAGCAGCAACTCAAGCAGCTCCAGTCCGAACTCGAGAAGTTGGAGCATGACGAGCGTCTCAAGGCCGAGCTCGAGTTCAAGACCAAACTTGAAGAATTGATGAAGGAGTTTGGCAAGAGTGCCGGCGACGTCATCGAATTGCTCAATCCGCAGCCCGCAGCGGCCGCCAAGTCGGCACCCGCCAGTACCGGCGGTCGTCGCAAGCGCAAGCTGAAGATCTACAAGAATCCCAATACCGGCGAGGTCGTGGAGACCCGTGGCGGTAATCAGAAGACCCTCAAGGCCTGGAAGGACGAGTTCGGTGCCGAGACCGTGGAGTCCTGGCTGGTGCGCGTCGAGGAGTGATCGCCCGCGTCGGCCTCGACCGTTGACGACGCCGCCTCCGGGCGGCGTCGCTGCGTTGGGGTCCCGGTGCGGCGTTCCATGATCCAGCGGAACGTGCGTTCGGGGGGGCATCGCTTCAGCCGGCGCGCCGCCCAGTCGCGTCGCCGCCGGTCTCGATAGATGCCGGGAGAGTCGGAAACGCGACCGGAAGCGGCGTCGGGTCCGGGAAGAGGGCTATCGCGGGCGACTCGCCAGTTGCTCGATGCCTCGCTGAATGTCCAGGGTCGGCTGCCGCCGGAGTCCACTCGCAGCCTGTCCCGACTGCTGGCCTGGCCCCAATTGGGGGGGCGCTTATCGAGCCGGGGGTGGAGTAAGCGTTCTCTGGTGATAGCGTCGCTGGATAGGGACAGCGACTGTCAGAGTTAGCGTGGTGTTATATTAGGGTATTTGAATTCAACATGTATGTCGGCAATCAGGGCCAAAGGCTGGTTTGCGATTGGGCGCTGAGCGATTTGGCACAAAGATGCCTGTACGTCAGGCCCGATCGTGGATGGTGATAGGGGGGCAGTAAGCGGGTATACTCCCTTCACACCCCGTACCATCCCATGGGCAGCGCCATCCTGGTGTCTTCGGCCTGTGCCTTGAACTGATTGGTAGCGAATGAAACAGCAGAATTCACGAAAGCCTATGGACGAGCGTGAGAAGTTGCGTAAGTTCCGCGAGCTCGATGATGCCTTCGCCGAAGCGCTGAAGGAACTCGAAAACCCCGACAGTCGACTGGACATCCCCACCGGGCCTCCCGTGCGCTCCCTCGAGGCGCAGGAGCCGCCGGACGACGAGGCCGCCCAGCAGGCCTTCGAGCGTCGCCTGAAGGGCCTGATGCAGGACTACGCGCAGCCCGCCGAGAGCGTCAGCTGCCTCCTCGAGACGCTGCGCTCTCTCGGCCATATCGCCTGATCGAAGGCGTCAGTTCCGATACCGGTAGATCCTCAGGCTCGGCAGCAGCGGGTTGTCCTCCAGGCGCTCATCGCGGCGGCGGGCCCGTGTGCGCTTTTCCGGCGGGCCCGGCGGCGGCTGGTTGTGGTCGGGCAGTCGACCGTCCTCGGACGGCACGAACAGCGGCAGCGCGACGTTCATCGCGCGGCGGGTATGGCCGTCCGGCAAGGGGTCCCGAAAGAACAGGTTGGCCCGCATCAGCGGCGCCTGAGGCTGGACCTGGGCCAGCGGCTCGTCGGCGGGCAGGCCGGCTAGCGTGCGCAGCTGGATGCGAACATGCGGGGCCTCGGTGTCGAGGGCCAGCAGCCGCTGTTCGGCTTCACGCACCGTCAGGCGCTTGATCGAGCGCCCGCTGGCATACCAGGCCAGCCGTACCCTGGCCACCGGGGCCGGCGCCAGGGGCAGGGCGCGCCAGCACTGCTTGAGGTGCAGGCGCGCCAGCCCGCTGCCGCTCAGGTGGCCGTGCAGGCCGGGATGACGGAAGGGCAGCACCGCCTTGATCTCGGGGATCAGGGCGGGCGCCTGCTCGCGGATCTGGGCCAGCAAGGCGGCGAAGGCCTGCTTGGCGGCATTCACCCGCGCCGCCTGCTCCATCACGGCCGCGTCGGCGGCGACCAGTCCCACGTGACTGCGGGTGCTGCGGCCGTCCTGGCCATCCTGGTACCAGAAGTCCATCAGCACGGCGTGCAGCCAGTCGGCGTCGACGGTGCCCTGGGGAAAGGCCCAGGCCGTGCCTCGCGAGGCGCGCCAGCTGGCGACCAGTCCCTCGGTGCTGTCCACCAGGCCGTCATAGGCGGCCTCCAGCTCCGCCAGCAGGCGGTACTCCGGGCGTGCCGCCATGGTCGTCATGCGCCGCCATCGTCGCGGTCGGCCCGGGCCAGCAGGGCGTCGATGTCGGTCTCGTCCATGGCCGGCTCGCCGGCGATGCGGTGTGACTCATCGGCCCAGGCGCCCAGGTCCAGCAGGCGGCAGCGCTTGCTGCAGAACGGGCGATAGGGGTTGTCCTCGGTCCAGCGCACCATCTGGCGGCACTGGGGGCAGGCGACCTCGAGGGGGCGGTCGTGGGGGGCTTGGCGCATCGCGGTCACTCGTGAGGGGGTGAATGTCGGGGCATGGCCACAAGGATGACGAATCAGCGCGATCCGGGCAAACCGGCCAGGGCGCGGTAGCGTCGGTCGAGGGCCGCGACCTGCTCGGCCAGGCCGGCCTCGTCGCCGGCATTGTCGATCACGTCGTCGGCGCGCTGGAGTCGCTCCTCGCGGGGCATCTGGGCGGCCACGATGGCCCTGGCCTGGGCCTCGTCGACATCGTCCCGCCGCGCCGTGCGGGCGATCTGCACGCTCTCGGGAACGTCGATCACCAGGCGGCGGTCGACCAGCGCCGCCTGTCCCGACTCGAAGAGCAGCGGCGAGACCAGCAGCGCATAGGGGGCCTCGCCGCGACGAAAGGCCGCCAGGCGCTCGACCAGGCGCTCGCGGATCCGCGGGTGGGTGACCGATTCCAGCCAGCGCCGCTCTTCCGGGGCGGCGAAGACGATCTCGCGCAGGGCGCGGCGGTCGAGCCGGCCATCCGCCTGCAGGACCCGCTGGCCATAGCGGGCGGCGATCTCCGCCAGGGCCGGCTCGCCGGGCTCGACGACCTCCCGGGCCGTGTCGTCGGCATCCACCCAGGGAATGCCCAGCCGCGCGAAGGCCCGGGCCACCGTGGACTTGCCGGAGGCGATGCCGCCGGTCACGCCGATGATCGGGGTCTTGGAAGCCATCTCAGAACACCAGCTGCAGGTAGGTGGCCATCAGCGGCTCGCCGGCCAGCAAGGCGATCCAGCCGGCCACGGCCAGCCAGGGGCCGAAGGGCATCGGCGCCCCGCGCAGGCGCGGCAGGGCCAGCTGGGCCAGGATGCCGACCAGGGCACCGGCGCCGGCGGCGAGGATCAGCACCAGGGGCAGCAACTGCCAGCCCAGCCAGGCGCCCAGGGCGGCGAGCAGCTTGAAGTCGCCATAGCCCATGCCCTCCTTGCCGGTGACCAGCTTGAACAGCCAGTAGAAGCTCCACAGCGCCAGGTAGCCGGTCATGGCGCCGATCACCGCCGCCGCCAGCGCCGGCGGCTGGAAGACCAGCTGATAGAGCAGGCCCGCCCAGAGCAGCGGCAGGGTGAGGATGTCCGGCAGCAACTGGGTGCGCATGTCGATGACGGCCATGGCCAGCAGGGCCAGGCAGGCGCCCAGGATGAACAGCCCCTCGAGGGTGGGGCCGTAGAGCCCTACCACCGCCAGGGTCAGCAGGCCGCCGGCCAGCTCCACCAGCGGGTACTGGGCGCTGATGCGTCCCTGGCAGCTGGCACAGCGCCCACGGCGCTTGAGCCAGCCGATCAGCGGGATGTTGTCGTGCCAGGCGATGGGGGCCTCGCAGCGGGGGCACAGCGAGGGCGGGCGGGCCAGGTTGAAGGGCGCCGGGGATTCGGCCTCGAGTTCCAGGGCGTACCGCGCCTCGGCCCGCCATTCGCGCATCAGCATGACCGGCAGTCGGGTGATCACCACGTTGAGGAAGCTGCCCAGGCACAGGCCGAACACCGCGGCCAGCGGCCAGAGTAGGGTGGGGGGGAGGTCGACTAGCAAGGGGCGCTCCTTTCCGCATGGGGGTTTGCTGGTCATTCTATCGGCCCGGGCCCCGACTTGTCCGGTCTCTTCTATGCTGAGAGCGTCGCGTCGAGACCCGGGCTGTCACGGCTGGCACCTTTGGTCTAGAATCTTCCCCCTTCACACGTCAGGAAGCGACCATGACCCAGACGCTTGGACCGGTGATGCTGGACCTGGAAGGTCCCCGCCTGCGCGACGAGGAGCGCGAGCTGCTGCGGCGCCCGGAGGTCGGCGGGGTGATCCTGTTCGGCCGCAACGTCGAGGATGCCGCCCAGGTGCGCGAGCTGTGCCAGGCGATTCGCCGCGAGTCGCCGTCGCTGTTGCTGGCCATCGACCAGGAGGGCGGGCGCGTGCAGCGCCTGCGCCAGGGCGTGACCCGCCTGCCGGCCATGGGACGGCTGGGGCGCGAGGCCGCGGTGGCACCGGAGGTGGCCCAGCGGCTCTGCCAGGACGCGGGCTGGCTGCTGGGCATGGAGATGGCGGCCTGTGGCCTGGACCTCAGCCTTGCGCCGGTGCTCGATGTCGATACCGGGCGCTCCTCGGTGATCGGCGATCGCAGTTTCGGCGCCTCGCCGGAGGGCGTGACGCGCCTCGCCGGCGCCTTCGTCGATGGCCTCCACGAGGCCGGCATGGCGGCGGTCGGCAAGCACTTCCCGGGGCACGGTGGGGTGGCCGCGGATTCCCACCTCGAGCTGCCCGTGGACGAGCGTCCCCTGGAGGCGCTGCGTCGGCACGACCTGATGCCCTTCGAGGCCCTGGCCTCGCGGCTGGGCGGCGTGATGCCCGCCCATGTGGTCTATCCGGCCTTCGACCATCGTCCCGCCGGTTTCTCGCCGGCCTGGCTCGGCCTGCTGCGCGAATCGCTGGGCTTCAAGGGGGCCATCTTCTCCGATGACCTGAGCATGGCCGGTGCCTGCTCGGCCGGCGAGCCCGCCGAGCGGGCTCGCCTGGCGCTGGCGGCCGGCTGCGACATGCTGCTGGTGTGCAATGATCGCGCCGCGGCCCTCGAGGTGATCGCGGCCTGCGAGGGCCGCACATCCAAGCGGGCGGCCCGGTTACGCTACGGCCGCGCCCGCCCCGACCTCGACGCCCTGGGCGCGCTGTCCCGCTGGCGTCGCGTGCATGCCCGTCTCGAGGCCATGGCCGCCGACTGACGACTCACCGCTGATTGAAACGAGCCCTGCGATGCCCAAACTCGATGCCGACGCCCATCCGTCCCTGGCCGACATGCGTGCGGTCATGGACTCCGCCGACTGCCTGATCGACCAGCAGCAGGTCGAGCGAGCCCTGGACCGCATGGCCGGGGAGATCACCCGCGACCTCGGCGACAAGCTGCCGGTCTTCTACTGCGTCATGAACGGTGGCCTGATCACCACCGGCCACCTGCTGACGCGGCTCGGCTTCCCCCTGGAGGTGGATTACCTGCATGCCACCCGCTATCGCGGTGGCACCCGGGGCGGGGAGCTGTTCTGGCGCGTTTCCCCGGAGATCCCCATGGCCGGTCGGCATGTGGTGATCGTCGACGACATCCTCGACGAGGGGGCGACCCTCGCCGCGATCCTCGACTACTGCCGCGAGGCCGGCGCCGCGAGCATCACCACCGCCGTGCTGGTGGACAAGCGCCACGACCGCAAGGCCGTGCCCGGTCTCGAGGCGGACTACTGCAGCCTCGAGGTGGCCGATCGCTATGTCTTCGGCTTCGGCATGGACTACAAGGGCTACTGGCGCAACGCGCCGGGGATCTTCGCGCCGAAAGGCATGTAGCCCGGGCTTCGCCCAGGAGCCTGCAGACCGTCCGCGTCGTGGAACTAGGCTTGAAGCTGGAAGGGCGGCGCTCCGCGCCTGGAAGCTCGAAGCACAACCTTGATCCAGGCGCGGGCGGCTACGAGCAGCCCCCAGCCCCCAGCTTCAGCTATCAGCTATCAGCTATCAGCTATCAGTCCAGGCCCAGTTCGAGAGTGGCCTCCTTGCGCATCTTGAACTTCTGGATCTTGCCGGTGACGGTCATCGGGAAGGCGTCGACGAACTTCACGTAGCGCGGCACCTTGTAGTGGGCGATCCTGCCCTGGCAGAAGGCCTGGAGGCCTTCCTCGTCGAGGCTCTCGCCCTCGCTCAGCTTGACCCAGGCCATGACCTCCTCGCCGTACTTCTCGTCGGGCACGCCGATCACCTGGACGTCGGAGATGGCCGGGTGGGTATACAGGAAGTCCTCGATCTCGCGGGGATAGATGTTCTCGCCACCGCGAATGATCATGTCCTTGATGCGCCCGACGATGGCCACGTAGCCTTCCTCGTCCATGGTGGCCAGGTCGCCGGTATGCATCCAGCCCGCGGCATCGATGGCCTTGGCGGTGGCCTCCTCGTTGTTCCAGTAACCGAGCATCACGCTGTAGCCGCGGGTGCACAGCTCGCCGGTCGTGCCCCGCGGGACCACGGCGCCGGTCTCCGGACTGACCAGCTTGACCTCGAGATGCGGGTGGATGGTGCCCACCGTGGTCACGCGTTTCTCCAGCGGGGCATCGGTCTGGGTCTGGAAGCTCACCGGACTGGTCTCGGTCATGCCGTAGCAGATGGTGACGTCCTGCATGTGCATCTTGTCGATGACCTTGCGCATCACCTCGATGGGGCAGATGGAGCCGGCCATGATGCCGGTGCGCAGGCTGCTCAGGTCGAAGCGCTCGACGTCGGGGTGCTCCAGTTCGGCGATGAACATGGTGGGCACGCCATACAGGGTGGTGGCACGCTCCTCGGCCACGGCCTCCAGGGTCGCCTGGGCATCGAAGCCGTCGCCGGGATAGATCATGGTGGCGCCGTGGGTGACGCAGCCCAGATTGCCCATCACCATGCCGAAGCAGTGGTAGAGCGGTACCGGGATGACCATGCGGTCGACCTCACTGAGGTTCATGGTGCGTGCCACGAAGAAGCCGTTGTTGAGGATGTTGTGGTGGGAAAGGGTGGCTCCCTTGGGAGCCCCGGTGGTCCCGGAGGTGTACTGGATGTTGATCGGCTCGTCGAACTCCAGCCCGGCCTGGAGCTCGGCCAGCCGGTCGGCAGTGACCCGGTCGGCATGCTGCAGCAGGCCCGACCAGCGGTACATGCCGGGCAGCGCCCGCGCCTCGTCGAGGCAGATCACCCGCTTGAGGTCCGGCAGGCGCGCGCTGGCGAAACCGTCCGGGGAACCGTCGTGCAGCTCGGGCGCCAGCTCGGCCAGGGTGGCCACGTAATCGGAGGCCTTGAAGGCCCCCTGCAGGATCAGCGTGGAGGTGCCGGATTGCTTGAGGGCGTATTCCAGCTCATGGGTGCGGTAGCTGGGATTGATGTTGACCAGGATGGCGCCGATCTTGGCGGTGGCGAACTGGGTGATGGTCCACTCGGCGCAGTTGGGCGACCAGATGCCGACCCGGTCGCCCTTGGCGACGCCCAGCGCGAGCAGGGCCCGGGCCGCCTGGTCGACGGCCCGCTGGAGCTGCTGCCAGCTGTAGCGCAGCCCCTGGTGGCGACTGATCAGCGCATCCCGCTCGGGGAAGCGCGCGACGGTGGCGTCGAAGCAGTCGCCGATGGTCTGGCCCTTCAGGGGCGTATCGCTGATGCCGCTGACATAGCTGATCTGACGGGTTTGGCGTGACATGGTGGCTCTCGTGTTGTTGTGGCATGAACGCTTGGGGCACCGGGAAAGGTCACGCGGCGGCCGCGACCCGGCTAGGCCTCCTGGTCCAGCTGGCGCAGTACCTCTCGGGCCCGCTGGTCCACGTCATCGATCTCCATGCGCATCAGGCGGATATCCTCGAGCTGGCGTTCGAGGTTGGCCCGCTTGTCGGCCAGAATCTCCAGCAGCCGCTTGAGCTGGCGGGCATTGCCGTCGGGCATGGCGTCATACATCATCACTACCTCGCGGATCTCGGCCAGCGAGAATCCCAGCCGCTTGCCGCGCAGGGTGAGCTTCAAGCGCACCCGGTCCTTCTCCCGATAGATGCGTTTCTGTCCCTGGCGGCTCGGGGCCAGCAGCCCCTCCTGCTCGTAGAAGCGGATGGTGCGAGGCGTGACCTCGAACATTCGCGCCAGTTCGCCGATGCTGTAGGTACGCTGCTGCCGGGGCAGGGCGTCCGTCTGGGCATCCGGGGCCTGGGGTGACGATCGACTCATGGCTTGATCCTGTAGCCGGGTGGTCCACCGGCGGTTTCCCACCTCGTCTGGAAACCCTAGACGAGGTTTACGTTAACGTAAAGTGCTTGTTCGACCATGGGGTGATATGGGATAAACCAAGCAAGTGCTAGGTTGGTGTCCAGCCGACAAACCGGGCGTTGCTTCGACGCGAGGGGCCCCGACGGGCGGGGCGCCATCACGATCCCACACTCCATTGCCGTGCGAAGAGAGGTTCCCATGGATTTTGCGCTCACCGACGATCAGAAGGCGCTGGCCGCTGCCGCGGCCGATTTCGCCCGGGCCGAGCTGGCCGAGCATGCCGCGGACTGGGACGCGCGCAGCCACTTCCCCGTGGATGTCATCCGCCGGGCCGGCGAGGCCGGCTTCCTCGGGATCTACACCCCCGAGGCGCAGGGCGGCCTGGGGCTGTCGCGCCTGGAGGCCTCGCTGATCTTCGAGCAGCTCGCCCAGGGCTGCATCGCCACCACCGCCTACCTGACCATCCACAACATGGTGACCTGGATGGTGGCCAGCTGGGGCGACGACGCCCTGCGCGAGCGCTATGTCCCGGCCATGATAGCCGGTGAGGCGCTGGGGTCCTACTGCCTGACCGAGCCGGGGGCCGGCTCGGATGCCGCCAGCCTCAAGACGCGGGCCGTGCGCGAAGGCGACGAATACGTGATATCCGGCAGCAAGATGTTCATCTCCGGTGCCGGGGCCACGGACGTGCTGGTGGTGATGGCGCGCACCGGCGCCCCCGACAGCGGCGCCGGCGGGGTCTCGGCGATCCTGGTGCCGGCCGATGCCGCGGGTGTCGAGGTCGGCAAGAAGGAAGAGAAGATGGGCTGGAAGAGCCAGCCGACCTGCCTGATCAGCTTCGATGGCGTGCGGGTGCCGGTGACCAACCGCCTGGGGGCCGAGGGCGAGGGCTTCAAGTTCGCCATGAAGGGCCTCGACGGCGGTCGCCTGAACATCGCCAGCTGTCGCTGGGGGCCGCCCAGCAGGCGTTGACCCTGTCCCGGGACTACCTGGCCGAGCGCAAGCAGTTCGGCCGCGAGCTGTCGAGCTTCCAGGCCCTGCAGTTCAAGCTCGCCGACATGGCCAGCGAGCTGACCGCCGCCCGGCTGATGGTCCGTCACGCCGCCTGGCGTCTCGACCAGGGCGACCCCGAGGCCACCGCCCACTGTGCCATGGCCAAGCGGTTTGCCACCGACATGGGCTTCACTGTCTGCAACGAGGCCCTGCAGCTGCATGGCGGCTATGGTTATATCCGCGAATACCCCCTGGAACGCCTGGTCCGCGACACCCGCGTGCATCAGATCCTCGAGGGCACCAACGAGATCATGCGGCTGATCGTCGCCCGCCGGCTGCTCGCTGGCGGCGTCATCGAATCGCTTCAGTAACCGGACACCAGGAGAGACAGTGATGTCGAACCTCACGGTTTGCTTCGACGAACTACCGACCCGCGGCGGCGGCCGGGTCGGCGTGGCCAGGCTCAATGCGCCGAAATCCCTCAATGCCCTGTCGCTGGAGATGATCCAGCGCCTCGCGGCCAAGCTCGACACCTGGGCGGTGGATCGCAGCGTGGTCGCGGTCTGGCTCGAGGGGGCGGGCGACAAGGCCTTATGTGCCGGTGGCGACGTGGTGGCGCTGTACCGTTCCCTCGCCGAGCATGACGATACCCTCGTCGCCGAGCGCGACGGCCTCTTCGCCGAGACCTACTTCACCGCCGAATATCGGCTCGATCATCGTATCCACACCTATCCCAAGCCGATCCTGGTGTGGGGCGACGGCATCGTGATGGGCGGTGGGCTCGGCCTGCTGGCCGGCGGTTTCCAGCGCCTGGTCACCGAGACCACGCGCATCGCCATGCCGGAGATCACCATCGGCCTCTACCCGGATATCGGGGCCAGCTGGTTCCTGGGCCGCATGCCGCCCGGCCTGGGGGCCTACCTGGGCCTGACCGGCGCCCAGCTCAATGCCCGGGACGCCCTGGACCTTGGCCTGGCCGATCGTTTCATTCCCCGCGACCGCCGCGACGACCTGCTCGGCGCCCTGGCCGAGGCCGACTACGGCGACCATCAGGCCCTGGCCTGTCGGCTCGCCGTGGAAGGCGTGCTCGATCGCTTCGAGGCCCGTGACCAGGCGCCCGAGGGTCAGGTCTGGCCGCTGCGCGATCACCTCCAGTCACTGGTGGGCGAGGCCGGCCCGGCCGACGCCACGGCGCGCATCCTCGCCGACGAGTGCGGCGATGCCTGGCTCGCCGCCAACCGGGCGCGCCTGGCCGCAGGCTGTCCGATGAGCGTCCACCTGGTATGGCGGATGCTCGAGCGTCATCGCCACAGCGGCCTGGCCGATGCCTTCCGCGACGAGCTCGGGCTGTCGGTGCAGTGCTGTCGGCAGGGCGACTTCACCGAGGGCGTGCGGGCGCTGCTGATCGACAAGGACAAGCAGCCGCGCTGGTCCCATGCCGATGTCGCCAGCGTGCCGGAAGCGGACATCCAGGCGCTGATGGCCTCGCCCTGGAGCGACGAGCAGCACCCCTTGCGGGACCTGGGCGTCGGTCACCGGGTCGGGTGATCGAACGGCTCTCCACAACTCACAAGACATCAAGGAGCAACGCCATGAAGATCGCATTCATCGGACTCGGCAACATGGGCGCGCCCATGGCCCGCAACCTGGTGGGGGCGGGGCATGACGTCTGCGTCTTCGACCTGGTCGAGGCCGCCATGGCGGATCTCGAGGGGCAGGGCGCGCGGCGGGGCGCGAGCGCCGAGGCCGCCTGCCGAGACGCCGAGGTGGTCATCTCCATGCTGCCCGCCGGCGTCCACGTGCGCGGCCTCTACCTGGGAGGCGACGGCCAGGGTGGGCTGCTCGATGCCCTCGGCCACCGGCCGTTGATCATCGATGCCTCGACCATTTCCCCGGACGATGCCCGGGTGGTCGGCGCCGCCGCTGCCGAGCGCGGCCTGACCTACCTGGACGCCCCGGTGTCCGGCGGGGTCGGCGGGGCCAAGGCCGGCACCCTGACCTTTATCGTCGGCGGCGACGCCCGGGGCGTCGACCAGGCCAGGCCAGTGCTCGAGGGCATGGGCAAGAACATCTTCCATGCCGGCGAGATCGGTGCCGGCCAGGTGGCCAAGATCTGCAACAACATGCTGCTCGGCATCCTGATGAGCGGCACCGCCGAGGCGCTGTCCCTGGGCGTCAAGAACGGCCTGGACCCGGCGGTGCTCTCCGAGATCATGAAGCAGAGTAGCGGCGGCAACTGGGCGCTCAACGTCTACAACCCCTGGCCCGGGGTGATGGAGGGCTCGGCGGCGTCCCGCGACTACCAGGGCGGCTTCCTTACCGACCTGATGGCCAAGGACCTGGGCCTGGCCTGGGAGCTGGCGCTCAAGGCCCGGGCCAGCGTGCCCATGGGCTCCCAGGCGCGTAACCTGTTTGCCCTGCACAGCGCCCAGGGCAGCGGCGGGCTGGACTTCTCGAGCATCCAGACCCTCTATCGGGCGGGCGAGGGGCAGTGATCCGCTGACCGCTGCCGGGGGCGCCGCGACCGCCGGGCCCTTTGGCAGGCAGCACGCAAACGGGCACCGAGTGTGCCCGTTTGCGTCACGAGAGTCCCGATGTCCGCATCCGCTTCCTCCTCCCCCACGCCGCCCACCGCGGGGCGGCGGTGATCGTGCCGCGGGTAGTCAACCGCGTGCTGCGCGCCCACGGCAATACCCGGGTCGCGGGCCTGGCGCTGGCGCTCTCCATGACCCTCTCCCCGCTGGTCAGCCAGAACGCCGGGGCCGGCCAGCACGCCCGGGTGCGCCGGGCGGTAGTCGGCTGCTTCGGCTTCGTGCTGGCCTGGCAGCTGCTGGTCTGGGCGCTGCTGCAGGGCCTGGCCCCCTGGCTGGTGGCGAGCTACACGGCGGGCGAGGCCGTGGGGGGAGGTGCTGCGTCGCTTCCTGTGGCTGGTGCCGCTCGGCCTGGGGGCCCAGGGCGTGGTGATCCTGGCCGTGTCCTCCCTCAATGCCCTGCATCGGCCGGCCCTGGCCATGCGGCTGTCCGTGATCCGGCTGTTCGTGCTCACCGTGCCCCTGGCCTGGCTGGGCGGTCACCTGGCCGGCCCCGGCGGCATCTTCGCCGGGCTGCTCGCGGCCAACCTGCTGATGGCGCTGGTGGCCTGGGAACAGCTGCGGGCGGTGCTGCGCGGCCGCTGACGCCGCCGGGCCGATCCGGGCTTGGCAATCACGCTCTTTGGGTCTACATTTGTACAAAATGTAGAAATTTAAAAGGAGTGCCGCCATGAGCCAGATCACCCCCGTCACCTGGGATGACCCCCTGCGGCTGATCGACCAGCTCGACGAGGACGAGCGGATGGTCCAGCAGACCGCCCACGACTACTGCCAGGACAAGCTGATGCCCCGGGTGCTGGAGGCCAATCGTCACGAGCGCTTCGACCGCGAGATCATGAACGAGATGGGCGAGCTGGGCCTGCTGGGGGCCACCCTCGAGGGGCACGGCTGTGCCGGCATGAACTATGTCAGCTACGGCCTGATCGCCCGGGAGGTCGAGCGGGTCGACTCGGGCTACCGTAGCGCCATGAGCGTGCAGTCGAGCCTGGTGATGTATCCCATCGATGCCTTCGGCAGCGAGGCCCAGCGCGACAAGTACCTGCCGAAGCTGGCCAGCGGCGAGTGGGTCGGGGCCTTTGGCCTCACCGAGCCCGACCACGGCTCGGACCCCGGCGGCATGTCGACCCGGGCCACCCGCACCGAGGGTGGCTGGCGGCTCAACGGTACCAAGACCTGGATCACCAACTCGCCCATCGCCGATGTGTTCGTGGTCTGGGCGCGCGACGAGGACGGCGTGATCCGCGGCTTCCTGCTGGAGAAGGGCATGGCCGGCCTGTCCGCCCCCAAGATCGAGGGCAAGTTCAGCCTGCGCGCCTCGGTCACCGGCCAGATCGCCCTGCAGGACGTGGAGGTCTCCGACGACCAGCGCCTGCCCGGCGTCAGCGGCCTCAAGGGGCCCTTCTCCTGCCTCAACCGGGCCCGCTACGGGATCGCCTGGGGCAGCATGGGGGCGGCGGAGGCCTGCTGGCATGCCGCCCGCCAGTACACCCTCGACCGCCGGCAGTTCGGTCGCCCCCTGGCCGCCAACCAGCTGATCCAGAAGAAGCTCGCCGACATGCAGACCGAGGTCACCCTGGGGCTGCAGGCGGCGCTGCGGGTGGGGCGCATGATCGACGCGGGCCAGCTGGTGCCGGAGGCGATCTCGCTGATCAAGCGCAACAACTGCGGCAAGGCCCTGGATATCGCCCGCCAGGCTCGGGACATGCACGGCGGCAACGGCATCAGCGACGAGTACCACGTGATCCGCCACGTGATGAACCTCGAGGCGGTCAACACCTACGAGGGCACCCACGACGTCCACGCGCTGATCCTGGGGCGGGCCCAGACCGGCCTGCAGGCTTTCACCTGCTGAATTGCCTCATCGGAACTGCAGAGACATTTCTAACGAGGGGCGCTGGGGACAAGCCGAAGAGGAGGCCTACGCCATGGGTGAGGAGGATTCCTCCGAACGGGCTGGCCAGGGATGGCCAGCACCGGACCGGCAAGCGCAGCGGGACGCGAGAGCGCCGCAGGGCGTCGGTAGCGTACAGGGAGGTATCCACAGCGCCTCGTCGATGGTCCGACACTTCGGGGCTTGTCGCCGAATCAGCCCCGAGTGAGCGAGGAGTCAAGATGAGTGGACCACTGGACGGCGTGGTGGTGCTGGACATGTCGCGGGTACTGGCCGGCCCCTGGGCCGGCCAGCTGCTGGCGGACCTGGGCGCCCGGGTGATCAAGATCGAGCACCCCGAGCGCGGCGACGACACCCGGGGCTGGGGGCCGCCCTGGCTGGAGGGCGCGGGCGATGCCGAACGCCAGGCGGCCTACTACCTCTGCGCCAACCGCGGCAAGCAGTCGCTGGGCGTGGATATCGCCACCCCGGACGGCCAGGCGCTGGTCCGCGAACTGGCCGCCGGGGCCGACGTGCTGCTCGAGAACTTCAAGGTCGGCGGCCTGGCCCGCTACGGCCTCGACCCGGCCCGCCTGCGCGAGCGCAACCCGCGACTGATCGCCTGTTCCATCACCGGCTTCGGCCAGGACGGCCCCTACGCCCACCGCGCCGGCTATGACTTCATGATCCAGGCCATGGGAGGGCTGATGAGCCTGACCGGCGAGCCGGACGGCATGCCCATGAAGACCGGCGTGGCGATCACCGACGTGATGACCGGGCTGTATGCCGCCATCGGGGTGCTGGCCGCGCTCCATGAGCGCCGCCGGACCGGCCAGGGGCGCCATATCGACGTGGCGCTGCTCGACGTCCAGCTGGCCACCCTGGCCAACCAGGCGCTTAATGCCCTGGTCTCCGGGCAGGATCCCCGGCGCCATGGCAATGCCCACCCCAACATCGTGCCCTATCAGGCCTTCGCCTGTGCCGACGGCCATCTGGTGCTGACGGTGGGCAACGATGCCCAGTTCGCGCGACTCGCGGACCTGCTCGGTCACCCCGACTGGGCCGAGGACCCGGCCTATGCCACCAACGCCGCCCGGGTCGGCAACCGCGAGGTGCTGGTGCCGAGGATCGCCGAGGCCTTGCTGGCCCGGGGCCGGGACGCCTGGCTCGCCGAGCTCGAGGCGAGGGGCATTCCCGCCGGCCCCATCAACACCCTCACCGAGGTCTTCGCCGACCCCCAGGTGCGCCACCGCGGCCTGTGTCGGGAAGTGACGGACGGGGAGCGGCGGATCCCCCAGGTGGCCAACCCCCTGCGCTTCGACGGCGCGAGCGCGACCAGCGAGGCGCCGCCCCCCGAGCTGGGCCAGGACAGCGATGCCGTGCTGGCCGAGCTCGGGCTGTCCGCCGAGCAGATCGCGCGCCTGCGGCGCCA
The DNA here is from genome assembly GCF_030409305.1 of Halomonas maura. Lineage (GTDB taxonomy): Bacteria > Pseudomonadota > Gammaproteobacteria > Pseudomonadales > Halomonadaceae > Halomonas > Halomonas maura. The sequence continues at coordinate 183,707 of NZ_JAUFPQ010000016.1, forward strand.
GGGCATCGTGCGCTAGCGGGGGGAGAAGCGCCGGTTGATGCCGGTCTCGGCGATCATCCGGGTGGAGATCTCCTCCACCGAGAAGCGCGTGGTATCGATGAAGGGGATATGCATGCGCCGATACAGGGCCTCGGCCTGCTGGACCTCCTGCACGCACTGGTCGATGGAACTGTAGCGGCTGTTGGGGCGGCGCTCGTGGCGGATCGCCGCCAGCCGTCGCGGGTCGATGGTCAGGCCGAACAGCTTTTGGCGGTGTGGTTCCAGCGCCTTGGGCAGCTTGAGGTTGCCGTCCTCGTCCTGGTCGTCCTCGGTGAGCGGATAGTTGGCGGCACGAATGCCGAACTGCAGCGCCAGGTAGAGCGAGGAGGGCGTCTTGCCGCAGCGCGACACCCCCACCAGGATGAGGTCGGCCTGGCTGTACTGGTGGGTGCGGGCCCCGTCGTCGTTGTCCAGGGCGAAATGCACCGAGTGGATACGGTCCATGTAGACGTCATCGCTGCCGATGGCGTGGGTGCGACCCACACTGTAGGAGGAGTGGGTGGCCAGCTCCTGCTCCAGGGGCTTGAGGAAGGTGGAGAAGATGTCCACCTTGAAGCCCGGCGCATCGCGGATCACGTCGCGCACGTCCTGGTCGACGATGGTGTCGATGATGATCGGCGTCTCGCCATCCTTGACCGCCGCGCCCTCGATGATCTCGACCAGCCCCCGGGCCTTCTCGATGCTGTCGATATAGGGCTTGGTGAGCATGCGGATCTCGACGTTCTCGAACTGGGCCAGCAGGCTGCGGCCCAGGCTCTCGGCGGTGATGCCGGTGCCGTCGGAGATGAAGAAGGCGGTACGGGGCATGGCGGGGGGCGCTCAGGCAGTGGGAAGGCCTCCATTGTCGAGCCTGATCGACCCTGGCACAAGCCGTGGCACAGGGGCTGACTACAGGAATCGCCCCATCCGGGCCGATGTTGTAAAAAACCTCCAGTGACTTCGATGTTAGACCAATGGCGAATATGGATCGCCGCTGGTAGAGTCGCCAGCATCCAGTCATGACGGCGCGCCAAGGGTTCCCGGCGACGCCACCCAAGGGGGTCTCACGTGGACAATTACATTCTGTGGTTCGATCAGTTGGGCATGGACGATGTCGAGCGGGTGGGGGGCAAGAATGCCTCCCTCGGCGAGATGATCTCCAATCTCGCCGGTGCCGGCGTCACCGTTCCCGGTGGCTTCGCCACCACGGCGGATGCCTACCGCGAATTCCTGTCCCACGAGGGGCTCAACGACCGCATCAACCAGGCGCTCGCCACCCTGGACGTGGATGACGTCGCCGAGCTGTCCCGGGTCGGTGCCCAGATCCGCCAGTGGGTGATCGATACCCCGCTGCCCCCGGCCTTCGAGCAGGCCCTGCGCGACAGCTACGAGCAGCTGCTGGCCCGGCACCCCAACCTCAAGGTGGCGGTGCGCAGCTCGGCCACCGCCGAGGACCTGCCGGACGCCTCCTTCGCCGGCCAGCAGGAGACCTTCCTCAACATCGAGGGCTTCGACAACATCAAGCGCGCCGTCCACGAGGTGTTCGCCTCGCTGTTCAACGACCGGGCGATCTCCTATCGGGTGCATCGCGGCTACGCCCACGAGAACGTGGCGCTGTCCGCCGGCGTGCAGAAGATGGTGCGCTCCGAGACCGGCTCCGCCGGCGTGATGTTCACCCTGGATACCGAGTCCGGCTACCGCGATGCGGTCTTCGTCACCGCCTCCTGGGGCCTGGGCGAGACGGTGGTGCAGGGCGCGGTGAATCCCGACGAGTTCTACGTCCACAAGCCGACCCTGGCCGCCGGCCGCCCGGCGGTGCTGCGCCGCAACCTGGGTTCCAAGCTGATCAAGATGATCTACACCGATGATGCCAGCGCCGGCAAGTCGGTGGAGACCGTCGACGTGCCGCTGGCCGACCGCGCCCGCTTCTGCATCGACGATGAGCAGGTCATGGCCCTGGCCCGCCAGGCGATGACCATCGAGGAGCACTATGGCCGGCCCATGGACATCGAGTGGGCGCTGGACGGCGACGACGGCAGCCTCTACATCGTCCAGGCGCGTCCCGAGACGGTGGTCTCCCAGCAGGAGGGCGGCAAGCTCGAGCGCTTCCAGCTCAAGGAGAAGGGGCGCACCCTGGTCACCGGCCGCGCCATCGGTCAGCGCATCGGCCGCGGCACCGTCAAGGTCGTGTTCTCGCCGGACGACATGGACAAGGTCCATGCCGGCGATGTGCTGGTCACCGACATGACCGACCCGGACTGGGAGCCGATCATGAAGCGAGCCTCGGCGATCGTCACCAACCGCGGCGGTCGCACCTGCCACGCGGCGATCATCGCCCGCGAGCTGGGCATCCCGGCGGTGGTTGGCTGTGGTGACGCCACCGAAGCCCTGGCCGACGGCCGCGACGTCACCGTGTCCTGCGCCGAGGGCGACACCGGCCATGTCTACGACGGCCTGCTCGAGTTCGATCGCAACGTCACCAGCGTCGATGCCATGCCCGAGATCCCGTTCAAGATCATGATGAACGTGGGCAACCCGGACCGCGCCTTCGGCTTCGCCGGCCTGCCCAACGCCGGTGTCGGCCTGGCCCGCCTGGAGTTCATCATCAACCGCATGATCGGCGTGCATCCCAAGGCGCTGCTCGAGTACGACACCCTGCCGGCCGACCTGCAGCAGACCATCGACCTGCGCACCGCGGGCTATACCGACCCGGTCAGCTTCTATGTCGACAAGCTGGTGGAAGGGATCTCCACCCTGGCGGCCTCCTTCTATCCGCAGCGGGTCATCGTGCGCCTCTCGGACTTCAAGTCCAACGAGTACGAGAACCTGATCGGCGGCAAGCTCTACGAGCCCGGCGAAGAGAACCCCATGCTCGGCTTCCGGGGGGCCTCGCGCTACATCTCCGACGCCTTCCGCCCCTGCTTCGAGCTCGAGTGCCGGGCGCTGAAGCGCGTCCGCGACGAGATGGGGCTGAACAACGTCGAGATCATGGTGCCCTTCGTGCGCACCACCGACGAGGCCCGCGAGGTGGTCGAGCTGCTCGCGGCCAACGGCCTGGAACGGGGGCAGGACGGCCTGAAGGTCATCATGATGTGCGAGCTGCCGGCCAATGCCCTGCTGGCCGACGAGTTCCTCGAGTACTTCGATGGCTTCTCTATCGGCTCCAACGACCTCACCCAGCTGACCCTGGGGCTCGACCGGGACTCCGGCATCGTCGCGCACCTCTTCGAGGAGCGGAATCCGGCGGTCAAGAAGCTGCTGTCCATGGCCATCCAGGCCTGCAAGGCCCAGGGCAAGTACGTGGGCATCTGCGGCCAGGGGCCGTCCGACCACCCCGATCTCGCCAAGTGGCTGATGGAGCAGGGCATCGACTCGGTATCCCTGAATCCCGATGCGGTGCTCGAGACCTGGTTCATGCTGGCCGGTGAAAAGCTGGGCTGAGCCGGCCTCGCTGCCACCCTCCTGACCGCGACACCCGGGCCCTGCCCGGGTGTCGTCGTCTGGCGCCCGGGATCGCCCGGCGCCACGCCATCCTGCGTCGATCGCGGTGACCATGACCCGGCTCAGGCGGGTCGCGGTGCCATCCTCCATACTGGACGTATCGGCACAGGAGACAGGCCATGGTGGACCCCTTGACGGTGGAGGCGGTGTTCCGGCGCTGCCCGAGCGAGAGTTTCGACTTCGCGCTGACCAGCGACCTCGACCCCCTGGACCTGATCGGGGGCCAGGATCGCGCCCGGCAGGCGCTGATCCTGGGCACGGGCGTCCGGCATCAGGGCTTCAACCTCTACGTGCTGGGCCCGGCCGGACACGGCCTGCGTCGCCTTGTCACGCGCTTCCTCGAGGCCCGCGCCGCCGAGGCCTCGGTGCCGCCGGACCTGTGCTACCTCAACAATTTCGACGATCCCGCCAGCCCCGTGCTGCTATGTCTGCCGCCTGGCCTGGGGCGGCAATTGCGCGGCGATATCGAGCGGCTGATCGAGGAACTGGGAAGTGCCATCCCGGCGCTGTTCGAGAGCGACGAGTACCAGAATCGCCTCCATGAGCTGAAGCAGGCGATGGGGGAGCGGCAGCGGGATGCCGTGGAGTCGGTGCGCCGCGAGGCCAGGGAGCACGCCATCCTGCTGCTCTCGACACCCAGCGGCTTCACCTTCGCCCCCGCCGACGAGAACGGCGAGATGATGTCGCCGGATGCCTACCAGGCCCTGGAGCAGGAGGAACGCGAGCGCATCGAACGCACCGTGGAGATGCTGCAGGAGAAGCTGACCAAGGCGATCCGCCAGATGCCCAAGCTGGCCAAGTCTCTGCGCGAGCAGGTCAATGCCCTCAACGAGGAGATGCTGCAGTCCGCCATCGGCGCCCCCCTGGGCGAGCTGGAGGAACGCTACGCGGATCATGATGGCGTGCTGGCCCATCTGACGGGCATCCGCCGCTCGATCCTCCAGCATGTCGATGCCTTCCATGCCGACCACCCCGAAGTGCCGCCCGAGGCGGTGTTCAGCCGGTTGGGCATCAACCTGCTGGTGGACCACGGCGATACCGAGGGCGCACCGGTGGTCTTTCAGGACCTGCCCAGCCATCAGCACCTGGTGGGGCGGATCGAGCATCAGGTGCACAACGGCACCCTGCTCACCGACTACCGCCTGATCCGTGCCGGGGCCCTGCATCGCGCCAACGGCGGTTACCTGGTGCTGGAGGTGCGCGGCCTGCTGACCCAGCCCGGGGCCTGGGAGACCCTCAAGCGGGTGCTGGACGCCGAACAGATCCGCACCGAGTCCCTCGAACAGGCCTATGGGCTGATCAGCACCCTGACCCTCGAGCCCGAACCGGTGCCGCTGGATATCAAGGTCGTCCTGCTGGGCGATCGCCTGCTCTACTACCTGCTCTGCGAGCATGACCCGGACTTCCTGGAGCTGTTCAAGGTCCAGGCCGACCTGGACGACGCCTTCGACCGCGACACCGGCAAGCTCGATCTCTATGCGCGCATGGTGGCCATGCTCGTCCAGGAGGAACGCCTGCGCCCCCTGGATCCGGAAGGCGTGGCCGCGGTGATCGAGCGGGCCGGCCGCCTGGCCGGTGACCAGCGCAAACTCACCGCCCACCATCGCGACCTGCACGACCTGCTGGTGGAGGCCGACCACTGGGCCGAGATCGCGGGTCGGGACGTGATCGGTCGCGACGCCGTGGAACGCGCCGTGACCGAGCAGCGCCACAGGGCCGGCCGGATCCGCGAGCGTGGCCAGGAGGCGATCATCCGCGGCAGCCTGCTGATCGACACCCAGGGAACCCGGGTCGGCCAGGTCAACGGCCTGACGGTGATGCAGCGGACGAATCTCGGCTTCGGGCAGCCGATCCGCATCACCGCCACCGCCCGCCCCGGCAATGGCCAGGTGGTGGACATCGAGCGCGAGGCCAAGATGGGCGGGCCCATCCATTCCAAGGCGGTGATGATCCTGTCGCGTTACCTCGCCAATCGCTATGCCGGCGACGAGCCGCTGTCGCTGTCCGCGAGCCTGGCCTTCGAGCAGTCCTACGGCGGGGTGGAAGGGGACAGCGCCTCGGTGGCCGAGGCCTGTGCGCTGGTCTCCGCCATCGCCCGGATACCGCTCGATCAGGCCTTCGCCGTGACCGGGTCCATCAACCAGCATGGCGAGGTCCAGGCGGTGGGCGGCGTCAACGAGAAGGTCGAGGGCTTCTTCGAGCTCTGCCAGGCCCGCGGCGCGCTGGCGGGGCAGGCGGTGATCCTGCCGGCCGCCAACGTCGAGCACCTGATGCTGAACGGCGAGGTGCGCGAGGCCGTGGCGTCGGGCGCATTCCGGCTCTACGCCGTCCGCCATGTCGACGAGGCGCTGGAGCTGCTGACCGAGGCCGCAGAGAAGAACCGCTCGCTGGATGACCGGGTCGCCGAGCGCCTGAGGGCGTTCCGCGAGGCCGTCCGGCGCAGCCGTTCGCGCCCCGCCACGCCCGGCGATGGCGGTAACGGCAATAGCGGCGACCGACAACAGGGAGACGCCGATGGTCGAGCATGAGGGACGTCAGGCCGGCGCGGAAGGCGACATCGCCATGGCCGTGGTGCGGGTGCTCGCCCTGCTCGATGCTTCCCGACACAGCCTGGCGGCGTTGTCCGTCGCCGTGCGTCTCGCCGAGCGACAGGGAGCCGAGCTGGTCGCGGTCTACGTCGAGGACCAGGACCTGTTGCACAGCGTCGCCTTTCCCTTCGCCCGGGAAGTGGGGGGCCATTCCGGACAGGTGCGTCGCCTCACCGCCCCCCAGCTAGAGGCGAGCCTGGCACGCCAGGCGGAGCGGGTCAGCCAGGCGCTGGAACTCGCCGTGGCCGGTAGGCGGCTCCGGCATTCGCTGCAGATCAGCCGAGGCCGGGTGATTCCCGAGGCGTTGTCCCTCGCCACTCCCGGGGACATCATGCTGCTCGGCAAGGCCGGACCGGCCGCTCGCTTCGGCGCGCGACTGGGCACCACCAGCCTGGGGCTGATCCTCTCCGCCCCCTGTCCGGTGGTTGTCTGGGACGAGGAGGGGGGACCGGCGGCGCCGGGCCCGCTACGGGTGCTGGTGGATCCGGCCTCTGGCGACGCACCCTCGGTCCCTTCGCCGTTGTCGACGCTCTTCGACGGCACGGAGCCGATTCCCCGCCGCGACGCGGCCACGCTGATGCGCCGGCTGGCGGTGTGCCGCGGCGGTGCGCTGCTGCTGCATCGTGACGAGCTTCGCGGCTTGCTCGCCGAGGATCCCGACTGGCTGTCCCGTCTGGCCATGCCGGTCGTCGTGGTGCCCTGAGCCGGCGACTTTTGGCATCATGTCGGCCTCCATGCCTGCTAGGACTGCTTCCATGACGTATTTCCTGGTGATGGGCGGCCTGGCGCTGTCGGTCTCCTTCACCCTGGGCTGGGGGCTGTGGCGGACCGGTCGCTGGCTGTTCGGTCGCCTGGGCCGCCGGCGGGCCGCGCCGTCGCGCTCCGCCGCCAAGCCCCGGCGGGGCGGCAATGCCACTCGCGCCGCGCGCCGGCCGACCCCGTCACGCCCCTGGCGTCTCACCCGCGCCCTGGCGCCGCTGGGCTCGGCGCTGCCCCTGGGCCTGGTGACCCTGCTGCTGTATGGCGGCTGCCGGCTGGCGGCCCATGGCATGACCGCCCGCGACCACACGGCGCCCGGCGCCTTCCACCGGCTGGTCGAGGGCCTCGGCTGGACCGCCGCCGGCCTGATCGGGCTGTCACTGCTGGGCCTGGTGGCGGCCTGGCGATGTCGGCGTTGAGCCGGCATCGCCTATGCTGGGGGGAACTCGATCGGGTTCGTCACGGGAGCCGAGACCATGGACAGACACCCTCCGCCATTCGGCCGACGCCTGGGGCTGGCGGCCCTGGGCGTCCTGCTGGTGCTGGTGCCACCGCCGGGCGAGGCCGAGTCGTCGTTCCAGTACCAGCGCCCCGACGCCCTTCCCGACCCGGCCGCCGACGAGGGTGCCCCGCCCGGCGTGACCGCCGAGTCCTTCGCCATCGTCACCCCGCACCCGCTGGCCACCGATGCCGGCCACCAGGTCCTCGCGGCCGGTGGCGCGGCCATCGATGCCGCCGTCGCCGCGCAGTTGGTGTTGACCCTGGTGCAGCCCCAGTCGACGGGCATCGGCGGGGGCGGCTTCCTGATGCTCTATGACGGGGAGCAGGTGCGGGCCTTCGACGGTCGGGAGAGCGCTCCCTCGGGCGTGGAGGAGACGTTGTTCATGGACGGGGAGGGCGAGCCGCTGGCCTTTCCCGTGGCCGCCTCCAGCGGCCGTGCCGTCGGCGTGCCGGGCATGCTGAGAATGCTGGAGGTGGCCCACGACGCCCATGGTCGCCTGGCCTGGGCGAGCCTCGTCGCGCCGGCCATCACGCTGGCCGCGCAGGGGGTTCCGGTAAGCCACCGCTTGAACCACGAACTGGTGGCGGCCGCCGAGCTCGCCGACGACGGTGCGGTGGCCGCCCTCTACTTCACCGACGACGGCGAGCCCCTGGCGGCCGGGGACACGCTGACCAACCCCGCCCTGGCGGCGATCCTCGAGCTGGTTGCCGAACAGGGCAGTTCGGCGCTGTATACCGGTGCGGTCGCCGAGGACCTGGTGGCCCGGGTCCAGGGGCATCCTGAGTTGCCCGGCGCGCTGAGCCTCGAGGACCTCGCCACCTATGTCGCCAAGCAGCGCGAGCCGCTCTGTGTCCCCTGGCGGCGCTGGCGTGTCTGCGGCTTCCCCCCGCCGTCCTCCGGTCATCTCTCCGTCATGCAGGTCCTCGGCACGCTCGCCCAGCTATCTCCGCTGGAGGCGCCGCTGGAGAAGGAGCGGCCCACGGCAGCCTGGCTGCACCGCTTCGTCGAGGCCTCGCGACTGGCCCTCGCCGACCGCAACCGCTACATCGCCGACCCGGGCTTCGTCGATCCGCCGGCCGGCGACTGGTCGACGCTGCTGGCCGACGATTACCTGGCTCATCGCGCCGGCCTCATCGGCGAGCAGCGCATGGGCGATGACCGGGCGCTGGCGGGCAATCCGGGCCCGCTGAAGAGTGCCCGGGCGATGCAGCCCGTCCAGCCGGAGCGTGGCACGAGCCACGTCAGCGTCATCGATGGCGACGGGCAGGCCGTGGCCATGACCACCTCCCTCGGACAGGCGTTCGGGGCCCGGCTGCTGGCAGACGGGGGCACCGGCAAGGCCGGGGGCTACCTGCTCAACAGCGGGCTGGCGGATTTCGCCTTTCGGCCGGCGGATGACCAGGGCACCCCGTTCGCCAATCGGGTCGCCGCCGGCAAGCGACCGCGCTCGAGCATGAGCCCGACCCTGGTCCTCGACCGGGAAAGCGGTGACCTGGTGGCGAGCCTGGGGGCCGCCGGCGGCGACGCCATCGTCCACTACCTCGCGAAGACCCTGGTGGCCCTGCTGGACTGGCGGCTCGACCCGGCCACGGCCATCGGCCTGCCGCATGTGGTCACCCGTGACGGGGTGGTCAGCCTCGAGGCGGACGGCTACCCCCAGGCGGTCCACGCGGCCCTCGCCGAGCGTGGGCATGACGTCGAGGCCGGTGCGCTGCCCAGCGGCCTGCAGGTCCTGCGACGCACCGACGATGGCCTGGTCGGGGCCAGCGACCCGCGAGGGGACGGCACCGCGAGTGGTGACTGACCTGGCCGTCATCCCCGCAGCCAGTTGCGCAGCTTGACCAGCATCAGGGCGCCATCGCCGAGGCGGTGGCGTTCGGTGATCAGCGCCGCCAGCCGGTCCGGCCGGTCGGTGATGATGCCGTCCACGCCGAGGTCGATCAGCCGCGACATGCGCGTCGGGTCGTTGATGGTCCAGGCGTGGAGTCGGTAGCCATAGTGGTGGGCGCGGCGGACCTCGTCCGCGTCGATCCGGTTGTGGCGCAGGGCCAGGGCATCGAAGCCCCGGCGCGGCAGGGTGCCGCGCATCACCAGCTGGGCCAGCAGGATGGTCCGGGCGCGGGGGGCCTGGCGCTCGATCTCGGCGAGCAGCGGGTAGGCCTGGGTCGCCAGCGCCACCTGCGTCAGCACATCGGGCTCGCCGCAGGCGGCGCGCTGGATGCCGTCGGGCGCTCGCTCGCGGCAGGCCAGGCGGGCCGCACGTTCCTCGGCCAGGACGTCGAGCACCCGTCGCACCAGGGTCGCGCCGTCCCCCGACGAGGGCTTGAGCTCGATCATCAGCCCGGCGCGACCGCGTACCCGCACCAGCGCCTCGTCGAGGCCGGGAATCCGGGTCCCCACGAAGGGCGCGCCGAACCAGCGGCCCACGTCCACCTCGGCGAGGCGGGCACGCTCGAGGTCGGCGATGCGCCGCGCATCGCCGCCGAGCCGTGCCAGGCTGCTGTCGTGATGGAGGACCACCTGCGCGTCGGCGGTCAGGCGGGCATCGACCTCGATGAGATCGGCACCGTCGACGATGGCCTGGTCGATGGCCGCCAGGGTATTCTCCGGGGCCTTCAGCGAACTCCCGCGATGGGCGATGATCGCCACCTCCTCGCGCAGTTCGAAGCGATTGACGATCAACCAGGCCTGGCCGATCGCGAACAGCACCACCGCCAGCTCCACGGCCCAGGCCAGCCGGCCCGGATGGGCGTCGGGGGGTGGCGCCGGCGGCCTGGGCTCGCGATGGGCCAGGCGCAGGTAGAGGCAGGCCCCCATCAGGGCGTTGGCCGCGATGCCGAGGAAGGTGATGGCCAGCGTGACCAGCACGTAGAGTCCCACGTAGCCGAGCATGGCGGGGACCAGTACCGCCTGGCGGTCGGGCAGGTTGCCGAGCAGGGGCGTGAAGAGGGCATCGAAGGCGGCGCTCGCCGCGAGCGGCAGGGCGAGGATCACCGCCAGCAGCACCAGGATCGACAGGGCGATGTCGTGCCCGCGGCCGCGGGTCAGGGCGACGCTGCGGGCCAGGGCGCGACGCGGAGACGCCTCCTCGAGGATCAGCACCGGCAGGGCCAGGTGCCAGCGGGTGTAGAGGGTGGCGGCCGCTACCGCCCAGAGCAGCACCAGTGGCAGGGCGGCGGCCAGGAAGCCCCAGAACGCCGGCGGGCGCACCTGCTGGACGTAGTAGGGGTCCAGGTGACCCAGGATGAGGCCGTGCAGGCCCACCAGGGCCAGCACCAGCGGCAGCGACAGCAGCAGCTGGCTGCCGACCTGCAGGACGACCAGGCCGCACAGTGCCGGCAGCCGCCTCAGACAGCCCCAGAGGGCCTCGAAGGCCAGGCGGACGTGATGGTCCCGCGGGCGCACCGCGACCAGGGTCATGCCGGCCTGCTGCAGGTAGAGCAGCAGGAAGATGACCCCCAGGGCGGCCAGCAGCCACGCCTGGCCGCCGGGGGTCAGCAGGATCTCGAGCAGGGCCCCCGGGGAGAGCAGCGGCCGCCCGAAGTGCCCGAGCAGATGGGCCAGGGCCCAGCCCGCCGCCGGCAGCAGCAGGCTGGAGGCCAGCAGCGTGAAGAACAGGTGATAGGCGACGAGCGGGCGCAGGTGCTCGCGCAGGCTGCGCAGCACATCGCCGGTCAGTCGTGGCAGGGCCAGCATGAACACCGCCGAGACGAGGTCATGCCCTCAGGGTGGCACCGACCGGGGCGCCTGGGCAATGCCTCGGACGCTCACGGCAGCGTCAGGCGCTCGTCGGCCACCAGGATGCCGTTGTTGTCGGCATAGAGCCACTGGCCGGGGGTGATCGTCACCCCGGCGAAGCCGACCGGGAGATCCCGCTGGCCCTCGCCGCGCTTCTCGCTCTTGCGCGGATGGGCGGCCAGGGCCTGGATGCCGAGCTCGGTCTCGGCCAGGATGTCCACGTCGCGCACGCAACCGTACAGGATCACGCCCGCCCAGCCGTTGCCGGCGGCCTGCTCGGCCAGCATGTCGCCGAGCATCGCGCAGCGGGTCGAGCCGCCGGCATCGACGACCAGCACGGCCCCGTCGCCGGGCTCGTCGACGGCCTGCTTGACCAGGGAGTTGTCCTCGAAGCACTTCACGGTGCGCACCGGCCCGCAGAAGGCCTCCACGCCACCGAAGTTGACGAACAGCGGCTCGAGGACCGCGACCTCCGGATAGGCGTCGCAGATATCGGGAGTCACGATGGGGGACATGGCAGCGTCCTCGTCTCGGAATGAGGCCTCGATGATGCCATAGCGGCCGGCGAAGGCCATCCCTCCTTGGTGGTGCCCGGTCGGGCCGGCATAAAAAAAGCGCCCCGGACGGGGCGCTTCGGTCATCGGCTCCGGCCGCGCCGCGGGGCGGCGGGCCTTCGATGGTGCGAGCATCGGAGTCGAAGGGTGGGCTCTGGCTCAGGCCTCGGCCACCGGAATCACGTTCGAGGCGGCCTTCTGGAACTCCTCGATCTCGTGGAAGTTCATGTAGCGATAGATCTCGCCGGCCATGGCGTCGAACTCACCCATGTAGCGCCGGTACTCCTCGACGGAGGGCAGGCGACCTTCCACCGCGGCGACGGCGGCCAGCTCGGCCGAGGCCAGGAAGACATCGGCGCCATCGCCCAGGCGGTTGGGGAAGTTGCGGGTGGAGGTGGAGACCACGGTGCTCTTGGCGGCGACGCGGGCCTGGTTGCCCATGCACAGCGAGCAGCCGGGCATCTCCATGCGCGCCCCGGCGCGGCCGTAGATGCCGTAGTAGCCTTCCTCGGTCAGCTGGTGCTGGTCCATCTTGGTCGGCGGGGCCAGCCAAAGCTTGGTCTTCAGGCTGCCGGCGGGCTGCTTCTCGAGCAGCTTGCCGGCGGCGCGGAAGTGGCCGATGTTGGTCATGCACGATCCGATGAACACCTCGTCGATGGACTGGCCGGCCACCTCGGAGAGCAGGCGGGCGTCGTCCGGGTCGTTGGGGGCGCACAGCACCGGCTCCGCGAGCTGGTCGAGGTCGATCTCGATGACCTCGGCGTACTCGGCGTCCTGGTCGGCGCGCATCAGGCTCGGGTTGGCCAGCCACTCCTCCATGGCCAGGATGCGGCGCTCGATGGTGCGCTTGTCGCCGTAGCCGTTGGCGATCATCCACTTGAGCAGGGTGATGTTGGACTTCAGGTACTCGGCGACCGAGTCCTCGCCCAGGGTAATGGTGCAGCCGGCCGCGGAGCGCTCGGCGGAGGCGTCGGAGAGCTCGAAGGCCTGCTCGACGGTGAGGTCCTCGAGCCCCTCGATCTCCAGCACCCGCCCGGAGAAGGCGTTCTTCTTGCCGGACTTCTCGACGGTCAGCAGGCCCTGCTGGATGGCGTAGTAGGGGATGGCGTGGACCAGGTCACGCAGGGTGACGCCGGGCTGACGCTGGCCCTTGAAGCGCACCAGTACCGATTCCGGCATGTCCAGCGGCATCACCCCGGTGGCGGCGGCGAAGGCCACCAGCCCGGAGCCGGCCGGGAAGGAGATGCCCATCGGAAAGCGGGTGTGGGAGTCGCCGCCGGTGCCCACGGTGTCGGGCAGCAGCATGCGGTTCAGCCAGGAGTGGATGATGCCGTCGCCCGGGCGCAGCGAGACGCCGCCGCGGTTCATGATGAAGTCGGGCAGGGTGTGGTGGGTCTCCACGTCGACCGGCTTGGGGTAGGCGCTGGTATGGCAGAAGGACTGCATCACCAGGTCGGCCTGGAAGCCCAGGCAGGCCAGGTCCTTGAGCTCGTCGCGGGTCATCGGGCCGGTGGTGTCCTGGGAGCCCACGGTGGTCATCTTCGGCTCGCAGTACATGCCCGGACGCACGCCGTCCATGCCGCAGGCCTTGCCGACCATCTTCTGGGCCAGGGTGAAGCCCTTGCCGGTGTCGGCGGGCTGCTCCGGCTTGCGGAAGACATCGGAGGGCTCGAGGCCCAGGGACTCGCGGGCCTTGGCGGTCAGGCCGCGGCCGATGATCAGCGGGATGCGGCCGCCGGCACGCACCTCGTCGAGCAGCAGCTGGGTCTTGAGCTCGAAGGTGGTCAGCACCTCGTCGCTGCCGTGCTTGCAGACCTTGCCCGCATAGGGGTAGACGTCGATGACGTCGCCCATCTCGAGCTTCTCGACGTCCATCTCGACGGGCAGGGCGCCGGAGTCTTCCATGGTGTTGAAGAAGATCGGGGCGATCTTGCCGCCGAAGCAGAAGCCGCCGGCACGCTTGTTCGGCACGTTGGGGATGTCGTCGCCGAAGAACCACAGCACGGAGTTGGTGGCGGACTTGCGGCTGGAGCCGGTGCCGACCACGTCGCCGACATAGGCGACCGGGAAGCCCTTGGCCTTCACGTCCTCGATCTGCTTGAGCGGGCCGGTCTCGCCGGGCGCCTCGGGGGCGATGCCGTCGCGCTCGTTCTTGAGCATCGCGTTGGCATGCAGCGGGATGTCGGGACGCGACCAGGCGTCCGGGGCCGGGGAGAGGTCGTCGGTGTTGGTCTCGCCGGGCACCTTGAACACGCTCAGGGTGATCTTCTCGTCCAGCGCCGGCCGGGAGAGGAACCACTCGGCCTCGGCCCAGGACTGGATGATCTCCTTGGCCACGGCGTTGCCTGCCTTGGCGCGCTCCTCCACGTCGTGGAAGGCATCGAACATCAGCAGGGTATGCTTGAGCTGTTCACCGACCTCGGTGGCCAGCGCCTCGTCGTCCAGCAGCTCGACCAGGGAGACGATGTTGTAGCCGCCCTGCATGGTGCCCAGCAGCTTGACCGCATGGACGCGGTCGATCAGCGGCGACTCGGCCTCGCCCTTGGCGATGGCGGTGAGGAAGCCGGCCTTGACGTAGGCGGCCTCGTCGACGCCCGGCGGGACGCGGTTGGTCAGCAGGTCGAGGATGGCCTCTTCCTCGCCGGCCGGCGGGGTCTTCAGCAGCTCGACCAGGGCAGCCGTCTGCTCGGCGTTCAGCGGCTTCGGCGGAACGCCCGCCTGGGCGCGCTCCTCGACATGTTGGCGATAGGCTTCAAGCACGTGGTGGCCCTCATTGGTTGTGGTAGCCGAGCCGGGCGCGCGACGGGGCCGTCGCACGAGGCAGCTCGGCGCATGAATCGACACGGTCAACGGTGGCGCAATTCTAGAAGAAACTGTCGACAATGTTAAGGACGCCCGCTGCGGCGGCCCTTGAACTTTGGTCTGCGGCGGTCTGCGGGGTGCCAGCGCGGGCGTGCCGCGTTACCATGGTTGACGAATCAACGGAGAGGAACGGACCATGGCCGGGCGCGTCACCTCACCCTGCGTGGGGCTCTGTTCGACCACGGTGGGCGATCGCGTCTGCCGGGGCTGTCAACGCCTGGATGGCGAGATCCGCGACTGGCCGGCGCTGGCCGGTGAGGAGCGTGCGCGACGCATGGCCGAGCTCGATGCGCTGCGCGCGGCGGTGGCCGGGCGCCACCTGGTGGTGCTGGATGCCGAGGCCCTGGAGGCCCAGTTGCATCGCCATCGCATTCGCTTTCGTGCCGAACAGCCCCCGCTGTCCCGGGCGGTCGAGCTGTTGCGGGTGGGGCGCGGGCGGATCCGCGACCTGTCCCGCTACGGCCTGGCACCGCGGCAGCCACTGGACGCCGCGGCCCTGCATGCGCGGATCTCGACCGAGTTGATGGCCGCCGCCGAGGCGCGCCGGCATGCGGCCGTGCCCCTCTCCTGAACCCCTGAGCCGCCGGACTTCCCCATGACTGCGATGCTTGCCGCGCCTGACCTCGACGATCTTCTGCCCCCGGGGCTGCTCGACTTCCTGCCCTGCGCCACACCCGATGCCTGGGTCGCCTGGGCACTCGCCAATCCCGAGCTGCTGCTGATCGACCATGCCCAGTGCGAGAAGAAGGCCGCCGCCACCGCCATGAGCCTGATCCACCGTTACGTGGACCATTCGCTGCTGCTCTCCAAGATGTGTCAGTTGGCCCGGGAGGAGCTGCTGCATTTCGAGCAGGTGATCACGCTGATGGAGACCCGGGGCATCGTCTACCGCCAGATCGCGGCGTCGCGCTATGCCGAGGGACTGCGCCGGCATGTGCGTGGCGAGGAGCCGCAGCGGCTGGTCGACATCCTGCTGATCGGGGCCCTGATCGAGGCGCGCAGCTGTGAGCGTTTCGCTCGCCTGATCCCGCACCTCGACGCCGAGCTTGCCAAGTTCTATCGCGGTCTGGTTAAGTCGGAAGGGCGTCATTATGAGGACTATCTGATGCTGGCACGGCAGCTCGCCCCGGAGGCGCTCGACGCGCGCCTCGCGTTCCTCGCCGAACGCGAGGCCGAACTGATCACCATGCCGGACACGGCATTTCGTTTTCACAGCGGCGTACCGGCCTGAAGCCGCCGCGCCGCCCAGCAGGGCCGATCACCATGCGGGATGCTTCCGACGCCGTTACCCATGACGACCAGGATCGCCTGGCCCTCTTCGGTCACTTCTCGCTGACCCTGGGCGACGATGCTCTGACCCATTTCAGCTACGACAAGGTCAAGGCGTTGCTGGTCTACCTGCTGCTCCATGATCAGCCGGTCAATCGGGCCACCCTGGCCGAACTGCTGTGGCCGGACCAGGGGCTGTCGTCCGGCCGCACCAACCTGCGCCACGCCCTGCACTGCCTGCGTCAGTCGCTGGGGGAGCAGGCCGAGCAGGTGCTGTCGGTCTCCCGCCAGACCATCGCCTTCAAGCTGCCCGAGAGCTGGCATTTCGATCTCCATGAGCTGCAGGCCCTGCTCGAGGCCCCGGCCGAGGTGTCGAGTCTGGAGGCAGTGCTGAGCTGCTACCAGGGCGATCTCGTCGAGGAGCTGCAGCTCTCCGCCTGCGCGGATTTCCAGCGTTGGCTGGTGCAGGTCCGCAACGAGTGGCGTCAGCGGGTGATCCGTTTCGCCGAGGCCGTGCTCGAGCAGCACGAACCGCTGCCGGATAACCTGCTGCAGGCGCTGGTCAGCCGTTTTTCCGGCTATGGCCCCTTCCACGAGCGGCTGGTGCGCCAACTGGCCGAGCACGGCCAGCTGGCCGCCGCCCACGAGCAGTACAATGCCTACCTGCAGCTGCTGGCGTTGACCGGCCAGCAGCCGGATCCGGCCTTCCTGCAGCTGGCGCGCTTCTGGTCCGACGGCAAGCCCGAGCAGAGCACCGGGCCGAGCGGCGCCTTCTCCCGGGTGCTGGCCCCCGACAGCTCGCCGCTTCGCGAGGACGAGATCGAGCAGCGTCAGCTCTCGGTGATGGCGATTCGCCTGACCCTGGACGCCGACCTCTCTTCCCGCAGCGAGGCCCGGGCCTGCCTGGCGCTGCAGATCGAGCTGATGCGCTGGCTGGAACAGCAGTGCCACCACCTGGGCGGCTTCTGGTTGCCCGGTGCCACCGGGGGCCTGGGCCTGGCCTGCTTCGGCACCCATGGCCCGGCCCACCAGCTCGCCGAGCTGGTGGCCCTCTACGAGCATTGTCGTCGCGTGCTGCCCGACGAGTGCCAGCGGCACTGGAACGGCGAGGGCGAGCCGCCGCGGATCGCCCTCGATGCCGGGCTCAACAGCGGTCGGGTCGTCTACCTGCCCGAACGCCACCTGGTCGATCCGCTGGGCCAGGTGACCCAGGGCGCCCTGGACCTGATGAGCGCGGCCGAGGGCAGCGAGCTGGTGATCTCCCAGGAGGCCAGCCAGCACATGCCGCCGGCCCTGGACCTGCAGCCCCGGCTCTCCTCGCGGCTGGTGGCCAGTGATGGCCGGGTGCGCCTGCGGGCGCTGGTGCTGGGTACCAACGAGGGCGGTCGGGAGGCCCTGCCGCCGAGCCTGGTGGGGCGCGAGTCGGCGATGCGCACGCTGCGCGACGCCCTGGCTCGGGCCGGGATCGGGCTGCGGCAGAGTGTGCTGGTGCGGGGCCCCTCGGGGCTCGGCAAGTCGGCCCTGCTGGTCGGTTTCCGCCAGCTCGAGCAGAGCCGCGAGGCGGCGATCTGCTGGCAGCCCACCACCCGCCTGTCGGTGCAGGAGCCCTACGGGGTGGCGCGCCAGCTGCTGCGCTGGCACCTCGGCGGGGCCATCGGCGGCGACGTCCTGGACGAGATCGAGGGCGTGGCGCTGGACGACGATCATCGGCTGCTGCTGGAAGAGGCCCTGGGGGTCCGCGAGCCTCGCGAGCTGGCGGCCCTGGCCAAGAGCGGCGAGGCCGTGGAACTGGTGGTCGGGCTGCTGCACCGGCTGATCGCTGCGCTGACCGCCGAGCGCACCCTGGTGCTGATGATCGACGACCTGCAGTGGCTCGACGAGCCCTCCTTCAAGGTGCTGGCCGGTCTCCAGGCGCGCCTGCCGATCAACTGTCCCTTGCTGCTGGTGGCCAGCCACCACGGCCGGGAGGCCCTCCCGACGCGACTCGACTGGGACCAGCAGATCACCCTCGGGCGCCTCGATCCCATGCAGGCCTCGCGGCTGCTCACCCAGCTGGCCCGGCGCTACCGGCTGCATCTCAGCCCGCGGCTGCGCAGCCAGATCATCGAGCGCTGCGACGGCGTGCCGCTGTACCTCCAGGAGATCTGCCGCCGCGTCGACATGGATCGCCGCGAGGGACGCAGCGTCCAGCTGGACGAGCTGCCTCGCGGCCTGCTCGGCCTGCTGGCCAGCCGCATCGATCAGCTGGATGCCGACCGCGAGGTGGCCCACGTGGCCGCGGTGCTGGGGCGGCGCTTCCGGCTGGATTTCCTGGCCGAATGCAGCGGCTGGGAGATGGCCCGGCTGACCGCGGCCCTCGAGCAGATGTGTCGCCTGGAGATCATCGAGCCGGCCGAGGACGCCGAGGAGGGCCGCGAGTACCAGTTCACTCATCAGCTGCTCCAGGAGGCGGCCTACCTGTCCTGTCCCCGCGACGTGCGGGTCAGTATCCACCGGCAGGTGGTCGGGCTGATCGAGGAGCGCTTCCCGGTATGGATCAGTCGCCATCCGGGGGATTTCGCCACCCACCTGCGGCGAAGCGGCCACTATGCCCGCGGTGCCCGCTACTTCGAGCTGGCGGCTCGGGAGGCGCTCAAGGTCAGCGCCAATCGCACGGCGCTGCGCATGGCCGACTTCGGCCTGGCCAGCCTGCGCCACGTGGAGGGGCAGCAGGAGCGCGAGATCAGCCTGCACACGGTGCGTGGCCAGGCGGCCTTCGCCCTCGAGGGGCACGGCTCGCCCACCGCCCACGAGAGCTTCGTGCGGGCCCGGGAGCTGTTGAGCAGTGCCGAGGAGGCGCCGGAGGACAGCGTGGACCTGGAGCAGGCCTTCCTGGTCAAGTGGGGCCTGTGGGTGGGGTGCAGCCAGCGCAACGCCCACGCCGATGCCTTCCTGCTGGCCGCGCGGCTGGCCGACCTGGCGGAGCGGCTCGAGGATCCCCGCTACCGTCGCCTGGCCGACTTCGCCCGGGCCAGCTGCGAGTACTGGGCGGGGCGCATCCAGCAGGCCTATGAGCATCTCGAGGAGATCGATCCGCTCAACGTGTCGATGATGATCGAGTGGCTGCCGTTCTCCGATCACCCTCAGGTGTCCGCCGCCTGCTTCCAGGGCTGGGCCCTGTGCCTGCGCGGCGACTACCGGCGTGCCGAGCAGCAGGTGGAGTCGGCGATCCGTCTCGCCGAGCAGATCAACCATCCCGGCAGCCTGGCCATGGCACTGATGTATGCCGCCTCCCTGTACCGGCAGGTGGGCCACGTGCACCTGGCGGCCAATCGCGCCGAGCGGGCCTTCGAGATCACCGGGACGCCGGACCTGCACCTCTGGCAGGTCTCGGCGCGCACCGTGCTGGGTTGGCAGCGAGCCCTGTCCGGGGATCGCGAAGGGCTGACGCGCATCACGGCCGCCCTGGAGGAGCTCGCCGAGGTCACCGGCCGCGATCCCCACCAGCGGCCGGCGCTGTGGCTGGTCGATGCCTGCATGTCGCTGGGCGAACTGGCCCGCGTCGAGGACTATCTCGATCAGTGCCTGATGATCGCCCGGGAGCGCACGACCCTGTTCGTGCCCGAGCTGGCGATCCAGCTGGCCCGGGTGCGGCATCGCCTCGGCCACCCCGCCGAGGAAGTGCGGGCGTTGAGCGACCAGGCCCTGCAGCAGGCCCGCGACGATGGCAACCTCCACCAGGAGCTGTGTGCCCTGGAGGCCTGGCTGACCCTGGTCGACCCCGACGACGAGGCGGCTCGGGAGGCCTTCCGCGCGCTGCTCGGCAAGGTCAGCCACAGCGATGCGCCGGTGCTGGTGCGCTGGCGGACGCTGCTCGACAAGCGCCTGCCGCATACCGCCGACGTCGAGGACTAAGCTTCATCCAGGACCAAGCGTCGCTCCCACAGACCCCTGCCTGGTGGCACGGAACCCCTGAGGGAGCGCTCGTTAGAGCGCGATGAGCATAGCCGAGTCCGGCGGCCGGCTATTTTCGCGCGGCGAGTCGGTGCGCCGGCCCGTGCATGCCCTCGAAACCCTGCTCGGTGGCACGGAACCCCGCTGCCTCACTCTTGCCGTCGAAGCCCACCCGGTACCCTGTGCCGCGAATGCGGCCTCTCCACTCCCCGGATCCGGCCAATCTGCTCGACGAGGAAGTCGACCAGTAGTCGAACCCGCGCGATGTTGGCGCGTTCGGGGACGATCAGCATGTTCAAGGGGACTGTCGGTAGTGAGTAGTTCGGCAGGATTGTCTTGAGCTGGCCGGTGGCCAGGAGGTCTTCGACTAGCCATAGGTGGGCGGGGCCAATGCCGCGTCCGGCGACGAAGGCCTCGCGTGCAGCGAGTCCATGATCCACCCGAAAGCGTCCGCCCAATGACACTGCGTAGCGCTGGCCACTCGGGTCTTCCAAGTCTAGCGTATCGCTCCCCGCGACATTCGACATGCGGATGCCCTCATGCTGGGCGAGATCCCTGGGAGCAGTCGGCGTCTGCCGCATTGCCAGGTACTCCGGTGCGGCCACCAACAGGCGCGTACATTCGCCGACCGCTCGCAGCTTCATGGAGCTGTCGGTGAGTGGCCCCAGGCGCAGGGCGATATCCACGCCCTCTCGCACCAGGTCGACCCGTTCATCCGTGAAGTTCAGGTCGATGCCGATATCGGGATACTGATCCTGAAAGTCGAAGATCAGCCGGCTGAGATGCAGAACGCCGAAGGCTGCCGTGCACGATATACGGATCGTGCCTGCTGCGGCTCCGCGTGTGCCGCGCGCCTCGTCGTTGGCCTGTTCCACAAGCCTCAGGATCTGCATGCTGCTGGCATAGTAGCGAGCGCCTTCCTCCGTCAGCGTGACACGTCGGGTGGTGCGGCTGAGCAGGGGCACGCCGACGGCCTCCTCAAGTTCCCGCAGATGCCGTGAGATCGTCGACTGGCCGATTTCCAGCTCACGCGCCACCGCCGACAGGCTCCCGCGTTGGGCGACCCGTACGAAGCTGCGAATGCGTTCCAGTGTGACATCTGATTTATGCATTTTTCGGAAAAATCATATCCATAAATTCATATTTCAGATTGATTGTGCGTCGGATACGGTAAGGATTCAAACCCCTGACGCCACCGAGATTGCCATGCCTTTCCAGACTCAGAAGACCATGCAAGCCGTTGCCATCGATCGGTTCGGCGGCCCTGAGGTACTCACCCGGCAGACCCTTCCCGTACCCGATATCGACTCCGATGAGGTGTTGATCCGTCTGGAAGCCATCGGCGTCGGCGTATGGGATCCGTGGGAGCGCGAAGGGGCCTTCCATCAGCTGTTCCGCGAGCGTTACGGCGTCGAGCCGACCTTCCCTTACGTGATCGGCTTCGAAGGTGCGGGCACCGTGGCTGCCGTGGGAGCTGACGTCACACGCTTCCGTGAGGGCGATCGTGTCTATGCCGATCGCCACATCAATCCCAAGGGTGGCTTTTATGCCGAATACGTCGCTGTCGTTGCTGACCACGTTGTCCCCATCCCTGACGGGCTGAGTGTCGAGGAAGCCGGCGCCATGCCAGTGGATGCGATTACTGCGCTGCTTGGCCTCGACAGCGTACTAGGCCTTTGTGAAGGCGAGTCGGTGCTGATCTTCGGCGCTGGCGGTGGCCTAGGTGTGATCTCTCGGTAGGTTGTTCATCCGGAACCTACCCGGACAATTGGAGGTGCGACCC
>NZ_JAUFPQ010000017.1:0-8064 GCF_030409305.1 Halomonas maura
CGGCCCGGACGGGGCGGGACTCGGCCGCTCGTCGCGGGCGGACAGCGACGGCTCGCGCGGAGCGGGGTCGGCCGAGGGTGGCGCCTGCGGCGTCACGAAGGCCGAGGCCCGGGGCGGGGTCGCCGGGCGCGACGACGAGCCCTCGGCGAGTTCCGGCTCGTCGCGGGTCGCCCGGAGCGGCTCGGGCTCGGGCTCGTCGCGACGCGCGGCCGAGGGTGCCTCGCGCGCGGGGGAGGCACCGGATGCCGCGCCCGGAGGCACGGTGGGCTCCAGCGACACCTTCGGCTCACGGGCGGTATAGGCCGCCTCGGGGCGCTTGGCGGATGGCGTGCGCTCGGGCACGTCCCAGGGGATCTCGGTCTTGCCGTCATCGCCGAAGCCGGGATCGCGACGGCCGCCGGCGCCCTGCAGCGCCGGCATGGCCGACTCGGCATGTCCCGGCAGCAGTCGCCGCCACCAGGCGGGGCGCGGTGCCTGCTCGGACGCCTCGTCCGGCTGCGGCGCCGCCTGACGAGACGGGGACGGCTCATCCTCCGCATCCGCCTCGGTCTCGCGGCGGAAGGCGAAGCGCTCGGCGACCCAGCGCCAGGCCAGCAGGACCAGGCGGCCCAACTCGTCCATCACCGTCAGCCAGGACAGGCCGGTGAACAGCGGCACGCCGCACAGGATGGCGGCCAGCGCCAGCAGCGAGGTGCCGCCGCTGCCCACCAGGGGCAGCAAGGCCCCGACCAGGCCCTCACCGAGGATGCCCCCCGCGGAATAGGGCAGGGTGCTCTCGGGGTGGTAGAAATGCAGCGCGCCCAGGGTGGTGGTGCCCAGCAGCAGCAGCACCAGCCCCCCGCAGCGCACCGCCAGGGCGGTGGCGTCCCACTCCAGGCACACCTGCCGCGAACGGATCAGCCACCAGGCGGCAAAGCCCAGCATGCCGGGCCACCACAGGGCGCTGACGCCGAACAGCGAATAGAGCACATCGGCCAGCCAGGCGCCGAAGGCGCCCATCCAGTTGGCCACCTCGGTCTCCGGGCCGCTGCGCGACCAGCCCGGATCCTCCGGGCGAAAGCTGTACAGCGCCAGCAACAGGAAGACGCAGGCCGCCAACAACAGGATCACGACGCCCTCCCGCGCCGACCCCTGCAGCCGAAGGCCGAAGCGTCTTGCCGTTTCCTTGGCGTTCGCCGCACGGCTGTGCGGTGCGGACTTCTTCTTGGCAGTCAAGCGGCCATCCCCCTTGCGCCATTCGGCGCCTTCCAGATTCAACGGCCACCAATCATACCGAGCCAAGGCCGACCGTCACAGGGGCAGTCGCCGACTTGAGCCCCGTCACCAGGCCCGTCACACTAGTGGCTAACGTTATCCGGAAGACACGACGCCATGCTGCCCTGGCTCCCCGAGCGCCCCGTCCGCTTCCCCCCGGTATCCACCGCCCTCGCCGACCCGGGCGGATTGCTGGCCGCCGGCGGCGAGCTGAGCCCGGCCTGGCTGCTGGCCGCCTACCGCCACGGTATCTTCCCCTGGTACAACGCGGGGCAGCCGATCCTGTGGTGGAGTCCGGACCCGCGCATGGTGCTCTTCCCCGAGGAGGTGCGGGTGCGTCGCAGCCTCGCCAAGCGCCTGCGCAACGGTGGCTTCCGGGTGACCGCCGACAGCGCCTTCGAGGCCGTGGTCGCGGCCTGCGCGGCTCCCCGTCGCCACCAGCCCGAGACCTGGATCACCGCCGAGATGCAGGCCGCCTACGCCCGGCTGCACGACCTCGGTGCGGCCCACTCGGTGGAGGTATGGCAGGATGCGCAGTTGGTCGGCGGTCTCTACGGCATCGCGCTGGGTCCGGTATTCTTCGGCGAGTCGATGTTCTCCCGGGTGCCGGACGCCTCCAAGGTCGCCCTGGTGGCCCTGGCACGCACCATGGCCGCCGAGGGCGGCCGGCTGATCGACTGCCAGATGCACACCGCCCACCTGGCCAGCCTGGGGGCCCGGGACATCGCCCGGGAGGAGTTCATCGGCTATCTTGAACAGTGGCTGAGCGAGATGCCGGAGACCACCCGGGTCGAGGAGGTCTGCGCCCTCCTGGCGCCGGCATGGACGTTCGCGAGACTCGACGCCGCACGATGAACCGGCCCCGCATGCATAGGAGACGGCAGCCTTGAGCAGCAACACTCCCCGGCAGCCGATACGCGACCTGCGGTTCTTCCTGACCGTGCCGCACACCTGCAGCTACCTGGCGGGACGCGAGGCGACGACGCTGTTTCTCGACCCCCAGGAGTCGCCGGGAGGGGGCGTCTACGATGCCCTCGCCCTGCTGGGCTTCCGCCGCAGTGGCCGGCACCTCTATCGCCCCCACTGCGAGGGCTGCAGTGCCTGCATTTCCGTGCGCATCCCGGTGGCCGACTTCTCCGCCAACCGCACCCAGCGCAAGCTGGTCCGTCGCAATGCGGATCTCGAGCTGCGGGTGCGTCCCGCCCTCTTCGATGTCGAGCACTATGCCCTCTACGCGCAGTACATCCGCACCCGGCACAGCGACGGCGACATGTATCCGCCGAGCCATGAGCAGTACCGCACCTTCCTGACCCTGGACCAGGACTATGCGCGCCTGCTGGAGCTGCGCCTGGATGGCCGGCTGCTGGCCGTATCCGCCTTCGACCAGCTCGAACACGGCCTCTCGGCCATCTACACCTTTTTCGATCCCGCCCCCGAGCTCGAGCGCCGCTCGCTGGGCACCTTCGCGGTCCTCGCCCTGGTGGAACGGGCCCGCACCCTGGGATTGCCCCATGTCTACCTCGGGTACTGGATCCAGGAGTGTCGCAAGATGGCCTACAAACAGGCCTTCCAGCCCCTGGAAATGCTCGAGGGACGCCATTGGCGGCGCCTGATCCCCAGCTGAGCGCCCGCCCCCCTCATCGCCAGCCCGAAGGCGCCGGTGACGCGAGCGCGCCGCCAGGCACGAGTGCTCCCCAGGGAAGGGTGACTGCGCCTCCTCGAGGATCCGGCGCACCGGGACCCGTCGACGCCCCCGACCGTCCCCCTTCGATGGCCGACCCGCGCGCCCCTGCCGGCACTCCTTTTTGCCTTGGCGACCGGCATGCGGCACAATATCGCGCTATCCTGATCGGCACAGGCGGACGCACCGCAGCACGTGCCGCTCTTCTTTTGTTTTCACCAGCGAGGAATCGCCTATATGGCACGCGAAGACCATATCGAAATGGAAGGCGTCGTCGTCGACACGCTGCCCAACACCATGTTCCGGGTCGAACTCGAGAACGGCCACGTGGTGACCGCCCACATCTCGGGCAAGATGCGCAAGAACTACATCCGTATCCTCACCGGCGACAAGGTCAAGGTCGAGCTGACTCCCTATGACCTGTCCAAGGGCCGCATCGTCTATCGCTCCCGCTGAGCCTTGCCGGGCCCGCCGGCCCACCCTATCGATCACGCCTGCCCAGACGAACAACGCCCCGTCCGCAGACAGGGCGCTGTGTTCATGGGAGCGGTTGACGCGCCGTGATCAGGGCGCGTCGGCCAGTTCCGACTCCGAGGCCAGGTGCAGCTCGCCGTCCTCGACGCTGACGTGCACCACCCCGCCATGCTCGGCCAACTCGCCGAACAGGATCAGCTCGGCCAGCGGCTTCTTGAGCTTCTCCTGGATCAGCCGCGCCATGGGCCTGGCGCCCATGTCCGGATCGTAGCCCTTCTCGGCTAGCCAGTCCCGAGCCGCCTCGTCCACGTCGAGCTGCACGCGCTTCTCGTCCAGCTGCGCCTGGAGCTCGATCAGGAACTTGTCGACCACGTTGCGCACCACCTCGGTGGGCAGCGCATGGAACTGGATGATGCCGTCGAGCCGGTTGCGGAACTCCGGCGAGAAGGTCTTGCGGATGACCTCCATGGCATCGGTGGAGTGATCCTGGGTCTGGAAGCCGATGGATCGCCGCGTGGCCTGCTCGACCCCGGCATTGGAGGTCATGATCAGGATCACGTGACGGAAGTCCGCCTCGCGGCCATTGTTGTCGGTCAGGCGGCCGTGGTCCATCACCTGCAGCAGCAGGTTGAAGACCTCCGGATGGGCCTTCTCGACCTCGTCGAGCAGCAGCACGCAGTGGGGCTGCTTGGTGATCGCCTCGGTCAGCAGGCCGCCCTGGTCATAGCCGACATAGCCCGGGGGCGCCCCGATCAGCCGCGACACGGTGTGGCGCTCCATGTACTCGGACATGTCGAAACGCACCAGGTCGATGCCCATGATATGGGCCAGCTGGCGGGCGACCTCGGTCTTGCCGACCCCGGTGGGACCGGCGAACAGGAAGCTGCCCACCGGCTTGTCCGGCGACTTGAGGCCCGCCCGGGACAGCTTGATGGCCGCCGCCAGGCTGTCGATGGCCTCGTCCTGGCCGAACACCAGCATCTTGAGGTCGCGGTCGATATTGGCCAGCAGCTTGCGATCGGAGCTGGACACGCTCTTCGGCGGAATCCGCGCGATGGAGGCGACCACCGCCTCGACCTGGTCGACGTCGATGGTGTCGACCCGCACCTCCGGCGGTAGCAGCCGCTGGTGGGCGCCGGCCTCGTCGATCACGTCGATGGCCTTGTCCGGCAGGTGCCGGTCATTGATATAGCGATCCGCCAGCCGCGAGGCGCTCTCCAGCGCCGCATCGGTGTACTTGAGACGGTGGTGCTCCTCGAAGCGCGAGCGCAGCCCCTTGAGGATGCGGATGGTGTCCTCCACCGAGGGCGCCATGACATCGACCTTCTGGAAGCGACGCGCGAGCGCCCGGTCCTTCTCGAAGATGCCACGGAACTCGTGGAAGGTGGTGGAGCCGATGCAGCGCAATTCGCCGGAGGACAGCAGCGGCTTGAGCAGGTTGGAGGCGTCCATCACCCCACCGGAGGCCGCCCCGGCGCCGATCACCGTGTGGATCTCGTCGATGAACAGGATGGCGTTGGGCTGCTTGCGCAGTTCGGCCAGCAGGCTCTTGAGGCGCTTCTCGAAGTCGCCGCGGTACTTGGTCCCGGCCAGCAGCGCGCCCATGTCCAGCGAGTAGACGACGGCGTCGCCGATCACCTCAGGCACGTCCTCCTCGACGATGCGCTTGGACAGCCCCTCGGCGATGGCGGTCTTGCCGACGCCGGCCTCACCGACCAGCAGCGGGTTGTTCTTGCGCCGCCGGGCAAGGATCTGCACCACCCGCTCGAGCTCGTGGTCACGCCCGATCAGCGGGTCGATCTTGCCCATCCGCGCCTGCTCGTTGAGGTTGGTGGCGTAGCCGGTGAGCGGATTGCCGCCGGTTTCGCCGCCCGCCTCCTCGGCATCCTCCGCCTCGGGGGACGGGGAGCTGGGGCTCTGGCCATGACCGGCCACCTTGGAGATGCCGTGGGCGATGTAGTTGACGGCGTCCACCCGGGCCACGTTCTGCTGCTTGAGGAAATAGACGGCCTGGCTCTCCTGCTCGGAGAAGATCGCCACCAGCACGTTGGCCCCGGTGACCTCGCTCTTGCCGGAGGACTGCACGTGGAAGACGGCACGCTGCAACACGCGCTGGAAGCCCAGCGTCGGCTGGGTCTCGCGGTCGCCCTGATCCTCGGGAATCAGCGGCGTGGTGGAATTGATGAAATCCTGCAGGTCGGACCGCAGCTTGTCGAGATTGGCCCCACAGGCACGCAGCACGTCAGCCGCCGAGGCATTGTCGAGCAGCGCCAGCAGCAGGTGCTCCACGGTCATGAACTCGTGACGCTTCGAGCGCGCCACGGTGAAGGCCGTGTTCAGGGTCAGTTCAAGTTCTTTGCTCAGCATGGCAGTCCCCTTCTCGCCGCTTAGGGCTTGCGTCGGATCTAACTCGGTCCGGCATCATCAACATCGGGTACAAACGACGGCGTTGCAAGTCACCCCGCCAACGCACGCCGCTCCTCCCTTCGACCATGCCGACGGTCAATCCGTTGCCTCGATGTCGCACAGCAACGGATGCTGGCACTCGCGGGCGTATTGATTGACTTGATGGCTCTTGGTTTCCGCGATGTCGCGGGTGAAGACGCCACAGGTGGCCTTGCCCTGGGTATGCACGGCCAGCATCACCTGCACCGCGGTCTCGCTGTCCATGTTAAAGAAGCTCTGCAGGACCTCCACGACGAACTCCATGGGCGTGAAGTCGTCGTTGTGCAGCACCACCTTGTACATCGGCGGCTGCGCCAACTCCGGCTCCGACGCCTGGACCGCCAGGTCGTCGTCGCCTTCCTCCTCAGGCCCCGAGGGACGCGTCATCCCGGCTCGGGGCATAGCGAGACGGTCCACCATGCCCTCCTCCTTTCTCTTGAACATAAGCATCACTATCGATATCGACAAGCCGAGCACCGCGGAGCGTCTCAACCGTGTTTGGACGCCACCGGGGCGGCAGGGTTCACGCCGGGGCGGCCAGGACGCAAAAGGGCCCCCGTCCGCCAGGCGAACGGGGGCCCGGGTCGCGGCGCCGGACGTTACATGTTGTCGGCGACGGCCTGGCCGAACTCGGAGCACTTGAACAGGGTGGCGTTTTTCATCTGGCGATGGAAGTCATAGGTGACCTCGCCCTTGGAGATGGCCTTCTCCATGCCCTTGAGCACCAGGTCGGCGGCCTCGACCCAGCCCATGTGGCGCAGCATCATCTCGGCGGAGAGGATCAGCGAGCCCGGGTTGACCTTGTCCTGGCCGGCGTACTTGGGGGCGGTGCCGTGAGTCGCCTCGAACATGGCCACGGCGTCGGACAGGTTGGCGCCCGGTGCGATGCCGATGCCACCGACTTCCGCGGCCAGGGCGTCGGAGATGTAGTCACCGTTGAGGTTCAGGGTGGCGATGACGTCGTACTCGGCCGGGCGCAGCAGGATCTGCTGCAGCATGGCGTCGGCGATCACGTCCTTGACCATGATGTCCTTGCCAGTCCTGGGGTTCTCGAAGGTCATCCAGGGACCGCCGTCGAGCGGCTCGGCACCGAACTCCTCCTTGGCGATCTCGTAGCCCCAGTCCTTGAAGGCCCCCTCGGTGAACTTCATGATGTTGCCCTTGTGCACCAGGGTCACCGAGGCACGGTCGTTGTCCACCGCGTACTGGATGGCCTGACGCACCAGGCGCTTGGTACCTTCCTCGGAGACCGGCTTGACGCCGATGCCGCACATCTCGGGGAAGCGGATGTTGGTGACGCCCATTTCCTCGCGCAGGAACTTGATCACCTTGTCGGCTTCCGGGGAGCCGGCCTTCCACTCGACGCCGGCATAGATGTCCTCGGAGTTCTCGCGGAAGATCACCATGTCCACGTCACCGGGCTCCTTCACCGGACTCGGCACGCCCTCGAACCAGCGCACCGGTCGCTGGCACACGTAGAGGTCGAGCTTCTGGCGCAGGGCGACGTTCAGCGAGCGGATGCCACCGCCCACCGGGGTGGTCAGCGGGCCCTTGATGGAGACCACGTAGTCCTTGACCGCTTCGAGGGTCTCTTCCGGCAGCCAGGTGTCGGCGTCGTAGACCTGGGTGGCCTTCTCGCCGGCATAGACCTCCATCCAGTGGATCTTGCGCTCGCCGTCATAGGCCTTCTGGACGGCGGAATCGATGGCGATCTTCATGGCCGGCGTCACGTCGACACCGATACCGTCACCCTCGATGAACGGGATGATCGGATTGTTCGGCACATTCAGGGTGTTGTCGGCGTTGACGGTGATCTTCTGGCCACTCTCAGGAACGACGATCTTGTTGAACCCCATGGCGAACTCCCCTTCTGGTCTGTTCAGTGGAGCCCGGAGTGTACCACCGCCCCCCACCGGGAGTAAGCTTGGTGGGACACTTGTCGACAATCTTGATACACTTGCCCCCCCCTTTTCGCCGGGGCGCCCGTGTCTGGCCCCCACTCCACGCCACCGCAGCGACCAGAGAGATCCACGCCCCATGCCCCAAACGCCGAAGATTATCTACACGTTCACCGACGAAGCGCCTGCGCTGGCGACCCACTCGCTGCTACCGATCATCGACGCCTTCACCGACGCTGCCGGCATCGCCGTGGAAACTCGCGACATCTCCCTGGCGGCACGGATTCTCTCACAGTTTTCTGACTACCTCGC
>NZ_JAUFPQ010000017.1:8105-450200 GCF_030409305.1 Halomonas maura
TTGGCCAAGACGCCGGAAGCCAACATCATCAAGCTGCCCAACATCAGCGCGTCCATGCCGCAGCTTCATGAGGCCATCAAGGAGCTGCAGGGACAGGGCCACCCCCTGCCGGACTACCCCTACGAGCCGAAGAGCGACGAAGAGCGAGACATCCAGGCGCGCTACGACAAGGTCAAGGGGAGCGCCGTCAACCCGGTGCTGCGCGAAGGCAACTCCGACCGCCGTGCGCCGAAGGCCGTCAAGGCCTATGCCCGCAAGTACCCGCACCACATGGGGGAGTGGAGCCAGGCCTCGCGCAGCCACGTCTCCCACATGCACGGCGGCGACTTCTACCACGGCGAGAAGTCGATGACCCTGGACCGCCCCCGCAAGGTCAAGATGGAGCTGATCTCCAAGAGCGGCCAGGCCCACGTGCTCAAGCCCGAGGTCTCGCTGCAGGAGGGCGAGGTCATCGACAGCATGTTCATGAGCAAGAAGGCGCTGCTCGAGTTCTACGAGCGAGAGATCGAGGATGCGCGCCAGACCGGCGTGATGTTCTCCCTGCACGTCAAGGCGACGATGATGAAGGTCTCGCACCCCATCGTGTTCGGCCACTGCGTGAAGATCTTCTACAAGGACGCCTTCGAGAAGCACGGTGCGCTGTTCGATGAGCTGGGCGTCGACGTCAACAACGGCATGGCGAACCTGTACGAGAAGATCGACACCCTGCCCGAGACCCAGCGCGATGAGATCATCCGCGACCTGCACGCCTGTCACGACCAGCGGCCGGAACTGGCGATGGTGGACTCGGCGCGCGGCATCACCAACTTCCACTCGCCCAGCGATGTGATCGTGGATGCCTCGATGCCCGCCATGATTCGTGCCGGCGGCAAGATGTACGGCGCCGACGGTCGCCTCAAGGACGTCAAGGCGGTGATGCCGGAGTCGACCTTCGCGCGCATCTACCAGGAGATGATCAACTTCTGTAAGTGGAATGGCGCCTTCGACCCGGCCACCATGGGCACCGTGCCCAACGTTGGCCTGATGGCGCAGAAGGCAGAGGAGTATGGCTCACACGACAAGACCTTCGAGGTCCCGGAGGACGGTGTCGCCAACATCACCGATCTGGAGACCGGCGAGGTGCTGCTCTCCCAGAACGTCGAAGCGGGCGATATCTGGCGGATGTGCCAGGTCAAGGATGCGCCGATCCGCGACTGGGTGAAGCTTGCGGTGGAGCGTTGCCGCGATTCCGGCATGCCGGCCGTGTTCTGGCTCGACCCCTACCGCCCGCACGAGAATGAGCTGATCAAGAAGGTCCGGGCCTACCTCGCCGAGCACGACACCGAGGGGCTCGACATCCAGATCATGTCCCAGGTCCGGGCCATGCGCTACACCCTGGAGCGCGTCGTCCGCGGCCTCGACACCATCTCGGTGACCGGCAACATCCTGCGCGACTACCTCACCGACCTGTTCCCGATCCTGGAGCTGGGCACCAGCGCCAAGATGCTCTCCATCGTGCCGCTGATGGCCGGTGGCGGCATGTTCGAGACCGGCGCCGGCGGCTCGGCGCCCAAGCACGTCCAGCAGCTGCTCGAGGAGAACCACCTGCGCTGGGACAGCCTCGGCGAGTTCCTCGCCATGGGGGCCTCCCTGGAGCATCTCGCCAAGACCTTCGACAACGCGCGGGCCGCCCTGATGGCCGAGGCGCTGGACAAGGCCACCGGCGAGTTCCTCGAGCACAACAAGTCGCCGTCGCGCAAGGCGGGCGAGCTGGACAACCGCGGTAGCCACTTCTATCTGGCCCTCTACTGGGCCCAGGCCCTGGCGGCCCAGGACGAGGACGCGGACCTCAAGGCACTCTTCGCCCGCCTGGCCGAGACCCTGACGGCCAACGAGGCGACCATCCTCGAGGAACTCAACGGCGTGCAGGGACAGCCCGTGGACATCAAGGGCTACTACCATGCCGACGCCGAACTGGCGCGTGACGTCATGCGTCCGAGCAAGACCCTGAACGACGCCCTGGCGCTGGTCGCCCAGGGCTGAAGGCAGCCCCCCGAGGCGACCCGCCGCCCTTCACGGGCGGCCCCTCCGGCTCCCGTCCGCCCCTTGGCGGAGGGGAGCCGTTGCGTTGTAGCATCGGGCATTGCTCGGCGTCAGGCGCGCAGTATAGTGGGAAGACGATGAACCTTTACCTGTTGCACAAGCCCTACCGCATGCTCTCCCAGTTCACCGACCGCGGTGTCGATGAGACGGAGCGCCGCGCCACCCTGGCCGACGTCATCTCGGTACCGGACATCTACGCCGCCGGACGGCTGGACTACGACTCGGAGGGCCTGCTGCTGCTCAGCGACGATGGCGAGCTGATCCATCGCATCGCCCACCCGCGCCACAAGCAGCCCAAGACCTATCGGGTCCAGGTGGAAGGCACACCCGACGAGGCGGCCCTGCGGGCGCTGCGCGAGGGCGTCGAGTTGAAGGACGGCCTCACCCGGCCGGCCAGGGTACGCCGCCTCGACGCGAGCGGCCTGCCGGAGAGGGACCCGCCGCTGGACCCGAGGCGCCATCCGCTCACCAGCTGGCTGGAGCTGACCATCGAGGAGGGGCGCAACCGCCAGGTGCGGCGCATGACCGCCCATGTCGGCCACCCCACCCTGCGCCTGGTGCGCGTGGCCATCGGCCCCTGGCGCCTCGATGGGCTGGCCCCCGGCGAGTGGCGCCGCGAGACCCTGCACGCCCCCAAGCCGCCGGCCCAGCGCCGCCGCCCGCCGAGGAAACGCCCATGAGCCGCTGGCACCCCTTCGTCACCGTCGCCACCGTGGTGGAGCGCGCCGGGCGCTACCTGATGGTGGAGGAGCACCGCGGCGGCTCCCACACCCTGTTCAACCAGCCCGCCGGCCACCTGGAACCCGGCGAGCGCATTCGCGACGCCGCCCTGCGCGAGCTGCGCGAGGAGACCGCCTGGCAGGTCGGCATCACCGACTACCTGGGCCTCTACGTCTTCCAGGCCCCGGACGGCCAGACCTTCCACAGTCACGCCTTCTTCGGCATGGCCCTGGCCCACCTGGGCAATGATCTTGACCCGGCCATCCACGCCGTGCACTGGCTGACCCTCGAGGAGCTGGAGGCGCTGGAGCGCGAGGGCCGACTGCGCAGCCCGCTGGTCATGCGCCGCCTCCGCGACGCCCTGGCCGGCCGCTTCTTCCCCATGGACGTGCTGCACGAGCGCTAGCCGCGCTTCGCGCGAAGCTGGGAGCTGGGAGCTGGGAGCTGGAAGCTGGAAGCTGGAAGCTAAAACAGCAGGTTGCCTCCAAAGATCGGATCAAAAGCCTTCTTCCCGCTTCAGGCTTCGAGCTTCAAGCTCCAGTCAGGTATAATCTCGCCCCATTTAGCGACCCATCCAATCCGAGAGCGCCATGACAGCCACCCAAGGCAAGGTCATCGTCGGCATGTCCGGCGGTGTCGACTCCTCCGTATCCGCCCTGCTGCTGCTCGAGCAGGGCTACGAGGTCGAAGGCCTGTTCATGAAGAACTGGGACGAGGACGACGGCACCGAGTACTGCACCGCCAAGGAGGACCTGGCGGACGCCGAGGCCGTCTGCGCCAGGCTCGGCATCCCCCTGCACACCGCAAACTTCGCCGCCGAGTACTGGGACAACGTCTTCGAGCACTTCCTCGCCGAGTACCAGGCCGGTCGCACCCCGAACCCGGACATCCTCTGCAACCGCGAGATCAAGTTCAAGGTGTTCCTCGAGTATGCCGAGATGCTCGGCGCCGAGCGGATCGCCACCGGCCACTATGTTCGTCAAGGGCAGGCGCGCGGCCGTCTCGTTGGCGACGATCGTCCGCGGCTGCTCAGGGGGCTCGACGCCAACAAGGACCAGAGCTACTTCCTGCACGCCGTCCCTGAGGCCGCCATCGCCCGCACCCTGTTCCCGGTGGGCGAACTAGACAAGCCCGAGGTCCGCGCGCTGGCCGACCGCCACGGCCTGGCCACCGCGCGCAAGAAGGACTCGACCGGCATCTGCTTCATCGGCGAGCGCCGCTTCCGCGACTTCCTGAAGCAGTACCTGCCGGCCCAGCCCGGCACCATCGAGACCCCGGACGGCGACGTGATCGGCGAGCACCTGGGGCTGATGTACTACACCCTGGGCCAGCGCCAGGGGCTCGGCATCGGCGGCCTGGCCGACTACCCGGAGGACCCCTGGTACGTGGCCGGCAAGGACCTCGCGCGCAACGTGCTGGTCGCCGTCCAGGGCAAGCATCACCCGCTGCTCTACACCGACAGCCTGGCCACCGAGGCCATGGACTGGGTGGCCGGCGAGCCACCGGCGCGGGAGGGACGCCTCACCGCCAAGACTCGCTACCGCCAGACCGATGTGCCCTGCCGCTTCACGGTGGCCGAGGATGGCGGCGTCGAGGTCCGCTTCGACGCCCCCCAGCGGGCGGTGACCCCGGGCCAGTCGCTGGTGCTCTACGACGGCGACGTCTGCCTGGGCGGCGGCGTGATCCGTGACACCTGGAACGCCCCGGAGGCCAGCCGATGAACGGCACCACGCCGATCCACCGCGCCCCGGAGACCCCGGCGGCCCGCCAGACCCTGGCGCTGGCCGGGGTCTTCCAGGCCGCCGGCCTGGTCGACGACCTGGCCCGCACCGGCCAGGTCGACCAGCGCGCCTGGGACACCCTGATCCACGCCACCCTGGATACCAACCCATCCAGCTTCGAGGCCATCTACGGCGGCCATCCCAACAACCTGCGCCGCGGTCTCGAGATCCTCGAGAGCGTGCTCGGCCGCCGCCAGGCGAACCCGGTGGTGATGCGCTATGGCTTCTCGCTGCTGATGCTGATGAGCAAGCTGCGCGGCAGCGACGACATGATGGACGAGCTGGGCCGACGCCTGACGCGCATCCAGGGCCAGGCCGAGCACTTCGGCGAGACCCACGAGAACGTCATCGCCAGCCTCGGCGAGGCCTACCAGGAGACGCTCTCGACCTTCAAGACGCGCATCGTCGTCCAGGGCGACCCCTCGCTGCTGCAGAGTCGCATGATGCCCGAGCGCGTGCGCGCCTGCCTGCTCGCCGGCATCCGCTTCGCCCTGCTCTGGCACCAGCAGGGGGGGCGCCGCTGGAAGCTGGTCTTCCAGCGCGGCACCCTCAAGAAGACCCTCGACACCCTGAACTGAACCCTTTCCCTTCACGCCCACCCGGAACACGAGCCCATGCAGCCCACGTCTCTCCCCTTGACCGCCCTCACCGCCCTTTCCCCCGTCGACGGCCGCTACGGCAGCAAGGCCGAGGCCCTGCGCGAGCACTTCAGCGAGTTCGGGCTGATCCGTGCCCGGGTCACCGTCGAGGCCCGCTGGCTGCAGCGCCTCGCCGACCACCCCCGGATCACCGAGGTGCCGCCGCTCTCCGCCGAGGCCAGCGCGGCCCTGGACGCCCTGGTGCGTGACTTCTCGGTGGCCGATGCCGAGCGCATCAAGGAGATCGAGCGCACCACCAACCATGACGTCAAGGCGGTGGAATACTTCATCAAGGAACGCATCGCCGACCAGCCGGAACTGCATGCCATCACCGAATTCGTGCACTTCGCCTGCACCAGCGAGGACATCAACAACCTGTCCCACGGCCTGATGCTGCGCGAGGGCCTGGACGCGCTGCTGCCGATGATGCACCGGGTGGCCGACGAGGTGGCCCGCCTGGCCGAGGAACAGGCCGCCCAGCCGATGCTCTCGCGCACCCATGGCCAGACGGCGAGCCCCACCACCCTGGGCAAGGAGATGGCCAACGTCGCCTACCGCCTGCGCCGCCAGCTCAGCCAGATCGAGAGCGTGGAGATCCTCGGCAAGATCAACGGCGCCGTGGGCAACTACAACGCCCACCTGGCGACCTACCCGGAGGTCGACTGGGAGGCCAACGCCCGCACCTTCGTCGAGGAGCTGGGGCTGACCTTCAATCCCTACACCACCCAGATCGAGCCCCACGACTACATCGCCGAGCTGTTCGACGCCATCTGCCGCTTCAACACCGTGCTGATCGACTTCGACCGCGATGTCTGGGGCTACATCTCGCTGGGCTACTTCAAGCAGCGCACCGTGGCCGGCGAGATCGGCTCCTCCACCATGCCCCACAAGGTCAACCCGATCGACTTCGAGAACTCCGAGGGCAACCTGGGGCTCGCCAACGCCGTGCTAGGCCACCTGGCCGAGAAGCTGCCGATCTCCCGCTGGCAGCGCGACCTGACCGACTCCACGGTGCTGCGCAACCTCGGCGTCGGCCTGGCCTACGGCATGATCGCCTACCAGGCCTCGCTCAAGGGCATCGGCAAGCTCGAGGCCAACCCGGCGCGCCTGGCCGAGGACCTCGACAACAGCTGGGAGGTGCTGGCCGAGCCGATCCAGACGGTGATGCGCCGCTACGGCATCGAGAAGCCCTACGAGAAGCTCAAGGAGCTGACCCGCGGCAAGCGCATCGACCAGGCCGGCTTCGCC
The DNA here is from genome assembly GCF_030409305.1 of Halomonas maura. Taxonomy (GTDB): domain Bacteria; phylum Pseudomonadota; class Gammaproteobacteria; order Pseudomonadales; family Halomonadaceae; genus Halomonas; species Halomonas maura. Next base: position 14,575 of record NZ_JAUFPQ010000017.1, read on the forward strand.
GCCTTCATCGACACCCTGGAGCTGCCCGCCGAGATCAAGGCCGAGCTCAAGGCGCTGACCCCGGCCAACTACATCGGCAACGCCGAGGCCCAGGCACGCCGGCTGTAAGCCGCAAGCCGGAAGCCGGAAACCGGAAGCTGGCGGCGATGGTGAGCGGCGCCGGGGGGTTCACAGCACCCTCGCACAGACCTGTCCCCGGAACAGCCGCTCCCCCGCTGCCCCGGCCAGCGACATGCTAGTATCCCGACAGGCGCCAGACGGCGCCTGTCGCCGTTTCACCCCTTCGCGAGCGCGAGTCCATGTCACCAGACGAACCCCTCACCCTGCTCGGCGGCCTCACCGCCACCGACTTCCTGCGCGACCACTGGCAGCGCAAGCCGCTGCTGATCCGCGGCGCCTTCCCCGACTTCGAGAGCCCGCTCGAGCCCGACGAACTGGCGGGCCTGGCCTGCGAGGAGAACATCGAGGCCCGCCTGGTCGAGGAGCGCGGCCCCGAGGGGCCCTGGCAGGTCAGCCACGGCCCCTTCGACGAGGCCACCTTCGCCCGCCTGCCGGAGCGCGACTGGACCCTGCTGGTGCAAGCCGTGGACCACTACGTCCCCGAGGTCGCCGCACTGCTCGAGCCCTTCGACTTCCTGCCCAGCTGGCGGCTCGACGACATCATGGTCAGCTACGCGCCGCCCGGCGGCAGCGTCGGCCCCCACGTCGACCAGTACGACGTCTTCCTGCTCCAGGCCAGCGGCCAGCGCCGCTGGCAGCTCGGCGGCCAGGTCGACGACGACGCGCCGATCCTCCACGGCATCGACCTGCGCATCCTCGAGCGCTTCGAGGTCGAGGCCGGCCAGGACTGGGTGCTGGAACCCGGCGACATGCTCTACCTGCCCCCGGCCTGGGCCCACCACGGTGTCAGCCAGTCCGCGGATTGCATGACCTTCTCGGTGGGCTTCCGCGCCCCCTCCGCCGACGAGGCCGTGACCTCCTACGCCGACTACATGGGCGAGCAGCTGCCGCCCTCGCGCCGCTACGCCGACGCCGGCATGGCGCCGCCCGCCGACCCGGCCGAGCTCGACGACGCGGCGCTTGCGCGCATGCGCGCGCTGATCCTCGAGACCCTGGACGACCCGGCCCAGCTGGCCCAGTGGTTCGGGCGAGTGATGACCCAGCCCAAGTATGTCGACCAGCTGGTGGCGAGCGAGACGCCCACCGCCCCCGACGACCTCGTCGCCGCACTACAGGACGGCGAGACGCTGGAGCGCAGCCCCGGCTCGCGCTTCGCCTGGCGTGCCCTCGACGACGACCGCGCCACGCTGTTCGTCGACGGCGACGGCCTCGAGTGCTCGGTCGAGCTGGCCCGCGCCCTGGCCGGCGGCGAGCCCGTCGACGCCGAGCTGCTGGCCTGCGCCGAGGCACCGGCCGTACTGACCCAGCTGCTCGACGCCGGCAGCCTGGCCTGGTCCTGGGACGAGGAGGAATGAGCGCATGACTGGCAGCGTCGTGATCCACGAGGGCGACTGGCAGGCCCTCGGCGAGGCGGCCGGCGAAATCCGCCGACGCGTCTTCATCGAGGAGCAGGCCGTGCCGCGGGACGAGGAGTGGGACGGCCGCGATCCCGGGTGCGTGCACTTCCTCGCCCTGGTCGATGGCCGCGCCCTGGGCACCGCCCGACTGCTGCCCGATGGCCATATCGGCCGCGTCGCCGTGCTGGCCGAGGCTCGCGGCCTGGGCATCGGCGTGGCCCTGATGGAGGCGGCCGTCGAGGCCGCCTGCCGGCGCGGCTTCACCGCGGTCGAGCTCGCCGCCCAGACCCACGCCCTCGTCTTCTATGAGCGGCTGGGCTTTCGAGCCGAGGGCGAGGTCTTTCTCGACGCCGGCATTCCGCATCGCAATATGGTCCGTCGACTGGGCGACTGAGACCTCCCCCACCCCAGTCCGGGGAAACCCGACTACAAGAATGGCCCGTTTTCGCGGCTTCCTGTAGTCGGGCTACAACGCTGCCTGCCCCCAAGGATCAATTGTTGACGCCCGCCATGCCGGGCCATAGTGGTTCCCAAGACGGGTGAGGGAGCCGCCGGACCAGACCACTCGCTTGTAGTCGCGCCCCCCGCTCCCCCACTCGCCCGGGTTCGACCAAGGCCCTAGAGACAGGCCCAAAGAACTCTACGAACCTGACAGGACTTCGCAGGTGCAGCATAAGGCCTTGCCGGATGGTGCAGCAGGCGATTCCAGCGGTGACGACGCCGCCTCCCGGTGACGCCGTCGAGACGAGATACCCCAGCGATCGAGAGGATGGCCCCATGGCAGCATTCAAAGACGAACTCCAGGCACTGACCCAGCTTCGCGAGGCCCAGCGCGGCAAGTGGGACAACATCAACCCCGAGCATGCGGCGCGCATGCGGCTGCAGAACCGCTTCCAGACCGGCCTGGATATCGCTCGCTACACCGCCCAGATCATGCGCGAGGACATGGCCGCCTACGACGCCGACAGCGCCCAGTACACCCAGTCGCTGGGCTGCTGGCACGGCTTCATCGGTCAGCAGAAGCTGATCTCCATCAAGAAGCATTTCGGCACCACCAAGCGCAGCTACCTCTATCTCTCCGGCTGGATGGTCGCCGCCCTGCGCTCCGAGTTCGGCCCGCTGCCCGACCAGTCGATGCACGAGAAGACCAGCGTGCCGTCGCTGATCGAGGAGCTCTACACCTTCCTGCGCCAGGCCGACACCTGGGAGCTGAACCACCTGTTCCGCGACCTGGAAGCGGCCAGAAACGCCGGTGACCAGGCCAGGGCCGACGAGCTGATCGCCAGGATCGACAACCACGAGACCCATGTGGTGCCGATCATCGCCGACATCGACGCCGGCTTCGGCAACGCGGAGGCCACCTACCTGCTGGCCAAGAAGATGATCGAGGCCGGGGCCTGCTGCATCCAGCTCGAGAACCAGGTCTCCGACGAGAAGCAGTGCGGCCACCAGGACGGCAAGGTCACCGTGCCCCACGAGGACTTCATCGCCAAGATCAACGCCGTGCGCTATGCCTTCCTCGAGCTCGGCGTGGAGGACGGGGTGATCGTCGCCCGCACCGACTCGCTGGGCGCCGGCCTGACCCAGAAGATCGCCGTGACCAAGGAACCCGGTGACCTGGGCGACCAGTACAACAGCTACCTGGACGGCGAGGAGATCACCTCGGCCTCGGACATCGACAACGGCGACGTGGTCATCAAGCAGAACGGCAAGCTGGTCAAGGTCAAGCGCCTGGCCTCCGGGCTCTACCAGTTCAAGCCGGGCACCGGCGAGGACCGGGTGGTGCTGGACTGCATCACCAGCCTGCAGAACGGCGCCGACCTGCTGTGGATCGAGACCGAGAAACCCCACGTCGGCCAGATCGCCGGCATGGTCAACCGCATCCGCGAGGTCTGCCCGGACGCCAAGCTGGTCTACAACAACTCGCCGTCCTTCAACTGGACCCTGAACTTCCGCCAGCAGGTCTTCGACGCCTGGGAGCAGGAAGGCCGCGACCTCAGCGCCTACGAGCGCGCCGACCTGATGAACGCCAGGTACGACGACACCGAGCTGGGCCAGCTGGCCGACGAGTGGACCCGCAACTTCCAGCGCGACGGCGCCCGAGAGGCCGGCATCTTCCACCACCTGATCACCCTGCCGACCTACCACACCGCGGCGCTGTCCACCGACAACCTGGCCAAGGGCTACTTCGGCGACCAGGGCATGCTGGCCTACGTGGCGGGCGTCCAGCGCAAGGAGATCCGCGAGGGCATCGCCACCGTCAAGCACCAGGACATGGCCGGCTCCAACATCGGTGACGACCACAAGGAGTTCTTCCACGGCGAGGCGGCACTCAAGGCCGGCGGCAAGGACAACACCATGAACCAGTTCGGCTGATCGGCGTCGAAGACGACAAGACTGGAACCCTTGGGGGAGGCCGGGCCTCCCCTTTCTTCGTTACGGGACGCGTATGGGTCAAGGGCGACCGGTTGGCCAATCCCGCACACCTCGCTAGACTCGTGACTCCACCGGAATGGCGCCCCACCGAGGTGGCGCGCCCGTGACGCCAAGGAGGTCCTGCATGAAACGTCTTCTTCCCGCCCTGATCCTGGGCACCCTGACCCTGGCCGGCTGTGCCAACACCTCGCCCTATTCGGGCAACGTGTACACCGGCAACCAGGCCAAGGCCGCCCAGAGCGTGACCTTCGGCACCATCACCGCCCTGCGGCGGGTGCAGATCCAGGCCGATAGCCGGGCCGGGGGCCTGCTCGGCGGCGGCGGTGGCGCGGTCATCGGCGGCCTGCTCGGCAACCAGGTCGGCGGTGGCTCGGGGCGCCAGCTCGCCACCGTGGCGGGCGCGCTGGGTGGTGCCGTGGCCGGCAGCAAGATCGAGGAATCCACCAATCGTATCCCCGCCTGGGAGATCGAGGTCCGCCAGGACACCGGCCAGAGCGTGGTGATCGTGCAGAAGGCCGACCAGGCCTTCCAGGTCGGCCAGCGGGTGCGGCTGGTCGGCAGCGGGTCCAGCGTGAGCGTGGTGCCCTACTGACCTTGCCGAGCCGGCCCGGGCGGCACGCCGCCCGGGCGACATGACGACAAAGGCCCGCGGAGCGCTCCGCGGGCCTTTGTCATTGTCGAACGATCACCGCGGCGCCGGCCGCCGGGGCGCGCCGGCCTCAGTGCTGGTCGACCTTGTTCATCGCCCAGCCGCCCAGCTTGACGAGGACCCAGCCGATCAGGCCGATGAGGATCAGGGTCAGCAGCAGGTCCACCGGACGCACGATGGCGGTGGCCCCCAGCACGGCGATGGCCGGGCTCCACACCCAGCGGTCATCCTCGCTGCGCAGCACGGCGGGCAGCAGCTTGCTCAGCAGCGCGCTGACGGAGGCCTCCCAGCGGGACAGGCACAGGAAGAGGATCACGGCGAAGGCGATCAGCCAGATCAGGGTCACGGTCATGGCGGTCTCCAGCAGGGACATCGATGGCAGGTGGGAAAAGCGAATTCAGCAAAGGGTATCCCTGCCGGCAGAGGCACGCAAGCACGCGGCGAGAAGTGAATATCGCTCAGGATACGCATTCTCAACCTGAAAATTGTCCCTCGCCCCTGACAGCTCCCCGGATGCCACGTTACCATGCGCTCTTACATGCACTCACCAAAGGTTCATCAATGCAGATTGCGCAGAATTCCGTTGTCGCCTTCCACTACACCCTGACCAACGATGCAGGTGAAGTGCTGGACAGCTCGGAAGGCCGCGAGCCGCTGACCTACCTCCACGGCGCCGGCAACATCATTCCGGGTCTCGAGAAGGAAATGGAAGGTCGTGCGGCAGGCGACAAGCTCCAGGCGAAGGTCTCGCCGGAGGAAGGCTACGGTGAAGTCCAGCCGCAGCTGGTGCAGGAAGTTCCGCGCGATGCCTTCCAGGGCGTCGAGAACGTGGAACCGGGCATGCAGTTCCAGGCGCAGACCCAGGGCGGCCCGCTGATGGTCACCGTGACCCAGGTCGAGGGCGATACCGTCACCGTCGACGGCAACCATCCGCTGGCCGGCCAGATCCTGAACTTCGACGTCGAGATCGCCGAGGTTCGCGAGGCCAGCCAGGAAGAGATCGAGCACGGTCACGTCCATGGCGAGGGCGGTCACGAGCACTGATCGCTGGTCACGGCAGATCGCGGCGGTCCGGCCGCAGATCACGCAGAGGGGGCAGCCAGTGGCTGCCCCCTTTTGCATCCCGCGCCTGGCCGGCCGACGCCGGAGGCGTCCCGTTCAGCCGGCCTTCCCCGGCAGCGCCTTGAGGGTGGCGTAGCCGCCCCACAGGCGCATCGCGGTGGTGACCAGGCAGGCCGCCGCGAACCCCAGGGCCAGGACGGGAAAGCGGCCCGGCCACAGGCAGAAGGCCACCAGGGCGAGCACCGTCTCGGTGCCCTCGGTGAGGCCATGCAGGTAGTAGAAGGCCTTCTGCGGGAAGCGCGGCCGGTCCAGCCCGTGCCGGGCGGCCATGATCGCGAAGGCCAGAAAGGAGCTGCCGGTGCCGATGAAGGCGAACAGCAGCACTGCGGCGGCCAGGGCATTGGCGGCCGGGTCGGCCAGGGCGAAGCCCAGCACCACCGCGGCGTAGAAGACGAAGTCGAGGCCGATATCCAGGAAGCCCCCGGCGTCGCTGGCGCGATGCGTGAGCCGCGCCAGGGCCCCGTCCAGGCCGTCACCGAGCCGATTGACCAGCACCGCCACCAGGGCCCAGCCATAGGCCTCCCCGGCCAGCAGCGGCAACGCCAGCATGCCGACCAGGAAGGCCAGGAGGGTGACCTGGTCGGGCCGCACGCCGGCGACGGCCAGCCAGCGGGCCAGACGCAGCAGGGGGCGCTGGATCAGCGGCATGGTCCAGCGATCGAACATCAGACCTCCCGTTCCCGGTTCGACGGCTGACGCTCGCCGCGACGCCAGGTGAAGTAGCGTGCCAGCAGCGCCAGCAGGCGCTCGGGCTTGTGGGCATTCTTCCAGGCGCCGGCGGTGGCCTTGACCGCCTCGGAGCGGGTCGGATAGGGATGGATGGTGCCGAGCAGCTTGTTGAGGCCGATGCCATGGGTCATGGCCAGGGTGAACTCGGCCAGCATCTCCCCCGCCCCCTCGCCGACCAGGGTCGCCCCCAGGAGGCGGTCCTTTCCCGGCACCGTCAGCACCTTGACGTAGCCCTCGCGATGGCCGTCGGCGATGGCGCGATCCAGCTCGGCCAGCGGGTAGCGCGTGACCTCGCAGGCGATGCCGCGCGCCAGGGCCTCCCGCTCGTTGAGACCGACCCGGGCGACCTCCGGGTCGGTGAAGGTCACCGCCGGCAAGGCCCGGTAGCTGACCCGGAAGCGCTTGAGTTCGCCGAACAGGGCGTTGACCGTGGCATGCCAGGCCTGGTGGGCACTGGCATGGGTCAGCTGGTAGGGACCGGTGACGTCGCCACAGGCCCAGACGTTGGGCAGCACCGACTGCAGGGTCCCGTCCACCGCCAGGGTGCCGTCGGGCCGCGTCTCCACCCCCAGCGCCTCCAGGCCCAGGCCCTCGACATTGGCCTGGCGACCCACGGCCACCAGCAGGCGGTCGAAGGGCAGCGTCAGCGAACCGGCCTCCCCCACCCCGTCGCCGGCGACCTCCAGCCCATGGCCCTGCCCCGCGGTCCCGGCCACCACGCGCACCGCCCGGCAGCCCAGACGCACCTCGACGCCCGTCTCGTGCAGACCGGCCTCCACCTCGCCGGCCACGTCCCGGTCCTCCCGGGGCAGCAGCTGGTCGCCCATCTCCACCAGGGTGACGCGGCTGCCCAGGCGCGCAAAGCTCTGGCCGAGTTCGCAGCCGATCGGCCCGCCGCCGAGGACCAGCAGCCGACCGGGCAGGGCCTCGAGCCGCCAGAGGTTGTCGGAGGTCAGCACCTCGATCGCCTCCAGGCCCGGCAGGGGCGGGACCCGCGGCCGGGCGCCGCTGGCGATGATCACGTGCCGGGTGGACAGCACCCGCTCGCTGGCTCCCTCCCGAATGCGGATCCGCCAGGGATCCTCGAGGCGCGCCTCCCCCGTGATGACCTCCACGCCCAGGCCCTCGTAGCGCTCCCGGCTGTCGTGGGGCTCGACCTCGCGGATGGCGGCATGGACATGCGCCATCACCGCCGGGAAATCGACCACCGGCGCCTCCGCCCGGATCCCGTAGCGTGGCGCCCCGCGGATCTCGTCGGCGACCCGGGCCGCGCGGATCAGCGCCTTGGAGGGCACGCAGCCGGTGTTCAGGCAGTCGCCGCCCAGGCGATCGCGCTCCACCAGCGCCACCTTCGCCTTGACCGCGGCGGCGATATAGCTCGCCACCAGTCCCGCCGAGCCGCCGCCGATCACCACGACATCGTGGTCGAAGCGGATCGGCCGGGCGAAACGCCGCGCCAGCCGGCGACGCTTGGCGACGGCCACCAGGCCCCGGGCGATCCAGGGGAAGAGCCCGACCAGCACGAAGGAACCGATCAGCCCCGGCGAGAGGATGCCCGCCAGCGATTCCAGTTGGCCCAGCTCACGGCCGGCATTCACGTAGACCGCCGTGCCCGGCAGCATGCCCAGCTGGCTGACCCAGTAGAAGGTGGTCAGGCGCATGCGCGTCAGACCCATCACCAGGTTGATGACGAAGAACGGGAACAGCGGAATCAGCCGCAGGGTGAAGAGGTAGAAGGCGCCCTCGCGGCGGATGCCGGCATTGATGCGCTCGAGCTGGGGGGCGAAGCGCCGCTCCAAGGGCTCCCGGGCCAGGGTCCGGGCGATCAGCGCCGCCAGGGTGGCGCCCAGGCTGCTGGCGAAGGAGATCAGCAGCAGCCCCCAGCCGAAGCCGAACAGGGCACCACCCAGCAGGGTCAGCAGGGTCGCGCCGGGCAGCGACAGGGCCGCCATCGCCACGTAGGTGATGAAGAAGCCACCGGCCACCGTGACGGGGTCCTCGGCCAGCCAGGCCTGGAAGCGGGCCTGCTCGGCCTTCAGGGTGTCCAGGGTCAGCAGCTGGTCGGCCCCGCTGAGGAAGAACGCCACGAAGGCGAGGGCGATGAGGCTGAGCAGTATCAGGCGTCGCTTGGTCACGTCGGTCACTCCCTGTGCATCCTGGATCGGGGCATCGCCCTGGGTCGCGACGACGTCGCCATCCTTACAGCCTTGTTTGAACAAGGCTTGTACGGAACCCTTGCACTGTTCGCGGTATCGAATCTACCACCCCCAACGACGTGGAGCGACACCATGCCGAGCAAGTCAGCCAGCCCCTTGCTGGGGGCGATCGTCCTCGCGGCGGCCCTCGGCCCCGCCGCCCTGGCCGCCGACACCGAGAGCGCCGTCTTCGCCGGCGGCTGCTTCTGGTGCATGGAACAGGCCTACGACAAGGTCGAGGGGGTGGTCGAGACCACCTCCGGCTTCAGCGGGGGCCAGGTGGAGAACCCGACCTACGAGCAGGTCTCCGCCGGAGGCACCGGCCATATCGAGGTGGTCAAGGTCGACTACGACCCCGACGCGGTCGACTACGCCACCCTGCTCCACGTCTTCTGGCGCAACATCGACCCCTTCGCCGTGGACCGCCAGTTCTGCGACGAGGGCCACACCTACCAGAGCGCCCTCTTCCCCGTGAACGACGCCCAGCGCGAGCAGGCCGAGGCCAGCCGCCAGGCCGTGGCCGAGCGCTTCGACCAGGACATCGCCACCGAGATCATCGATTTCGAGGCGTTCTACCCTGCCGAGGACGAGCACCAGAACTTCTACGAGGAGAACGCGCTGCGCTACAACTTCTACAAGTCGGCCTGCGGGCGTTCGGAGCGGCTCAAGGAAATCTGGGGAGACGAGGCCGAGGCCAGCGGCCCCCACTGAGCCGCGGCATCACTCGGTCACGCCAGCCGGTCCGACAGGCTCGGGCCCGGGGTGCCTCCCGGATCGGTGCGCAACAACGGCCCCAGCCAGCGCCCCCAGCCCGAAGGGCGCCTCCGCCAGGCGGAAGGCGATGTAGCGGTACTGGTTGATGAACAACGGGAAATTCAACCCGCCGAGCAGCCCTTCGTCGACTCCGTGCTGACCCAGCGCCGAGGCGCCGGGGTCAACCCTCGCCGCTGGTCAGGGTGCTGGGCTCGAGGCGCCTCGCCAGGTGGACGGTATCCAGCGGCCGGCGGGCCTGCCAGTAATGGCGTCGCCAGTAGCGGTTGTCCAGGGAGGAAAGCTTGACGCCACGCGAGGTGGAGGCATGCAGGAAGCGGCCCTCGCCGACGTAGATGCCGACGTGGCGACTCACCCCGGGCGGCCGGAAGAACACCAGGTCTCCCGGCCTCAAGGCGTCCCGCGCCACCGGCTCACCCTCGTACACCTGCTGCCGGGTCGTGCGCGGCAGCGGGAGGCGGAAGGTGTCGGCGAACACGTGCTGCACCAGGGCCGAGCAATCGATGCCGCGCCGGGTGGTGCCGCCCAGTCGATAGGGGGTGCCCAGCCAGCGCTTGTGCTGGGCCATCAGGGCACGGCGGATCAGCGCCGGCGGCGGATTGCGCAGCCCCCGGGCGGCGAGAATGGGGTTGTCGACCGGCGACATCCGCGGCCCGCGATCGAGCCCCGGCAGGTCCCGGGCGAAGTAGTCTTCCGCGGGCTCGGGGCCGCCACCGGAGGCGGCACAGCCGGCCAGCAGAGTCAGTGACAGCACCGCCAGGAGGTGACGACTTGATCTCGGGCCTCGCATCCCTGCTTGCACTCCTCTCTTTACGCCTCCACGCATGCGGGTCCCGCGGCCGGGCAGGCACTGGCCGCATGATAGCCATCCCGGGGCGCACTGACGAGCCCCCTCAATGCAGCTGGCGGCCGTCGCCGGGCAGGGTGTCCACATGCATCGGCGCCCAGTGCCGGGGCCGCGCCCCGGGGAAGTCGAGGCTCGCCCAGGGCCCGGCCAGTGGCGGGGCGGCGGCCAGCCAGCTCACCAGGGCCTGGCGGAAGCCGGCCAGGAAGGCCTCGCGCTCCACCGTCTCGCCCATGAAGAAGGAGAAGCCGGCGTAGAGTCCCCGGGCATACTCCTCCCAGCCGCCATAGTGCTGGGCGGCCAGGCCATGGGCGCGTTCCAGCAGCTCGAGGAAATCCCCCTCGCCGAGCCAGCCCAGCTGACGGCCGGCGATCGCCAGGTCCACCGCCTGGGCCAGGTCCCAGGCGGCCAGGTCCAGGTCGTTGCAGCCGTCCTCGTCGTCGCGCACGCGCTGCAGGCGCAGCAGGTGATTGCGCTCCTCCTCGGCACACTCGCCGGACTCCAGGGTGGCGATCTCGGAGGCCAGCCGCCCCGGGTTCAGGGTATAGGGGGCATAGTTGATCTGGTACTCCTGGCGATCCCCGACCTCCAGCAGGTAGCTAAGGAAGTCACCGAGCTCGGCCGGCCCATGCAGGCCATAGTGGCTATCGACCCACTCGCGGATGGAGCCGCACTCCCGCTCGCTTTCCGCCTGGGGCAGGCTCCAGGCGGCGCTGTTCAGCGGGCCCACCAGGGCCATGGCGGTGAAGTGCGTCAGGTTCGGGCGAGGCCCCGGCTCCTGCCACTCCCGGGGCCGCCAGTCCAGCCAGTGGAAGAGGCTGCCCGGGTCGTCGAGGTGCCAGCGGATCTCGTCGACCAGCGAGGGCTGATCGGGGTCGGGCAGCAGCGCCTCCCAGTGGGCCCAGGCCGACAGCAGGCGACGGGCATCCGGGTAGAAGCGGCACAGCGAGCCGTGCAGCGCGGTGGCCAGCACCGCCAGTCGCTGGCCGTCGAACGACCCGCTGTCCATGGCCATCTGCAGGTGGAAGGCATACTTCTCGGCCATGTGGATGGTCGCGGCGTGGCGGCTGGCGCGCCCCAGGGCGTCGCGACCGGCGAGATCGGCCGGGGCGGCGTGGCCGAAGGGGGTCTGGGCCGGCGGCAGGATGCCGTGGGCGGCGTCCGCGGCCAGCTGGTTGAGATGGTGGGCCTGGGCCGGCAGCCAGTAGCGCGCCAGGGCCTCGGCCCCCTCGTCGGCATGCAGGTCGAGGGTCTCGGCGAGATAGCCCCGGGCCTCCTCACGGCGTGCCGGCGGCAACGCCGGGTCGATGCCCTGACGCCCCGACAGCTCGGGTTCGCGCACGGCGGCCAGGGCCAGCACCCAGTGGCGGGGATCCCGGCGCCAGGCGCGCATGGCCGAGCGTGAGGCCTCCAGGGTCGCCTCGTCGACCAGCTCCTGCAGGGGAGGCTTCCAGGGACTCACCGGCGACTGCAGCAGCAGCGCCCAGTCGGCGGCCAGCTCGCCGAGCCGGTCGTGGCCCTCGAAGAGGCTGCGGCCACGCTGGTAGGCCCGGGCCAGGGCCGACCAGTCGCTGTAGCGTCGCATCACCAGGTCCGCCCCGTGCGCCGCGAAATCGCGGGCCTCCGTCTCGTCGAGCCAGCCCAGGCAGGCGCCGGCCCAGGCGAGGTCGACCAGTCGCAGCCAGTCCCAGGCGGCCCACTCCAGCGGCTCGCCCCGCTCCACGAAGCCCAGCAGCACGCGGCCCGCCGCGACCTCCTGGGGCGCGAGCCCCTCGAGCCAGGCCTGCCGCTCGGGGTCGCCGGCCGACAGCAGGCGAGTGGCATCGAGGTCCCAGGCCTGCCGGTCGCCCTGGGCGGCCAGCCACAGCAGCACGCGGATCAGCTCCTCGCGACCGGTGACCTGCCAGTCCTCCGACAGCCAGGCCGCCAATCCCTGCCAGTCGTGGGGCGAGGCCGGCAGCTCCAGCACCGGGGAGAAGGCCGCCCGCAGTCGCCAGGGCTGCTCCTCGGGGGCCTCGGGCCACAGCACGAGGGGGCGACGGTTGACCACCAGCCACTCCCGCAGCAGGTCCCAGGTCACGCCCTCCCCCTCGTGCTCGAGGGTCGCCAGGGCCTCGCACGCCTCGCTGAAGCCGTCGTCGCCGCGCACCCAGCCCTCGACGCTGCGCGCCCGGCACAGGGCCGCGAGCCAGTCGTCCAGTTCCGGGTGGTGGGCGCTGATATCCTCGGCCAGGCGCTGGGCCCAGTCCCGGGCCCGGGATTCGCTGAGCCAGCCCGCCGCCCCGCCCAGCGCCGTGACCTCCAGCGCCGACAGCAGCCGCGCCGGGTCGGGATCGCCGATCCCCAGGGCCTCGAGCAGTCGCCAGCCCAGTTCGCCGCGGTCGACGACGCCCAGGTTCCCCAGGCGGGCCACGGCCACCTCGGCTTCCAGCGTCAGGGGGTCGGGCGCGAAGGCCCAGTCACACAGCACCAGCTGCTGGGCCCACCAGGCATTCAAGGGATCGACCAAGGCTCACCTCGCCATACTTCCGGATCGGGTAACGGACGCACCCAGCATGCTCGGGAAACGGCACTGGGACGCCACACACAATAATTCGGCGACATAGTGTAACGGAAAGCGGCGGCTCGCGCCGATGCCGTGGAGCGCTTCACGACGAAAGGCCGAGACCGTGGGCTTGGCGTTTTGTTTTAAATAATGCACACTCGTCAAACAACATAACCACCCCGAGTCGGAGAGCCCATGCACGCCGAATCCGAGCTGTTGATCGACAAGGCCTACGTCGCCGGCCAATGGCGCGACGCCGAGCGCCGCTTCCCCGTCACCGACCCGGCCACCGGCGAGGTCCTGGCCGAGGTCCCCGACCTCACCGCCGAGGACGCCCGGGCGGCCGTGGCCGCCGCCGAGGCCGCCTGGCCGGCCTGGCGGCGCCAGACCGCCAAGCAGCGCGCCGCCCTGCTGCGCGGCTGGTTCGAGCGCATCATGGCCCACCAGGAACCCCTGGCCCGGCTGATGACCCGCGAACAGGGCAAGCCCCTGGCCGAGTCCCGGGGCGAGGTGGCCTACGGCGCCAGCTTCGTCGAGTTCTACGCCGAGGAGGCCAAGCGCGTGGCGGGCGAGACCCTGCCGAGCCACGGCGCCGACAAGCGCATCCTGGTGTTCCGCGAGCCGATCGGGGTGGTCGCGGCGATCACCCCCTGGAACTTCCCCCTGGCGATGATCACCCGCAAGTGCGCCCCGGCGCTGGCCGCCGGCTGCCCGGTGGTGATCAAGCCGGCCGAGGCCACGCCGCTGACCGCCCTGGCGCTGGCCAGGCTGGCCGAGGACGCCGGCTTCCCCGCCGGGGTCATCAACGTGGTGACGGCCTCGCGGCCCGCCGAGATCGGCGAGGTGCTGACCACCGACCCGCGGGTGCGCAAGGTCTCCTTCACCGGCTCCACCGCCGTGGGCAAGCGGCTGCTGACCCAGTGCGCCGGCACCGTCAAGAAGGCCTCCATGGAGCTCGGCGGCAACGCGCCCTTCATCGTCTTCGATGATGCCGACCTGGATGCCGCGGTGGAAGGTGCGGTGGCCTCGAAGTTCCGCAATTCCGGCCAGACCTGCGTGTGCACCAACCGCCTGCTGGTCCAGGCCGGTGTCTATGAGACCTTCCTCGACAAGCTGGCGGCCCGGGTGGCCGAGCTCCGGGTGGGCAACGGCCTCGACGAGGGCGTGGTCCAGGGCCCGTTGATCAACCAGGCGGCGGTGGACAAGGTCCGCGACCATATCGCCGATGCCCTGGCCAAGGGCGGACGCCTGGTCTGTGGCGGCGAGCCCCACGCCCTGGGCGGGACCTTCTTCCAGCCCACGGTGATCGGCGAGGTGACCGACACCATGCGGGTCGCCACCGAGGAGACCTTCGGCCCGCTGGCGCCGGTGTTCCGCTTCGAGCGTGACGAGGACGCCGTGGCCATGGCCAATGCCACCGAATTCGGCCTGGCCGCCTACTTCTATGCCCGCGACTACCGGCGCATCTGGCGGGTCATGGAGGGCCTGGAATACGGCATGGTGGCGGTGAACGAAGGCCTCCTCTCCACCGAACTCGCGCCGTTCGGCGGCGTCAAGGAATCGGGCCTGGGGCGTGAGGGATCGCACCACGGTCTGGACGAGTACACTGAACTAAAATACGTCTGTGTCGGCGGCCTGTAATCGCCCGCAACGCTTTTCCCAACTGGAGACAACCCATGACGAACGCCCAACTCAACGAGCTCAAGCAGCGCTATGTCGCCAGCGGCGCGGCGAGCCCGGCCACCCAGTTTGCCGACCGGGCCGAGAATGCCCTAATCTGGGATGCCGACGGCAATCGCATCATCGACTTCGCCGGCGGCATCGGGGTGCTCAACATCGGCCATCGCCATCCCAAGGTGGTCCAGGCGGTCAAGGACCAGCTCGACCGCGTGATGCACACCTGCCAGACGGTGATGCCCTACGAGGGCTACGTGAAGGTGGCCGAGAAGCTCAGTCAGGTCACCCCGGTACGCGGCCATGCCAAGGTGATGCTGGCCAACTCCGGGGCCGAGGCCCTGGAAAACGCGGTCAAGGTCGCCCGCGCGGCCACCGGCAAGAACAACGTCATCTGCTTCGATGGCGGCTACCACGGCCGCACCTTCATGACCATGGCCATGAACGGCAAGGTCGCGCCCTACGCCACCGACTTCGGCACCATGCCGGGCAACGTCTTCCGCGCGCCCTACCCGGTCCCCTATCACGGGGTCAGCGAGGACGAGGCACTGCGCGGCCTGAAGATGGCCCTGAAGACCGATGCCAACCCCAGGGACACCGCGGCGATCGTGCTCGAGCCGGTGCTCGGCGAGGGCGGCTTCTACCCGGCGCCGGCCAGCTTCCTCAAGGCAATCCGCGAGCTCTGCGACGAGCACGGCATGCTGATGATCGTCGACGAAGTACAGTCCGGCTTCGGGCGCACCGGCAAGATGTTCGCCATCGAGCACAGCGGCGTGGAACCGGACATCATCACCATGGCCAAGAGCATGGCCGACGGCATGCCGATCTCCGCGGTAGTGGGCACCGACAAGCACATGGATGCCTCCGGCGGCAACTCCCTGGGCGGCACCTACACCGGCAGCCCGGTCTCCTGTGCCGCCACCCTGGCGGTGCTCGAGGTCTTCGAGCAGGAAGGCATCCTCGAGAAGAGCCAGGCGCTGGGCGACAAGCTGGCCGAGCGCTTCGCGACATGGCAACAGGACTTCGACTGCGTCGACAATGCCCGCAACATGGGCGCCATGGCCGCCATCGACCTGGTCGCCGACAAGGCCGACCACACCCCGGATGCGGACCTGGCCGGCGCCCTGTGCAAGAAGGCCCGCGAGAAGGGGCTGATCCTGCTGTCCTGCGGCCTCCACGGCAACACCATCCGCTTCTTGATGCCGGTCACCATCGAGGACGAGATCCTCGAGGAAGGCCTGGCCATCATCGAGCAGTCCCTCCAGGAGCTGGTGGGCAGCAAGAGCGCCGCCAGCGCCTGACCCCCGCGCCCGGGGCCTCGCCCCGGGCCTGTCCCCTGCACGGCCGGGCGCGCTCAGGGCGCGTCCGGCTCCCCGCCGGCCAGATGCTCGGCCATTTCCGTCACCCCGATGCGCCGTCCCGCGATGTAGAAGAGCTCGTCTCCCGGGTGCACCAGGGCATCATCGTCGGGGTTCAGGGTCGGATGCAGCTCCCCCGCCCGACGAATGGCGATCAAGGCGGCGCGACAGCGCGCGCGCAGCCGCGCGGCCAGCCGGTCGACCCGCAGTGGTCCCGTCACGCCGTCGAGCCGGGTCGAATACTGGGTCTGCGCCTGGTCGACATCGACCAGCTGGCGCAGCACCTCCTCGCTGCCCGGATCGATCGCCGCCTTGACCAGCATCTTCTGGTGGAGCGAGGGAATCACGTTGACCTTGGGGCAGTGGGTCTCGAGCAGGCGCCCCACCATCTGGTTCTTCACGTAGGCGGTGATGATGCAACGCTCGGCGACAATGGCCGCCAGGTGCATGCACACCAGGTTGGTCTCGCTGTCGTCCTCCACGTCGACCACCACCAGGGCGGCATCCTTGACCGAGGCCCGCTCGTAGAGGCTCTCGTCGCTCAGGGTGGCGGCCCGAAAGTACTCCACCCCCTGTTCGAGGAAGGGGTTCTTGGCCGGCGCGGCCTCGTCCACGCAGAGCGCCAGCAGCTGCCCTTCCCGGGCCTCTTCCCGGACCTGGGCGACCAGCGATTCGGTATAGGCGTTGAAGCCGACGATGACGATGTGATCCTGCTGCATGATCGATTGCTCTCCGTAGAGGCGCTTGGTGAACTGGGAGATGACGGAGGCCGAGGCCTTGCCGAGCAGGGTGGCGAACAGCCCGATCCCCGCCGGGATGATGAACAGCGCGACCATCAGCTGCCCGGCCGGGGTCACCGGCGAGGCATCGCCGTAGCCCACGGTGGAGACCGTCACGATCATGTAGTAGAGGAAGGCCGTCGGGGAGGCGACCAGCGCCTGCTCGCCGGTGACCGCCAGGCCCGCATAGGCGAGCAGCAGGTAGGCGAGCAGCAACAGTCCGAGTAGCCCCCAGCCCATGTCGGCGATGCCGCGTATCAGGGCCGTGCTGATCCGTTTCAACAGGTACATGCGTTCCTCATTGGCGCTCCCCTCGCCGGCCCCGGACGTCCACTGGTCGGGCGCTCGTTCGCTGCCCATGCTAACGCCCGCGACCGGGCTTGTCGCGCGATCGGGACTGTCACCCAGGGCTATCGCAGTTAGTCGGGGCTGATCCGTCGACAGGCCTAGGAGGGGGCGCTGTGAACCCCTCCCTGGGCGCTACCGACGCCATCCTTGGCGTAGGACCCCCTCTACGACCTGTCCCCTGCGCCCCTCGCCACCCAACTGCGATTGCCCTGGACTGTCACCGCAGTGACCCCGAAGCGTCATCGGCGACCGGCAGGATGACCGGCACATCCAGCGTGGAAGCGGAGGTGACCATGGACGTTAGCCGTCGGCAGCTACTGGCACTCGGACTCAAGGGAGGCGCCACCCTGGGCGCCATGGCGGCGGCGCCGTCGATCGTGCTGGCGGAAGGCCGGCGCCCGGTCATGCCCTCGGGGGTGATGAGCGGCGACATGCTCGAGGATCGCGTGATGCTGTGGTCGCGGGTCGACCGCCCCGCCCGGATGTTGCTCGAGATCGCCGACAATCCCGACTTCCGCGGGGCCCGCTGGCTGCGCGGCCCGGACGCGCTGCCCGCGTCCGGGCTCACCGCGCGGCTGGATGTCGACGGCCTCGCCGGCCTGGACGAGCTGCACTACCGGGTACGCTTCGCCGCCCTGGGCGACCACCGTGCAGTCAGCGAGCCGATCAGCGGACGGCTTCGCCTGCCCGCGGCGCGGCGCCGCGACGTGCGCTTCGTGTGGTCCGGCGATACCGCCGGCCAGGGCTGGGGCATCGACGAGGCCCGCGGCGGCATGACCACCTACGAGACGATGCGCCGGCAGCGCCCCGACTTCTTCATCCATTCCGGGGATACCGTCTACGCCGACGGCCCCCTGGAGGAGAGCGTCGCGCTGCCCGACGGCGAGACCTGGCACAACCTGGTCACTCCCGCCAAGCGCAAGGTGGCCGAGTCCCTCGACGAGTTCCGCGGGCAGCACGTCTACAACCTGATGGACGCCAACCTGCGGCGCTTCAATGCCGAGGTCCCGATGCTCGCCCAATGGGACGACCACGAGACCGTCAACAACTGGTATCCCGGCGAATGGCTCGAGGACGACCGCTACACCGAGCGCAGCGTCCCGCTGCTGGCCGCCCGGGCCCGGCAGGCCTTCCTAGAGCATATGCCGCTGCGCCAGCGACCGGAGGCGCCCGGCCGCATCCACCGGCGCTTCGCCTACGGGCCGAGCCTGGAGGTGTTCATGCTGGACATGCGCTCCTTCCGCGATGCCAACGGCCGCAATCGGTCGGCGACCGGCGGCGCCCTGCTCGGCGGCGAGCAGCTGGCCTGGCTGCGCCAGGCCCTGCGGCGCTCCACGGCGACCTGGAAGATCATCGCCGCCGACATGCCCATCGGCCTGGTCGTGCGGGACGGCGACGCCTTCGAGGCGCTGGCCAACGGCGCACCGGGCGAGCCCTCGGGCCGCGAGGCCGAACTGGCCGGCCTGCTCAGGACGCTGCGCGACGAACGGATCCACAACGTGGTCTGGCTGACCGCCGACGTGCACTACACGGCCACCCACCACTACGCCCCCGAGCGGGCCCGCTTCAAGGCGTTCGCCCCCTTCTGGGAATTCGTCAGCGGTCCGCTGCATGCCGGCACCTTCGGGCCGGGCGAACTGGACGACACCTTCGGCCCGCGGGTGGTCTTCCACAAGGCACCCCCCGAGGGGCGCGCCAACCTGTCTCCCGCGGCGGGCTACCAGTTCTTCGGCCGGGTCGACCTGGACGGCGAGAGCGAGACGTTGACCGTGACGCTGATGGATGCGGCGGGCCAGGCCCTGCACCGTCAGGTGCTCGAGCCGCAGTTCGGCTGACCCCGCCCCGGCCCGCCATCGGCGGGCCGGGGCGGTGACCTCCGTCAGGCCTTCCTGACCTTGGCGATCACCCACAGCAGCACCACGGCCCCCACCACGGCGGTGACCAGCGAGCCGATGAAGCCCCCGGCCTGGAGACCGAGCAGGTTGAACAGGCCGCCGCCGACCACGGCACCGACAACCCCCACCCCGATGTTGCCCAGCAGGCCGAAGCCGCCGCCGCGCATGATATGGCCGGCGATCCAGCCTGCCAGGCCGCCGATGATCAACCAGGCGATGATGCCCATGCCGTTCTCCTTTCCGGTTGGTGATGCCGTGGATGGTGCCCGGACTCGCGCTCAGAAGGAAGAGCCCGGACGTTTCAGGAAGGCCAGCTCCTCCGGCGTGGAGGAGCGTCCCAACATGGCGTTGCGATGGGGGTAGCGGCCAAAGCGAGAGAGGATCTCCCGATGCCGATGCGCGAAGCGCAGGTTGTCCTCGAGACCCGGCTGGTCGAACAGGCGTAGCGCCTGCTCGTGGATGACCAGCGATTCACTGTGCATGTAGGGCATATAGAGGAAGGACCGCTCGTGGGCGGAGAGTTCGGCATCGTCGCCCCGGGCCACGGCTTCCTGGGCCAGTACCAGGGCCACGGGATCGGCGGCGAAGGCCTCGCCGGTATCGCGGTGGATATGCCGCGAGAACTGGTCGAGGACCAGCACCTCGGCCAGCCGCCCGCGGGGCGAGTGACGCCACGCCCAGAGCTCCCCCCGGCGTGCCGCCGCCAGGGTGGCGGCGAAGCGTCGGGTGATCTCGGCATCGAGTGCGGGGTCCTTGCGGAACCATTGGGCCGGGGCGAGTGCGCCGAACCAGAAATCGAGTACCGTCTCTGCCTGTCTCCCCGCCATGGCGTCGCAGCCTCCCTGTCGAGACGGGCCCCAGGCGGGGCCCGACTGGTATCATCCCCGGCATGGCATTCACGCCACGCCCTTCACTCGCCACCTGAAGAGACCCATGACCGCCTATCAACTCCTCCAGATGCTCGGCTACGCCCTCAACATCGTCGGCCTGGTGGTCTGCATCGCCGGCCTGACGCTGGCACGGCACGAGCGGCATCGGCTGGTCGGCCGCCTGCTCGCCGCCCTCGGCTTCCTGATCGCCGCCTCGCCGGTGCTGGTGCAACTGCTGGGACTGGTCGAACCCGTACCCACGGGCGTTGTCCCTCCCCCCTGAGGCTAGACGAAAGGCGTATAGCGTGCACGGGGCAGTCCACTAGACTGCCCCGTCACAGTAGTAAACTTACACAAATTCTAGCCGCTTCATTGGTCGACGCCGCCACTCTTCATCAAATGTAAGGATGTTTCCGATATGCATGCCCTGACCCTCGCGTCCTTCCTGTTCTTCACGGGGCTGGTCGCCTTCATTACCTGGCGCATCACCCGCCGCGACGATCACACCAGCACCGGCGGCATGTTCCTCGCCGGGCGCAGCCTGACCTTCCCCTTGATCGCCGGCTCGCTGCTGATGACCAACCTCTCCACCGAGCAGATGGTGGGGCTCAACGGCTCGGCCTTCAACGACGGCCTGAGCGTGATGGCCTGGGAGGTGGTCGCGGTGATCGCCCTGGTGGCGCTGGCGCTGTTCTTCCTGCCGCGCTTCCTGAGGAGCGGCATCGCCACCCTGCCGCAGCTGCTGGAGATCCGCTTCGACAAGGGCACCCAGTTGATCTGCAACGTGATCTTCCTGATCGCCTATGCGGTCGTCCTGCTGCCGATCATCCTCTATTCCGGCGCCATGGGCCTGCAGGGCATGCTCGACCTGCACGGCCTGACCGGCATCCAGTCCGATACCACCCTGCTGTGGCTCACGGTCTGGGTCGTCGGCCTGATCGGCGCCGTCTACGCCCTGTTCGGCGGTCTGCGCACCGTGGCCGTCTCGGATACCCTCAACGGCGTGGGCCTGCTGATCGGCGGCTTCGTGATCGTCTACTTCGGCCTCCAGGCGATCAGCGACGGCGGCGGCGTCATGGCCGGCTGGGACATCCTCAAGGCAACCAACCCCGACAAGCTCGACTCCATCGGCAAGGCCGACCAGCAGGTGCCCTTCTTCACCCTGTTCACCGGCGTCTTCCTGATCAACGTCTTCTACTGGACCACCAACCAGCAGATCATCCAGCGGACCTTCGCCGCCAAGACCCTGGCCGAGGGCCAGAAGGGCGTGCTGCTGACCGGCCTGTTCAAGCTGCTCGGGCCGCTGTACCTGGTACTGCCCGGCATCATCGCCTACCACCTCTATGCGGATCAGGGCGTCGTGGCCGACGAGGCCTACGGCCACCTGGTGTTCAACGTGCTGCCCGCGCCGCTCACCGGCTTCTTCGCCGCGGTGATGGTCGGCGCCATCCTGTCGTCGTTCAACTCGGCCCTGAACTCCACCACCACCCTGTTCAGCCTGGGCCTCTACAAGGCCGTGCTCAACAAGGAGGCCAGCGACGCGCAGGTGGTGCGCTCGAGCAAGGTCTTCGGCTGGATCATGGCGATCGCGGCCATGACCATCGCCCCGCTGCTGGCCGGCCAGGAGAGCCTGTTCAGCTACCTGCAGAAGATGAACGCCATCTACTTCATCCCCATCCTCGCCGTGGTGGTGGTCGGCCTGCTGACCCGCCGCGTCCCGCCCATGGCGGCCAAGATCGCGCTGATCGGCGGCTGCCTGCTGATCTTCGCCGGCTACTTCATCCCGCCCTTCGACAAGCTGCCGGTGGTGATGCACGAGTTCCACTTCGTGGCCCTGGTGTTCGCGCTGCTGGTGGCGGTGATGCTGGTCATCGGCAAGTGGCGTCCCCGCGAGACCCCCTGGGTGCACGAGGACAGCGGCGCGGTCGACCTGACGCCCTGGAAGGGTGCGGTGCCGGCCGGCATCGTGCTGCTGATCCTGGTGGTCGCCATCTACGTCGCCTTCGCCGGCTGACCCCGCCCCGCCCGACCGCCCGCTGCGACGCCCTGCCTCATGGCAGGGCGTCGCGTTTGCGCCCTTCGCGGCACGGTGGGAAGATTCAGGGTCATTATCCGCCGGGGAGCCCCACCAGGGTCCTCCCCTTGCCACGGAGGCCCCATGCCCCTCGCCGTGTCGCTGCTGTCGCTCTGCCAGGCCCTGCTGATCAGCGGCAACATCCTGCTGATCGCCGTCTCGCCGCTGATCGGCGCCGCCCTGGCGCCCGCGCCCGCCTGGTCCACCGCGCCGGTGGCGACCCAGTGGCTTGGCCTGATGTGCGCCACCATCCCGGCCTCGCTGATCATGGCGCGAGTGGGTCGGCGCCGCGGCTTCATGCTCGGCAACCTGCTGGGGCTGGCCGGGGTGGGCCTGGCGATCCAGGCCCTGAGCGACGAGCGCTTCCTGCTGTTCCTGGTGGCCACCTGGCTGATCGGCATCGGCATCGGCTTCGGCCAGCTGTACCGCTTCGCGGCGGTCGAGGCGGCGCCGGCCAGCCTGCGCGACCGCGCCATCGGCCTGGTGATGGGCGGTGGGGTACTGGCCGCCTTCTTCGGCCCCTGGCTGGCCCGACACAGCCGGGAGCTGGCCGAGGTCCCCTTCCTGGGCAGCTTCCTGGGGCTCGGCGCCCTCTACCTGCTGGCCCTGGTCGTGCTGTCGCTGATCCGCCTGCCCCCGCCGGAACGCACCCATGGCGGGAGCGAGGCCCGGCCCCTCGGCGAGATCCTGCGCCAGCCGACCTTCCTCGTCGCGGTGACGGCGGCGCTGATCGGCTACGGGGTGATGAACCTGGCGATGACCGCCACCCCCCTGGCGATGTCCGCACAGGGCCTGCACTTCGATCATGTGGCCACCACCATCCAGTGGCACGTGGTGGCGATGTTCCTGCCTTCCTTCGTCACCGGCCGGCTCACCGCCCGCTTCGGCGCCAGCCGCATGATCCTGGCCGGCTGCGCCCTGCTCGTCGCCAGCGCCCTGGTGGCCCGCCTCGAGGCCGGCCTCGGCGGTTTCCATGCCGGCCTGATCCTGCTCGGCCTGGGCTGGAACTTCACCTTCCTGCCGGCCACCGGCCTGCTTACCGAGGCCTATCGCCCCGCCGAGAAGGCGCGCACCCAGGCCGCCAACGAGTTCCTGGTCTTCACCACCGTGACCCTGACCGCCCTGCTCGCCGGCCCGCTGGTCACCACGCTAGGCTGGGGACGGCTGAACGCGGTGCTGCTGCCGCTGTGCCTGCTGCCGGTCCTGGCCCTGGCCTGGCGGCACCTTGCGATGCGCCGCCAGGGCCCCCAGATCACCCCCCACTGATCGCCGACACGGACGCCACACCATGCGCCACCCCTTGACCCGGGAACTGCACGACCTGCTGGAGCGTGGCCGGGATCGCCAGCTGCGCCTGGCGGTGACCGGCCTGTCGCGCTCCGGCAAGACCGCCTTTCTCACCTCGCTGATCAATCAGCTGCGCCATGCCGGCCTGGAGGCCCGCCTGGACCTGCTGCCGGCCGCCCGGGACGGCCGCCTGCTCGGGGCCCGGCGCGTCGAGCAGCACGACCTCGGCGTGCCGCGCTTCCCCTTCGACCGGGCCATGTCGGCCCTGGACGACCGCCCGCCGCGTTGGCCCGAGCCCACCCGCGGCATCAGCGAGCTGCGCCTGGTGCTGCGCTACCGGCCGCAGCGGCCCGGGCTGATGGGCGGCGAGACCCGCCGCCTGACCCTGGACCTGTTCGACTATCCCGGCGAGTGGCTGCTCGACCTGCCGCTGCTGGGGCACGACTACCCGAGCTGGTGTCGCTCCCAGACCGGCCATGGCGACGCCCGCGAGGCGCTCTTCGCCGACTGGCAGCGCGAGGTGGCGACCCTGGACCCGGCCCAGGAGGTCGACGAGGGCCGCCTGGCCGAGATCGCCGAGCGCTATGCCGAGGGGCTCAGGGCGGCCCGGGAGGCCGGCTTCTCGGACCTTCAGCCGGGCCGCTTCCTGCTGCCCGGCGAGCTCGAGGGCGCCCCGGTACTGCAGTTCTTCCCGCTGCCGGGCATCGCCGACGCCGACCCCGCGCAACTGGCCCAGCTGCCGCCGGAGAGTCTCTACGCCACCCTGGCGCGGCGCTTCCGTCACTACCAGCAGCATATCGTGCGGCCCTTCTACCGGGACCACTTCCGCCGCTTCGACCGCCAGATCGTCCTGGTGGACATCCTCGGCGCGCTGAATGCCGGCCCGGAACGCTTCGAGGACCTCTCCCGCGCGCTGGGCCGGCTGATGCAGAGCTTCGATTATGGCCGGCGCAGCCTGCTGTCACGGCTGTTCGCCTCGCGCATCGACCGGCTGGCCATCGCCGCCACCAAGGCGGATCATGTCACCCCGGAGCAGCATGCGCGGATGACCGGACTGATCGAGACCCTGCTGGCCGAGCCGCTCAAGGATCTGCACTTCGCCAACGTGCCGGTCCGGGCCCTGTCGCTGGCCGCCATCCGTGCCACCGAGGCCCGGGAGGTCCACCATCAGGGCCAGCGGCAACCGGCCCTGCGCGGCACCACCCTGGCGGGCGAGGAGACCCTGCTGTTTCCCGGCGAGGTACCGAACCGCCTGCCCGACGCCGGCTTCTGGGCCCGCCAGGGCTTCACCTTCACCGCCTTCCGCCCCTTGCCCCGGGACGCTGGCGCCCTGCCGCACATCCGCATGGACGCCGCCCTGGACTGGCTGATCGGAGACAAGCTGCAATGACCGCGCCCCGCGACACCGACCCGCGACCGGGTCGACGCTTCACCCTGGAGGACCGCCCGGCGTCCGAGCCCCCGGCCCCCGGTCAGGCCTTCGCCGCGGATCACGACAGCCGCCCCCTGAGCGTCGCCACCGAGCCGCCGGGCCAGGCCGAACAGGCCGTGAGCGAGAGCCTGGCCGCCCCCCGGCGTCGCCGCTGGGGCCTGCTGGCACTGCTGATCGCGGGGCTCGGGCTCGGCACGGCGGAGCTGGTGCTGTCCCTGCCGGCGGCGCTGGCCGCCGATGACTGGCTGGGACTCGGCTGGGGCCTGGTCGGCCTGGGGGCCATCGGCGTCGGGGCCGGCGCCCTGGGACGCGAGCTGTGGCGGCTGCGTCGACTACGCCGGCACGAGCGACTGCGCGAGGCGCTGGCCGCCCTGCCCGAGGCGTCCCCGCGCCAGGCCATGGCCACGGCCCAGGCCCTGCGCCGCCGCCTGTCCCTGGACGACGACCATCCCCACTGGCGGGGCTTCGTCGAGGCCCGGGAGGCCCATCATGACGGCCGCGACCTCCAGGTCCTGCTGGCCCATCACCTGCTCGCGCCCCGGGACCGCGAGGCCCGTCGGCTGATCTCGCGGATGAGCGGCGAGACGGCGGTGATGGTGGCGGTCAGCCCGCTGACCCTGGTGGACATGGCCCTGGTGGCCTGGCGCCACCTGGCGCTCATCGATCGCCTGTGCCGGCTCTACGGGCTCGAGCTGGGCTACGCGGCACGCCTTCGCCTGCTGCGCCAGGTGCTGCGCGACATGGCCTTCGCCGGGGCCAGCGAGATGGCCGGCGAGGCGGGCATGGAGCTGCTGTCGCTGAACCTGGCCGGCCGGCTGTCGACGCGGGCCGGCCAGGGGCTGGGAGTCGGCCTGCTCGGGGCTCGGCTGGGCCTGAGGGCCCAGCGGCTGACCCGCCCGCTGGCCTTCGCCGAGGCGGATCGGCCGCGGCTCGCCGACCTGCGCCGGGAGCTATGGGGCCGGCTGCGACGCCTCGAGACCCCGCCGGAGCGGTCCGGAGCTTGATTCAGGTCACCACGGCGCGGCCAAGGACGACTAGGCTGGAGGATACCCCCAACGGCAATGACAGGAGTCTCATACCATGTTCCAGTCCATCCTCGTACCCATCGACGGGTCGGAACACTCGCGCCTGGCCCTCTGTGTGGCCAGCAAGTTGGCCCGACAGGAAGACGGCCAGCTCGTCCTGTTGCACGTCCCCGAGGCGCTCGAGCACGAGCCCCTGCTGGTATGGGGAATCGGCGCGGTGCCCTTGGGAGCCACCCTCGACAAGCGCGAGAAGGTCGGTCGGGAACTGCTCGACAAGGCCGGCGAGGAGGCTCGGGCGCTGGGCGTCAAGGACGTGGACACGGTGATCGGCAAGGGCAATCCCGCCCTGAGCATCCTGGACGAGGCCAAGCAGCGCGGGGTGGATGCCATCGTCATGGGCAGCCGCGGGCTCGGCGACCTCAAGGGCCTGGTGGTCGGCAGCGTCTCCCACAAGGTCAGCCACGGCGCCGATTGCCGCGTGATCACCGTCAACTGAGCCCCTCGCCTCACGGCCCGTGACCCCGCCACCCTCGGCCACCAGGCTGTGGGTGGGCGGAGCTGCGCCTTGCCTAGGAGGTGTCTGCCATGTTCCGTTCCATCCTGGTGCCCATCGACGGCTCGCCCCATGCCCGCAAGGCCCTCTCGCTGGCCTGCCAACTGGCGCGCCACCAGGAGGTCTTCCTGCTGCTGCTGCACATCCCCGAGGCCCTGCCCCACAACCCGCCGCTGGTCTGGGGCGTGGGCACACAGGCGGTCGAGGCCTCGCGGGAGGAACGCGCCCGCCAGGCACAGCAGATGGTCGAGAAGGCCGCCGAGGAGGCGCGTGACCTTGGCGCGCCGCATGTCGAGATGTTGATCCGTCGGGGCGACCCCACCCGCACCATCCTCGAGGTGGCCAAGGACCGGAACGTCGATGCCATCCTGATGGGCAGCCGTGGCCTGAGCGATCTGCGCGGGCTGCTGACGGGCAGCGTCTCCCACAAGGTCAGCCACGGCGCCGAGTGCAGCGTGATCACCGTGCACTGAGTGCGGCCAGGAGCCTGTCGGTTTTGACCGATCGTCACGAGAATCCCGGATTTCGAGGCAAGTTTATCGATCTATTGAGGCGAATAGCGCGCTATTTAACGACATTGATCGAATGAAGTTGGCCGAAAGCCCGGCATTCGCAGTCGATCAGCGTCAGGTCCGACAGGCTCCTAGGCCAGGCGTCGTTCCGAGACGGCATCGAAGAGCACCGCCCGGCGCATGTCCACTCTCAGGTCAATGCGCTCCCCGGCCGCCACTCGGCAGTGCGGGTCGACCCTCGCGGTGATCTCGCCCTCGCCCAGTGGCAGGCGCAGCAGGATATCCGCCCCGGTGGGCTCGGCCACGCTGACCGTGGCGACTAGTGGCGTGCCCTCCGCATGCTCGCCGAGGCGGGCGTCCTCCTCGCTGAAGTGCTCCGGCCGCAGGCCCAGCACCAGTGACCGGCCGACCTGGTCGGCCAGGGCGTCACTCTCGCGGCTCGTCGGCCAGGGCAGCACCAGCTCATCGGCTCCCGGCGTGGCGACGCGCAGGCGGTAGTCGCCGGCCGCGCCCTCCAGGGTGGCGCGGATGAAGTTCATCGACGGTGAGCCCATGAAGCCGGCCACGAAGACGTCCACCGGATCGTTGTAGATCTCGTCCGGGGTGCCGAACTGCAGGATCCGTCCATCGCGCATCACGGCGATGCTGTCGGCCAGGGTCATGGCCTCGATCTGGTCGTGCGTCACGTAGACGATGGTGGTGCCCAGGCGCTGGTGGAGCTTCTTGATCTCGGTGCGCATCTCCACCCGCAGCTTGGCGTCGAGGTTGGAGAGCGGCTCGTCGAACAGGTAGACCCTGGGCTCCCGGGCCAGGGCGCGGCCCATGGCCACCCGCTGGCGCTGGCCACCGGAGAGCTGGGACGGCTTGCGCTCGAGCAGGTTGGAGATCTGCAGCAGGTCCGCCACCCGCTCCACCGCGGCCTCGCGCTCGGCCCTGGGGACCTTGCGCATCTCCAGGCCGAAGGCGATGTTCTGGCGCACCGTCATGCTCGGGTAGAGGGCGTAGGACTGGAAGACCATGGCGATGTCGCGATCGGCGGGCGTGTGCCAGGTGATCTCCTCGCCGCCGATATGAATTTCCCCGGCGGTCACCGGCTCGAGCCCGGCGATGGCATTCATCAGGGTCGACTTGCCGCAGCCCGAGGGGCCGACCAGGATCAGGAACTCCCCGGAGTCGATGGCCAGGCTGACGTCCTTGAGCACCTGGGTGCTGCCGAAGTCCTTGCAGACATGCTGGATTTCCAAAGCTGACATGATGGTTACCTCGTTATTATTCGACGGTTGATGGCCCAACGAAACGCCAGCGAGCGCCGCCGGTGTTCGTCGGCCATTAGCCCTTGACCGAGCCCGCGGTGAGCCCACGCACGAAATACTTGCCGGCCAGCACGTAGACCACCAGGGTCGGCAGGGCGGCGATCATGGCGGCGGCCATGTCGACGTTGTATTCCTTCACCCCCGTCGAGGTGTTGACCAGGTTGTTCAGGGCCACCGTGACCGGTTGGGTGTCGTGGCCGGAGAAGGCCACGCCGAACAGGAAATCGTTCCAGATCTGGGTGAACTGCCAGATCACCGAGACCACGATGATCGGCGTCGACACCGGCAGCAGGATGCGCCGGAAGATGCGGAAGAAGCCGGCCCCGTCCAGCTTGGCCGCCGACACCAGCTCGTCGGGGATCGACACGTAGAAATTGCGGAAGAACAGCGTCGTGAAGGCAATGCCGAAGATCACGTGGACCAGTACCAGGCCCGCGCGGGAGCTGGACAGCCCGAGCCAGCCGAGCGTCTGGGCCATGGGCAGCAGGATGACCTGGAAGGGGATGAAGCAGCCGAACAGCATCAGCGCGAACAGCAGCTCGGCGCCCTTGAAGCGCCACTTGGTCAGCGCATAGCCGTTGAGTGCCCCCAGCAGGGTGGAGATGGCCACCGCCGGGATGACGATGGCGAAGGAGTTCCAGAAGTAGCCTCCCATCCCCTCGCAGCGCATGCCGGTGCAGGCCTCCCCCCAGGCCTTGATCCAGGGCGCCAGGGTCGGGTTCGCGGGCAGCGTCAGCAGAGTGCCGGCGCTGATCTCGTCGAGGGGCTTGAACGAGGTCAGCACCATCACCGCCAGCGGCAGCAGGTAGAACAGGGCCGCGAGGCCGAGCGCGGCGTAGACCAGGGCGCGCAGCAGGCGCGCCATGGGGGTCTGGCGTCGAATCACGTTATCCATGCCGGCGACTCCGCAGTTCGGAATAGAGGTAGGGGATGAGGATGGCCAGCACGCCGCCGAGCATCAGGATGGCACTGGCGGAGCCGAGGCCGATCTGGGCCCGGCTGAAGGAATGGGCGTACATGAAGGTGGCCGGCAGGTCGGAGGCATAGCCGGGACCGCCGCCGGTCAGCGCCACCACCAGGTCGAAGCTCTTGATGGCGATGTGCGAGAGGATCATCACGGCGCTGAAGACCACCGGGCGCAGGCAGGGCAGGATGACCCGCCAGTAGATCCGCGGCAGGCTGGCGCCGTCGAGCTGGGCGGCCTTGAAGATGCTGTCGTCGATGCCGCGCAACCCGGCCAGGAACAGCGCCATGACGAAGCCCGAGGCCTGCCAGACGGCGGCGATGACCAGGGTGTAGACGGCCATGTCCGGATCGACCAGCCAGTCGAAGGTGAAGGTCTCGAAGCCCCAGCCGCGCACCATGGCCTGCAGGCCCAGGCCGGGGTTGAGCAGCCATTTCCACACCACCCCGGTGACGATGAACGACAGCGCCATGGGGTACAGGTAGATCGTGCGCAGCGCCCCCTCCTGGCGGATCCGCTGGTCGAGCAGGATCGCCAGGCCGGCGCCGAGCACCAGGCAGAGGCCGACGAAGAGCGCGCCGAACACCCCGAGGTTGGTGGCCGCCACCCACCAGCGGTCATTGGCCATCAAGCGGGCGTACTGGGCGCCGCCGACGAAATCGTAGCTGGGCAGCAGCCGGGAATCGGTCAGCGAGAGCACGAAGGTCCACAGCATGAAGCCATAGACGAAGAACAGCGAGATCAGCACCGAGGGCGCCAGCACCAGCTTGGGCAGCCAGGCCTGGAGACGCGCCGTGATGGCCGGCGCGGAGGCCGCCGGGCGGGCGCGGCCGGTCCCGGTCGCGAGAGTCGAAGGGCTTTTCATGGAAACTTCCTCAGTCTCGAGGCGGACGGCGCCCGCCGAGCGGCGGGCGCCAGGGCGTCGTCACAGGGCCAGGCTGGCGGCCTGCGCAAGGCGTTCGGCGGCCTGGTCGGCGCTCATCTCGCTCGAGTTGAAGTAGTTGGTGATGATATCGAAGAAGGCCCCCTGGACATCGCTGCGCATGGCCATGCGGTGTGCCATGCTGGGCACCAGCCCCTCCTGGTCGCGGGCGGCCTGGAAGTCGTCCATGGCGCGCTGGGCGCAGGCGTCGAACTCGCTCATGTCGAGGTCGGGACGCGCCGGGATCGAGCCCTTGACCCGGTTGAAGGCCTGCTGGAACTCGGGCGCCAGCACCAGGCGGGCCATGGCCTGCTGGGCCTCGCGAGCCGCCTCGTCGCCGAGCCGGAACATGGCGAAGCTGTCGATGTTGAAGGAGAAGGCGTCGGTAGTGCCGGGTACCGGCGCGCACAGATAGTCCTCGCCGGCCTCGAGGCCCGCGGCGGTGAACTCGCCCTTGGCCCAGTCGCCCATGATCTGCATCGCGGCCTGGCCGTCGATCACCATGGAGGTGGCCAGGTTCCAGTCGCGTCCCGGCATGCCCTCGTCCATCAGCTCGCGCAGGCGCTTGAAGGTGGTCAGGGCCTCGATCATGGTGTCGCTGGTGAGCGCCTC
Source organism: Halomonas maura (assembly GCF_030409305.1). Classification (GTDB taxonomy): domain Bacteria; phylum Pseudomonadota; class Gammaproteobacteria; order Pseudomonadales; family Halomonadaceae; genus Halomonas; species Halomonas maura. The sequence goes on from NZ_JAUFPQ010000017.1 coordinate 45,000, forward strand.
CTCGTCGAGCTCGACGAAGGCGCGGCGATAGAAGTCACTGCCCCCCAGGCTCAGCACCACGCTCTCGAAGGTGGTGGCGTCCTGCCAGGGCTGGCCGCCATGGGCCAGCGGCACATAGCCCGCCTCGCGCAGGGCCTCGCCGGCGGCGAACAGCTCGTCCCAGCTGGTCGGCACCTCGACGCCGGCATCGTCCAGCACCTCGGGATTGGCCCACAGCCAGTTGACCCGGTGGACGTTGACCGGCACCGCCACGTAGTGGCCGTCGTGGCGCATGATGTCGGCCACCCCCTCGGGCAGCAGCGCGTCCCAGTCGCCCTCCTCGGCCACCGGATCGAGATTGGCGAGCAGCCCCAGCTCCCCCCACTCCTGGATCTCCGGGCCCTTGATCTGGGCCGCCGCCGGCGGATTGCCGGACATGGCCCGGGACTTGAGCACCGTCATGGCGCTGTCGCCGCCGCCGCCGGCCACGGCGAAGTCCTTCCACTGGTGCCCCTGCGCCTCGAGCAGGTCGCGCAGGGCGCCCACCGCCTGAGCCTCGCCGCCGGAGGTCCACCAGTGCAGGACCTCGACCTCGCCGGCCGAGGCCTGGCCGGCCCCCAGGGCGCCGGCCATCGCCACCGCGATGGCCGATGTCTTCAGGCCGCCGAGTCGTGAAAGTGCGCGCATGTGACGTTCTCCTGTGCTTGTTGTTGTCCGCCGCCAGTCACGACGACACAAGACACGCTAGCGCACTCGCACCGGCCCATGGGGTTACCAAGTGCTGGATAGTGTTGCCGACATATTACGGCGCTGAAACATTCCGCCGCGCCAGGGCCGCCATCACGTCATGACAGGCGCCCATGGTGTGATAGTCGACCTTGCCCGCCGGGCTCTTGACGTCGGAGTAGCGGCGGTTGTCCGGGGTCAGGATGCGGTACCAGCCGCCGTGGCGATGATCGATGAAGTGATGCCAGCTGTAGTCCCAGAGCCGCTCGTACCAGCGCCAGTAGACCGGCCGGCCGGTACGCACGCCGAGCAGCGCCGCCGCCGCCAGGCTCTCGGCCTGCACCCAGAAGTACTTGTCGCCGTCGCAGACCCGCTGCGCCGGGTCGAGGCCATAGACCAGGCCGCCATGGGTGCGGTCCCAGCCCGTCGTCGCGCTGGACAGGAACAGTCGCTCGGCCGTGGGAATCAGCCAGGGCTCGGGGCGATGACGCTCGAGCAGGACCAGCAGCTTGGCCCATTCGGTCTGGTGACCGACCTGATAGCCCCAGGGCCGGAACAGGTGCGCCGGGTCGTCGCGATTGTAGTCCCAGTCGGGCCGCCACTGGGCGTCGTGGTGCTCCCAGATCCAGCCGTGGGGATGGTCGCGATTGGCCGCGGTGATGACCCGGGCGATGGCCAGCGCCTGGTCGAGGAAGGCATCCTCGCCGGTGGCCTCGAAGGCGGCGATCAGCGCCTCGCAGCCGTGCATGTTGGCGTTCTGGCCGCGATAGGCCGCGACCCGCCAGTGGCGGTCGGCCTCGTCGGCGAAGCGCTGCCAGCGTGGCTCCCAGAAGCGCTTCTGCAGCAGCCGATGCACGGCATAGAGGCCGTCTCGCGCCTCCTCAATGCCGGCCTTGAGCGCCTCGGCCTGGGCGAGCAGCACGAAGGCCAGCCCGTAGCAGTGGTTGGTGTCGTCTTCCACCACCCCGGCGTCCAGGGTCCAGGCATAGCCCTGGGTGGCGGTCTGGAAGTGCGCCTTCTCCAGGTAGGCCAGGCCATGGCGGGCCCAGTGGCGGTACTCGTCGCCGCCGCCATGGCGGGCGTAGCGGGCATAGGTCACCACATAACGGGCGCTGGAGACCAGGTGGCGATGGCCGCGATCGAGGATGGTGCCGTCGTCGAGCAGGTAATGGAAGAAACCGCCGTGCGGATCGATGGCACGTGGGTGGTAGAAGGCCATGGTCTTGCGGACCTGGGCGGCGAGAAAGGCGGGGTCGTAGACGTTCATCGGGCCTCCAGAGGATCGGGGACGCTCCCAGCCTACGCCATGGGCGAGGCCCGAGAACATGCCGGGCGGTGGTGACGGATTACCCGGCCATGGGGCCGGGACGCGGCAGTACCAGGGTCACCAGCAGCCCGCCATGCGGGTGATTGGTCAGCGACAGCTGGCCGCCATGGGCCTGGACGATATGCCGGGCGATGCCCAGTCCCAGGCCGCTGCCACCGGTGTGGCGGCTGCGCGAGGGCTCCAGGCGCACGAAGGGGGCGAAGACCCGCTCGCGCTGATCTGCCGGGATGCCCGGCCCATGGTCGCGGATGCTCATCCGCAGCGCCGCCGGGTCGTCGTCGAGACGCACCTCGGCGCACTTGCCATAGAAGACGGCGTTCTCCAGCAGGTTGGCCAGACACCGCTTGAAGGCCAGCGGCTTGACGGCCAGCGGCGCCGCCTCGCCCTCGATCGTCACCTCGCCACCCTGCAGCCGCAGCTCGCCGGCCAGCTCGTCGAGCAGCGCCCGCGGCGCGACGGCGGCGATCTGCTCGTGCATGTCGAGCCCCTTGACCGAGTCCAGGGCGCCCTTCACCAGCCGGTCGAGCTCGTCGAGGGAGGCGCAGAAGCGCTCGGACTGCTCCGCGTCATCGAGCATCTCGGCGCGCAGCCGCAGCCGCGTGATGGGCGTCTTGAGGTCGTGAGAGATCGCCGAGAACAGCCGCTCGCGCTCCTCCAGCTGGTGACGGATGCGCCGCTGCATGCGGTTGAAGGCGGTGGCGGAGGCGGCGACTTCCCGGGGGCCGCCCTCGCGCAACGGCGGGGCATCCAGGTCGTCGCCGAGACGATGTGCCGCCCCGGCCAGCCGCGCCAGGGTGCGAGTGGCGCTGCGGATGCCGAGCCACGACAGGCCGATCACCGTGAGCAGCACCACCACCAGCACGAAGAGCCGGTCCGCCGACAGCCATTGGCGACCATCCAGCCCTTCCGGCACCGGCAACAGGGTGGCCACATAGAGCCACTGCCGTGTCTCCAGGGGAAGCTGGACGACCAGGATCGGCTGCGACGGCGGCGCCGTCAGCAGGCTGTGCTGCCCCCAGCGCGGCGGCAAGTCATGCAACGGCACCTCGTTGTTGAGCAGCCGCAGGGCCTCGGGGCGGGAGAACTCGACCACGGCATCGCTCACGCCCAGCTCGGAGGCCAGCACCCGATGAAAGTTGTCGATGACGAGTGCCTTCTGTGCCCCTTCATCGCCACGCGTCACGGGCAAGCGGTGGTCGTTGACGCTGACGAAGAATCGCGTGCCGCCCATGTCGCGCAGCTGATCGAGCACGATATGGCGGTAGTCATAGGGCAGCGAGCGGAAGAAGCGCACCGTGGAGGCCACGCTGTAGGCCATGTCCCGAGACAGCTCGTCGATACGCGCATGCTGGCTGGCACGCTGCTGGGCGGTCCAGATGGCGTGGCTGGCCAACTGGGCCCCCAGCACCCCCACCACCATGATCAGCAGGAAGCGGCCGCGCAGGGTGCCGGGCAGCAGGCGGGACAGGCGACGGCGCCAGCAGGCCCAGGAAGCGCCCGGTTTCACGCGATGACGTCCACCCGGGAGGCCAGCACATAGCCGGCACCGCGCACGGTGCGAATCAGCGGGGCCTGCTGGGAATCCTCGCCCAGGCGCTGGCGCAGGCGGCAGACGTGGACGTCGATGGAGCGATCCAGGGGGGGCGACGGGCGACCTCGACTCAGCTCGAAGAGCCGGTCCCGGGAGAGCACCTCCTCGGCATGGTCGAGGAAGGCCTGCAGCAGCTTGAAGTCGGCCCCTGACAGCGCGCTGCGCGTCCCCTCGGCATCGATCAGCTCGCGAGTCACGCGATCCAGCTGCCAGCCGCCGAAGGCCACCAGGCGCGCCTGGTCGGGCGAGGCCACGGCGGCCTGGGAGTGGAAGCGACGCAGTACGGCCTTGATCCGGGCCAGCAGCTCGCGGGGATTGAAGGGCTTGCCCAGGTAGTCGTCGGCGCCGAGCTCCAGGCCGAGGATGCGGTCGGTCTCGTCGGCGCTGGCGGTCAGCATGATGATCGGCACCTCGCTGTGGCGGCGCAGGCGACGGCAGATGGCGAAGCCATCGTCGCCGGGCAGCATCAGGTCGAGGATCACCAGATCGGGGGTCGCGTGGTCGAGCAGGGCGGACAGCGCCGCGGCATCCTCGGCCACCAGGGCCCGATAGCCATGGCGCCCCAGGTAGTCGGCGAGCAGTTCACGGATCTCGGGGTCGTCGTCGACCACGATCAGGGTGGCAGGGGGTGTCGTCATCGCGCGCCGGGCATGCGGTCGGCGGCGCCCGGGCGCCGCCGACGGCGGTTGTCGTTGTGCCCCAGCATAGCGAGGCCACCTGCCGCGGACGATACCACCAAGGTGGCAGGGGGCATCAGAGGGCGAAGCGCTCGGCCAGATGCCGGGCCACCGCGGCCTGGTCGTGATGGCCGATCCGCCGGGCCGCGGGGACGGCGCGATCCAGGGCCGGATGGCCGTTGGCCGTGATGTGGGCCTCCCCCGCCAGGGCCAGCATCTCGGTATCGTTGAGATTGTCGCCGAAGGCCAGGCAGCGCTCGGCCGGCACCTCGAGCCGCGCCAGCAGCGCCGCCAGGGCCGTGCCCTTGTTGACTCCGGCGGCCATCAGCTCCAGGGAGTTGTCGGTGGAATAGGTGATATGCAGGGTCTCCCCCACCCGCCGGCGGGCCTCGGCCTCCAGTCCGTCCAAGGCCTCGGGGTCGCCGATATACAGCACCTTGCCCACCCGCTCGCCGTCCAGGGACGCCGCTGGCACGACCCGGTAGCCGAAGCCGGTGTGGGCGTGCAGGGCCAGCAGCTCCGGCGCCTCGGCGTCGATCACCCACTCATGGTCGTGGTAGAGGTTGAGGCGCACGCCGGCGGGCCGGGGCAGCGCGATCAGCGTGCGGGCCAGCGCGGCGGGCAGGTGGCGGGCCGCCACCAGGCTGCCGTCGGGTGCATGGGTATAGGCGCCGTTGGTGCTGACGAGATGGGCCGCGATGCCGAGACGGTCGCGAAAGGCCAGCATGTCGCGGTAGTGGCGCCCCGAGGCCAGGGCGATATGGTGGCCCCGGGCCGCCAGGGACCGCAGGGTCTCGACGGTGACCTCGGCCAGGGCGTGATCCGCGCCGAGCAGGGTGCCGTCGAGGTCCGAGACGATGAGATGGGCCGACATGGGCGGCTCCCTCCGCTAAAAGAGTGTGTGCCCATTCTACCAGCCCGTCGGACATCGCACCGGGCCGCGGCGAGTCCCCGGGCAAGCCCGCCCGGGGAGGCCCCTCAACCATGCCTCTGCAGGGACGCGGCGATGCCGGCCGCCTGGGCGCCGACCACCAGGTGCCAGGCGCCCTGCCCCAGCGACTGGATCCCCCGGCAGCCCAGGGCCTCCAGGGCCGCGCCATCCAGCCGGGCCTCATCGGCCAGCTCGACGCGCAGCCGGCTATGGGCCAGGGCCTCCAGGCGACGCAGGTTGTCCACCCCGCCGAGCGCCTCGCGCCAGCGACCGAGCCGCTCGGCGTCGAGCGCCGGCGCCGCCGCGTCCCTCACCTGCGATGCGGACACTTCACTCGGCGAGGCGTCGTCCGGCTCGGCCACGCCCTCGGCGGCCATGGCGGCGCGGATCTCGTCGGCGACGCCGTCGGCGATCGGGCCGAGGATCACCTGCAGGCCACCGCCGCCCAGCTTGAGCACGCCACGGGCACCCAGCGCCTTGAGGGCCGGCTCGTCGATGGCGTCGGCCTCGCCGAGCACCAGGCGCAGCCGGGTGGTACAGGCGCCGACGCTGACCAGGTTGGCCGTCCCGCCGAGCGCGGCGACGAAGGCCGGGCCCCGCTCGCCGACGGCGGCGGTGGCCGCCTCGGCGGCCTCGCCCTCGGGCTCGCGGCCCGGGGTCGGCAGGTCGAAGCGGGCGATGGCCCAGCGGAAGACGCCGTAGTAGAGCACCGCCATGGCCAGGCCGACGGGCAGCATCATCCAGCCATGGGTGGACAGCCCGTAGGACAGCGCATAGTCGAAGGCGCCGGCGGAGAAGGTGAAGCCGAGCTTGACGTCGAGCCAATGCATTAGCGCCATGGAGACCCCGGTCATCACCGCATGGAAGACGTAGAGCAGCGGCGCCAGGAACATGAAGGTGAACTCGATGGGCTCGGTCACCCCAGTGAGGAAGGCGGTCAGTGCCAGCGACATCAGCAGGCCACCCACCCCGGCGCGGCGGCCGCGCGGCGCGGCATGGTACATGGCCAGCGCCGCGGCCGGCAGGCCGAACATCATCACCGGGAAGAAACCGGCCATGAAGCCGCCCGCCATGGGATCGCCGGCGAAGAACCGGTTGAGGTCGCCGGTGGCGCCGTCGAAGCTGCCGAACACGAACCACACGAAGCTGTTGAGCACGTGGTGCAGGCCGGTGACGATCAGCAGGCGGTTCAAGGCGCCGTAGACGAACTTGCCGAGCTCGCCGGCCTCGATCAACCAGTGGCCCAGCCCATCGATACCGGCCTGGATGGTCGGCCAGGCCCAGCCGAAGACGATGCCGAGCCCCACCGCCGCCAGCCCGGTGGCGATCGGCACGAAGCGCCGGCCGCCGAAGAACGCCAGGTAGTCCGGCATCTGGATGGTCTTGTAGCGGTTGTAGAGCAGGCCCGCCACGCTGCCGATGATCACCCCGGCCAGCACCCCCATGTTGATGTCGGGGTTGAGGGTCGTGAGCACGGCGTCCAGCACCAGGTAGCCGATCACCCCGGCCAGGCCGGCGGCGCCGTTGTTGTCATCGGCGAAGCCCACCGCCAGGCCGATGGCGAAGATCAACGCCAGGTTGGCGAAGATGGCGTCACCCGCCTCGGCGATGAAGGCGATATCGAGCAGGTCCGGCTGGCCCAGGCGCAGCAGCAGGCCGGCGACCGGCAGCACGGCGATGGGCAGCATCAGCGAGCGGCCGAGCCGTTGCAGGCCGGCCATGAGTCGGGAGCCGAGGGTGGTGCTCATGAGAGGATCCTCTCGTGGTTTGTTGTCGTGTCGAGAAGCTCGCTGGCGAACCAGGCCGACAGGCGCTCGCGCACCGCCGCGGCATCGTCGAGGGCGAGCAGCTCGGGAAGCGTCTCGGCCAGGGCCGCGGCGTCCAGCCGGCGCAGCACGGCCTTGATCGCCGGCACCCGGGCCGGTTCCACCGAGAGTTCGTCGACGCCCAGGGCTGCCAGCAGCGGCGCGGCCAGGTCGTCGCCGGCGGCGGCCCCGCACACCCCCACCGGGCAGCGCCCGGCGGCACCTTCCACGGTGGTCCGGATCAGCGTCAGCACCGCCGGGTGCAGCACATCGGCGCGCCCCGCCAGCCGCGGATCCTCGCGATCCATGGCCAGGGTGTACTGGGTCAGGTCATTGGTGCCGATGGACAGGAAGTCGGCCTCGGCGGCGAGCCGCCGGGTACCCAGGGCGGCGCTGGGCACCTCGATCATGGCGCCCAGCGCCGGCAGCCGGGTCACGTTCATCGACGCGGCGAGACACGCAAGGCGCTCCCTCACCCGGGCCAGCTCGCCGGCATCGGCGATCATCGGCACCATGATCCGCAGCCGCTCGGGGGCCGAGACGCCGAGCAGCGCACGCAGCTGGGTGTCGAGCAGCTCGGGGTGGCTCTCCCACAGCCGCGAGCCGCGCAGGCCCAGCGCCGGATTGGGCGCCTCCGGCAGGCGCAGATAGCGCAGCTGCTTGTCGGCGCCGATGTCCAGGGTACGGATGATCACCGGCTTGCCGCCCAGGGCGTCCACCGCCGCCTGGTATTCGCGGCGCTGATCGTCCTCGCTCGGCGCCGCGGGACGCTCGAGGAACAGGAACTCGCTGCGCATCAGGCCGACGCCGTCGGCGCCGGCCTCGGCGGCCAGCCGCGCCTCCTCGGCGGAGCCGATGTTGGCCCCCACCTCTACCGCGCGGCCGTCGCGGGTGACCACCGGCTCACGGGCGGCGGCACGCTCCCGGGCCGCGCGCTCGGTGCGCTCGGCGATGGCCGCCTCGACCTCGGCCAGGCGCGCGGCGTCCGGCGACGGCTCGAGCAGGCCGGCCCCGGCGTCGAGCACGGCACGCTCGCCGACGAGTTCGCCGAGGGCCTGGCCCATGGCCACCAGACAGGGGATGCCGCGGGCCCGGGCCAGGATCGCCACATGGGAGGTGGTGCCGCCGGCGGCGAGACACAGCCCGGCCGGGCGGGCCTCGGCCAGGGCCACCAGTTCGGAGGGCGTGAGGTCGTCGGCAAGCACGATGGCCCCGGCAGGCACCTCGGGCGCCGCCGCCTCGGCCTCGGCAAGCTCGGCCATCACCCGGCGCTGCAGGTCGCGCAGGTCGGCGACGCGGCCGGCGAGCAACGGATTGCCGCTGGCGGCCAGGCACTCGGCCTCGCCGTCCAGCGCCTCGCGCCAGGCCTGGCCGGCGCTGCGGCCCGCGGCCAGATGGGCCTCGGCGGCCCGGCGCAGGTCGGGATCCGCCAGCCAGGCCTGGTGGGCGGCAAAGATCTCCGCCTCGGCCGCCTGGCCGGCCGAGCCGGCGCGGCGATACTCGGCGTCGAGGGCCTCGCTCACGTCCTCCAGGGCCCGGGCCAGTCGCGCTGCCTCGACCTCCCGGCCCTCGCCGTTCCGGGGCACCCGGGGCAATGCCGGGGTGTAGGCCACCAGGGGACCGATCGCCAGGCCGGCGCTGGCCACCAGGCCGGGATACTGGCCGTCGGCGGCCTCGGCCGGCGGCGCCTGGGGCGCGGGGGCCGGCTCGGCGGCCTCCGGCGTGGTCAGCAGTCGCTGGGCGGCGTCCAGGGCCGCCTCGGCCCGTTCGCCCCGCGCCGTCAGCATCAGCGAGGTGCCCTCGACGGCGCCCAGGTTCATCAGTGCGCTGAGGCTGTCGGCAGAGGCCTCGCCGTCGGCCGAGGCCACCCTCAGGCTCACCGCATGATCCCGGGCGATGCCCCGCAGCCGCGCGGCGGGCCGGGCATGCAGGCCGGCGGCCAGTGCCAGGACGAAGTCGCGGGTGTGGGCCGGGCCGTCGGCCTCGGATGAGGTCGCTTGCCGCTGCATCGGGATCAGGGTCAGCAGCGATTCGCCCTTGGCCACACGGTGCCCGCCCGCGAGCGCGACGGGGTCGAGCCGGAAGCCGGCGGGTTCGGTGACCACCAGCGGCGTGATCAGGGCCTTGGCCCGCCGGGCCAGCAGGTCGGGGGCGAAGCGGCACAGCGGCTGGCCGGCGACCACCCGGTCGCCGGGCGCGACGACGAGCTCGATGCCCTCGCCGTCCAGTTCGACGGTGTCGAGGCCCAGGTGCAGCAGCAGCTCGACGCCCTCGACGGTGCGCAGGGTCACGGCATGGCCGGTCCGGGCGCACTGCACCACTTCGCCGTCGCAAGGCGCATGCAGGGTATCGCCCAGGGGGTCCAGGGCAACGCCCTCGCCCAGCGCGCGGCCGGCGAAGACCGGGTCCGGCACCGCGTCCAGGGGCAGCAGCACGCCGTCGCACGGCGCCTGCAAGGTCAGGGAAGGGATTGGCATGGAAGTCTCCATGGGGTTGTTGTTGTGCTCGGCCGAAGGAGGCGACGACCGACGATCAGACGGTGCGGGTGACCTTGCGCAGGTGCCGCGGCCGGTCCGGGTCGCTGCCCCGGGCCGCGGCCAGCCCCGCCGCCATGGTGTAGAAGCTCTGGATCACCGACAGCGGCTGCAGGTCGTCGTGGGCGGCATCGGTGAGCGTCAGCCGGCGCCTGGCGACGCCCGCATCGGCGGCCAGCAGCACCCGGGCGCCCACGCCCTCGAGCCAGTCGGCCAGCTCCAGCAGCCCGGCCTGCTCGGGTCCCGGCGGCGCGAACACCAGCACCGGATAGCCTTCCCCGATCAGCGCCATGGGCCCGTGACGCAGCTCGGCGCCGCTGAACGGTTCGGCCTGGATGGCGCAGGTCTCCTTGAACTTGAGCGCCGCCTCCTGGGCCACCGCCAGGCCGGGACCGCGGCCGATCACCATCATCCGCTCGACCCCGCCCAGCGCCTCGATGGCCGCTGACCAGTCCTGCCCGGCCGCCTCGGCCAGGCGGTCAGGCAGCGCCTCGAGTGCGGCCAGCAGCGTCTCGTCGCCGGCCCAGTGGCCAACCAGCTGGGCGGCGGCGGACAACGTCGCCAGGTAGCTCTTGGTGGCCGCCACGCTGTGCTCCTCGCCGGCGAACAGCGCCACCTCGTCGTCGCTGGCCTCGCCCAGCGGCGACTGGGGGGTATTGACCAGCGCCAGGGTGCGCGCACCGCCGGCGGCCAGCGCCCGCTGGGCGGTGACCAGGTCGGGGCTCTGGCCCGACTGGGAGATGGCCACCGCCAGCTGACCGGACAGCCGCCAGGGGGCGCCGGCCAGGGACGGCGGCAGCGAGGCCACCGGGATGCCCAGGTGCTTCATGATCAGGTAGCCCAGATAGGCCGCGCCGTGGTCGGAACTGCCGCGGGCCACGGTCAGGGCGCCGCTCGGCGGCGCCTCGCGCAGCCGGCCGCCCAGCGACGCCAGGACCTCGGCATTGCGCTGCAGCTGGCCGCGGATCCGCGCCGGGGCGTTGCGGGCTTCGTCAAGCATCAGTGACATGAGATTCTCCTTCGATGCGCCGGCCCGCCACGTGGACGGCCTGCAGGTTCAATCGGGGATCCAGCACCACCAGGTCGGCCCGGGCGCCTTCGCTCAGGCGCCCCAGGTCCTCGCGGCCCAGGAAGTCGGCGGGGAAGCGCGACAGCCGGTCGGAGGCCTCGGCCAGCGTCAGGCCGAGGCTCACCAGGTTGCGCAGTGCCTGATCCATGGTCAGGGTGCTGCCGGCCAGGGTGCCGTCGGCCAGCCGCACGCCACCCAGGCACTTGGTGACGGCCTGCTCACCGAGCCGGTAGTCGCCGTCGGGCATGCCCGCCGCGGCGGTGGAATCGGTCACGGCATAGAGCCGGGGGATGCAGCGCAGGGCGGCGCGGATGGCCCCGGGATGCACGTGCAGCAGGTCGGGGATCAGCTCGGCATAGTCGGCGTGGGCCAGGGCCGCGCCGACCATGCCGGGCTTGCGGTGATGCAGCCCGCTCATGGCGTTGAAGAGGTGGGTGAAGCCGCAGGCGCCGTGCTCGAGTGCCGCCACGCCTTCCTCGTAGCTGCCCAGGCTGTGGCCGAGCTGCACGCGGATGCCGCGCTCGCTGAGCTCGCGGATCAACGTCAGGTGGCCGGCCAGTTCCGGGGCCAGGGTCAGCAGGCGGATCGGCGCCAGCCGGCACAGCGCCTCGACCTCCTCGAGCCCCCCGGGCCGGGCATGGGACGGCTGGGCGCCGAGCTTGCCGGGATTGATGTAGGGGCCCTCCAGGTGCACGCCCAGCACCCCGGCGGCGTCCGGCGCCGGGTCGGCCAGATAGTCGCCGATCTCGCCGAGCACGCGGCGGACCTCGCCGTCCGGGGCGGTCATGGTGGTGGCCAGCAGGCCGGTGGTGCCGAAGCGTGCATGGGTGCGCGCCACGGTGGCGAGTGCCGTGCCGCCCTCCATCACGTCCGCCCCGCCGCCGCCGTGGACGTGCAGGTCGATAAAGCCGGGCAGGATCCGCGGCAGCGTATTGTCGTCGGGATCCACCGCCGCCCCGGGCAGCGCGGTGAGGCGCCCGTCGTGCCAGCGCAGCTCGCCGAGCCGCCAGCCGTCGGGGGTCAGGACATTGCCGTAGTACTTGCCATCGTGCATGGGGGCTCCATCAGCGCGTGAGTTCGACCACGAAGTCGTAGTAGTCGGTGCGGCAGTAGGTGACGGTCAGCTCCGCCGGGGTGCCATCGGCCAGGTACCCCAGGCGCGTGACCTCGAGCAGCGCCTGGCCCTCGGGCACCCCGGCGAGGCCCGCCAGCTCGGTATCGGCATTGACGGCGCTGACGTGCTGCAGGGCCCGGGCGACCGGCCGGCCGGCGGCCTCGAGGGTCGCGTAGAGCGAGGTCTCCACCGCTTCCGGATCGCCGAGGATCGTCGCGGGCAGGCAGCTCTCCTCCACCGCCATGACCACGCCGTCGGCCAGGCGCAGGCGACGCAGCCGCGCGACCCGCGCATCGCCGCCGAGGCCCAGGCGCAGGCTCTCCTCGGCGGTGGGCGTGGCCAGGCGACGCGACAGCCATTGCGAGCGCGGCGTGAAGCCCCGCAGGGTGAGCATCTCGGTGAAACTGACCAGGCGGGTCAGCGGCTGGTTGAGCCGCGGGGTGATGAAGGTGCCCGAGCCCCGGGTCCGCCGGATCAGGCCCCGCTCGGCCAACCGGTCCAGGGCCTTGCGGGCGGTGATCCGCGAGACGTCCAGGGTCTCGGCCAGGGCGCGCTCGGACGGCAGTGCCTCCCCGGCCTGCCAGGCCCCGGCTTCGATGGCCTGCTCGAGCCGGCTGGCCAGCTGGTGATAGAGCGGCGTGGAGAGGGTGGCGTCGAGACGCAGCTGCTGCAGGCGATCATCCATCGGGCGAGCTCTTCGAGGAAGGTGATAATACCAATATAGACCACTAGCAATACCAATCAAATACCAATAGTCCCCGACCTTGGTCGCAGGATCGCGCCGGGACGCCCCCGCGACCGGACGAACGACCGGACGAGCGACCGGGAGGACAGGGGGTAACGCAACAGGCGCGTCCCCCGATTGGCGCGGGCTGGCGGAATCCGTATAGTGGCCCCCCTACCCCGCCAATCGATCGTGACCATGCTGCAGAACAACTCGGTGCTTGCTCAGCTCAAGCAACAGATCCGCGACAACACGCCCCGCGTCGTGGGCGTCATCAAGGCCACCGACCGCGGCTTCGGTTTCCTCGAGACCGACGACGGCGAGTCCTACTTCGTGCCGCCCCCCGCCATGAAGCAGGTCCTTCACGGCGATCGCGTCGAGGCCGTCCTCCACGAGGAAGGCGAGAAGAAGTCGGTGGAGCCCGACACCCTGGTCGAGACCGGCATGGAACGCTTCATCGCCCGCGTGCAGAAGCGCGACGGGCGCCTGGCGGTGATTCCGGACCATCCCTCGGTGAACAACGTGCTCAAGGCGCGCATCAAGCGCAGCCTCGACGAGGCGAGCATCGGCGACGGCGACTGGGTGGTGGCCCGGCTGGTGCGCCATCCCCTCAAGCCCGACGACCGTGCCTTCTTCACCCAGATCGACGAGCTGGTGGCCAAGACCGACGACCCGGCCGTGCCGTGGCGCGTGACCCTGGCCCGTCATGCCCTGGAGCAGGAATGCCCCGACGCCGGCGACGACTGGCCGCTGCGCGACGAGGGCCTGGCGCGCGAGGACCTGACCGCCGAGCCCTTCTTCACCATCGACGGCGAGAAGACCCGGGACATGGACGATGCCCTGCGCATCGAGCCGCGCGCCGAGGGTGGCTGGCGCCTGACCGTGGCCATCGCCGATCCCACCGCCTATGTGGAGGAAGGCCACGCCGCCGACCTGGAAGCGCGCACCCGCGCCTTCACCGTCTACCTGCCGGGCCAGAACGTGACCATGCTGCCCGAGCAGTTGGCCGACGACCTGTGCTCGCTGTGGGAGGACCGCGACCGGCCGGTGCTGGCCTGCGCGCTGGACATCGAGGCCGATGGCAGCCTGGGCGATTACCGCTTCTTCGCCGCTACCGCCCGCTCGCATGCCAAGCTGGTCTACGACCGCGTCTCCGACTGGCTCGAGGGCCAGGGCGACTGGGCGCCGAGCGAGGTCGTCGGCGAGCAGCTCAAGGCCCTGGCCGCGCTCACCGAGGCCAGGGCCGACTGGCGGGCCCGGCACGCCCTGGTGTTCAAGGACCGTCCCGACTATGTCTTCGACCTGGACGAGGCGGGCAACGTGCTGGAGATTCGTACCGAGCAGCGGCGCATCGCCAACCGCATGATCGAGGAGTCGATGATCGCGGCCAACGCCTGCTGCGCGCACCTGCTGGCCGAGCACGTGGGCCACGGCATCTTCAACGTCCACCGCGCCTTCGAGCCGGAGAAGGCCGAGGCCGCCCACGAGTTCCTCACCGCCCAGGACATCGCGGTGGCCCCCGAGGCGCTCACCGAGCTGCCCCGCTACCGGGAGCTCAAGCGCGAGCTCGAGGGACGCGATGACGCCTGGCTGGACGCGCGCCTGCGCCGCTTCCAGGGCTTCACCAGCATGTCCGCGCGCCCCGGCCCCCACTTCGGCCTGGGCCTCGAGGCCTATGCCACCTGGACCTCGCCGATCCGCAAGTACGGCGACATGGTCAACCACCGGCTGATCAAGCGCGTGCTCAAGGGCGAGCAGGCCCCGGCGGAGGCCAGCCAGGCGCTCACCGAGCAGCTCACCGAGCGCCGGCGCCTCAACCGCATGGCCGAGCGCGAAGTGAAGGACTGGCTCTATGTGCGCTACCTGACCACGTCCGCCGAGGCCGGCGAGGCCTTCGATGCCGAGATCATCGCCATCAATCGCGGCGGCATGCGGGTCCGCCTGACCGCCAACGGCGCCACCGCCTTCATCCCGGCGCCGCTGATGCATAGCGACCGCGACAAGGTGGTGATCGACGACAAGGAGGGCCGCATCCAGATCGAGGGCGAGGAGCGCTTCAAGCTCGGCGATCACCTGCGGGTCGCGCTGACCGAAGCCCGCGAGGAGACCCGCTCGCTGGTCGGCCGCCCGGTCGACTGAGTCGCGCCACGCGCCAGCTTCCCAGCAACGGCGGCCTCCGGGCCGCCGTTTTCGTTCGGGCTGTCGTCGAACTGTCGCAAAGGCCGGATACCCTGACGGGCGAGTCCACGGCTCGACCGGAGGGAGCCTTGCATATCGCCGATGTCACCATGTTCCACGCCCCGGCCAGCGGCGGCGTGCGCACCTACCTCCAGGCCAAGCAGCGCAGCCTCGCCACCCGGCCCGGCCTGCGCACCAGCCTGCTGGTGCCCGGCGCCGAGCGCGACAGCCTGGGCGACATGCATGCCCTGCCCGCCCCGCGGCTACCGCTGGGCCAGGGCTACCGCTTCCCGCTGCGGCGCGCCCCCTGGCGCGACGCCCTGGTGGGGCTCGGCCCCGACCTGATCGAGGCCGGCGACCCCTACGTCACCGCCTGGGCAGCGCTGGAGGCCGGCCAGGCCCTGGGCGTGCCGGTGGTGGGCTTCTACCATTCCGACCTGCCGCGGTTGATGGGCGACCGCTTCGGCGCCGGCGTGCGGCGCCGCCTGCAGCGCTACGTGGTCGATCTCTACGCTCGCTTCGACAGCGTGCTGGCGCCCTGCCGGACCATGGCCGAGCGGCTCGCCGGCTGGGGCGTCGAGCGGGTGCGGGTGCAGCCGTTGGGCGTCGACCTCACGACCTTCCACCCCGACCGGGCCGACCCGGCATGGCGGGCCTCGCTGGGGCTCGCCGATGACACCCGGCTGCTGGTCTTCGCCGGACGCAACTCCCGGGAGAAGCAGGTGGACGTGCTGCTGCGGGTGATGCAGCGACTGGGCCAACCCTATCATCTGCTGCTGATGGGCCCGGGCATGCCCACCCGGGTGCCCGACAACGTCAGCGTGATCTCGCGCTACTGCGACCGGCGAGAAGTGGCCAGGGCGCTGGCCAGCGCCGACGCCATGCTGCACGGCGGCACCCGCGAGACCTTCGGGCTGGTGGCGCTGGAGGCCATGGCCTGCGGCCTGCCGGTGGTGGCGGCCCGGGCCGGGGCACTGATCGAGAACGTGCCGTTGGGCGCCGGGCGGCTCTGCACGCCGCTCGCGGCGGAGGACATGGCGCGTGCCGTGGAGGAGCTGTTTCTCGACGACGTGGCGGCCAGCGGGCGTCGCGCCCGCCGCCACGTCGAGCGACGCTTCCGCTGGGACACGGTCATCGACGGCCTGCTGGACCACTATGGCGAGCTGACCCCGGCGCTGGCGAGCGCCGGCCTCGCGCGACATGGCTGAGGGGCGCCGGCCGACGCGCCTCGGGGTACGCGCGGGATGGCTGGCGCTGGCCCTGGCGGTGGTGGCGCCTCTGCTGTTGAGCTGGTGGTTGGGGGGCCAGGGAGCCCTGGCCGCGATCGGCGACTTTCCCGTGTCGCTGCTGGCCCTGATGGCGTGCATCGCCGTGCTCTGCTGGAACCTCAATGCCGCCCGCTGGCGCCTGCTGCTCGCCGGTCGGGCCGGTCGCCTGGGGCAGCGTGGCGCCCTGGTCATCGAGATGGCCGCCAAGTTCGCCCTCTGCGCCACCCCGGCGGGGACCGGCGGCGCCGCCACTTTCCTGCTGCTGCTGGGCCGGCGCGGCTTTTCCCCGGCCCGAGCCTCGGCCATCTATCTGGTCGACCAGTGCTGCGATATGCTGTTCTTCGCGCTGATGCTCGCGCTACTGGTCGCCACGACCCTGGTCGGCGCGATCGACTGGCCACACCGCACGCTGATCGGCGCCGCCCTCCTCGGCCTGGGCCTGGTGCTGCTCGGCCTGGGACTGACCCTGGCCTGGCTGCCACGTCTGCTGAGGCGTCGCCCCTGGTCTGCCTGGCCCGGCCCGGAACGGCGCCGGCGAATCGCCCGCCAGCTGCTGAGCGGTCGCCGCACCCTGATCACCACCTTACGCCTGCCCCCGGCAGTGCTCGCGGCGATCTTCGGGCTCTGTTGCCTCCACTGGCTGCTGCGCTACAGTCTGCTCTACCTGGCCGTGGCCGGCATCCTCGGCCAGGACGGGGCGCTGGCCGACTGGGCCTGGACCTTCCTGGTGCAGATGCTGGCCATGGCGGCCAGCCAGTTCAGCGTGCTGCCCGGCGGTGCCGGCACGGCCGAGCTCAGCGTCGGCGCCCTGCTGCTGCCACTGATGGAACACGACCAGGCCGCCGCCGCCGTGGTGGTGTGGCGCCTGGTCAGCTATCACCTCTACCTGCTCGCCGGGGGCCCGGTCTTTTTGGCCGTGGTCGGCACGGCCCTTCGGGGGGAGCGGAGCACTGCCCGGCGTCCCGCCTGAGCCGTGCCCGGGTCAATCGGCGCGCAGGGCCCGGGCCAGCATATCGGTGATCGGCTTGGCCAGGTAGCTGGCCAGTGTCCGGCTGGCGGTGTGCAGGCGGACCTCGGCCGGCATGCCGGCCATCAGGCGCATCGCCTCGGGCATCGCCTCCCGCTCCGCCTCGCTGACGCGGATCCGTACCTTGTAGTAGCGCCGCCCCGTTGACTCGTCCTCGAAGCTGTCGGCGGAGACCCGCCGCACGGTCCCCTCGATGACCCGCGAACGGCCACGGTTGAAGGCACTGAAGCGGATCTCCGCGGGCTGCTCGGGATAGACATTGTCGATGTCGCTGTCGGCGACCCGGGCCTCGACGACGAAGGCCTCGCCCTGGGGGACGATCTCCAGGATCGTGGTACCCGGCTCGATGACCGCGCCCCGGGTATGCACCGCCAGGCCCACCACCGTCCCCGCGACCGGCGCCTCGATGGTGGTCCGCCGGCGCTGGTCGCGCAGCGCGGTCAGGCGCTCCTCGGCGTCGGCGATCTGCCGCCGGGTCTCGCGCAGGCGCTCGCCCACCTCCTGGCGGAATTCCTGGATCCGCACCTGCTTCTGCAGGTCGTTCTCGCTGATCTGCGAGCGCAGACGCGCGATCTCGGTACGGTGCTGTTCGATCTCGCCCTGGTACTGCAGGATCTCCCGCTCCAGCTCGCGCAGGCGACGGTTGTCCCCCAGGCCATCCTTGAACAGCGAGCGGTAGGCCTCGGCATCCTCGCGCAGCGAGGCCAGCTGGTCGCGGCTGACCCGGATCATCGACTCGCGGCCTTCGATGCGCCGATGCAACTGCTCGGTCTGCTGGTCCAGGGACGCCAGCGCCCCGTCGAGGGCCTCCCGGCGGGCATGAAAGAGGCCGCGCTGCACCGCCGCCAACTGCTCCAGCCGCGCCTCCTCGGGATCGCGCAGTTCCGGGGGGAAGCGCAGCGTGTCCTGGTCGGCCTGCTCGGCCATCAAGCGGACCTCGGCGGCACGATTGATCAGATACTGCGAGCGGGCGATCTGCAGGCGCGACTCGACCCGGGTGTCATCCAGCACCACCAGGGTCTGCCCTTCCTCGACGCGGTCGCCGTCCTCGATATCGATGCGCTGGACGATGCCGCCCTCGAGATGCTGTACCGTCTTCTTGGCGGAGGCGACCGTCACCCGCCCCGGCGCGATGACCGAGACCGCCAACTCGGCCGTCAGGGCCCAGCCACCGAAGCCGCACAGGCAGACCAGCACCAGCGCCAGCCCCAGGCGACGATGGAGACGGTCGTCGACCGGCGGCACCCGGGGAGACTCGACGGGGGAAGAATGGCTCATGGGGCCTCCGAATCGCTGGGCTGACGGCGGGCCACCTGGCCGGCCCCTGCCTCGCCATCGCGCCCCGCCATCCGCGCCAGCACGCGATCCCGCGGGCCGAACAGCCGGACACGCCCCTTCTCGAGGACCAACAGCCGGTCGACCCGGCGCAACACACCCGTGCGGTGGCTGATGACCAGCAGGGTGACGCCTTCCCGGCGCAGGGCGTCCATGGCGTGGGCGAGGGCCTGCTCACCGTGGTGGTCGAGGTTGCTGTTGGGCTCGTCCAGGACGACCAGGGCGGGACTGCCGTAGAGCGCGCGTGCCAGGCCGATGCGCTGGCGCTGCCCCGCGGACAGCAGCCCGCCGCTCGCCTCGATGCGGGTGTCGTAGCCATCGGGAAGGCGCAGGATCATCTCGTGGACGCCGGCACGGCGGGCGGCCTCGATCACCTTGTCGCTGTCGACGGTGGCAAAGCGGGCGATGTTCTCGCCGATGGTGCCGCCGAACAGCTCGACGTCCTGCGGCAGGTAGCCGAGGTGGGGCCCCAGGGCCTGGCGATCCCAGCGCGTGATATCCGCCCCATCGAGGCGCACGCAGCCGTCCCAGGTCGGCCAGACCCCCAGCACCAGTCGCGCCAGGGTCGTCTTGCCCGAGGCGCTGGGGCCGATGATGCCGACCTGCTCCCCCGGCGCGAGGCGCAGGTCGACGCCGGCCACGATGGGATGTGACCCGCCTGGCGCCCCGGCGGTGACGGTTTCCAGGGCCAGCCGGCCCTCGGGGCGGGGCAGCGACATGACGGGCGCCGAGGGCGGCTGCTCGCGGAACAGTGCCTCGAGACGGCGGTAGGCGGCCCGCGCCCCGACGATGCCGCGCCAGCTACCGACCAGCTGATCCACCGGGGCCAGCACGCGCCCCAGCAGGTTCGACCCGGCGATCATCATCCCCGGCGTGATCCGCTCATCGAGCACCAGCAGGGCACCGAGCCCCAGGATCAACGACTGCAGCAGCAGGCGCAGGGCCCGGGTGAGGCTCGAGAGCATCGCCGCCCGGTCACTGGCCCGTGACTGCAGCCACAGCCCGTGCCGATGGCGCGCCAGCCAACCTCCGGCGATGCTCGACAGCATGCCCATGGCATCGAGCGCCTCGGCATTGCGCAGGTTGCCGGCGGCCAGCTCCCGGGACCCGCTCTGCTCGCGCCCCGCCGCATCCAGTAGCCCCCGGGTGGCCTTCTCGCTGGCCACGACCAGCGCCAACAGGATGACACCGGCGAGGCAGGCGAAGGCCCCGAACCAGGGGTCGAACAGGTACAGCAGGCCGAGATAGACCGGCACCCAGAGGACATCGAAGAAGGCCAGCAGCCCGCCCCCGGCCAGTCCCTGGCGCAGGGTCGCGAGGTCGTCCAGGGGCCAGGCGGCCTGCCCACCCGAGCGGCACAGGCCACGTCGGAACATCGCCGCGTGCAGGGGCTCGCTGACCCGGGCATCGAGGCGGTTGCCGAGGCGCACCAGGATGCCCGACCGCACCCACTCGAGGCCGCCGACCACGATGAACAGGAAGATCACCACCAGGGTCAGCATCAGCAGGGTCTCTTCGCTGCCGGTGGTGATCACGCGGTCGTAGACCTGCAGCATGTACAGCGCCGGCGTCAGCATCAGCAGGTTGAGACACAGGCTGAACCCGGCCACCCAGAACAGGGAGTCGCGGCAGGCAGTCAGCGCGTGGCGCAGTGTGGTGTTCGCATCAGACGCCATAACGGAATACAGACCTCCTTGCCGGGGAGAACTGCCCCGTCTCCCTGCTTCAAACAAGCCGATGGTCGATCGACATCAGCGCGTGATCCTGGCCATTGTCCGGCACGCCGTTGACGCCCTTCGGCGCCATATAGAACACTAAAAAAGCCGTGTCTTATCACGGAACGTGCGGCACCATACCTGCCAACCTTCCCATCTTCAACCTCTCGATTGCGTCTCCAAATGCCGACAGCATCGGACTGTTTTATCGCAAGATTTATCGCGGTAATCGGGTGGGAATGGCCAGGAGGTGTGTCGCAATATTCAGACAAGAAAGGAGTCCTTTAATGAGTTCAACCATCGAGGTTGGCACGGACACCAGCGCCGACGAACTCGAGTCATTGATACGGGATGCCGCCCCCGGCAGCACCGTGAAGCTCGCCGCCGGCGACTTCGAATTCGATGACGCCATCACCATCGACCGCTCCGACGTCTCCCTGATTGGTGCGGGGAGCGGAGACACGCGACTGACCTTCACCGACACGGCCCTGTCTCGGGATGAGGATCACGCGATTCATGTGAATGGCAGCGAGAACACCGACCTGGGTGAGCTCGCCGGCGACGCGGGACAGGGTGCACGACGCCTGACGCTGGACGACACCCAGGAGCTGGCCGTCGGCGACACCATCCGGGTCTGGCAGGACAACGACGACGCCTTCCTCGACGCGATCGGCGACCACTCCTGGCGCAAGGTGGAACACGCGGAACTACGCACCAGCATGGCCAAGGTCACCGGCGTCGAGGGCAACGAGGTCAGCCTCGATCGCGGCGTCCGCTTCGATTTCCAGTCGGGCCAGGCCAAGGTGGAGAAACTCGACACGGTGGATAACGTCAGCCTGAAGGGCTTCAGCGTCGACTTCGAGCTCGGCGAGGCCGACGCCGGCGAGTTCTCGAACACCCAGGACGACCTGACCGACTATCGCGCGGTGCACCTGGAAGGCACGGTGAACAGTGACCTCGAGGACATCCGGGTCGACGATGGTCCGTCCACCGCCTTCCGCTTCTCCCGGGCCATGGATCTCCAGGCCGACGACCTGCAGGCCCACGGCGCCTTCAACAAGGGCAGCGGCGGCAACGGCTACGCCTACGAGCTGCACGAGAGCTACGACGGGCAGCTCAGCGGCCTCGAGGACAGCGGCATGCGCCATGGCCTGGTCTTCGCCTCCTGGCGGTCCTCGGCGGGCAACGACGTCGAGGTGGCGTCCACCACCCGGGACGTCAACTTCCACGGCGGGCGCGATCATGACAACAGCGTCCGCGTGCGGCGCTCCGAGCGGGACCCGGAGGCCGATGAGCTGTCACCGAGCCTGTATGTCAACGAGCACGGCGAGAGCTTCGGCGCCCCCACCGACGCCGAGGCCAACCGTGTGGCCTTCGACTACGTTCAAGGCTCGGGCCGCGAAGACCAGATCCAGGGCTCGGACGACGGCGTCTACCTGGATGGCGGCCTGGGAGACGACGTGCTGCTGGGCGGTGCCGGCGACGACATCCTCCAGGGCGGGCCGGGCGATGACTGGTATGACGGCACCGACCGGCTCGACGGTGGCCAGGGCGTCGATACCGCGCGCTACACCGGCGACTTTTCCGCCCACGAGATCGCCTTCACCGAGGACGGCCCCGTGGTGACCGGCCAGGGCAGCGAGGACACCCTGGTAGACATGGAGTTCGCGGTCTTCGGCGACGGCACCACCCTGCACCTGGCCTCGGGCAACGCCTTCGCCGGCACGGCCCTCGAGACGCCCGACGCCGAGGAGATCCTCGCCGGCGACGGGCAGACCCCGGCCCTGCTGGACGAGGACGCCGAGTTACTGGTCACCGGCAACGTCACCAGCCAGTGGTCGGATGGCTACGTGGCCGAGGTCTTCGTCGAGAACGTCTCCGATGACGACATCGTCAATCCCGAGGTCGGTTTCGATCTGCCCGCCGGGATCGACACCCTGTGGAACGGCGAGCTGGGCGAAGGGACCGACGGCTATCGCGTCCAGGACGACAACGCCAACACCCTCGCTCCGGGCGAGGCCTGGCGGTTCGCCTTCCAGGCCAGTGGCGAGGACGACACGCTGCCCGACGAGATGACGGCCAGTGGGCCGGAGGGTCAGTCCCTGGACGTGCAGGTCCTCGGACTGGGCAACACCGCGATCGAGGAAGTGGCCGCCTGAGGCCGGCTGCGCGACTCACGCGGTGAAGGAAGGGCACCCCCGGGTGCCCTTTTTCGTGCACTGTCGCCCGATGGCGTCAGCGTGGCTGACACCCCCGCCCCAGGCCCCGGTTCCGGCGGCAAACGGGCATCACCACCAGCGGGATTCTCATACTTTTTTACTATAAATAAAGACAAGCTGATACAGGAAAACAGCTCGGATATTTCATCCATAGATACTGATATTTCTTCATCGACCTCTGAAAGCCCTAACATATCAATTTCTTACCGACGAAGGGTGGCTCATCGACGGAAATCGTCCCCCACCAGCCCTTCCATTCTTCCCACTCGACGCCGCGCGCGCCCGTTTTACTTGCCCGACAAGCATAGTTAGGATTCCCGGCCAGGGAGGCGGAGCAACGGCGAGCATGGCGCCACGCGCGTGCGCAAGCCCTCACGCCATTGCCGTCGCCGATCGACATGTCGGCCCCGGTCTTGCGATGTGCTCTGCCGTGCCACCGACCGACACCACAAGAATTGACACGCCAGGCGCTTCCAGGGGGCGAGACTCATGACGACCATCGATATCGATCCTTCCATCACGGCCGACGATCTGCAGACGCTGATCGACGAGGCGCCAAGCGGCGCCACCCTGCGCTTCGCCGCCGGCCATTACGCCTTCGATCATGCCCTGCACGTCTCTCGCTCCGACATCTCGCTGGTCGGCGCCGGCGCCGGCGAGACGGTGCTGACCTTCAGTGACCGGGCCCTGTCGAGCAACGACTACGCCATTCGGCTCGACGGGACGGAGAAGAGCTATACGGGGGCGCTGGCCACCGACGTCAGCGAGGGCAGCCGCCAGCTGACGCTGGCGGACGGCCACGACCTCCAGCTCGGCGACACCCTGCGCCTCTGGCAGGACAATGACGAGGCCTTCTTCGACGATATCGGCGACACCAGCTGGCGCAAGGTGGCATATGCCGAGCAGCGCACCAGCATGGCCAGGGTCGAGTCGGTGGACGGGAATACCATCACCCTCGACCGTGGCGTGCACTTCGACTTCGCGGCCGGCAAGACGCAGGTCGCCCGCATGGAGACCGTCAACGACGTCACCCTGGAGGGCTTCAGCGTCGACTTCGCGCTGGGTTCTCCCGACCCGGGCGCCTTCGAGAACACCCTGGAGACGCTGGCCGGCTACCACGCCATCCTGCTGACCGGCACCACGGAAACCCGGCTCGCCGACATCCGGGTCAATGACGGCCCTTCCACGGCCTTCCGCTTCTCCAGCACCCTGGATCCCGTCGCCGAGGACCTCGAGGCCCACGGCGCCTTCAACAAGGGCAGCGGCGGCAATGGCTACGCCTATGAGCTGCACGAGAGCTACGACGGCCGGTTCACCGGGCTCGAGGACAGCGGCATGCGCCACAGCCTGGTCTTCGCCTCCTGGCGGTCCTCGGTGGGCAACGAGGTCCAGATCGTCTCCACCGACCGCGATGTCAACTTCCACGGCGGCCGCGATCACGACAACAGCGTCCGCGTGCTGAGTTCCATCCGCGACCCGGACACCGACGCCCTGTCACCGGCGCTGTACATCAACGAGGAAGGCGAGAGCTTCGGGGCTCCCACCGATGCCGAGGCCAACGAGGTGGTGTTCGACTACCTGATCGGTTCGCGTCGCGACGACGTCGTCCAGGGCTCCGACGATGGCGTCTACCTGAACGGCGGCGCGGGGCATGACGCGCTGTCGGGAGGCAGCGCCGATGACGTCCTCCAGGGTGGCCCTGGTAACGACTGGTACGACGGCAGCGACACGCTCGACGGCGGCCAGGGCATCGATACGGCCCGCTACACCGGCGCCTTTGCGGACCACGACATCCAGTTCGCCGAGAACGGCGTGATCATCACCGGCCAGGGCAGCCAGGACACCCTGACCGATATGGAGTTCGCGGTGTTCGGCGACGGCATCACCCTGCACCTCGCCTCGGGCAATGCCTTTCGCGGCTCGCCACTGGCGATGCCCCGCCCCGAGGAGATCCTCAGCGGTGGCGGCGACGCCCCGGCGTTGAGCATCACCAGTCAGGTCACCAGCAGCTGGTCCTCGGGCCATGTCGCCGAGGTGTTCGTCGAGAATGTCTCCGATGCCGACATCGTCAATCCCGAGGTCGGGTTCGACCTGGCCGCCGACCTCGACACCCTGTGGAACGGCGACGTCACCCGGGATGGCGACCGCTACTGGGTACGGGACGACAGCGACAATGTCCTCGCCCCGGGCGACAGCTGGCGCTTCGCCTTCAAGGCCTATGGGGAGGAAGCGCCGCCCAGCCATGTCGCGGCCCGGGACGAAGCCGGCCAGCCCCTGGAGATCCTCGGCAAGGGGGGAGCGACCCCCGCCCTGCTGGATGACGACGCCGAGCTGCTGGTCACCGGCAATATCACCAGCCAGTGGTCCGATGGCTACGTGGCCGAGGTCTTCGTCGAGAACGTCTCCGACGACGACATCATCGACCCCGAGCTCGCCTTCGACCTGCCTGCCGAGATCGACACCCTGTGGAATGGCGATGTCAGCGGCAGGGACGGGGGCTACCTCGTCCGCGACGACGGCGACCTCACCCTCGCCCCCGGCGAGAGCTGGCGCTTCGCCTTCAAGGCCTACGGCGAAGATACTCCGCCCGCCGAGATGACGGCCCAGGATGTGGCGGGTCAGGCCCTGGACGTCCAGGTCCTCGGGCTCGGCAACGCCGCGATCGAGGAAGTGGCCGCCTGAGTCCGCGAGCCGACCGGAGACACCCAGGGTGTCCCCGGTCGGCTCGCACGTCCCCTGGCCGTTAATCCACTACACTTCCGTATGAGGCTTAATAAGCAAAATCCATTACAAAGCTAGTTCGTCCCGACTCACGCCAGCGGGGCGACGCCAAGGAAGCTGCCCATGGCCAACTTCTGGGGACTGCGCGCCAAGTCCACCCTGACGCTGCTGATCGCCTGCCTGCTGGCACTGGTGCCCGCATTGCTGATCGGCTGGCAGGCGATCGATGAAGTCCGGCGCCACTTCGCCAGTGGCTATGCCGAGCAGTACACCCTGCTGCACATGCAGAAGATCCTCACCCCCGTCTCCCGGGAGCTGGCGCTATCGCGCCGCCTCGCCGACTCGGTGGTGACCCGCGAGTGGCTCCTGGCCCCGGAGGAGCCCGACAAGCGCCGGCGATTCTTCCGCGAGGCGGAGGGCGTTCGCGAGCAATTCAGCGGCGACGCCTACTTCGTGATTCACCACGCCACGGGCGACTACTACTTCAACGACGGCACACGCGCCGAGAGTCGCTCGCCACGCTACCGGCTCGCCTCCGAGGATCCCGATGACGCCTGGTATTTCTCCACCATGAACAGCACCGGGGCCTACAACATCAACGTCAACGTGGACCAGAAGCTCGGCGTGACCAAGGTCTGGTTCAACGTCAAGGTACGCCACGGCGATCGCCCGCTGGGGCTCGCCGGCGGCGCCCTCGACCTGACTCGCTTCCTCGACCGCTTCCTCCGCGACAACGCCCCTGGCCTGACGCCGATGATCGTCAACCCCAGGGGGGCCCTGCAGGCCCACCCCGAGCGCGACCTGGTGGCCTTCAGCAGTGGCATCGGCGCGGGTGGCGCCGGCGAGGAGCGGCGCATCCAGTCGCTGCTCGGCAACGACGACCATCGCGCACGCTTCGAGGCGACCATGCAGGCGGCCATGAACGCTCCCGGCGAAGTGCGTACCCTGATGGCCGAACTCGACGGCCAGCCCCGCCTGCTCAGCGTCGGCTATATCCCGGAGCTGGACTGGTTGCTGGTCACCGCCCTGGACCTGGACGCAGCCCCGATCCTCGACAGCCGTTGGCTGTGGTCGCTGGCCGGCGCCCTCAGCCTGATCCTGGTCATCCTGATGGCCGGCTTCGCCCTCGGCACCGAGCGGCTGATCCTCGGCCCGCTGCGCCGCCTCCAGCAGTCTGCTCGGGCCATGGCCGGCGGCGATTTCGACCATGTCCTGCCCACCGAACGCGATGACGAGATCGGCGAGCTGTCACGGGATTTCTCGCACATGGTTCAACAAGTCGAGCGCCATACCCAGGACCTGGAGGACAAGGTGCGCCAGCGCACCCGCGACCTGGAGCAGGCCAATGCCGAGATGGCCCGGGCCCGGCGTCAGATCGACGCCTCCCTGGAATATGCCAGCATCATCCAGCGCGCGATCCTCCCCAGTCGCCAGCTGCGGGATCACCTGCCCCGCCATCATGCGGTCATGTGGCGGCCCCGGGATATGGTGGGCGGCGACTTCTATGTGTTCCGCGCCACCGAACGCGGCTGGCTGATGGGGGTCATCGACTGCGCCGGCCATGGGGTGCCGGGATCCTTGATGACCATGCTGGCTCGGGCCATCATCGACAATGCCATTCTCCACGTCGGCGCCGACGACCCCGCCGCCATCCTCAACGAGACGGACCGCCAGAACCGCAGTACCCTGCACAAGGACACCCTGCCCCGCTCGATCGCCACCAACATGGACATGGGCCTGGTATGGGTGGATCCCGTGGCCGGCCGGCTGACCTTCGCCGGCGCCAAGATGTCGCTGTATGCCAGTGACGGTGACCGGCTCGAGGTCCATGCCGGCGGCAAGCGCGCCCTGGGCGACAAGCGCGCCATGACCTATGAGAATCAGGAGATGCCCCTGCACCGGGGCTGGACCTACAGCCTGGCCACCGACGGCTTCCTCGACCAGGCCGGCGGCGAACACGGCTTCGGCTTCGGCCACACCCGCTTCGAGGCGATGCTCAGGCGCCATGCCCGCGAGCCGCTGGCCCGTCAGGTCGAGGCCTTCGGCGAGGCCCTCGACCGCTACCGAGGCGACCTCCCCCAGCGTGACGACATCACCCTGCTGAGCTTCCGCTTCGACGACGAGCCCCCGACCCCGCTGAGCGTCAGCGGGGCGTCCACCGCCCATCCCGAACGTCCCGTCCACCAGGAGATGTCATGGACCTGCTGACACTGCGCGACAACTACCTGAAGCAACGCATCATGCTGTGCTTCAACGGCCCGATCTCGCGCAGCCTGATCGAGGAGATCGGCCATGCACTGCGCAACTATCTGAACAGCCAGTCCGCGGCCGCCTCCGCGGCGATGGACGTCTTCGCGGTCTATATCGAGATGACGCAGAACATCCGCCACTATGCCCGCCGCCAGGGCTATGACGAGACGCAGGCCACCGCCACGGTGGCGGTGGCTCGGGACGCGGCGGGGCGCTACCTCGTCTCGGCGGGCAACCTGGTAGAAGCGGCCGACGGGCGGCGTCTGGTCGACGCCGTCGAGCAACTCGCCAGCCTAGACGCCGCCGCGCTCAAGCAGGCTTACAAGCAACAGTTGCGCCGCCCCCGGGAGGATGCCGAGAGCGGCGCCGGACTCGGCCTGCTCGACATGGCCCGCAAGGCGTCGCGCCCCCTCGAGGCCACCCTGCAGCCATTGCCCAGCGGGCAAGGTTTCTTTAGCCTGACAGCCACTATCTAATCCGGACCCTGCCCATGATCCAAGATCTGAATATTCCCGGTAGCCCGTCCACCCCTGCGATCCAGACCGACTGGCAGACCGGCCGACTCAGCATGCAAGGGGATTCCTATCCGGAGAACGCCTACGAGCTGTTCCGCCAGGTCACCGACTGGACGGAGGCCTACCTCGCCCATGCCTCGGCTCCCCTCACCCTCGACCTGGAACTCGTCTACCTCAACACCAGCTCGGTGAAGGGGATGATGGATATCTTCGACCTGCTCGAGGACGCCCACCAGCAAGGACGCGAGGTCGGCGTCATCTGGCGCTACGACAGCCGTAACGAGCGCATCGCCGAACTCGCCGAGGAGTTCAAGGAAGACTGCAGCTATCCCTTCGCCATCACGGCGATGCAGGCCGCCCCGTGACGCCCCAGGACCAGGCCCTGCTCGACCGGGTGGCGGCGCTGATCGACAGCGATGCCTACCGGGGGCATCCGCTGCACGAGGCCCTGAGCCAGCTCTATGCCCATCACCTGGAACAGCGCGAGCGCCTCGAACGGCTGATCAACATTGCCGACGGCTATCAGCAGACCGCCCACGAGGACCTCGATGCCACGCGCCACCAGCTGCAGCGCCAGCTCAAGCGCCAGCGCAAGCTATCGCGCATCGCCGACCGCTACCAGGCGCTGCTGCGCGAGCGCAACGACGCCCTGGTGGACGCCGCGACCCTGGACCCGCTGACCGGCCTGGCCAACCGTCGCCTGATCGACGAGCAGCTCCAGCACCTGGCGGCAGACGCGCAGCGTCATGCACGCCCGTTCACCCTGGCCATGATCGACATCGACCACTTCAAGCGCGTCAATGACCACCATGGCCATGCGGCCGGGGACCGTCTGCTGGTCGCCCTGGCCAAGGCCCTGGCCGGCGAGCTGCGGGCGGTCGACCACTGCGCCCGCTGGGGCGGCGAGGAGTTCCTGGTGGTGCTGCCGGCGACGTCGCTGGACCAGGCGGAGCCGCTGGTGACCCGGCTGTGCGAGCGGCTGCGCGCCCTGAGCCTCACCTTCGAGGGCAAGCGACTGCGCCTCACCGCCAGCATCGGCGTGGCCCAGCATCGCCTCGACGACGACGTTGCGACGACCATCCAGCGCGCCGACGAGGCCCTGCTCATCGCCAAGCGCGAGGGCCGCGATCGCTGGCGCGTCGCCGACTGACGCGGCCGCCGTTCGCAGGCAGCCGCGTCGGCAGGCCGACGGCCTCAGCCACCGGCGTTCGCGGGCGCGTAGTCGCCGCGGCGACTGGCCGTGGACCGGGCGATCCGATAGCCGACCGCGCCGGCCATGACCAGCATGGCCCCGCAGCCGGCCGCCAGCAGGTAGGCACCGGTCACCGCGCCCTCCCCCAGGCCATAGGCATCGGCCAGCCCGTCCAGCGTCGACGCATAGTGGCGCCACAGGAAGAGCCCCACGGCGATACCGGCCAGGATGGTGGACAAGGCCACCCAGCGGGTGAGCGGGGCGAGGCGTGCCTCCGCCTCCCGGTCGTGACGATGCAGGAAGGCGAGGTAGTCCCGCTCGGCCTCGCTGACCCTGGTCAGCCGCGAGACGCTCAGGATCACCAGCAGCGCGGCCAGGGTGCTCAGCACCACGGGATGCAGATAGACCGGCAAGGCGATCCAGCCCGCCTGATCGAGCAGCGACAGCACCAGGTTACCGATGAAGCCCACGCCCAGCCCCCAGCCGGCGCCTGCGGCGGTGATGCGGCGACTCCAGATGCTCATCAGCGCCACCGGTCCCCAGGAGGAGGCAAACAGGGTCGCTGCGAACCAGACCACCGCCATCACCGCGGGCGGCTGGAACAGCGCCAGGATCAGGGCGGCGAGCCCGGCTCCCAGCACGGCAATGCGACTGGTGCGCATGGCCGCCACCTCGCTGCGCGAGGCCGGGAGGATGTCGTTGGCGATGCTGAAGCCGATGATCGACAGGAAGGTCGAGCAGGAGGAGAGCCCGGCGGCGAACACACCGGTGAGGATGACCACCCCCAGCCAGGCCGGCAGGACATTGAGTGCCGCCCAGACCATGGCCCGCTCGGCGTCGAGCCCGGTGTCGTAGAGATTGATCGCCGCCCCGGTGATCATCATGAGGGCATAGAAGATCGCCAGGGACACCGCGGTGAGCATGGCCGAGCGCATCACCACGTGCTCGTTGCGCGCCATCAGGTAGCGACTCGACTGCCAGGGGCTCGCCGCCAGCACGGCCGCCCAGACCAGCCCCAGGGTCAGGCCCCAGACCAGCGCCTCGCCGGGCGTGGCGAAGCTGGCCTCCGGCCCCGTCAGCATTCCGTGCCAGAGGGCGATGCCGGGCCGCGCCTGCTGGGCCAGCAGCCCCTCGATGACACCGCTCCAGCCGCCGAGATCCTGGATGATGTAGACCGAGCCTCCCACTGCCGCCAGCGAGAAGATCACGAACATCACGGTATCGGTGAGCATCACTCCGGGTGAGCCCGAGTAGAGGATGAAACCGGTGTAGGTCAGCCATACCAGCACCAGCCCTACCCAGTAGGGCAGCCCGGTGAGTTCGGCGAACATGATCCCGGCGCCCTGCATCACGCCCAGCAGGTAGGCGCCCAGCCCCAGCACGGTGGTCAGGCCGGCGATGGCCTGGACGCGACGCGAGGCGAAGCGCTTGCCGAAGAACTCGGGCACGGTCAGCGCTTCGCTGCGGCGCAGATAGCGGCCGAAGACCATGGCCCCCAGCAGGCAGCCGGCCGTGCTGATGGCGGCAAAGATCAGCATCACGAAGGGATACCCCTGGTAGGCGAAGCCGGTCTCGCCCAGGAAGGCGCTGGTACTCAGGTAGCTGGCCACCAGGGTGCCGAGAATCAGGAAGGTGGGGGCGTTGCGGCCGGCGACCAGGTAGTCGTCGAGATGCTTGACGCGACGGCCGGCCAGGTGACCGATGAGGAAATATCCGACCAGGCTGATCAGGATGGCGAGGGTATAGACCATGGCGTGCCTCGATGAGAGTGGCTGAAGAAACTCCGGCCGGCCATCTTGCGAAACGCGAGGCACGTCATTCGTCCCGATTGCGTCACCTCGCAGTACGATCACGACACGAAAAAGGGCACCCGAGGGTGCCCTTTGCGCGATACCGCAGGACGGCTCGGCTTACCAGCCGGCGGCCTCCTTCAGGGCGTCGCCGATCTCGGCCAGCGAGCGCACGGTCTTCACGCCCGCCGCCTCGAGGGCGCCGAACTTCTCGTCCGCGGTGCCCTTGCCACCGGCGATGATGGCACCGGCATGGCCCATGCGCTTGCCGGGAGGCGCGGTGACGCCGGCGATGTAGGACACCACCGGCTTGGAGACATGCTCCTTGATGTAGGCCGCGGCCTCTTCCTCGGCGGTGCCGCCGATCTCGCCGATCATCACGATGGCCTCGGTGGCCGGATCCTTTTCGAACTGCTCGAGGATGTCGATGAAGGTGGAACCCGGGATCGGGTCGCCGCCGATGCCCACGCAGGTGGACTGGCCGAAGCCGTGATCGGTGGTCTGCTTGACCGCCTCGTAGGTCAGGGTGCCGGAGCGAGAGACGATACCGACCTTGCCGGGCTGGTGGATATGGCCCGGCATGATGCCGATCTTGCACTCGCCCGGGGTGATCACGCCGGGGCAGTTCGGGCCGATCAGGCGCACGCCCAGCTCGTCACACTTCACCTTGACGTCGAGCATGTCCAGCGTCGGGATGCCCTCGGTGATGCACACGATCAGCTTGATGCCGGCGTTGGCGGCCTCGAGGATCGAGTCCTTGCAGAACGGGGCCGGCACGTAGATCACGCTGGCCTCGGCGCCGGTCTCGGCCACGGCTTCCTTGACGGTGTTGAACACCGGCAGGCCCAGGTGCTCCTGGCCGCCCTTGCCCGGGGTCACGCCGCCGACCATCTGGGTGCCGTAGGCGATCGCCTGCTCGGAGTGGAAGGTCCCCTGGCCGCCGGTGAAGCCCTGGCAGATGACCTTGGTGTTCTTGTCGATCAGGATGCTCATTACTTGCCCTCCGCTGCCTTGACGACCTGCTGAGCCGCATCGGTGAGGCTCTTGGCAGCGATGATGTTCAGACCGCTGGAGGCCAGTTTCTCGGCACCCAGCTCGGCGTTGTTACCCTCGAGACGCACCACCACCGGCACGTTGACACCGACCTGCTCGACGGCGCCGATGATGCCCTCGGCGATCATGTCGCAGCGCACGATGCCGCCGAAGATGTTGACCAGCACGGCCTTCACGGAATCGTCGGAGAGGATGATCTTGAACGCCTCGGCCACCCGCTCCTTGGTCGCACCACCCCCCACGTCGAGGAAGTTGGCCGGTTGGCCGCCGTTGAGCTTGATGATGTCCATGGTCCCCATGGCCAGGCCGGCACCGTTGACCATGCAGCCGATGTTGCCGTCCAGGGCCACGTAGTTCAGGTCCCAGGCCGCGGCCTCGGCCTCGCGGGAATCCTCCTGGGAGGGGTCGCGCATGGCCTGCAGGTCCGGGTGACGGTACAGGGCGTTGCCATCCAGGTTGATCTTGGCGTCGAGGCAGTGCAGGTTGCCCTCGTCGGTGATCACCAGCGGGTTGATCTCGAGCAGCGCCAGGTCCTTGTCGTGGAACAGCTTGGACAGGCCCAGGAAGATCTTGGTGAACTGCTTGACCTGGTCGCCGGAGAGGCCCAGGGCGAAGGCCAGCTCACGCGCCTGGTACGGCTGGGCGCCGACCAGCGGGTCGATCTCGGCCTTGAGGATCTTCTCGGGGGTCTCCTCGGCGACCTTCTCGATTTCCACGCCGCCTTCGGTGGAGGCCATGAAGACCACACGGCGAGTGGCGCGGTCGACCACGGCACCCAGGTAGAGCTCGTTGGCGATGTCGGTGCAGTTCTCGACCAGGATCTTGGCGACCGGCTGACCGTGCTCGTCGGTCTGGAAGGTCACCAGGTTCTTGCCCAGCCACTGCTCGGCGAAGGCCTTGGCCTCCTCCGGGCTCTTGATCAGCTTGACGCCGCCGGCCTTGCCGCGACCACCGGCATGCACCTGGGCCTTGACGACCCACATCTCGCCGCCGATCTTCTTGCAGGCTTCCGCCGCCTCTTCCGGGGTGTCGACGGCGAAGCCCTTGGAAACCGGCAGGCCATAGTCGGCAAACAGCTGTTTGCTCTGATACTCGTGAAGGTTCATCGATTCATGCCATTGGTTGCATGTGACTCGAACGGTAGCCGTGATGGCGCCCGGGCGGCGCGAGGGTCAGGCTACCACCGACCCCTCCCGATACGTGGCCGGAAGGGATGCGCCGCCCGCGGGCGGCGCTTGTTGTCTTACTTGCGCTTCTTGCGGTTGGCCATGTGGATGGCATGGCCTTCCACGGCCAGCGCGGCCTCATGCACGGCCTCCGACATGGTCGGGTGCGCATAGCAGGAGAGCGCCAGATCCTCGGCGCTGGAGCCGAACTCCATGGCGATCACGCCCTGGGCAATCATCTCGCCGGCGTGCTGGCCGACGATGTGCATGCCCAGGATACGATCGGTCTCGGCATCGGCGATCACCTTGGCCTGGCCCTCGGTGGCGTTGTTGGCCATGGCGCGGCCGCTGGCTGCGAACGGGAAGGCGCCGGTCTTGACCTCGATGCCGGCGGCCTTGGCATCCTGCTCGGTCATGCCGACCCAGGCCACCTCCGGGAAGGTGTAGATCACGCTGGGGATGGCGTCATAGTTCATCTCGGCCTTGTGGCCGGCGATGATGTCCGCGACCATGATGCCTTCCTCGGAGGCCTTGTGGGCCAGCATCGGGCCGCGCACGCAGTCGCCGATGGCGTAGACGCCCGGCACGCTGGTGCGGCACTGGTCGTCGACGTGGATGAAGCCGCGCTCGTCCAGCTCGACGCCGACGCCGTCGCCGATCACGCCCTTGGTATAGGGCTTGCGGCCGACGCAGACGATCAGGCGGTCGAAGGTGATCTCCTGCTCGCCCTTGCCGTCGGCGTACTTGACCACCACCTCGGTGCCCTTGATCTCGGAGCCGGTGACCCGGGCACCCAGCTTGATGTCCAGGCCCTGCTTCTTGAGCAGCTTCTGGGTCTCCTTGGCGATGGCGGAATCGACCATCGGCAGGAAATCGTCCAGGGCCTCGAGGACGGTGACCTCGCTGCCCAGGCGGTTCCATACGCTGCCCAGCTCGAGGCCGATGACGCCGGCGCCGATCACGCCCAGGCGCTTCGGGGTCTCCTGGAACTCGAGGGCGCCGGTGGAATCGACGATCAGGTCGTCGGTCAGCGGCGTCGGCGGGATATCCACCGGCACGGAGCCGGCGGCGACGACGATGTTGTCGGCCTCGTAGGTGGCGGCCTTGCCGTCCTGGTCGGTGACCTCGACCTGGTTCTTGGACAGCACCTTGCCGGTGCCTTCCAGGGCGGTGACGCCATTGGCCTTGAACAGGCCGGCGATGCCGCCGGTCAGGTTCTTCACGATGGTGTCCTTGCGCGCCATCATCTTCTTGACGTCCATGCTGACGTCACCGGCCGTGATCCCCATGTCGTCGAAGTCGTGCTTGGCCTCGACGAACTTGTGGGAGGCCTCCAGCAGCGCCTTGGACGGGATGCAGCCCACGTTGAGACAGGTGCCGCCGTGGACCACCTTGCCTTCCTTGCCGATCCACTTCTCGACACAGGCGGTCTTCAGGCCCAGCTGGGCGGCACGGATGGCGGCGACGTAGCCGCCGGGGCCCGCACCGATGACGATCACATCAAACTTGTCGGCCATGTTGGCTCCTTGTGTTGCGCTTCGCTGAAATACGTTGTGCGGTCCGCGGATCAGACGTCCAGCAGCAGGCGTGCCGGATCCTCGAGCAGCTCCTTGAGGGTCACCAGGAACTGGACCGCGTCCTTGCCGTCGATCATGCGGTGATCGTATGACAGCGCCAGGTACATCATCGGGCGGATCTCGACCTGGCCATTCACCGCCATGGGCCGCTCCTGGATCTTGTGCATGCCCAGGATGGCGGTCTGCGGCGGGTTGAGGATCGGCGTCGACATCAGCGAGCCGAAGATGCCGCCGTTGGTGATGGTGAAGGTGCCGCCCTGCATCTCGTCGATGCCGAGCTTGCCATCACGGGCCCGCTTGCCGAAATCGACGATGCCCTTCTCGACGTCGGCGATCTTCATGCTGTCGGTATCGCGCAGCACCGGCACGACCAGGCCCCGGTCGGTGGACACGGCCACGCCGATGTCCTGGTAGCCGTGGTAGACGATGTCGGTGCCGTCGATGGAGGCGTTGACGTCGGGGAAGCGCTTGAGGGCCTCGGAGGCCGCCTTGACGAAGAAGCCCATGAAGCCGAGCTTGGTGTCGTGGGCCTTGAGGAAGGTGTCCTTGTACTGGGCGCGCAGCTCCATGACCGCGCCCATGTCCACCTCGTTGTAGGTGGTCAGCATCGCGGCGGTCTGCTGGGCCTGGACCAGGCGCTTGGCGATGGTCTGGCGCAGGCGGCTCATCGGCACGCGCTTCTCGGGGCGCTCGCCCTCGACGGCCGGCGCCGGCGTTGCGGCGGCCTTGGCGGCGCCGGCCGGCTTGGCGCCCTTCTTGGCGGAGCCGGCCTTGATGGCCTTCTGCACGTCCTCCTTGAGGACGCGGCCGCCCTTGCCGGTGCCCTCGAGCTTGCTGACGTCGAGGTCGTGCTCGGCGACCAGCTTGCGGGCCGCCGGGGCCAGGATCTTGTCGCCGACCGTCTCGTCGCTGGCACCGTCGTCGGCGGACGCCGGCGCCTTGTCCTCGCCGCCGCTCTCGGCGGCACCGCCGGCGCCCTCGCTGAACAGCGCGAGCACGGCCTCGGACTCGACCTGGCTGCCCTCCTCGGCCTTGATCTCGGACAGCGCGCCATCGGCCGGCGCCACCACCTCGAGCACCACCTTGTCGGTCTCGATCTCGGCGAGCACCTCGTCGCGCTTGACCGCCTCGCCGACCTGCTTGTTCCAGCTGGCCACGGTGCCTTCCTGGATGGACTCGGGGAAGGTCGGGGCCTTCACCTCATGCTGCTTGCCGCCGCCGGCCGGGGCCTTGGTCTCGGCCTTGGTCTCGGCCTTGGTCTCGGCCTTGGTCTCGGCCTTGGTCTCGGCCTTGGTCTCGGCCTTGGTCTCGGCCTCGGCCCCGCCCTTCTCGCCGCCGCTCGCCGCGCCCTCGCCGATGCGGCCCAGCAGCTGCTCCGACTCGACGGTAGCGCCTTCCTCCGCCAGCACCTCGGAGAGGGTGCCGGCCTCGGGTGCCACGACCTCGAGCACCACCTTGTCGGTCTCGATCTCGACGATCAGCTCGTCACGCTCGACGCTGTCGCCCGGCTTCTTGTGCCAGGCGGCCACGCTGCCTTCGGCAACGGATTCCGGAAAGGTGGGTGCCTTGATCTCGGTAGCCATGTCGTTTCCCTTGTGTGTTCTCTCTCGTCCCGGTGGGCTGCCTTAGAGGTTGAAGGCGTCTTCCACCAGCTGGCGCTGCTGTTCGGTATGCACGGACATGTAGCCCGCCGCGGGTGCCGCCGACGCCGGACGGCCGGCAAACTTGAGCTTGCCGCCCAGGCCCGCCTTGAGGCGTTCGACGACGCTGCGCATGTGGTGCTGGCTGGGGTACCAGGCGCCCTGGTTGAGCGGCTCCTCCTGGCACCACACCACGTCGGAGACGTTGGTGTAGTCCTGGATCGCCTCGAACAGCTCCTCCTCGGGGAAGGGGTAGAGCTGCTCCAGGCGCAGGATGGCCACATCGTCCCGGGCATTCTCCTCGCGCCAGTTGGCCAGGTCGTAGTAGATCTTGCCGGCACACAGGATGATGCGCTCGACCGACTTCGCCTCGCGCTCCCCCTGATCGGGCAACACCATCTGGAAGGTGCCGTTGGCCAGCTCGTCGAGGCTGGAGGTGGCCTCCTTGTGACGCAGCAGGCTCTTCGGCGACATCACCACCAGCGGCTTTCTCAGCTTGCGGATCACCTGGCGGCGCAGCAGGTGGAAGATCTGCGCCGGCGTGGTCGGCACGCAGACCTGCATGTTGTGCTCGGCACACAGCTGCAGGAAGCGCTCGAGACGCGCCGAGGAATGCTCGGGGCCCTGGCCCTCGTAGCCATGGGGCAGCAGCATGGTCAGGCCGCACAGCCGCTCCCACTTGGTCTCGCCGGAGGAGATGAACTGGTCGACCACCACCTGGGCGCCGTTGAAGAAGTCGCCGAACTGGGCTTCCCAGATCACCAGGTCGTTGGGCGCCGTGGTCGAGTAGCCGTACTCGAAGGCCAGCACCGCCTCTTCCGACAGGAAGGAGTCGTGGATGGTGAAGCGTGGCTGGCCGTCCGTCAGGTGCTGCAGCGGCACATAGGTGCTGCCGTCCTTCTGGTTGTGCACCACCGCATGGCGGTGCGAGAAGGTGCCACGTCCCACGTCCTGGCCGGTCAGGCGGACCGGATGGCCTTGATCGAGCAGGGTGGCGTAGGCCAGGGTCTCGGCGAAGCCCCAGTTGGTGGACATGCCGCCGGCCTGCATCTTGCGGCGATCGTCATAGATCTTGGCCACCTGGCGCTGGACGGCGACACCATCCGGGATCTCGCACATGCGCGCCGCCAGGTGCTGCAGGCGCTTCATGTCGAAGCTGGTGTCGGTGTGGCCGGACCACTCGTGGCCCAGGTAGGGCTTCCAGTTGACGAACAGCGCCGTGTTGGGCTTCTGCACCAGGGCATTGGCGACGTGGTTGCCGGCCACCAGGTCGTCCCGGTACTTCTCCATCATGGCCTTGGCGTCGTCGTCGCTGAGCAGGCCTTCCTTGACCAGTCGCTCGACGTAGCGGGTCCGCGAGGACGGGTGGTTCTTGATCTTGCCGTACATCATCGGCTGGGTGCCGGAGGGCTCGTCCGCCTCGTTGTGGCCCCGGCGGCGATAGCAGACCAGGTCGATGACCACGTCCTTCTTGAACTGCTGGCGGTAGTCCAGCGCCACCTGGGTGGCATGCAGCACGGCATCCGGGTCGTCGCCGTTGACGTGGAAGATCGGTGCCTGGACCATCTTGGCGATATCGGTGCAGTACTCGGTGGAGCGCGAGTCTTCCGGGTGCGAGGTGGTGAAACCCACCTGGTTGTTGATCACGATATGCACCGTGCCGCCGGTGCGGTAGGCGCGGGTCTGGGACATCTGGAAGGTCTCCATGACCACGCCCTGACCGGCGAAGGCCGCGTCGCCGTGCACGTTGATCGGCAGCACCTTGCCGCCCTCATGGTCGCTGCGGCGATCCTGGCGGGCCCGCACCGAGCCCACCACCACCGGCGCGACGATCTCCAGGTGGGAGGGATTGAACGACAACGCCAGGTGGACCTCGCCGCCCGGCGTCATGACGTTCGAGCTGAAGCCCTGATGGTACTTGACGTCACCGGAGCCCCGCTCGACCACCTTCTTGCCATCGAACTCGTCGATCAGCTCGGAGGGATTCTTGCCGAGGATGTTGACCAGCACGTTGAGACGCCCGCGGTGGGCCATGCCGATCACCACTTCCTTGGTGCCGTAGCCGCCGGCGCGCTGGATCAGCTCGTCCATCATGGGGATGAAGGACTCGCCGCCCTCCAGGCCGAAGCGCTTGGTGCCCGGATACTTGGAGGCCAGGTAGCTCTCCAGGCCCTCGGCGGCGCTCAGCCGCTCCAGCACGTGCGTGCGCACCTCGTCGCTGAACTTCGGCGCCGAGCGCACCGACTCGAAGCGCTGCTGCAGCCAGCGTTTCTCCTCGGTGTCGACGATATGCATGATCTCGCAGCCGATGCTGCGGCAATAGGTCTGCTCCAGCGCCTCGACGATCTCCTTGAGCGGCGCCTTGTCCACGCCGAGGAAGAAGGAGCCGGTCTGGAACTCGGTGTCCAGGTCGGCCTTGGAGAGCTGGTGGAAGGACAGGTCCAGGTCGGGCACCGGGACCGGGCTACGCAGATCGAGGGGATCGATGTTGGCCTTCTGGTGGCCGCGGAAGCGGTAGGCGTTGATCAGCTGCAGTACCTTGACCTGCTTGCGGCTCGCGTCACTCTCGGTGGCGGCGGCGGCCTGGGCGGTGCGGCGCTGACGGCCTAGCTGATAGAACTGTTCTCGGGTCGGGGCAAGCGGAACGTCGCTGGTGGCGCTGCCATCGGGTCTCGGCAGTTGATCGAAGTACTGGCGCCATTCGTCGGGAACGGCAGAGGGGTCATCGAGGTACTGCTCGTAGAGCGCTTCCACATAGTGGACATTACTGCCACTGACGTGGGAGGAGCGCCACATCAACTCCATTATGCCTTGTTGCATTTCTCGGTCACCCTGCACTGATGGGGTGGTATCGGCGTCGTCACGGCTCGCCCGTGGCGACATCGGGGGTGGCCGGCCGGGGGCCGGACACCTTGCGTTCGATGGTCAAGAGCCGGTGCACAAGGCACCGGCTCTTCGACGACACACCGGGTCAAGGCTGCGACCACGTGCCGCAGCTCAGGGCCGGTGCGTATGATAACAAGCCGACGGCCACGATTTAAGTGGCATTCGCCAGCAGCATCTCGCGGATCTTGCCGATCGCCCGCGTCGGGTTGAGCCCCTTCGGGCAGACGGCCACGCAGTTCATGATGCCGCGGCAGCGGAACACGGAGAACGGGTCCTCCAGCTCGGCCAGGCGCTCGCGGGTCGCCTCGTCCCGGGAATCCGCCAGGAAGCGGTAGGCCTGCAGCAGGCCGGCCGGGCCGACGAACTTGTCCGGGTTCCACCAGAACGACGGGCAAGCGGTCGAGCAGCAGGCGCAGAGGATGCACTCGTAGAGGCCGTCGAGCTTGTCGCGCTCCTCCGGCGACTGCAGGCGCTCGATGGCCGGCGCCGGCTGGTCGTTCTGCAGGTACGGCTGGATACGCTCGTACTGCTTGTAGAACAGCCCCATGTCGACCACCAGGTCACGGATGACCGGCAGGCCGGGCAGCGGACGCAGCGTGAGCTTGCCCTTCTTGACCACCTCGGACAGCGGCGTGATGCAGGCCAGGCCGTTCTTGCCGTTCATGTTCATGCCATCGGAGCCGCACACGCCCTCGCGGCAGCTGCGGCGGTAGGCCAGGCCGTTGTCCTGTTCCTTCACCAGATGCAGCACATCCAGCACCATCAGGTCGCGACCCTGGGTGTCGACCTGGAACTCCTCCATGTAGGGGGCGGAGTCCGTTTCCGGGTTGTAGCGGTACAGGGATACCTGAAGCTTGGACATCGTGACTCCCCTCAGTAAGTGCGGACTTTCGGCTCGAACATGTCGACGGTCTTGGGCGCGAAGTTGACGTCGCGCTGCCCCAGTCGCTTCTCGGCCGGGAAGTACATCGAATGCTTCAGCCAGTTGACATCGTCGCGATCCGGATAGTCGTAGCGCGAATGGGCACCACGGCTTTCCTTGCGCTCCAGGGCGGCGATGGCGGTGGCCTCGGCGACCTCCATCAGGTTGTCGAGCTCCAGCGCCTCCACCCGGGCGGTGTTGAAGGTGTTCGACTTGTCCGGCAAGTAGGCGTTGTCGATGCGCTCGCGGAGCTCGGCCAGCTGCTTGACGCCCTTCTGCATGTTGTCCTCCTCGCGGAACACGCCGAAGGAGGTCTGCATGATGTCCTGCAGCTCGCGCTTGAGCTCGGGCACGGTCTCGCCGCTCTCGGACGCGTTCCAGCGGTTCATGCGCTGCATGGCCGACTCGACGTCGGACTCGCTGGCATCGAGGTACTCGATGCCCTCGTTGAGCGCGCTCTCGATGAACATGCCGGCGGCACGGCCAAAGACCACCAGGTCAAGCAGCGAGTTGCCGCCCAGGCGGTTGGCACCGTGCACCGAGACACAGGCCGCCTCGCCGCAGGCGAACAGGCCGTTGATGATCTTGTCGTTGCCCTTGGCGTCCTGCATGATCGCCTGCCCATGCACATTGGTGGGCACGCCGCCCATCATGTAGTGGCAGGTCGGCACCACCGGGATCGGCTCCTTGGCCGGGTCCACATGGGCGAAGGTCTTGGACAGCTCGACGATACCCGGCAGGCGCTTGCCGAGGACGTCCTCGCCCAGGTGATCCAGCTTGAGGTAGACGTGATCGCCCTTCTCGCCGCAGCCGCGGCCCTCGAGGATCTCCATGACCATGGAACGGGCCACCACGTCGCGGCCGGCCAGGTCCTTGGCGTTGGGGGCATAACGCTCCATGAAGCGCTCGCCGTCCTTGTTGACCAGGTAGCCACCCTCGCCGCGGCAGCCCTCGGTCACCAGGGTGCCGGCGCCGTAGATGCCGGTCGGGTGGAACTGCCACATCTCCATGTCCTGCATCGGGAAGCCGGCCCGCAGGGCCATGCCGATGCCGTCGCCGGTGTTGATCAGGGCGTTGGTGGTGGAGGCATAGATCCGCCCGGAGCCGCCGGTGGCCAGCACGGTGGCCTTGGACTTGACGTGAACCACTTCG
Organism: Halomonas maura; assembly: GCF_030409305.1. GTDB lineage: Bacteria > Pseudomonadota > Gammaproteobacteria > Pseudomonadales > Halomonadaceae > Halomonas > Halomonas maura. The sequence goes on from NZ_JAUFPQ010000017.1 coordinate 86,083, forward strand.
CCGGTCTCGATGTCCATGGCGATGCAGCCCACCACATCGCCATTGGCGTTTTTGACCAAGTCGACGGCGTACCACTCGTTGAGGAAGGTGGTATTGTTCTTCAGGTTGTTCTGGTAGAGCGTGTGCAGCAGCGCATGGCCGGTCCGATCCGCCGCGGCGCAGGTGCGGGCCGCCTGCCCCCCTTCCCCGAAGTTCTTGGACTGGCCGCCGAACGGGCGCTGGTAGATGCGGCCGTTGTCGAAGCGGGAGAACGGCAGCCCCATGTGCTCGAGCTCGAAGACCGCCTTGGGGCCCTCGGAGCACATGTATTCGGCCGCGTCCTGGTCGGCGATGTAGTCGCCGCCCTTGACGGTGTCATACATGTGCCAGCGCCAGTCGTCGTTGGGGTCGGCGGAGGCGATGGCACAGGTGATGCCGCCCTGGGCGGACACGGTGTGCGAGCGGGTCGGAAAGACCTTGGACAGCACGGCGGTCTTCTTGCCGGACTTGGCCAGCTCGAGGGCGGCCCGCAGGCCGGCACCGCCACCGCCGATGATGATGGCGTCGAAGGTCAGGCTACGCAGGTTGGACATGGATCAGGCTCCCCACAGAACTTGGATGCCCCAGACCAGGAACACGAAGATGGCCAGGATGATGACGGTCTGGGTGGCGATACGAATGCCGGTCGGCTTGAGGTAGTCGGTGGTCACGGTCCACAGCCCGACCCAGGCGTGGGCGGCCAGGGACACGAAGGCCAGCAGCGAGAAGATGCGCATCCATGTGTGGGCGAAGAGTCCGCTCCAGGTCGCGTAATCCAGGCCCGGATGGAACAGCAGGTAGCCGACGATGAAGAGGGTGTAGAGGGCCAGGATAATGGCCGAGACGCGCTGGACGAGCCAGTCGGAAAGACCGCTGCGTCCGAAGTTCGTGACGTTGGTTACCATACCCAGACTCCAGCCAGAATGATCAGGACCACGCTCACCACCACGGTGATCTGTGCCTTCTTGACGCCGCCCTCGAGGGTCACGCCGATGTCGATGTCCATCAGCAGATGCTTGATGCCGGCCACGAAGTGGAAGGCCAGCGCCGACAGCAGACCCCAGGCGACCAGCTTGGCCAGGAAGTTGTGAGCCAGGGCATCGCTCACGGCGGCGAAGCCGGCGGGCGACGACAGTGACGTGTCGAGGGCCCAGAAGGCGAAGATCAGGCCGATGAAAAGGATGACGCCGGTGATGCGGTGGGCAATTGACGTCAAGGCGGGAAGGGGGAACTGTATCGTGGACAGATCCAGATTTACGGGTCGTTTGCTATTCACGGCTCTCTACACACTCTCTTGGCCCGCGGATGGACACTCGGGCGAGGCCCGACACGGGCGGTGGTTTCGGGAAGGGACAGGATCATGACCCTGGGGTCGTGATCGTCGTTTCCTGCCAGTCGCGCGACAGGATTATAGGGTTATGCCCCCCCCATGACAAATTGGCCTCCCGTCGACTCGACCATGGTGGAAGGTCACGGAGGGTGCCCAAAATCCCGTCGCCAGCGGGCTGGTCCCGATGACGCCACGGGCCGCGGCGGGCCGGGGCTGCGGATGATGCAGAGCACCATTTTCTGTACAAAAACCATACCGCGAATCACCTCCCGTACAGTACAGCAAGGTCAATGGGCGAATTGACAATCTCGAAGACGCTTCTATAGTGGGCGAACCTTTTCGCCGGCAAGTTCTGCGAAATCACGACTTATCGCGCCACCATGAACTCGAGAGGAGGCCAGTTATGGCTGACAGGAAAGCGACATTGACGGTAGAGGGTCTGGACCAGCCGATCGAGCTGCCGATCTACTCGGGCACCGTGGGGCCAGACGTCATCGATGTGCGTGGCCTCGGCGCCCAGGGCCTGTTCACCTACGACCCCGGCTTCATGGCGACCTCCTCTTGCCAGTCGGCCATCACCTATATCGATGGTGGCAAGGGCGTGCTGCTGCACCGCGGCTACCCCATCGAACAGCTGGCCAAGCATTCGAACTTCGTCGAGATGTGCTACCTGCTGCTGTTCGGCGAACTGCCCGACAAGGCCCACTACCAGGAGTTCGCCGGGCGTGTTCGCGGCCACACCATGGTCCACGAGCAACTGGCCAATTTCTACAAGGGCTTCCGTCGCGATGCCCACCCGATGTCCATCCTATGCGGCGTGGTCGGCGGCCTGGCGGCCTTCTACCATGACCACCTGGACATCACCAAGCAGCAAGACCGCGAGATCAGCGCCATTCGCCTGATCGCCAAGATGCCGACCCTCGCGGCCATGTCCTACAAGTACAACGTCGGCCAGCCGTTCAACTATCCGCGCAATGACCTGCAGTATGCAGAGAACTTCCTCTACATGATGTTCAGCAACCCCTGCGAGGACTACAAGATCAACCCGGTGTTCGCCAAGGCCATGGATCGCATCTTCATGCTGCATGCCGACCACGAGCAGAATGCCTCCACCTCCACGGTGCGCCTGGCCGGCTCTACCGGCGCCAATCCCTTCGCCTGCATCAGCGCCGGCATCGCCGCCCTCTGGGGCCCGGCCCATGGCGGGGCCAACGAGGCGGTGCTGAACATGCTCGACGAGATCGGCGACGAGTCCGAGGAGAACATCCAGCGCTTCATCGACAAGGCCAAGGACAAGGACGACCCCTTCAAGCTGATGGGCTTCGGTCACCGCGTCTACCGCAACTTCGACCCGCGAGCCAAGGTCATGAAGGAGACCTGCGACGAGGTGCTGGCCGAGTTGGGCATGGCCGACGATCCCCAACTCAGGATCGCCAAGCGCCTGGAGCAGATCGCCCTGGAGGACGAGTACTTCATCGAGCGCAAGCTGTATCCGAACGTCGACTTCTACTCCGGCATCATCCTCAAGGCCATGGGCGTTCCGACCAACATGTTCACCGTGATCTTCGCGGTATCACGGACCATCGGCTGGATCTCCCACTGGCACGAGATGATCAGCGCCAGCTACAAGATCGGCCGTCCGCGCCAGCTCTACGTGGGCTACGACCAACGCGACTACCCCAGCGAGTAAGTCGCCACTGCGCATCATCCCTGAAGAAGGCCGCCCCCCGGGCGGCCTTCCGCGTTTCGAAGATCGTCAAGCGAGGAAACCGAACATGCCGCAAGACATCTCCACTGTCGCCTTTATCGGGCTGGGCGTGATGGGCCATCCCATGGCCGGCCACCTGGCCGGTGCCGGCCTCGACGTCCGGGTCTACAACCGCACCACCGACAAGGCCACCGCCTGGCTGGCCAGGCATGGCGGCAGTCACCACGCCACGCCGGCCGAGGCCGCCCGAGACGCCGACCTGGTAGTGGTCTGCGTCGGCAACGACGACGATGTGCGCCAGGTCACCACGGGGCCGGACGGCGCCCTGCAGGGCATGGCGTCGGGCAGCCTGCTGGTGGACCACACCACCGCCTCCGCCGAGCTGGCCGCCGAACTCGACGCCGCCTGCCGCGAACGACGCATCGGCTTCCTGGACGCCCCGGTGTCCGGTGGCCAGCAGGGCGCCGAGACCGGGGCCCTGACCATCATGTGCGGCGGCGAGCCGGCGGATTTCGAGCGCGCCGCCCCGCTGCTCGAGCGCTATGGCCGCAGCGTGACCCTGATGGGGCCGGCTGGCAGTGGCCAGCTGACCAAGATGGTCAACCAGATCTGCATCGGCGGGCTGATCCAGGGCCTGGCCGAGGGCTTGCACTTCGCCGACAAGGCCGGTCTGGACGCGACCCGGGTGGTGGAGGCGATCAGCCAGGGCGCCGCCGGCTCCTGGCAGATGGACAACCGTCATCGAACCATGCTCGACGATGAGTACGCGCACGGCTTCGCGGTGGACTGGATGCGCAAGGATCTGGGCATCTGCCTGGACCAGGCACGACGCCTCGGCGCCCGGCTGCCGGTGACGGCCCTGGTGGATCAATTCTACGCTGACGTCCAGGCGATGGGCGGCGGGCGCTGGGACACCTCTTCGCTGTTGCGCCGCCTGCACGACCCGGACAAGGCCTGACGACCGCAGGCGGGAGCGGCGCGACCGCGCTCCCGCCTCGCGGCAGCCCGGCTCGCCTCCGCGCCGCCTCTCGAGACCTTGTCCGCGCACTGTAGCGTTTTCCACACATTCTGTGGATAAACCTGTTCAAAACCCCTAGACAAGCGCCTCAAATCGCCATGAACAGCGGCTTCGCCTTAGATTGATCAATTTTTAACCTAATCTAATTGCTTGATTTTAAAGGAATAAATCAAGAAGCCCACTGGCATGGGGCCTGGCGGATGAATTATTCACAGAAGAGGGAGCAGGAACACGACTCGTGGACAAGTCAAGAGGAAATGTACCACTTTTATCATGCGATAGTATGAGACGCACTCGTCGTCGGATGACCCGGCAGCCGAGGAGCGGAGACAAAAAAAGACGCTGTCAGCGTCTGGGGATAAAACTGAGGAGTGGCGTCCCATAGGGGGTTCGAACCCCTGTTCCCGCCGTGAAAGGGCGGTGTCCTGGACCACTAGACGAATGGGACGCATCGCCTTCGATCGAGATGGTGGTGGAGCCTAGCGGGATCGAACCGCTGACCTCGACACTGCCAGTGTCGCGCTCTCCCAGCTGAGCTAAGGCCCCAGATCTCGTGAAGACGAGGCGTATAGTACTGATTCCCCTCGCCTTCGTCAACGGGAAAACGAGAATTTCCTGCTGCGCTCGATATCCTGGCCGCCGGCGGTGCTCGCGCTCCTCATGTAGCAGGTACACTGCGGGCGCTGTGCTCCGGCGGCGACCAGCCTATCGTCGCTCGCGACGGAACTTCTGCGTTTTCCTATTACATTAGAGTTCGCGGTACTCTTTCTCGAAGCGCTTGGCCTGCTTCTTGGACACGCCGCCGAGCACCGCGATGGCATGGCGCAGACGCGCCCGGGTCATGTCGGAGCCGAGGATGGCCATGGCGTCCATCACCGAGGTGCTGGAGGACGAGCCGGTGACGGCCACGAAGACCGGGGCGAGGAAGTCCTTCATCTTCAGCTCGAAGTGGGCGGCGAGTGCCTTCACCTCGGCGAGCAGGCTCTCCTTGTGCCAGGCCGGAACCGCCTCGAAGCGCCACACCAGGAACTGCAGCAGCTTGACCAGGTCCTCGCGGCCCAGCTTGACCGCGTCGAAGTCGCCCTCCTCGATCGCCGGCAGCCCCGAGAAGAAGTGTCCGGCCAGCGGCATGACATCGGACAGGGTCTCCACCCGCGGGCGCACCTGGGGCAGGATCCGACGGACATAGTCCTCGTTGAAGGCCCAGTCGCGCAGGGCCTTGAGGAAGGCCTCGTCGTCGAGATCCTCGCGGATGTAGAGACCGTTCAGCCAGGTCAGCTTCTGCAGGTCGAAGACCGGCCCACCCAGGGACACCCGCTGGATGTCGAAATGGCTCATCATCTCGTCGAGGGTGAATTTCTCGCGCTCGTCGGGCATCGACCAGCCCATGCGCCCCAGGTAGTTGGTCACCGCCTGGGGCAGGAAGCCCATGCGCCGGTAGTAGTTGATGGACGTCGGGTTCTTGCGCTTGGAGAGCTTGGACTTGTCCGGGTTGCGCAGCAGCGGCATATGGCAGAGCACCGGCATCTTCCAGCCGAAGTACTCGTAGAGCAGCTGGTGCTTGGGGGCGGAGTTGATCCACTCCTCCCCACGCAGCACATGGGTGATCCCCATCAGGTGGTCATCGACCACGTTGGCCAGGTGGTAGGTCGGCATGCCGTCGGACTTGAGCAGGATCTGGGCATCGACCTGGGCCCAGTCCACCTCGATGACGCCGCGCAGCATGTCCTCGACCACGCAGGTCCCGCTGTCCGGCACCCGCATGCGCACCACGTGTGGCCAACCCTCGCGCTCCCGGCGGGCCTGCTCGTCGGCGGGCAGGGCCAGGTCGGCGGGCTTGAGCGCCAGCTGCAGCCCGGCGGCCTTGCGCTCCTCGCGCAGCGCGTCGAGCTCTTCGCTGGTCCGATAGCAGCGGAAGGCATGGCCGGCCTCGATCAGCTGGCGGGCATACTCGCCATAGATATCGCCACGCTCGCTCTGGCGGTACGGGCCGTGCGGGCCGCCCACATCGGGCCCCTCGTCCCATTCCAGCCCCAGCCAGCGCAGCGAGTCGAGGATCATCTGCTCCGATTCCCCGGTGGAGCGCACCCGGTCGGTGTCCTCGATCCGCAGGATGAACTGCCCGCCGTGCTGGCGCGCGAAACACAGGTTGAACAGGGCGATATAGGCGGTGCCCACATGGGGGTCACCGGTGGGAGACGGCGCGATACGAGTGCGTACGGTCATGTCGTCCTTGGTCCAATGGTGGGAATGAGGCCCTGGCGCCAGGGCGGATGGCCGCATTATACGCACCTCGCCCATGGCGGGCAGCCGTGGCCACGGAATCATTTCCCGCCGCGGCGGTCCATCCCTGGATATCTCGACGACACGCAAGGAGCGACCATGCTGCCCCAGCTTCCCGACGGCTTCTCGGCCCTGGTGACCGGCGCCTCCGGCGGCATCGGCTCGGCCCTGGTCGACGCCTTGCTGGCGAGCCCACGGCCCGGCCGGGTCCTTGCGGTGAGTCGGCAGGCGATTCGCCGCCCCGACGCCCGCCTGACCGCCCTGCCCCTCGACATCACCACCCCGCGGGGACGGGACGGGCTGGTCGAGGCGATCGGCGACGCGCCGCTGCACCTGCTCATCAACACCCTGGGCATGCTGCACGATGCCGAGGCGGGCATCGCCCCGGAGAAGACGCTGGGCGATCTCGACGCCGAGTCGCTGACCCGTCTCTTCCAGGTCAATGCCGCCACCCCCGCCCTGCTGCTCAAGGCCCTGGAAGGCGCGCTCAAGGGGCGCCATCCGGCGCTGATCGCCAGCCTCTCGGCGCGGGTCGGGTCCATCGGCGACAACCGGCTCGGCGGCTGGTATGCCTACCGGGCCAGCAAGGCCGCGCATAACATGTTGATGAAGACCGCCGCGGTGGAACTGCGCCGGCTGAACCCGCAGGCCACCGTGGTGTGCCTGCATCCAGGCACCACCGATACCGCCCTGTCGGCGCCCTTCCAGTCCCGGGTCCCTGCGGGCAAGCTGTTCTCGACGCCCTTCGTGGCCGAGCGCCTGCTGGGAGTCCTGGGCCGGCGGACACCGGAGGACAGCGGCGACTTTCGCGACTGGAACGACGAGCCGATTTGCTGGTGACGACAGCAACTCGGAATGAACGATCGTTGATCCGCGCTATTGCACAGTCATGGACGATCACGGACCATGCTTCCTTTCCTAACACTGACAGGTATGCGTCATGGATACACTCGGCCCAAGGATCAAGCAGCTCAGGCTGGAGGCCAAGCTCAACAAGGCCGCCCTGGCTCGCCGAGTCGGCGTCTCGGACGTGACCATCTCCTACTGGGAGTCCGGGGCCATCAAGCAGATCGGCCACGAGCGGCTGGTGGCCCTGGCCCAGGCCCTCAACTGTCCACTCTCGGCGCTGCTGGACGGCGGCACGTCGCGATCCGCCCCCCTCTACCTGCGCCACGAGCTTCCCGAACCCTGGCAGGCCAGCAACTCCAAGGGCATCGAGCTGCCGATGGAGCTGACGCCGGGCCAGCGCTGGGACGGCGACTGCCACCTGGTGACGCCGGCCCCGGGGGAGACCTTCGATTTCCTGTTCCAGGGTGACCTGGCGGCCGTCGCCCCCACCGACATCTTCCGCCAGCCGGGCCTGTATCTTGTCGAGGAAGGCGGCCGCCTGGTGATCCGCCGGGTTCACCAGGGGCCCACCGGGGAGTTGATGTTCCAGGGCCAGGATGACGCCGAGGCCCGTCCCTACACGCCCGATTGCCGGCTGATCGCCAAACTCGTGGCCCTGTGGCGTCACGAGCCCCTCTGAGCGGCCTCCCCCTCACTCCAGTGACTGTACCTCCACCTGGTCGGTGGTCCGCCTCGGCTGGCTGCCGACCAGGAAGCGCTCGCTGGCGCTGATCACCCGCCCCAGTCCATGGCGGGACTCCTGCACCAGCGGACCGCTCAGGTACTCCCCCTGCTCACCGAGGCGTGCGCGGACCTCGGGGACCTGGACGCTGACGGCCGGCATGTTGACCGTGATGCGATAGCCACCATCCGGCAGGCCGCTGCCGGGGCCGAACGGGCCCGCAGCGAAGCGGCCTCCCTCGACCTCGGTGCGTTCCTGCCAGCGTACGCCGCTCACCTCGCGCTCCACCAGGACCTGCAGGCGCGTGGTATCCGGCAGGTTGGTGGTGCCCTCGACCAGCAGGCGGCGGTCGCTGCGCAGGCGCGCCGAGATGTCGATCGCCACCGCTTCGTCGAAGGGCGCGACCTCGGGTGCCGGCGGAGCCGTCGGTTGTGGCTGTGGCTGCGCCACGCCACCGAGCCGCTGCGTGTCATCGGACGCGGAATCGGCGTCCTCGCTGCCGCCGCAGCCGACCAGCAAGAGCAGCACACCGGCCACGCCACTCCATTTCCATGCCTTCATGCACGCCCTCCCTGACCATGGCTCCATCGCCAGCCTACCATCGCGTGCCGCCTGCGCCGATCAGGCCGTGCTGCAGTCGCGGCACAGGGTGGCATAGGGCACGGCCCCCAGGCGTCCGACGTCGATGACCTCGCCACAGCGCTCGCAGATATCCCCCTGTCTCTCGCGGATGCGGGCCAGGGCGTGGCGCACCTGACTGAGCTCTTCCTCGGCCTCGGCCTCGAGGGAGGCCACCACCTCGTCGTCCCGCGTCTGCAGGGGCTGATCCTCCATGTCCTTGTCTACCGGACCGCCCGCACGCTGCCGGTGCGCCCGATAGCGTTCCAGCCGCTCCTTGAGTTCGTCCCGCAGCTGTTCCAGCTGTTGCTGCCGATCGCTCATGCCGTGTCTCCTGCCTGAACATGCCTCGAGGCGGCGGGTCGTTCGCCGCCGCTTCTCCTAGCATAGGCGTTGACACGGCAGCGCTCGCCGATCACGTCATGCCCAGACAGGCATACCCGGCGTCGGTGAGCTCGAGGCGCTCGGGCGAGCCCCGGGCCTCACGCAGCACCTTCAGCAGCCCCTGAGCTTCCAGACGATCGATATCCTTCAGGATCCCGGGCAACTGGCTGTCCTCTCCGACATGCCCGAAGGGCGCGGACAGCACCCCCCCATGCTGGAGCACGCGGGCCAGCAGGTCCCGCTGGGAGGTGGTGAGATCGTCATGCATGCCTGGCTCCTCACGGCGGCAAGGCGAAACGCCTCGCCGATCTGTGCAGTATGGAGGATAGCCCGGGCGAGGGGGCAGGACGTGCCGGCGTCGCGCCCCTCGCAACCTGCGCCGCGACTGGTAGAATACGCTCTCCCTGGCCCCTTGCCCGTGATGCCCGATGACCGATCTCGACCGCACCTTCTCCGTCGCGCCGATGATGGACTGGACGACCCGCGACTATCGCGCCTTCGCCCGGACCCTCACCCGGCGCGCCCTGCTGTACACCGAGATGGTGACCACCGGCGCCATCCTCCACGGCAGCCCCCGCGAGCGCTTCCTCGGCCATGACGCCGTGGAGCATCCGCTGGCCCTGCAGCTCGGCGGCAGCGACGCCGGCGAGCTGGCCGAATGCGCGGCCATCGCCGAGGCCTGGGGCTACGCCGAGGTGAACCTCAATGTCGGCTGCCCCAGCGACCGGGTGCAGAACAACCTGATCGGCGCCTGCCTGATGGCGCATCCCGCCAAGGTGGCCGCGGCCGTCAGGGCCATGCGCGCGGCGGTGACCATCCCGGTCACCGTGAAGTGCCGCATCGGCATCGACGACCAGGACGAGGACGCCGACCTGGCGCGTTTCATCGCTACCGTCGCCGAGGCCGGCTGCGAGGTGTTCATCGTGCATGCGCGCAAGGCCTGGCTGGAGGGCCTCTCCCCCAAGGAGAACCGCGACGTCCCGCCGCTGAACTATCCCCGGGTCCACCGGCTCAAGGCCCAGCACCCCGAGCTGCATATCGGCATCAACGGGGGGCTCAAGACCCTCGACGAGTGCCGGGAACAGCTGCGCCACGTCGACAGCGTGATGGTCGGCCGCGAGGCCTACCAGAACCCCTGGCTGCTGGCCGGCGTCGACCGGCGCCTCTACGGTGAGCCGGGCCCGGCGGCGAGCCGCCATGCCGCGGCCGAGGCCCTGCGCCCCTATATCGCCAACCGCCTCGCGGAGGGCGCACGGCTCAACCATCTCACCCGCCACCTGCTCGGGCTCTTCCAGGGCTGCCCCGGCGGGCGCCGCTTCCGGCGCCACCTGTCCGAGAACGCCCACCGCGAAGGGGCCGGCCTGGCGGTGTTCGACGATGCTCTGGGCCTGGTGCCGGCGCCCGAGCCCGCCCTGGCCGGCTGATCAGTAGAGCGCATCCGGGGGCGGTTCCAGGCTGGACTGGAAGGTCTCCACCGCGCTCTCCGCCTCCTCGATGGCATCGAAGCGGGCGATATGGAAGAGCGCCTCGCCCTCGTTGACCAGCGGCAGTCGCCCCATGCCGATGACGATACCGTCGGCGATGGAGCGCACCTCCCCCTCGGCGTTGCCGAAGGGGTCGGCCACTCGCCCCAGCAACTCTCCCCTGGCCACCCGCGCACCGAGCCGTACCCGGGGCCTGAGGATGCCGTCGATGGGGGCCCGCGCCCAGCTCGAGCCGTTGGCGACCTCCGCCGCCGGCGGCGAGCGCCGGCGCTGCTCGCCGCTGAGCATGCCCAGCCGACGCATCACCCGCAGCACGCCCCGCACCCCGGGGGCGATCGCCCACTCGTCGAAGCGCAGCGCCTCGCCGGCCTCGTAGGTCAGCACCGGGATGCCCCGGGTCTGGGCATAGTGTCGCAGGCTCCCCTCACGCAGGTCGGCGTTGAGGATGACCGGGGCGCCGAAGGCGTTGGCCATGCGCTCGGTCTCGCCATCGGGCGTGAGCTGGGCGCGGATCTGGGGCAGGTTGGTGCGATGGATGGCGCCGGTATGCAGGTCGATGATGTGGGTCGCCTGGTCGACGATCTGCTCACGAAACAGGGCCGCCACCCGCCCGCCCAGCGAGCCGGACTCGCTGCCGGGAAAGCAGCGGTTGAGGTCGCGGCGATCCGGCAGGTAGCGACTGTGCTGCACGAAGCCGAACACGTTGACGATGGGCACCCCGATCAGGGTCCCGCGCAGGCGCTGGATCTGGCGGGAGCGCAGCAGGCGTCGCACGATCTCCACGCCATTGATCTCGTCGCCATGGATGCCGCCACATACCAGCAACACCGGTCCGGGCTGACGCCCATGCACCACCTCCACCGGGATGTAGAGCGGCGCATGGGTATACAGGCGCGCCACGGGCACGTCGATCTGGTTGCGCGACCCCGGCGCCACCCGGACGCCGGCGAGTTCGAAGGGGGCACGGGCCATGAGCCGTCCTTGTGTGGCAAAAACCGTATGACAGAAACAGTGTTTCCGCATGTCCCCTTATACGCTCGGGCTCGCCAAAAGACGAGCCCCGGGACGACGATTGGCATACATGGACGAATGTAAAACAGCCGGTGGCTCCGGTAGAATGGGGCGACGTTCCCCCGGAGGCAAGATCCCCATGGCCAGACGTACCAAGGCCGAAGCCGAGGCCACCCGGGCGGCGCTGCTCGATGCCGCCGAGGAGGTGTTCTTCGAGAAAGGCGTCGCCCGCACTTCCCTGGAGCAGATCGCCCGCCATGCCGGCCTGACCCGGGGCGCCGTCTACTGGCACTTCCGCAACAAGGCCGACCTGTTCCGGGCCATGATGGACCGTGTCCGCATGCCTTTCGAGGAACTGGTGGAAGAGACCGAGGCCGACAAGGACGCCCCGCTGGAGGCCATCCGGCTGGGTTGCCAGCTGGGCTTCAGGCGCCTGGAACAGCCGCTGCATCGACGGGTCCACGCCATCCTGCTCCACCGCTGCGAGTTCTTCAGCGACATCGATCCCCAGGCCATGCAGGCCGAGATGGCCAGCGAATGCCTGGATGCCCTGCTCGACTACTTCAACGCCGCCCGTGACCGGGGGCTGCTGCGCGACGACGTCAGCCCCGAGCTCGCCACCCGCCTGCTGCAGACGGTGCTGAGCGGCCTCTACCACGACTGGCTGCGCGACCCCGAGGCCTTTTCCCTGAGCGAGCAGGGCATGGCCCTGGTCGATGCCCAGCTGACGCTGCTCGGACGCGCACCCGCCTCAGGCTGACGGCGTCGAGCCATTGTGCCCGCGGCCGCCATCGTCCAGGGGGCGTTCGTGACGCTCCAGCAGGTGCAGGCGCACCAGCCGCGTGCGGGCATCCAGGTAGTCCTGCTCCCGCACCGAGCGATAGCCGTCGGCCTCCGGCAGGTACTTGACCAGGACATGCCGCTCGCCAGGCCGGGGCAGGCGGCCCGGCTTGCCCAGCAACACCACCTCATGACCGTCATTCTCGTCCAGCACGGCCGTGGTGCGCCCATCGGCGTCGGCTTCGGCGGTGACGCGTACCCGTTCGCCGAGCAGGCATCGCGGCAGGCGCTCCGGCGCGCGGTGCAGCCGACGATGCAGCCGCAGGCATAGCCCGGCCGCCAGGGGCGAGGCCAGGGCGAAGGCGCCCCACAGCACCAGCACCCCCAGCGGGATCCGGAAGAACCCCAGGGGCAACCAGCGCAACACCGCCAGCTCGACGATCAGGGTCACGCTCCCCGCCAGGACGATCAGCACGCTCAGCGCCAGCGACACGGGTACCCCGGCGAAGCCCAGCGAGACCATGGTGCTGGCCAGGTGCTCCTCCTTGAGGCTGTCGTGCTCGAAGAGTTCGGTCGGGGCCAGGCGCAGCAGCACCAACAGCCAGTAGACGACCAGCAGCACCAGTAGCCCCGTGAAGACGACCAGCGGAAAGCTCGTGGCGAGATCGAGAACGGCATGCATGGCGGCGCCTCCGGCCGGCCCGATTCGCCGGCAAAGTGTTGGTCTTCTCCCAGCGTAGCCAGCGTCGCCAGGGGCGATGCGCCACTTTGGTCGCATGCCTCCGACGCCAACGGGCACCGCCCCCCGGGGAGACGATGCCCGCCGGCCGCCGTCGCAGGGTCAGGGCGCGTCGTGGGCCGGTGCCGGCTCGGCCTGCCGGTCGGCCGGGCGGGTCTTGCGCCTCAGCCAGTCGGAGACCGCGGCGATCATGGCGTAGAAGGTCGGCACGAAGAGGCTGCCGAGCACCGCCACCGAGGCCATGCCCACCGCCACCGTGGTGCCGATATGGTGGCTGCTGGTGTCGCTCGCCCCGGTGGCCAACGCCAGCGGCAGGGTGCCGAAGATGAACGCCAGGGAGGTCATGACGATCGGCCGGAAGCGCAGCTCCGCCGCCGTCACCGCGGCCTCGCGGATCGACCGCCCCATCTCGCGACGCTGCAGCTCGGCGAACTCGACGATCAGGATGGCGTTCTTGGCCGCCAGGCCCACCACCACCAGCATGCCGATCTGCACGTAGACGCTGGTATCGAGGCCGCGCAGGAAGATGCCGCCGACCCCACCCAGGAAGGCGAAGGGGGTGGCGGTCAGCACCGCCAGCGGCAACGACCAGCTCTCGTACTGCGCCGCGAGGATCAGGAACACCATCAGCAGGCCGAAGACGATGGCCAGGGTCGCCGCGCTGCCCGCCTGGCTCTCCTGATAGGCGGTGCCGGTCCAGCCCATGCCCCAGCCGTCACCGAGCTGCTCCGCGACGATCTCCTGCATGGCGGCGATCGCCTGCCCGGAGCTATAGCCCGGGGCGGGACCGCCCTGGAACTGGGCCCCGGTATAGACACCGAAGCGCGTGACCACCGCCGGTGCCGCCTGGCGCTCCAGGCTCACGAACTCGGAGAGCGGGATGCGCTCGCCGTTGCCGCCGCGCACATAGATACTGGCCACGTCGTCCGGCGTCTTGCGGAACTCGTCCTCGTTCTGCAGGTAGACCTGGAAGTTGCGGCTCTGGTAGTTGAAGTAGTTGACGAAGCCGTTGCCGAAGGTGCTCGACAGGGTGTCGTTCAAATCCTCCAGGGAGACCCCGTAGCTGAGCGCCTTCTGCCGGTCGATCTCGGCGCGGAAGGAAGGCACGTTGACGTTGAAGGTGGTGAACACCTGATTCAGCGCGGGATGCTGGCCGGCCGCCTGCATCACCTTCAGCGAGGCCTGGTACAGCTCCTGGGGCGTGGCGCCCTCGAAGGACTGCAGGTAGCCGGTGAAACCGCCGGTGGTCGACAGGCCCATGATCGGCGGCATGTTGAAGGCCATGGCCGAGCCGCCCTCGAGCTGGGCGCCGAGCTGCATGATGCGACCGACCAGGCCGGAGGCGGTCAGCGTCCGCTCCTCCCAGGGGTCCATGTTGACGAAGATGATGCCCCGGGCCGTGTTCACCGAGCTCGACAGGATGTCGTAGCCGGCGACCGCCGAGGAATACTTGACCCCGGGGATCTCCTCGATGGCCGCGCTGAGCCGGCCCATGTAGTCCCGGGTGCGCGACAGGGAGGCGGAATCCGGCAGCTGCACGGCGGCCAGCACGATGCCCTGGTCGGTCTCCGGCACCAGGGTCGAGGGCGTGCTCTGGTAGAGCCACCAGGAAGCGCCGCCCACCAGGGCGGTGAGCAGCAGCGCCAGCCCCCAGAAACGCACCAGCGCCTTGACGATCCACATGTAGACCGCGGTGATGCCCGCGAACAGGCGGTCGAACAGTCGCAGCGGGGTGCCCAGCGCCCGGCCGACGGCCGTGGAGGTCTGGTGCCACTTGCGCTTGATGAAGATCGCCGAGAGCGCCGGGGTGAAGGTCAGGGCCATCAGCGCCGAGAAGGCCACCGAGATGGCGATGGTCAGCGCGAACTGCTGGTAGATCTGCCCGGTGAAGCCGCCCAGGAAGGCGACCGGCACGAACACCGCCGCCATGATCAGCGAGGTGGCGATGACCGGTCCGCCCACCTCGCGCATGGCCTGCACGGTCGCCTGGCGGACGGTGATCTCCTCGTCCTCGCCGAGCACCCGCTCCACGTTCTCCACCACCAGGATGGCATCGTCGACCACGATGCCGATGGACAGCACCAGGGCGAACAGCGTCAGCAGGTTGATGGTGAAACCGAAGGCGAAGAAGCCGGCGAAGGTCGCCAGCACCGAGACCGGCACCACCGACATGGCGATCACCGTGAAGCGCCAGTTCTGCAGGAAGATGAACAGGATGACGCCGACGATCAGGAAGGCCTCGATGAAGGTGTGGATGACCGTCTCCACCGAGGCATCGATGAACTGGGTGGTGTCATAGGGCACCACGTACTCGAGCCCCGGCGGGAAACGGCCGGCCAGCTCGTCCATGGCGGCCTCGACCGCCCTGGCGGTCTCCAGGGCGTTCGCCCCGGGCTGCTGGTTGATGATGATCGGTGCCATGGTGCCGCCGTTCAGGCGCGCCTCGATCCCGTAGAACGACGCCCCCAGCTCGATGCGCGCCACATCGCCCAGGCGCAGCGCCGAGCCATCGGGATTGGTACGCAGGAAGATCTCGCGGAAGTCGTCGGTGCTCGACAGCCGACCGCCGGCGGTGATGGTGTAGGTGAAGGCCCGCGGGTCCGACTGGGGCGTGGCCGCCAGGTTGCCCGCCGGCACCTCGGTGCTCTGGGCGCGGATCGCCGCGGCGACCTCGGCGGGGGTCAGGTCGTACTGGGCCAGCTTGTCCGGGTTCATCCACACCCGCATGGCGAACTCGCCGCCCCCCAGCACCTCGGCGTCGCCGACCCCGGGGACCTGGCGCAACTCGTCCAGGACGTTGAGGGTCGCGTAGTTCTGCAGGTAGGTGCGGTCGTAGTCGCCCTCGGGGGAGATCAGCGAGACCAGCATCAGGATCGAGCTGGAGCTCAGCTCCACGGTCACGCCCTGGTCCTGCACCGCCTCGGGCAGCTGGGACAGCGCGCCCTGCACCCGGTTGTTGACGTTGATGGTGTTGATGTCGCCGTCGGTGCCGATATTGAAGGCCACCTCCAGCTGCATCGAGCCATTGTCGGCACTGGTCGAGGACATGTAGAGCATGTCCTCGACGCCGTTGATGGCCTCGGCCAGGGGCGCGGCCACGGTCTGGGCCACGGTCTCGGCGTCGGCCCCCGGGAAGGTGGCGTTGACCGAGACCGTGGGCGGCACCACGCTCGGGTACTGCTCGATGGGCAGCACCCGCATGCTCATCAGCCCGATCAGCGTCAGGATGATGGCCAGCACCGAGGCGAAGATCGGCCGCTTGATGAAGAAGTTGGAGAAGTTCATTGCCCGCCGTCCCCGTCGCCCGAACCGGCCGCGGAGGCGTCACCGTTCGCCCCATCCGTCGCGGACGCGCCTGCCTGCCCCGGGCCGGCTGCGGTCTGCTGGGCCATCAGCGCCTCCGCGTTGCCGTCGAAGGCCTGGGGCGCGATGGCCGTGCCGGGCTGCAGGCCCGCGGGGTCGCTCACCACGACCCGATCGCCGCTCTCGAGGCCATCGCGCAGGAGCTGCCAGGGACCGGCGATCTCGCCGAGCTGCACGGTGCGTGCCCTGGCCTTGTCATCCTCGTCGAGCACGAAGACCTGGGGGCCCATCAGCCCCTGGGTCAGGGCGATCTCGGGCACCGCCATGACGTCGAAGCGCTTCATGCCCTCGAGCTGCACGCGCACGAACTGGCCGGGCAGCACCCGCGCCTCGGGATTGGCGAAGGTCGCCTTGGCCTGGACGGTGCTGGTGGACTCGTCGACCCGTGAGCCGAGGAAGTCCAGGTGGCCCGTCAGGCTGCCGCCGTCGGCGGGCAGCTCCAGTCGGGCACCGATGTCGGTGATCGCCTGATCATCCAGCTGGCGACGCAGCGCGAAGGCATCCTGCTGGGGCAGCTGGAAGCGCACTTCGAGCGGATCCAGGGGCGTGATGGTGGCAAGCTCGGTGCCCGCGGTCACCAGGTTGCCGACGTTCACCTGGCTCAGGCCGATCATGCCGTCCACCGGGGCGGTGACATCGGCATAGCCGAGGTCGATCCGGGCATTGGCCAGGGCGGCCTCCGCCTGGGCCACCGTGGCCCGCGCCACGCTCTGGTCCGCCAGGGCCTGGTCATAGTCCTGACGGCTCACCGAGTTCTGGCGCAGCAGGCTCGCGAAGCGGTTGGCATCGCGCTGGGCCCGCACCAGCTCGGCCTTGGCACTCTCCAGGTCGGCCTCGCGCTGGGCCACCACGGACTGGTAGAGGTCGGGCTCGATGGAATACAGGCTATCGCCCTGCTCCACCAACGCCCCCGGCTCGAAGTGCCTGGCCTCCAGGAAGCCGTCCACCCGGGCCACCAGGGTCACCTCGTTCTCGCTGCGCAGCTTGGCGGGATAGGACTTGTCCAGGGGAATGTCCTGGCGCACCGCCTCCATCACCTGCATGGGCCGGGGCGGGGCATCCCCTCCGCCGGCCTGTTGTTGCGGGACCTCTTCCTGGCCACAGGCGGCCAGCAACAGGCTCGAGGCCAGCGCCAGCAGGCCGGCCCGGCCACTCTGGATGATCGTTTTCATGCCTTGCTATCCCGTTGAGCGCATCAAGAAGTCGACAGAGACTACACGCATACAGCCGTGAATGTAAACCATACATCCACGATTGTATGTCGGATGACCGCTGCGTCATTCGCCGGGGCTTGGAGGCTCCCCGATCTCCAGCGCCGCATCATAGCGATTCCCCTCGCCCTCCTCGGGCAGGGTGAAGGACACCCCCTGTTCCTCGTCGAGCCAGGTATTGATCTGCTCGATGGCCTCGACATTCAGGGTGCCCGATTGCTGGCGCAGGGTGAGCAGGTTGGTCACGTAGCTGAAGCGGGCGTCGGCATGGTCGGCGATGGCATCGTAGAGGTTCTGTTCGGCGTTGAGCACATCGACGATGTTGCGGGTTCCGACCTCGTAGCCGGCCCGGGTGGCATCCAGGGCGCTCTGGTTGGAGACGATGGCCTGGGCACGGGCCTCCACCGTGGTCACGTCGTTGCTGACCTGGGTGAACAGCGAACGCACCTGCTGGACGGTGTCGCGGCGCTGGGACTCGAAGTCATACTGGCTGGCCTCCAGCGCATAGGAACGCTGCCGGATGCTCGCCGTGGTGCGCCCCCCGGTATACAGCGGCAGACTCACCCCGACGCCGACCTGGCTGGCGGAGTTGTACCCCCCCACGCTGTCGCGATCATCGTCGCTGTAGTTGTAGTTGGCGAAGGCCTCGACCACCGGCAGGCGCTGCGCCTGGGCGATGTCCACGCCACTGCGCGACACCTCGATACCGGCCTGGCTGGCCAGCACCAGCGGGTTGTTGTCCAGCGCCGTCTCCACCCAGGCATCGCGACGGGCGGGTTCGGGCGGTGTTACCGGCATGGCCTCCTTGAGCGATTCGATGCTCTGGTAGCGCTGGCCGGTGAGACGCTCGAGGGCCTCGAAGCTGACCTGCAGGTCGCTCTCCGCGGCGATCCGCTCGGCCCGGGACTGATCGAAACTCGCCTGGGCCTCTTCCACCTCGGTGATGGCGATCAGCCCCACATCGAACTGCTCGCGGGCCTGCTCGAGCTGACGCCCGATGGCCCGCTCCTGGGCCCGCCGCGCCTCGAGGATCTCGTGGGCACGCAGGATATCGAAATAGGCCGATGCCACGTCGATCAGCACCTGCTGCTCGGTGGCGGCCAACTGGTAGGTCTGCTGGTCGATCTGGCGGTCGGCCTGCTCCACCTCGGCGCCATTGCGGGCATCGAAGAGGGCCTGCGTGGCCTCCAGGGTCAGGGTGCCACTGTTGTAGTTGTCGCCTCCCGTCTCAGAGTCGATGCCAAGCTGCGAGAGCAGCGGCGAGGCCTGGCTCTGGTACTCGCGGTTGTGGGCCAGCTGGCCCGAGGCATTGACCTGGGGCAAGAGGTCGCCGCGCTCGACGTCGCGGCCGGCTTCCACGCCGTAGAACTGGGCGCGCGCCGAGGCCAGCTCGGCATTGTTGTCGAGGGCATCGCGGGTGATGGTCAGCAGGTCGGCCGCCTGGGCCGGCGCCGCCATCAGCGAGGCCACCAGCAGCGGCAGCGGTAGCAGGGCCCGCGCCCCCGGGCGGGGAGCAGAGCCCGGAAGCACCGAACGAAACGGCATCATCGGCAAGTTCCTTGTGTCGATAGGAGTATACATTCATTGTCGCATGTTTATGGCGGCAATCCATCGTCAACCATGCAAGCCGCGTGAAATTTTTCGCGGCCCTCGGCAGTTGTTGGCGAATCCGCTATGCTGCTTTGCAGCATAGTCGAACCCGGGAGAGCGCGAAATGGACGCACTGACACTGCTGCGGGTCAGGGAGCTGGAGGTGGCGGTGCGCATCTGGCACCCGCAGGCCCCGCGAACCGTCATCGCCTGGCATGGACTGGCCCGCCACGGCGGCGACTTCGCCGACTTCGCCCGGGAGCTCGGCCCCGGCTGGCGGGTCCTGGCGCCCGATACCCCGGGGCGGGGACTGTCCAGCTGGTCGCTGTATCCGTCACACGACTATCTGTATTCGCACTACATGACAATAGCAGTTGCGCTGCTGGATCACTTCGGCCTGGAGCGGGTGCCCTGGGTCGGCACGTCCATGGGTGGCCTGCTGGGCATGCTGCTGGCCGCCGAGCCGGCCACCGCGGGGCGCATCGAACGCCTGGTACTCAATGATGTCGGTCCGGAACTCGACCCCGACGGCCTGGCCGCGTTGGGCGCCTATTTCGGTGTTCCCCACCGCTTCTGTCGCTTCAGCGAACTCGAGGCGGAGCTGCGCCGCCACTATGCCGGCTTCGGCATCGAGGGCGACGACGCCTGGCGACGCCTGGCCCTGTCCAGCGCCCGCCGACTCCCCGACGGCAGCTGGACCTATCACTATGATCCGCGCATCGGCGAGCAATTCGTCCATGACACCCCCCGGGACACCTGGGCCGACTGGCAGGCGATCCGCTGCCCGCTGATGGTGGTACGCGGCGAGAGCTCACCGCTGCTGAGCGCCGAGAGCGTGAGCCGCATGGGCGACAGCCAGCCCGGCCTGGTCAGCCTCGAGGTTCCCGGCTGTGGCCATGCCCCCATGCTCGATCGGCCCCGCCAGGTGGGGCCGATCGATGACTTCCTGTCCGCCTCGCCCGCCCTGCCGCATGCCGTGACGCCGCTGGCCGGATGGTGGCGGCGTGGACGTCGCTGGCTGCGCCAGCTCGGCGGCAGGGCCTGAGCGCCCTCGCCCCACGGGGCGCCCGGGTCGGCCGGCCTGGCCCCGCGACGGCACAATCATGCCGGCATGCACGGCCCTCCGGAGAGCTCCTCGAGCCACTCAACCCCCTGATTCACCGGTCTTGCCTGGGGCAACAGGAGGAGGCACGATCGACGGGTGCCGGCCGCCCGGAACGTGGCCGAGCGTCGGCACGACGCTCATCCCCGGCCCCGCTTGCGGCGATGACTCAGCCCCTGGCCAGCCGGTCCAGCGTTCGCTCCACGGCACCCCGATAGCTGCCCCCGAACAGTAGCAGGTGGTTGAGCAGCGGATAGAGCTGAAAGAGGGCCTCGTGCCGCGGCCAGTCCTCCGGGGCCGCGCCGTTCCAGTAGGCCGCGAAGAAGGCCTCGGACGGGGCGCCGAACAGGGTCAGCATGGCCAGGTCCACCTCGGGATAATGGCGGTAGACCGCCGGGTCGATGATGGCCGGCCCCCGCTCGGTATACAGCACATTGCCGGACCAGAGATCGCCGTGGACCAGGCTCGCCGGGGCATCCGGCAACCACGTCTCCAGCCCCTCCGCCAGGGCCTCCAGGCGTACCCGCAGCCGCTGGTCGAGCAGCCCCCGGTCATGGCAGGCCCGGGCCAGCGGCAGCAGCCGCCGCTCTCGCTGGAAGGTCCGGCCATCGACGAGAGGCGCGTTGGGCTGGGGCGTGGTGCCGCAGGCATTGTCCCGATGCCAGCCATGCGCCCCCCCGGCCACCGCATGCAGCTCCCGCAGCCCCTCGCCCAAGGCGACCTCACCTCCCGACGCCCGTCGGCGGGGGGCGAGGGCCTCCATCACCAGCCACTCGCCCTCCCGGCCGAGCACTTCCGGCACCACCAGCCGGGTCACGGCCTCTCGCAGCGCCGTCAATCCTTCCGCCTCCCCGGCCAGCCGCTCGGCGGCATCCCGCTTGATCACCACCGCGCCCTGATCGGTCTCCAACCGGAACACCGCGGCGATGTCGCCTCCCGCCAGGGCCGTCGGCTCCCCGAGGGGCGTCAGGCCGATGCGCTCCATCAGGCGCTCGAGTTCCCGGTGCATGCTCCGTCCTCCCGTTGGGCGATGACCCAAGGCTCCCCTCCTCGCCTTGCCGTTGTCAAAATCCCGCCCCGGGAGGGCAGCCTGAGACGGCGCGATAAAAAAAGCCGCCCGGCTGGACGGCAAGGGGGTTAGACGAGACACCCGCAGGGGATGAGGACCTTCACTCGGGCATCAGCACGCTGTCGATCACATGGATGACCCCGTTGCTGGCCTCGATATCGGTCTGGATGACGGTGGCGTCGTCGACCATCAGCTGGCCATCCATGGTGGTGATGGTGAGATCCTGCCCCTGCACCGTGGTGGCACTGTCGGCCGCCATGGCGTCCTCGGCCATGACCGTCCCGGGCACCACGTGGTAGGTGAGAATGGCTTGCAGGGTCTGCTGGTTCTCGGGCTTGAGCAGGTCGTCGACGGTCCCGTCCGGCAGGGCCGCGAAGGCATCATCGGTGGGCGCGAAGACGGTGAAGGGGCCTTCACCCTTGAGGGTGTCGACCAGGTCGGCGGCCTGGACGGCCGCGACCAGGGTCTCGAACTGGCCGGCGGCCGCGGCGGTATCGACGATGTCCTTGGCCATGCCGTGGCTGTCGGCCTGGACACTGCCGGCCAGCATCAGGCCCATCAGGCCGGTACCGATCCATTGCGGGGCGTGGGTGGTGATAGCGTTCATGTAGCTCACTCCTCTGGGGATATCGCCTGCGCATGACCAGCGCTGGGCGTGGCGCTTACCTGACGGCGAGACCGTCGCCGTCTTAAGCTGTACAAAATCTAGTCAATGTACAATGTATGCACAATAATTATTTGTCACGACCGATCGCCCGGCTCTCCGGGGCTGACGGCGGAGCCGGGTTATGGCACAACGGGGGGACATCCCCGGGAAGGAGCCTCACCATGTACAAGCTTGCGTTCTTCGTGCCCGCCGACGCTGCCGAGCGGGTGAAGGAGGCCGTCTTCGCCACCGGCGCCGGGCGTATCGGCGACTACGAGGCCTGCTGCTTCCAGACGCCAGGCACCGGCCAGTTTCGCCCGCTGGCGGGCGCCCAGCCGCATATCGGCCGGGTCGGCGAGCTGGAGACGGTGGAGGAACTCAAGGTGGAGCTGGTCTGCGAGGATGCCTTGCTCCGCGAGGCGGTGGCCGCCCTCAGGCTGGCCCACCCCTACGAGGAGCCGGCCTACGACGTCTGGTCGCTGGCGACGGTCTAGGACGCCGGGCCTGGCGGCCCGTCCGCCCCTCCTGCCGAGGGGCGCAGCGTCCCGGTCGGCTCAGGCCGAGCCGAAGTAGCGCTCGCGGTCTTCCGGGGTGATGTCGCTGATGTGCAGCGGGTAGTCGCCGCCGGCGCGGTCGGCGAAGAAGTGGTGCAAGGTGCGCTCGATGGTGGGGAAGGCGAGCGAATCCCAGGGCACCTCGTGTTCCTCGAACAGCGCGACCTCGAGGCTTTCCGGGCCGGCCCCGAAGTCGCCGGCGAGGTCGGCGCGAAAGATCATGAACACCTGGTTGATGTGCGGCAGGTTGATCAGCGTGTAGAGGTCATGGATCGCCACGTCGGCCAGGGCCTCCTCGCGGGTCTCCCGAATCGCCGCCTCCACGGTGGTCTCGGCGTTCTCCATGAACCCCGCCGGCAGGGTCCAGTAGCCCTTGCGCGGCGCGATCGCCCGACGGCACAGCAGCACCCGGGAGCCGAGGATCGGCAGGGTGCCGGCGACGATGCGCGGGTTCTGGTAATGGATGGTGCCGCAGGCCGCGCAGAGATACCGCGGTCGATCGTCGCCGTCCGGAATCGCGAAACTGACCGGCTGGCCGCAATGGCTGCAGAAGTTCATGTGGCTCCCTGACAGGCTGTCGACAGGCCATGGCCCGGACTTGACGCCGCTCACGGCGACTGGGTAAATGGAATGAAACCCGACGGAAGCACCATGTTAGAGAAACTTCGCGAGCGCCTGCAAGCGCATGCGCCACGGCGGTTGCGATTCGACCTGCCCCAGGCGGCCGTGCTGATGCCCTTGGTGGCACGCCCCGAGCCGACGCTGCTCTTCACCCGCCGCGCCGCCCATCTCTCCACCCACAGCGGCCAGGTGGCCTTCCCCGGCGGCAAGCGCGAGGATCAGGATGACGACCTGCTGGCCACCGCCCTGCGCGAGTCCGAGGAGGAGATCGCCCTGCCAGCGTCCCGGGTCGAGGTGCTTGGCCGACTCTCAGACGTGCTCTCGCTGCATGGGCTGAAGGTCACGCCCTATGTGGGTGTGATCCCGCCCGACCTGCCCCTGGTCCCGGACCGCCGCGAGCTGGATGCCATCTTCGAGGTCCCGTTGGCGCACTTCCTCGAGGATCGTCGCACCCACACCGACGTGATCCGGGTCGAGGGGCGTGACTACTATGTGCCCAGCTATCGCCGCGACGGCCATGTCATCTGGGGCCTGTCGTCGATGATGCTGGTGGAACTGCTGGCCGAGGGCTGGGGCATGCCGATCAGCCTCTTCGCCCGCCCGGCCGGCGAACTCCGCTACCACCCCGAACGCCGGCTGCTCGATCGATGAACGAAAGCGTCTCCCCTGCCCTGCTCCCCGAGTCCCGTTTGGCCGAACTGGTCGATGCCTTGGTCGACCGCGGCTGGTACGTCGGCGAAGGCTTCCTGCCCGAGACCCTGCACCGGCCACTGTTCGACGAGTTGGCCGAGATGGCCCGACGCGACGCCCTGGAGGCCGCCGGCATCGGCCGCGGCACCGCGCATCACCTGCGACGCGACATCCGGGGTGACGCCATTCGCTGGCTCGACCGCGAGAGCCTGGGCCAACGCCGCTACCTGGAGGCCATGGGTGAGCTGCAGCAGGCGCTGAACCAGGCCCTGTTCCTGGGCCTGTTCGAGTACGAGGCGCACTTCGCCCAGTACCCGCCGGGCGCCTTCTACCGTCGCCACCTGGACAGCTTCCGCGGCCGGGCCAACCGGGTGATCTCCACCGTCGGCTACCTCAATCCCGACTGGCCCCTGGACGCCGGTGGCGAGATGGTGATCTTCGCCCCGCACGATCCGCAGCGCGAGGTGGCCCGGGTGCGCCCCGAGGCCGGCACCTTCGCCTGCTTTCTCTCCGATAGCGTGCCCCATGAGGTTCTGCCGACCCGGCGGTCCCGCGCCAGCATCGCCGGCTGGTTCCGGCGCAATGCCTCCCTCGGCGGCATGGTGGATCCGGCCCATTGATGGCGGACGACCGGACCCGCCGACTGGAGGCGCGCCTGGCGGCGCTCGAGGCCCGCAACGCCGAGCTCGAGGCCCGCAACGCCGAGCTCGAGGCCCGCAACGCGGCCCTCGACAACGAGAAGCGCCACTATCGCTGGCTGGCCGACAGCACCACCGACCTGATCTCGCGCCATGCCCGGGACGGCACCTTCCTCTATGCCTCCGGGGCGTCCCGGGACCTGCTCGGCTATGCCCCCGAGGCGCTGATCGGCGTCTGTGCCTACGACCTCTTCCACCCGGCCGACCTCGCCGACCTGCTCAACAAGTCGCCCCGGGTCTACCACCAAGACGGCTTCTACCAGTACACCTATCGCTTCCGCGCCCGGGACGGTCGCTACGTGTGGTTCGAGACCACCAGTCGCACCCGCCGCGACTCCGGGACCGGCGAGCTGCTGGATATCCTCTGCGTGTCACGGGACGTGGGGCGACGCCTGCGCGCCGAGGCCAACCGCGAGCGCCTGGCCCGGGTGGTGGAATCCACCACCGACTACGTGCTCTTCGCCGACGACGCCGAGCGCCTGTTCGACTCCAACGAGGCCGCCCGGCGACGGCTCGCCCTGCCCGCCGCGGACGGCGGGGACGGCGGGGACGGCGGGGCCAGCCTCGCCGACGCCTATACCGAGGCCTCGCTTGCCGAGTTGCGGGATATCGTGCTGCCCGCCGTGGCCCGCGACGGCTCCTGGAGCGGCGAGCTTTCGATGCGCGGCCGCCGGGGAACCCTGCCGGTGCTCAGCGTGGTGCTGGCCCACCGGGGCCCCGGTGCCGTGCCCGGCCACCTGTCGCTGCTCAACCGGGACATCGGCCTGCGCAAGGCCGCCGAGGCCCAGGCCCGCCGCCACCAGGCGCAGATCGCCCATGCCAATCGCCTGGCCACCACCGGCGAGTTGGCCTCCAATATCGCCCACGAACTCAACCAGCCGCTGGCGACCATCGCCAACTATGCCAGCGGCGCGCTGATCAAGCTGCGCACGGCCCCCGACGCGCCGGCCGCCGACCTCGGCCTGCCCCTCGAGCGCATCAACGCGCAGGTGTCGGGGCTCGCCGAGCGGCTGCGCCATATCCGCTCCTATGTGCGCAAGGGCCAGACCCGCAGCCGTCCGATGGCGCTGGGCGAGGCCGTGACGGGGGCCTGCCGGCTCTGCGCGTGGCAGTTCCAGCAGGCCGGCGTGGCGCTGGACCCGGCACTGCCCAAGGACCTTCCGCGAGTCCTCGCCGACCCCATCGCCCTCGAACAGGTGCTGGTCAACCTGCTGCTCAACGCCCTGGAGGCCAGCCGCGGGCATCCCGGGGCGGATCGGGTGGCGATCGCGGCCCGACGCAGCGGGCCTCGCGAGGTCGTCATGACGGTCAGCGACCGCGGTCCCGGGGTGGCCGAGGCGGACCGGAAGCGCCTCTTCACGCCCTTCCACTCCGGGCGCCACGATGGCCTGGGCATGGGGCTGGCCATCAGCCACTCGCTGATGGAGGCCATGGGCGGCGGCCTGGCCCTGGCCCCGCCAGCCGAATCGGGCGGCGCCCGTTTCGACGCCACCCTGCGGGCCGAGGGCACCTCGCCCCGCGGCTGAGCCGTCGCGGCTCAGGACATCCGCACGAAGCGGCCGGGCGCCGCGTCGAGGGGCGGGTAGCGATCGCCGCCGAGCCGCGGCGGGGCCACCGTGAAAGGAGACCTCGCTCTCGCCGATGAACAGCATCAGCTCGTCTGCCTCGGGGAAGTCCCGCTGGGTCGCCAGGGTGATGAGGGTCGCCAGCCGGTCGTCGCCGTCCCGGGCCTTGGCCGCCGCGGCGATCGTCAGCAGGGTCCCGCCGAGGCAATGATGATGACCACCTCGGCAGGCGGGCGTCGCGATCACCTCCTCCAGCCTCGCAGGACCGGCGCGGCCGAGATGGCCCGGACAGGCGCGAGGCGCTACACTGCCGCTCCAGGTTGCCCCACCCCACCCAGCCTCGCCGGAGCCCCGCGTGACCGAGTCCGCCAGCCGACCGTCCTGCATCGCCGTGGTCGACGATGACCAGGCCCTTCGCGAGTCGCTGGCCTGGCTGCTCGAGTCGGTGGGTCTCGCGACCCTGGCCTATGGCGATGGCGAGGCCTTCCTGGCCGCCGATCCCGCGGCCCACGACGCCATCCTGCTCGACGTCCGCATGCCCGGGCTCAGCGGGCTTCAGGTCCAGCAGCGGTTGCGCGAGCGCGGCGACGATACCCCGATCATCTTCATGACCGGGCATGGCGACGTGCCCATGGCCGTCACGGCGCTCAAGGCAGGCGCCTTCGACTTCATCGAGAAGCCCTTCAACCACCAGCAACTGATCGACATCGTCCAGCAGGCGCTGGTCGAGCACCGGCGACACCGCCACGAGCGGGCACGACTCGAGGCCCTGCAGGCCCGCTTCGACGCCCTGCGCCCCAAGGAGCGCGAGATCCTGATCCATGTGGCGGACGGCATGACCAGCCGGGAGATCGCCGAGCACCTGGCGATCAGCGCCAAGACCGTGGAGATCTATCGCTTGCGGGCCATGAAGGCATTGGGGGCCGCCAACCTGGCAGAACTGGTGCGCATGGTCACGGCCCTGGGACTGGTGCCGCCATTGCCCGACGGCTGAGCCGGTCAATTCGCCTCGCTGCGCGGATCGTCGCTGCGCGGATCGCCGGGAAGGTAGTGGCCGGTGGCAAAGCGGAAGGCCATCGAGGTACGCGGCCCGGCCACCCCGTCCACCTTGACGAACAGGCTGGGGAAGCTGTTCAACCATTGCTGCAGGGCTTCCACGCCGGCCAGCGTCTCGGCCTTAGAGGAGCGCCGCATCGCGTAGCGCGGCACCAGCGGTGCCGCCCCTTCCCGGGGCACCGGCCCCTCGTCGAAGGCCACCACTCCGGTTTCCGCCATGCGCCGGAGGATCACCGCGGCGCCGGCCTGGCGCGACACGGCGGTATCCGACCAGCGCCCGTCGGCGACGTACTTGCCCCGATCATAGTGCTCGGAGAAGCTCCACAGGTAGGGCGACAGCACCCCGGGATGGAAGCGTCGATAGCCCCAGCCGTTGTACTTCTCGAACTGATAGAGCAGGCCGGGCAGGCTCCAGTCGGTGTGCCGGTTGAGCCGCTTCATGGCCAGGGCGTCGACCGCACTCTCCTCCCAGGTGAAGGGCGGGGATCCTCGCCTCGGTCGTCCCGCCGGCACGTGCACGGTTCGCGCCAGGAGCGGGTCACCGTTATGCAGATGGCAGCCGAAGTCACCACCAGCCTCCATCTGGTGGACGAGTCCCACGAAGGCCCAGGGCACGCCCTGGCGGGCCGCGACGTCACGGTAGCGCTCGCGATTCTCCACCAGCCGATCCACCGCTTGCGCGATGCTCCGGTTGCGCTCCGGTCGAACCCGACAGGTCTCGAAGAGGCGGACATATTCATCGCGCAGTGCCTGGGTCAGTGATAGCGACATGCAACCTCCCGGGTCACCCCTCCTCGAGAATGGTCATGCGACGCGCCGGGGCCTCGGCAAGGACGGGGCCCGACGGCAGGGCGGCGAGGAGAGGCACCAAGACGGCTCCCGGTTCGCCGGGCTTCCCCCCGGAACAGACGCGGCTAGGGCCTCGCACGGCAGCGTAGCGGGGATTCACGTCGTCACAGTCCACGGCGAACGCATCGCCTGCCAACCGTGCCCTGTCCTCCCGACCGGTATGGCCCAGGCGAGGCATGGAACCGGCCGTTGACCTTGAAGCTAGCACAGATCGTGGCCGGTCGAGCCGGTTCCGGCCGGGCCCGGCGCCTCTCCCCGAGTACCGTGCCGGGGGGCTAGACTGACCGGACACGAGACACCCCGAGAGGCGACAGGACGATGATCCACGACGACGACATGCCCCATCTCGAACGCTGCGTGCGGCTGGCCGAGGAGGCGCTGGAGGCCGGCGACGCGCCCTTCGGCTCGCTGCTGGTGGCTGCCGACGGCCGGGTGCTGTTCGAGGATCGCAACCGCATAGCCGGCGGGGACGCCACCCGTCACCCCGAGTTCGCCATCGCGCGCTGGGCCGCCGAGCACCTGAGCCCCGAGGAGCGCGCCGCGGCCACGGTCTACACCTCCGGCGAGCACTGCCCGATGTGTGCCGCCGCCCACGGCTGGGTGGGGCTGGGGCGCATCGTCTACGCCAGTTCCGCCGAACAGCTCGTCGACTGGCTGAGCGCCATGGGTGTCGCCCCTCCCCCGGTGGCGCCCTTGCCGATCCAGCGGATCGTGCCCGGGGTCAGGGTGGACGGCCCCGTGTCGGGACTCGACCAGCGCGTCCACAGCCTGCATGCGCGTCTTCACGGCGCCGACGCGACGCCTCCGCATCGGGAATGAAGTGGGTCTCGCCATTGATGCGCTGTCGCACCCGGGAGGTCGCCTGGTAGATCTCCCGACGGGCGCGGTTCTGGTTGCCCAGCGGCCGGTGGTCGGGCAAGGCATGCCAGGGATTGATGGTCAGCTCGCGGGCCAGGCGCTCCCGCTCCGGGGTGGCGAAGGCCTGTGCCGGGATGCGCAGGGTCGCCACCGGGATCTCCGGCGAGGTCCAGATCACCGAGGCATCCTCGATGGGCATGGTCACCGGATCTTCCTGGCACTGGATGCGCATCTCGAAGACCACCTCCTCGACCGAGGCGAGCGTGCGCTGCATGGCCTCCCGCAGGTAGTCGTCCGGCGCCGGCAAGGGCACGGGCGTGCGCCCGGCCAGCATCGGCACGAACCGATACTTGATCGCCCGGCCCTCGCCGAACAGGTAGGG
Organism: Halomonas maura; assembly: GCF_030409305.1. Taxonomy (GTDB): domain Bacteria; phylum Pseudomonadota; class Gammaproteobacteria; order Pseudomonadales; family Halomonadaceae; genus Halomonas; species Halomonas maura. The sequence goes on from NZ_JAUFPQ010000017.1 coordinate 115,280, forward strand.
CACGCAGCTCCAGTAGTCGGCCTCCAAGGGACTGCCGTGGGCCTTGGCGTAGAGCGCCTGCAACAGCATGTCCCGGTAGTGGGAATCGAAGGGGTTGAGGAAGTACCACACCGGCATCCCCGCCCCGATCAGGCGCTGCAACTTGGCATTCTCGTAGACGTCGGGCGTGGTGAAGGTGGGCGAACTGATCGCCGAGAAGTCCTGGGTGTGGGCCTCGTCGTCGAGCAGGGTCTCCCCCGGGACGCCGGTCACCTTGACCCCCAGGCTGAGCACGCCGTTGTTGCGGATGTCCGGCGTGACCCGCGGCCCCGGCCCGCCGAAGCGCACCCAGGCTTGGTAGCGCCCCGGCGCCGCGAACAGGCCGCAGCGCAGGGCCGGCGGCAGCGCCAGTACCTCGAACTCGGCCTCGAGCAGGCCATAGGTCTTGGTGTTGCCGGCCCGCTCGGCGGTGCCATGCCGGTAGGTGCGCAGCAGGAAGGCGCTCATCCGTTCGCTGATGCGCCGGGTGACCTCGGCCTCCCCGGGCAGGATGCGCTCCTCGGCGATGGCCAGGTCGGCGTCGAGGCCCAGGCGTTGCCGACGCCGGCGGATGCTCGCCTGCAGAAGCTCGGTGGCCGGCTGCTGGACCAGGCGATCGAGGCCGTTGCGCAGCGTCGTGCAACGCCGCGTCAGCACGATGCCCTGCTCTACCGCCCGGTTGAAGACCCGCCCGGCGCGCAGCCACCAGCTATCCGGCAGCAGCGTGGCGGGGGCCGCGGGGGCGCTGGTCGCGGTCGTCAGGCCGAGGGGAGGCTCGGCCAGATAGCGCAGTGCCCGGCGTCCCGGCAGGAAGAAATAGGCGCCACCGCGTACCCGAACGAAGCGCGGCAGGCCGTGATGGCGTCGACGCAGCGGCGCGTCGGGCACGGTGAAGGTCTCGCGCCCCGCGCCGCGCGGCCCGATCAGCGGATCGGTGTCGGCGTGCAGGCCGGCGAAGTTGGCGTTGTTGACCCAGGTCTGCTGCACGAACTCGAACTGGCGGCTGATATCGGCGTTGACGCAGAGGAACAGCAATCCCCGCTCGACGCCGTCGTCGCTGGCGGCCAGCAGGTCGTCCGGCGCCAGGCTCTCGGCCAGGGGCGGGCCATAGACGCGGCCGCGACGCAGCAGCCGATGACGGCGGTTGATGGCCAGCGAGTCCTGGCTGCCGGGCTTGGGCGGCAGCATGTCGCGGGGGTTGGTGCGCCGCACATGGGCGCCCAGCGGGCACTTCAGCCCCTCCGGGTCCTCGTGGTGATAGCCGAAGGCGTTGGCCTGCGTGGCGCCGGTCTCGCCCTCCGGGGAGTCGACCAGCGGCGTTCCGTCCGGCCAGCGCCCCACCATCTTCGCCGCCAGGGCGCGGCGCGCCTCGCTGCCCGGGGCCTGGCCATCGAGCCAGGACCAGAAGCCATGAACATCCTGGCTCAGCTGGCGGAACACCAGGTAACTGCCGTTGCGCCCCAGGTCGCGGGCCTCGCCGCCGGCCACCTCCGGCAGCAGGTCGTGCGGGTCCTCGATGGGCGACACCAGGGGACGGGCGGTGTACTGGCCGCGCTCGTTGGGATAGCCGAGCACGAACTCTCCCGCCGCCACCCGGTGACGAGGATCCTGGCTGCTGCTGACCCCGGCCAGCTTGGGCTGGGAGATGCCGTCGCGGAAGCCGAAGTGTTCCTTGGCGCCCGGCAGGGGCTGGCTCTCCAGGGTCTCGAGCACGCGGATGCCGGCCGCCGCCAGGCTCTCGCGCTGCCTGGCGACCAGGGCCGCGAGGCTGCGCGGGGTCGCCCCGTAGACCATCAGCAGGGCGTGGATGGCCGGCGCATCGGGCCGCCCCCAGCGCCAGCCGGAGGGCGCGCTCTCCCCGCAGTCGCCCAGTACCCGGCTGCGTCGCGGGGAACCGGCGAGCCCCTCGCGGAACTCCCGGGAAAACCCCTTCAGGGCCTGCCAGGACAGCTCCAGATGGGCCAGCCCCGGCCAGCTGAAGGCCAGCTGCAACCGCCCGTCATCCCTGACGGGCCGCCCCGCGTCGCCGGTGGCGACCCGTTGCGCCATCGTCCCCAGCCACTCCCGGGCCGCCGCCGGCTCGCCGAAGTGCAGTATCAGGAAGGCGGCATGGGGCAACTCCCCGTAGCCGCTGAGGACGATGCCCTGGATATCGTCGAACTCGAGACTGGACATGGCATCAGAACCGTTGCAGCCAGGCACGGCACCCGGCATCGCTCAGGGCCCCCGAGAGCCCCGCCCGGATGGCCGCGTTGTTGGCCAGATTGACCGCGGTCAGCCCGGCGTAGGCCGGCGCCCGATACCACACCGCCGTGGGCACCTGATGGTCGCGGTAGTAGGCCTTGAAGGCCTGCTCGTCGGCAGCGCCGCCGAACAGCAGCCAGCGCGTGCGTGGCCAGCCCTCACCGTTGCTGAACACCAGGTTCAGGCCGAAGGCGACGCGCTCGATGAAGTCGTCCTGGTAGCTCTCGGGACTGCCGTCGAAATTGCTGAAGAACACCACCCGTTCGCCCCGGTCGATGATCACCCAGCGGGCGAAGTGGATGGTGTCGATCTCGGCGAGCTTGCCCCGGTAGAAGACATGGGAGACGGCGAACTGCAGCAGCCAGAGCGCGACCCGCAGCACTCCCCGACGGAAGGGCCCCGCCTGGATATGTCCCACCGCGGACAGCTGGTTGTGCACGCCGTGATCCTCGTCGTCCTCGAGGGCCCGCACCCGACCGTCCCGGGGACGACGGTTGTGGGGCGCATTGGCGATCTCATGCAGGCGCAGCACGGCCAGGGCCAGCAGCGTCAGCGGCAGCAGCAGCACGGCCAGGGCCAGCCCCGCCAGGGCGATCGCCCCCAGTACCAGCCAGCCCCGCAGCCAGCGCCAGCGGCTCGGCCCCGAGGCCGGCGACAGCGCCTCGCTCAGGTCGGCACGGCCGGCCACGAAGTGGATCAGCTCCTGGCGGATCTGGCGGGGCGAGCGGCCCTGCCAGTCGCCGTCATCCAGGTGCTGCTGGAGGGCCGCATGAAGCCGGGCCTCGAGGCTCACCTGGGCCAGGCTGCGCCCCAGGGTATTGACGTAGAAGGCCCCCACCGGCTGGCGATGTGCCGCCAGGTAGTCGCGGGTCACCCCGGCATCGGCGCCATCGGGGAAGTCGACGCAGTGGGCCAGCAGCCCGCGCAGGCCGGCTCCCCCCACGGTGACGATGGTGTCCAGTGTCGCGTCGGGATCACCGTCGAGGTTGGCGGTCAGCACCAGCTGGGCCGGATAGTGCCGACCGCCGCGACGGTGGGCCACGGGCAGCAGCACCCAGCGGGCGAAATGCACAGCCTCCAGTTGGCCAAGGGGCAGGATGGCGTTGCCGGCCGGATCCTCGCGCAGGGCAGCAAGCGACTCCTCGAGCAGAGCCACATGGCTCGACCGGATGGGCATCACCAGGTTCAGGGCCGATTGGGTGACCATGGCATCATCCTTGTCCCGGCGGATTGACTCGGTGCCGTAGGCGAACGTGTACTAGCAGTCTAGTCAGACTCGAGCATGGCGGCGTAGGAAAAGCGTTGACTATACTTTTCATGCTTTCATCGCCGATCTGACAGGGAAGGGCTGGCCGGCACGCCGCGTTTCCCGAGGAGGTTTCCGGCATGCCGACCCTGCGACAGGGCTCTTCCCCCGCACGCCATCTGGCCTGCCCCCTCCCGCTCATCCTGCTGCTGGCCCTGCCCGCCGCACCGCTGATGGCCGATGCGTCGTCGTCCGCCCACCCGGAAGCCGACCGGCCCTCCTGGCTCGAGACCTGGGCGTCGCTACGAGCCTGCAAGCGCATGGTGGCCTCGGGCCTGCGCGAGATACCCGACGACCGCGCCGACCGTTTCCTCGGCAAGGTCGAGGCAGACACCGCCCACTGCCGCGGCGGCCGGCGCGCCCTGGAGGCGCACCGCCGCGACCGGCCCTGGGGCGACTGGCAGAGCTACTGGGCCACCGGCGACGGCGCCTCGCGCAACGCCAATTATGACGACGGCTGGCTGCGCTCGCTGGTCGGCGGCCTCAGCGAGCGGGTCCACCTCAATCCCAACGACCGGGGAATCGACGGCGCCCTGATGGACCTGGAGTTCCAGCGAGTCGAGCTGATCAAGTTCAACCTCTTCGACAACGCCACCTACCGCGAGTACGTGCAGGGCCGGAACGGCGCCCCCGGCACCACCCTGACCCGCTGGGATGCCATGCGCCTGCCACCCGACCACCCGGCCTACACGGCGGTGGGCGGCGACGGCGAGCAGCTGTGCCAGGGCGAGCTGATCCGCCAGCGCACCCTGACCGGCATCTGCAACGACCTGCGCAATCCCCTGATGGGCGCCAGCGACACCCGCTTCGCCCGCAACGTGGCATTCGACGAGACCTTCCCGGCCGAGGGCCATACGGCCCTGACCCGGGCGCGCCACGGCGACCGGCTCGACCTGCTGAGCCCCGATCCCCAGCGCATCAGCCAACGGCTGTTCAGCCGGGCGCAGTCGCGGCCCGAGCTGTGCAACGAGGGCCGCGGCCTGGCCGACCACGCCCCCGAGGCGCACTGCGACTATCGCAAGGCGCCCTTCTTCAACGTGCTGGCGGCCTACTGGATCCAGTTCATGACCCATGACTGGTTTTCCCACCTGGAGGGCGGGGAGAACGACCGCGCCGGGCTGCAGCCGGCGGGCTGCGACCTGTCCGAGGAGCAGGCGGCGTCGCTGGGCTGCCGGCCCGGTGACGCCTTCCAGCGCAGCCTGGTGGCCCAGCACGAGGCAGCGGACACCTTCGAGCACCAGGGCCAGCGCTACCAGGCTCGTGCCCACCGCACCTTCGACAATACGGTGACCGCCTGGTGGGACGCCTCCCAGCTGTATGGCTACGACGCGACCAGTGTGCAGCGGGTCAAGCGTGCCCCCGAAGACCCGGCCAGACTGCTGCTGCCGCCGCTGCCCGGTCAGGCCGACGACGGCCAGGGCTACCTGCCCCGCTTCGGACCGCCCTGCGAGACAACCACTGCCGAGGCCTGCGACCCCATCCACCCGGCCTGGTCGGGCCAGGCGGCCACCGCCTTCCCCGACAACTGGACGCTGGGCGTGGCCTTCTACCACAACGTCTTCGCCCGCGAGCACAATGCCTTCGTCGAAGCCTTCCGCACCCGGGCCGCCGCGACCCCCGATGCCGATTCCGGCCTGCGCGACCCCGCCGACCCCGACGCCGTGATCCGCTATGCCGAGGTCAGCGACGAGGAGCTGTTCCAGGCCGCCCGCCTGGTGGTCTCGGCGATGATCGCCAAGATCCACACCATCGAGTGGACGACGCAACTGCTCTACGACGAGCCGCTGTATCGCGGCATGAATGCCAACTGGAAGGGCCTCTTCCACGAGCACGACCTGGTCGAGGAAGCCCTATCCCGGGTCCTGGAGCGCCTGCGCGCCTCGGACGACGACCGCCATGCCAACGCCTGGTACTCGGTGCTCGCGGCCGGCCCGGGCATCTTCGGCCTGGGCAGCGAGCGCTACGCGGACGCCTCGGTGTTCACCCCCCTCGGCGGGCAGCGCCAGGACCTCTGGTCGCTGGCCAACCCCGAGCATGTCAACGGCGGCACCAACCACTTCGGCTCGCCGTTCAACTTTCCCGAGGAGTTCGTCACCGTCTATCGGCTGCATCCGCTGGTCCCCGACCTGCTGGAACTGCGCGACCTCGCCGACCCCGACCGCATCCACGCCAAGGTCCCGGCCCTGGAGGGCTTCCGCGCCGGCGCCAGCGACCTGCTGCGCCAGGAGGGGCTGGCCGACTGGGCGCTGAGCATGGGGCGCCAGCGGCTGGGCCTGCTGAGCCTGGGCAACCACGGTCGCTTCCTGCAGAACCTGGCCATGGGGCACCTGGGCTCCGCGACCGGCCGGCTCGACATCGCCGCCCTCGACATCATACGCGACCGCGAGCGAGGGGTGCCCCGCTTCAACGAGTTCCGTCGCCAGTACGGCCTGCGCCAGCTGACCGGCTTCGACGACTTCGTCGATACCACGCTGCCGGACGATCACCCCGAACGCCGGCACCAGGAGACCATGGCGGCGAGGATGCGCGAGATCTACGGCCAGCATGTCTGCGACGCCGACAAGGTCATCTCGCATGCCTATCGCGATGCCGACGGCGACTATCCCGATGATTGCCTGGGGCATCCCGACGGCACCCTGGTGGACAACGTGGAGGACCTGGACACGGTGGTCGGCTGGCTGGCCGAGCCGGTGCGCCCCCACGGCTATGCCATCTCCGAGACCCAGTTCGTGGTGTTCATCCTCAACGCCTCGCGGCGCCTGTTCAGTGACCGCTTCTTCACGTCCAGCTTCCGCCCCGAGTTCTACACCCAACTGGGCCACGAGTGGGTGATGCACAACGGCCCCGACGGCGTGATCATGGAGGACGGGGCCCCCAACGGCCATCGCCAGCCGGTGTCGCCGATGAAGCGCGTGCTGCAGCGTACGGTGCCGGCCCTCGCCGCGCAGCTGGACCCGGTCGTCAACGTCTTCGACCCCTGGGCGCGGGATCGGGGCGCCTACTACTCCCTGGACTGGACCCCGCGTCCGGGGGCCGAGGCCGATGATGCCTTCGCGCCCTGACTGCGGTCGCCGGCCCCGCCATGCGGGGCTGGTGCTGATGCTCGCCGCCGTCGCGGGCTGCGGCGACGCCGAGCCGCCCCTGGCCATCGCCGAGGAGCGGGTCTCCCCCGCAGAATCCCGCCTCGAGGCCGAGATGACCGAGTGGATCCTGGCGCGCTACCGGCGCCAGCGTAGCGCGCACCCCGAGCGGCCCATCCCCCGCTTCAACCAGCCCAAGACCCTGGCCTGCCCCTCGGCCGTGCTGCGGGTGCCCGACCTCCCCGAGCGGCTGGCCCGAGGACTCTTCGCCCGGCCCGGCGAGTACCCCGCCACTCTGCGCTTCGCCAACGCCACCCGCCAGGATGACCGGGAGAAGGACCTGCGCGGGCTGTCGATCCGTGTGGAGGCTGTGCCCGGCGCCAGCGGCGTCGACGGCACCCCGGGCCGCCAGGACTTCCTGCTCAACAGCCACCCGGTGCTGTTCGCCGGCACGCCCGAGGCCTTCCATGCCTTCGTCGAGGCGGCCACCGACGAGCGGATGTGGTGGTACTTCCTGAGCCACCCCCGCTCGCTGTGGATCGCCTGGCAGGCACGCGGCCGGCCCGACAGCCTGCTCGACATGCCCTTCTGGAGCACCACCCCCTATCGCTACGGCGAGGGCGAGGCGGTCAAGTATGCGGTGCGCCCCTGCGACGGGGCACCCTCCCCGACCGCCGCGCCAGCCGGGGGCGACGATCCCGATTTCCTGCGTCATGCCCTGGCCGGGCGCCTGGCCGAGGGCGGCGCCTGCCTGGCCCTGCAGGTCCAGTTCCAGCAGGACCCCGAGCGGATGCCCATCGAGGATGCCTCGGTGGCCTGGGACGAGAGCCGCTCGCCCTTCCACACCGTGGCGCGCCTGACCCTGCCGGCCCAACGGGTAGACGACCCGGCGGCGCTGTCGCGCTGCGAGGGCATGGCCTTCAACCCCTGGAACGGCCACCCCGACCACCGCCCGCTGGGCGGCGTGAATCGCGTGAGGCGCGGCATCTACCGGGCGGTCGGCGCGCTGCGCACCGAACATCAGGCCTCGCTGGCGTCCTCCGCCGAGGCAGGCCGACACCCAACGGGAGGTTCCCCATGAGCGCAACGGTGCAGGACTGGCTGGGCATGAGTCGCGACGAGCTCGACACCCTCTACCGCGACGCGACGCCGGGGGAGATCCCCCAGGGCGATACCCGCGGCACGCCCATCGTCGCCGGAACGCCCCTGGCCAAGGCCTTCGCCACCTTCGCCCGACTGTTCGCCTGGCAGGGCAAGGTCTTCGACATGTTCGCCGAGGACGGCTCCGCGGGCGTGCTGGTCAACAAGGTCTCGCCCTTCGGGCTGGGCTTCATCGTGGCCAAGGTCTACCGGGCTCCCAGCTGGATGGACGGCCAGCCGACCATCGTGATCGACTACTCGCGCACCTCGTTCTTCTTCCGCGCGGTGCGCGACGAGATCCGCGAGATCGAGCCGGGGGTCTACCTGGGCAAGGTGTGGCTGGGCAAGCGCCGCATCCTGGACTTCGCCCTGGAACTGCCGAAGGGCGACTAGCGCGCTACCCCGACTCGCCGGTACCAGGGCGGTGCCTGAGTCGGCATTCCATGCCGATCAGCGGCGGCTCATGCAGCCGCTCGACGAAGCCGAGGCGGCGATACAGGCGCACGGCCGGACTGTCGGCGAAGACCTTGAGCCGGAGCACCCGGCTGCCCTGGCGACGGGCGATCGACTCGGCCGCCTCGAGCGCCTGCGTCCCCAGGCCGCGCCCACGCCGCTCGGCCACCACCTGCAGGTCCTGCAGGAAACTCCGCTGCGCATGGCCGAAGAGCCGCAGATAGCCGACGGCCTCCCCCTCGCATCGCAGCAGATAGTTCTCCCCGGCCTCCCAGTCGGCGGCGAAGGCGGTCGGATCCCAGGACAGGCCGTGGCGCGCATAGGCCTCGCGCATATTGACCTGCACCAGGGCGGCGGCCCAGCCGCGGGCGCTCTCCGGCGCCGGCATCAGTGACAGCACGACGATTCACACCCTGGTCGTCGCCGTCAGCCGCTCGCCGACGCGCAGCGCCTGTCCGACGCCGTCGAGCGGGATGGCGTTCTGGCCGAAGAAGGCGCCCCGCCAGCCCGGCTGGGTGTCCATCTCCACCAGGGTCTTGAGCGGTTCCTTGGGCACTGGCGCCTCGCCGGTGAGCGGGTCCTGGGTGATGATCTTGCAGCGCTTGCAGGGCTTGCGCAGCCCCAGGCGGATCCCCGACTCGACGGCCAGCGCGTCCCAGTCGACCTCGGCGAAGGGCGCGCTGCCCTCGACCACGAGGTTGGGTCGGAAGCGGCTCATGGGCACGGCATCGACCCCCTTGGCGACGAGGCGCTCGTTCAACCGGTCGAGGGATGCCTGATGCGTCACCAGCAGTGGATAGCCGTCGGGGAAGGCGGTGTGGGCCGACTCGCCCCTCAGGTAGTCGGCCTCCACCTCGCGGCGATGATCCGGGGGGAAGCGCACCAGGCGCAGCCCGCCGCCCTCGACGCCGCCCAGCACCTCGGTGAGCCACTCGGCCGCCTCCGCGCCCTCGTCCAGGGCCTCGCAGGTGTCCTTCCAGATGCGCACGCGGAGCCGCGACTGCCCCGTCCGTGCCAGGGGGATGATCAGCGGTGCGGCCCGGGGATGATCCAGCACCAGCGCCTCGTCGGTCAGCCGCACGGCCACGCCCGCCATGGCCGGAAGCTCGCGCTGGGTGACGAAGCGATGGTCGTCGTCGACGAGCATCCAGTGGCGATCGTAGGCGAGCCCGCGGCGGGTGAGCGTCGCCGTCTGCAGGGCCATCCCCCGCAGCGACTTGACCGGATAGATGGTGAGCTGAGTGATGCGCATCCTTGCCTCCCTGGCGATGATGGAAGGCCTCACTCTAGCACCCGCAGGCCGGCGCGACGACGGCCTGGGCGAAGGCCGCGGGCCGGCCATAGTAGCGGCCATGATCCAGCACCCGGGTGTCACCGTCCTGCTCCAGCACCAGGGTGGGGAACCCGCTGGCACCGAGCTGCACCATGCGGCGACGGGTGGCGGCGATATGCGGCCACACCCGCCCGCGTGCCGCCGCGAGGGCACGGGTGAAGGCCGCCGGCGCAAGGCCCTGTGCCTCGGCCAGCTCGGTCAGCACCGCGGCATCCACCACCCGGCGCCCCTCCCGGTAATGTGCCCGCTGGATCGCCTCGAGCATGACCAGCGCCCTGTGGGGCGCCACTGCCTCCACGGCCAGGATGGCGGCGCTCGCCGCGGGTGAATCCAGCAGCGTGTCGCCGCGTTCCAGCAGGCCGTGGCGATAGGCGGCACCGAAGGGTTGGCCACTCAGCGCCGCGATGCGGGCATCGTTGGCGCGGACATGGCGGACCATCGCCTCGTCGAGGCGGCGGTTCTCGAAGAGGCCACCGCCGTGCAGCCGCACCTCCAGGTTCGGGGCCCGCTCGACCAGCGCGGCGACCAGGGGCGCGACGGCATAGCACCAGCCGCACAGCGGATCGTGGATATAGTGCAGCACCGGGCGCATGACGCTCACCTCAGTAGCCCACGGTGAAGCGACGACGCGAATGGGCGGGCCGCTCCAGCTCGTCGATCATGGCCACGGCATAGTCCTCCACCGAGACATGGCTGTCGCCGTTGGCGTCCACCAGCAGGCGGTCCTCGCCCAGGCGGAAATCGCCGGTGCGCTCCCCCGGGGCGATCAGCGCCGAGGGCGCCAGCATGGTCCAGTCCAGCTCGGGCTCGGCGCGCAACATCGCCAGTGCCCTGCGCGCCCCCTCGGCGGTGGCCCGGTACTCGGCGGGAAACTCGGGGGTGTCCAACAGTTGGATGCCGGGCGCCACCTCCAGGGCCCCGGCACCGCCGACCATCAGCAAGCGCGGGACACCCGCGGCCTTGATGGCCGTGAGGATGGCCTCCACACCGCGCTCGTAGTAGCCCAGCACGTCCGGCTGGGCATGGCCGCTGAAGGCGCTGATCACGGCCTCGTGACCGCGCAGTTGTGCCACGAGCCCCGCGGGATCGCGGACATCCGCCTTCACCGGCGTCAGTCGCTGCTGCGGGGACAGCCGTTCGGGGCGGGTGACCAGGGCGGTGACGGCATGGCCCCGCGCCAGGGCCTCGTTCAACAGGGCGGAACCGATGAAACCGCTGGCACCGATCAGGGCAAGCTTCATGATGCGTTCTCCGTTTTAAGGCGTGTCGGGATGGGCGCCATTATCGGAGTCCACATTGATCGTAAAAACAGCATAAACTCGATAACACTGTTATCGATATCGGAACAATACCATGAGCGTCGGCCTCGACCTGAACGATCTGGAAGCCTTCGTGACAGTCGCCGAGGCCGGCGGCTTCACCGCCGCCGCCGAGCGCCTGGGCACGGCCAAGTCGCGCATCAGTCAGCGTGTCGGCCGGCTCGAGGAAGCCCTCGGCGCGACGCTCTTCACCCGGACCACCCGGCGGGTCAGCCTCACGCCCGAAGGGGAGGCTCTGCGGGAGCGCTGCGCCCCGCTGCTCGCCGGCCTGACGGCGGCGCTCGAAGACGCCGGCCAGGAGGCCGCCGACCTTCGCGGGCCCCTGCGCATCGCCGCGCCCACGGAGCTGGCGGTGCAGTCCCTGGCGCCGCTGGTGCGTCGCTTCCTGGCCGCACACCCCGGCGTCCGGCTCGAGCTGCGCTCCAGCGACCGTATCCTCGACCCGGTGCAGGAAGGCATCGACCTGTCCTTCCGGCTGGGCTGGCTCAAGGACTCCACCCAGAAGGCGGTGAAGCTCAGGGACTTCGAACAGCTGGTGGTGGCCGCACCATCGTACCTGGCCCGGGCCGGCACCCCCAGGGTGCCAGCCGAGCTCGTCGACCACGACTGGCTGGCGCTGAGCCTGCTGCCGGCCCCGCTGACCTGGACCTTCAGGCATGTCGACGGCCGCCACGAGCGGGTGCAGATACCGAGCCGGCTCAGGACCGACGCCACGACCCTGCTGCGGACCCTGCTGCGAGAGGGGGGCGGGATCTCGGTATTGGATGAGCTCAGCGCCGCGCCGGAGCTGGCCGCGGGCACGCTGGTCAGGGTGCTGCCCGAGTGGCGGCTGCCGCGGGGCGGGCTCTATGCCGTCTACCCGCCCGGACGCTTCGCCTCGCCCCGGGCACGCGCCTTCGTGGACTTCTGCCGGGAGGCACTGGCGGGCTAGTAGCGGCCGTCAGGCGTCGAGGGCCCTGGCCACGGCGCTGGCGGCATGGATCGCCGTGGTGTCGTAGAGGGGCACACGGGTATCGGCCTGGCCCACCAGCAGGGCGATCTCGGTGCAGCCCAGGATCACCGCCTCGGCCCCCTGCTCGTGGAGCGAGTCGATGATCGCCAGGTACTCGGCCTTCGAGGACGCTTCGATGCGCCCGTGGCACAGTTCCTCGTAGATCACCCGGTGCACCGTCTCCCGCTCGCGGGCCTCCGGCACCCGCACCTCGATGCCGAAGCGCTCGGTCAGCCGCTCGCGATAGAAGGCCTGCTCCATGGTGAAGCGGGTGCCCAGCAGTCCCACCCGCCGAATACCATCCTCGCGCAATCGCTCGGCGGTGGCGTCGGCGATGTGCAGCAGCGGAATCTCGAGGGCCGCCTCGATCTCGGGCGCCACCTTGTGCATGGTGTTGGTGGCGATCAACAGGAAATCCGCCCCCGCCGCCTGCACGCATCGGGCCGCCTCGGCGAGCCGTTCGCCCGCCTCGGCCCAGCGGTCCTCGCGCTGCAGGGCCTCGATCTCGGCGAAATCGACGCTGTACAGCGCCACTCGGGCCGAGTGCAGCCCGCCCAGCTCGCGCTTCACGCCCTCGTTGAGGGCCCGGTAGTAGCTCTCCGTGGACTCCCAGCTCATGCCGCCGAGCAGGCCGATGGTCTTCATGATCCCTCCTGGATACCTGGGTGAGGCCGACCGCCACAACGACTCGGCCGGCCGGGATGGCGACCGTCAGCACCCCGTCGCGCTGATGGGCGAAGAGGTCGTAGGCCCCAGCGATGTCCTCCAGGGCATAATGCTGCCTGGCCAGGGGGAGGTCCAGCCGGCCGGTAGCGATCATGCCCGTCCGTGCCGCCCTGGCGCCCCTTCCCGCGGATGGAGGAAACGCCTACCCTGCCTAGACATCGCCGCCCCACCCGAGCTTCGCTCAAGGATCCCGAATGTCTCCGGCCGACACCCTGCGCCTGATCCTGCTCTCCTCGCTGTGGGGGATGTCGTTCATCTTCATGCGGGTGGCGGTGCCCGAGTTCGGCCCGGTGCCCTTGATTCTGGTGCGCATGGGCGTGGGGGCGCTGCTGATGCTGCCGCTGCTGCTGGGGCGGCACTACCTGCGGCAGGTCTGGGAGAACAAGGGCAAGCTGACGATCCTCGGTCTGGTCAACCACGTGCTGCCCTTCTCGCTGCTGGCACTCGCCACCACGCGGCTGGAGGCCGGCTTCACCTCGCTGATCAACGCCACCACGCCGCTGTTCACCGCCCTGCTGGGCGCGCTGTTCTTCGCCACGCCGGTGCACCGCCGCCAGTACCTGGGCCTGGCGCTGGCCTTCTTCGGTGTCTATGTGCTCTCCGCCGACCGGCTGGACTTCGCCCTGGGCGGCGACGGCTGGTTCATCCTCGCCGTGCTGGGCGCCACCTTCTGCTACGGCATCGCCACCAACTTCTCCAAGACCTACCTGCCCCACCTGCCGGTGCGGGTGCTGGCCGCCGGCAGTTGTGCCATGTCGGCGCTGATCCTGCTGCTGCCCGGCCTGTGGCTGTGGCCGGAGGCCCCCATCGGCGCCCTGGGCTGGGCCAACGGCCTGGCGCTGGCGGTATTCAGCACCACCGTGGCCTTCCTGCTCTATTTCGGACTGATCGCCAGCGCCGGAGCCACCGCCACCTCCACCGTCACCTTCCTGGTGCCGGTCAGCGCCCTGCTGTGGGGCTACCTGCTGCTCGACGAGACCCTGAGCCTGCAGGTGCTCGCCGGCATGGCCATCACCCTGGCCGGCACGGCCATCGCCACCCGCATGGTCCGGCTGCGCCGTCCCGGGTCGCACCGCGTTGAGCCTCCCGGCGGCGAGCCCCTAGACTGAAACCGAGTCGTCTCCGCTGGCCGCCGGGGCCTTGCCATGGCCATCGCCCGCTTCCGCTTCCATGACGAGCTGAACGATTTCCTGCCGCCGCAGCGGCGGGCGCGCGGCTTCGCCTACCCCTTCGATAGCCAGGCCGCCATCAAGGATGCCATCGAGGCCCTGGGCGTGCCCCACCCGGAGGTGGACATCATCCTGGTGGACGGCGCCTCATTGGGCTTCGACTACCGGCTGCGGGACGGCGACCGGGTGGACGTCTATCCCGCCGGCGCGGCGGTGCCGGCCGACGCCCTCCGGCACCTGATGCCCCCCTTGCCACACCCTCCGCGCTTCCTGCTCGACGTCCACCTGGGGCGCCTGGCCCGTTACCTGCGCCTGCTGGGCTTCGACTGCCGCTATCATCACCAGGCCGACGACGCCGCGCTCGCCGCCCGAGCCGAGCGGGAGGGCCGCATCCTGCTGACCCGGGATCGCAACCTGCTCAAGCGCAAGCGCGTCGCGCTCGGCCGTTGCGTGCGCGCCGGCGATCCCATCACCCAACTCGAGGAGGTCGCCCGGGCCTTCTCGCTGCTCGGCGAACTGGCGCCCTTCACCCGCTGCACCCGCTGCAACGGACGGCTCGTGACCGTGGACAAGGCCGCGGTCGACCACCGCCTCGAGCCGCTGACCCGACGCTACGTGGACGACTTCCTGCAGTGCGAGGCCTGTGGCCAGGTCTACTGGCACGGCAGCCATGTGGCCCACATGCAGGCGCTAGTGGAGCGGCTCAGGCGACGCCTTGAAATACCCGTCTCCCGACCACCACAGTAGGCAATAGCTCCGTCGCTCAGGGACAGGGCCCGGACATCCGTCACCCGATGGGACTCGCCAGAAGGATCGTCACCCTGGCTTGGGCCCCATCCCGCCAGCGCTTGCCCCGCCAAGCCAGGAGGCAGAGCAGATGAGCGATCGCGAGGACCACTATCCCACCCGGCTCACTACCCCCAGGGCCGCCCTTCCCCGCAACGAGCCGATCGTCCACGCCCGCAACCAATACCGCTGGGACGGCCCCCTGGACGAGGTGGCCCTGTCGCGCTATGAGCGCGACGGCTTCCTGTGGTTCAACGGCTTCTTCTCCCGGGACATCACCGAGCCCTTCTTCGAGGAACTGCGCGAGATGGCACGCGACGAGGCCCTGATGGACTCCGAGCGGGTCATCAAGGACCCCCACAGCGGCGCCATCCGCTCGGTGTTCGGCATGCACGAGCTCTCCGCGCGCTTCGATCGCCTGACCCGGGACCCGCGCATCCTCGGCATGGTGCGCCAGCTGCTCGGCAGCGAGGTCTATATCCATCAATCCCGCATCAACGACAAGTTCGGCTTCCAGGGCAGCGGTTTCGACTGGCACTCCGACTTCGAGACCTGGCACGCCGAGGACGGCATGCCGCGGATGCGGGCGGTGAGCGCCTCGCTGATGCTCACCAACAACAACGAGTTCAACGGGCCGCTGATGCTGATCCCCGGTTCCCACCGTCTCTTCGTGCCTTGCGTGGGGGAGACGCCGGCGATGAACTGGCAGGACTCCCTGAAGGCCCAGACGATCGGCGTGCCGGACGAGTCGGCTCTCGCCCGGCTGGCCGAGCATGGCGGTATCCAGGCCCCCAAGGGGCCGGCGGGCTCGCTGCTGCTGTTCGAGTGCAACACCCTGCATGCCTCGAACGAGAACATGTCGCCCTGGCCGCGCTCCAACCTGTTCTTCGTCTACAACAGCGTGGACAATCTCCTGGAGGAGCCCTTCGCAGCGCCCATGCGACGGCCCGAGTTCCTCGCCGCTCGGGAGACCACCGCGGCCCTGACCATGCACGACGCCTTCCCCGAACTGGCGGGACAGGGCGTCGCGCCCCTGCAATGAACCGGGCCCATAACGAGACCGGCCGTGGCGTCTTCGCCATGGCCGGTCGACTGTCCAGGGCGGGGCCGGGTCAGAAGTTCGGCTTGCGTTTCTCGACGAAGGCGCTCATGCCCTCCGTCTGCTCCTCGCCGGCGAAGCACAGCGCGAACAGGCTGGTCTCCAGCGCCAGGGCGCTGTCCAGGTCCTGGTCCATGCCATCGTGCACCGCCTGCTTGGCACCGCGCACCGATTGGGGGCCGTTGCCGCCCAGCTGCTTGGTCAGCTCGGCGACATAGTCCTCGAGCTCGGACTGGGGCATCACCCGGTTGACCAGGCCGATGCGCAGCGCCTCGTTGGCATCGATCTTGCGACCGGTGGTGACCAGGTCCAGGGCCATGGCCGGACCGACCCGGCGCGGCAGGCGCTGGGTGCCACCGAAGCCCGGGATCACCCCGAGCAGCACCTCGGGCTGGCCGAAGACGGCATTGTCGCTGGCCACCGCCCAGTCGCAGGCCAGGGCCAGCTCGCAGCCACCGCCCAGGCAGAAGCCGTTGACCAGGGCCACCACCGGCACCGGCAGGGTCTCCAGGCGCTTGATGGTGCGCAGCGCCTGGCCGGCGAAAGCGCGCGCCTGCTCGGGGGTCTTGTCCTTCATCTCGGCGATGTCGGCGCCGGCGACGAAGGACTTCTCCCCGGCGCCGGTGATCAGCACAGCCCGCAGGTCATCGCGGGCCTCCAGCTCGACCAGTGCCTTCTCGAGGCCGGCGATCACCTCGCTGTTCAGGGCGTTGAGCGCCTTGGGACGGTTGATGGTCAGGCGCACGACGCCGGCGTTGTCCTGCATCTCGATCAGCTGCTCGCTCATGGGATCTCCTGGGCTGGTGGTGGGACGGTCTACCGCCCCACCCTAGCGAACGCTTGGTTGGGCGGCAATCCTGTCTTTGGTCGGCCTCACACAATAGGCGTGGAAGCCGCGGCCACTGTTGCGGCCCAGGTAGCCGACAGGTTGGGCGGCAATGCTGTCTGTTGTCGGCCTCACGAATAGGTATGGAAGCCGCGGCCGCTCTTGCGGCCCAGGTAGCCGGCATCGACCATGCGCTTGAGCAGCGGGCAGGGCCGGTACTTGGGGTCGCCGAAGCCGTCCTGCAGCACTTTCATGATCGCCAGGCAGACATCGAGGCCGATCAGGTCGGCCAGGGCCAAGGGCCCCAGCGGATGGGCGGCGCCGAGCTTCATGGCCTCGTCCACCGCCTCGGGGGTGGCCGCCCCCTCCTGCACCAGGAAGGCCGCCTCGTTGATCATCGGCACCAGCAGGCGATTGACCGCGAACCCCGGGGAGTCGCCCACCGGCACGGCGGTCTTGCCCAGCGCCTCGGCCAGCGCCTCGATGCGCGCCACGGTGGCATCACTGGTCTGCTCGGCGCGGATCACCTCGACGAGCTTGAGCACCGGGACCGGGTTGAAGAAGTGCATGCCCACCACCCGCTCGGGACGCTCGCAGACGGCGGCGAGGCGGGTCAGCGACAGCGAGGAGGTGTTGGAGGCGAGGATGGCGTCGCCGGTCAGGTGGCTGAGGTCGCGGAACAGCTTCTCCTTCAGCGCCGGCTGCTCCGGCGCCGCCTCGATGATCACCTCGCAATCGGCCAGGGCATCCAGCGCCGTGCTGGTGGCAAGCCGCCCCAGGGCGGCGTCCTTGTCGGCCTCGGCCAGCTTGTCCTTGGCCACCAGCTTGCCCAGGCCCTGGTCGATGGCGCCACGGGCACGCTCGAGCTGGTCATCGGCCACGTCGTAGAGCTGGACCGGGAAGCCGCTGGTGACGAGTACCTGGGCGATGCCTTGTCCCATGGTCCCGGCGCCGACCACGCCGATCGGTTGTTGGCTCATTGCTGCACTCTCCTGTTCGGGTGAAGGAAGCGTGTGTCGCGTCCTGCAGGTTACCGGTTGCGCGCCACTTCGCGCAGCACGAACGCCTGGAACTGGCCGCTTGACGGCCCGGGCCGCTCGGTGACGCTCACCACCCTCGCTCGGGACGGTGCCAGACGGAAGGACCGCCGACCGGGGGACGGCCGGGGCTCAGAGGCTGGCCGGGTCGAGATCGGCCAGGCGCGCCATGCCGGCCTCGATCACCGCCAGCTGGGCGCGGCCCACGGGCAGCCAGTGACGCAGCGCGAAGTCGGCACTGGCCAGCTTGGCGCGATAGAAGGGCTCGGTGCTGCCATCGGCCAGGGAGGCCTCGGCCCTGAGGGCGGCGCGGCCCATCTGCCAGGCGCAGAGCACATGCCCGGTCAGCGTCAGCAAGGGCGTGGCATGGGCCTGCACGGCATCCGGGCCGAGCTCGGGGTCGCGACTCCACTCCAGCACCAGCGACGCGGCCAGGCGCAGGTCGGCGGCGCCGGCCGCCAGGCTCTCGCCGAGGCTGTGCAGGTCCTCGCTGATGGACAGCGCCCTGGCGGTGGCCTCCACCTCGTCGATCAGGCCGTCGAGGGCGGCGCCACCGTCCCGGGTCAGCTTGCGGCCGGCCAGGTCCAGGGCCTGGATGCCGTTGGTGCCCTCGTAGATGGGCGCGATGCGGGCATCGCGCAGCAGCTGGGCGGCGCCGGTCTCCTCCACGTAGCCCATGCCGCCGTGGACCTGCACCCCGAGGGAGGCGATGTCCACGGCCTGGTCGGTGGAGAAGGCCTTGACCACCGGGATCAGCAGATCGACCCGCGCCTGGGCGGCATGGCGCGCCTCGGCGTCCGCGGCATGGCGCGACACGTCCATCTGGGCGGCGCAGGTCAGCGCCAGGGCGCGCAGGGCATCGGTGCGGGCCCGCATGGACAGCAGCATGCGCTTGACGTCCAGGTGTTCGGCGATGGCGCATTCCTCGCCGCCACGAGACTGGGGACGGCGCCCCTGGGTGCGCTCCAGGGCATGGGCCAGGGCCTGCTGGCAGGCCCGCTCGGCCACGCCGATGCCCTGGATGCCGACCTTGTGGCGAGCCTCGTTCATCATGGTGAACATGTGGTTCAGGCCACGGCCGGGCTCGCCGATCAGGTAGCCGATGGCGCCGCCCTGCTCGCCGAAGCTCAGCGTGCAGGTCGGCGAGCCATGGATGCCGAGCTTGTGCTCGAGGGCGGCGCAGGTCACGTCGTTGCGCTCGCCGAGGGAGCCGTCGTCGTTGACCAGGAACTTGGGCACCAGGAACAGCGAGATGCCGCGGTTGCCCTCGGGGGCGTCCGGGGTCCTCGCCAGCACCAGGTGCAGGATGTTCTCGGCGCAGTCGTGCTCGCCCCAGGTGATATAGATCTTCTGGCCGGAGAGCCGGTAGTGGTCGCCTTCGGGCACCGCCCGGGTGCGCACCCGGGAGAGATCCGAGCCCGCCTGGGGCTCGGTGAGATTCATGGTGCCGGTCCAGCGGCCCTCGACCAGCGGCGCCAGGTAGCGGGCCTGCTGTGCCGCGCTGCCGTGATGGGCCAGGGCCTCGATGGCGCCGGCGGTGAGCATGGGACACAGGCCCAGCGCCATGTTGGCGCCATGCAGCATCTCCTGCACGGCGCTGGCCACCACCTCGGGCAGGCCCTGGCCGCCCAGCGCCTCGGCGACCCCGATGCCGTTCCAGCCGCCCTCGGCGTAGGCGCGATAGGCCTCGGCGAAGCCCTCAGGCACGCCGACGCCGCCGTCCTCGCGCCGGTGGCAGCCCTGGCGATCGCCGCTGGCATTGAGCGGCGCCCAGACCTCGCCGGCGAGCCGGGCGGCCTCCTCCAGCACCGCCTCGACCAGTTCGGGAGTGGCCTCCTCGAAGCCGGGCAGCGATAGCGAGTCGTGCTCGAGGAGTTCCTCGAGCACGAAGCGGACGTCGCGAACGGGAGCAGCGAAGGGAGTCATGACGGCACCTCAGGAAAAATGATACCGGCGATAGTAGATTCACTACTACCCGCTAACCATTGGGCCTAGGTCGCATGCCGTCTCACGACCGCGAGGCGCCGGCCATGCCCTCCTGCCCCGGCGCCCCGACCTCGGACGGGGTCGCCCCGTCGTCAGCGTAGTAGACGATATGCGCCTCGTCGGGGGGCGGCGGCCCCACCAGGGGCTCGGCCACCTCCACGTCGGGCACGGCCCCGGACAGGTCTTCCACATGCTCGTGCTCCAGGGCCCCCTGCACCCACTCCTCGGTCACCGACAGCTCGGCCCCCGCGGCACTCAGCGGCGTGGTGGGCGAGAACGGCGCCACCGGTACCGGCGCCGGCCGCACGCTGCGCCGCCAGCCGAAGAAGCCGACCAGGATCAGGCCCAGGGCGCCGAGCGACCAGAACAGGCCGGCATCGCCGACCACGGCCATCACCGGGGTGATGACCGGCGGACTCAGCGTCGAGCCGATGGCGTTGATCAGCAGCAGGCCCTGGCTCATGCGCACCAGGGCGCCGGCGGGGGCACGGTCGGCGGCATGGCCGACCGAGACCGGGTACAGGGAGAAGACCCCGCCGCCGAGCAGGAACAGCAGCGCGGCCAGCCCCCAGGGCGGCAGCGGCAGCCAGAGGATGCCGGCGGAGATCATGGCGCAGAAGGCGCCGATCAGGATCAGCACCATCTGGCGGTCGTGACGGTCCGACCAGCGCCCCACCGGGTACTGCAACAGCATGGCGCCGAGGACCATGACCGCCATCAACTGGCCGACCCGGTCGACCGCGAAGCCGACCCGCTGCAGGTAGAGCGGCAGCAGGGTGTAGACCGCCGCCACGGCCAGTCCCGAGCCGAAGCTGCCCACCACGCCGGTGGGCGTCAGGGTGATCAGGCGCAGCGGCGAGAGCGGCTCGGCCCTCTCGAGCAGCGGGGTGACCCGCGGGATCATGGCCATGGGCAGCACCGACAGCGAGGCCAGCAGGCCGATCACCATGAAGGGTGCCGTGGGGCCCATGGACTGGGTGACGCCCAGCAGCAGCTGACCGAGCACCCCGGCGGCATAGATGGCGATCATGTACAGCGCCAACAGCCGCCCCCGCACCTGGGCGTCGCCGGCGGCCAGCAGCCAGCTCTCGATGACCAGGAAGACGCCCACCGTGGCCCAGCCACCGATCAGGCGCAGCGCGAACCAGGCGACAGGCTCGAAGAACAGCCCCTGCAGCAGTACCGTGACCGCCACCAGGGAGGCGAAGCTGCCGTAGGCACGGATATGGCCGATCGCCAGCAGCAGGCGGTCGTTGAACATCGCGCCCAGCGCCAGGCCGATGAAGTAGGCGGACGACACCCAGCCGATCACCACCGGCGATTCGCCGGCGGCATCGAGGCGCAGGGTGATCAACGTGGCCAGAAAGCCATTGCCGATCCCCAGAATGAACAGCCCCAGCAGGGGTGCCAGGGCCATGAGCAGCAACTGCCGGGACATGGGCGGGAGCCTCGAGACGGACGGTATGACGGGCGCCGCCGCAGCCGCGCAGGAAGACGCTATGGGGCTCGAATATACGCCCGGCGCCGGTTGCCGCCAATCCCCTTCGCCCCCCTGAGCCGAGGTTTTTTCCTTTCGATAACGGTAGGTTATCGAAAGGGAGTCGGTCACCGACGCTGCAGCAATACGACGTCGCGGGCGGGAAAGTGCACGCGCATGTCGAGGCGCCTGGCGAGCCAGGTGAAGCTAGCCTCGCTGAAGAAGCACACATGGGTGGGGTCGAGGATGTAGTGCCAGCCGGCGAAGGCCTCGGGGGAGGCGACCCGCTTGGTCATCAGGCCCAGCCAGCCCCCCGGCGCCAGGCGCCCGGCCAGCCGCTCGAGCTCGCGGCCGGGGGCGAAGAGGTGCTCGACCACCTCGCTGGCGGTGACGAAGTCGTAGGTCCGCTCCAGCACCGCCGGGTCGGGCGCATAGAAGGGATCATAGATGGCCATGGGATGGCCGGCTTCCTCGAACATCACCGAGAGGGTGGGCCCGGGGCCGGCCCCGAAATCGAGCCCTCGGGCCCCGGGGGCCAGCCGGGCGGCCAGGGGCTCGAAGAGTCGCGACAGGAAGCGTCGATAGCCGGCATCGGCCGGAGAATTCTGGTGCCGGTCGTAGACCGCCTTCTCGTCGTCCGGCGCCAGGCGCTGGTGGGCGGGCACGAAGATCAGCGCGCATTCCCGGCAGGCCAGGTAGTCACGCCGCGCATCGCGGTGATAGGGGGCGGTCTGGGGGGAAGCACATAGCGGACAGGTCGGCATCATCGTATTCTCTGAACCAGATCACTCTTCCAAGGAGACATGCATGCTGTCAGGTCTGGACCACCTGGTCATCACCGTGACCGATATCTCCCGCGCCGTGGACTTCTACACCCGGGTGCTGGGCCTCGACGTGCGCTACCGGGACCAGGAGCGCGTCGACCTGATGCTGGGCGACATGGCCCTGCGCCTGCACTGGACCGCCACCGACATTCAGCCGCGGGCCGCCACGCCGACGCCGGGCAGCCTGGACCTGTGCCTGCGCAGCCTGCTGCCCCTCGCCGAGGTCCGCCGGCACCTGGAGGCGCTGTCCGTCGAGGTGGAGCTGGGGCCGGTGACCCGCCAGGGGGCCAACGGCGAGCTCGAGTCCCTCTACCTGCGTGACCCGGACGGCAACCTGCTGGAGATCAGTCGCCCCCTGCGCTGACCCGGCCGCCTCGGTGGCATCATGGCCCTCAGCGGGTATCATGGGGCGAGCCGCTGTCCCGCTCCATCACCCTCAAGGACGACCGATGAACGAGAACCAGACCGCCCATCGCGATCCCGTGGTCGCCGAGTCCGCCCCGTCGCCCGACACCACCATGGCCATGGTGATCTATGCCCTCTACCTGGCCAGCTTCGTGGTGGGCTTCACCTCCCTGGTGGGCGTGGTGATCGCCTACGTCTACCGCGGCAAGGGCCCGGCGTGGCTGGATGAGCACTACCGCTACCAGATCCGCACCTTCTGGATCGGCCTGCTCTACGGGACCGTCGCCGGCCTGCTCACGTTGATCGTGATCGGCTTCCCGCTGCTGATCGCCCTGGCCGTGTGGCTGATCATCCGCTGCGTCAAGGGCTTCAAGGGCCTGCAGGAGAAGCGCGCGCCGGACAATCCGGACACCTGGCTGGTCTGAGGCCATGGCAGCAGCGCAGACCAACGCCGGCCGCCACCAGGCCCGCGCCGTCGCCACCCTGTGGCGCTGGCTGTCCGCCTGGCGGCCGACCCCGCTGTGGCGGCTGGCCCGCCTCGCCGGCCCTCTCGTCCAGGCCGCCAGCCCCCGGGAGCGACGGGTCACCCGGATCAACCTGGCCCAGGCCTACCCGGCACTCGGCGAGGCCGACCGCCGTCGCCTGGCCCGGGACAGCCTGACCCACTCCAGCGCCACCATGCTCGAGCTGGGCTTCGCCTGGATGGGCGATCCGCAACGGGTGGCGGCCTCGATCCTCGAGGTCCATGGCCGCGAGTTGCTCGACGAGGCACGCGCCGAGGGCCGCGGGGTGATCGTGCTGGCCCCGCATTTCGGCAACTGGGAGATCCTCAACTTCTGGCTGTCGGGCCACTTTCCGTTCACCGCCATGTACGAGCCACCCAAGCTCGCGGCCCTGGACCCGGTGACCCGCCAGGGCCGCGAACGCCAGGGCGCCCGCCTGGTGCCCACCAATCCTCGTGGCGTGGCGGCCCTGCTCAAGGCGCTCAAGCGCTGCGAGGCGGTAGGCATCCTCCCCGACCAGGAGCCGGACTGGGGCAGCGGGGTCTTCGCGCCCTTCTTCGGTCGCCCGGCCTACACCGCCACCCTGCTGCCCAAGCTGGTCGCGCGCACCGAGGCCCGGGTGGTCACCGGCATCGCCCGGCGCCTCCCCGGGCGCGGCTTCGCCCTGCACTTCCTGGCCGCCGACGCGCGGGTCTACGACGCCGACGAGGCGAGCTCCGCCGCCGGCGTCAACGCCAGTGTGGAGGCGGCCATCGCCCTGGACCCGGCCCAGTACCAGTGGGAATACAAGCGCTATCGCAAGGTCCCCGAGCGCGAGGCGGGGCGCGCCGACTGGAAGCGCTTCCGCCTCTACTGAGGCCCGCCGCCCCGGCGTAGCACAGGTCTCGCCGGGGCTGGTATTGCCGACCCAAGCTGCTAGACTGGCCCCACTCGCTTGACGGGGTGCCGGTGGAACCGGCTGAGATGGCGCAGGCTCGTGCTCGATACCAGAGAGCCCAGCGCTGATCCCGTGGAACCTGATCCGGGTGGGTGCGTGGCCATGGGCCCGCACGTGAACCGGCGTAGGGAATCAGGCGGTGGGCCCGGCACGCCCCCTTTCCGTCCGGCCCTCCTCCCGTCTCCCGCTGCGCCCGCCCCCGGATCCCGACCGCACCGGAGGCACGATGGGCTACCGCTTCAGCGACCTGACCGACGCCTGCCAGACTGACTGGCGCGCCTACCTCGAGCACGACTTCGTGCGTGCGCTGGGCGCCGGCTCCCTCGACGAGGGCGCCTTCCGCCACTACCTGCAGCAGGACTACCTGTTCCTGGTGCACTTCTCCCGGGCCTACGCCCTGGCCGCCTACAAGAGCCACACCCTGGCCGAGCTGCGCCACGCCTTCGAGGGCCTGAAGACCATCCTCGACGTGGAACTCGACCTGCATGTCGGCTACTGCCGCGAGTGGGGCATCGGAGAGGACGACCTGGCGGCGCTGCCCGAGGCAAGGGCCACCCTCGCCTATACCCGCTACGTGCTCGACACCGGCAGCCGCGGCGACCTGCTCGACCTGCACGTGGCGCTGGCCCCCTGCCTGATCGGCTACGGCGAGATCGCGGCCTGGCTGAACGCCCAGCCCTTCACGGTGCGCGGCGCGGCCAACCCCTTTGAGGCCTGGATCGCCATGTACGAGGGCGACGCCTTCCAGGCCGCCATGCACGACGAGCGGGCCTGGCTCGACGCCCGGCTGGCCGAGGTCACGCCGGAGCGCTTCGCGCGCCTGGCGACCATCTTCCGCGATGCCACGCGGCTCGAGATCGACTTCTGGCAGATGGGCCTGGATCGCGCGGACTGAGAATGTTTCCCGCGCAAGAGCCGAGCTTGCCCGGCGACAAGCCTCTGCGAGGGCGCTGTGAACCCTTCCATGGGCGCTACTGTTGCCATCCATGGCAAAAGACCCTCGCTCCGCCTTGTCCCCGGCGCTCGACTCGGTTTGGCTCCACCCATCGATATATCCGCATGCCGCTCCTGGTCAGATCGGCATGTCGACCCGGCGATGCTCTGCCATCGCTCGACCACGACGCTTGACGGGGTGCCGTTGATGACGGCTGAGATCATGCGGCGCGAGGCGCCCGAGCATGGATCCCGTTGAACCTGAACTGGCTAATGCCCTGATGTTGCTGCACCAGGGAGGGTACCAGCGTAGGGATCAAGCGACGCCCCGGCCCGGCCGGACGCCGCCCCGCCTACGTCTCCTCCCGATGACAACCACAACCGTGATGGACCCCAAGGAGACTCCCATGGCCAAGACCGATCACTTCCTCGCCGAGAGCGCCCGCGTCGACGAGGCCGCCATCCAGCCGCTGCCCGGCTCGTGCAAGGTCTACGTCGAAGGCTCGCGCCCCGACATCCGCGTGCCCTTCCGCGAGATCGCCCTGTCGCCGACCAAGACCTCCGGGGCCGACGAGGCCAACCCGCCGCTGCTGGTCTAT
This sequence comes from Halomonas maura, assembly GCF_030409305.1. Taxonomy (GTDB): domain Bacteria; phylum Pseudomonadota; class Gammaproteobacteria; order Pseudomonadales; family Halomonadaceae; genus Halomonas; species Halomonas maura. The sequence goes on from NZ_JAUFPQ010000017.1 coordinate 140,471, forward strand.
GACACCTCCGGCCCCTACACCGACCCCGAGGCCGAGATCGACCTGCGCCGCGGCCTGCCCGAGCTGCGCCGCGGCTGGATCGAGGAGCGTGGCGACACCGAGTTCCTCGACGGTCCCACCTCCGAGTACGGCCGCCGCCGCGCCAACGATCCCATGCTCGCCCCGCTGCGCTTCGACCTGACCCGCTCTCCAAGGCGCGCGAAGGCCGGCCGCAACGTCACCCAGCTGCACTACGCGCGCCAGGGCATCGTCACCCCGGAGATGGAGTTCATCGCCATCCGCGAGAACCAGCGTCGCCAGGCGCTCGGCAGCGAGGAGGTCGAGCGCATCCTCGGCCACCAGCATGCGGGCCAGGGCTTCGGCGCCCGCCTGCCCGAGGAGATCACCCCGGAATTCGTGCGCGACGAGGTGGCCGCCGGCCGGGCCATCATCCCCTGCAACATCAACCACCCGGAATCCGAGCCGATGATCATCGGCCGCAACTTCCTGGTGAAGATCAACGGCAACCTCGGCAACTCGGCGGTGACCTCCTCCATCGAGGACGAGGTCGACAAGATGACCTGGGGCATCCGCTGGGGCTCGGACACCGTCATGGACCTCTCCACCGGGGCCAACATCCACGAGACCCGGGAATGGATCATCCGCAACGCCCCGGTGCCGATCGGCACCGTGCCCATCTACCAGGCGCTCGAGAAGGTCAACGGCGTCGCCGAGGACCTCACCTGGGAGGTCTTCCGCGACACCCTGATCGAGCAGGCCGAGCAGGGCGTGGACTACTTCACCATCCATGCCGGCGTGCTGCTGCGCTATGTGCCGCTGACCGCCAAGCGGGTCACCGGCATCGTCTCCCGGGGCGGCTCGATCATGGCCAAGTGGTGCCTCTACCACCACCAGGAGAGCTTCCTCTACACCCACTTCGAGGAAATCTGCGAGATCTGCAAGCGCTATGATGTCGCCTTCTCGCTGGGTGACGGCCTGCGCCCGGGCTCGGTGGCGGACGCCAACGACGAGGCCCAGTTCGCCGAGCTGGAAACCCTGGGCGAGCTGACCCGCATCGCCTGGCAGCACGACGTCCAGGTGATGATCGAGGGGCCCGGCCATGTGCCCATGCACCTGATCAAGGAGAACATGGACAAGCAGCTCCGCGAGTGCGACGAGGCGCCCTTCTACACCCTCGGGCCGCTGACCACCGACATCGCCCCGGGCTATGACCACATCACCTCCGGCATCGGCGCGGCGATGATCGGCTGGTACGGCTGCGCCATGCTCTGCTACGTGACGCCCAAGGAGCACCTGGGCCTGCCCAACAAGGACGACGTCAAGACCGGCATCATCACCTACAAGATCGCCGCCCACGCCGCCGACTTGGCCAAGGGCCATCCCGCCGCCCAGCGCCGCGACAACGCGCTGTCCAAGGCGCGCTTCGAGTTCCGCTGGGAAGACCAGTTCAATCTGGGCCTGGACCCGGACACCGCCCGGGAGTACCACGACGAGACCCTGCCCAAGGACTCCGCCAAGGTGGCCCACTTCTGCTCCATGTGCGGGCCGAAGTTCTGCTCGATGAAGATCAGCCAGGAGGTCCGCGACTATGCTCGGGACAGGGGCCTCGAGGGTGACCAGGCGGCCGTGATGCAGGGCATGGAGGAGCAGGCCGAGAAATTCCGCCAGACCGGTGCCGAACTCTACAAGGAGGTGTGAAGCGCGGCGGCGGGGCCCACCCGCCGCCGGTACCGCCGTGCGGCCGCTGGCACGTCCCCTGCATGGTCAGGGAAAGTGGACCACACGGCGGTACCCCCATGCCCCAAGCCGACTCGCGCTCGACCCCGCTCGACCCCGCCCACTTCCGTGAGCGGGCCCACCGTCACCTGAGCCAGCTCTACGGCCCGCGCGCCGACGAGGTGCTGCGCCGCCTGCTCACCCTCCTGGCGCACCAGGCCCCATCGCTGCACCCCGAGGGGGAATTCCCCCAGGGCACCACGCCCGAGGCCCGCCCGCTGTGGAGCGAGCGCGACCAGTGGCTGATCACCTACGGCGACAGCCTGGTCGACGGCGAGGGCGCGCCCCTCGACGTGCTCGACGACTTCCTGGCGAGCCGCCTCGCCGATACCTTCAGCGGGGTCCACCTGCTGCCCTTCTTTCCCTGGAGCAGCGACGACGGCTTCTCGGTCATCCACTACCGGGAGGTCGACCCGGCCCTCGGCGACTGGCACCAGGTGCGCCGCCTGGCCGAGCGCTTCGACCTGATGGTCGACCTGGTGCTCAACCACGTCTCGCGGGAATCGCTGTGGTTCGTCGACTACCTCGCCGGCAGCCAGCCGGGCCGCGACTACTTCATCGAGATGGCACCGGACACCGACCTCTCCGCGGTGGTGCGCCCGCGCAGCTCGCCGCTGCTGGTCAAGGTGCCCACCCGGCGCGGCCCCCGCCACCTGTGGGCGACCTTCTCCGAGGACCAGATCGACCTGAACTTCGCCAACCCGGACGTGCTGCTGGAGTTCGTGGGCATCCTGCTCTTCTACCTGTCCCAGGGGGCCCGGGTGATCCGCCTGGACGCCATCGCCTACCTGTGGAAGGAGGTCGGCACGCCCTGCATCCACCTCCCCCAGACCCACGAGGTGGTGCGCCTGCTGCGGGCCATCGTCGATCACGTGGCGCCGGGGACGCTGATCCTGACCGAGACCAACGTCCCCCACCGGGAGAACCTCAGCTACTTCGGTCTGGAACGGCTTCCGGACGGGGGACTCGAGGGGCTCGACGCGGCCGGCGCCGAGCCCGGGGCGACTCCCGACGAGGCTCACCTGGTCTACCAGTTCCCGCTGCCGCCGCTGCTGCTGCATACCCTGACCAGCGGCGAGGCGGGCACCCTGGCCGCCTGGCTGAAGAGCCTGCCGGCGCTGCCGCCGGGCTGCGGCTTCCTCAACTTCACCGCCAGCCACGACGGCATCGGCGTGCGCCCCCTGGAGGGCTGGCTGCCGGCCCACGAGATCGAGGCGCTGATGGAGCTGATGCACCGCTTCGGCGGCTTCGTCAGCATGCGCACCCGGGACGACGGCCAGGACAGCCCCTACGAGATCAACATCACCTGGTTCGACGCCATGAAGGGCACGCGCCGCGGTCCGGATCCCCGGCAGGTGCCGCGCTTCCTGTGCAGCCAGCAGCTGATGCTGGGCCTAAGGGGCATCCCCGCGCTCTACCTGCACGTGTTGACCGGGACCCTGAACGACCGGGAGGGCGTGGAGCGCAGCGGGCGGCTGCGTTCCATCAATCGCCGCCGCTGGCAGCGCGAGGAGCTCGACCTGCTGCTGGATAGCCCCGGCACCCCGACCCGCGACGTCTTCGCGGCCCTGACCCGCCTGCTGGAGGCGCGCCGCGGCGAGCCCTGCTTCCACCCCGATGCCCCCCAGCGCGTGTGGGAGACGCTGCCGTCGCTGCTGGTCTTCGAGCGGGGGCCGCTGGACGACGGCCGGCGCCTGCTGGCGGTGCACAACGTCACCGACACGCCTCAGCCGCTGCCCCTGGACGCCCTGGCCGGCGAGAGCTGGAACGACCGCCTGACCGGCGACCCCAGGACGCCCGGCGACAGCCTGCCGCCCTACGGCGCCCTGTGGCTGGTCAACCGGCCGCTCGACTAGCGGCCGGTGTTGTCCCGCTCCACGACCTCCGCCATGCGCGCCGGGAGGTCCGGAATGGCGGCGCGGACACGGTTCCAGCTGGGGATGAAGGGCCGCTCGCCGGGGTTGTCGAGGAAGACGCTGCCGGCCTCCAGCAGGTTGGTGGCGAACAGCTCCACCGCCTGCTCCTCGCTGTGGCGATCCAGGCTCAGGCCGTTCATCAGCGCATCGTGGTCGTAGGCCTCGATCAGGTCCAGCGCCAGCCGGTAGTAGGTGGCCTTGAGGGTGCGGAAGCCCTCGGCGCTGAAGGTCACGCCCTGGGTGGCCAGCTTGCGGTAGAGCGCCTTGGCGATGTCGAGGCTCATGCGGTTGAGCCCGCCGGAGGCGTCCTGCTCGGAGACCGGCTGGTGCTTGTGGTCGTAGGCATCGGCGAGATCCACCTGGCACAGGCGCTTGGTGGAATAGTTGCGGTGCACCTCGGAGAGCACCCCGATCTCCAGCCCCCAGTCGGCGGGAATGCGGATGCCGTCGAGCACCTCGCTGCGCATGGCGAACTCCCCGGACAGCGGATAGCGGTAGCTGTCCAGGTACTCCAGGTAGGGCAGCGGGCCGTGGATCTGCTTGAGGGCCCGCAGCAGGGGCGTGACCATCAGCCGCGACACTCGGCCGTTGAGCCGGCCGTCGGCGATGCGCGGGTAGTAGCCCTTGCAGAACTCGTAGTTGAAGTAGGGATGCGCCACCGGGTAGAAGAGCCGGGCCAGCAGGCTGCGGTCATAGGTGAGGATGTCGCAGTCGTGCAGCGCCACCACCTCGCTGCGCCCGGAGGCCTGCACGTAACCGGCACAGTACCAGACGTTGCGGCCCTTGCCCGGCTGCTGGGGCGCCAGCCCCTGGGCCTCCAGCTCGGTATCCAGGGCGCTCAGCCCGGGCCCGTCGTTCCACAGGATGCGATGGTGCTGGGGCAGCCGGGAGAAGAAGTGCCGGGCGTGCTGGAACTGCTCCCGGTCGGCCCGGTCGAGGCCGATCACCACCTCCGACAGGTAGGGCACCCGGGCGAGTTCCTCGACGATGTTGGCCAGCGCCGGTCCCTCCAGCTCGGAGAACAGCGACGGCAGGATCAGGCTCATGGGCCGCTTCCTCGAGAACTGCACCAGCTCGGCCTCGAGGGCGTCCAGGGGCCGGCGGGTGAGGTTGTGGAAGTCGGTGATGATGCCGTTCTGATGGAAGTCGCTCATGCCAGGTCCCTCCCCGGGGTGGACGGTTCGTCGGGGGTCGGCCGCGGCCGGTGCCCGGCTTGTCCCCACCAGTGGTCCACCCCCTCGACCCAGCCGGCGGGCCCGCTGGCCCGGCTGCGATAGAGCGCCGGCTGCCGCGGGCTGACCTCGAGGCCATGGCAGCCGAGGATCACCACCGCCTGGTCCACCGCCTCGAGCATGGCGATGTCGTTGGGGCCGTCGCCCAGCGCCAGGGTCAGGGGACGCACGCCGCGCAGCGCCTCGAGGCGCTCCACCAGCCAGCTCACGGCACTGCCCTTGTCGGCCTCCCCGGTGACATGCCAGAAGCGCCCGCCCCGCACCAGGCGCAGGCCGTCCCCGGCCAGCCCATCGCGGAACGCGGCCAGGCGTTCGTCGCTGTCCTCCCAGATCAAGGGCTCGCTGCCCTCGCGCATCCTGGCCAGCCGCGCCTCGTGCTCGCCCAAGCCGGTGAAGGCGACCAGGGCGTCGAGCGCCATCTCGCTCATCGCCGTGAAGCGTATGCCCAGCCGATCCCGCCACACCGCCAGGCGCTGGCGGATGAAGCCGATATCGACCCCCAGGGTGCGGATCACCAGGCCGTCGGGCCCCGGCGTGCGTTCCAGCCGGGCATGGCACCAGGCGGGGGGCAGGCCGACCACCGCCCCGTTCTCGGCGACGAAGGGCGACGCCGTCAGTCCCAGGGTCTGGCGCAGCGGCAGCAGCTCGCTGCGGGTCTTGCTGGTCACCGGGATGACCGGTATCCCGAGCGTCGCCAGGCGTTCCAGCCAGGGGGCGGCCGGCGACCAGTCGTAGCTCTGGTGGTCGAGCAGGGAGCCGTCGAGATCGGTGAAGAGCAGTCGCGAGGACGGCGCCTCATCGGGGAACATCCAGTCGCAGGGCATGGCATCACCTCGTGTGTCCCGGTTACGGGCAATGCCTTGCACGGCACGTGCCAGGTTGGCCACAAGCCCCCGCCGTTGCGCTGCCAATGGTCGCCAGAGGCGGGGGCGGGCCCCTGCCATCCCTGTGGACGGCCTCACGCGCCCGGCTGCGCACCAAAAGAGGGCAAGATGCGTCGCACGTCCTGGCGCCCTGCCCCGCCATGACGCGCGACGCCCCCGCCGTGACCGGCGGGGGCGTCGTGTTGGTGCGTCCTGGGGTGCGGATCGCGATCAGAAGTGGTAGGTGGCCCCGACGCTGACCGCATCGAAGTCGAAGCGCGCCTCCTCCAGATAGCGCATGTAATCGGCGTCCACCGAGAGATTGGGCATCACCGCGTAGCTGGCCCCCCCGCCATAGGAGAGATCGCTCTCGGCGTCGTCGTCGCCGTCGAGCTCCACCTCGGTGGCGCCCAGCAGGCCGAAGATCCGCAGCTGCGGCGTGACCGGCAGCATGCCCTTGGCATAGCCGCCGGCCAGGTAGTCGAGGTCCACCGGGCCGTCGGAGCCGCCGGTGCCGAGATGGCCCTCGAGGGCGAAGTAGTCGTTGAAGGCCACCCCGGCCCGCAGCCGCAGCCCGGTGCTGTCGAAGTCCCCGCCCCGGCCCTCGGGATCCAGTTGCCAGAACAGCGCGTCGGCGCCGACATAGGGGCTCGGCTGGTACATCATCGGCCTGCCCTGGGCCTGGGCGGCCGTCGCGGCGAACAGGCAGGCCGCGGCCACCACGGGAATCGCCAATCTGGTCATGATTCTCCTCCCGTCGGGAAACCCTGTTTCCCCGCACTCATGACAGTCTGGTACAAGGCGGGGTAACCCGCCATGCTGCCTTGATCGATATCAGGGGAAGGCGGGATAGCCGCCGCGGCCACTGCGGCAGCCCGCTGCCCGTGCTAGATTCGAGCCCTCGGCCGCCCGCCGGCGGGACGGCCCCGGACACGACAGGAAGCGGCATGCAAGACCCGGTACTGGTGATCAACTGTGGCTCGTCATCGATCAAGTACGCGCTGGTTCCGAGCGTCCCCCAGGCGCCTCGCCTGGCCGGCCTGGTGGAACGGCTGGGGGCCGTGGATGCCCGCCTCACCGGCACCGACCGGCGGGGACAGCGCGTGTCCCGGGCCCTGCACGGTGCCGGGCATCACGAGGCCATGGCGGCCATCCTGGAACAGCTGGAGGGCCTGGCGCCGATCGGCGTGGGCCACCGCATCGTCCACGGCGGCGAGCGCTTCACGGCTGCCACCCTGCTGAACGATGCGATGATGCGTCGCCTCGAGGCCATGAGCGAGCTGGCGCCGCTGCACAACCCCGCCAACCTCGAGGGCGTCGCCGCCACCCGGCGGCTGTTCCCGACGCTGCCCCAGGTGGCGGTGTTCGACACCGCCTTCCACCAGAGCCTGCCGCCCCGGGCCTACCGCTATGCCCTTCCCGAGGCCCTCTACCGCAACCTGGGGATCCGCCGCTACGGCTTCCATGGCAGCAGCCATGCCTATGTCAGCCGCCGTGTCGACCGCCTGAGCGACCGCGCCCAGGGGGGCTGGCTGATCGCCCACCTGGGCAACGGTTGCTCCACCTGTGCGGTCTGGCAGGGCCGCAGCCTCGACACCAGCATGGGCCTGACGCCCCTCGAGGGCCTGGTGATGGGCACCCGCAGCGGCGATGTCGATCCGGGGCTGCACGCCCACCTGTCGCGCCGGCTGGGCTGGTCACCGGCACGCATCGACACCCTGCTCAACAAGGAGAGCGGCCTGCTCGGCCTGTCGGGCCTGTCCAACGACATGCGCCGCCTCGAGCAGGCCGCCGCGGAGCACCACGCCGGCGCCGCCCTGGCCATCGAGGTGTTCAGCTACCGGCTCGCCAAGTCCCTGGCGGGCCTGTCCTGCGCCCTGCCCCGCCTGGACGGCATCGTCTTCACCGGCGGCATCGGCGAGAATGCCGCCGCCATCCGCGCCCGGGCCATCGACCAGCTGCCCCACTTCGGGCTGCGCCTCTCGGCCACGGCCAATGCCCACGCCGTGGATGGCCAGGAAGGGCGCATCGATGCCGGCGGGGGCGGCCCTCAGGTCTGGGTCATCCCCACCGACGAGGAGGCGCATATCGCCGGGGAAACGCGCCGCCTGCTGGAGATCCCCCGCCCATGAGTCCCGTCGATGCCACGGCCACCGAGCCCCGCACCCTGCTGGTCGTGCCGACCGACGCCGGCGTCGGCCTGACCTCGGCCTGTCTCGGCCTGCTGCGGGCCCTGGACACCCTGGGCCTGCGCAGCGCCTTCATGAAGCCCTTCCGCCAGGACGATCTCAACGGGGCGGGACCCGACCGCACCTCGGCCCTGGTGGCCGGCACCCTCGGCCTGACGCCGCCATTGCCCTTGCCTCAGCCCGCCCTGGAACGGCTGCTGCGCGAGGACCGGCTCGACGACCTCATGGAGCATGCCGTGGCGCGCCACGCCGAGCTGGCCGCCCCGACAGACGGCGAGCCCGCCGAGTTGATCCTGGTGGAAGGGCTGGCGCCCAGCCCGCACAGCAGCTATGCCACCCGGCTCAACGCCCAGCTAGCCCACGCCCTGGATGCCCGCATCATCCTGGTGGCCGATGGCGATCCGGCCGACCCCCAGGCGCTGGCCGAGCGGCTGGACATGCAGGCCCAGGCCCTCGACGGCGAGGGGACCCGGCGCCTGCTGGGCTGCATGCTGATGCGGCTGCCGCCCCAGCAGGCGGCCGCCGCCGAGCCGCCGGAGGCCTCGGCCCACCGGGCCCCGGCCATCCTCGCGACCTGGCGGGAGCGCCTGGCCGACCTCGATGCCGAGACGCCACCGCTGATCGCGGCGGTGCCCTATCACGCCGCCCTGAGTGCCCCGCGGGTGCTGGACGTGGCCCGCGCCCTTGACGCACGCTTCCTCCACGAGGGCGAGGCCGCGACACGCCGGGTGCTGGGGACCAGCCTGTGCGCCCGCAGTGCGGCGCATTCCCTGCATGCCTTCCAGCCGGGGCGGCTGATCGTCAGCTCCGGGGATCGCGATGACACCCTGCTGGCGACGGCGCTGGCCACCATGAACGGGGTCCGCCTGGCCGGGCTGCTGCTGACCCATGGCGAGCCGCCCGAGGCGGCGATGATCGAGTTCTGCCGCCCGGCCCTGCAGACCGGCCTGCCGGTGCTCGCCGTGGACAGCGACAGCTATACCACGGCGCGGCGACTGGACCAGATGAGTCGCGACATTCCCCGGGACGATCCCGAGCGGGCCGAGCGGGTGACGCGCTTCGTCGCCGACCACCTGGATCTCGACTGGCTCCGGCAGACGCTGAGCCAGGGGTTCCCCCACCGGCTGTCCCCGGCGGCCTTCCGTCACCGGCTGGTGAGCATGGCACAGCAGACCCGGCGACGCATCGTGCTGCCCGAGGGGGACGAGCCGCGCACCCTGGAGGCCGCCATCGTCTGCCAGCGCCGCGGCATCGCCGACTGCGTGCTGCTCGGCCAACGCGAGGCGATCGCCGAGGTGGCCCGCCGACGCGGCCTCGAGCTGCCCGAGGGGCTGGAGATTATCGATCCGCACCGCATTCGCCTGCGCTACGTCAAGCCGATGGTGGCGCGCCGCCAGGGCCGGCTCAATGCCCTGACCGCAGAGGCCCAGCTCCACGACAACGTGGTGCTGGGCACCATGATGCTCGCCGAAGGCCAGGTGGACGGCCTGGTCTCGGGCGCGGTGCATACCACCGCCAACACCGTCCGCCCCGCCTTCCAGCTGATCAAGATGGCCCCCGGCTATTCGCTGGTCTCGTCGGTGTTCTTCATGCTGCTGCCGGACCAGGTGGTGGTCTACGGCGACTGCGCGGTGAATCCCGACCCCGACGCCGAGGCCCTGGCGGAGATCGCCGTGCAGAGCGCACACTCGGCGGCCGCCTTCGGCATCGAGCCCCGGGTCGCCATGCTCAGCTACTCCACCGGCGCGTCCGGCCGCGGGGCCGACGTCGACAAGGTGCGCCGGGCCACCCAGCTGGCCCGGCAGCGGGCGCCGCAACTCGCCATCGACGGCCCCCTGCAGTACGACGCCGCCGCCATCGAGAGCGTCGGCCGACAGAAGGCGCCGGGCTCCCCGGTGGCCGGACGCGCCACGGTGTTCGTGTTCCCCGACCTCAATACCGGCAACACCACCTACAAGGCGGTCCAGCGCAGCGCCCGGGTGGTCAGCGTCGGCCCCATGCTGCAGGGGCTCGACAAGCCGGTGAACGACCTCTCCCGCGGGGCCCTGGTCGACGACATCGTCTACACCATCGCCCTGACCGCCATCCAGGCCGGCCAGCGCCGTTGAACGCGCCTTTGTGGGCCGCGCCCCGCGAGACGGGAAAGGCACACCTTTCCCCCTCCCCTTCGCCGACCTAGAGTGGAAGCATACTCGTCGTTCCCCAGCAGGAGGCTCGCCCATGACCGCGCAAGACCGGCCCACGGCCTTGGCAGGAAACGGGCGACCCGCCCAGCTGGCGCTCTTCGCACGCAACTTCTTCAAGCACCCCCGCATGCTCGGCTCGATCATCCCCAGCTCGTCCTTCCTGGTGCGGCGCTTGCTGGCGCGGGTCGACTGGCAGCATGCCCGGGTCATCGTCGAATATGGGCCCGGGGTCGGGACCATCACCCGGGAACTCCTGCACCGCATGCCCCCGGAGTCGACCCTGGTGGTGCTGGAGACCAACCAGGAGTTCGTCGACTTCCTCCAGCAGTCCCTGCCGGATCCCAGGCTGCGGGTGGTCCAGGGGTCCGCGGAGACGGTCCAGACCGAGCTGGCCCGCCTGGGCCTGCCCGCCGCCGACTACGTGCTGGCCGGCATCCCCTTCAGCACCATGTCGGCCACGAGCCGCGCGTCCGTCCTCACCAGCAGCCTGGACGCGCTCTCGCCCCAGGGCGCCATGTTGATCTACCAGTTCTCCTCCCGGGTGCTGCCCGACCTGCGCCGCGTCTTCTCCGACGTGGAGTGTGATTTCGAGCCGCTCAATATCCTCCCGGCGAAGCTCTACTACTGCCGCCCCTGAGGCGCCCGCGCCGCATCCCCCTTCATGGCCCTGGCCACCGGCGGGTGGGGATGGACCATGAGGGCGATCATCAGCACGGCCCTTCCCGATGCACGATGCCGCCCCCCCTGGCCTGAGCGGGAGATTGCGCATATCCTCTGAGCCATACGTGATGGCCCGCACCGCAACAGGGAGACCGCAATGACCGGACTGTTACCCGATGTCGACCCCGATGGACTGCTCGAGTACTCGGTGGTCTACACGGACCGTTCGCTCAACCACATGTCGGAGAGCTTCCAGGAAGTGATGCGCGACATCTCCGCCACCCTCAAGAAGGTCTACCGCGCCCATTCCGCGGTGATCGTGCCGGGTAGCGGTACCTTCGGCATGGAGGCGGTCACCCGCCAGTTCGCCACCGACCGGCGTTGCCTGGTGATCCGCAACGGCTGGTTCAGCTATCGCTGGAGCCAGATCCTGCAGCAGGGCGACATCCCGTCCGACCTCGGCGTGCGCAAGGCTCGCCGACTGGATGACGACGATCCCACCTCGCCCTTCGCGCCGCCGCCCCTCGAGGAGGTGATCGAGTCGATCCAGGACCAGAAGCCCGACCTGGTCTTCGCCCCCCACGTCGAGACCGCCTCCGGCATACAACTGCCGGACGACTATCTGCGGCGCATCGCCGAGGCCATCCACGACGAGGGGGGGCTGCTGGTACTCGACTGCATCGCCTCGGGCGCCATCTGGGTCGACATGCAGGACGTCGGCGTCGACGTGCTGATCAGTGCGCCCCAGAAGGGCTGGAGCGGCTCGCCCTGCTGCGGCATGGTGATGCTCTCGCGCCTGGCCCGGGAGATCATCGACGAGACCGAGAGCTCGAGCTTCGCCTGCGACCTGCGCAAGTGGCTGTCGATCATGGAGACCTACGAGGCCGGCGGCCACGCCTACCATGCCACCATGCCCACCGACGGCCTGCGCCAGCTGCGCGACGTGATGGCCGAGACGCAGGCCTATGGCATCGACAAGGTCCGCGACGAACAGCTCGAGCTGGGACGCCGCGTCCGCGAGCTGCTCACCGAACATGGCTACCGGAGCGTCGCCGCCCCGGGCTATGAGGCGCCCGGCGTGGTGGTCTACTACACCGACGATCCCGACATCGCCGTCAAGTTCGCCGCCGCCGGCGTCCAGGTGGCCACCGGCGTGCCGCTGATGTGCGACGAGGGCGATGACTTCCGGACCTTCCGCATCGGCCTGTTCGGGCTCGACAAGCTGCACCATATCGAGCGCAGCCTGGGCCACCTCGAACGTGCCCTCACGGCGGTCGAGTCCGGCCACGAGACAGCCTGAGGCCACTCCCCCGGAACGACGAAGGGCGGCCATTGGCCGCCCTTCGTGTCTTTCGGGGCTCGATGGAAGACGGGGCTCGACTCAGGAACCGAGCAACGAGAGGAGAATGCGTTCCCCATAGCCCCACAGCAGCACCGTCAGGCCGAGCAGCGCCTCCAGCACCAGCACGCCGATGCCGAGCGTGGTACTGGAGACGATGAAGCCCTCCTCGCGACTGATGCCGAGGAAGGCCGGAATCCCCAGGTACAGCAGGTAGGCGGTGTAGCAGAGCCCGATGATGCCGGCCAGCAGACACAACCAGACCAGCGGGTAGACCGCCACGATGCCGCTGAGGAACATCGGCGTGGCCACATAGCCGGCGAACACGATGCACTCGCTCTGTCTCGGGGGCGTCGTGAAGCGCTTGGCCATGGCGCGGATCACCTTGCCCACGACGTAGACCGCCGCGAGGATCACCAGATAGAAGACGACCCCTGCGCCGAGGGCATCCAGGTAGCCGAGCTGTATCGTGGTCTCGCCCCCCAGCCCCCAGCCCACCTGGGTCGTGCCGATATAGGAACAGATGACCGGGATGGCCGCCAGCAGCAGCACATGATGCTCGTAGAGGTGGGTGAGCGTCTCGCGCTCTTCCTTGATCTGGCGCCACTCGCGCTGCGGGTGGGCCAGCAGTCCCCAGGCATGTGTCAACATCGCGTTACCTCCTGCCGTCGACGGGCCGGGCGGCCCGTCGGTCCATTGTGTCAGACGACACACGCAGTATAGGCAGCAGGCGGGACGGCATGCCCGCGGCAAGGAACGCTCAGTTCAACGCAGCGGCCCAGAGTGGCGCGGCCGGCGGCAGACTCGCATCCAGTGACATCATCAGGCTCAGGGCGGTGATGGTCAGGATCGAGAAGCCGAAGACCCGCCGGGCCCAGCGCTCCTCGTCATCGGCGCGATAGCCCTGCAGGGCCAGGTACAGCCAGTAGCCGCCCATGCCCAGGGCCACGGCGAAGTAGCCCGGTCCCGCATAGCCCGCCACGCTCAGCGCGAGGGATGCCGCCACGAAGGCCAGGATGTAGCCGAGGATGTAGTGCTTGGCGGTCTGGATGCCCTTGACCACCGGCAACACCGGGATCGAGGCCGCGCGGTAGTCCTTCAGCCGGAAGATGGCGATGGCATAGGAATGCGGCATCTGCCACAGGCAGAAGATCACCAGCAGCGTCAGCGCACCGGTATCGAATGCCCCGGTAACCGCGCAGTAGCCCACCACCGGCGGCACCGCCCCGGACAGGCTACCCACCAGGGTGCCGTAGGCGGAGCGACGCTTCATGCACAGGCTGTAGGCCCCCACGTAGATGGCGAAGCCGAACACCGCCAGCCCCACCGTGAGGCCGTTGGTGAACAGCGCCAGCAGGGCGAAGCCCGCGACCCCGAGCAGGGTCGCGAAGCGCAGCGTGGCGGCCGGCGTGAGCCGTCCCTGGACCAGCGGACGGTTGCGCGTGCGCGTCATCAGGGCGTCGATGTCCCGGTCGATGACGTTGTTGAAGGCACAGCCGGAGGCGATCACCAGCGCCAGTCCGACCAGGGTCGCCAGCAGCAGCGTCGGGTCCACCTCCCCTCGGGCGGCCAGGAAGAAGCCGCCCAGTACCGAGATGGTGTTGCCACCGATGATTCCCGGCTTGGTGAGGGTGAGATAGTCCTGGCGCAGGGTCGGCACCGGAGTCAGCCGATCATCATGTTCAGATGCAGATGATGCATGATCCATAGGGAACCTCCGATGACCAGAACCAGGATCGTCACGGTGAAGACGAATGACATGAAGTTCCAGCCTTCATCGGCCTTGGTATTCATGTGCATGAACAGCACCAGCTGGACCAGTAGCTGGGCCACGGCCGCCACCACGATGGTGATCACCGTCGCCAGGGTATCGAGGGCCCCGGTCATCACCACCCCGAAGGGGATGATGGTCAGGACGATGGACAGGATCAGGCCGATCACATAGGACTTGACGCTGCCGTGGCTGTGCTCGTCGTGCGTATGTGCACTCATGTCACAGGACTCCCATCAGGTAGACGAAGGAGAAGACGCAGATCCAGACGATATCCAGGAAGTGCCAGAACAGGCTCAGGCACATGATCCGCGGGCGAGTGACGTCGGTCAGGCCCTTCTGCTTGACCTGGAGGATCATCACCAGGATCCAGATCAGTCCGAAGGTCACGTGCAGGCCGTGGGTGCCGACCAGGGTGAAGAAGGCCGACAGGAAGCCGCTGCGATCCGGGCCGAAGCCTTCATGGATCAGGTGCTGGAACTCGTAGATCTCCATGGCCACGAAGGCGGCGCCCAGGGCGAAGGTGATCCACAGCCAGCGACCGACCTTGGCCGCCTGGTTGGCGTTCATGGACAGCACGGCCATGCCGTAGGTGAAGCTCGAGAACAGCAGCAGGAAGGTCTCGACCAGGATGAACGGCAGCTCGAAGATCTCGCCCGGGGTCGGGCCCCCGGCCGTGCCCCGCAGGAGCACGGCGTAGGTGGCGAACAGCGATCCGAAGATCACCAGGTCGCTCATCAGGTAGACCCAGAAACCGAAGACCTTGGTGCCCGCCGCATCGTGATGATCGTCGTGGTGGTCATGCCCGTGGGCATGACCGTGATTGCTCAGTGTATTGGTAGCCATGATTACGCCTGCACCCCCAGCCGAGTTGAATACGCGAGGTCACCCTTCTGCTTCAAGCGCTGACGGTGCTCGCGCTCGATGCGCTCCACCTCTGCCGCCGGCACGTAGTAGTCGACGTCCTCGTTGAAGACACGGGCGATGAAGGTCGCAAAGACCCCGAGGCCCCCCACGGCCACCAGCCACCAGATATGCCACACCAGGGCGAAGCCGGCGATGGTGGCGAACAGCGCCATGACCGGGCCTTCCCAGGTGTTCTTGGGCATGTGGATGTCCTGGTAGGGCGGCTCGGACAGCGGCGGCTGACCACCATTGGCCTGCTTGACCGTCCAGAAGTCATCGACGCCCTTCACCTCGGGCAGGTGCGCGAAGTTGTAGAACGGCGACGGAGAGGAGGTCGCCCACTCCAGGGTGCGGCCGTCCCAGGGATCGCCGGTCACGTCCTGGTTCTGCTTGCGATCCCGGATACTCACGTAGAACTGGATCACGGTACAGGCGATGCCGGCGGCGATGATCAGCGCACCGACCCAGGCGATGACCATCAGCGGCTGCCATTCCGGATTGCTATAGGACTGCATGCGCCGCACGGCACCGAAGAAGCTCAGCACGTAGAGCGGCATGAAGGCCACGTAGAAGCCGATGATCCAGCACCAGAAGGAGCGCTTGCCCCACTTCTCGTCCAGGGTGAAGCCGAAGGCCTTGGGGAACCAGTAGGTCAGGCCCGCCAGCATGCCGAACACCACGCCGCCGATGATGACGTTGTGGAAGTGGGCGATGACGAACAGGCTGTTGTGCAGCACGAAGTTCGCCGCCGGCACCGAGAGCATCACGCCGGTCATGCCACCGATGGTGAAGGTGATGATGAAGCCGAGGGTCCACAGCACCGGCGAGGTGAATTCCAGCCGGCCGCGGTACATGGTGAACAGCCAGTTGAAGATCTTCACCCCGGTGGGAATGGCGATGATCATCGTCATGATGCCGAAGAAGGCATTGACGTTGGCGCCCGCCCCCATGGTGAAGAAGTGGTGCAGCCAGACGATGAACGACAGCAGGGTGATCGCCACCGTGGCCCAGACCATGGTGTTGTAGCCGAACAGGCGCTTCTTGGCGAAGGTCGCGATGACTTCGGAGAACACGCCGAAGGCCGGCAGGATCAGGATGTACACCTCGGGGTGGCCCCAGGCCCAGATGAGGTTGACGTACATCATCATGTTGCCACCGAGATCGGTGGTGAAGAAGTGCATGCCCAGGTAACGATCCAGGGTCAGCAGCGCGATGGTCGCGGTCAGGATCGGGAAGGAGGCGATGATCAGGATGTTCGCGCACAGCGAGGTCCAGGTGAAGATCGGCATCCGGAACAGGGTCATGCCCTTGGTGCGCATCTTCAGGATGGTGACGAAGAAGTTGATCCCCGTCAGGGTCGTGCCGATTCCCGATATCTGCAACGCCCATATCCAGTAGTCCACCCCGACCCCGGGACTGTAATCGAGTCCCGAGAGTGGCGCATAGGCCAGCCAGCCGGTCTTGGCGAACTCGCCGACGAACAGCGAGACGTTGACCAGCACCACGCCGGAGGCAAACAGCCAGAAGCTCAGGTTGTTCAGGAACGGGAAGGCCACGTCACGCGCGCCGATCTGCAGCGGCACCACCAGGTTCATCAGGCCGATGACCATGGGCATGGCGACGAAGAAGATCATGATCACGCCGTGGGCGGTGAAGATCTGGTCATAGTGTGAAGGAGGCAGGAAGCCCTCGGCCCCGGCCGAGGCCATCGCCAGCTGGGAACGCATCATGATGGCGTCCGCGAAGCCGCGTAGCAGCATCACCAGGGCGACGATGAAGTACATGATGCCGAGCTTCTTGTGGTCGATGGAGGTGATCCACTCCTTCCACAGATAGCCCCACTTCTTGAAGTAGGTGATGGCGCCCGTAATCCCGAGCCCGCCCAGCACGATGGCCGCAACGGTCACCATGATGATCGGCTCGTCGAACGGAACCGCCTCTAGACTGAGTTTTCCGAACATAATTTACTCCGCTGCCTCCGCGCTCATGGGCTTGCCGTGAGAGTCGGCCGACTCGTGGTGACCGCTACCATGGCCGAAGCCATCGGCATAGCTGTCGGCGTATTTCGACACACGCGCCTCGTGGTCACCGCCGGCATGGAAGCTCTTGATGATGCTCTCGTAGAGAGCCGGGGATACCTCGGAGAAATACTGGATCTCGGCGTCCTCGGAGGGCGCGGCGAGCTCGTAGTACTCCTCGGGGAAGGTCAGGGACTCGGACGACTCGCGGACCTCGGCGACCCAGGCCTCGAAGTCCTGCTCGGAGCCCACGTGGGCGTCGAAGGTCATGTCCGAGAAGCCGGCACCGCTGTAGTTGGTGGAGCGGCCGGGATAGACCCCTTGCTCATCGGCGATCAGGTGGACGTCGTTGTCCATGCCGGCCATGGCGTAGATCTGGCTGCCCAGGCGGGGAATGAAGAAGGAATTCATCACCGAGCCAGAGGTGACGCGGAAACGCACCGGCGTATCCTCGGGGAAGGCCAGCTCGTTGACCGTGGCGATGCCCTGTTCCGGGTAGATGAACAGCCATTTCCAGTCCAGCGAGACCGCCTCGATCACCATCGGTTCCTGGCCCTCTTCCTGCGTCTCGAGGGGCTTGTGCGGATCCAGGCTGTGCGAGGTGTACCAGGTCAGCAGCGCCAGGAAGGCGATGATCACGCAGGGGATCAGCCAGACCACGGCTTCGATCTTGTTGGAGTGGGCCCAGTCGGGCTGGTAGGTGGCATCACGGTTGCTCTGGCGGTAGCGCCAGGCGAACAGCAGGGTCATCACGATGACCGGGATGACGACGATCTGCATCAGCCCGAAGGCGGTCAGGATCAGGGTGCGCTGCTCTTCCCCGATCTGTCCCTTGGGATCCAGCAACGCCGAGCTGCAGCCCGCCAGCAGCAGGGGCAGCACTGCCAGCAGCAGGACGCCGAGCTTGCGCAGGGAGGGGGTTCGACTCATGTTTCGACCTCGTCAGGGGCTTGGTGACAGGCGCATAGCCTGTTCAATTTAAGCAAGCTATATGCATGCCCAAGACCTCTCCGGCGCAAGTCGACGCTCTCCCTGCAGGGGCGACCTTCGACCGTCGTGGAGAGGACTCCGGGGCTGACTCACGGCCCCTGGATCGGGACACGTCGAACGGTGCCACGAGCGGACAGCGGCCGTGAGGCCGGGATTGTGCAAACAGTGAGGGCAAAACGGAAGGGGCGATTTGACGCAGGGTGTCGCACCGCCCTCTCGCGAGGGCGGCAATTAGGTACGCCGGGCGGAAGGCGCTGGCCCTAGAAGGAGCCCATGCCCTTGGGCATGAAGCCCAGGTTGTTCTCCACGGCCTTCACGCCCTGGGTGTTCTCGGCGGCCACCTGGACCGCCCAGCGTTGCTCCTTGCTTTCGACCAGCCCCCATAGCTGGACGTTGCCGCCGGAGACGATGATGTTGAGGCGATCGACGATCACCCCGGTATGGGCATCGATTTCCTTGAGGATGGCCTCGCGAATCGCCCGGTCATCGTCCAGCGGCGCCTCCCCCGGCGAGGCAACCGAGAAGCCACGCAGCAGGTTGGCACGGCTGACGATGCCCACCAGGCGGCCGTCACGGACCACCGGCACCCGCTTGATGCCGCGCTTCTCCAGCAACGCCGCGATGCGATGCAGCGGTTCGTCTTCCTCCACGGTGACCGGCGACGGGGTCATGATCTCGCTGGCCAGACGCCCGTGGGTACGCACGTACTCGGCGTCCTTGTCGGCCATGGAGAATAGCCGCAGCCACCAGGAACCATGGGACTCTTCCGCTTCATCGCTCACGATGCGGCGAATCAGGTCCCCCTCGCTGACGATGCCGAGCACCCGCTCGTCCTTGTCGACCACCGGGACGGCACTGATGCTATGCTCCACCAGCAGGCTGGCGATCTCGCGGACTTCGCTGTCGGGGGACACGGTGATCACATGGGGCGTCATGACGTCGGCGGCATGCATGGTGAGGCCTCCAGAGCGTGGGTAGGCGTTACGCGGTCGCGGCGGCCGTCCCCGGCCGTGCTCTTATCAACATAGCAAGCCCCGGCGGTCGGGGCCTTGACCCTCGACAGGATCAAGGCGCCTCGCTCGCGTCGGGGATCGCCGGATCACCTGCCGCCCATGCCCGCGGGGCATGGCCCCGGCGACGGCTGAGCGGCTACCGGCCCGGCCCCGGCGCCCTCACGGAATCGCGCACCACCAGCTGCGGTGCAATCTTGAGGTGCTCGACGCTCGTGGCCTTGTCGGCGATGGCCGACGTCAGCAGGCGGCTGGCTTCCCGGCACAGCACCCCGGCCTGTTGGCGCACGGTGGTCAGGGCGGGGGTAAACAGCCGCGCGATCTCGATGTCGTCGTAGCCGATCACCGAGAGATCCCCGGGCACCTGCAGGCCCTGTCGGGTCGCCTGGCCGATGGCCCCCAGCGCGGAGAAGTCATTGAAGGCAAAGAGCGCCGTGGGCCGGTGTGGCCCCCCGCACAGTCGTCGCACCGCCGTCTCCCCGCTCTCGATGTCCATGTTGCCGGCATGCACCCAGTCCGGCTCGAGGGGCAGCCCCGCCTCGTCCAGCGCGCGTCGAAAGCCGCGGAAACGCCGCCTCGACTGGTGGTGCTGCTCGGGCCCGGCGATACAGCCGATCGCCCGGTGGCCCTGCTCGATCAGCTGGGAGGTCGCCAGATAGCCGCCGAGCTCGGAATCATCGCTGACGCTGGTCAGGCCGGGCGTGTCCGAATCCAGCAGCACCACCGGGAAGCTGCAGGACGCCAGCAGCTCCAGGTAGGCCTCGGAGAGCACCGATTCCAGCACCAGCAGCCCATCGATGCGCCGTCCCTTCAGCGTGCGGATGTAACTGCGCTGCTTGTCGATATCCCGCCCGGAATTGCACAGGATCAGATTGAAGCCGGCCGCGTAGAGCTCGGCCTCGAGTCGGGCGACCACCTCGGCGAAATAGGGGTTGGTCGAGCTGGTGACGATCAGCCCGATGGTGTGCGTCACGTTCTTCTTCAGCGACTGCGCCGAGCTGCTGGGGGTGTAGTCGAGCCGCTCGATCGCGGCCCTGACCCGGTCACGGGTCTCCGCCTTGACGAAGCGGGTGCCGTTGAGCACATGCGAGACCGTCGAGACGGATACCCCCGCCTCTCTCGCCACATCGGTAATCGTCACCATCGCCGGAGGCCACCCCCGCCCCATGCCTCTGTCACCCGCCTGTCGCTCATCGCCGCTTGCCTCCCTACCGTTCGGATCGCCTGCCCCCGGACCACGCCACGGCATTGCCGGGTGGGGCTTCGCCACGCCCAGCATAACGTATTGATTCATCGAGTAGCAGCGGCCTCGGCGGCGCTCTGGCCCGCGACCGCCCGCGCCGCCTCCTCGCCGGGAGCCATCCCTGGCTCGACACCATGGTACCCCAATCGGGGCAGAGAAAAACGTTTGCGCAAACGTTTTTCTCTGCGCTAGGGTGAGTGCAACCCATCGAGCCCCTGGGCCCCACAGCGCCTCGGCCGACCGTCCATCAACAACGACAGGGTGAATGCAGTGACTACCGCCCCCATCGCCTCCCCCCGGGACGCCACCTCGGCCGCCCATGCCGACGCGGTCGTCGTCGGCAGCCTCAACATGGACCTCGTGGTCCGCACGCCGCGCCATCCCCGGCCCGGCGAGACCCTGCTCGGCCGAGGCTTGACGGCCACCCCGGGCGGCAAGGGCGCCAACCAGGCCGTGGCCCTGGCGCGCCTCGGCGCCAGCACCGCGATGGTCGGCCGCGTCGGCGACGATGCCTACGGCCAGGCGCTCTTGGCCAACCTCGACCGCGAGAACATCCGGCGCCGGGGCGTGCAAACGAGTGCCGACACCACGACCGGCACGGCCATGATCCAGGTCGATGACGCCAGCCAGAACAGCATCGTGGTCATTCCCGGCAGCAACGCCGCGCTGACCCCGGCCGACGTGGCAAGCGTCGATGACCTGCTGCGCCAGGCCAGGCTGGTGGTCTGCCAGCTGGAGGTCCCCCTGCCCACCGTGCGCGACGCGCTGGCCCGCGCCCGTCGTCATGGCGCCACCACCCTGCTCAACGCCGCCCCGGCCATGACGCTGCCCCGTGACCTGCTGGCGCTGGTCGACTGGCTGGTGGTCAACGAGAGCGAGGCCGCCGCCCTGTCCGGCCAGCCCGTCGGCCATCCCGACGAGGCGGCCCAGGCCATACGCCGCCTGCGCCAGTCCGGCTGCCGCCAGATCCTCGTCACCCTGGGCGCCCAGGGGGTGGTCGCGGGCGACGACGACGGCCTGCATCACTACCCGGCCTCGGCGGTCACGGCCATCGACACCACCGCGGCCGGCGACACCTTCGTCGGCGGCTTCGCCGCGGCGCTGCTGCGCGGCGAGGCCGTGGCAGCGGCGATCCTCGAGGGCCAGGCCGCCGCCGCCCTCGCCGTGACCCGCGCCGGCGCCCAGGCGTCGATCCCCCACCGCCACGAACTCGCCGACCACTGACCTCCACAGGAGACCCACCATGGCCACCCCCGCTCCCACCAAGGTGATCTTCGACACCGACCCGGGCATCGACGACGCCATGGCGCTGCTGTTCCTGCATCGCCACCCGGGCCTCGAGCTGCTCGGCATCACCACGGTGCACGGCAACGCCCGCACCGACACCACCACCCGCAACGCCCGCTACCTGGCCGAGCGCTTCGGCCTCGAGGTCCCCGTCGCCCGCGGCGCGGCGGAGCCCCTGGCGATGCCCAAGTCGGCACCGCCCACCGTCGTCCACGGTGACGACGGCCTGGGCAACGCCGGCCTGTCCTTCGCGCCGACCCTCCCGCTGGACCCGCGCCCCGCCTACCGGCTGATCATCGACACCCTGCGCCGCCATCCCGGCGAGGTGACGCTGATCGCCGTCGGCCCGCTGACCAACCTGGCCCTGGCGCTCAAGGAGGACCCGGCGATCGCCGGCCTGGTCAAGGAGGTCGTGGTGATGGGCGGCGCCTTCGGCGTCGACGGCCAGGGCGGCAACATCACCCCGGTGGCCGAGGCCAACATCCACGGCGACCCCCACGCCGCCGACCTGGTCTTCACCGCCGACTGGCCGGTCACCCTGGTCGGCCTGGACGTCACCCACAAGGTGCAGATGCGCGACGCCGACTTCCGCCGCCTGCGCGAGCTGGGCGGCGAGGACGGCGACTTCATGTGGCGGATCTCGCGCCACTACGTGGGCTTCTATTCCGAGCGCGAGGCCATCGACGGCTGCTATGTGCATGACTCCAGCGCCGTGGCCTACGTGCTCGACCCGAGCCTGTTCACGATACGCCGCGGCCCGGTGCGTGCGGTGCGCGGCGGCCTCGCCATGGGCCAGACCATCCAGCGGCCCGACGACCGGGACTACCCGCCCAACGCCTGGGACGGCCTGCCCTCGCAGCGGGTCTGCGTGGACGTGGATGGCCCGCGCCTGATGGCGCTGTTCATGGACACCTTTATCGCCCCCGAGCAGACGCAAGACGCCTGAGACGCCCCCTCGCAGACCTGTCGACGGCTAACTGCGATCACCATGCATCCACTCCAGGCTGGACACCGACAATGACAACGCCCGACACCGACACCCTCGCCAACGCGCTGCGCGCCCTCGCCATGGACGCCGTGCAGCGGGCCGGCTCCGGCCACCCCGGCATGCCCATGGGCATGGCCGAGATCGCCGTCGCCCTGTGGCACCGCCACCTGCGCCACAACCCGGCCAACCCCGACTGGCCCGACCGTGACCGCTTCGTGCTCAGCAACGGCCACGGCTCGATGCTGCTCTACGCCCTGCTGCACCTGACCGGCTACGACCTCTCCAGCGACGACCTGGCCGCCTTCCGCCAGCTGTACAGCCGCACCCCGGGCCACCCGGAGCTCGGCTATACCCCCGGCGTCGAGACCACCACCGGCCCGCTGGGCCAGGGGCTGGCCAACGCCGTGGGCCTGGCGCTCGCCGAGCGCCTGCTGGCCGACGAGTTCAACCGCGATGGCTTCCCGCTGGTCGATCACCATACCTACGCCTTCGTCGGCGACGGCTGCCTGATGGAGGGCATCAGCCACGAGGCCGCCTCGCTGGCCGGCACCCTGGGGCTCGGCAAGCTGATCGTGCTCTACGACGACAACGGCATCTCCATCGACGGCGAGGTCGCGGGCTGGTTCACCGACGACACCGCGGGGCGCTTCGCCGCCTACGGCTGGCAGGTGATCCCCGCCGTCGATGGCCACGACGTGGCGGCCGTCGACGTCGCCATCGCCCGGGCCAAGGCCGACGACCGCCCCACCCTGATCGCCTGCCGAACCCTGATCGGCAAGGGCGCGCCCTCCAAGCAGGGCAGCCACGCCAGCCACGGCGCCCCGCTGGGCGATGCCGAGATCCGCGCCGCCCGCGAGGCCCTGGGCTGGCCCCACGCGCCCTTCGCGATCCCCGACGACGTGGCCGAGGCCTGGAGCGCCCGGGAACGCGGCGAACGCCACGAGGCCGCCTGGCAGGCAGGGTTCGCCCGCTACGCGACGGCCTACCCCGAGGCCGCCCGGGAGTTCGAGCGCCGCCTCGCCGGCGAGCTGCCGGCGGACTTCGCCGGCCAGGCCCGGCAACGGCTCGAGGCGGTGGCCGAACGGGCGGAAACGCTCGCCACGCGCCAGGCCAGCCAGCAGGCGATCCAGGCCTTCGCCGCGGGGCTGCCGGAGCTGGTCGGCGGCTCCGCCGACCTGGCCGGCTCCAACCTGACGCTGTGGGAGGCGGCCCGCCCGGTCGGCCGCCATGGCGGCGGCAACTATGTGCACTACGGGGTGCGTGAATTCGGCATGGCCGCGGTCATCAACGGCCTGTGCCTGCACGGCGGCCTGCGGCCCTTCGGCGCTACCTTCCTGATGTTCTCCGAATACGCCCGCAACGCCCTGCGCATGGCCGCGCTGATGAAGATCAACCCGATCTTCGTGTTCACCCACGACTCCATCGGCCTCGGCGAGGACGGCCCCACCCACCAGCCGGTGGAGCAGACCGCCACCCTGCGCCTGATGCCCAACATGGACGTCTGGCGCCCCTGTGACGCCAGCGAGACCCGCGTCGCCTGGCAGGCCGCCCTGGAGCACACCACCACGCCCACCAGCCTGATCCTCAGCCGCCAGGCGCTGGCCGCCCAGCCCCGCGATGCCACGCAGCTGGCCGAGATCCGCCGCGGCGGCTACGTGCTCGCCCGGGAGGCCGGGCCGCTGGACCTGGTGCTGATCGCCACCGGCTCGGAGGTCGAACTGGCCGTCGAGGCCCGGACCCGGCTCGCCGGCGAGGGCGTGCAGGCCCGGGTGGTGTCGCTGCCCTCGACCTTCGCCTTCGATCGCCAGGACCGCGGCTACCGCGACGCCGTGCTGCCGCCCGGCGTGCCGCGCCTGGCGGTGGAGGCCGGGGTGACCGACTACTGGCGCAAGTACGTGGGCCTCGACGGCGACGTGGTGGGGCTCGACAGCTTCGGCGAGTCGGGCCCGGCCGACGCGCTGTATCGCCACTTCGGCCTCACCGCCGAGGCCGTCACCGCACGGGCCCGCCGACTGCTGGCCCCCACCCCCGCATCCCAGGAGGTACCCGCATGAGTCGTCTGAGTCGCATCGCCGAATTCGGCCAGCAGGTCTGGCTGGACAACCTGTCGCGCCGGCTGCTCGAGAGCGGGCGCCTGGCCCGCTGGCTGGAGGAGGACGCCATCGCCGGGGTCACCTCCAACCCGGCGATCTTCCACAAGGCCATCGCCGAGGACCCGCGCTACCGCGACGACCTGGCGCGCCTGCGCGACCGGGAGCCCGACCCCGAGCGCCGCTTCGAGGCGCTGGTGCTGCCCGACATCCGCGCGGCCTGCGACCTGCTGCGCCCGCGCTTCGAGGCCAGCCAGGGCGAGGCGGGCTTCGTCAGCTTCGAGGTCTCGCCGCGCCTGGCCCAGGACCCGGACGCCACCCTGGCCGCCGCCGAGCGCCTGTGGGCCGCCATCGACCGGCCCAATGCCATGATCAAGATTCCGGCCACCCGTGCCTGCCTGCCGGCGATCCGCGACGCCATCGCCGCCGGCCTCAACGTCAACGTCACCCTGATGTTCTCGCCGCGCCACCTCGACGAGGTCTTCGCGGCCTATCGCGACGGCCTGGCCGTCCGGCACGCCGCCGGCAAGCCGGTGGATCACATCCGTGCGGTGGCGAGCGTCTTCCTCAGCCGGGTGGACACCCTGGTCGACGCCATGCTGCCGGAGGCTGCCGCCCACCTGCGCGGGCACATCGCCGTGGCCTCGGCCAAGGCCGCCTACGCGCGCTGGCAGGCGACCTTCGGCGGCGAGGACTTCGCCGAGCTGCGCGCGGCCGGCGCCCATCCCCAGCGCTGCCTGTGGGCCAGCACCGGCACCAAGGACCCGGCCTACTCCGACGTCATGTACGTGGAGGAGCTGATCGGCCCCGACACCGTCAACACCGTCCCCGACGCCACCCTGGCGGCCTTCGCCGACCACGGCGAGGCCGCCGAGACGCTGACCGCCGACCTGGCGACGGCCCACGAGCGGCTCGCCGAGCTGGCCGCCCTGGGCATCGACCTGGACGAGATCGGCGAGCGCCTGCAGCGCGAGGGCCTCGCGGCCTTCGACCAGGCCTACGACGAGCTGCTGCGCCTGGTCGACTGACCGGCCGGCCTTGCCGACATCATCACTCGATACAACGACAATACGAGGAAACCATGTCGCATTCCCCACGCCTCGCCTCCCGGGCGGGAGGCGAGCTCCTCCACCGTGCGCCGCACGGGCCCGTCGCCTCACTCGGCGACGGGTTCCTCGGTGATCACCTCGTCGATGTCCTCGAGCCCAGCGAAGCGCGCCGGGCGCACCTGGCCCTGCTTGCTGGCATCGACCACCAGCACCCGGCGCTGGGCGGTGGCGATGGCGGCCTGCTTGGGCGCCACCTCGTGGAAGTGGAAGCAGCTGAGCCCCTGGCGCGGATGCACGCCGGCCGCCGACAGGAAGGCCTTGTTGAGACCGAAGGAGCGGATCGTCTCGGCCATGTCGTCGCTGGAAAAGGAGCGCGACGAGCCATGATAGACCCCGCCCAGCAGCCACAGCCGCACCCCCGGCCGGGCGCTGACCGCCTCGGCCACGTTGAGGGCATAGGTGACCACCGTCAGCGACAGGTCCTCGGGCAGGCTCAACGCCAGCGGCATCAGCGTGGTGCCGCAGTCGATGAACAGCGTATCGCCCTCCTCCAGGGTGGCCAGGGCCCGCTCGCACAGCCGGCGCTTGGCCTCGGCGTGCCGGTCGCGCTGCACGGCCAGGTCGTAGCCCGGCACCTGGCGGGGATCGTCGGCGCGCATCAGGTGGCCGCCGATCAGCACCAGTGCATCATCGGCTCCCGCCAGGTCGCGGCGGATGGTCATCGCCGAGACCCCGCACAGCGCCGCCGCCTCGGCCAGCCGCAGGCTGCCGCCCTCGGCCAGGGCCTGTTGCAGGCGCGCCAGCCGCGCCGCACTTCGTTCGTTCACTCCGCTACCTCTCGCCTCTCGGGACGGCACTCGACGAGCCCTCGTCCGGTTGCGTTGACGCCGCCTCGATCTCGGGGTTGCGGCGCGAAATGTGAATAAAATAACATTGCCATGTTACTCGAATAACAGACACGTCGCTCATCCCCCGGCCCGACCGGGTTCACCTACCGACGTCGACGTGATCGTCCGTCCCCCTGAATACCCGGCGCATCACACGACAACAACACCAAGGAAAGCCGATTCCATGCCGAACCACATGACGCCTCGTACCCTCGCGCCCCTGGCCGGCCTGCTGCTGGGCACCGCCGCGCTGCCCGCCGGCGCCGGCGACGACGCCTCGTCCTCGTCCTTCACCCCGCAGTGGTCGTTCGCCAACGCCTCGATCAACTACCTCGACTGGTCCGACGGCACCGAGCAGCGCACCGCCAGCAACGCCGCCAAGGGCGACTTCTTCTACCTCGAGCTCGAGGGCGGCGCGGGCTTCGACTGGGGGGAGTTCTACGGATTCTACGATTTCGAGAACCCCCACAACGACACCCTCGAGGACGATACCCGCGACAACCGCCGCAGCGCCGCCAAGGTCACCTCGCATCTCTATCTGGGCGACTCGCCCTTCTCGCTCTACTTCCACGTCTACGACTTCCGCGACTACGGTTTCGACAGCGAGGAGCAGGATCGCATCGCCGGGCTGGGCTATCGCCATACCTTCGCCAACGGGCTGTGGATCAAGCCCTTCCTCGGCAAGGCCTGGGTCGAGAGCGGCGACGGCGGCTACGACGGCGAGAACGGCTACATGGCCGGCTGGGTGCTGGGCTACGACTTCGCGGCCTTCGGCGAGCGCTTCAGCCTGAGCAACTGGCACGAGCAGACCTTCGACCGCGACGACGACTACCTGCGCCAGAACTACGTCAACGGCCCGGCCGGCGGCGTCGGCACCAACGGCGCGGTGGCCCTGTGGTGGCACCCGACCGACACCATCACCGGCGGCGTGCAGTATCGCTACTCGCACAACAAGCTGGGTACCGCCGACGACTATCAGAATGCGATGATCTACACCCTGAAGGTCAACTTCCTGTGATGTACGACTGTTTGTGAGCCATCGCCGGTCATGAGGCCGTGACGTGCCCATGCCGCCAACCACAAGGACCTCCCCATGACCTTGATCATGAGCGTGATCGGGATGGCGACGCTGATTGCCATCGCCCTGATCTTCTCCTCCAACCGCCGGGCGATCCGCCTGCGCACCGTGGGCGGCGCCTTCGCCATCCAGGCCGGCCTCGGCGCCTTCGTGCTCTACGTGCCGGTGGGCCAGACGGTGCTCAAGACCGTCTCCGACGCCGTCAGCCAGGTGGTGCTCTACGCCAACGACGGCATCGACTTCCTGTTCGGTGGCCTGGCCAACGTCGAGTCCGTGGGCTTCGTGTTCGCCATCAAGGTGCTGCCGGTCATCATCTTCTTCTCGTCGCTGACCGCGGTGCTCTACTACCTCGGCATCATGCAGTGGGTGATCCGCATCCTCGGCGGCGCCCTGCAGAAGGCGCTCGGCACCTCGCGCACCGAGTCGCTCTCGGCCACCGCCAACATCTTCGTCGGCCAGACCGAGGCGCCGCTGGTGGTGCGCCCCTTCATCGCCCGCATGACCCCCTCCCAGCTGTTCGCGGTGATGTGCGGCGGCCTGGCCTCGGTGGCCGGCTCGGTGCTGGCCGGCTACGCCGCGCTGGGCATCCCCATGGAGTACCTGGTGGCCGCCTCCTTCATGGCCGCCCCCGGCGGGCTGCTGTTCGCCAAGCTGCTGATGCCCGAGACCGAGACCGCGAACGATGACATGGCCGAGGCGGAGGAACGCCTCGACGCCGAGGAGCACCATCCCAGCAACGTGCTGGACGCCGCGGCCGCCGGGGCCTCCTCGGGCCTTTCCCTGGCCGCCAACGTCGGCGCCATGCTGCTGGCCTTCATCGGCCTGATCGCCCTGCTCAACGGCCTGATCGGCGGGGTCGGCGGCTGGTTCGGCGTGGAGTCGCTGAGCCTGGAGCTGATCCTCGGCTGGCTGTTCTCGCCGCTGGCCTTCCTGCTCGGCGTGCCCTGGGAGGAGGCGACGCTGGCCGGCTCCTTCATCGGCCAGAAGCTGGTGGTCAACGAGTTCGTCGCCTATATCAACCTGGCGCCCTACATCGACGGCGAGCGGGTGGTCGCCGCCACCGGCGAGGCGATGTCGGCCCACACCACGGCGATCCTGTCCTTCGCGCTGTGCGGCTTCGCCAACCTGTCGTCCATCGCCATCCTGCTCGGGGGCCTGGGCAGCATCGCCCCGAGCCGGCGCCACGAGATCGCGCGGTTTGGCATCAAGGCCGTGCTGGCCGGTACCCTGTCCAATCTGATGTCCGCCACCCTCGCCGGCTTCTTCCTCGCGCTGGGCGCCTGAGGAGTCGGCACGCGCCGCGGCCAACGCCGCGGCGTTCCCATTTCCCTTTACAGGACGATCCCATGACCGATCTGCAACGCGCTGCCCGCCAGGCGCTCTCGCTGATGGACCTCACCAGCCTCAACGACGACGACACCGATGCCGCCATCGAGGCGCTGTGCCAGCGGGCCAAGACCCCGGTGGGCACGCCGGCGGCGGTCTGCGTCTACCCCAACTTCATCGTCCCGGCCCGCCGGGCGCTCACCGCCCACCGCCTCAACGACACGGTGAAGATCGCCACGGTGGCCAACTTTCCCCACGGCGACGCCGACGTCATGGGCGCCGCGCGCGAGACCCGCGAAGCCGTGGCCTCCGGGGCCGACGAGGTCGACGTGGTCTTCCCCTACCGCGCCCTGCTGGCGGGCGACGAGGCCGTGGGCCAGGAGCTGGTCGAGATGTGCAAGGCGGCCTGCGGCGACAAGACCCTCAAGGTGATCCTCGAGACCGGCGAGCTCGAGGACCCGGCGCTGATCCGCCGTGCCGCGGAGCTCGCGGTCGCCGGCGGCGCCGACTTCCTCAAGACCTCCACCGGCAAGGTGGCGGTGAACGCCACCCTGGAGGCCGCCCAGATCCTCCTCGAGGTGATCCGCGACAGCGACCGCGACGTGGGCTTCAAGGCCGCCGGCGGGGTGCGCTCCGCCGAGGATGCCGAGGCCTACCTGGCCCTGGCCGAGCGCCTGATGGGCGCGGCCTGGATCACCCCGGCCCACTTCCGCTTCGGCGCCTCGGGCCTGCTCGACGACCTGCTGGTCACCCTCGGCCTGGCGGGTGGCGTCGCCGCTCCCGAGGCGAGCTACTGATGCTGCCCCAGGAGGCCATCCGCGCCAAGCGCGACGGCCAGCGCCTGGACACCGCGACGATCCACGACCTGGTCGCCGGCATCGGTGACGGCGGCCTCGGCGACGCCCAGGTCGGCGCGCTGGCCATGGCCATCTATCTCAGGGGCATGGACGCCGCCGAGACCGTGGCGCTGACCGAGGCCGTCCGCGACTCCGGCGAGGTGTTGGACTGGGCCGGGCTCGACCTGCCCGGCCCGGTGCTCGACAAGCATTCCACCGGCGGCGTCGGCGATCTCGTCTCGCTGGTGCTCGGTCCCTGGGTCGCCGCCTGCGGCGGCCATGTGCCGATGATCTCCGGGCGCGGCCTGGGCCACACCGGCGGCACCCTGGACAAGCTCGAGGCGATCCCCGGCTACTCGGTCACGCCGGACACCGCCACCTTCCGCCGCCTGGTCAGGGACGTCGGCGTGGCGATCATCGGCCAGACCGGCGAGCTGGCCCCGGCCGACAAGCGCCTCTATGCGGTGCGCGACGTCACCGCCACCGTGGAATCGCTGCCGCTGATCGTCTCCTCGATCCTCGGCAAGAAGCTCGCCTGCGGCCTCGATGCCCTGGTGATGGACGTCAAGGTCGGCAGCGGCGCCTTCATGCCCACCGTAGAAGCATCCCGAGAGCTCGCTACCACCATCGCCGAGGTGGCGAGCCGTGCCGGCACGCCGACCACGGCGCTGCTCACCGACATGAGCCAGCCGCTGGCGCCCTGCGCCGGCAATGCCGTGGAGGTCCGCGAGGCCCTGGCGGTGCTCACCGGCGAGCGCCGCGATGGCCGCCTGCTGGAGGTGACCCGCACCCTGGCCGCGGAGACGCTGCTGGCCGGCGGGCTGGCCGCGGATCGCCACAGCGCCCTGGCCCGTCTCGACGAGCGCCTGGCCTCCGGCGCGGCCGCCGAGCGCTTCGCGCGCATGGTGGCCGGCCTCGGCGGGCCGGCCGACCTGCTCGAGGCCGTTGACCGCCATCTGCCCACCGCCCCGGTGGTGCGCGAGATCCGCGCCGAGCGCAGCGGCTACCTGCGCACCTTCGACACCCGGGCGCTGGGCATGGCGGTGGTGGAGCTGGGCGGCGGGCGCCGTGCGCCCAAGGACGCCATCGACCCGGCCGTGGGCCTGGCCGATATCGCCGCGCTGGGCGAGCGGGTGGCGGCCGGCCAGCCCCTGGCGATGATCCATGCCAGAAGCGAGCAGGAGGCCGAGCGCGCCGAGCAGCGGCTGCGCGGTGCCATCGAGATCGGCGAGACGGCCCTTGCCGAACCTACACTGATACACGACGTCATTCGTCGGGAGGCCCCATGACCCGCGCCCTCGTGCTCGTCCTCGATTCCTTCGGCATCGGCGCCACCCCGGATGCCCCGGCCTTCGGCGATGCCGGGGCCGATACCCTGGGCCATATCGCCGCGGCCTGTGCCCGGGGCGAAGCGGATAGTGCCGAACGCCATGGCCCGCTCGCGCTGCCGAACCTCGGCCGCCTGGGGCTCTTCCACGCCCACCGCGAGAGCACCGGCGACTGGGCCGAGGGGGTCACCCCGCCCGACGCCGTGACCGGCGCCTATGGCCACGCCCGCGAGCTCTCCTCGGGCAAGGACACCCCCTCCGGGCACTGGGAGCTCGCCGGGGTGCCGGTGCGCTTCGAGTGGGGCTACTTCCTGGAGCGCGAGCACAGCTTCCCGCCGGCGCTGCTCGAGGCGCTGGTCCGGGAGGCCGGGCTGCCCGGCGTGCTCGGCGACTGCCACGCCTCCGGCACCGAGATCATCGCCCGCCTCGGCGAGGAGCACCGGCGCACCGGCCAGCCCATCGTCTACACCTCGGCGGATTCGGTGTTCCAGATCGCCGCCCACGAGGAGGCCTTCGGGCTGGCAAGGCTCTACGAGGTCTGCGAGATCGCCCGGCGCCTGCTCGAGCCCTACAACATCGGCCGGGTGATCGCCCGCCCCTTCACCGGCGATGACGCCGCCAGCTTCACCCGCACCGCCGCGCGCCGGGACTACAGCGTCGAGCCGCCTGCGCCCACGGTGCTGCAGCGCCTGCATGACGATGGCGGCCAGGTGGTGGCGATCGGCAAGATCGCCGACATCTACGCCCACTGCGGCATCTCGCAGACGATCAAGGCCAGCGGTCACGACGCCCTGTTCGACGCCACCCTGGCGGCGCTCGAGGTGGCCGGGGAGCGCACCCTGATCATGACCAACTTCGTCGACTTCGACATGGTCTATGGCCACCGCCGCGACGTGGCCGGCTACGCCGCCGCCCTGGAGGCCTTCGACGCCCGGCTGCCCGAGCTGCTCGGGCGCCTGGCCCCCGACGACCTGCTGGTGCTCACCGCCGATCACGGCTGCGACCCCACCTGGACCGGCACCGACCACACCCGCGAGCACGTGCCCGTGCTGGCCGTGGGCGCGGGGCTCGCCGCCGGCTCGCTCGGCGCGCGCGCCAGCTTCGCCGACATCGGCCAGAGCCTGGCCGAGCACTTCGGCCTGCCGCCCATGGACGACGGCGAGAGCTTCCTGCCGGCCCGTCCCCACCAAGGAGACCAATAATGGCGACACCCCATATCCAGGCCGCCCGCGGCGACTTCGCCGATACCGTGCTGATGCCCGGCGACCCGATCCGCGCCAGGTACATCGCCGAGACCTTCCTCGAGGATGCCCGC
The DNA here is from genome assembly GCF_030409305.1 of Halomonas maura. Taxonomy (GTDB): domain Bacteria; phylum Pseudomonadota; class Gammaproteobacteria; order Pseudomonadales; family Halomonadaceae; genus Halomonas; species Halomonas maura. The sequence goes on from NZ_JAUFPQ010000017.1 coordinate 172,754, forward strand.
TGCATCAACGAGGTGCGCAACATGTACGGCTACACCGGCACCTACCGGGGCCGCGAGATCTCGGTGATGGGCCATGGCATGGGCATCCCCTCGGTGTCGATCTACGCCAAGGAGCTGATCACCGACTACGACGTCAAGCGGCTGATCCGGGTCGGCTCCTGCGGGGCGGTCCGTGACGACGTGGCGGTGCGCGACGTGGTGATCGGCCTGGGCGCGAGCACCGACTCCGGCGTCAACCGCACCCGCTTCCGCGGCCACGACTTCGCCGCCATCGCCGACTTCGATCTCACCCGCCACGCCGTGGATGCCGCCGCGGCCCAGGGCGTGCCGGTGAAGGTGGGCAACCTCTTCTCGGCGGACCTGTTCTACAACCCGGACACCGAACTGGTCGAGACCCTGCGCCGCTACGGCATCGTCGGCGTGGAGATGGAGGCCGCCGGCCTCTATGGCGTGGCCGCCGAGTTCGGCGCCCGGGCCGCGACCATCTGCACGGTCTCCGACCACATCGTCAAGGGCGACTCGCTGTCCAGCGAGCAGCGCGCCACCACCTTCGACGAGATGATGACCATCGCCCTGGACAGCGTGCTGCGCGACGACGCGGCCGGGGGGGCCGGCGCATGAGCGGCGAGATCGAGGCGGGGATCGTCGAGGCGTTGATCGAGGTGCGCGACCGCGCCTATGCGCCCTACTCCCACCACCCGGTGGGCGCCCTGGTGGTCAGCGAGAGCGGCACCCGCTATGCCGGCGCCAATGTCGAGGTGGCTCACTACAAGGGACTGTGCGCCGAGGCCTCGGCCATCGCCGCCATGGCCAGCGCCGGCGAGCGCGAGCTGCGCGAGGTCTACGTGATCGGCCCGGGCCAGCACCTGTGCACACCCTGCGGCGACTGTCGCCAGCGCATCCGCGAGTTCGCCACCCCGGCGACGCGGATCCGCGTGGTCGACGCCGAGGGTCGGCTGCTGCGCCGCTACACCATGGACGAGCTGCTGCCGGACTCCTTCGGCCCTGAGAACCTGGGCCGCGAGTCGGCGATGGACACCTGAGCGGCGCCGCCGGCGGGCCTCACCCCGCCGGCGGCGCCTTGGTAGACTGGGGCACCGCGTCAGGCCGCCGCAAACGACAGGAGACCCGCCCATACATGCCCCCACCCTCGCCATCGACCGCACGCCCCTGGTCGCCGTCTACGGCACCCTGAAGCGGGGCCTGCGCAATCACCACTGGCTGGAGAGTGCCGACTTCGTGGGCGCCGACCGCCTGACCGACGCCACCCTCTACGACCTCGGCCCCTACCCCGGCGCCAGGCTCGAGCCCTCGCGGGGCGTCGAGATCGAGGTGTTCCGCGTCGATGCGGCGCTGCTCGCCGGCCTCGACCGGCTGGAGGACTACCGGGTCCGCCGTCCGGCGAGCGGCACCTACGACCGCCTGGTCCACCCCACCGCCTTCGGCCCGGCCTGGCTGTACCTCTACAACCGCGACGTGGCGGGCTGCAGCGTGATCCGCGAGGGCGGCTGGATGCCGCGCGTCCGCCGTTCTGTGGTATAAACGCCGCCACGATTCCTCATGCCCTCACCAAGGAGACCGCCATGGGCCGCCTCTTGTCCCTCATCGTGATCGCCGGCCTGGCCTATGGCGGGCTCTATGTCAGCTATGGCATGACCGTCAAGGACGACGTCGAGCAGGCGCTCGCCGACTATGGCCTGACCGCCCTGCAGGTGCAGGGCGTCGACTATGGCCCGCTGGCCCCCCTGGGCACGGAGGCGACGATCTCCGCCGACGTCATCTACCAGGGCGCCGCGGCCACCGTCGACCTGCGCCTGCATGGCCATCCGCTGTTCTCGGAGGAGGTGCGCCTCGAGCTCAGCGGCCTGCAGGCCCTGCGGCTGACCATCGGGGCGGGGCGGTAACGACCTCGTCAACGGGGCCGGTGTCCGGTTACAGTCGTTACTGACGACAGGTCATCCGCCATCGACACCCCGGAGCCCCTTCATGTCACGCGCCATCGACATCCCCGCTGCCGACGGCACCATCGACGCCCATGTGTTCACGCCCGGGAACGCCGCCGGGCCGCTTCCGGCCGTGGTGCTGTTCACCGATATCGGCGGCCTGCGCCCCTGCTATCACGAGAAGGCCCAGCGGATCGCGGACCACGGCTACGCCGTGTTGATGCCCAACGTCTACTACCGCGATGCGACCGGGGCCGTCGTGCCGGAGGGCAAGTCCTTCCGCGATCCGGACGTGCGCCCCACCCTGCTCGCGTATGCCGCCCACCTCACCCCCGAGGCGCAGGCCCGCGACTTCGCCGCCCTCCTGAGGTGCATCGATAGCGAGGCCGAGTTCGCGGATGGCCAGGTGGGCGTGGTCGGCTACTGCATGACCGGGGCCTTCGCGCTGCGCATGGCGGCCGAACACCCCGGCCGCGTGGCCGCCGCGGCCGGCTTTCACTCGGCCCGGCTGGCGGAGGCCGACGACCCGGCAAGCCCCGTGCATGTGGTCGGCACCATCGAGGGGCGCGTCTATCTCGGCCACGCCGACAAGGACGAGCTGCTGCCCCCCGAGCAGATCGCCCGCATGGACCAGGCGCTGGCCGACGCCGGCGTGCACTTCACCACCGAGCTCTACCAGGGCGCCGCCCACGGCTTCACGGCCAAGGACGCCCCCTCCTACGATGCGGCCGCCGACGCCCTGCATCACAGGCGACTCGCCATGCTGCTGGACGAGACGCTGTAAGGCGACGTTCGCCGCCGTCCTTTGGCGGTACCGTACAGGGGGACCGCGACGACGGCGAAGGGGGGCCGGGAACTGGGTGACGGGGGGCTGTCCGCCGATTACCCCGTCACATATACCGCCTCCGGCCTCGGCCACTTTCGACCAGGCCCGCATCGACGCCATCGCCAGCGCCGAGGCATGGCGGCGTCGGCTGCCGACTTGGCTGGCGCCCGGGGCGCATGTTGGATCGTCGAATCCCCATGCCGTGACGAAGCACCCGAACCATGCGGGCCGGAAGTGCGGGGTCAGACGCGCAAGCCGATCATGATCGGCATGCGCCTTCCCCGCCGGCGATACCGCCTGCCGCTTGCTTGTCCCTGGCCAGCAGCATATACAGCGACGGCACCACGAACAGGGTGAACAGCGTGCCGATCGCCATGCCCCCGACGAGCACCAGGCCGATCGAGTTGCGTGCCGCGGCGCCGGCCCCCGTCACCAGCACCAGCGGGAAATGGCCGGCGATGGTCGCCACGCTGGTCATCAGCACGGGGCGCAGGCGGATCATCGCCGCCTGGTGGACGGCGTCGAGCTTGTTCGCCCCCTGTTGCTGCCGCTTGTTGGCGAACTCGACGATGAGGATGCCGTTCTTGGCGATCAGCCCGACCAGGGTGACCATGCCGACCTGGGCATAGATGTTCATGGTCGTGGTCCAGCCGCTGGTCCAGTACGGCAGCTGGGGATCGGGCATCTTCAGCACGGTGAAGATCAGCGCGCCGAACATCGCCAGCGGCACCGAGCCGGCGAGGATCACCAAGGGGTCGCGGAACGAGTTGAACTGCACCGCCAGCACCAGGAAGATCATCACCACGGCCAGCGAGAAGGCCGGCAGGAACCTGTTGCCCTCGGTGCGCAGCTGGCGCGACTCGCCGGTGTAATCGAAGGAATAGCCGGGCGGCAGGATCTCGCGGGCGGTGTCTTCGAGGAAGCCGAGGGCCTCGTCCAGGGTGCGCGTGCTCACCCCCGAGAGCTTGACGGCGTTGAGCTGCTGGAAACGGTTGAGCGAGCGTGCCACGACCGAGTGCTCGAGGTGGGCGATCGCCGACAGCGGGATCATCTGGCCGTCGGCGCCGGCGACATGGATATCACGCAGCTGCTCGCTGTTGAGCCGATCGACCCGCTGGACGAGCGGGATCACCTTGTAGCTGCGCCCTCCCATGTTGAAGCGGTTGACGAAATCGCCGCCGGTGGCCACGCCGAGATCGGCGCCGACCTGGGCCAGGCTCAACCCCAGCGCCGCCACCTTGTCGCGATCGAACACCACCGTCGCCTGCGGTTGATCGAGCTTCATGTCGATATCGGGAGGGAAGGCGAACAGCCCGCTCGCCATCGCCCGGTCCCGCAATGCCTGGGCGAACTCGAACAGGCGCTCGGCATCGGCGGTCGAGGTGATCAGGAACTCGACCGGAAAGTTGCTGCCGCCCGGCAGCGCCGGCGGCGTGGTCATGAACATCTGGATACCCGGTATCCTCGACACCTCCGCCTGGACCTCCGGCAGGATGCGGGTCACCGTCCGGGTGCGCTCGCCCCAGGGCTTGACCACCACGCCACTGAAGCCGTCGGCGCCCAGCGTCGCGCCGACCGCGGGCGGAAACAGCAGCTGGAAGGTCAGTTCGGCTTCCGGCACCTCCAGCATGACCTGTTCGGCCGCCTGGGCGTAGACCGCATTCTGGTCGGTGGTCGCGTTGGCGGCGATGTTGATGATGCCGAACAGCACGCTCTGGTCCTCGGTCGGTGCCAGCTCCTTGGGCGAGAACAGGAACATCGGGATGGTGCACAGGCTCAGCACTCCCCACACCAGATAGACCGCGGGTCGCGCCCCGAGGGTCACGCCGAGCCCGCGCCCATACGCCTCGCGCAGGCGGTCGAAGCGGTGGTTGAGCCAACCGGTCAGGCCGCGCTCTTCGTCCTGGGCGCTGCGCAACAGCGACGCCGACATGGTCGGCGAGAGCGTCAAGGCGACCACCCCGGAGATCGCCACCGCCCCGGCCAGGGTGAAGGCGAACTCGCGGAACAGCGCGCCGGTCAGGCCGCCCTGCAGGCCGATCGGGATATACACCGCGACCAGGGTGACGGTCATCGCGACGATCGGGGCGATGAGCTCGCGCGCCCCGAGCAGGGCGGCCTCGCGCGGCGTGCGGCCCTCGCGCAGATGGCGCTCGACGTTCTCGACCACGACGATGGCGTCGTCGACCACCAGCCCCACCGAGAGCACGATGGCCAGCAGCGTCAGCAGGTTCAGGGTGAAGCCGAATACCTGCATCAGCAAGATGCCGCCGATCAGCGAGACCGGGATCGCCATCACCGGCACCAGCACCGAGCGCACCGAGCCGAGGAACAGGAAGATCACCGCGATCACGATCAGCAGGGTGTCGGTGAGCGTGCCCGTCACCTCGCGGATGGCGTTGTCGACGTATGCCGAGGCGTCATAGCCGATGCTGGCCTCGAGGCCGGCCGGCAGGTCGCGCCGCAGCCGGTCGAGTTCGAGGCGCACGCCGTCGATCACCTCGATGATGTTGGCGTTGGGCTGCGGGAACACCCCGGCGAAGACCGCCGTCTGCCCCGAATAGCGCACCAGGGTGTCGTAGTCTTCGGCACCCAGCTCGACGTCCGCGATGTCCTGCAGGCGCACGATGGTGTCGCCCTGCCGGTAGATGACCAGGCGACGAAAGTCCTCGACGCTGTGCAGGTCCGTGTTGGCCGCGAGCCGGGTCTGGACCAGCGCCCCCTTGGTGCTGCCGATCGCCGCCAGGTAGTTGTTGTCGGCCAGTGCCTCGCGTACCTGCGAGGGGCTGACATGCAGCGCCGCCATGCGCTCGGGCTTGAGCCAGATGCGCATGGCGAAGGTCCGTGCGCCGAAGATCTCGATGCGCTGCACGCCGGTGACCGCGGACAGTCGCGGCTGCACGATCCGGGTCAGGTAATCGGTGATCTGCTCCGGCGTCAGGATGTCGGACGAGAAGCTCAGATAGGCGGCGGCGAACTCCGAGTCGGCCGATTGCACGCTGATCGCCGGCACCTCCGCCCCCTCGGGCAGCTCGTTGCGCACCTGGTCGACCTTGGACGAGATATCGGCCAGCGCCTTGGTCGAGTCGTAGTCGAGCTTGAGCCGCGCGGTGATGATCGAGATGCCCTGCAGGCTCTTCGACTCGACATAGTCGATGCCTTCCGCCGCACCGATGGCGCGCTCGAGGGGCGTGGTGATGAAGCCGCGCACCAGCTCCGCGCTGGCGCCGACGTAGGCGGTCGTGATCTGCACCGAGGCGTTCTCGCTGAGCGGATACTGGCGTACGCTCAGCGAATGCCAGGCATTCAGTCCGGCGATCACGATGATCAGGTTGACGACGATGCCGAGCACCGGGCGCCGGATGAAGATATCGGTGAAGGCGTTCATGGCTCCATGCCTCAGGACTCGGCCGGATGCGGCTCGAGCTCGGCCCGGGGCGCCAGCAGGTTGTCGATGATCACGCTCATGCCGGTGCGCAGCTTGAACACCCCGCTGGTCACCACGGTCTCGCCGGCCGCGAGGCCTTCGACGACGTCGACGAAATCGCCGCGCGCCCGCCCGAGGCGGACAAAGCGCTGGCGCAGCACCCGCTCGGTCTCGCCGGATTGCGCGTTCTCGACGCGCTCGACCACGAACACCGAATCGCCGTAGGGCGCGTAGAGCACGGCGGTCTGCACGATCGGCAGCACCGACTGCGTGTCCGGCAGCAGCACCTCGACCTGGGCAAACATGCCCGCATACAACGCCTCGTCGGGATTGGCGACCCGCGCCCGGACCCGCACGCTGCGCGTCGCCGGGTCGATCTCGGGATCGATCGCGATGATCTCACCGGCCAGCGTCTCGCCGGGGGCGGCATCGGTGGTCACCCGCACGCGCATGCCCGGTGTCAGTCGCCGGATCTGTTGCTGCGGGATCGAGAAATCGACATGGATCGGATCCAGCGTCTGCAGCGATACGATGGCATCGCCTTCGCTCAGGATCTGACCGAGATTGACCCGACGCAGTCCCAGGCGGCCGGAAAACGGCGCGCGGACCGTCTTCTTGGCGATCAGCGCGTGCATGTTGTCGACCTGGGCGGCACTCTCCTTGAGCCTGGCCTCGGCGGCATCGGCCGCCTCTCGAGAGACCATGTTGTTCCTGGCCAGCTCGCGTGCCCGCGCGAAATCCGCCCTGGCCAGGGCGGCGGTCGCCTCGGCCGAAGCGAGTTGCGCCTCTTCGCTGGCCGTATCCAGTTGCAGCAGCACCTCGCCGGCCGTCACCGTCTCCCCGGATGCGAAGCCGATGCGCGTTACCCGACCGCCGATCTCCGCGCTGACAGTCACCCCCTGCACCGCCGAGACCGTGGCCGTCGCGGGAAGCGACTGCTCCCACTGCGCCTCGACTACCGTCATGGCGGTGACGGTCTCGGGCGGCGGCATCATGCTCTCGGCGGCCTCGCCCATCGACGAGAACTGGTCGAGCTTGGCATAGACGATGGCGCCGACCAGGATGGCCACGCCGATGGCGGCGAAGAGCAGTTTGTTCAGCATGAACGCTTGATTCGATGGCGCCTATGGGCGACGAACCACGGTACAAGCAGGACCGGAACGGCCGCGATGCGCGATCTCTGTGGCTTCTGCGAAAGCAACGCTCCGTCAACCATAGGCGTGGCCACCATGCCCCTCCCCTTGCGTCGACCGACACGGCTCGGATTCGACATTCTCGTCGGCAGCCGCTGAGCCGCCCCCTTGAACGCAACGCCCACCGGCGATGGCCTGCAAGGAGACACCGCCGATGCCGTATCTCTGCTATCGGCGGGTGGTTGATCAGTATAGACAAGCCGGATCGTGCCATGGTCTGGCCCGACGCTTGCCTCAGTCGACCGCGGCACCGCGAGCGGGACGACGCACGGCTCTCACCGTCCCGCTGTTGCCGCCGCCGCAGAAGAAGCGCTCGCCACCGTCGGACTCGAGCCCCGAGACGCCCACGCCCGGCGGCATCTCGATCCGCTCCAGGAGTTCGCCGGATGTCGGGTCGAGCCGCCGCAGGTCGCTCTGGTCATCCTGCCAGGTGCCGTGCCACAGCTCGCCGTCGACCCAGGTGACCCCGGTGACGAAGCGCTCGGACTCGAGGGTGCGCAGGATCTCGCCCGTCTCGGGATCGATCTGCTGGATCCGGCAGTCTCGATACTGCCCCACCCACAGCGACCCCTCGGCCCAGGCGAGCCCCGAGTTGCCGCCGCCCGGCGGCGCCGGGATCCGCGCCAGCACCCGGCCGGTGTCCGGATCGACCTTCTGGATGTGTTCCCCGGCCATCTGAAACAGGTGCCGGCCGTCGAAGGCCGTGCCGGCATCGGCGGCGACCTCGAGCGAGCGCAGCCGCTGGCCGCTGTCCGGATCGAGGGCCGTGAGCCTGCCGTCGCTGGCGAACCAGAGGTGCCGCCCGTCGTAGCTGACTCCATGCACGCCGTCGATATCCGGGAAAGGGCCGTATTCCGCCAGGATGTCCGCCGCTGATCGCTTCATGATGTTCTCCTGATGACTGGGTGGATGGGTCCAGCCTAGCCACTCGGCAGGGGGGCGGGGAGTAACAAGGTTGTCGGGAATCCCGGCATGGGGGGCGTGATCCAGCGCCGCGCCCGCCCGCGACCGAAGGCCTGCACCTTGCCGGCGGCGGCCAGCGCGTCGAGGGCCCGCTGCACGCTGCGTTGACTCGTGCCGAGCGCCAGCGCCAGGGCCGAACTCGACCAGGCCTCACCGTCGGCGAGCAGCGCCAGCAGGGCGGCATGCGCCTCCTCGACGGGCGGCGCCAGCACCACGACCTCGCGGCCACCGAGCGGAGCCAGCGCGTACCCGTGAGATGTCGCGGTCACCCCGGCCAGCGGCTCGAGCGCGTGGCGCAGCCGGCCGATCTCGACCCGCAAGCGGGCGCGATAGGAGTCATCGGCCTGCTTGCCCCGGAAGGCCAGCGCGACGAGGGTGCCCCGCGGCACGTCGCCGGGCCAGGCCTCGCCCAGCGCGCGCAGGAGGGTGAACAGCACGGGTCGCCTGCCGAGCGGAACCACCGTGCGGGCGGCACGCACGACGTGACGGCAGGCGTCCACCACGAGCGCCGGCGAGGCAAGCAAGGCCTCGACCGCCTCGAGCCGCAGGGGCCGCACCTCGCCTTGGGCGATCAGCCGCGCCACCGGCGCCTCCAGGGCGCGGGCGACGCCCTCGACCTCCGCCATCAGCGTGGGGATGGCGGCCTCGCGCGCGGCCCGCTCGGCCCGAGTGAGCGCGGCGCGCGCCCTCTGCGTGCGCAGGCGGCGCATCGCGATCCCCGCGACCACCAGCTCGTGGGCGGCCCGCGAGGCGGGGCGCAGGGACGCGGGGGCGAGCCCATCGAGGGCACGCTCGGCCTCGTCGAGGCGGCCGATCAGCAGCAGTCGCCGGGCCTCCAGATAGCGCGCCTGGGCGGCGTTCACCCGGTCCCCATGCGCCTCGAGGGTCGCCCGCGCCGCGGCGAGCGCCTTCGCCGGCCAGCCCAGGTCCCGCGAGACGAGGGCGATCTCGGCCTCGGCGATGACGCAACGCGCGCGGGCCGCGGGTTCCTTCGCTCCGAACGCCCGCGCGGCGCTGCGCAGCAGACCCTTGGCACGCATGAGATCACCGAGCTGCGCCATGGCGATGCCGCGCAGCGCCAGTGCCGGGGCGTCGTCGCGCAGGGCGACCCGGTTGAGCGCGCCGAGGGGATCCCCCGTCGCCAGCGCACGCGCCGCGGCCGTGATCAGCGCATCCATCGCAATCCCGCCACACTTGTCACTCCCCGGGGCAAGGCCTGATGCCTAGTCTATACCCATGACCCATCATCCAGGAGGTTGTCACGATGACCACGCACAGGACCGGGACCCATGACGAGTGGCTGACGGCGCGGCTCGAGCTGCTCGAGGAGGAGAAGGCACTCACGCGGCGCGGCGACGAGCTGGCCCGCCGGCGGCAGGCGCTGCCCTGGGTGCGGGTCGACAAGGCGTACCGCTTCGACACCGATGAGGGGAGCGCCTCGCTGGCCGACCTCTTCCGCGGGCGCTCGCAGCTGCTCGTCTACCACTTCATGTTCGGCCCCGACTACACGGCGGGCTGTCCCTCCTGCTCGGCGATCGCCGACGGCTTCGACGGCATCGTCGTCCACCTGGCCCACCACGACGTGATGCTCTGGGCGGTGTCGCGGGCGCCGCTCGCCAGGCTGCAGGCGTACCAGCGGCGCATGGGCTGGCACTTTCCCTGGGCGTCCTCGCTCGACGGCGACTTCAACTTCGACTTCGACGTCGCCTTCACCGAGGCGCAGCAGCGCGAGGGAGGGATCGAATACAACTACCGGCGCGAGGCGGGCATGCCGCTGGTGGGGCGCGACACCGCCTCCTGGGAGGAGGGGCCGGTGGACGAGATGGCCGCCATGAGCGGCACCGACGCGGCCAGCTACACCCGCGAGCGGCCGGGCATGAGCGCCTTCGTGCTCGAGGACGGCATCGTCTACCATACCTACTCCGCCTACGCCCGCGGCCTCGACGGCCTCTGGGCCATGTACCAGTGGCTCGACCGCGCCCCCAGGGGGCGCAACGAGGAAGGCGTCTGGTGGCGGCGCCACGACGAGTACGAGAAGCGCTGAGCGATGCTGGATGCGGTTCACGTGCGGCCCGCCAGCCGATGGTCGTCAACTCGATGCCGAAGCCCGCTCTCGATGGCGCCACGCACCCAAGGGGAAGACGACCATGGCCATCAACTTCGACCACACCCTGCTGGCGGCCCATGACAGCCATGCTTCCGCGGTGTTCCTCGCGGCGGTGCTGGGGTTGCCGGCACCGCGCCGGTGGGGACCGTTCGATATGGTCGTCGCGGATAATGGTGCCAAGCTCGACTACATGGAGACGAGCGGAGACGTCACGCCCCAGCACTACGCCTTTCTGGTGGACGAGGCGGATTTCGACGCCATTTTCCAGCGTATCCGCGAGAACAAGCTCGACTACTGGGCCGACCCGGCGCAGAGCATGGCAGGCGAGATCAACCACCGTGACGGCGGCAGAGGCGTGTATTTCGAAGATCCCAATGGCCACCTCCTGGAGGTGCTGACGCGTCCCGATGGGAGCGGCGGCTGGAATCCGTGAGCCGGGGGAAAATGGGGTCTGTCACCGAATACTCAGGGTTGTTCGCCCGTCAGCCGAAGCGTTCCCTGAGATAGTCGATGATGGCCTGGGCGCCGTACAGCCAGCGCGCCTCGCCCTGCGGCTCGTGGATGTACAGGCAAGGCACCTCCAGCTTGCCGCCCTCCTCCTTCAGGACCCGGGTGTGCTCGGGGTCGAGGCGCACGTCGCGGGTCTCGATCTCGAGCCCCAGCCGGGTGATCTCCCGCCTCACCTGGATGCAGTCGGGCTCGCTCCAGGCCTGGTAGAGGGCCAGGGTCTCGCAGGCCTGGTCCACCTCGGCCTGCTGCGCGTCGTCGCGCGAGACTTCACGGCGGGTACCGAGCTTGTTGGCCACCCATACCACCGGCGCCAGCAGGGTCCTCAAGGAAGGTCGCATGGTCGGGCTCCTTCTCATCCGTCAAGATTCGGCTCTCACCGCCGATGTTCCAACCTAGCACATCATCGTTGGACCCGGCCGCAGCCAACGCGATCGACGCAGGCCCCACCTGCCCATGCGTCAGGGAGTGACCGTCGCCCACTTCTCCCCCTTCGAACTGCTGCGGTTTCGGAGCCGCGACCCAGCCTAGCCGGTCTCGCGAACCACCAGCGCCACCGGCATCGAGACATGGCGCGGCGGCTTGCCGGCCAAGGCCTCGCCCAGCAATTCGACGCTCATGGCGGCGATGCCGGCGATGTCCTGACGCACCGTGGTCAGGGCCTCGGCCAGGGTCGGCAGGTCGTCGAAGCCGGTGACCGCGACCTCGTCCGGCACGCCGATGCCGTGATCCTCCAGGGCCGTCAGGCAGCCCCGGGCGAGCTCGTCGTTCTCGCAGACCAGGCCATCATAGGCGTGCGGGTCCTGCTCGAGGCGCCGGCTCAGCCAGCGATAGCCGGTCAGCGCCGGCTCATAGTTGGGCGGGATGTCGATGAGGTGTTCCGCGAGGCCGGCCTCGTCGAGCGCCTGGCGATAGCCGCTCAGGCGATGCTGGCTGTGGGGGCTCGCCAGGTCGTCACCGACGAAGGCGATGCGGCGCCGCCCCCCCTCGATCAGGTGGCGGGTGGCCAGGTAGATGCCGTGGCGATCCTCCGGCGCCACCGAGAAGTCCCCCCCGGCCGGGCCAATGCGCACGAAGGGCACGCCCTGCGCCGCCAGCAGCGCAGGACGCGGGTCATCGGCGAACTCGCCGAGCAGGATGGCGGCGCCGGCCTGCTCGGGCAGGGTCGGCGTCTGGTCGTGGGCGAAGAAGATCGGCACCATGCCCTGGCGGTGCAACGCCACGGTCAGGTGCTGGTAGAGCAGGATGTAGTAGGGCCGCAGCTCGAAGTCGCGGCGCCCCAGCGAGATGCCCACCACCGCCGCCTTGCCGCTGATCAGCTGGCGGGCGGCGGCACTGGGGCGATACTCGATCTCGCGGCTGATGGCCAGGATATGGTCACGCAGCGCCTCGCTGAGGCCCGGCTTGCCATTGAGCGCGCGGCTGACCGAGGCGATGGATACCTCGGCCTGCCGCGCGATTTCCCGTATGGTCGCCGTCTTCGACGGATCTCTGCTCATGTCCCTGCCTCGTCACCCGGGTGGTGGCCGGTGTGGCCCGCCGCCCCTCCTCCCGACGAGAGATTGTGCCGGAAATCGCCCAACGGAGCGACCGAGGGGCCTGGCCGGCGGGACGCGGCAGGCCGCGTCACCGGCAACGATCCGCCGCCGGCGACCGCTTCAGGCCGTCACGGGCTCGGCCATCCCGTCCTCGGCCAGCGCCTGGCTACGGTCCTCGGCATGCGAGAGGAAGCACGCATCCAGCACCTTCTGCAGCGCCGCGCCACGGGCGAAATCCGGCTGGTCGTTGACGCCGCTGGCGATGCTGTCGACGAAGCGCCGGTAGATGCTCGGGGTGGCCGGGGACTCCAGCGTGGTCCAGCGCGCCGGATGAACGTCCTCGCCCAGGCACACCTGGAGCTTGTCCTTGGCGGCATCCAGGTCGACGCGCAGCGCCCCACGGTCGCCGTGGACGCTGAGGGTCAGGGCGTTGTGATGGCCGGTGGCCCAGCGGGTGGCCTGCAGCGTGCCCAGCGCGCCGCCGGCGAACTCCACCTGCATCAGGGCGGTGTCGTTGGCGTCCAGCACGTAGTCGTCGATGCGGTTGCCCGGCGCCTTGTCGAAGCACTTGAGGCGACAGTTCACCGCGCTGATGTCGCCCACCGGGAAGCTGGCGAAGTCGAGGATGTGCACCCCCACATCCCCCAGCACGCCCTTGCTGCCGTGGCCTTCCGAGAGCCGCCATAGCCACTGGCTGTCCTGGTCCCAGCGTCCCCAGGCGTGGCTGACCAGCCAGCTCTGCCGGTAGCTGGCGTCCACGTGCATCACCCGGCCGAGGGCTCCGGAGGCGACCAGCTCGCGAGCGTGCTGGATGGCCGGGGCGTCGCGGTAGCTGAGGTTGATCATGTTGATCACCCCGGCCTCCTGCGCCGCCGCCGCCATCTCCCGGGCATCGGCCTCGTTGGTCGCCAGCGGCTTCTCGCAGAGGATGTGCTTGCCTGCCGCGATGGCGGCCAGGGAGGTGGCCTTGTGTACCCCATCCGGGGTGGCGTTGCTCACCGCCTGGATATCGTCCCGCGCCAGCATGGCGCCGAGGTCGGCATGGGCGTCGGGAATGCCATGCCGTTCGGCGAAGGCGCGTGCCCTGTCGCCGTCCATGTCGCACACGGCCACCACCTCGACGCCGTCGAGGGAGCGGAAGTGCCTGGCATGTTCGCCGGCCATGCTGCCGGCACCGATGATCGCCAGTCGCATCACTTGAAGCCCTCCTCACCGGGCTTGTGCAGCCCTTCGCCTTTGACTTCCACGGGATTGGGCGCCTGCTCGGGCGGCACGTTGGGGCAGCTGTCGACCCACCGCGAGCCCTCGGGACGCGCCCACTTCACGCCGTTCTTCAGCACACGGCGCACCTGGCCGTCGTAATAGATCGGGTAGGTCTCGTGACCCGGGCGGAAATAGAAGATCCGGCCGTTGCCCCGCTTGTAGGTGAGGCCGGAGCGGAACACCTCGCCGCCCTCGAAGGCGCTGATGAAGATCACCTCGTCGGGGTTGGGCACGGCGAAGGGCTCGCCGTACATCTCGGTATGCGGCAGTTCGAGGTAGTCGCCGATGCCCTGGACGATGGGATGGCCGGGGTTGACCACCCAGAGGCGCTCGCGCTCGCCGGCCTCGCGCCACTTCAGCGAGCAGGTGGTGCCCATCAGGCGCTTGAAGATCTTGGCATAGTGGCCGGAATGCAGCACCAGCAGGCCCATGCCCTGCAGCACCCGCGCCTGGACGCGGTCGACGATCTCGTCGCGGACGTCGCCGTGGGCGGCGTGGCCCCACCACAGCAACACGTCGGTGTCGTCGAGCAGCGCTTCGGTGAGGCCGTGCTCCGGGTCCTGCAGGGTGACGGAGCGGGCCTCGATCTCGGGGTCCTCGTTGAGCCCGGCGGCGATACAGGCGTGCATGCCCTCGGGGTAGATGCGTGCTACCACATCGTTGGTCTGTTCGTGGACGTTCTCACCCCAGACCGTGACCTTGATCGTCATGAGTTGGCTCCTCTTGGCGTTGCCCTTACGGGCGGTGGAGAGGCCGCCGATGCCGGCGACATGGCGATAAGGTAAACGTTTACGACCAAGCCGTAAACGTTTACTCATTGCCACCATGGTCGTACCTCGCCCTGCCGCGCGCACCGGCCAGCGGCGTCGACTCAACGCTCGGGTCACGGCGTCGTGGCCGGCGATCCGAAGGGCAAGCGGCCGGGCCCGGCGACTGGCGGGCTCGGCCTTGCTTCGGCGGGCAGGGGCCGGGCGTCAGGTGCCGGGATCCGGTGAGGCGCCCCGGACGTTGGTGTCGCCGGCCGGGTCGGCCACGCCGGCCTCGCCCGGCTCGCGGCCCGCGGCATCGCGGGTGTCGCCCCGCTCGCGGCTGCCGTCGAGGCGTCCGCCGCCCATGCCTTCCATGCTGACGCTCAGGCGTGGCACGCCCAGGTCCAGGGCCTGCGCCTCCATGCGCTGCTTGAGCAGCAGGTTGAAGGCGCGGGCCACGTCCCACTGCATCTCCGGCGAGGTGCGAAAGCGCATGCGCAGGATGGCGCAGCCATCCTCGAAGTGGTCGATGCCCTGCATCTCCAGCGGCGACCAGATGTGGTGACGCATCATCGGGTCCTGGCGCAGCACCAGGGCGGTGTCGTGCATCAGCTCGATGGCATCGTCGATGGGCATGTCGAAGGGGATGCGGATCCGCATCAGGGCGATGCCGAACTGACGCGACATGTTATGGATCGACTCGATGCGGCTGAAGGTGATGATGTGCACGATGCCGTCCAGGTCGCGCAACCGCACGGTGCGCAGGGTCAGGCCCTCGACGCTGCCCGTGTGGCCGTTGATCCTGACGAAGTCGTCCACGGCCAGCGAGTCCTCGATGAGGATGAAGATGCCGGTGATCAGGTCCTGGACCAGGGTCTGGGCGCCGAAGCCCACGGCCAGGCCGATCACCCCGGCACCGGCCAGCAGCGGCGTGACGTTCACGCCCAGGTTGGCCAGGCCGACGATGGCGGCGATGATCACGATGGTGGCGAAGATGATGTTGCGAATCATCGGCGTGATGGTCTGGGCCCGGGCCTGGTTGACCCGCCGGCCCCGGGAACGCGCCGAGGACACCAGGGCCCGCTGGATCGCCGTGTCGGCGAAGATCCACGCCAGCCAGGCCAGCAGCACGGTGAAGCCGATACCCAGCAGCGCCTGGCCGATGCGCACGCTGGCCACGCCCTGCCGGCCGATGCCGACCAGCGAGCCCCCCCAGACCTGCAGCGACAGCTCGGCGAAGGCGATCCAGGCCAGCACATGGGACAGGGCATAGCCGAAGCGCTCCAGGCGCCGGCGGTAGTCGCTCTGGCGCCGCCGCGTCGAGCGGCGCTCGGCATGGCGGCGGATCAGGCCGGTCACCACCAGGGTCAGCACCAGCAGCGAGGCGGAGACGATCGAGCGGGCCAGGGCCGTGCCCACATCGCCGCCGGTGACGAAGATCGCCAGCAGCGAGCCCCACACCAGCAGCAGCGCCGGCACGTGCCACAGGCCGCCGACCACCCGGGCCACCTCGGTGGCCCCGCTGCGCTCGCGGCGATAGCGATAGGAGCGGTTGCGGATCAGGTGCTTGATGGGGCGCTTGAAGCGCAGGATGAAGCGTCCGCTGAGCAGCGCCGCCAGGGTATTGGCCAGCACCGAGAGCAGGCTGGCCAGGTCGCCACCGATCAGCTCGGTGAGGCGAGCCGAGTTGAGGGCATCGCCCAGGGCGATCAGCGCGCCGATCATGAACAGCGGCCGCAGGGCGCGATGCTGGAGGAGTTGCACGGCGGTGAAGCGGTGTCCCCGGGTGAACACCGAGATCACCGACTCCACCACCACCGACAGGGTGCGCCCGCACAGCGCCACATAGGCGATGACCAGCGACGCGGTGCGCCCGGCGCTCTCCGGCACCAGCTGGGCGATGCCCAGCACCAGGGCGAAGGCCACCGCCCAGGGCAGCATGCGCCGCAGGAAGTGGATCGCCAGCAGGCCCCCCTTGGGTTCCCGGGGCAGGTCCAGCGGCCACCCGCGTCGCTGCGCCAGCATGCGGCCCAGGGCGATGAGAATGATCAGCAGGCCGCTCCAGATCACCGCCAGCACGGTCATCTCGATCACGAAGCGCAGCAGCTCGGCGTTACCGGTCTTGACCACCAGCGCCGAGAACTCCGACCAGCCCTGGCGCAGCTGGCGCCCCCACGCGTCGAGCGGCGAGCGACCCGACTCGGCCTGCTCGCCCAGCGCGTTGATGGTCTCGGCCAGTGCCCCCAGCAGGCCCTGCGGGGTCGTGATGCTCTCCTGGTCCGCCACCTCCTCGTTGGCCTGGCGAAGGGCCTCCAGGTCGGCGAGGAGTTCCCCGCGCCTGTCATCGTCCTCCAGGGTGGCGATGATCCGCTCCAGGGACGCCTGGAAGGCCTGGGGATCGTGACCCTCCTCCTCGCCACCGCCTCCCAGGGCGGACAGCGGCAGGGACTGGGCCGCCGCCGCCAGGGGCAGCAGCACCAGCACCAGGGTCAACAGGCCTCGCAGGGCAACGCGAAGGCGGGGCGGGCTTGGCAACGTCGGGTCTCCCTTTTAGGCATGCCGGCATCTTGCCGCATCCTGTCCTCAAACGGCAGTGTGTTAGGCTGCCGACGAAATGAGCCCACAGGATGCCGACATGACGCCCCAACCGCCACCTGTGCCCTGCAGAGCCGATGGTCGCCTCCGCCGTGTCGGCGTCGAGATCGAGTTCGCCGGCATGCCCCCCCGCGCGACGGCCAACCTCGTGCAGTCGCTGTTCGGCGGCCGGCTGGAGGTGATCAGCGCCCACCGGCTCAAGGTGACGGGCGCCCGCTGGGGCGACTTCGGCATCGAGCTGGACACCCAGTATGCCCATCCCGACAGCCGGCTCATCGATCCCGATGCCTATCAGGACAACGAATGGGAGCGCATGCGCCAGGACTTCCACACGCGAACCCGGGAACTGATCGGCGACGTGGTCACCGGCCTGGTGCCCACCGAGATCGTCTGCCCGCCGGTGCCCTGGGACGAGCTCGACGAACTCGACGCGCTGTTCGAGGGGCTGCGCCACCATGGCGCCAAGGGCACCGACGCCAGCCTGTTGTACGGCTTCGGCCTGCACCTCAATCCCGAGATGCCGAGCCTGGCCGTCGAGGATATCCTGGCCTACCTGCGGGCCTACCTGCTCACGGCGAAGTGGCTGCGCGAACAGATCCGGGTGGACATCACCCGGGAGATGCTGCCCCATGCCAACCCCTTCCCCCGGGCCTATGCCATCAAGGTGCTGGACCCCGACTACACGCCCGACCTGGAGACCCTGATCGACGACTACCTGGAGGACAACCCGACCCGCAACCGCGAGCTGGACCTGCTGCCGCTGTTCGCCTACCTGCACCCGGAGCACCCCCACGCGCTGCTGACCAACGCCCTGGTCAAGCCGCGCCCCACCCTCCACTACCGGCTGCCCAATGCCCAGCTGTCCGAACCCGGCTGGGGCGCGGTCACCGAATGGAATCGCTGGCTCGAGGTGGAGGTGCTGGCGACCTCGCCGGCCACCCTGGCCGAGCGTGGCGCCCAGTACCTCGCCCTGCACCGCCCCTCGCTTGCCCGGCGCTGGTGGACCGCGCTGCGTCGCTGGAGCCGTCGCCCATGAGCCGCGACCCGCGCCCGCTGATCGGCATCACCACCTCGGATCGCAAGAGTCGCATCGCCTGGTGGTTCGACTGGTTCGCCGTGTGGCGCCATGGCGGCCGGCCCCTGCGGTTGTCTCCTTCGCGCCCCCGCCCGCCGGCCCTGGATGGCCTGATCATCGGCGGCGGCGATGACATCGAGGCCCACCACTACGGCGGCGAGATGCAGCTCGACGTGCGCATCGACCCCGAGCGCGACCGCCTGGAGCTCGAGCTGCTGGAGCGCTTCATCCCCGCGCGCCGGCCGGTGCTCGGCATCTGTCGGGGCGCCCAGCTGATCAACGTCCACCTGGGGGGTACCCTGGACCCGGACATCTACACCACCCACGAGGGGCTCAAGCGGCGGCGCACCGTGCTGCCCCGCAAGACCGTGGATATCGTCGGCGCCAGCCAGTTGAACCGCATCCTGCGGGTGACCTGGTGCCGCATCAACAGCCTGCACCACCAGGCAGTGAAGGAGACCGGCCAGGGCATCGAGATCGTCGCCCGGGACCGCGACGGCCTGGTGCAGGGCATCGAGTCCCGCGACCACGACTTCCTGATCGGGGTGCAGTGGCATCCCGAGTGGCTGATCTTCAACCGCCCCCAGCAGCGCCTGATCCGCGCCCTGGTGGACGCCGCCCGGCGCCGCCCCTGAACGCAAGGAGGCCACCCGAAGGTGGCCTCGCGAGTCATTCAGCGACATATATCAAGCAATATCTAACAAGTCGTCGAGCGAAGGCTAGACAAGGCAAAAATCTGCGAAAGGACGGAGTTTACGGAGAGTAAATGAGCCCTTTGAGCCGATTTTTAACGCCGTATAGCCGAGCGCAGACACTTTTTAGCCCTCCAGCTTGGCGTCCAGGCTGATCTCGGCGTTCAACAGCTTGGAGACCGGGCACCCTTCCTTGGCCTTGTTGGCGGCGTCCTGAAAGGCTGCCTCGTCGGCGCCGGGCACGCTGGCCCGGGTTTCCAGGTGAACCGCCGTGATGCCGAAGCCGCCCTCGACCTCCTCCAGGGAGACCGTGGCCTGGGTGGCGATGCGCTCGGGGGTGTAGCCCGCCTCGCCGAGGATCATGGACAGCGCCATGGAGTAGCAGCTGGCATGGGCGGCGCCGATCAACTCCTCGGGGTTGGAGCCGGCCTCGCCCTCGAAGCGCCTGGCGAAGCTGTAGGGCACGTCGCTGAGCGTACCGCTCTGGCTGGAGACCGTGCCCTGGCCGTCCTTGAGACCGCCCTTCCAGACGGCGCTTCCGTTCTTCTTGATGCTCATGTCGACTCCTCGATCATTGGGTGGGTCGAAGCGTTGCTCCTACACGATAGACCATGCGGATGAGCTCCCCGGGACACAAGACCGTATTGCATCTCGATCGAGCTGAATCCAGTATATATGGAAAACACTTCCACAAATATCGAGAGGAAGCGTCATGACGATCCCGCCCCGTGTCACCCTGGCCGCCACCGCCCATGAACCCGCCGTCGAGCTGCCCGCCATCGGCCAGGGCACCTGGTTCATGGGCGAGGGCCTCGCTCCCCGAGCCGACGAGGTGCGTGCCCTCCAGCAGGGCCTGGAACGTGGCCTGAGGCTGATCGACACCGCCGAGATGTACGGCGACGGCGGCGCCGAGGAAGTGGCCGGCGAGGCCCTGGCGGGTCGCCGCGAGGAGGCCTTCCTGGTCTCCAAGGTATATCCCTGGAATGCCGGGCGGGACACCGCGATCGCCGCCTGCGAGGCGAGCCTCAAGCGACTCGGCACCGACCACCTCGACCTCTACCTGCTGCACTGGCCCGGCGGCATCCCCCTGGACGAGACCCTGGAGGCCTTCGAGCGGCTGCGCGCCGCCGGCAAGATCCGCCGCTTCGGCGTCTCCAACTTCGACGTGGATGACATGGACGCCCTGCTGGCCACGCCCGGCGGCAATGACTGCGCCGTCAACCAGGTGCTCTACCACCTGGGCTCGCGGGGCATCGAGCATGCGCTGCGCCCCTGGCAGCGCGACCACGGCATGCCGCTGATGGCCTACTGTCCGCTGGCCCAGGGCGGCCGGCTGCGCCGGCGGCTGCTCGACCATCCGGAGGTGCTGGCGGTGGCCGCCGAGCGCGAGCTGACCCCGGCCCAGCTGCTGCTGGCCTGGGCGATCCGCCCGGTCGACGGAAGGCGTGGCGACGCCCGGCGTGACGTCATCGCCATTCCCAAGGCCGTGCAGCCCGGCCACGTCAGCGACAACGCCGACGCCCTCGACGTGAGCCTGGACGAGGACGCCCTGGCCCGGCTCGATGCCGCCTTCCCGGCGCCGACACGCAAGGCGCCGCTGGATATCGTCTAGCAGCCTGTCGGACTTAACGCTGATCTACTGTGAATCCCGGACTGTCGGCCAACTTCATTCGATCGATGTCATTAAATAGCGCGCTATTCGCCTCAATCGATCGATGAAGTTGACTCGAAATCCGTGATTTTCGCGACGATCGGTCAAGCCCGACAGACTGCTAGGGGGCACGCCGCTATGGCGTTCCCCCCGCTCGCCTGGCGATAATCCCTGGACGCCTACGACGCTATCGCTCCACGGCGTCGTCGATACCTCCTCCACGTTCCGCAGGCCAACGATCGCCCCGATGAAGCACAGACTCCCTTCCCTGCAATCCCTGGTCGCCTTCGAGGCCACGGTGCGACTGGGCTCCATGACGGCAGCCGCCGAGGAGGAGCGCACGACGCAACCGACCATCTCGCAGCGTATCCGTACCCTGGAGGAGCGGCTGGGCCTCCCGGTGTTCGATCGACAGGGATCCCGCTTGACGCTGACGGTCCAGGGAGAACGCTTCTTTCGGGAGATCTCGCCCAACCTCAAGGAGATTCGCGATGCCTGCGAGCGACTGATCCACCATGGCCAACGACCCTCGCCCTCGGTGACGATCGCCGCTGGCTCGGGCTTCACGCACCTCTGGCTACTGCCACAGCTGCCGGCGCTCAAGCGCGCCTTTCCGGGCTTCACCTTCAGGCTGATGCCCATCGATCGCGCCGACGACCCGGAGCGACAGGCCGCCGACATCGCCATCCGTTTCGGTCCCTATAGGCCGCAGGACGCGGGGCGGCTGGTGGCCAGAGAGGCGGTCTTTCCCGTGTGCCGTCCCGACTATGCGAGCGCCCATGGCCTGACCGATGTGCTCACGGCATCGGATCTCCCGGAGTTGTCGCTGCTGCACCAGGACATCAAGGATCCGCGCTGGCTCGACTGGACACAGTGGTGCCAGCATGCCGGGCTGAGCCTGGTGCCGAGCGACGACGTCTTCGCCTACCACAACTATGCCCTGCTGCTGAACGCCGCGCTGGCCGGCCAGGGGGTGGCGCTGGGCTGGTCGCCGCTGGTCGAGGACTACCTGGCGAGCGGTCAGCTGATCGCACTGGGCCCCCGCGTGACCCGCAAGGACTATGGCTACTGGCTCAACGTCAAGCATCATCGCAGCGCGGTCATCCAGCCGATCGGCGACTGGCTGATCGATGCCATCCACCGGCAGGAGGCCTGCGCCCGCCGCTGACACGGCCGGATCGCTGGCCGGGAGAGCTCATTCATGGAGGGAGGGCCACCACGCCCGAGCGCAGCGGACGCGGGGCGGCGGGTATCGAGGTCACGCGCGCCCGGCCGGGGCTCCCGTGCCGGGCCACGCAAGGGCCGTCATGGCTCCAGCGGATGCTCCTCGCCGATCACCGCCGGGTCGAAGGGCGGGCGCGAGAACACTCGGCGCAGCATCGGCGCGAAGTGCTCGAGCGGCGGCGTCGGATAGTCAGGATCGAAGGCGGCCTGGTCGTAGCGCTCGCAGAAGTCGACGCAGCTCTGGTACCAGGGATGATCGCGGTAGCGGTCACGTTCGTTCGGGTCGCCGCCGAAGTGGTGGGCGTAGTAGAACGTCTGGAACAGGCCATGGTGGTGCACCACCCAGGTGACCTCGCCGCGCACGTAGGGGCGAATGATCGCCGCGGCCAGCTGGGAGTGATTGTAGGGCGCGAGCTCGTCGCCGAGATCATGCAGCAGGGCGCCGATGATCATGTCCTCGTCGGCGCCATCGGCCTCGGCGCGGGCGGCCGACTGCAGCGAATGCTCCAGCCGTGAGACCCGGTAGCCGCTCAGGCCATGCTCCAGATGGCGCAGCGCCTGCAGCAGGCGATCCACCAGGCCCTGGTTGAACTGGTCTTCCAGGCGCTCGAGAAAGACATACTCTTCCCGGGTACCCTCCTTCATCTGTCGGAACGCGACCTGTTCCATTCAGGCGACCTCCTCGATCGAATCATGGTGTTTCAGCAGGCTCGCGAAGCGCTCGCGCGGGCCGTCGCTGTCGAGGTAGCAGCCCTGCAGATGGCGATGCCCCTCGCGGGTGTCGTAGCGGGTGCGCCCGTGCAGCACGCGGCTGTTGTCGAACAGCAGCAGCTCGCCGGCGTCGAGGGCGAAGCGCACCTCGTAGGTCGGGTCCGAGAACAGCTCGCCGAGCCGCTGACGCGCGCGGTGGAACAGCCGGGTCTCGGCGTCGCAGAGCAGCGGCAGGGCATCCAGGCGCGGGCTGTAGTGGACCCCGGTCGGATGGCCGTCGTCATCGGTCTGGATCATGGTGCGATGGGTGACCAGTTGGGTGCCGGCGTCGACGAAGCGGAAGCGCACCGGAATGGTCTTGAGCAGTTCATAACCCTCGGGGGTCTCGTGGCGCAGCCGCTCGAGCACCTTGAGGCTGTCGACCAGCGTCGAGAGCCCCCCGCTGGTCTCGTTGACCAGGCAGTGCAGCAACTGGATGCCCGGCACCGGGTTGCGATACGGGTTG
This sequence comes from Halomonas maura, assembly GCF_030409305.1. GTDB lineage: Bacteria > Pseudomonadota > Gammaproteobacteria > Pseudomonadales > Halomonadaceae > Halomonas > Halomonas maura. The sequence continues at coordinate 195,723 of NZ_JAUFPQ010000017.1, forward strand.
TCGGTATGCGGACCGAGCGCCACGCTGCGATAGGCCAGGTCGTTGCCGCTGGGCCGCGAGTAGACCTCGAAGTAGCGGCCGAAGTTGGTCTCCTTGACATAGCCGTAGTGGCCGCCGACCTGGAGGATGCGCTCGGGGTCGGTGGGCACGCCGTAGAGCACGAGGTAGCCGAAGCGCAGATAGGCATCCAGCGAGGCCCGGAAGTAGGCCGGCTCCTCGAGCACCCGCCGCCAGTCGAAGCGCACTCGCCGCCGATCCAGGCTGGCGTCCCAGGGCTCGGCCGCGGGAAAGATCGCGGTGTCGTCGAGCTCGTCGGCCAGCACGCGAAGATCATAGGTCTCGCGATGGCCATCGCTGAACGCGAGCACCACCTGGTGCTCGTCAAGCCGGGTCGCACTATCGAGCGTCAGCGCCGTATCGATGGCGTGGGAATCGAACAGACGTTGGCGGGTCATCGGCTCCAGCTGGTCGGGCGCCTGGGTCCGTTCGCGCAGCCACAGCGGGCTGATCTCCCTTGAGCGCTCTCCGTCGTCGAGGACGATCGACGGGGGCTGCTCGTGAACGACGAACGCATGGCGGGTGGACATCTCGGGCTTCCTCGTGTGGCTGCGGTCATCACGCTGGCGATCGCCGGCATGGTGACGGGCGCGCCGCCGCACGAGTAGAGCCGGCGCCTTATCCCCCGGCATGCAATTTTCTTATGGGCCCGCGCCCCCGCCGATCCCTCGGCGCTAGGTTTTGTTACGAAAAGTCCGCGAGCGATGGCCAGACAAGGCAAAAATCGGCGAAAAGATGGAGTTTACGAGGTGTAAATGAGTACTTTGAGCCGATTTTTAACGCCGTATGGGCAAGCGCAGGCAGTTTTCGTACAAAGCCTATGAGGCCGCCCCGCGCAGGGCGGCGAGCGAGGCGGCCAGCCGCTCGCGGCCCAGGGCCTCCATCATTGCCGCATTGCGTTCGGGGATCGCCTCGGGATCGGGATAGTGAGCGAGCGCCCGCTCCAGGCCCGCTTCCCGCAGCAGGTGCCACATCGGCCAGGGCGAGCGATTGGTGTAGTTGCGCGGGGCGTTCTCCGTCTCGCCGTCGAACTGGTAGTCCGGGTGGAAGCTCGCCAGCTGGTAGACCCCCTCGTAGCCCTGCTCGACCAACAGCGCCTCGGCCAGCCCCAGCAGGTCCAGATAGTCGTCGAAGTCGGCCAGGCCCTCGCTCAGCACCAGCAGCGTGGTCTCGGTTTCGGCGTCGTCATCGAGATGCCAGCACTCCTCCATCAGCCGCATCAGCGCGGCCGCCGGATCGCTGGCGTCCACCTCGACATAGCGGATGCTGTCGCGGGCGACCTCGCGGCCGGCGAAGGGGCACACCTCACGGCCGACCACGAAGGTCTCGACCCAGGCGCGGGTGGCGTCGATGGGGGTGGCGGGCGAGGCGGTCATGGCGGGCATCCGAAGTGAAGGGACGATCATGGTCCGCCGCCCTACCCCGAAAGGCAAGCGACGACCATGACAGGGCCGCTCAGCGCCGCCTCTGGTCACGCCGCGAGGCCAGCCGGTCGGCCAGCCGGGTGGGTTCCGGCAGCTTGGTCTTGCCCAGGCAGGCCACCACCCAGCCCACCGCGGTCTCAAGGCACAGCCGGTGCCCCGGCGAGACGTATACCGGCTTGACGCCCTGGCGCGAGCGCAGCACCGCGCCGATGATCTCCCCACCCCCGGGGCCGTCATCCTGCAGCGGCGCCCAGTCGCCGCGCTCGGGGCCCGGCTCGGCGTGGCGGCCCACCAGCCGCGTCTTGGCCACGCCGATGGTCGGCAGGTCGAGCCATAGCCCCAGGTGGCTGGCCACGCCCAGCCGGCGCGGATGGGCGATGCCCTGGCCGTCGACCATCACCAGTCCGGGGCGAATCGTCAGCTTCTCGAAGGCGGCCAGCGCCGCGGGCACCTCGCGAAACGACAGCAGCCCCGGGATATAGGGCATGCGCGTCGGCTCGCGGTGCACCGCCTGCTCGACCACCGCGAAGGCGCCCTCGGCGGCCGGCGGCCAGGCCAGCACCACCACGCCGGCACGGGTGATCTCGCCACCCTGCTCGAAGCCGATATCCACCCCGGCGATATGCTGCACCGGGTCCAGCCGGTCGACCCGCTCGACTCGGCCGGCCAGGCGGCGCTGCAGGCCAATGGCCTCGGCGGGGGCGAGGTCCCATTCGTGCAAAGGCGTCGATGACATCACGGACTCCCTGAATCATGGCGATGGCTCGGGTTAGACTAGAGCCTTTGCCGCGTGATGGAACACCGGGGAACCGATGCTGAGACTGATCCACACCGCCGACTGGCACCTGGGCCAGAGCTTTCACGGCCAGGAGCGCCACGCGGAGCACCGCGCCTTCCTGACCTGGCTGCTGGATACCCTGGTCGAACGCCGGGCCGACGCCCTACTGGTGGCCGGCGACCTCTTCGACGTGGTCAATCCCTCGCTGCAGGCCCAGGCGCTGCTCTATGACTTCATCGTCGAGGCTCACGAGCGCCTGCCCCGCCTGGACCTGGTACTGATCGCCGGCAACCACGACAGCGGCAACCGCATCGAGCTGCCGGCCCCGCTGATGCGGCGCCTGCGCACCCACGCCCTGGGCCGGGTCGCCTGGACCGAGGCCGGCGAGCTCGACGCCGACCGCCTGCTGGTGCCGCTCACCGACGCGTCCGGCGAGACTCGCGCCTGGTGCCTGGCGCTGCCCTTCCTGCGGCCGGCCGAGGTCACCGGCCGGGGTGGCGACGCGGCCGGCGACCCCGGCAACGCCTATGTGGCCGGCATCGGCCGCGTCCACCAGCAGCTGATCGCGGCCGCCCAGGCGCGCCGCGCCCCCGGCCAGGCCCTGGTGGCCATGAGCCATGCCCACCTGCGCGGCGCCGCCGTCTCCGAGGCCAGCGAGCGCCCCATCGTCATCGGCGGCGAGGAGTCGATCTCCGCGGGCCTGTTTCCCGATGACATCGCCTATGTGGCGCTCGGCCACCTGCACCGCGCCCAACAGGTCGGCGAGGCGCGCATCCGCTACAGCGGCAGCCCCCTGCCCCTGGACTTCAGCGAGGTGACCTACCCCCACCAGGTGCTCGAGGTGACCCTGGAGGGCGAGGCGCTGGCCGGCGTCGAGGCGCTGCCCGTGCCCCGCCCGGTGGCGATGCACCGCCTCGGCCCGGCACCGCTCGACGCGGTGCTGGCCGAGCTCGAGGCCCTGGAGGAGGATCCGGCGCTCGCCAGGGAGCGCTGGCCGTGGCTGGAGCTGCGGGTCGAACTCGACGCGCCCATGCCCGACCTGCGCGCCCGGGTGGACGCGGCCCTCGAGGGCAAGGCACTGCGCCTGCTGCGCCTCGAGCGCCGCCTGCCCCGGGTCGAGGCCGAGGACGGCCCCGAGCGCATCGACCTGGAAGCCCTCGGCCCCCGCCGGCTGTTCGAGCGCACCTGGCAGGCGCGCTGGGGCGAACCGCCGGGTGAGGACGTACTCACCGACTTCGACCGGCTGCGCCAGGAGGTGCTGGACGACGACGGGGAGGAAGGCGCATGAAGATTCTCGCCCTGCGCCTGGCCAACCTGGCCTCCCTGCCCGGCCCGCTGGAACTCGACTTCACCACCGCGCCGCTCAGTGACGCCGGGCTGTTCGCCATTACCGGCCCCACCGGCGCCGGCAAGAGCACCCTGCTCGACGCCCTGTGCCTGGCGCTCTACGGCGGCACGCCGCGGCTGCGCCAGGCCCCCGGCCGCGAGGCGCCGCTGCCCGACGTGGGCGACGCGACCCTCAACACCGCCGACCCGCGCACCCTGCTGCGCCGCGGCACCGCCAGCGGCTACGCCGAGGTCGACTTCGTGGGCCGCGACGGCCGCCGCTACCGGGCCCGCTGGGCGGTACGCCGCGCCCGCGAGAAGGCCGACGGGCGCCTGCAGGCCATCGAGCAGTCGCTGCGTGACCTGGACGACGACCACCTGCTGACCACCCAGAAGCGCGAGTTCGACCGCCTGCTGCCCGAGCGTCTGGGGCTGACCTTCGAGCAGTTCACCCGCGCCGTGCTGCTGGCCCAGAGCGAGTTCGCCGCCTTCCTCCAGGCCGACGACAACGAGCGCAGCGACCTGCTGGAGCGGCTGACCGGCACCACCGAATACTCCGCCATCTCGATGGCCGCCTACCGCCGCGCCAGCGAGGCCAGGAAGGCCGTCGAGACGATCGAGGCTCGGCTCGCCGACGACCTGCCCGCCGAGCCCGAGGCCCGCACCGAACTCGAGCGCCACGCCAAGGCCACCCAGGGCGAACTCGACGCCCTGCAGCGCGACGCCGGCCACCTGGAGACACGCGAGCGGTGGCATGCCACGGATGACACCCTGCGACAGGCCTACGTCGAGGGACACCAGCGCCAGCAGGACGCCGAGGACCGCTGGCAGCGACTGGCCCCCGACCGCGAGGCGCAGGCGTGGCGCCGGGTGATCCTGCCGCAGCGCCATCGCCTGCGGCGCCAGGCCGACCTTCCCGGCGAACTCGCCGCCCTGGAGGCCACCCACGCCGAGACGCAGCGGGCGCTCACCGACGCCGAGAGCGCGCGCGAGCAGGCCCGCCAGGCACACGAGGCGGCCGAGCGGACACTCGGCGAGGCCGTCGAGGCGCGCCGCCAGGCCGAGGCGCCCCTGCGCGAGGCCCGCGACCGGGCCCAGACGCTGGCCACCCGGGACAAGCAGCTGGCGGAACTCGAGGCCACGCAGGGCGAGCGCCGCCGGCGCGCCGACGAGCTCGCCGAGCAGCACCGGCGGACGGACGGCGAACATCGCCAGCGGCGCGAACGGCGCGACCAGTGGCACGCCACCCTCGAGCGCCTGATCGGCGATCACGACGGCCTGGAGAGCGCCCGCCAGGCGACCCAACAGGCCCATGACCGGGCCGCTCGCCGCCAGCTGCAGCTGGGCGAGCTGCACAGCCGCTGGCAGGAGGCCTGCCGCGCCGACCAGGCACACCAGGCGCTGACGGCGGGCCTGGCGGAGGCCGACCAGCGCCTCGAGACGCTGGTCGAACAGGGCCAGGCCGCCCGCCGGCGACTCGACGACCACGAGCGCCACCTCCAGAGCGTGCAGGCCTTCGTCGAACGCAGCCGCGCCGTGCGCAGCGAGAGCGTCGCCAGGCTGCGCGAGGGCCTCGCGGACGGCGAGCCCTGCCCGGTGTGCGGCGGCCTCGAGCATCCCTGGCGCCATCGGCCGCCGGCCACGCCCGAGGCCGCTCAGCTCGCCGCCCAGCAGGCGGAAGAGGAGCGCCAGCTGGCGGACGCCCGGGAGCAACGTGACCGGGCCCAGCGGCAGCGCGATGAACTCGAAGGGGAATACCGCGCCCTCAAGGCGTCGGTGGCCCAGCAGCGAGCGGACCTCGACACCGCCGCAAGGCGACGGGCCGAGGCGAGCGAGGCCCTCGGCGAACATCCGCTGCACGCCGAGCTGGCCGCCATCGACACCAGCGAGCGTGATGCCTGGCTGGCCCACCAGCGCCAGGCCGTCGAGGCACAGCGAACGCAACACCAGCGGGCCCTCGACGAGATCGCCCGCGCCGAGGCCGAACTGGCTCCGCTGGAGCGGGCCCTGCACCAGGACGCCCTGGCCCTCGCCAGGCTCGACACCCAGCGCGCCGACCTCGACCAGGAGCTGGCCACGCTGGGCGAGCGGATTCCGCCCCTGCGCCGCGAACGCGACGCCATCGCCGCCGAGCTCCAGCGTCTGCTCGGCGAGCATGCCTCGCCGGACGACTGGCAGCAGCACCTCGACGCCCGCCAGGACGCCGCCCGCCAGGCCCGCGACGGGGCGCTGGCCCGCTTCCACGAGGCCCAGCAGCATTGCCAGCGGCTCGCCCAGCAGGCGACCCACGAGGCCGAGCGGCGCGAGGCGCTGCGCCGGGAGCGCGACACCCTGGAGAGCGAGCTGGCCGAGTGGCGCGCGGCGCATCCCGAGCTGACGGACGCCCTGCTCGCCTGGCTGCTGGCCCAGCCGGACGACGAGGCCGAGCGCCAGCAGCGACAGCTGGAGGAGGCCGAGCAGGCCCGCCAGCAGGCTGCCGCCAGCCTGGAGGAGCGCCGCCGGGCGCTGGTCGCCCACCGCCGCGACCAGGAGCTGGCCACGGACGGTCGTGGCGAGACCGGCGAACACGACGAAGCCCACGACGCGCCACTGCTCGGCGAGGCCATCGATACCGAGATCGCCCGCCGCCGGGACGCCCTGGCCGGCGAGCGCGAGGCCCTCGCCCCGCGGCTGGAGGCCGCCCAGCAGCGACGCGACGAGGCCGTCCATGCCCTGCGCGACGACGACCGCCGGCGCCAGCGCCAGCAGGACGCCCAGGCCGACCTCGAGGCGGCGCGGGCCGAGTATCGCCGCTGGGGCCGGATCAGCGAGCTGATCGGCTCAGCCGACGGCAAGGCGTTCCGTCGCATCGCCCAGGCCTACAACCTGGAGCAGCTGCTGGAGCATGCCAATGCGCACCTTGCCGGGCTCAGCCGCCGCTACCGGCTGGTACGCGGCGGCAGCGAACTGGGCCTGCTGGTGGTGGATCACGACATGGGCGACGAGCGCCGCTCGGTGCATTCGCTCTCCGGCGGCGAGACCTTCCTGGTCTCGCTGGCCCTGGCGCTGGGGCTGGCCTCCATGGCGGCGGGCGAACTCACCATCGAGTCGCTGTTCATCGACGAGGGCTTCGGCAGCCTCGACCCGCAGTCCCTGGCGCTGGCCATGGAGGCGCTCGACGGCCTGCAGGCGCTGGGCCGCCGGGTCGGGGTGATCTCCCACGTCCAGGAGATGCACGAGCGCATTCCGGTGCAGATCCGGGTCGAACCGCTGGGCAACGGCACCAGCCGGGCGCGGCTGGTGAATGGATAAGAAAGCGCAACACATGGCGCTACAGGAGCAACAAGCATGCCGGATAGCCGAGAGACGACGCGCAGCCTGCTGATCACCGGCTGCTCCAGCGGGATCGGTCATGCCGCGGCCCACGGCCTGGCGGCGCGCGGTTGGCGGGTCTTCGCCACGGCTCGGGCCGAGGCGGACGTCGCACGGCTAAAGGAGGAAGGCCTGGAGGCCCTGCCGCTGGACCTCGCCGACAGCGCCTCGATCGAGGCCGCGGTGGAGGAGGTGCGGCAGCGCACCGGGGGACGACTGACGGCACTGTTCAACAACGGCGCCTACGGCCAGCCCGGCGCGGTGGAGGACCTGTCACGGGCGGTGCTGCGGGAGCAGCTGGAGACCAACCTGCTGGGCACCCACGAGCTCACCACCCGGGTCCTGCCGATGATGCGCGCCCAGGGCCACGGGCGCATCGTGCAGAACAGCTCGGTGCTGGGGTTCGCCGCCCTGCCCTACCGCGGTGCCTACGTGTGTTCCAAGTTCGCCCTCGAGGGCCTCACCGACACCCTGCGCCAGGAGCTTGCGGGCAGCGGCATCCATGTCAGCCTGATCCAGCCCGGCCCCATCACCAGCCGCTTCCGCGAGAACGCCTACCGCGCCTTCCAGGCGCATATCGACACCGCCCACAGCGCCCATGCGGATACTTACCGGAAGGTGGAGGCCCGCCTGGCCAGCCAGGACGGCAAGGCCCCCTTCACCCTGGGTCCCGAGGCGGTGGTGGAAAAGCTGATCCACGCCCTGGAGAGCCGCCGCCCACGGCCCCGCTACGCCGTGACGCTGCCCACCCAGCTGTTCGCCGCGCTCAAGCGGGTGCTCAGTACGCGGGGCATGGACCGGGTGCTGCTGCGCTCGACCCGCGACGAGCGGGAGTGAGCGCCTCCGCCCCGATGCCGGCCCGAGTCTCGTCGGATGCCATGGCCCCGCTCGGCGGCCGCCGGCGGGTCTGGCGGCATCCCGCCAAGGCGGGTGTCATTGCAGCTCGGCCCTGCCGAGGGTGTTCTCGTCGGTGCCGAACCAGATGGCGTCACGCGCCGGGTCATAGACCATGTGGCGCACCGTGCCGCCCCCGCTGGGGATCTCGAAGGCCTCGCTCCAGGTTTCCGCCCGGGTATCGAAGGCGACGAAGCGGTTGGGCCGGACGCCGGTTTCCACTATCCAGAAGCGGTCCTCGCCGTCCATGACCACGGCGTAGGGCAGCGAGCGCGCCCCCGAGGGCGCCGGCCACTCCTTGACTTCCCCGCTGCCCGGGTCATAGCGGCCGATATGACCGGTCGCATAATCGCCGTACCAGACCCGACCGTCGGACGCGATGTCCAGCCGTCGAGGCCGGGCCTCCGCACGCGGCAGGTCGATCTCCCGCACCTCGCCGTCCTTCACCGTCGCCAGCCGGTGGGTGCCGAACAGGGCGACCCAGGGCTGGTCGTCGTGCACCACGATGCCATAGGGGCGCGCCCAGCCACGGGAGACCTCATGCATGGTGAACGCCTGGCGTCGGGTATCGAAGAAGCCGATGCGGTTGCCACCCTGTTCGGTAAACCAGAGGTTGCCGTCCCCGTCGAAGGCCATGCTGTGCACATCGCGGCGGCCATCACCGGGCGGCACGAATGTCTCGATCGCGCCGCTGGCCGGATCCAGCAAGCCGATATGCGCGGCTCGGTTGCCGGCGTACCAGACGCCCTGCGCATTGGTGATCACCGTGTGCGGCCCGGTGCCATCCTCCAGGCGGAAGCGTTCGAACTCGCCGCTCTCGGGCGTGAAGCGCCCGACATAGTGGGCCTGCTGGCTGACGAACCAGACCCGCCCCTCGGCATCCACCCAGGGATCCCGGGCTCGCCCGCCGGCGAAGGGCACGTTCCACTCCGTGATCTCGAGCCGGACGCCCTCGTTACCGTCTGCCGTCTGCGTCATGGCGGCGCCGGCGCACAAGACGGCCAGCATCAGCCCTGACAGGGTCATCGGTTTGAACATCTCGGCCTCCCTCTAGCCCGGCCCTATCCTCGGGCAAAGGCTCGATGCCATTCCCACCCAGAAGCATCGACCGGTCGGTCGAGAAACGCCAACAGCACGACGCGCACCGGATCGATTGGCAATCGTCTCAACGCCGCCCTGCCCCCTCTCAGGCCGGGAAGGCCTCGTTCAGCCACTTGATGAAGTTGCGTTTTTGCTTGAACTCGGTGCGCAGCTGCATCAGCGCCTGCTCGAATGCCTGGCGCTGCGCCGAGGTGTCCAGCGTGTCCCGCAGCTCCTCCAGCAAGGCGATGCCGTCGCGATAGCCCTGGTTGTTGGTCTGGCGAACCATATGGCGTACCAGGCGCAGGTACAGCGGCAGGCTCTCGTCGGGGTCCTTCAGCGCCTGCGCCAATTGGTGCAACAGACTGGGCGACACCGGCCGCTCGGCGCACAGCGCCTGGGCCTCGGCCAGGCGCCCCTCGAACAGATGGATTTCCAGCAAGCTGTCTGCCGTCCGAGGAGCCCAGCCGAAGGGTGGCTGGGAGGACTGATCGAGCCGCTCCACCAGCCAGTCGCGGACCCGCTGGCGATAATCGACGGCCAGACCACGCGTGGATGACAGTTCCACCAGCTGGCGATAATCCTCCAGGTGCCGCGTGTGCCGGTAGATGTCCCATTGCAGCGCCGCTGCCGCTTCCGCCTCGCCTCGATGCAGGTGCAGGCGCACCTCGAGCCGCTGGCGTTCAATCTGCTGGTGAGGAAGCTTTCCGGACGCCGCTTCCGCCGCTCGCGTCAGCCAAGGCTCCACCTGATCCCAGGCTTCATGCGCGATGCACAGCTCGGCGGCATCCAGGCAGTCCCGCTCGTTGCTGGCGGTCTTCCGGTACAGCGCGAGCATGGACGGCAGGTCGCCGGCGGCCTCGGCATGCTTGAACAAGGGGTCGCGCAGGCGAATGTAGCGATACTGCTCCGACCACCCCGCCTTTGCCGGCAGCTCCGGCAAGGCGTCCCAGGCCCGCTGCAGGCGGGCATGATAGGCCGCCATGCCCACCTCGCCCAGCGCCTCGACATAGGCATCGGGGATCTCGGGGTACATGTCCTCGCCGCCACCAAATGCCTTGTCATAGAGGTACGCCGCCAGCTTGTCGGACGACCAGTCGAGCCGCTTCACGGTCTGGAGATGCAGCGTCTGCAGGGTCGCCTCGCAATGGAAACGAAAGCCGCCGGAGTCGTCGACGGTCTCCAGCGCCCGGGCCATGCGCGACAGCGCATAGTCCACCAGCGTCAGGCACTTGTCCGCGGACAGTTGCGGCGCCTGCTCGGCGAGCTGGTCGACGACGGCCTCCGCCCTGGCGAAGTAGGCACTCACCTGGCCGTAACGGTAAAGATCGCGGTTGATGGGAAACGCCGCCGTGATGCGCTTCTTCAGCGCCTTGTGATCCAGCACGCCGAGCACCGCATCGGCCCGCAGCGACCACTGCTGGCGCAGCAGCGGGTCATTCTCGATCAGTGACTGGAGCGCCTCGACCAGCGACGGCTTGTCCATCTGCTGCAGGTAGGCGCGAATCCGCTCCGCTGCATCGCCCTCCGTCAGCCGCGTCTGCTCGGCCTGGTCCGCGCGGTACGCCAGGGCGGTCGCCACGCAATGCTTGCAGAAGTCGATGCCCTCGGAGGCCGGGCAATCGCAGCCGCCCTCCAGGCCCCGCTTGCTCAGTTTCAGCACCACGCGATAGCGCTCGCTGCCCTCCACATCGGCGGTGATGGTGGCGCCTTTCCTGTTCCAGCCGACCACCATGCCCTCGCGGTAATACTCCACGCCGCGTCCGAAGGCGGCCTCCCCGGCGAGCATGGCCAGCTGCCGATCGGTCAGGAGTGCCGCCTCGTCCTGCGTTGCTGTCATTCTTGAAGCCCTTCCAGCGCCTGACTGCCTGAGAATCAAGCAGCCAATGCTACGCCGCACCGCCTCGGGGCGCCAAGCATCGCAACACGTCGGCGAACCCGTCAGTGACTTTCAAGGACCCGTCCTGATTTCTCCGTCGTCTTGATGCCATCATCAAGGCTCCTTACGCAACGTCATCGCCGATTCATCTCCCATATGGATGAATAATTGCCCTTCTGCATCCTCACTGTCACCAAGCACGACCCAGCCCCGGCCACTACACTCATCGCCTTCGTCATCTCCCTGCCAGGAGAATTCAGCGCGGCGCTTATCCACCGAATACCTCACATTCATCCAACCGTGAACGGCACCGAACAGGAACTCACCTTCGTTACCGCTGAACTGGACGTAGCCAGGCTCAGTGAGATCGACGTAATCCTGCGGCCACGTTTCCATCCAGGTAATACGCCAGCGTCCACTCAAACTCTGCACAGCATTCTCCTGATCCAACCCATCGGTGTCGGCCTATACTGGCCGGGACCCAGGTGATTGACTACTCACTCTGTAACACGGAGCGCCCCCGCTCCGACAATCACCGCATGTCCAGCAATTCGGATGGTCAGGTCGAAGCCATCGCGTTGGGCCTCGGCAATTATTCGGCTCGGCCGCCCCATCTCGATGCCCTGGTCGATTTGCCAACGCCATGGGCCGGAATCCTCTTTATCCGTTGCCAGTTTCCCCGCCAGGGCCGCGACGGCACTGCCGGTGGCCGGATCTTCGCGCACTCCACCTTCAGTGGAGAACATCCGGGTGCGCAGGCGTTGTTTCTTCCGGGATTGATCGTCGGCAACGTAGAGATAGATCTGCTCATAACCGCTGGGTGACACCCATTCCACCCAGACGCCTGGCGAGGGCCGTGCCCTCTCGAGCGCTTCCAGTGAATCGAGTTCGATCAGATGATAGGGCAGCCCGCAAGATGCCAGCACTGGCGCGCCGACGACCTGACTGGCCTTCAAGCCAATCAACTCTGCAGCCACCGCCCGGTTCAGCGGGCTGGCCATGATGCTGAGGGGTTCCGGCGTGGTGAAGCGGGCCAGATCCTGTTCGTAATCCACTACCAAGGGTCCGGCGCCGGCCTCGAGCGTGAGAGGCCTATCACGCTGGGCCATGCCCAGTTCCGCCAGCAGGTGCGCCGTGCCTATCGTCGGGTGACCGGCAAAGGGCAGCTCCATGGTCGGCGTGAAGATACGGATGGGGTAACGGGCCAGCCCCGTGGCCTGTCCGACGAATACCGTCTCGGAAAGGTTCAGCTCGTTGGCAATGGCCTGCATCGTGCCGGTATCCAGCCCTTCGGCTCGGGGGAACACCGCCAGCGGGTTCCCGGCAAAAGCCCGGTCGGTGAAGACATCGAGCAGGGCGTACTCATGTCCTTTCATGGTGATCTCCATTGACTTTCAAGGACCCGTCCCTGATTTCCGCTGATGTCCGGGTTCAAGGCGGCGCCGCGCAACCGGCCGGGCCGGTATCACCGGGCAATTCGCGAATCCTGACCCTCAGGTCATGGCGCCGGTAGGCGGTATCGAAGGCCTGAACCTCGACCACGGTGGCGTGACGCCTGCTGACCAGACGCGGCGCCGAGTGGTGCACGAAGCGCTCGCCGTCCAGCGTCAGTTGCAGGCGTGGCAGAGTGTCCTCGCCATAATCCAGGCGCAGCGACTCGAACCGCCAGGCCAGCGGCGCATCCTCGGCACAGCTCGCCAGGTCCACGGGAACTCCCGGCATGAGTTCGACGCGCTGCCGCTCCAGTTCCCTGCCCTGCGCATCGCTCACCACCAGCCGATAGCTGCGTGGCCCCATGGCCAACGAGCCCTCCTCGGGAAGCGACGCCAGCAGCGCGGCGCGCACGGGCTCGACCGGCCCGAGAGGGGGCTGATACGGCAGCCTGTCCCCGGGACCGGGGCGATAGACGAAGCGCAGCGAGAGCAGCCGCTCACTGGATGTATCGAGCCCCGGCACCGTACCCGACATGGCGCTCACTGCGCCGGGCTCCCAGGCCAGCTTGGCGTGCCGCCCCTGCGGAGTGCGCAGGAAGAGGGTGCCCGGGGTGTCGTCGAGCACCAGGCGTGGCGCCGTGGGCGGCTCGGGCGAGGCATCCAGATAGCGCAGCAGGTAGTCCCAGGACGGCGTGGCGATGCCCTGGGCAGCGGCCGGCACGAAGTGGAGCCCTCCCCCATCGGGCACGCCCAGGGTGACCTCGAGGGGCTCGCGACTCAGCGCGAGAGGATAGAGATCGACCCGCGCAGGGTCGCGAGCCGGGGCGTGGTCGAGGAACGACCAGCCGAAGGGCTCGCCGGCCTCATCCCAGCCCAGATAGGCGGTGCCGCCGGGCAGCCGCTCGTCGCGGTCGGCCACCGTCTGCAGCAGCAGGTTCGCCCCCGGCGGCACAGGGCCCACCGCCAGGGAGTGAAACCCCGCCGCCTCCGCCATGAGCCGGCCACCGCCAGTGCCCACCAGCCATACCGGGCCGGGCATCGGCACCCGAAAGCGCCCCTCGGCGTCGGTGATCGCGGTGACCACATAGCCCTTGTCCCAGATCAGTTGCCCATCATGCTCGCTGCGCCCCCAGCCCTGGCGGCGCACGGTGATGGTGGCGCCGGCTACCGGCACATCGCCGTGATATTCGACCAGCTGGCCTGCTACCGGCGCCGGGGACAGCCACCACAGCGCCAGCCACACCAGCAACGCCAACCCGGCCAGGGTCGCGACCAGCCCCGCGACGAGGCGACGAAAACATACGGCGCTGCCCATCATGGCGCCTCGGTGTGCGGCACGCCACGCAGGAACTCGGCAGCCGCCACGGCCGCTCCCGGATGCTGCGCTACCAGCACGATATTCTCGGGCCCCAAGGGAATATGGAGCACCGCCTCCAGCAGCCTCTCGCCCCGGAAGGTCACGGACGGGCGTTCACCCTGATGCGTGGAGAGCAGGCGCCGGAAGGCGCCGAAACAGCCCGGCGTCTCGGCCATGTCGAAACGGAGATGCACGAGCCCAGCATCGCCCGTGGCATGCGCGACCCGCTGGACGCAGGCCGGAGTCAACACGAAGCGCTCGCCGCCCACGGTGAAGGCCACACCCGACTCCTCGGCCTGGGCCATGGGTGCCGACAGGATCAGCACAGCAAACAGCGGCAGGTACGGCATGGCTCCCACCCCTCCCCCAATGCAGCAAGCATAGCAACGGCATCCCTCAGCCTGATGGCACCGCCACCCGGGCCATGCAGATCTTCAGTTATCACTCCGTTCGGACTCAACGAACCCAAACCATGCGACGGACCTGCGAATCATCCGCCGTTGATCATCACCCGCGGCAAGGCCCCGTCAGTGGCGATGCTCTCGCTGGAAGTCTCCGCCGAGGTGTGCAAAATCCGTCGGCGGCCCGAGCCCCCTTCAATAGCGTTGCACTCGGATCTCGAGACCGCCATGTCTTGAGAACATGTCGATTCCATCGACATGTCCCGCCGACGTGTCGAAACAACGGCGACCCTTAAACATGTCGCGCAGACATGTCGATGGGGTGGACATGAGCGGGCGCCAGCGCGTGGCAGGCAGCGCTCCCGAAGGAGAGACCCATCCGCTCGACGACAGAGGGCATCACTCGCGGGCTCGAGTGCTACCTCGTGGGACGGCCTTGGGGCGCGGCGGTCGCGCCGGTGAAGCTCACGCGGTGCGTGGCGTGGGCACGGCCGGTCGCGCGCGGCTCAGGCAAGCCTGAGTGGCGGTTCGGCCAGGCCCCGGCAGCCGGGCAGGCGCTCGGCCAGCTCGATGGCGAAGACGCCGCCATCCGCCGCCTCCGGGGCCGCCATGCCCTCCCGGGCGGTGGTGACATAGAGGGTGGTGAGGGCCGCGCCGCCAAACACCGGACAGGAGGGCTGGCGCGCGGGCACCCGCACGTGGGCGATCTCGTCGCCCTCGGGGCTCAACCGGGCCACGCGCCCGGCGCCCCACAGGGCGATCCACAGGCAGCCCTCGCTATCCATCACGGCCCCGTCCGGGCCGCCCCCCGACTGGCGCAGGTCGGCCCAAAGCTCGGGGTCGGCGAACGCGCCATCCTGGCCACGCACGGGGAAGCCCTGGTCGTCCAGCGCCCAGCGCATCACCCAGCCGGTCGCGGTGTCGCTGACGTAGGCGTGGCGGCCGTCCGGCGAGAAGCACAGGGCGTTGGGGATGGTCAGCCCCCGGCGCAGCCGGGTGAGCTCGCCGCGATGCAGGCGATAGAGGCTGCCGGCGCCCGGCTCGGCACCGAGCCCCATGGTGGAGAGCCACAGGCTGCCATGGGTATCGACGCGGGCATCGTTGCTGCGGGTGACGGGGTTGTCGGCCTCGAAGGGCAGGAAGTCGCGGGTCGCGCCGGTCTGCGGGTCGAAGCGCGACAGGCGGTTCTCCGCCACCAGCAGGTAGTCATCGTCGCGGGTCAGCGCCGCATAGGAGGTCCGGTGCGCCAGCCGGGTGACGCGATGCTCACGGCCATCGCCGCGGGCACGGTGCAGCTCGCCGGCCAGGATATCCAGCCAGCGCAGCTCGCTGCGCCCTGCGTCCCAGCCGGGGCCCTCGCCCAGCTCGCAGCGACTGTCGATCAGCCACTTCGCCTGGCCGAGGCACGGGCCGGACGGCAAGGTTTCGTCGGAGGGGGACTCGCTCATGCTCGGGGGCTCCTGCCAGGGGGGGGGGGGGTCAGCGTGCCTGCTGCCAGGCCGTGACCAGCGCGCGGGCCCGCTCGCCCACCTCGGCGGCCGTCAGTCCCGGCGTATAGAGGGCGGTGCCCAGGCCCGCCCCGTGCACGCCGGCGGCACGCCAGTCGGCGAAGTTATCGGCTCCGATGCCGCCCACCGCATAGAGCTCGGTGCCCGCGGGCAACACGGCCATCATCGCCTTCATGTTGGCGATGCCGACCTGGGAGGCGGGGAACAGCTTGAGCCCGGAGGCGCCCGCCGCCAGGGCGGCGAAGGCCTCGGTGGGCGTGACGATGCCGGGCAGGGAGACCATCTCGAGGCGCCGGCTCTCGCCGATCACCGCCTCGTTCATGTTCGGCGAGACGATCAGGCGACCGCCAGCGGCGTGCACCTCGCGCACCTGCTCGGGCGTCAGCACGGTGCCGGCCCCCATCAGGATCTCCTCGCCGCCGCGCTCGGCAGCGTGTGCCGCCAGGCGGCGGAGGCTCTCCAGGGGCTCGGGGGAGTTGAGCGGCACCTCGATGCGGGTGATGCCGGCATCGATGACGGCCTCGGCAATGGCGATAACCTCATCCGGCGTGACGCCGCGCAGGATGGCGACCAGTGGCAGGCTCATACAGGCTCCTTGCAGTCTCGGGGCGGCCGCCAGGCATCGGCGGCCGCGCATCAGGGGGTTGCGGGCGGCGTGGCGCGGTGGATGCGCCCCAGGCCGGCCAGGATCATGTCGGCATTGGCGTGCACGTCGACCGTGAAGCCGCGATGCGCCAGGGCGATCCGGTAGCGCCGGCACAGCGCCTCGGCACCGATCAGCACGACGGGGCTGCCGGGGGCCAGCGTTGCGGTGGCACCCGCCAGCTCGAGGCCCAGCACCAGGCCGGACAGGCGCGCCGCCAGGCGTTCGCCGCGCCGGGCATCACGGGGCAGCGAGGCATCGAGCAGGTCCCGGGCCCGGATGCCGAACAGCTCCGCGCTCAGGCGCCCGGGCGCGGCCATGGCGGTGTCGACGCCGTCCAGGTAGGCCGCCCGCTGGGCCGCGTCATCGAGGTCATCGGCGTGAAGCGAGTGCTTCAGCACCGAGTCCTGGCTGAGCAGCTGGTAGAGCTCGCCGCTCATGAAGGTGGTGAACCCCGTGATGCGGCCCGCCTCGAGGCGCGCCCACTTGGCGTGGGTGCCCGGCAGGCAGACGGCGCCGCTGAAATCGGGGTGCCTGGCGACCAGGCCGGATAGCTGGGTCTCCTCGCCGCGCATCACGTCGAAGGCCTCGCCGCCGTCCGGCATGGCGTGCTGACAGAGCCCCGGCACGATCCGCACGCGCAGGCGGGCATCGCGGGTGGTCACCGGCGTCAGCCGGCCGCCGAGACGGCCGAGGGTATCGTTGGCCCCGGCATCCAGCGGCAGGTAGGCGGCCTCGACCCAGCCCTGGCGGGCCCCGGCCATGCCGCAGACCAGCACCTCGGTCGGCGGGGCCGCCGGCAACCAGTCACCGACCGCCTCCAGCAGCACCCCCTCGTAGGCCTCGGGCGCCAGGCCCAGCATGCCGCGCGGGGCGCTGGCCTCGGCGATCACCCGGTCATCGGCATCCAGCGCCCAGGCCCGCAGGTTGCTGGAGCCCCAGTCCACGGCGATCCAGGCCGGGGCAAGGGTCGCATTGGTCGATTCACTCATGCTCGCTCTCCTGGCCGGTTACCACTCGGCCACCGAGCCGTCCTCGTGCTGCCATACCGGGTTGCGCCAGCGGTGGCCCACCCTGGCGCGCTCCTCCACGAAGGCCTCGTCGATCTCGACACCCAGCCCCGGGCCCTGGGGGATGGCGCAGAAGCCGTCCTCGATGGCCAGCGCCGACTTGTCGACCAGGTAGTCGAGCACGTCGTTGTCCCGGTTGTAGTGGATGCCCATGCTCTGCTCCTGGATGAAGGCGTTGTGGCAGACCGCATCCACGTGCAGCGAGGTGGCCAGGGTCAGCGGTCCCAGCGGGCAGTGGGGGGCCAGCGCCACGTCATGGGCCGAGGCCAGGGCGGCGATCTTGAGGCCCTCGCTGATGCCTCCGCAGTGGGAGAGATCCGGCTGGACGATGTCGATCATGCCGTCGGCCAGCAGGTCGCGGAACGCGAAGCGGGTGTGCAGGCGCTCGCCGGTGGCCAGCGGGTAGCCCAGGCCGCCGGCGATCTGCTTGAGGCACGGCAGGTGCTCCGGGGCCACCGGCTCCTCGACGAACATCGGGTGGAACGGCTCCAGCTCGCGCAGCAGCGCCTTGGCCATCGGACGATGCACGCGGCCGTGGAAGTCGATGCCGATGCCGACGTCCGGTCCCACGGCGTCCCGGGCCTCCGCCACCCGGGCCACGGCCTCGTCGACCTTGCGGTGGGAGTCGACGATCTGCAGCTCCGGCGTGCCGTTCATCTTGAAGGCGGTGAAGCCCTGGTCGACCAGGGCCCGGGCGCCGGCGCCCACGTCGTCGGGCCGGTCGCCGCCGGTCCAGGCGTACATGCGCATCCGGTCGCGTACCGGGCCGCCCAGCAGCTGGTGCACGGGCACGCCCAGGTCGCGGCCCTTGAGGTCCCAGAGCGCCTGGTCGATGCCGGCGATGGCCGACATCAGGATCGGGCCGCCGCGATAGAAGCCGGCGCGATACATCACGTTCCAGAGGTGCTCGATACGGCGCGGGTCCTGGCCGACCAGATAGTCGGAAAGCTCGTGCACGGCCGCCTCCACCGTGGCGGCACGGCCCTCGATGACCGGCTCGCCCCAGCCGTAGCAGCCCTCGTCGGTCTCGATCTTGAGGAACAGCCAGCGGGGCGGCACCTGCCAGGTCTTGAGTCGGGTGATCTTCATGCGGTGGGTCCTCGAGGTGGGGCAAGTGGTAACGGCCGTGACACGACCGCGGGTCAGAGGGGGAGCGAGGCCGGACGCTGCAACTGGCGCGCGCCGTTCTCGACGCCGAGGTCGGCGGCGGTGCGCGCCAGGACGCGCTCCGTGGCGTCGCGGGCCGCCTCGGGATCCCGCAGGCGGATCGCGTCGAAGACCTGGCGATGACGGTCCAGGCTGTCGTCCAGGGAGCCGGCCTGGTGATGGGAGTGCTGGATCAGGGCGACGATGGAGGGCCGCAGCAGCAGTCCCATCTGGCGCCAGACCAGGTTGTGGCTGGCGCGGTAGATGGCATCGTGGAAGGCGACATCATGCTCGGCATGCTCCTCTCGCCGCGCCGGGTCGGCGGCACTCTCGCACATCCCGACCAGCGCCGACTCGATCCGCGCCAGGTCCTGCCCCGTGGCCGCCAGGGCGGCAAGCTCGCTGACGAACGGCTCGGCGGACAGGCGAAAGGCGAAGACCTCGCGGACCAGCTGCGGATGCGGCGCCTCGAGACCGGCCATCCATTCGCTCATCTGCGGGTCGAGGAGATGCCAGTCCTCGATATCGCGCACCACCGTCCCGCGTCCCGCGGTGCGGTCGATCAGGCCGCTGCCACTCAGCTCGGCGAGGGCGTTGCGCACGCGATTGCGGCTGGCCGAGAAGTGCTCGCACAGGTCCCGCTCGCGGGGAAAGGTCTCACCGCTCGCCCATTTGCCCGACAGGATGGCATGCGCCAGCGTGGTGGCCAGGGCCTGGGCCCCACCGGCGTCGGGCGGCAGCGGAAGCTGGGATAGTGTCGTCACGGCGACCTCCAAAATATCTGACCTTACTATACGAAATGTCTGACATTTACCGCAAGCCCTCCTGCCTGCCGGCCCGTGAGGCCCTGGTCTCGCCGCGCCGACGGCGGGCCGGCCGGGGCGCTCCCCGGCCCGGAACGGGAAGCGCCCCAGAACAGAAGACATTTCCAGGAAAATCCACTATTGCAGCTCATACGAGTAGATAAATAGCGGCTGCTGGACTATTCTCCTGCCGTACAGCGGAGTTACCCCTCGGCTGTCGCGTCGGCGGCCCTACCCGGGCCGCCGAATCCTTCAGGAGAACCACCATGTCCTCTGATCCCGTCACCCTGATGGTGGCGCGTCGCGTGGCCCGCGGGCGCTACCGCGACTTCCTCGCCTGGCTCGAGGAGGGCCGCGCGCTGGCCGCGGACTTCGGCGGCTACCTGGGCTCCGGCGTGCTGGCCCCACCCGCCGACGATGACGAGTACCAGATCATCTTCCGCTTCCGCGATGCCGAGACCCTCGCCACCTGGGAGCATTCCGCCTCGCGTCGCGCCTGGCTGGCCCGCGGCCAGGGCCTGTTCGAGGCGCCCCAGGAGCACCGGGCCACCGGCCTGGACCACTGGTTCCAGCCCGCCGGCAGCGCCACACCACCGCGCTGGAAGCAGGCCATCGCCATCTGGCTCGCCTTCTTCCCCGTCTCGCTTGGCTTCCAGCTGCTGTTCGGCGAGGCCCTGGCGGGCCTGCCCCTGGTGCCGCGGGTGCTGGCCAGCACCCTGATGCTCACCCCGGTGATGGTCTTCCTGTTCATCCCGCTGTCGACCCGGCTGCTGGGGCCCTGGCTGCGCGGCGAGATCGCGCCCCTGCCCCGCCTGCGTCGCCGCTCGGCCTGAACGCAGACGACCGGGCCCTTGCCCGGTCGTCGGATTCCAGCGCCTGGGGCGATCCACTGCCCAGGTTTACGCTCTCGAGAAGGAGTCGACCGTGCGGCGGGCGAGTTCTCGCCACACGATACTCGGCACACGTCCCGGATGAGTGGCGATGAGCCAGATCGAGAGACTGGCGCGCATCATCAGGAAAGGGGTTAGGTCTTCGGCGGTGCGATGACGGTTGCAGGGGTCATGGCGTCACCGTACCCGATGGGTGAGATGTTGCACTGGGTCACCGAGACCGCCCTACCTCAGGCATCCAGCTGTTCATCCTCTTGCAGCCCAATCACTTCATCCATTTCCTCCTCGTGAATGGGAACGACTTCCTCTGATGAAAAATACAGGCAGGCCGGTGTGGAATAATTGGGAACATTATCATACGAGAACACCGAATAATATTTCGGAATATTAGGATTGCCAAAGTTATCGTAGGTGTACTCGTCCTTTCCACCATAGAGCTTGACTCCATCGAAGGGAGACCGCGGCGGGTGAAACCTGTTGCGCACCACGTAACATCCGACGAAATCCTTATGCTCAGGATTTTCCCAGGTCAGTTTAACCATGCCGTCTTCAATCACCGAAGTGAAGTTTCCAGGAGTTGCCAAGGGTTGCCTTCGACGAGTGATATAATTGAGAACCAGCCTGGCTCTCTTCTCGTCACCTTGATCATGCCAATCGATCAGGGCACTTTTCTCGTAGCTGGATCGAGTCGCCCTGACGATGAAATAGAATGACTTGTCTTCGGCATGGAACCGCTCCAGTTCCGACTTGCATAATCGGTCAAATGCGAAGTGATGAAGCTTGTCTTTCTTGAGCATTTCATTGCTCACTTCATAACCGATATACTCAATCTTCTGGCGGCCTTTAACGCTGGATAAATCCAGATCCCTCAACTCTGCAAGCTCTATCGTGAATCGGGTATCCTGCGTGGTATTCAGCGAGTTCTTGTTTTGCAAAACCAGGTAGGCATCCGTTATCACGGTTTCTTCTGGAGCAGGCAGTAGGGATGATGAAAATTCCATTTGCCCGTATACCACCTGACCCGACTGATCAAAGCCTGATTTTAACTGACCTTCCACCACTTCATCTTCAAAAATGGTATTCAACGCGATCGGCTCGAGCTCTATCGTATCGGGCTGCTTGGTATAGATTACATCCAGACACGGACGATAATGAATGCCGCCACCGAACTTTCCATATCCAATATCAAACTGCATGATCTGTGAATCATTGCCGATCGGCAATGTGTCTGGACCCGACACCCGGAATACAACTTGCTTGTTGCCGACTTGCTCTTTCAACAATTCTCGCTCATGCTGATTGAACTTCCACTCCGACCATATTCCCTGGGTCAGCTTATCCGACTCGATGGCGTGTCCCAATGTATGCAGCGGTCTGACATTGTGAATGGACTCGAAATCCATGATATCCGGAGTCTGCGTCGGTTCCAGCATGGAGACGACCCACTCACCGTACTTTTCGATTTTACAGCTGACCCGATTCATGGGATAGAGCTGCAGCTTGGCCGACTTTATAACTGCATTCTCCGGCAGGCTCTCAAGCGAGAACGCCAGCACGCCATGGCAGATTCCTCGCGTTTGATTGATGCCAATAAAGAGAGAATTGTGACCGAAATGTTCTCGATTACGATCCTTTGTCAACTGACCCACATACCCCACCTGACTGGGTGAAGGAAATAGACGTCGAGAGAACTCATCCGGAGACAACAAAGTCTTGAGGCTGAGTTCCGGACTGAAGGCAGAATACACTTTACTCAAGCGATTCAAGGCGCGAATATTGTAATAGTAGGTATGACCGCTCCTTAACTGGACATCGGTAAACAACAGTGATCGGGTAACGGCAACCAGGTTATCCTGTGAGCAGTGCGCCTTGGGTTGCTCACTGCGATATATTTCAAACACCACATCCTGGGAAGCGTCATATTCCCACTGCAGGGTAACCGAAAAAGGCTCGACGTCCTTCATCGTGAAATTTTCCACCCTCTTGGGAGCCACGGGGGAATAGTTGATGGCTTCTTCGAGCGCTCTGAGAATTGCAGGAATATTCTCATCAATCGACTGAGACATGACCTGCATGTAGTCAGGAATATTTCGTGTTCCCACCTCAACGACAGTCGCCAGGATACCGCGACTATAATAATACTCTCGCCCACTGCCATTGATCAAGTTGAAGGGTGGCTTGCCGCGATGGATGCCATAGCGTCGACTCGTTACTTTTTCAATCTCGTGATTCATGTTGGCACATAATCTGTTGAGATCCGTGCCGTCTATCTCATTCTCATGATTAAATTTATGAGCCGGGAAGAACACATTCCCTTGAGAGTGATAATCCAGGGCAATAGTGATATTGCCGCGCTTGTCGACAAAATCCTTTATCGCCTTGGTTTCAGGCTCGGAGAAGGCGTGAGGTCCACTATAGGTATTACTGCCGGTGTTCGTGCCTTTCTTGAACCTGATGCCGAAATTTCGGTTCAGGTCAACGCCATAGGTACCATCTCCGTTGTCCCGACGGTTTTTACGCCAAAAGGAAAAGTGATTGCGACTAAATTCAAACCCATCAGGATTTAGACAAGGTACTATATACAACGTGTTCCTGGCAAGGGCACTCAGGACCCGAGGATTGAACTCATGATTTTTTAACAAATACTGGATAAAGCGCAGAGCCAGTTCATTACCTATCCATTCCCGAGCATGAATAGAACCCGTGTACAGCAGTGCTGGCTTCAAATCCGCAAACGTAACATCCTGCGAAATCGTCGCCAACATGATCGGCCGGCCTTCCCAGGTTTCACCAATACTTTGCACCCTTATCAGATTCGGGTACTGTTGCTGAGCCTGAGTCAAGATGTCAATGGTTTCCTGATAGGAAGCATATTGTCGTTTCATGGCTCTATATCAACGAGAAAGAGAATGACGGTAATCGATCCAGCCCTGCCGGATCTGTTCGAGCGTCGTAGTCCTGATTCTTGGAATC
Organism: Halomonas maura; assembly: GCF_030409305.1. GTDB lineage: Bacteria > Pseudomonadota > Gammaproteobacteria > Pseudomonadales > Halomonadaceae > Halomonas > Halomonas maura. Next base: position 218,736 of record NZ_JAUFPQ010000017.1, read on the forward strand.
ACCAGCAATTTTTCCGGCTCGTTATCCAGCGTCTCAACCAGCCCAGCCGTATCGAAGGCTTCCAGAATCGTTGCCGAAAGTTTTTCGCCTATACCTTTGATTCCCCGAAGAAACCCCTGTAGAGCCTCTGCAGTCAAGGGAGAGTCATTGCTGGGCACATCACCGAACTCGTCGCTTGACTCGTCGCTACCGGGCGCCACCGTAGCAGCATCCGTCTTGCGTTGCTGTTCTGAACCGCGTGACCGAACGCTGCGACTGGACACCTGCCTGTTCCAGATTTCACTGGGCCACTCTTCCCCGTTTCTCCTTTCAGTGGGAAGAATAGGAAAGTTATTCTTGGACATTTCCAGGAAGGTGTCAGCCGAGTCCTGACTCGGCGAGTATGAACTGAAGCTGATCTGTCGCATCGTCCGCAGCAGTGAGGACGATATCTTGCCGAGCTCTTCCCAATTATAGAGAGGAATATGCGGTTTACTGAAAGCACCGTTTGACAACTTCCACATCAGGTATTGACCGATCCAGTCGCGGATATAAGGAAAGGCGGCAAAGGCGGTGGCACATTCAAGGATACAATACTGATCATTTTCATCCACGGCGATGTCACAGGCCCAGTATTCTGCATTGGCTGCCTTGGAAGACTCGGTCGCCAATCGCAGAACCTCTTCCGGAACATCGCTATAGTCGATACTCCCTCCCTGACTGGTATTGGTCAGCCATTCACCTTCAGGCGGCCTACGCCAAAAAGCGCATACCGGACTATGCCCAATCAACATCACACGGATGTCGGCCTTCATCTTTACGAAATCCTGTACATAGGCCGGGAAATAGCCTTTCTGTGACAGGAGTTCATGAGCCTCCTGAAAGCTGTCCACCTTATGTACATAGTAGCCGCCATAGTTGGAGGGGCCGTACGATCTCTTGATGATTTTTGGGTAAGTGCTTCCCTCCAGGAAATCCCAAGCCTGTTCAGCGGCATAGAATATCCGTGTCTTCGGTACGGGCAAGTCATACTTGTGACAGAAATGCGTTACATTCTCCTTCGATTTATTGGAAAACTGCGCATCCATCGATGGCATGAAAGTGACGTCGGGCAGTTCCCTGGCGATGTCACGAAACGTTTCATAGGCGGTGGCAGGAATATTACCTATCAACACATCAATTTTCTTATTCCTCACCTCACGGATAAACCGTTCCTTATCATTCCCCCAATGATAGGTAACCGTCTCTATCTGGTTCGGCCAGCCCTTGAAATTAGATTTATCAAAGAACCGAAGCACGTGATCCAGGTATAGCAGACCCAGTTTTGGTAATGCTGAAGATTGCATCTATGCGGCTTCCCTTTCGTTAGTCTTCCGAACTTTTCTATCAATCAACTGGGCAATTTTCTCGACTTTTCTATCATTGAAATCCAGCCCCATCTTCTGTTGCTCTGGAGTCGCAAAAGCCGGAATGCCATTGACTTCAAGCACCACATACTGTTCGTGCTCCAGATCGTAAAGCAAATCGACCCCGGCAATCTCCAACCCGGTAACCTTTGCTGCCCTGAGCGCCAGATCGATGACTTCATCGTCCGGTTCTCGACGAATAACAGAACCGCCACTCGTGATATTGGTCTTCCAGTCGTCTTGAGGCGCTTTCCGGCCGTAACATCCGACAACCTCGCCGTCTACAATATCGACTCTATAATCGGTATTGTCATAATTAATGAAGCGCTCGACATAGAAATGGCGGATATCGGCTTGCCCAAGGAACGGCAACAGCATATCCAGTGCACGCTCGTTCTCTATCTTGACGATTCCCACACCACCCCAGCCATCGGTTGGCTTATAAACCACCCTACCGCCCCATTCTCTGAGCGTATTTTTCAGGCTGCAAATGGAATCTCGATTGCATAAACGATATTCAGGAGTCGCAATGCCGGCCCGGTTCAACTTATGTGCCGTCCTGAACTTATCTTCCGTCAGCGCAAATGCATCATAATTGTTGATTAGGGGAATGCTCTCATTCAGGGTCTGATAGAGATACATCTGATAGGGCGTTTGCTTTCCCGCATTGTATGAAAGGAAGAGATCCAGCTCTTCCATCACGACGTCGTGACATACGATAACGCCCTCCTTTGCCACTGCATGTGCCAGGTTCAAGCCCGTCACCACTGCAATATCCCGCTCTTGCAATTTATTAATCAACTGACGCTCTATTTCTTCGCCACCACCGTTACTGTAAAGCCAGAAACCAACCGTGTAGGATTCCATTAAACGACTACGCCCTCGTGATGTAAATTACTGAAACAACGAACTCATGACCATGAATGACTTTTATCTACAGCCTCAGCTTTGGATGCCTCACCCGACAACCTCTCAGTGCTCACCCATTACGATCACCCTGTCGACTCACATATCAACATGACGTCAGATCATCATTCATTATATTTTTATATTGTCACCGCCAAACACATCACAGCCCTCACCACCGCTAGAGACGGCGCAAATGCTTAACCGTATTGAACCGACAAATCATGAAGGTATTTTTACACCACTGCACCGTATGCCACAAAAAGCTCCTGCCGGGCTGACACCGCCTCGGGAAGAACATCCACACGCAACCCAAGATTCATTCAACTGCAAAGAAGATGTCATGGCAATGTCGCCAAATGAGATCCTAATACCCTTCTCGCCAACAAGATCTTGCATATGGACATGACCATCGACAGATTTGATTATTCTGAATTGAAGAGCTTGATCGCCATCAACTCCTACACAAAAAACAAGGCAGGCGTCGATCAAGCAGGCAGGCTGGTTCGATCATGGATGGAGCCGTTAGGCTTCCAAACACAAGTGTATCCACGAAGCGATATTGGCGATCATTTGCACTTTACATCGGCAAAATGCAAGGGAACGCGAATTTTACTGCTTGGCCACTTGGATACCGTGTTCCCACCGGGTACTTTCGAGGGCTTTTTCGAAGACGATCACTGGATTTATGGGCCAGGGGTCTGCGATATGAAGGGTGGCTTTTATATTGCGATATCGGCACTCAGGGCCGTACAGAAGAAATTTGGCGCCATCGCCAATATCGACCTGCTGCTGGTATCCGACGAGGAAAGCGGCAGCGACGACAGCAAGCGGTTAACTAGACAACTGGCTGAAGATTACGATGCTTGCCTGGTGTTTGAAGCCGCGGGCAAAAATGGGGATGTCGTCATCGGGCGCAAGGGTATTGCCACCTACGAGGTCACGATCGTGGGCAAGGCCGCCCATGCGGGAAATCATTACCAGTCAGGCATTGACGCCAACCTGGCCGCGGCCCACATGATCATCGAGCTGTCCAAGCTCACCTGTTTGGCGGAAGGGACCACGGTCAATGCCGGGAAAATGCAGGGCGGTATCGGGGCCAACACTATCTCCCCCAAGGCTCAGCTGAAAGTGGAAGCTCGATTCTGCTCTGGCAGCGAAAAAGCGCGCGTCACATCCGCTATCAAGGGTCTCGTGACACATAATCCTGTTGCTGGAGTACACATCACCATCGAGGGTGGCGTGCAGCGGGATGTCATGGAGCCCAACCCGGCCCAGATGGACTTCCTGGCGCAGCTCGAGTCCATCATCGATGCCCCTATTCCGACCGAACGGCGAGGCGGGGTCAGCGATGCCAACGTCGTCGCGGAGATGCATATCCCGACGCTGGACGGGCTAGGGCCTTTTGGCGAGTATGACCATACCGTCGACGAGCGCGCCTGCAAGAGCAGTTTCCTTCGGAGGCTGGATCAGGTAACAAGGATACTGTCGTTTTACAATCAGTGCGCTCTGGCAAACCGCGTAGCCTGAAACTGCAGCGCCCGGCAGGCTGCCGGCTGCGACGATGCCGATGTCGCAGATGCCGTCGAGGCCCTTCATGGCTCAACCGCCGTTGAGTGAAGGGCCCCTTCTTCCCGCTCTTGCTGGTCCCCGGATGCTGTTCGGTCAGGTACCGGTTAACCTTCCGTGTCTTGCTTCACCCACTCGGTGGGCGACAGGCCCACCTGCGCCCGAAAGGCACGCGACAGGGCACTGGCACTCCCGTAGCCCACGACATCGGACACCAGTTGCACCGGCTTACCCTGGCGCAGCAGTGACTGGGCCAGGCCCAGCCGCCACTCGCTCAGGTAGCTGCCGGGCGTCCTTCCCACCACCTCTCGAAACCTGATGGCGAAGCGAGCGCGTGACATGCCCGCTGTCGCGGCGAGATCTTCCAACGACCAGGCGCGCGCCGGTTCGGCATGCATGGCATTGATGGCCCTTGCGAGCCGGGTATCCGCAAGCCCGGCGAGCAGCCCGACCCGCAGGCGCTGGCGGTCCATCAGGTCGCGCAGCACCTGGATGAACACCACCTCGCTCAGCCGATCGAGGGCCGCCTGACGTCCGCAGTGGCGCTCGGCCGCTTCGTGAAACAGCACTCGCAGGCTCATGTCGAGGGTCGGCATGTTGCGCAGCCGGATCAGTACCACCTCGGGCAAGGCGCGTGCGAGCGGATGACACAGGCCCTGGCCGAACTCGATGGAGGCGCAGACCAACTCCACGTCCCGGCCCTGGGGCCTCAGGCGGTGACTGGTCGGATTCATGTAGAAGAACAGGCTGGGTTCGTCGATCAGCAGGGGGGGATGGTCGGGAGACTCCACCCGAAGGCTGCCTCCTCGCTGGACATGCAGGTATCCCAGGCCGTCTGCCTCGTCGAAGTGGGCGGAATGACACAGGGGACCGGCCTGGAAGACCCGGGCACGGAGTTCGAAGCGTTCCAGCAACTCGGCCAGCCGATCCTCCATGGCGATACTCCTGGTATGACAATCGAGATTTAAAGATACAACGAGTCTTCTCGGAGCTGCCAGGCTTATCACACGCCCCGGAGGCGTTCATCCACTCCCAAGCACTGGAGAGCCGATACCATGCCACGCATTCTGCCCACCGATCCGCACCACGCCGACGCCAGGACCGCCGCCACCCTGCAGGCGGTCGAGACCAAGCTGGGCATGCTGCCCAACCTGTTGGCCACCCTCGCCCGGGCGCCGGCCGCCCTGAACGGATACCTGCAGTTCTCGGAAGCGCTGGGTCAGGGGCGCCTGAGCGCCCCACAGCGCGAACTGATCGCGCTCGCCGTGGCGCAGGAAAACGCCTGCGCCTACTGCCTGAGTGCCCACACCGCCCTCGCCCAGGGCACGGGATTGAGCGAGGCAGCCATCGCCCGGGCGCGTCGACACGGTGCGAGCGATACGCCGGATGAGGCGCTCATCGAACTGTCGCGGCGGATCGTGCGCTCCCGCGCGAAGCTCGACGATGGCACCCTGGAGGCCGCGCGCCGGGCCGGCCTGGATGACGGCCTGATCATCGAGACCATCGCCCAGGTCGCCCTGAACCTGCTGACCAACTATGTCAATCACGTGGCCGGCACCGAGGTGGACTTTCCGGTCGTCGGCCTGCGCCCGGCGGCCTGACGAAGGACCATCCCGGGCCTGGTAGACGAAGACGACATCGGCTACCAGGCCATCAGAGCCCGTGGCGGGGAAGCCGCGACGGGCACCGCCAGCCACCTGGTTCCGCTGAGACACCTGGGGGGAAATCACATGCAACTCGCTTACTACTACGTCGGCCTGAGTGCCGCCCTGACGGTCCTGCTGTGGGTGCCCTACATCCTCGCCCGCCTGGTGGCCTGGGGACTACCCGCCTTTCTCCACAACTACCCGGAGGGCTTCCCGGTCAAGCGGCAGGAACGCCCCCTCTGGGTCGAGCGCTCACAGCGGGCGCACCTCAACATGGTGGAGACCCTGCCGGCGTTTATCGGCGTCGTGCTCGCGGCGGCCTATCTGGCCGGGGATGACGCTGCGGCGGTGCAACAACTCGCCCTGTGGTCGGCCGTCTTCTTCTGGGCCCGGCTCGCCCATGCCGCCGTCTATACTTTGGGGATTCCCTACCTGCGCACGCCCGCTTACCTGCTCTCCTGGCTCGCGATTCTGGCCATTGCGCTTCAGGTCGTGGTCTAAGCCGCCCTGCGCCCTACCGGCGAGGCACTCGCCCCGACACCGGGCACCCTGGCGACAGGGTGCCCGGGGAGCCCTCCCGGAAGCCGGGGACATGGCCACCCTGCCTCGGCGGCGCTGGTTCCGCACTCCCCATCCCGAGCCTTGGCCCATTCACTTCTGGAACCGCACGGTGACGTCGAGGCGGTAGTCTCGTCCCGCGTGGTGCCTTTCGGCGCATGGATGCCGACACGACGAGGAACTCCCCATGGGACACAAGTTCGCCGAGATCGCCTGTACCCCGACCGTCCGCCGACTCCAGTCCGCCCACGGCAGTCATGATGCCTATGCACGCCTGGAGCAAGGCGCGGACAGCCATCAGCGGATCGGCGAGCGGGAAGCGGCCTTCATTCGTGCGCGCGACAGTTTCTACATCGCCAGCGTCGGGGAAACCGGCTGGCCATACCTGCAGCACCGCGGGGGCCCCAGCGGATTCGTCAAGGTGCTGGACGCCCTCACCATCGGCTTTGCGGATTACCCCGGCAACCGCCAGTACGTGAGCACCGGCAACGTGATACACGATGAGCGGGTCGCCCTGCTGTTCATGGACTATCCCCACCGCCGGCGCCTGAAACTGCTGGGCCGCGCGCGCATCGTCGGGCGGGAGGATGTCGAGATCCTGACCCGCCTGGACGACGGGGAGGGCCGCGCCCCTCTCGAGTGCGGCTTCATCATTACCGTGGCGGCCTTCGACTGGAACTGTCCGCAACACATCACCCCGCGCTTCACCGAGGCCGAGATCGAGGCGCGAAGGGGGTCATCGATCGAGGAGAACCGGCGCCTCGAGGCCGGAAGGCGACCATGAGCGATCCACCGCGCCGTCGCGGAAGTCGATGTCCGGAGGGGCCGCCACGATAGTGGGGTCGATCTCCGCATGGTCGTCGTAGTAGTGCCTGCGTATCGCCTCGAAATCGACGGTGTCCGCCACGCCCGGATAGGCGTAGAGGCGACGGGTATAGGCCGACAGCGCCGGATAGTCGAGCAGGCGCCGCCGGCTACAACGCAACGCACCGTGATAGGCGGCGTCGAAGCGCACCAGGGTGCAGAACAGGTGCCAGTCGGGTTCGGTGATCGCGTCGCCGAGCAGGTAGGGCTGACGCGCCAGGCGCCATTCCAGTTCGTCGAGCGCCGCGAAGAGCCTGTCCACCTCCCGGTCATAGGCCGCCTGCGACGAGGCGAAGCCGGTCCGATAGACCGCCGTGCACACCCGGCCCAGGACAAAGGCATTCATGCGCTCGATCGCCTCGCCGTGTTGCCGGGGGCGAAAGCGTACGGCGGGATCGCCCCAGGCATCGAAGGCATCCTCGAGGATGCGCAGGATATCGCCGGACTCGCGATTGACGATGGTCTGCGTCGCCCGATCCCATAGCAGGGGCACCGTGACGATGGTGGTGGCCGTCGGGTCGCCGCGGCGATACACCTCGTGCAGGTAGCGACAGCCATGCAGGTGATCGGGGGTACTGTCGGGGGTATCGGCGAACCGCCAGGAGTGCTCGCCGGCCATGCGCGGATGCAGCACCGACATCGAGACGACCCCCTCGAGGCCTTTCAGCTTGCGATAGAGGATCGTGCGATGGGCCCAGGGACAGGCGTAGGAGACATAGAGATGGTAGCGACCCGGCTCGGCCCGCCGGGCGGCCTGCCCCGCCGGGCCGGGCGAACCATCGGGAGTGATCCACTGACGATAGCGTGACGGACGGTCACGCAGCGTCGTCACCAGGGGGTCATCCAGCGGCAGGGCCGAATACCAGCGACCGTCGATCAGGGCTCGAACACGTCTCATGACTCAGGCTTCCGTGGTGATCCGCTCGGCGAGATGGCTGGGGCGACGCGCCAGGAAGTCCCGCAGACGGGCCGCATAGTCGTCGGGCACGGCGTCGCGAACGGAGGGGCGCGAGGCGAGGGCGCGTCGATAGGCGACGACCCGCTCGAGCCCCTCGAGCAGCCCGAAGTCATCGATCGCATCGAAGGTGTCGAGGTAGCGCAGCACCGGCCCCCAGGCCGCATCGACGAGATGGAAGCGCTCACCGGCAAAATACGGCGCCCCCGGCAGGTGGCGATCGAGCCATGCCAGGCGCTCGCGCAACTGACCTCGCCGCTCTTCGAACGCTGCCGCGTCCGGGGCATTGTAGAAGCCGGCGATGGCCGCCAGCGTGGCCGAGGCGAACTCGATCCAGGCCCGGTGGATCGCGCGCTGGAGCGGCGACTCGGGATGCAGCCGCGGCAATGCCGTCTCCTCCAGGTATTCGCAGATGACCGCCGACTCGAACAGCACCGCATCGCCGATGCACAGCACGGGAACCTTGCCCAGCGGCGAAAGACGGCGGAACCAGGCCGGTTTGTTGGCGAGGTCGATGTACTGCCGCTCATGGGGAATGCCCTTCTCGGTCAGCGTGATGACCGCTCGCTGGACATACGGACAGAGATGATGGCTGACGAGTCTTAACGGATGGTCGGGCATGGCGGCGTCCTCATGGCCATTGGGTATGATCTCACCCTAGACCCGCATTTTCACAACGTGAATAGGCGAAAACGCAGCTTCATGCTGCAATAATGCAATGATGAACTGGGACGACTTGCGCTACATCCGTGTCCTGGCCGAGGCGGGCACGCTGGCAACCGCGGCGGATCGACTGGGCGTCCATCCTTCCACCGTCTTTCGGCGGCTCGGGCAGATGGAGCAGCGCCTGGGCGTGCGGCTGTTCGACCGCCATCGCGATGGCCTTACCCTCACCTCGCCTGGCGAGGAAGCCCTGGCGATCGCCGAGCGCCTGGGCAGCGAGGTCGATGCGCTGGAGCGGCGCCTCGCGGGTCGCGATGCCCGACCGAGCGGCAGCGTTCGCCTGACGACCACGGATACCCTGCTCCATGGCGGGCTCGCGCCTATCCTGACGACCTTTCGTGAGCAATATCGGGAGATCCGGCTCGAGGTGGTCACCTCGAACCCCTTCCTGAGCCTCAGCAAGCGGGATGCCGATGTGGCGCTGCGCCCCACGGCGTCGCCACCGGACAACCTGGTGGGGCGGCGGATCACGGATATCGCCACCGCCGTCTACGGTGCGCGTGATTACCTCGCCGACGCCCCGTCGACCGAGGCGCTGGAGCGCCATGACTGGATCGCCCCCGACGACAGCCTGGCGCACCTGGCCTCGGCCCGCTGGCTGCGACGCCGATTGCCCGAGGTGGCGCCCGTGGTGCGCTGCAACAGCGTGGCCAGCCTGCTGGCCTTGGCCCGGGCCGGCGCCGGCCTCACCCCCTTGCCCTGCTTTCTCGGTGACGCCACCCCTGGGCTGATTCGTGTGCATGGCCCCTTGCCCGAGCTGAGCGTCGGCCTGTGGCTGCTCACCCATCGGGATCTCCGCCATGTCGCTCGAGTCCGCGCGTTGCTGGACCATCTCCACGGCGAGCTCGCGGCGCAGCGATCGCGCTTCCTGGGCACCTCCGACGCATCACCATGACTCCCACCGCAAGGCTCAAGGCTCCGCGCCGAGAAACAGCGGCTGGATCGAGCGGTGTATGCCTGGTGTGGGGCCGGGGCGTGCTCGCCTAACCTGGAGGGACATCTCCCCCTCCAGGGGATGCATGGTAGGCTGGCAGTCGTTTCCCCCATTCGGAGCCCGACCATGACCGACGCCGCCCAGCTCCTCGAGACCCTGGTGGGCTTTGCCACCGTCTCCCGTGACTCGAACCTGGACCTGATCGCCTTCGTCGAGGACTATCTCGACGGCCATGGCGTCGAGCACTGGCGCGTCGACAACGATGACGGCACCAAGGCCAACCTGCTGGCCCGGATCGGACCGGCCGTGGAGGGCGGCGTGGTGCTGTCCGGCCACACCGACGTGGTACCGGTGGACGGCCAGCCCTGGTCCAGCGACCCCTTCGTGCTGCGTGACGGCGGCGATGGCCGCCTCTACGGGCGCGGCACCTGCGACATGAAGGCCTTCATCGCCTGCGCCCTGGCCGAGGTGCCGCGCTGGGTGACCCTGGACCTCAAGCGGCCCCTCTACCTGGCCTTCTCCTACGACGAGGAAGTTGGCTGCTTGGGCGCGCCGCGGCTGATCGAGCGGCTGCTGGCCGACCATCCCCGGCCGTCGGCGGTGTTCGTCGGCGAGCCGACCCTGATGCAGCCGGTGGTGGCCCACAAGGGCAGCACCAACCTGCGCACCACCGTGACCGGCCGCGCCGCCCACTCCAGCCAGGTCAACCAGGGCGTCTCGGCGATCCACGTCGCCGCTCGCCTGGTGACCCGCATCGAGGACGTGATGGCCGAGCTGCGTGCCGAGGGCCGGGTCGACGAGGCCTTCAACGTCGCCCACTCGAGCCTGCACGTGGGCAAGATCGCCGGCGGCACCGCCATCAACATCATGGCCCGGGAGTGCAGCTTCGACTGGGAGGTGCGCCACCTGCCGGGGGACCGCTTCGAGGACCTGCTGGGCCGGGTCGAGGCCTACGCCGACGAGCTGCAGGCCGAGATGCATGCCCGGGCGCCGGAGACGGGCATCCGCACCGAGCGCCTCACCAACACCGTGCCGGCCCTGGCCGATGACGACAACGCCGAGGTGCTGGCCCTGTGCCGGACGCTGGTCGGCGAGGTGCCCTCGGGGGCGGTCGCCTATGCCACCGAGGCCGGCCAGTTCCAGCGCGCCGGCCTGTCGACGGTGATCTGCGGCCCGGGCAGCATCGCCCAGGCCCACCAGCCGGACGAGTACCTCGAGATCGAGCAGCTCGAGGCGGGGGTGGCCTTCATGCAGGCCCTGGGGCGGCAACTGGCGGAGGCCCGCTGAGATGCCCCGGCTGCTGATCGTCAAGACCGGTGACACCTTCGAGGACGTGGCGCGGGTCCACGGCAATTTCGAGGAGCTCTTCCTGGCCGTGCTGCGGCCGCTGGCCAGGCGCCATCCTGCCCTGTCGCTGTCGGTCTTCGATGCCCGCCGCGATGGCGACCCGCCGGCGCTGGACACCCTCGACGCCATGGTGATCACCGGCTCCCATGCCATGCTCAGCGACGCCGAGCCCTGGAGCGAGGCGCTGTTGCCCTGGCTGCGCGAGGCCATCGCGAAGGATATCGCCATGCTCGGCGTCTGCTATGGCCACCAGCTGATGGCCACGGCCTGCGGCGGCACGGTCGGCTACCATCCGGCGGGCCGGGAAACCGGCACCCAGGCGATCACCCTCACCGAAGCCGGCCACGGCGATCGCCTGCTCGGCGAGCTGCCCGCCACCTTCAGTGCCCAGCTGACCCATGCCCAGTCGATACTCGTGACCCCGCCGCGGGCCGAGGTGCTGGCCTACAATGCCCATGATGCCTACCAGGCCCTGCGCTACGGACCCCGGCAGTGGAGCGTGCAGTTCCATCCGGAGTTCACCGCCCCGGTGATGCGCGCCTACCTGAGCCACCAACGCGAGGACCTGGCCGAGCAGGGACAGGACGCCGACGTCCTGATCGAGGCCGTGACGCCCGCGCCCGCGGCCTCCTCGGTGCTGCGACGCTTCGCCGAGCGACTGGTCGCCGGCGAGCTCTGAGCCGGACGACGACGCCGCATCGGCGGCCCTCGCCTCAGTGGCGTGCGCCGCCCAGCTCCCCGCGGCCGGTCGCCTCCCCGGCCTCGGCGGTCCCCTCCTCCTCGACGAGCCTCTGCTGGAGACGCTGGGCGTCCGGGGCCCCGGCGGCGGCCTTGCGTCGCTGGCGATGCAGGTCGCGCAGCCCGCTGAGCAACATGGCGGCAACGATCAGCCCACCGCCCACGCAGGCCAGCAGCGTCGGCACCTCACCGAGCCAGGCCCAGACCAGCAGGGTTCCGACCAGCGTCTCGAGCAGCATCACCAGGCTGACCTCGGCGCCGGGCAGGTAGCGCGGCCCGGTCTGGATGCCGAAGTAGGCGACCGTCAGCAGCACGCCCATCGCCACCAGATACTGCATGTCCTCCGCCGACGGCAGCTGGACGCCACCCAGCAGCGCCGCGGGCAGCAGCGTGGCCAGGCACCCCAGCGGCAGGATCACCGTGGTATCGACGCCGCGCCGAGACTGGCTTTTCTGGGCGCTGGCCACGGTGGTGTTGATGGCGATGCAGAACGGCACGATCAGTGCCACGGCGAGCCCCAGCGGACTGCCGCCGCCGATTTCCCCGCTGGCCATCAGGCAGGCGCCAGCCACGCAGACCACGATTACCACCCAGGTCTGGCGGCGCAGCCGCTCACCGAAGACCCACCAGCCGATCAGCGCGGCGACCAGCGGCGCCAGGTTCATCATCACCAGCACGTTGCCGGCGGCGGTCAGGCGATTGGCGATCACGAAGGCCCAGGCGCTGCCGGCGAAGGCCAGCGGGCACCACCAGGCCGCGGGACCGCAGGCCTTCACGGCCGCCGGCAGCTCGCGCCCGTAGCGCAGCCAGGCAATCCCCATCAGGGTGATGCCGAGCAGCAGGCCACGCCAGAACATGAAGGTGGTCACGTCCACCGTGGTGGCCTTGACCAGCAGGGCATCCGGCGACAGGAACAACACCCCGGTCATGGTGATCAGGTAGCCACGCAGGCGAAACGGCAAACGCGTCCACATCTTTCGCTTCCCCCTCGGCACGAGCGCCGACGATACAGTGATGAAAAGGCGATGATAAAACGACGAGCAGGCCGGGGTTTCCCCCGACCTGCTCGGTCTTGGCGTTGCGAGAGGCGCCCTACGGGCGACGCCTCACGCTATCGAGATCGCCTCAGGCCCGCTCGCGGCGAGGCACCGGGCCATCGTCATCGCGGCGACGACGGGGAGCGCGATCGGGGGCACGGTCTTCGCTGATCTCCAGCGGACGACCGGCCACCCTGGCGCGCGCCATCTTGGCCAGGATGCTGGACGGCAGGCCGTTCGGCAACTCGACGACGGAGAATGCATTGCGGATGTCGATCCGGCCAATGCGGTTGCCCTCGATGCCGCCCTCGTTGGCCAGCGCGCCGACCAGTTGACCCGGCTTGACGCCGTCCTTGTGGCCCACGGAGACGCGGTAACGAGTCATGCCCTCGCTGGGGGCACGGTCGCGGGGACCGCCCTCGCGGCGCGGGGCCTTGCCATCGCGCGGGGTGCGCTCGTTGCGCTCCTTGCGCGGCGCCTGCAGGCGGCCGATGGGCGCCTCGTCGGCGCGGGCCAGGGCGGCGAAGGCGCAGGCCAGCTCGACGGGATCATGGCCTTCCTCGACCAGGCGCTCCACCAGGGCCCGCTGCTCGTCGGCGCCCTTGGTCAGGGAGGCGACCACCCGGTGGTGGAAGACCTGGTCGCGATGGGCGCGGATGGCGGCCTCGTCGGGCAGCGGCATCTCGATCATCTTCTGGCCGGTGGCCTGCTCCAGCCAGCCGACCTTGCGGCTCTCGCGGTTGCCGGCGAAGGTGATCGCCACGCCGTCGCGGCCGGCACGCCCGGTACGACCGATGCGGTGGGTATAGGCCTCGGAATCCTGCGGCAGGTCATAGTTGATGACGTGGGTGATGCGCGGCACGTCCAGGCCGCGGGCGGCCACGTCGGTGGCGATCAGCACGTCGACCTTGCCGCGCTTGAGGCGGGTGATGGTGCGCTCGCGCAGGCTCTGGTCCAGGTCGCCGGACAGGCTGGCCACGTTCACGCCGCGAGCGGAGAGCTGCTCCATCAGGGTGGTGCAGGCCGCGCGGGTCCGTACGAAGACGATGGCGCCGTCCACCGGCTCCACCTCGAGGATACGCGCCAGGGCTTCCAGCTTGGCGCCACCCTCGATGCGCACCCGGCGCTGCTCGATGTTCTCGCCGGTGGTGGTGCGGGACTCGATGGCCACCTTGACCGGGTCGACCAGGTAGCGGTTGACGATCCGCTCGATCTCGGTGGGCAGGGTGGCGGAGAAGAACACCCGCTGGGCGTCGGTCGGGGTGTCGGCCACCACGCGCTTGACGTCGTCGATGAAGCCCATGCGCAGCATCTCGTCGGCCTCGTCGAGCACCAGCGCGGACAGGCCGTCGAGCTTCAGGCTGCCGCGGTCCAGGTGGTCGATGACCCGGCCGGGGGTGCCGACCACGACCTGGGCGCCGCGGCGCAGGGCGCTGAGCTGCTCGCGGTATTCCTGGCCACCGCACAGGGTCGCCACTTCCAGCCCCTTGAGGTTCTGGCCGTACTTGGTGAACGACACGGCGACCTGCTGGGCCAGCTCACGGGTCGGGGCCAGCACCAGCACCTGGGGCACGCGGCGCGTGAGGTCGAGCCGCGAGAGCAGCGGCAGGGCGAAGGCAGCGGTCTTGCCGGTGCCGGTCTGGGCCTGGCCCAGCATGTCGCGGCCTTCCAGCAGGGCCGGAATGGTCTGTGCCTGGATCGGCGACGGGGTCTCGTAGCCGAGGGTCTCGATGGCGGAGAGAACGTCAGGCAGCAGGGCCAGATCGCCGAAGCTCGGCGAGGCGACAGAAGTCGAGGTCATGAATCACACCTTGGTAGGCCGGCATGGCCGGCGAAAAACATCGGTGGCGCCCCTGACGCGCTCAACACGGTCAGGCCCTTGCACGCGGCAAGGCAACTACATCGGAGTCGGGGACGCCGGTCGCACCTGGCATCCGGTTGACACCTGCACCTGGCAGGCGAACCGTCGTGGCGACCGTCTGCGCCGAACTCGCCCGGGTGGCGAATTCTCGTCGGCGCTCCATCTTCACAGTTCGAACGCGCGAGGCCGAAGCCTGGCGTTTTGCGATCATCGCGCTCACCTGGCGTGAGCGGGTCGCATCGTCATGATGGTGGGGTCAGCACATGCGAGGAGCGCGCATGCTACCATCGTCGCGCTGACCTGGCTAGCCTTATTCGTCCCGCCCCCTTCAGGAGCCGTCCATGCCAAGCCTCTGGGTCGACGCCGATGCCTGCCCGCGCATCGCCCGCGACATCATCGTGCGCGCCGCCGAGCGTACCGACACCCCGACCACCTTCGTGGCCAACCACCAGGTCCCGCTGCCGCCCTCGAAGTGGGTCAAGGGGCTGGCGGTGAGCCACGGCTTCGACGCCGCCGACGACGAGATCGTCGAGCGCCTCCAGCCAGGCGACCTGGTCGTCACCTCGGACCTGCCGCTGGCCATGGCCGCCATCGAGCGCGGCGCCAGCGTGATAACCAGCCGCGGCGAGGCGCTGGACAAGAGCAATATCCGCGCGCGGGTGCAGATGCGGGATTTCATGGAGACCCTGCGTGCCAGCGGCGAGCACACCGGTGGCCCCAAGGGCTACTCCGACGTCGACCGCCGCGAATTCGCCAATGCCCTGGATCGCTGGCTGGCCAGGAACGCCTGACCCTGCCGCATCTGCACGGGGTGCCGATGCGACGGACACAGGACAGGCATGGAGACCCTGCGTGCCAGCGGCGAGCACACCGGCGGCCCCAAGGGCTACTCCGACGTCGACCGCCGCGAATTCGCCAATGCCCTGGATCGCTGGCTGGCCAGGAACGCCTGACCCTGCCGCATCAGCACGGGGTGCCGATGCGACGGACACAGGACAGGCATGGAGACCCTGCGTGCCAGCGGCGAGCACACCGGCGGCCCCAAGGGCTACTCCGACGTCGATCGCCGCGAATTCGCCAATGCCCTGGATCGCTGGCTGGCCAGGAACGCCTGCCCCTGCCGCATCTGCACGGGGTGCCGATGCGACGGACACAGGACAGGCATGGAGCCCCAGCGTGCCAGCGGCGAGCACACCGGTGGCCCCAAGGGCTACTCCGACGTCGACCGCCGCGAATTCGCCAATGCCCTGGATCGCTGGCTGGCCAGGCAGAGGTATGAGGAACGGCAGTATAGGTGAGCTGCTTTCCTCTTCCAGGCGCGAAGCGCCGATCTTCCCTCTGCGAGCGGCGTAGCCGCGTCTTCAAGCGCCCTGCGTTACCCCTTCTCCCGAATACCCTTGCCCGGCAGGCGCTCGCGATCATGGGGTCGATCCAGATCGAGCACTGGGCCAGCCGGCACGATGCCGTTGGGGTTGATGGTCTTGTGGCTCATGTAATAGTGGCGCTGGATATGGTCCAGGTTCACCGTCTCGGCCACGCCCGGCCACTGGTAGAGCTCGCGCAGGTAGTTCGACAGGTTGGGGTAGTCCTCGATACGCCGCAGGTTGCACTTGAAGTGGCCGTGATAGACGGCATCGAAGCGCACCAGGGTGGTGAACAGGCGGATATCCGCCTCGGTGAGCCACTCGCCGGCCAGGTAGCGCCACTCGGCCAGCCGGGTTTCCAGCCGGTCGAGGGCGTCGAACAGCGCCTCGACGTGCTTCTCGTAGACGGCCTGCTCGGTGGCGAAGCCGGCCTTGTAGACCCCATTGTTGACGTGGTCGTAGACATCGGCATTGACGGCGTCAATGGTCTCGCGCAGGTCCGCCGGATAGAGGTCGAGCCGGTTGCCGGTGAGCCCATCGAAGGCGCCGTTGAGCATGCGTACCAGCTCCGCCGACTCGTTGTTGACGATCCGGCCGTCCTGCTTGTCCCACAGGGCCGGCACCGTCACCCGGCCGGTGTAGTGGGGATCGGTGAGGGTATACAGCTCGCGATGGTAGTCGACACCATGGAGCGGGTCGCCGCTGGAGCCCTCGTCCTGATGGTAGGTCCAGCCCTGGTCGAGCATCAACGGGCTGGTGTGCGATACGCCGACCAGCCCCTCGAGCCCCTTGAGACGCCGCATGATCAGCGTGCGGTGGGCCCAGGGGCAGGCGAGAGACACATAGAGGTGGTAGCGCCCCGCCTCGGCGGGCCGCCCCGGCTGGCCTTCCGGCCCCGGTGCGCCGTCGGCGGTGACCCAATCACGCAGCTTCGCGGATTCGCGAACGAACTCCCCGCCGTGCGTCTTGGTGTCGTACCACTGGTCATGCCACTGTCCGTTGATCAAGAGCCCCATCTCGGCCTCCTCGTGACTGGTTTAGGTTGCCCCCAGCGTAAGCCAATAAAATCGAATCTCAAGCGCACATTTTGCCGCCAATCATTCGATCTTTTCGAACCGCCTCGAGGGCACACAGGCCGTGACCGCCTCCTGCAGATGCCGGGCCATGGCCCGGGTGGCCGGCCCGGCACGGTCCTGGTCGCGATGGATCAGTTGGATCGGCACCTCGCGCACACCGCTGGCCGCCAGCGGCAGCGGCTTCAGGCGCCCGGCCAGCAGGGCGTCGAGGATGCGCGTCTCGGGCACCCAGGCGAAGCCGAGATTGCGCTCGAGCATGTCGATGGAGGTGTCGAGATGGCTCACCGTCCAGCGCTGCTCGGCCTTCAGCCAGCCGGCATCCAGCGACTGGCGCTGGGCGGAATCGCGCACCACCAACTGGCGGTGCTGCTCCAGGTCGCGCAGGTCCAGCACCCGCCCCAGGCGATGCAGCGGATGGTCGGGGTGGGCGACGGCGATGAAATCGATTGTCACCAGTGGCTCACCCAGGAAGCCGCGGGCGGCCAGACCCGAGACCAGCAGGTCGGCATGGCCGTCCTGGAGCATCTCGACGCCGCCGTTGAGCACCGTCTCGTGGAGCTGTACGCGCACATGGGGATAGGTCGCGGAAAACGACTCGAGGGCCCGGGCCAGGGCGTCCGGGGGAAAGATCTGGTCGATGGCCAGCACGATCTCCGCCTCCAGCCCTTCGGCCAGTCGCGTGGCCACATCCTCCAGGGAGTCAGCGTTCTCGATCAGCTGGCGAGCCCGACGCAGCAGCATCTCGCCGGCCTCGGTCAGCCGCACCTGGCGCCCCACCGGCTCCAGCACCGCCACGCCGAGCTGCTCCTCGAGCTTGTGCACCGCGTGGTTGAGGGTCGAGGGGCTCTTGTGGATGGCCTCGGCGGCGCGGGCGAAGCCGCCATGGTCCACCACCGCGGCGAGCATCTGCCACTGGGCAAGGGTGACGCGAGACATTTTCGAATTCCTCGAACAGATTGCGCGAAATGATCCGCTTAATCTTCGAAAAAATCGGCCTAGAATGCCAGTCATCGATCCCCCGACAGGAGACACGCCATGCCAGCCAGTGCCACGACCCGCCACATCGCGCGGCGCCTGAGCAGCCACCCCAGCCAGGATGGCGACGGCGTCGCGATCCGCCGCCTCCATGACTTCGGCGGCGGGCTGGATCCCTTCCTGATGATCGACGAGCTGGAAGCCACCGCGGGTGATGACGACATCGGCGGGTTCCCCCCGCACCCGCATCGCGGCATCCAGACGCTCACCTACGCCTTGCGGGGAGGGCTGCGTCACGAGGACCACCTGGGACACCACAGCAGCATCGGCGCCGGCGATGCCCAGTGGATGCACACCGGACGCGGCATCATCCACGGCGAAATGCCCTTCACCGACGAGCGGGGCCTGCATGCCTTCCAGCTGTGGCTCAACCTGGCGGCCCGGGACAAGCTGTCCACGCCCACCTATCGCGATGTCCGCGCCGCCGAAATGGCGCGGCTCACCAGGCCCGCCGCCGAACTCATCGCCCTGGGTGGCGACTGGCGGCTCGCCGACGGCGAGGCGACACGCGGTCCCCTCGAGGCCCTGGCGGGTCAGGGGGCGGTGGCTCACCTGCGTCTCGCGGCCGGCGGCGCCCTCGCGCTGGAGAATACCGCGACCACCCTGCTGGTGTTCGTCTTCCGCGGTCGCCTGACGGTGGCCGACGAGGCCGTCTCGCGCGGCGAGCTGGTGCGCCTCGGCCGCGGCGAGCGGCTTTCCCTCGCCAGCGAAGGCGGCGCCGAGGCCCTGCTGCTCGCCGGAGAACCCCATGGGGAGCCGATCGCCCACTACGGCCCCTTCGTGATGAACCATCGCCAAGAGCTCGAGCAGGCCATGCGCGACTACCGCGACGGCACCTTCACCGCCTCCTGACGCCGTGCCCGGGGGTTGCCAAGCCGCCGTGTGTCGTGCCATGCTCGGCCTTAGTAAACAGTGTTCGCTATCCAAACGCCGGCCCCTCCCTGCCCGAAGCAAGGGGCACGGCGGCTTACTGTATGGGTGTACAGACTAGGCACTCCAACCATCATGGGTTATGGTTCTAGTGACTTTTTTTATGTTCTATACACCTTTTTTATTACGGCCAAATACATGATGCGAATCCTTTATTCGCTGCCCCGCACGCACAAGTTACTGTTGTTACCCGTTGCCACCATGGTCACTGTGCTGGGCGCCCACAAGATTCTCACCTCGGTCGAGGATGCCCGCCATGATCGAGCTCCCCTCGACACCGTGCTGGTCCCCCTCGACGCCAATGCGTCCCCGGGCGTGCCTTCGCTGTCCCTCGACCACGAACCGGTCGCCAAGGCCATGCAGGTGGCTTCACGAGCCATGGATGCCACCCGCGAGCCGGTGCCCCTGTCGCGGCTGACTGCCTCCGAGATCGTCGACCTCGACTTCATCGAGACGGCCCAGGCCAAGCCGGCACTTGCCTCGGCCGCGCGCGATGACGCGCGGGGCGAGGCCATGGACACCGCCGCCTCTCCCCTGGACGAGGGCGCCCGCCACATGGCCATCGTGCTCGGCACGGTGGCCAGCGGCATGCTCGCCTCCAACGAACGCCTGGTCGCCGACGCCACCTCCTATGAAGAGATCTCCGAGGACGAACTCGAGCTGTTCGACGAGGGCCCGATCCTCCTCGAGGAAGAGATCGCCGCCAGCGAACCCTATGTCCCCGAGTGGCAGACCTACACCGTCCAGCCGGGTGACACCTTCGCGATCATGGCCCAGGAGCACCTGGGCATGGGCTACAGCGAAGTCATGACCCTGCTGGAGGCGATGCCCGATCCGCGCCTGCTGACCCACTGGCGGGTCGGCAACCACTTCGAGTATCAGCTCGACAGCGAGGGCGAGTTGCTCGCCCTGCGCCTGATGAAGAACGCCCGGGACGGCTACCTGGTCGAGCGTGGCGAGCAGGGCGTCGACGTGGCGACCATCGAGCGCGCCGGCGAGTCCACCCAGCGGCTCTTTGCCGGGACGGTGAGCGGCAGCTTCGCCCGCTCGGCACAGGCCACCGGCCTGACCAGTGCCGAGGTGGCCGAGCTCGCCCACGTGCTGGAGAAGAAACTGGACTTCCGCCGCGACACCCGTCGCGGCGATCGTTTCCAGGTGCTGGTGGAATCCGACATCATCGACGGCGAGAGCCTCGACCCGCGGGTGCTGGCGGTCAACTACGATGGCGCGCGCATGGACGTGACCCTGGTGCGCAACGGCGAGGACAACCGCTTCTACACCCCCGATGGCGCCAGTCTCGACCCGGCCTTCGACCGTCGTCCCTTCGCTGGTGACTATCGTCTGAGCTCGCCGTTCAACCCACGTCGCCACCACCCGGTGACCGGGCGCATCAGCCCCCACAAGGGCACCGACTTCGCCATGCCCAGCGGTACCGCGGTCAATGCCCCCGCCGACGGCCGCGTGGAGAAGGTCGGCAACCACCCGGCGGCCGGCCGCTACATCGTCGTCCGGCATGACAACGGCTACAAGACCCGCTACCTGCACCTGTCGCGGCCGCTGGTCAAGCGCGGCGAGCGGGTGACCCGCGGCGAGCGCATCGCCCTGTCCGGCAACACCGGCCGCAGCACCGGCCCTCACCTGCATTACGAGGTGCTGGTCAACAACCGCCAGGTGGATGCCATGCAGGTCGAGCTACCGGAGAGCCAGAGCCTCAGCGGCGATGCCCTGGCGGCCTTCCAGAGCCAGGCCGAACCGGTGCTGGCGGCACTGCAGGGCGGCGAGAGCGGCACCACGGTGGCCAGCACGGAAGCCGAACTCAGCGAGTCCGACGACGAGAGTTGAGCCCGCCCCGGCCTGCATGACGATGCCCCGCCCGTGCGGGGCATCGTCGTTTAGGCCCCGCCGTTCGGCCAGCCGACTCGCCGTCGCCCCTCCAGGCCATGCCGAAGCGCTCGGTCGACAAGGCCCTCTGCCGGGGTCTCCGCACCTCGCCGCCCTGCCCCGGGGCGGCAAGCACCGCCGCGGCGGTCCCGCCTCCCGAGTTCGGCAGCTCCGGGACGGCCGCCACCCCCGTGGCGCCCTCCCGCCTGTGCAGCGGCCTCCGGCCCGGTACACTGGCGATAGGATCCCTCACGGAGCCCACGCTTGACCCGTCCTCCGGCCCACGCCGAGACGCCCCCCTCCGGGGAGGGGCGCCTGGCCACCTTCCTCGGCGTCTTTCGCTATAGCCACCGGGCCCTGGGCCTGGTCTGGCAGACCTCGCGGGGCCTGACCCTCGGGCTGGCCCTGTGCACCCTGGTGGCCGGGGTGCTGCCCGCGGTGGCCGCCTGGGTCGGCCAGCTGATCGTCGATGCGGTGGTGGCCGCCATGGACAGCCACCGCCAGGGCCAGGCGGCGCTCGCCGAGCTGCTGTGGCCGGTACTGCGCTACGTGCTGCTGGAGGCCGGGGTGGTCGCGCTGATCGCCCTGGCCCAGCGCGGCCTCTCGGCCCAGCAGTCGCTGCTGCGTGCCCTGCTGGGCCAGAAGGTCAACGTCATGATCCTCGAGAAGGCCGGCACCCTCACGCTCGCCCAGTTCGAGGACTCGGAGTTCTACGACAAGCTGACCCGAGCCCGACGAGAGGCCTCGACCCGCCCCCTGGGCCTGGTCAACAAGACCTTCGGCCTGGCCCAGAACGCCATCTCCCTGGCGAGCTTCGCGGTGCTGCTGGTGCGCTTCTCGCCCTGGGCGCTGCTGGTGCTGGTGATCGGCGCCCTGCCGGTGTTCGTCTCCGAGGCCCGCTTCTCCGGCGACGCCTTCCGGCTGTTCCGCTGGCGCTCGCCCCAGACGCGCATGCAGCTGTACCTCGAGACGGTGCTGGCCCGGGAGGACAGCATCAAGGAGGTCAAGCTGTTCGGCCTGGAGCCGCTGCTGCTCGACCGCTACCGGCGCATCTTCGATACCCTCTACGCCGAGGACCGCCGCCTGACGATCCGCCGCGAGACCTGGGGCTTCCTGCTCGGCCTGCTGGGCACCCTGGCCCTCTACGGCGCCTATGCCTGGGTGGTGGTGGAGACGGTGGCCGGGGCGCTGACGCTGGGCGAGATGACCATGTACCTGATGGTCTTCAGGCAGGGCCAGGCGGCGCTGTCGGCGAGCCTCACCGCGATCGGCGGCATGTATGAGGACAACCTCTACCTCTCCAATCTCTACGAGTACCTGGAGCAGCCGGTCGCCGAGCAGAGCGGTCGGCTCACCGCCGGCGCCCGCCCCGGCGACGGCATCCGCTTCGAGGGGGTGGGCTTCACCTACCCCGGCGCCGATGCGCCGGCGCTCGCCGGCATCGACCTGCACCTGGCCCCCGGCCAGAGCCTGGCGCTGGTCGGGGTCAACGGCTCGGGCAAGACCACCCTGATCAAGCTGCTGACCCGGCTCTACGACCCCGACGAGGGGCGCATCCTGCTCGATGGCAGCAACCTGCGCGACTGGGACCTGGCCACACTGCGTCGGCGCATCGGGGTGATCTTCCAGGACTTCGTGCGCTATCAGCTCAAGGTGGGCGAGAACCTGGGGGCCGGCGACGTGGCGGCCTTCGAGGACGAGGCGCGCTGGCAGGCAGCCGCCCGGCGCGGGCTGGCCGAGGACTTCATCGCCACCATGCCGGCGGGCTACCACACCCAGCTCGGGCGCTGGTTCAAGGGCGGCCAGGAACTGTCCGGCGGCCAGTGGCAGAAGGTCGCCCTGGCCCGGGCCTACATGCGCGAGGACGCCGACATCCTGGTGCTCGACGAGCCCACCGCAGCCATGGACGCCGCCGCCGAAGCGGCGGTCTACGCCGACTTCCGCGACCACGCCCGGGACAAGATGACGGTGTTGATCTCGCACCGCTTCTCCACGGTGCGTGCCGCCGGCCAGATACTGGTCATCGATGGCGGGCGCATCCTCGAGCGCGGCGATCATGACAGCCTGATGGAGCTGGATGGCCGCTATGCGCGGCTGTTCCGGCTGCAGGCACAGGGCTATCTGTAACGGGCCCTGTACCTGATTCCAACAGCACACTCCTGATCCCTCGGCATCGCGACCTGAGTGCCTGACCCTCATCGGATCGTCGACTCTCTCATCGACACGAGGAGGTCAGCGACGGCCTGGCTAGGCCTGTGAATCTGTAACTCCAGTCCAGTGACCATGGCATCGCTACCGAGCCAAGGCCATCAAAATCCTTGAATCAGAACATCGGTGATGCTACTTTGAACCTGCGTTTTAATTTTATGAAACCAAAGGTTCTGGAGGACGCATGGAAATTCGTCAGGCGATTCATAGCGAACATGCCAAGACCCTGGATACCCAGGGCCTGCGCGACCAATTCCTGATCGAGGAGTTGTTCGTCAAGAACGAGCTTAAGCTGGTGTACAGCCATATCGACCGCATCATCGTCGGCGGTGCGCAGCCCGTCGAGGAGCCGGTGGTCGTGCCTACCTCGATGGGCAAGCAGACCGGCACCGACTACTTCCTCGAACGCCGTGAGCTCGGCACCATCAACATCGGCGGCCCCGGGGCGATCGTCGTCGACGGCACCCGCCACGAGATCGGCACCCACGAGGGCCTCTACATCGGCAAGGAGAGCCGGGATGTCCAGTTCGAGAGTACGGACCCGGCCAATCCGGCGGCTTTCTACATGGCCTGCGCCCCGGCCCACCAGGTCCATCCGACGCGCAAGGTAACCCTGGAGGATGCCTCACCCCAGACCCTGGGCGAGGCTGCCAACAGCAACAAGCGCACCATCTACAAGTTCCTGGTGCCGGACGTGCTGCCCACCTGCCAGCTGCTGATGGGCATGACCCGGCTCGAGGAAGGCAGCCTGTGGAATACCATGCCCTGCCATACCCACGAGCGGCGCATGGAAGCCTACTTCTACTTCGACATGGCCGACGACAACCTGGTCTTCCACATGATGGGCGAGCCGCATGAGACCCGGCACCTGGTGGTGCGCAACCGCCAGGCAGTGCTGTCGCCGAGCTGGTCGCTGCACTCCGGCGTGGGCACCGGCAGCTACACCTTCATCTGGGCCATGGTCGGCGAGAACCAGACCTTTCCCGACATGGACCATGTCGCCATGGCGGACCTGCGCTGAACCGCGAGGAGGACCCATGAGTGCATCGTTTTTCGACCTGAGCGGTAAGACCGCCGTCGTCACGGGCTGCAATACCGGCCTGGGCCAGGGCATGGCCCTGGGCCTGGCCGCCGCCGGCTGCAATATCGTCGCGGTCAATCGCCGTGCCCCCGAGGAGACCCAGCGCCGCGTCGAGGCGCTAGGCGTGGGCTTCCTGGCCGTGGACGCCGATCTGGCCAGCACGGCACCGATCGACGACATCCTCGCCCAGGCCGAGGCACGCTTCGGCGGCGCCGACATCCTGGTCAACAATGCCGGCATCATTCGCCGTGCCGACAGCCTGGAGTTCACCGAACAGGACTGGGACGAGGTCCTTGACGTCAACCTCAAGAGCCTGTTCTTCCTTTCCCAGGCCTTCGCCCGCGCCTGCATCGACGGGCAGCGCCGCGGCAAGATCATCAACATCGCCTCCATGCTGTCGTTCCAGGGCGGCATCCGGGTGCCCTCCTATACCGCCTCCAAGAGCGGCGTGCTTGGCCTGACCCGCCTGATGGCCAACGAGTGGGCGGCCCGCGGCATCAACGTCAATGCCATCGCCCCCGGTTACATGGCTACCAACAATACCGAGGCCCTGCGCCACGACCCCGAGCGCAGTCGCGAGATCCTGGGCCGCATTCCGGCCGGGCGTTGGGGGGGCCCCGAGGATCTGGCCGGCGCCGCGGTATTCCTGGCCTCCTCCGCCTCGGATTACGTCCACGGCCATACCCTTGCCGTGGATGGCGGCTGGCTGGCGCGTTGAACCCCATGCCCATTGCCAAGAAACGCAGGACGCGGCCCTCGGGCCGCGTCCTGCGTTGTACCGAGGACTCGACGACTCAGGCCGTCTCCACCTCGCCGGCGAAGGCGTAGTCATGGAAGCCCAGCCCCTCGGAGATGCGCTCGCCGGCCTGGTGCAGCTGACGAACGTACTCCGCCCGCTTCTGATCGTCATAGCGCACTACCGGAAAGGACAGGCTGAGTGCTGCCACCGCCTGGCCGAACCGGTCGAACACCGGTACCGACAGGCAACGCACGCCGAGCTCGGCCTCTTCCCGGTCCTCGGCGACACCTTCCGCACGAATCGCCGGCAACTCGTCCATGACCGCCTCAACGCTGGTCAGGGTGTGCTGGGTATGGGGCACGAAGTCGACCGACTCCAGCACCTGCCGTGCGCGCGCCGGCTCCATCCAGGCCAGCAGGGTCTTGCCCATCGCCGTGGAGTAGACCGGGTTGCGGCGACCGATGCGCGACTGCATGCACAGGTTGTACTGGGAGTTGTACTTGTGGATGTACATGATCTGCCGGGGATCGTCATCCAGGACCCCCAGGTGAATGGCCTCGTGGGTCGCGTCGGAGAGCTTGCGCATCTCCGCATCGGCCAGCCGGGTCAGGTCCACGTTCGAAAGCGCTGTGGCTCCCAGCTCGAAGAGCTTGAGAGTCAGCGCATATTTCTCGGACTCCTCCTCCTGGCTCACATAGCCAAGCTCCTTCATGGTCTGCAGGAAGCGATAGGCGGTGCTCTTCGACATGAAGGTGCGCTGTGACAGCTCGGAAAGGCCGATATCCCGCTGCTCGGCCAGGCCCTCGAGGATCGCGAACACCTTCATGACGGCCGCCACATTGTCGGGTTTCTGCGACGTTGCCATAACTTACATACCTCGTTTCACAAAAATTGGCATATCGGTCCAAATTTAACGATAAACTCGCGATCTTGCCACTCTTTTCCAATCTTCGTCGGATCTGGCCGCCATGGAAAATATCGACCAAAGTATAACAGAAACAGCGTTTTAATTTTATAGGCACGATGATACATTTTTGATGAACCAAGGGACTGAAAAAGAAAACAGATTTTTCACCATCCAGGCCACACGAGACAGCCACCCGCCATCCACAAGAATCAACAATGGAGACAACATGCGAGCCTTTCCCCAGTCCAAGTGGTACACCCGCGCTACGGCGACCTGTATGGCACTGTTCCTGGCAAGCTCGGCCTCTGCCGCCGAGAACATTCTGACGATGAAGCTCGAACACACCACCAACGACCACGCCCTGACCCTCCCCAAGATCGCCATCACCCGGCTATTCGACGATACCTCGTCGCTGACCTTGGAGAAGTCCTGGTTCTGGCAGGAAGGCTTTCATGAAAGCGGCTGGCCCAAGCATGACGAGGCCTTCGTCAACTACTCGCTTCCTTCCTGGAAAATCGGTAACACGCAGCGCTGGTCAGTCACGCCACAGCTCGGCGCCAAGTTCCGCTCCAACGTGACCCGTGCCCTCGCGGCGATCAAGGTTGGCTACCGCGGGGATGGCTGGAGTCTGGCAGGACGCTATCGCTACGAACACGAGACAACTCACGAAACGGCAGAAGAAGGGCGTGCCGGGCGCATCGATGTTTATGCCAGCTACGCTATCAATGACGACTGGACGTTGCTCTATAACCCCCACTACCACTTCAAGCACGAGAACGACTCGCCCGATTTCGGCAGCGGCGATCGCGACTACCTCGAACAGGAGTTCCTCGCCTTCCATAAGCTGAACGCGAACAATACCATCTTCGGGGGCTATATCCGGCGGGACGAGACCAGCGATCAAGCATCAGTGGATCCCGGACAGCGCTATAGCTCCTGGCTGCTCGGCTACCAATACAAATTCTGACCCCCGCCGATCCGGGAAGGGAGGGGCCCCTTCCCCTCGATACCAGCCGATGAGCCAGGAGTAGCCACATGATGCTAGACAATCTTCACGTCAAAATTCCCGATGAAAGAGGGAGCCGGAATGGAACGCATACGCACGCTGCTTGACAGAAGCATACAGGCTGTATGCTGCCTACTCTTCATCACCATGGTAGGCGTCGCCAGCTGGCAGGTCATCGCCCGCTATGTGCTCAATGACCCCAGCACGGTATCGGAAGCCTTCCTGAGGTTTTCGTTGGTGTGGTTATCCATGATCGCCATTGCCTATGTGGCAGGAAGCCGGGAGCATGTCAGCCTAACGCTCCTGACAGATAGATTAACGGGACCCTGGAAGACCACTTTCGATATTTTCATCGAAATCCTGTTCATTGCCTTCGCATCAGTGATCTTGGTGTTTGGTGGATTTCAGGCTGCTTCCAACAGCATGAGTCAGATATACCCCATGCTGAACGTCCCTAAAGGAGCACTTTACTCCTCACTTCCCGCAGCAGGAGGAATCATCATCCTGTACTGCACGATCAATTGCATCAGCATATACAAAGAATACCGAAATCAGCACGGGCACCATGAAATCAGGAGGCAGGAGTCATGATCTTTGATGCTGGCATCATACTGGTACTATCATTCCTTGGACTCCTGATCATCGGTGTTCCGATTGGAATCTGCATCGCCGTCTCTTCAGCCGTCACCATCCTGATGGCACTACCCGCCGAGATCGCCATCTTCACGACGGCACAGAAGATGGTGTCGAGCCTCGACAGCTTCACGCTGCTGGCCGTACCATTCTTCATCTTATCCGGCGTTCTAATGAACAACGGTGGCATCGCGCTTCGCCTGGTCAACTTTGCCAAGCTATTCAGCGGTCGCATTCCGGGGTCATTGGCCCATACCAATATCGTGGGAAACATGATGTTCGGTGCCATCTCGGGTTCAGCTATTGCCGCCTCCACGTCCATCGGGGGCGTAATGGTGCCAATGAGCGAGAAGGAAGGATATAGTCGACCGTTCGCTGCATCCGCCAACATCGCCTCGGCCCCTACCGGCATGCTGATCCCGCCGACGACGGCCTTCATCCTCTATGCACTCGCCAGTGGCGGGACCTCCATCTCCGCCCTGTTTGCCGGAGGACTGATCGCGGGGTGTCTATGGGGAGCCGGCTGCATGCTGGTTGCCTACATCACGGCCAGGTCGCGTGGCTATGCCACTCGAGTGAACCTTCGGAATGCATCGGTCAGAAGAATCATCCTTGACGCGCTTCCCAGTCTCTTCTTGATCGTCATCATCATCGGGGGCATCGTCCTTGGCATCTTCACAGCAGTCGAAGCATCGGCCATATCGGTCATCTACACGATGTTCCTGACGTTGATCGTCTACAGGACCATCGATGTCCGCTCGTTCATCACGTCACTGATCAAGGCAACGGAAACCACGGGCGTCATCATGTTCCTGTTGGCAGCCTCTGCGGCGATGTCATTCGCCATGTCCATCACGGGGCTTCCTAGCGCCCTGAGCATGGCGATCCTCGGGCTCTCCGACAACCCGGCCATGGTGCTGCTGATCATCACGTTGATGCTGCTCATCATCGGTTGCTTCATGGACATCGGGCCGGCCATCCTGATTTTCACCCCGATACTGCTACCCATTACCTCGGCAATCGGTGTGGATCCGATTCACTTCGGCATCATCATGGTATTCAATCTGTGCATCGGCACCATCACGCCTCCCGTTGGCACAGGCCTTTTCGTTGGAGCAGGAATCGCAAAGGAACAAGTTGAGAATCTTCTGCTTCCCTTGATGCCATTCTATCTTGTGATCCTGGTGACCCTTCTGCTGATCACTTACGTCCCGCAAATCACACTATTCCTTCCCAGAATTATGGGACTTTAACGCCCTCAACGCCAAGATTTGGAGCACCACCACATGCGAGTATTCAGCGTTAAACATAGCCCGTTACTGCGACAAGATGAGCGCTTCATCGACAAGAATGAAGTCACTAGATTGATCAAGAAGACCATCACCAACCTGATCAATATCAAGGATGAAACCGGCGAGTTCCTGCTCCATCTGGATGACGGCCGCACCATCGATACCAAGGGCTGGGCCGGCTGGGAGTGGACTCATGGCATCGGCCTGTACGGCATCTACAAGTACTACGAGCAGACCGACGATACCGAGGCCCTGGCCATCATCGACGCCTGGTTTCGCGATCGTTTCGCCGACCGCCTAGCCACCAAGAACGTCAACACGGTGTGTCCCTTCCTGACCCTCGCCTACCGCTACGAGGAGACGGGTCGCAAGGAATGGCTTCCGTACCTGCAGGCCTGGGCGGACTGGGTGATGTACGACATGCCCCGCACCGACAAGGGCGGCCTGCAGCACGTCGTCTACAACAGCGAGAACCATCAGCAGCTGTGGGACGACACCCTGATGATGAGCGTTCTGCCGCTGGCCAAGATCGGACGCCTGCTCGACCGACCGGACTACGTGGAGGAGGCGAAGTACCAGTTCTTGATTCATGTGCAGTACCTGATGGATCGGCAGACCGGCGCCTGGTTCCATGGCTGGACCTTCGACGGCCACCATAACTTCGCCGAGGCACGCTGGGCGCGTGGCAACAGCTGGCTGACCATCGTCATCCCCGAGTTCCTGGAACTGCTGGACCTGCCGGCCAAAGACCCCATCCGCCGTTTCCTGCTTCAGGTCCTGGAGTCCCAGGTCGAGGCGCTGGCCAAGTGGCAGGCGGAGTCCGGTCTCTGGCATACGCTGCTCGACGACCCATCGTCCTATCAGGAGGCCTCCGCCGCCGCCGGGTTCGCCTACGGTATCCTCAAGGCCGTCAGGATGCGCTACCTCGATGGTGACTACTACGAAGTGGCGGAGAAGGCCGTCCAGGGCATCATCCACAACATCAATGCCGAAGGAGAGCTCGAACAGGTCTCCTTCGGCACCGCCATGGGCGACAACCTCGACTACTACCGCGAGATTCCCCTGACCTCCATGCCCTACGGTCAGGCCATGGCCATCCTGTGCCTGTCCGAATACCTGAGAACGTACCTCTAAAGTTGATCCGGGGCCCTGATGAGCCCGCAATTTCACCAACAATACCAAACCATGGAGTCAACCATGACCATGCCTCAACACACCAAGGCCATTCTCGTCGCCGCCATCGCCACCCTGTCCCTGGGCGCCGCCTCGGCGCAGGCCGAGAACAGCGTCAATCTCAGGCTGGCATATGCCCAGAACTCCCAACCGGTCAAGGATGCCCTGGCGAAGTTCGGCGATCTCGTGGAAGAGAAGTCGGGTGGTTCGATCAGTGTCACCTACTTTCCGGACAGCCAGTTGGGCGGTGAGAGTGAGCTGGTCGAGCTGCTGCAGACGGGGGCGATCGACATGACCAAGGTCTCCGGTGGCCTGATGGGCAGCTTCTCGCCACTCTACGGCGTCTTTTCCATGCCTTACCTGTTCGACGACCAGGAGCACTTCTACGAGGTCATGAACAGTGACGCCGTCATGGACGAGGTCTACCACTCCACCCGGGATCAAGGCTTCGTCGGCGTCGGCTGGTACGACTCCGGTCAGCGCAACTTCTACACCAAGGATACCCCGATCGACGAGGTCTCGGATCTCGAAGGCAAGAAGATCCGGGTGATGCAGAGCCAGATTGCCGTCGACACCATGAAACTGCTGGGTGCCTCGCCCGTGGTCATGGCCCAGGAAGAGGTTTACACGGCACTCCAGCAGGGAGTACTGGATGGCGCCGAGAACAATGAGTTTGCTCTTACCACGGCGCGGCACGGCGAGGTGGTCAACCACTACTCACTGGACGGCCACACGCGCATCCCCGATATCATCCTGTTCAACAGCAATACCCTGTCCCGACTCTCGGACGCGCAGCACGATGCCCTCATGGAAGCCATCCAGGAGTCCACCGACTTCCAACTCGAGAAGTGGTCGGAGGCCGTCGAGACGGCGCGTGACCAGATCCGCAACGACTTCGGGGTCGAAATCAACGAGGTCGATATCACCCCCTTCCAGGCGGCCGTGCAGCCGATATACGAGGATTTAAAGGGGCAGCCTGAACAGTACGCGCTCTATCAGAAGATCAAGGAACTGAGCGACAAGTAAGCACCGGAGTTCGAGGGGGCGCCAGCCTCGTGCCCCCTCGCCCACTTCGTCGGTACTCCAGCATTCCTGCAACCCGGCCTCGGACACGGCAGACATCGACATCAGGAGGAAAACGTGAATATAGGCATCAGGGCGCACGACCTGCCCAAACAGTCCCTGGACGACCTGGTCGCAGACGTTGCACGGCGGGGGCTCGGTTCGGTGCAACTAGCGCCGAGCAAGTCATTCGTCATCCCTGCTCCGCCGGGTAGCTTGACACCCGGGTTGGCCTATCGTATCGGTAGCGCTTTTCGTCATCACGACGTGCAGATCGCCGTGCTGGGCTGCTATGTCAACATCATTCACCCCGACCCGGACGAGAGACGCAACGCCCTGGCGCGCTTCAAGGAGCATTTGCGCCATGCACGTGACTTCGGCTGCGGCATCGTGGGCACCGAAACCGGCAACGTCCATCCCGACATCGCCTACACCGAGGACAACTTCCACGACGCCCCCTTGCAAGCGGTCATCGACAGTGTCAAGGAGCTGGTCGTGGAGGCGGAGCGTTTCGGCGTGATCGTCGGCATCGAACCCGGGGTCAATCACCCCGTCTACTCGCCCGAGACCGTGACGCGACTGCTGGACAGCGTGGATTCTCCCAATCTGCAGATCATCTTCGACCCGGTCAACTTCCTCACCATCGACAACTATGCGCGACAGCGGGATATCTTCCGGGAGGCGTTCGAATCATGGGGAGAGAGAATTGCCGTGATGC
Organism: Halomonas maura; assembly: GCF_030409305.1. GTDB lineage: Bacteria > Pseudomonadota > Gammaproteobacteria > Pseudomonadales > Halomonadaceae > Halomonas > Halomonas maura. The sequence continues at coordinate 250,364 of NZ_JAUFPQ010000017.1, forward strand.
ATGCCAAGGACGTCTGCGCCGAGAATGGCGCCTTATGCCCCGCTCCCGTCGGTCAAGGTCTGCTCGATTATGCCTTCCTGTTCGACTGGCTCGGGCCCCGCAAGCCGCATCTCAATGTCATTCTGGACGAGGTGGAGCTCGCCGATCTCGAGGAGGTCATGAAGTTCCTGAACCGATTCCGTCACGACGCTGCCACGCTGTGATCGAGTTCGGCGATGCCTTTACCCATGGCCGCGACACGCAATGAACGCGACACGAAAAAGCTCCAGGGAAGAGACACTTCCCTGGAGCAGGATCGGCGATACCAGTCGGGGAGATTCAACAGAACATGGGCTGGCTCAGCATATTCACGGCCAGAGCGTGGCGCCTACCAGCGTCAACGCCAGGATCATCAACGAGACCAGCGCCTCGCCCAGGGTGTAGGTCTTGAAGCCACCGCGGACGCTGAAACCGGCGAGCTGGGTGGTGATCCAGAAGCCGCTGTCGTTGACGTGGCCGATGCTGATGCCGCCGGACAAGGCCGCCAGCGCGATCCATAGCGGATCGACGACGCCCGTCGACGCCGCGCCTGCCATGATGGTCATGGCGGTGATGCCAGCGACGGTACCGGAGCCCTGGGCGATGCGGAAGATGGCGGCCAGGGCGTAGGTCAGCAGGATCATGCCGAGCGCCGACTGGGTCTCCTGGAAGAGACCATCGACCAGCATCTGGCCGATCTGGGTGGTCTCGATCACCTTGCCCAGAGAGCCCCCCGCGCCGGTGACCAGTAACACGACACCGGCGGTCTGTAGGCCGCGCGAGGCCGAGTCATCCCGTGCCTGGCGTCCCATCTCCCGCGCCGCGACCGCATAGGCCGCCAAGGCGCCGGCCATCAGGGCGACGATACGGTCACTCAGGAAGGCGATGAAGGCGGGCAGCTCCTCCCCGGCCAGCAGGCCGAGCTGTTGGCAGTAGTCGTAGACGGTGCCACTCAGGATCAACAGGATAGGCAAGGCCACCGGTGTGAGCGCCATCCACAGCGGGATATCGGGCATCTCCCGACGGCTGTCGTCTCCCGGCACTTGCTGGGCCACGCCCATTTCATCCTTGTGCCGATTCCAGATCCCGCAATCCAGCAGCAGGAAGTAGACTTTCATCACGATCAGCGAGGTGACGAGCCCCACGCCCAGGCCGGCGAAGGTCATGACGCCGATATCGAAGTCCAGGATCGTGGCGGCGGCCAGAGGATTGGGTGTCGGCGGCACGATGGTATGCGAAGTGGCAGCCCCGATGACCAGGGCACCGATGGCATAGGGCAGCGGCTTGCCCAGGGTTCGGGCCAACGCCACCCCGAGCGGCACCAGGATCACGAAGGTGACGTCGAAGAAGACCGGGATCGACAGCAGGAACCCCGTCAGTCCCAGCACATAGAGTCCCGCACTGCGCGGCGCGCTCGCGACCAGGGTATGAGCGATCTTGTGGGCCGACCCCGAGTCGCTCATCAACTGGCCGATGATCACGCCGAAGCCGATCGGTAGCCCGATCCCGGCCATGATGCCGCCGAAACCACTGCTGATGGCATCCACCGTGCCGGTCATGCCCAACTGCATGGCCAGTCCCAGATAGAGACTGCCGATGATCAGGCTGATGGCCGCGTTCAGCTTGACGTAAAGAATCAGTAGCAGGATCAGGGCGATGGCGATCGCCAGATGCAATATTTCCATGAGTGTGCGGCTCCTTGTATGTCGTTATCGACGTTGTTCGGCAACAGGAAAGCTGCCCCACGCGGATGTGCCGTGGGCGTATGAGGCAGCATTGAAGCGTGGGACCCGGCGTCCCCGAAACACTTTCTGGCCGGCTATCCTTCGGCGCTATCGCCGGCCACGACGGCGCGGTCTTCCTTGCCCATCCAGAGTGGCGTGACGGCGAACCAGACGACCGTGACCGCCAGCATGGCCCCCTTCATCGCCGACTCGCCCATGGCGTCGGCCAGGTAGAGCACCGGAAACAGCACCGTCAACACCAGCATGGCGATCGAGATGGTCTGAAGCAGCTTGCGCATGGGGGTCACTCCTTGCCTGAGGCGGTCTTGAACTCGGTGGCCGTGTCGCTGGCGTTCGCTCGCTGGGCCATGTAACTCAGGCCGATGAACAGCGCCGCAGCGATGAACCAGCCCGGCAGGGCGACGAAGAAGATCTCGATCTTGGCGAACTCCACCAGGACCAGGCAGATCGCCAACGTGATCAGCCAGGTGCCCAGCACCGGATAGGTGATCTTGCGTCCGGCGACTTCGGCATAGAAGCTCTTCAGCCCCAGCTTGGGCAGCACCCAGAAGTCGATGACGATCACCGCGCCGATCGGCATCAGCAGCAGCCCGTACAGTGCCACGAAGCCCAGTAGCTGCATCGCCACCCCCGGGAACATCGCCACGAAGGTGGTCAACAGCCCCGTGCCGATGGTCACCTTGAAGCGCGAGACCCGGGGAATGACCGCCTGGAAGGCCAGCCCGGCGCGGTAGATGGTCGGGTTGGCGGTGGTCCAGCCGGCGATGATCACGCAGATCAGCCCTGCCACGCCCAGCGCCTGATCGGCCAGGGGGCCGGGCAACGGATTGGGGATCTGCCCGGCCTCGGCGGCGGCGATCATGGCGCTGTCGGAGGTGAGCCCTGCCTCGTACATCTGGAAGGCGAACAGCATGGAGGCGGCCAGCCAGGCCATGAAGTGGCCAACGTACATGCCCGCCGCCGAGGCGATGCTGTACCAGCTCTTGCGGGCGAAGCGCAGCACCGACAGGTCGGACATGCCGACGTGCATGGCCATGTTGGCGAACCAGGCGAAGAAGATCACGTGCCAGATCGAGAAGTCCGGCTGGCCGGGCACCTGTACGCCGGTCCAGATCGCCGTCTCGGCCAGGGCCCAGAGGTCGGCAGGCGACCCCACCCCGGTGCCCGTGGCATCGATGAACCACTTCAGCGAGACGATGCCGAAGCCCAGGAAGATCAGCACCATCCAGGGCGCGGCGATGTTGGCGAACCAGGAGACGAAACGATAGCCGTAGGCGGCCACCAGGGTGATGACGATGCCGACGCCGAGCACGCTCAGCACCCAGCCGACGCTGTTGGGCATCAGGTCCGACAGGGTCGGCAGCGGGAAGCCGAACCATACGCCCACGGCGGTGGCAGACACCGTGATCATGGCCCCGGCCAGGAAGCAGAAGGCCAGGCCATTGGCCAGGTTGTAGAGGATCACGGTGTAGCGACCGGCGATCTTCTCGAGCTGGTAGTAGAGCGTCAGGCGAACCCGCGTGGCGATGGGCGCGGTGAGCAGCAGCCAGCTCAGCACCGCCAGGGCGTTACCGATCAACAGCCCCATGACCACGTCGAAGGCGGCCACCCCCGCCAGCACGAACAGCGGGCCGATCATCAGCTCGGTGCCGGCGGTATGCTCGCCGGCGTACATGCCGAGGAAGTTCTTGAAGCCCATCCGCGCCTGGCCGGGGACGGGGTGGCGTTCGTATTCGCCGCCGGTGGCGGGGCTCTCCCCCGCCGCCTGCGCCTGCACACTGTCACTCATCGCGTGCACCTCTCGTTATTGTTGGGAAGGCGGGTCCTCAGGCTTCGAGGTAGACCACATGGCTGTGGGTGTACTCGTAGAGGCCGTGCTTGCCGTCGGCGCCGCCGATGCCCGACTTGCGCACCCCGGCATGGAAGCCCTGCATGGCCTCGAAGTTCTCGCGGTTGATGTAGGTTTCGCCGTAGTCGATCTCGCGGCAGGCGCGCATGGCACTGGCCAGGTTGCGGGTATAGATCGACGAGGTCAGGCCGTAGTCGGAGTCGTTGGCCAGGGCGATGGCCTCGTCCATGTCCTCGACCACCTGGATCGGTAACACCGGGCCGAACACCTCCTGGCGCATGATCTGCATGTCCTGGCGGCAGCCGGTCAGCACGGTGGGCTGGTAGTGGTAACCACCGGGCCGGTCGCCGACCCCACCGCCGGTGACCAGCTCGGCGCCGTCGGCCAGCGCGGTCTGGACCATGGCGCCGACCTTGTCGAGGCCGGCCTGGTTGATCAGCGGGCCCATCTCGACGTCGGGCTGGGCCAGGGGGTCGCCATAGGTGGTCGCCCCCATCGCCTGGGCCATGCGTTCGATGAACTCGTCGGCAACCCCGCGCTGGACGTAGACCCGCTCGGCGCAGTTGCAGACCTGGCCGCTGTTGATGATGCGCGAGCCACGGATCGCCTTGACCGCCAGGTCGATATCGGCGTCGTCGAGCACGATGGCGGGCGCCTTGCCGCCCAACTCCAGGTTGAGCTTGGTGATGTTGTCGGCGGCGCTGGCCATGATCCGCGAGCCGGTGGCGACGCTGCCGGTGAAGCTGATCATGTCGACCTCGGGGCTGGCGGTCAGGGCGTGGCCGGTGGTGGCGCCGCTGCCGCTGACCACGTTGAACACCCCCGCCGGCAGGCCGACCGTGTCGAGCAGCCTGGCGAACTCGAAGCAGTTGTTGGGGGTTTCCTCGCTCGGCTTGATGACGATGGTGTTGCCGGTCACCAGCGCCGGCGCCATCTTGCGGGCGATTAGGAAGAACGGGAAGTTCCACGGCAAAATACCGGCCACCACGCCGAGCGGCTTGCGGAACAGGAAGATGTTCTCGTTGGGGCGGTCGCTCTCGATGATCTCGCCCTCGATGCGCCGCGCCCACTCGGCCATGTAGTCGAGGTAGTCGGCGGTGAAGTTGACCTCGGTCTCGGCCAGCGCCGTGACCTTGCCCTGCTCCTGGGTGATGATGCGCGCCAGGCGCGGCACGTCCTCGCGGATCTTCGCGGCGATCCGGCGCAGGAAGGCGGCGCGTTCGACGGCGGGTTTGGCCGCCCAGGCCTTCTGGGCGCCGCGGGCCGCGGCCAGGGCACGCTCGACGTCCTCGGCGCGCGACTCGGGGACCCGCGACAGCGTCTCGCCGGTCGCGGGGTTATGGACTTCGAGGTGCTCGCTGGCGGCCTCGAAGGTGCCGTCGATGTAGTTCTGGTAGACCGGTTGCTGGCGGGTCATGGCGAAGTCTCCGTTGGCGTGGTTGACGGATGTACGTGGTCGGACACTCAGTACAGGCGCGAAGGCGCGGCGGCCTCGCGCTGCTCCCGGTAGCGTCCCAGGTTGGCGATGGCGGCCTGGCGCAGCAGGCTGATGTCGATGCCCACGGCGATGAAACGACAGCCCAGCGAGGCGTAGTGGCGAGCGTCGTCCTCCTGGGGCGCCAGGATGCCCACCGCCTTGCCGGCGGCCTGGCCCACGCGAATGACGTGGGCGATTCTCTCCTGCACCGCCGGATGGCCCGGATCGCCGGGATAGCCGAGGTTGATGGACAGGTCGGCGGGGCCGACGAAGACCGCATCGACGCCCTCCACGGCGGCGATCGCCTCGGCGTTCTCGACGCCGAGCCGCGATTCCACCTGGACGATCAGGCACAGCTCCTGGTGAGCGGTGGCCAGGTAGTCGGCGACCCCGTCCCAGCGCGTGGCCCGCGCCAGGCCGCCGCCGACGCCGCGGATGCCGTGGGGCGGGTAGCGCATGGCGCGCACCAGCGCCTCGGCCTGCTCGGCGCTCTCGACCATCGGCACCATCAGGGTCTGGGCGCCGATATCCAGCAGCTGCTTGATCAGGGCGGGATCCTGGTTGACGGTGCGGACCACCGGCGCCGAGGCGTAGGGCGCCACGGCCTGCAGCTGGGCGAGGATCGACGGCACGCTGTTGGGGGCATGCTCGCCATCGATCAGCAGCCAGTCGTAGCCGGTGGAGGCGCAGATCTCGGCGGCGTAGCCGGTGCCGAAACCGGCCCACAGGCCGTACTGGGTGTCCGCCCGGTCGAGGGCGGCCTTGAAAGCGTTGGGGGGCAGGTGCATCGGGGGTCCTCGGCGCGCGGCCAGCGAATTAAGCGAATGGATGGTTAGGCGACAGGCTTACTGCAGGTTGACGAACATGCCGCCGTCGACCAGCAGCGAGGCGCCGGTGACGTACTGCGACATGTCGGAGGCGAGGAAGGCGATGGGGCCGGCCAGGTCGTCCGGACGCCCCAGGCGGCCCAGCGGCGTACGGCTGACCATGTACTCGCGCTTCTCGGCGTCGGCCAGGTCATCCTTGTTGATATCGGTCTCGATGGTGCCGGGCAGCAGCGCGTTGCAGCGGATCCCGTAGGGCCCCAGGGCGATGGCGCAGGACTGCATCAACGACAGCAGGCCGGCCTTGGTCGGGGTGTAGTGGGTCTGCATGCCGCCGCCCACCAAAGCGCTGATCGAACTCACGGCGATGATCGCGCCGCCGCGGCCCTGGCGCTTCATCTGGTTGGCGGCCGCCTGGACGGCGAAGAAGGCGCCGTTCAGGTTGGTGTTGACCGTCTCCAGGTAGAGCTCCTTCGGCATGTCGAGGAAGGCATGGAAGGGGCAGATGCCGGCGTTGTTGACGAAGACGTCGACGCCGCCGAAGTGTTCCACCGCCGCCTCGACCAGCTTGTCGCCGGTGTCGGCATCGCCGGCCGGCGCACCGACGGCGCAGGCGCGGCGGCCGAGGGCCTCGATCTCGGCGATCAGTTCGTCGACGGCGGGGCGGCTGGAGGCGCTGCCGCTGTAGCCGATGACCACGTTGGCGCCCTGGCGGGCGCATTCCAGGGCGGCGGCCCGCCCAATGCCCCGGGAGGCGCCGGTGATGATGACGGATTTATCGTTGAGCAGCATGTCGGGCTCCTGAAACTGGCGGTTGAGGCCGGTCCCGCCTCGCGGGGACAGGACCGGATACGAGGGCGTTGTCGTTCCTAAAGGCGATAGATGCGCCGGGCGTTGTCCACGAACAGCGCCCGCGTTTCGTCCGACGAGGCATCCGCGACGATCTCGGCATAGGCGTGCCAGATCGCCGGATACCGGGCATAGAGGCCGTCCACCGGGAAGTTGGAGGCGAACATGCAGCGCTCCACCCCGAAGACATCGATCGCCTCCAGGATCAGCGGGCGGAGGCTGCCGACCGTCCAGTGGTGATCGAGCATGCCGAAGCCGCTGAGCTTGAGGCTGACGTTGTCACGCGCAGCCAGCAGACGCAGACCGTCGCGCCACTCGCGCCAGCCGGCCACGCCCTGGCGATCCACGTACATGCCGGCATGGTTGACCACCAACGGGATCTCCGGATGGGCCTCGGCCAGGCGTGCCGCCTGAGGCATCTGCGACGGGTAGAGCTGGAGATCGAACGACAGCTCATGCCGCGCCAGCAGACGGAAGTTGTCGCACCAGGCCGGCTCGGCCATGTAGTGGCGGCCGACGTAGTCGTACAGGGGGTCGGCATGGACGTTGAGGATCTGGCGCACGCCACGCACCCGGTCGGACATCGCGCACTGGGCCGCGAGCCGCTCGCCGGCCTCCGGCCGCGACAGGTCGGCCCCCACCACCAGGGCGGTGGGCAGCACCGGCTCGCCCCCCTCCTCGACCAGCCCGGCCAGCCAGCGGGTCTCGGCCAGCGGATCGACGGCGTCGGCCTCGACATGCACCGCACCCAGCAGTTCGATGTCGCCGGCGTCGGCCAGCAGATCCCGCGGCCCGTAGTCGCGGGCCATCGGCGAGTAGTCACCGAGCAGGTTGGGGGACGGGTGCTCGAGCCAGGGCTGGTTGCCCTGGGCGAGGTCCCAGAAATGCACATGGGGGTCGATCACTTGCATCATTGGTCTCCGGGTCGGAACGCGAACACCTCGTCGAGCGGGACGCTGACGGGGGCGTTGTCCTCGTGAGTGTCCATGATGTCGGCCATGTAGTCCCACCAGCGGCGCATCACCGGAAGTGCCTGCAGCGCCTCGACGCGGTGATCCTCTCGCAGGACCATGAGGGCGAACAGGTGGCGCGTCTCGCCGTCGAGGAAGATGCGATAGTCCTCGATGCCGGCCTCGCCCAGCGCCGCGGCGAGTTCCGGCCAGAGGGCATCATGCCGACGCCGGTACTCGGCTTGCTGACCGGGATGCAGTGTCATGCGAAAGGCGTGGATCGGCATGCTGTCCTCCTCTGCTCGTCGTGTCCGTACCGGCTCAGTGGGTGTAGGGCCGCGCCAGCTCGCACTCCGGGTTCAGGCGCACGCCGAAGCCGGGCTTGTCCAGCTTCGAGGCCGCCAGGCGGCCGTTCTCCGGCACCGGCTCGTCGAGCAGCAGCGGGTTGAACATCGGCACCACCTCGTCCGCCTTGGGCGCCATCATCAGGAACTCGGCGAAGGGGCTGTTGTGACGGGTGATCACGAAGTGGTAGCTGTAGACCGAGGAGCCGTGCGGTACGACGAGCTTGTTGTGGGCATCGGCGAGCGCCGAGATCTTGATCAGCTCGGTGATCCCGCCGCACCAGCCGACATCGGGCTGGATGACGTCGCAGCAGTCCATCTCCATCAACATCCGGAAGCCCCAGCGCGTTGCCTCGTGCTCGCCGGTGTTGACCAGCATGCCCTTGGGCACGTCGCGCTTGAGCTGGGCATAGCCCCAGTAGTCGTCGGGCGGCAGCGCCTCCTCGATCCACTTCAGGCCGTACTCCTGAGCGCCCTGCGCCAGGCGGGTGGCGTAGTTGAGGTCGAGACTCATCCAGCAGTCGTACATCAGCCAGAAGTCATCGCCCACGGCACTGCGCATCTCGGCCAGGTGCTCGAGGTTGCGGCGAAGACCTTCCTCGCCCTCGGCGGGGCCATGGACCAGCGGCATCTTGCCGCCGATGAAGCCCAGGCCCTTGGCCAGATCGGGCCGCGCGCCGGTGGCATAGAAGGTCAGCTCGTCGCGCACCGGCCCGCCCAGCAACTGATGCACCGGTTCGCCGCGCACCTTGCCCAGCAGGTCCCACAGCGCCAGGTCGACGCAGGAGATGGTGTTGATCACCACCCCCTTGCGGCCGTAGAACAGCGTGGCATTGAACATCTGGTCCCAGATCTTCTCGATGTCGGTGACGCGCTGGCCCTCGATGAAGCGTGCCAGGTGCTTCTCGACGATCCAGGCACCGATCTCGCCGCCGGTGGTCACCGCGAAGCCGGTGGTGCCGTCGTTGGCCTCGAGCTCGACCACCAGGGTGCCGAGCACATTGAGGCCGAAGCTACGGCGATTCATGCGGTACTCCGGATACTTGCTCATCGGCGTGGCGATCTGCGAGTCGATCCAGTGGCCCTCGGCCTGGTCGTGGTAGTCCGCCCCGCCACCGCGAACGGTGAAGGCGCGCACCTGCTTGATGATGACGTCGCTCATGGACTCTCCCCCTGGAGTTGGACGCGGTTGGATGTTGGGAAGAGTTCTACCCAAGCGGTCAGAGGCCGACCAATGAGAATCACACCCCTTGTGATACCTTTTAGTTATCGGAGTGCCGAAGCCCGCGTGCTAGGCTGGCTGACGGCGATCGCAAGAAAACGCCATGGCTCTCGACATTCGACTAATGTCGCAGCCGAAACGCCTGGCGACCCGCCATAATTTCCAGGTATCGAAGAGGGCTCGTGATGGAGGGCTATCAGGCGCTACTGAGCCGCCTGCGCTACAAGCACCTGCTGCTGGTGGCGACGCTGGGGCGACTGCGCAACCTGCACCAGACCTCGGCGACCATGCACATGTCGCAGCCGGCGGCCACGCGCATGCTGGGCGAGATCGAGAAGGTGTTCGGCTGCCGGCTGTTCGAGCGCACCGCCCGCGGCATGACCCCCACCACCGTGGGCGAGATGCTGATCGCGTTCGCCGACAACGCCCTGACCCGCCTCGACCGCTGCGCAGAGGAGATCCACCGCTACCAGCTCGGCGGCCGCGGCCAGCTGACCGTGGGCACCATCATGGGTGCCGCCCCGGACCTGGTCGCCCAGGCGGTGATCCAGATGAAACGCGAACGTCCGATGCTGCAGATCCGCCTGATGGGCGAGACCAGCGACCAGCTCGTCGAGTTGCTGGAAGCGGGAAAGATCGACATCGCCATCGCGCGCTACGCCACCTCCCTCCAGCACAACCAGTTCGACTTCGAGCCGCTGGGCAACGAGACCCTGGTCACCGTGGTGCGTCGCGACCATCCACTGTGTCGGGAGCCGCTTCCGTCGCTGGCACGGCTGCTCGAGGACTGGCCCTGGCTGTTGCAACCCATGGCCACGCCGGCCCGCCAGGCACTGGAGAAGGAGTTCGAGTCGGCGGGGCTGATCTCGCCCCGCGACATCATCGAATGTGGCTCGATCTTCGCGGCGCTGCAGCTGGTGCAGCAGAGCGACTGCCTGATGGTGATGTCGGAAACCGTACTGCGCGACCATCTGGAGGCGGGCTTGGTCACCCGGCTGCCGCTGTCGCTGGGCCGCACCCTGGCGCCCTTCGGCCTGCTGACCCGCAAGGATACCCTCTACGGAGAGCCGGTCAGCGGCTTCTGCGAAATCCTGCGCGAGAACACCGCGGCATGGCACCGCTGAGCCGCCCGCTCCCTAGTGCACCACCGGCCGATCCAGGGCGGCGATCAGGGGATCGTCGCGGTCGTAGATATCCGGCCGGAAGCTCGGCAGGTCGCCCGCCTCCACGCGGGCCGTCCAGTAGTGCAGATCCAGGGGCACCGGCCGGGCCAGCGACACGTTGCGGGTCTCGCCATCGGCGAGCAATGTCCCGAGATCCCGGGGCGTGCCGGTGTCCTCGAACAGCATCCGGGCCAACTCCATGACCCCTTCCACGCGAATGCAGCCGGAACTCAGGGCCCGCTGGGGCCGGCGGAACAGGCGCTGCGCCGGCGTATCGTGCAGGTAGACCAGATGGTCGTTGGGGAAACGCAGCACCAGGCGGCCCAGCGGGTTCTGCGGGCCGGCGCGCTGGCGCAGGATCACCCGCCCCGGGCGCCACCAGTCGATGCGCCAAGGGTTGAGCCGCCGCCCGTCGGGTCTCAAGACCAGCATGTCATGGTCGAGCAGGTAGCCGGGGTCGCGGCGCACCCGGGGCAGCACGTCCTCGCGCAGGATGGTCGGCGGGACGGTCCAGGTGGGATGCAGGGTCAGGTGAGTGATCGACGAGTGCAGCACCGGCGTGGGCCGGCCGGGCTGGCCGACGATGATGCGAGCCTGCCATATCTCGCCGTCGGGACGCCGGTAATGGATCCGCTGGCCGGCGACATCCACCACCACGCGATGGTCGAGCGGCGTTGCCGACAGCCAGCGCGCCCGCTCGAGGTTGGCGCGGATCGTCGCCAGGCGTTGAGCGGCCGGAACATCGAGCGCCGCCCGGGTACGGGGCCCGACCACGCCATCGTCATCGAGCATGTGCCGGCGCTGGAAGCGGCGCACCGCTTCCACCAGCGTGGCATCGTAGTGATGCGGCGCCGGCGCCTCCAGGCTGACATCCGGGTAATGCGCCACATCCGCGGCCATGACCTCCAGCTCGCCGATCGCCGCCAGTCGCCGACGCAGCAGAGCCACGTCGGCGTGCACGTCGCCCGGTCGCAGCGATTCTCGTCGCTCGGGCAGCGTCGCCCAGCCGCCCAGGCGGACGATATTGCGATAGCGCGCCAGCGAGCGACGCAGGGCGTCATAGCCCTCGGTGGCGGGCCGCGCCATGGCCAGTACCCGATCGACCTCGCCGGCTTCCAGGGCCCGGTTGATGGCCACCAGATCCAGCTCGGGCGGTGGCACCGGGATCTCCCAGCCCGGGTAGACGTCGCGAGGATCGAGCCGGCCGCGCTGCAGGTGGCGCAGGGCGTGGAGCAGGGTGTCGCTGGCCAGCACATCGAAGCGTGCCCTGGCATCCGCGCTGGCGGTGGATGCCAGCACAGCGCGCCCCTCGCGTTCCAGCCGGGCGGGTCGATAATCCCTCGGGGTCAGGCCTTCGTCGCCCAGGGCGTACAGCAGGTCGACCAGCGCGGCCATCTTGCCCCGATCCTGCCAGGCCAATTCGCCTCCACGGCGCACATAGAAGGCCGAGACACGCGGCGGCGAGGCGCGAAGAGCATCCACCAGCGGCACCGGCAGCGGCTGGGCCAGTCCGACGTCGTCCATCGGGAAGGGGCGCAGCGGCTTGGCCGCCGCAGCCGTCGCCTCGGCGAAGAGGCCCAAGGGAGCCAGAAGGACCAGAAAGGCCATACTCCAACGACCGAACCCTCGTGTTAGAGTACCCGCTATTCGCATGAGACCACCTCCTGCCGACTGATGGTCGGGACGGGTCTGCCTGGCCGCGATCCTCGAGATACGCCCCTAGAGCCAGCGACATCCCGCCCATCGCCGGGGGTCATGCGCCAACCCGATTCGGGCAAGCCGACAATTCTGGGACTCCGCATGCCATCGCCGCGTTCGTTTCGCCCAGCGACGGGCCCCCTGCTGGCCGTCGCCCTGATGATCCTGACGCCCCCCGCCCTGTCGGGGAACTTCCTCGTTCAGGCCCATACCCCGGCCGCGGCCCGGTCCACTCCGCTTGCCCAGCGCCTGACTCGACTGGCGCCCCAGGCCGATCCCGAGGTGCTGCGTCTGGCGGCGCGAGCCCTGAGCTGTGCCGATCCCCAGGCCGAGCGCCTGGCGGTGATCGACTTCTCCCGGCCCTCCACCGAGGAGCGGCTGTGGGTCTTCGACCTGCGCCAGGAACGCCTGCTGTTCCGTGAACTGGTCTCCCATGGCCAGGGCTCCGGTGACGCCATGGCGAGCGCTTTCTCCAACACCCCCGACAGTCACCAGTCCAGCCTGGGGCTGTTCCGCACCCTGAACAGCTACCGGGGCAGCAACGGCTACTCGCTGCGCCTGGAAGGCCTCGAACCCGGCGTCAACGACCTGGCCTTCGAGCGGGCCATCGTCATCCACGGTGCCGACTACGTCAGCGAGTCCTTCATCCAGCGCACCGGCCGCCTGGGCCGCAGCCATGGCTGCCCGGCGGTGCGCTCCGAGGTCGCCGTGCCGCTGATCGACAGCCTCAAGGACAGCCAGTACCTGTTCACCTACTACCCCGACCCTGAGTGGCTCCGCCAATCGGCCTTCCTGAACTGCCCCCGCGACGACCGTCGCCTCGCCATGCAGTGAGGCACCAAGGCGGGGCAAGGCCCCGCCAACGCTTGCTGCCATGCACCATTACGCCCCCGCCACCCCCTCGCCCTCTCCCGCCACCAGTACCATAACCATCTGAAAAAAAAGACATCTCCTTGTAATGGCAATGCATATGCATAATCAAGGACAGAGAGTGCCAGACGTGGACCAGGCCCCTGGGGTACGAGTGCGTCGGACCCGACCTTCAACGGCGAAGGCCCAAGATCGTGTGTTCGAATGTCATTCGACGAGGTATGCCCCATGGAAATCCAAAACAAGGCCAACAGGATACGCTTGTTCAACTGGAAGATGCCGCAGATGCGCGCCTTCCACTTCTCCTGGTTCGCCTTCCACATCTGCTTCTTCGGCTGGTTCGGTATCGCCCCCCTGATGGCGGTGGTGCGTGACGACCTCGGCCTGACCAAGACCCAGATCGGCAACACCATCATCGCCTCGGTGGCCATCACCGTGATCGTGCGCCTGGCCATCGGCGTGCTCTGCGACAAGATCGGCCCGCGCCGCGCCTATACCTGGCTGCTGTGCCTGGGCTCGCTGCCGGTGATGTGCATCGGCTTCGCCGACAGCTTCGAATCCTTCTTCCTGGCTCGCCTGGCCATCGGTGCCATCGGCGCTTCCTTCGTGATCACCCAGTACCACACCTCGGTGATGTTCGCGCCCAACGTGGTGGGCACCGCCAACGCCACCTCGGCCGGCTGGGGCAACCTGGGCGGCGGCACCACCCAGATCCTGATGCCACTGATCTTCTCCGGCATCCTGATGCTCGGCGTCAACGAGGCGCTCGGCTGGCGGCTGGCCATGGTGGTGCCCGGTATCGTGCTGTTCCTCACCGGTATCGCCTACTACTTCTTCACCCAGGACGCGCCCAACGGCAACTTCGACGAACTGCGCGCACGCGGCGAACTGCCCGCGGCAGACGGTGAGCACGGCATGGGTGCCAGCTTCGCCACCGCCGCCAAGGACATCCGTGTCTGGGCCCTGTTCGTGGTCTATGCCGCCTGCTTCGGCGTCGAGCTGACCATCAACAACATCGCCGCCATCTACTTCTTCGACAACTTCGGCCTGACGCTGGCCACCGCCGGCATGATCGCCGGCCTGTTCGGCCTGATGAACCTCTTCGCCCGCACCCTGGGCGGCATCTTCTCCGACCTCTTCGCCCGCAACTCGGGCCTCAAGGGCCGGGTGCGCTGGCTGTTCATCGCCATGCTCTGCGAGGGCGTGGCCCTGATGTTCTTCTCGCAGATGCATGTCCTGGCGCTCGCCATCGGCATCATGCTGGTGTTCAGCCTCTTCGTGCAGATGGCCGAGGGCGCCACCTTCGGCGTGGTGCCGTTCATCAACAAGAAGGCGCTGGGCGCGGTGGCCGGCATCGTCGGCGCGGGCGGCAACGCCGGCGCCGTGGCCGCCGGCTTCCTGTTCCGCTCCGAGGCCCTGACCTACCAGCAAGGCCTGTTCTACCTCGGGGTGGCGGTGATCATCGCCTCGCTGTGCGCCCTGGTGGTGCGCTTCTCCCCCGAGGTCGAGGCCGAGGAGAGCGCCGCCTACCAGGATGCGGCCGGTGCCGAGCCCTCGGCGGCCCTGTCGCTGCGCTGAGCCCCATCCCACCGGGGGGCAGGGACGCCCCACCACCCTCGCCACGCCATCGCCGCTTCACCGCGGCGGTGGCGTTCGCGTTTGCAGGCGGCCGCGGTTCTGGCCATGCTGGAAGCGGGTAATGACCCGAAAGGGAGAGCCGCATGGTGGATCGTGTATTCCTGATCACGGGGGCGTCCAGCGGGATCGGCGCGGCCACCGCCCGGGCCGCGTCCCGGGAGGGCTACAAGCTGGTGCTGGCCGCCCGCTCCGAGGCACGCCTGGCCGGCCTCGCCCAGGAGCTCGGTCCCGAGAATGTGCTGGCCGTCGGCACGGACGTGACCGACATGGCCGCCCAGCAGGCCATGGTGGAGCAGGCGCTGGAGCGTTTCGGCCGTCTCGATGTGGTCTTCGCCAATGCCGGCCGCGGCGGCTCCCCCGGCGGCTTCAGCGGGGCCGACCACCAGGCCTGGCGCGACATGATCCTCACCAATATCTACGCGGTGGGCCTCACCGTGCAGGCCACCCTGCCGGCCCTGCGCAAGAGCCACGGCCATGTGCTGATCACCGGCTCCGCCGCCGGCCGCGCCACCATCCCCGGCTCCATGTACGGGGCCACCAAGTGGGCGGTGACCGGGCTCGGCTACAACCTGCGCGAGGAGTTGCGTGGCAGCGGCATTCGCGTGACCCTGATCGAGCCCGGCATGGTCGACACGCCCTTCTTCGACGAGCCCCCCGAGCATGCCCTGCATGACAGGGACATCGCCGAGGCGGTGCTCTACGCGGTCGGCCAGCCCGAGCACGTGGACGTCAACGAGATCCTGGTGCGCCCCAGGCCGCCCCTGGATGATGACTGACGCCACCCTTCCCCCATGACCACAGGAGCCACACCATGACGATCGCCATCGGTGACCGCCTTCCCGACATCACCATCAAGACCAATGGCCCCGAGGGACCGAAAGACCTGTCCACCGGCGACTTCTTCGCCGGCCGTCGGGTGGTGCTGTTCGCCGTCCCCGGCGCCTTCACCCCGGGCTGTTCCAACACCCACATGCCGGGCTTCGTGGTCCGCGCCGACGACATCCTCGACGCCGGTGCCGATGCCATCGGCTGCCTGGCGGTGAACGATGCCTTCGTGATGGGCGCCTGGCAGAGGGACCAGAACGCCGGACGCTTCACCATGCTGGCCGACGGCAATGCCGACTTCACCCGGGCCCTGGGCCTGGAGATGGATGCCAGCGCCGGGGGCATGGGCACCCGCAGCAAGCGCTTCGCACTGATTGCCGACGACGGGGTGGTCGAGTACCTCGGCGTCGATACCCAGAAGGGGGTGATCGAGGCCAGCAGCGCCGACACCCTCCTCGCCCGACTCAAGGACTGACCCGCGGCCGCGGCCCGTACCGAGGAGACGACCATGCACGATGCCATGACCCTACGCGGCAGCTGCCTGTGCGGCGCCGTGACCCTGGCGGTGGAGGCCGCCCGCCAGAACATCGGCGCCTGCCATTGCCGAATGTGTCGCACCTGGGGCGGCGGCCCGCTGCTGGCCCTGGAGTCGGTCTCCCGGGTCGAGATCGAGGGCGAGAACAGCGTGACCGTGTTCGCCTCCTCGGACTGGGCCGAACGCGCCTTCTGCCGCCATTGCGGCACCCACCTCTTCTATCGACTGAGAACCGGCGAGCACTACGCCGTGCCGGCGGGGCTGGTCGATGACGGGGAAGCCTGGACCTTCGATACCCAGATCTTCATCGACGAGAAGCCGCCCTGGTATCACTTCGCCAACGTCACCCGCGACCTGACCGGACGCGAGGTCTTCGAGGCGTTCACGGCGAGCAAGGAGTGAGCGCGCCCCGGGACCGCGCGATATCGGCGGTCCCGGGAACGACACGCCTCCCTTCCACCGCTGCGACCGCGCCACGGCATGCCCTGACCGAAACGGGTGACGCCCGCCGTCCCGGCTGGCTATATTAAGAAAGCATGAATGAGCGAAGGCGACCGACGTCGAGGACGACCTCGACCACAGGCAAGGAGACCCCTGATGCGACACCTCTTCACCCTGGCATGCCTGGCCGCAGGCCTGATGGCGGGCACGGCCGGCGCCCAGGCACAGACCGAGCCCTCGCCCGGCGACGAGCAGGTCACGATCCAGTCCGGGCCACGCGTGGTCGGTGAGGTCTTCGAGTATGCCACCGGCGGCACCACCTATCAGGGCTACCTGGCGCACAATGCCAGCATCGACCAGCCGCAACCGGCGGTGCTGGTGGTGCATGAATGGTGGGGGCTGGACAGCTATGCCCGCGCCCGGGCCGATCAGCTGGCTGCGCTCGGCTTCGTGGCCCTGGCGGTGGACATGTACGGCGATGGCAAGCTGGCCGGACATCCCACCGAGGCCCAGGCATTCTCCAGCCGGGTAATGCAGGACTGGCCGGCGGCACGCGCCAGGCTCGAGGCGGCGATGGCCAGGCTGGGCGAGCATCCGGCGGTGGCCGATGGCGGCATGGCGGCGATCGGCTACTGTTTCGGCGGCAGCGTGGTGATGAACATGGCGCTGTCCGGCATGCCGCTCGAGGCCGCCATCAGCTTTCATGGGGGCCCGACGATGGCGGTGAAGATGCCCCAGGCCTTCGAGGGCAGCGTGCGCATCCACAACGGCGCCGAGGACGGCTTCGTCGCCCGCGACGACCTGGTGGCAATGGCCAGCGCCCTCGAGGCCCAGGGCGCCGATGTCGAGGTGACGAACTATCCCTCGGCCAAGCACGGCTTCACGAATCCCGAGGCGGACGCGCTGGCCACCCAGCACGACCTGCCGCTGGCCTATGATGCCGCCGCCGATGCCGCCTCCTGGCAGGCGGCGCTGCTGACCCTGGACGCCGCCCTCAACGACAACGACTGAGCGGACGAGGCCCCATCGGGCGTTCCCGCCGTCGACACCGTTGCACGGTGATCAAGCGTCACTGCTGGGCGTGGCCGAGGTCGGGCAGCGGAAGATCCATGCCGGCGCGGGCCCGGGTTCGCCGCCGGTGCCTCTCGATGTCGCGGTCGAGTGCCTCGTCAACTTGCCATCGAGCAAAGGGCCAGTCTGACGACATCACACGGCATCGACCCCGAGATGATCGATGATCCAATTGGATTCCTCGAACCGACGCATGGCGTGTTCGGTAGTCCAGCGCTGCTCATCGAGCGTTTCCGGGTCCCATTCGCTGCGCTCTACGGCGAAGAAGTCGCCTGCGTAGATATGGATCGCCGCGGTCAAACGGGGAATCGGGTTGATCACCGAATGAATGATGTCGTGCTTCAGCGGCGCGGCGTCACCGGCGGCCAGTGCCTTGGCGCCCACTGCCTCGATGTGCCCGTTCCGGCTTGAAAGCCGCCGCCAGAAAATATTGTCTTCGCGACCGGTATAGATGCCGATCACCGCCCACATTCGATGGTCGTGTGGCATGAGCGTCATGTAAGGCGCCCACACCATGTTGATGATGGTCAGATCCTCCGAGCGATAGAGCGGGTAGAGCCCGCCGCGTGTCGGTTCCCCGAGCTCCTTGAGAATGGCGGCCGGATCGGAAACCGCTCTCGCGACCACTTCACGCACCAGCCGGGGGGATTCGTCGGCTGCAAGCGCGCTGCGACAATCGGCGATGAACTGTTCGGTATCGAACACGATGGATGCCCTCCTCTACCGAGCGCCTCGACCGCCAACCCTGGTGTTGCCGCGAGAGATATTCGGGAACCCACGGTGTCCCGGCCAGTCGTGACGCCTCGTGGAAATACAGGCGACGAAGTGAGAGATCCCGTAACTTCACCATCGGCCACCTTGATCGATACTTCAAATACCTTCACCTTTGAAGAGTGATGCAGTTTTCGCAGCTCTCGGGAAGCTTCGCCACCTGACGGCCTCTGTCCCCATGACCGATGCCGGTGGCATTAGCGGGCGGCAGCACCGGTGAACCTGACACGGCCGGCAATTGCGCGAATGATTCGCGCACGGGAAGTCGAGCGGGGCATACCGTCGTTCGAGCGGGGCATACCGTCGTTCGAGCGGGGCATACCTTCGTTCGAGCGGGGCATACCGTCGTTCGAGCGGGGCATACCGTCGTTCGAGCGCATCGGCCGTCGCGCGCAACTGACCTCGCCCGGGCCCGCCACACGGACCTGCCGGCGGCCTCGAGTGGCCCTTCCAGCATCCTGCCTTGGCATCTCTCCTCGACGGGCCCTGGCGCCCGGCGGCAGTCAGTCCTGATGACCCGCCGTCGCCACCGCCGGGCTGGTCTCGACCATACTCACCACGCTGCCCACCACGATCAGGCAAGGTGACGGCAAGGGCGTGACCTCGAGGCGCGCCGGCATATCGGCCAGGGTGCCGGTGAGCGCCGCCTGGTCGGGCAGGCTGGCATTGGCCACCAGCATGATCGGCCAGTCGTCGGGCAGGCCGGCGCCACGCAGGCCGGCACAGATCGCCGCGACCTTGGCCAGGCCCATGTAGAACACCAGGGTCTCGTCCCGCCGCGCGAGCGCGGCCCAGTCCGGGGCACCGCCCTCCCGGCACAGCTGGGCGGTGATAAAGCGCAGCTGCTGGGCGTGGCCGCGGTCGGTGAGCGGAATGCCCATCGACGCACAGGCCGCCGAGGCCGCGGTGATGCCGGGCACGATGTGCGCCGGCACGCCGGCCTCGGCCAGCGCGGCGAGCTCCTCGCCCATGCGCCCGAACACGCCCGGGTCGCCGCCCTTGAGGCGCACCACCGCCTTGCCCTGTCCGGCCAGCTCGACCAGCAGCGCCCCGATCTCGGCCTGGGGCACGCTGTGATGGCCCCGGGCCTTGCCCACGTAATAGCGCTCGCGCCCGGCGGGCACCAGGGACAGCACCTCGTCGCCCACCAGGCGATCGTAGACCACCGCGTCGGCCTGCTGCAGCAACCGGGCCGCCTTGAGGGTCAGCAGCTCCAGATCGCCGCTGCCGGCGCCGACCAGGTAGACGCTGCCGGCACGGCAGTCTCCTGACAGGGCCAGGCGCGGCGTCTCCGGCGCGTGCCGCGAGACCCACGAGTCGGCCAGCCAACGCGTGGCATCCCGGCCCAGCCGGACCAGCCCGGAGGGGACGCGTCCCACGACCTCAGACCACTTGGACGGCTTCAGGCGTCTGCTCGGAGCGCGCATGGGGCCCCTCCTCTTCGATCAGGGATTTCAGTTCGGGAATGCAGCTGCCGCACTGGGTGCCGCAGGCGAGTCGCGCCCCCAGCGCCTCGACGCTGGCATCGCCCGCGCGAATGGCGGCGACGATGGCGGCCTGGCCCACCTGGTGGCAGCTGCAGACCAGTGGGCCGCTGGCGGCGGCACCGTCATCGCAGCCGGCCAGCAGCCGGCGACGCCGCCCATCCTCCACGGGCTGACCCTCGGCCGCTTCGGCGAAGCGCGCGTCGAGCCAGGCCAGGCCCGGCAGCTCGGCGGGCGGCCCCACCATCAGCCACCAGCGCAAGCGGCCGTCCTCGAGCCCGGCCGCCCGCCAGCGGCCGCTGGCGGGATCGTCGCACCACAACGAGGCCGGCACCGGCAGGCTCTCGGTGAGGCGTGCCAGGCCAGCCTCGCCCTCGCCCCAGGCCAGCTGCCAGCGGTCGGCATGGGCCAGCGGGATCCGCGCCCAGTAGTCGGCGTCCTCCCGCACGGTCCCGGCGACCTCGAGGTCCCCCGCGACCACCAGGGTGGCCTCGCAGGCCGTGGCCAGCGGCGTCACCGCCACGGCGCCGTGCTTGGTCTCGGGCTGGCCGGAGAGCGGGTCGACATGCGCCGCGAGCAGGCTGCCGGCAAGGGCCCGGGCCGAGAAACGATCGGTCCAGTGGATGGGCACGAACACCTCGCCGCGTCGCTGGCCGCGTGACAGCCTGACCCGGCCACGGTACTCGCCGGTGGCACTCGTCAGCCGCGCCAGCTGCTGGTCGCCGAGCCCGAGCGCCTGGGCATCTTCCGGGGCGATCTCGATGAAGGGTTCGGCACGGTGGTTCATCAACCGGGCCGCGCGGGCGGTGCGGGTCATGGTGTGCCACTGGTCGCGCACGCGTCCGGTGTTGAGCCGCAGCGAATGGGTCGCGTCGAGCGCCTGGACGGGCTCCCGCGGGCGCACCGGAAAGAGCCTGGCGCACCCGTCGGCGGTGGCGAAGCAACCATCCTCGAACAATCGGGCGGTGCCATGGGGGGCGTCGGCGGTCACCGGCCACTGGATCGGCGCCAGGGCATCGTACCCCTCGCGATCCAGCTCGGCCAGCGCCGAGATGTCGAACATCCGGGCGCGATGGCCCGGCTGATCGGGCGCGTTCTCGAAGCCGGAGAGCCGGGCGTGCTCGACGAAGATCTCGCCGGGATGGGCATAGGCGAAGGCCGCGCCATAGCCCAGCCGCCGCGCCACCTCGCTGATGATCCACCAGTCGTGACGCGCCTCCCCGGGCGGGGGCAGCAACCCCCGCTGGCGGGAGATGCGCCGCTCGGAGTTGGTCACGGTGCCATCCTTCTCGGACCAGGACGTGGCCGGCAGCACGATATCGGCATAGGGCAAGAGGTCGGTGTCGGCCATGCATTCGGAGACGATCACCAGCGGGCACCGAGCCAGGGCCGCCCGTACCCGGTCGGCGTCGGGCAGGCTGACCACCGGGTTGGTGGCCATGATCCACAGCGCCTGGATCTCGCCGCGCTCGATGGCCTCGAACAGCGCCACCGCCTTGTGACCGGGTCCCTCGGGCAGGCTCGGCTGCAGCGTGTCGGTGGCCCAGAAGCGGCGAACCCGGTCGAGGGCGCCGGGACTGTCGTAGTCCATATGCGCGGCCAGCTGGTTGGCCAGGCCGCCCACCTCGCGACCGCCCATGGCGTTGGGCTGGCCGGTGATGGAGAAGGGGCCGGCGCCGGGCAGGCCGATCTTGCCGCCGGCCAGGTGGCAGTTGATGATGGCGTGGCACTTGTCGGTGCCGCTGGACGACTGGTTGATGCCCTGGGAGTAGAGGGTCACCACGTGCAGCTGGCTGGCGAACCAGTAGAAGAAGGTCTCCAGGCGTTCCGGGTCGATATCGCAGTCGGCGGCGATGGCCTCGATGCGGCCGTCGTCCTCGCGGGCCGCGTCCAACGCCGCGTCCAGCCCCCGGGTGTGCTGTGCCAGGTAGACCCGGTCGAGCTTGCCCTTGGCGGCCATCCAGGCCAGCAGGCCGTTGAACAGCCTGGCGTCGCTGCCGGGCCTGAGCCCCAGGTAGAGGTCGGCGATCTCGCAGCTGTCGGTGACCCGCGGGTCGATCACCACCACCCGCATCAGCGGGTTGCGGGTCTTGGCGGTGCGCAGGCGCTGGTAGAGTACCGGGTGATTCCAGGCCAGGTTGGAGCCCACCAGCACCACCAGCTCGGCCTCTTCCAGGTCCTCGTAGCTACAGGGCACGGCGTCGGCGCCCAGCGAGCGCTTGTAGGCGGCCACCGCCGAGGCCATGCACAGCCGCGAGTTGGTATCCAGGTGCGGCGTGCCGAGGAAGCCCTTGAACAGCTTGTTGGCGACGTAGTAGTCCTCGGTGAGCAGCTGCCCGGACAGGTAGCCGGCCACCGCCGTGTCGCCGGCAGCCTCGCGGGTCGCCTGGAGCCGCGCGGCCACGGCGTCGAGCGCGGTGTCCCAGTCCACCTCGACACCGTCCACCCGGGGCCGCGTCAGGCGCCCCTGCTCGCCCAGGGTCTCGGCCAGCGCCGAGCCCTTGACGCACAGGCGGCCGTAGTTGGCCGGATGCGTGGCGTCGCCCTCGACGCCGACCATGCGGTCGCCGTCGATGTCGGCCAGCACGCCGCAGCCGACACCGCAGTAGGGGCAAGTGGTTCGCGCCTGATACATAACGCATTCCTCGATCGTGGGTCCCAACGACGACGCCCACCGCCCCGCTGGGGGCCAGCGCGGCGGTGGGCGTCGTTGCCTGGGGCCACCGTCATGGCGGCCAGGGGGTTGATTGCCCAGTATCAAGCAAGCCGCGTGCCAACAGGCGCCATCCCCCACCGCGGCAGGCCATCGCGGCCGACGGCCGACGCCTCCCCGCGACTCCCTGCACCAGGCGCGAACGCCGATGCCCCATCCCGCACCGCTGCGGTGCAACAATCCCCCGGCGGACGATGACCACGGCAACGGGAGCGGCGCCCGCCCCCCGAACCTTTCGGGCATTGTGGCGTCTGGAATGTATCTTGCATTGTCTCCTGCAAACGACCGATGCAACGAGCCACGCCCTATGCCCCAGCCCTTGAAAATCCTGCTGGTCGATGACGAGATCGTGCGCGCCGCCATGGTCGAGGAGGCCCTCGGCCAGGAGGGCCATGAGGTCGTCTGTCGCCTGCAGAGCCCGGCCAGCCTCAACGAGATGGTCGCGCGCCACGCCCCCGATGTGGTGATCATCGACATGGAGTCCCCCGATCGCGATACCCTCGACAGCATGTCCCTGCTCAATCGCGAGAACCCGCGCCCGGTGGTGTTCTTCGCCGACCAGCACGAGCCCGACACCATGCAGGCCGCCCTGGAGGCCGGTGTCAGCGCCTATGTGGTGGATGGCCTGGTGCCCAGCCGGGTCAAGGCGATCCTCGAGGTCGCCATCGCCCGCTTCGCCTCCTTCCAGTCGATGCGCACCGAGCTCGACAAGGCCCGCGGCCAGCTGGCCGACCGCAAGCGTATCGAGCGCGCCAAGGGCCTGCTGATGAAGCACCAGGACTGCGACGAGGAACAGGCCTACCGCATGCTGCGCAAGCTGGCCATGGACCGCGGCCAGCGCATCGGCGAGGTGGCCGCCAACGTGATCGATATCCTCGAACGACTGGAGAAAGGCCTATGACCGCGAGTCGCACCGCCGGGCTCGAGCGCCTGACGCTGGGCTTCATTCCGCTGCTGGATGCCGCCCTGCCGATCATCGCCCGCGAGGGCGGCTTCTTCGCCGCCGAGGGGCTCGACGTCGCCTTGTCACGCGAGAACGCCTGGTCGACCCTGCGCGACAAGCTCGCCGCCGGCCTGCTCGACGGCGCCCACATGCTGGCCCCGCTGCCCCTGGCCATGAGCCTGGGGATCTCCGGCGCCGCCTGCGAGACCCTGGCCCCGCTGGTGCTGGGGCGTAACGGCAACACCCTGGTGCTGTCGCCGCGCTGGAGCGAGGGCATGCCCGTGCCGGAGGCCCCCGACCCGGAGGGGAGCACCACGGACCCCGCCGTCAGCGCCCGCGACTTCGCGCGTCGGCTGCGCCACCGGGGTGGGCCGGCGCCCTGCCTGGCCATGGTCCATCCCTTCTCGTGCCAGCACTACCAGCTGCGCGAATGGCTGGCCCTCGGCGGCATCGACGCCGACCACGAGGTCAAGCTGGTGGTCCTGCCGCCGTCGCGCATGGCCGAGGCCCTGGAGGAAGGGCGCATCGACGGCTTCTGTGTCGGCGAGCCCTGGGGCAGCCTGGCCCAGCATCGGGGAGCCGGTCGCATCGTCGCCAGCGGCGCCCAGCTCTGGCCGGACCACCCCGAGAAGGTGCTCGGGGTCACCGCGGCCTGGGCCGAGCACCATCCCGAAACCCTGACCGCCCTGATCCGTGCCCTGGCCGGGGCCGCCGAGTGGCTCGCTACCTCGCCCGAGCATGCCCGCCAGGCATGCGACTGGCTGGCCCTGCCCCCCTACCTGGACCGGGCCGTGCGCCACCTCGTGACGCTGGCACCCGATACGGGCCCGGTACGGCAACGGCTCGACGGCGACCTGCGCCCCTCCCCCGAGGCCATGGCCCCCATGGCCGCCCACCTCGACCAGGCGCTGCGGGCCCGCGGTGACCGACTGGACCCCGCCCGACTGTCGGCCTGTTACAGCCCCGTGCATTTCGATGCCGCCACGCACCAGGAGCGTGCATAAGGCCCGTCCGGACGGCGACGGGCTGCCCGCCGCCGTCCGCCACGACAAATTCAACCGATTGATTTAATTGAATCAAGCCAATTATTGGCCCGATAATTGAAAGACTGTAGGTAAGCGGAGCGGGCCCAGGCCTCTCCCTCGCGGTCAACGACGATCGCACACCGAATTCCAGACGAAGACGTCTCAGCACCCCCGCTGCCAGGGGGTGCCGAGGCGTCTTTCGCGTTTCAGGAGGTTTCGACATGTGCCCCGATGCCCTTTCCGGGTCCGCCCCGGACCCGCATCCCATCGAGCACCTGGTGATCGTCGGCAACGGCATGGCCACCCAGCGCCTGGTCGCGACGCTCGTGCGCCAGGCCAAGGCGCCACGCCGCATCACCGTGATCGGCGAGGAACGCTGCCCGGCCTACAACCGCATTCTGCTCTCCCCCTGGCTGGCCGGCGACATGAGCCATAACGACCTGCGCCTGCCCGAGATCGCCGACCGGGCCGGCATCGCCCTGAGCACCCGGCTCGGTGAACGGGTGACCCGCATCGACCGGGCCCGGCGCCGGGTACTGACCGCGCGCGGCGAGGCCCTCGCCTACGATCGGCTGGTGCTGGCCACGGGCTCGCGTACCGCCCTGCCGCCCGTGCCGGGGATCGAGCTGGCCGGGGTCAGCGGCTTCCGCGACCTGGACGACGCCGAGGCCCTGGCCGCGGCCGCGCAGCGCGGCGGCCGCGCCCTGGTGGTCGGCGGCGGCCTGCTGGGGCTCGAGGCCGCCGAGGGCCTGCGCCAGCGCGGCATGCAGGCCCGCGTGCTCCAGCGCAGCGAACGCCTGATGAACCGTCAGCTCGATGCCACCGCCGCGACGCTGCTGCGCCGCGAGCTCGAGGGCCGCGGGCTTGCGATCGCCACCGGCGTGGAACTGGCCACCCTGGAGGACGACGGTCACGGCCATGTCGCCGCGGCACGCCTGGCCAACGGGGAACGGCTGCCCGCCGATCGCGTGGTCATCGCCGCCGGCATCACGCCCAACGCCGAGCTCGGCCGGGAGGCCGGCCTGGCCTGCGACCGCGCCATCCGTGTCGATGCCTGGCTGACCACCTCCGACCCGGACATCCATGCCCTCGGCGAGTGCTGCCAGGTCGGGACCCGCACCTTCGGGCTGGTGGAGCCGATCTGGCAGCAGGTCGAGGTGCTGGCCCGTCACCTGGCCGGGGAAGCGACGCCGGGCTTCGTCGACGCCCCGACCGCCACCAAGCTCAAGGTCGGCGGCGTGTCCCTGTATGCCTTCGGCCCCACCGAGGCCGGGCCGGGCCACGAGGCGCTGACCTATCACGATCCGCAGCAGGGCGAATACCGCCGCCTGCTGCTGCGCGACGGCCGCCTGGAGGGCGCCGTGCTCTATGGCGATACCGCCATGGGACCCTGGCTGTTCACCCAGGCCCGGGCCGGCACCCGGCTCGATGCCGCCCGCCAGGCCCTGGCCCTCGGCCAGGCCGATGTCGAGGCCCTGCTCGCCGAGCACGAGAGCCCTCTCCGAGACACCGACAGCCCCGAGAAGGAGGCCGCATGAACACGCCCCAGTCCGAGAAACTCCGCCTGATCGTCATCGGTAACGGCATGGTCGGCCACCACCTGGTCGAGCAGCTCATCGAACGCGCGGCCACCGAGCAGTACCGCATCACGGTCTTCGGCGAGGAACGTCACCGCGCCTATGATCGCGTCCACCTGTCCGAGTATTTCAGTGGTCGGGACGCCCAGTCCCTGGCCATGTGCGACGCCGACTTCTATGCCGAGCACGGCATCGAGCTGCGCCTGAACGAGGCGGTGACCGCCCTCGATCGCGACAAGGGCGAGGTGGTCACCGAGGCCGGCCGCTACGCCTACGACCGGGTCGTGCTGGCCACCGGCTCCTACCCCTTCGTGCCGCCGATTCCCGGCAACGACCGCGAGAACTGCCTGGTCTACCGCACCCTGGACGACCTCGACACCATCCGCGCCGCGGCCGAGAAGGCCACCACCGGCGTGGTGGTCGGCGGCGGCCTGCTGGGCCTGGAGGCGGCCAACGCCCTGCGCGGGCTCGACCTCGACACCGCCGTGGTCGAGTTCGCACCTAGGCTGATGCCGATGCAGGTTGACACCGAGGGCGGCGAGCTGCTGCGCGAGAAGATCGAGGCGCTGGGCGTCCAGGTGCTTACCGGCCGCGCCACCCAGCACATCGAGGACGGCCAGGCCAGCTTCCACCGCATGGTCTTCCAGGACGACAAGGTGCTGGAGACCGACCTGATCGTGTTCTCCGCGGGCATCCGTCCCCGCGACGAGCTGGCCCGGGAGGCCGCCCTGGAGATGGGCGAGCGCGGCGGCGTGGTGATCGACGACCGCTGCCTGACCAGCGACCCGGCGATCCTGGCCATCGGCGAGGTGGCGCTGTGGAACAACAGCATCTTCGGCCTGGTGGCTCCCGGCTACCAGATGGCCAAGGCCGCCGCGGCTACCCTGCTGGGCGGTGAGCTGACCTTCGCGGGCGCCGACATGAGCACCAAGCTCAAGCTGCTCGGCGTCGACGTGGGCGCCATCGGCGATGCCCACGGCAACCAGAATCCCGGCGCGCGGATGTTCCGCTACCTGGACGAGATCCGCCAGGAATACCGCAAGCTGGTGGTCTCCAGCGACGGCAGGAAGCTGCTCGGCGCCATGCTGGTGGGCGACAACGCCTACTACGACACCCTGATGCAGTACTACAGCAACGGCCTGGAGCTGCCCGAGGACCCGGCGGCACTGATCCTGCCCTCCACCGAGGGCGCGCCGACCCTCGGCGCCGACGCCCTGCCCGACGGCGCGACCATCTGCTCGTGCCACAACGTCACCAAGGGCTCGATCTGCGCGACCCTCGATGCCGGTGCCACCGACCTGGGCAGCGTCAAGGCCGAGACCAGGGCCAGCACCGGCTGTGGGGGCTGCGCGGCCCTGCTCAAGAGCGTGGTCGACCACGAGCTGGAAGCCCGCGGCGTGGAGGTCGACCAGTCGATCTGCGAGCACTTCGCCCACACCCGCCAGGAGCTCTTCGACATCGTCCGCGTCGAGGGCATCAAGACCTTCGGCGAGCTGATCGGCAAGCACGGCGCTTCACACAACCAGGGCCTGGGCTCTTCGTCAGCCCCGAAGCTCGGCTGCGACATCTGCAAGCCGGCGGTGGCCTCGATCCTGGCCTCCTGCTTCAACGAGCCGATCACCGACGCCGCGCATATCCCGCTGCAGGACACCAACGACACCTTCATGGCCAACATGCAGAAGAACGGCACCTACTCGGTGGTGCCGCGTGTCCCCGGCGGCGAGATCACCCCGGACAAGCTGGTGGTGCTCGGTCAGGTCGCACAGAAGTATGAGCTCTACACCAAGATCACCGGCGGCCAGCGCATCGACCTGTTCGGCGCCCGCCTCGAGGACCTGCCCGACATCTGGGGCGAGCTGATCGAGGCCGGCTTCGAGACCGGTCACGCCTACGGCAAGTCGGTACGCACCGTGAAGTCCTGCGTGGGCAGTACCTGGTGTCGCTACGGGGTGCAGGACAGCGTGGGCATGGCGATCCAGCTGGAGCACCGCTACAAGGGACTGCGCTCGCCCCACAAGCTCAAGTTCGCGGTTTCCGGCTGCACCCGCGAGTGCGCCGAGGCCCAGAGCAAGGACGTCGGGGTGATCGCCACCGAGCACGGCTGGAACCTCTACGTCTGCGGCAACGGCGGCATGCGCCCGCGCCACGCCGAGCTCTTCGCCACCGACCTGGACGACGAGCAGTTGATCAAGATCATCGACCGTTTCCTGATGTTCTACGTGCGCACCGCCGACCGCCTGCAGCGGACCTCGGTATGGCGCGAGAACCTCGAGGGCGGCCTGGACTACCTCAAGGAGGTGGTGCTCGAGGACAGCCTGGGCATCGGCGACGAGCTCGAGGCGCAGATGCAGACCGTCATCGACAACTACGAGTGCGAGTGGGCGGGCGCCATCAACGACCCCGAGAAGCTCAAGCGCTTCCGCAGCTTCGTCAACGACGCGCGCCCCGACCCGGACATCATCGTGACCGAGGAGCGCGGCCAGCTCCGCCCTGCGTAAGGAAATGGCTGCGCGAGCGAATCGTGTTGTTGCGCGGCACCCCGAAGGCTCGCCTAACCCCCCGTTATGTCTCGCCTTCGGTGCGCCGCGCGCCTAGCGACGCGGCGGCGCCCGCTTCATCTCGCTCGCCAATTTCTCGACATCATCGCGAGGACTACCAATCTATGACCATCGCAACTGCAGAAGCCCCGACCATGACCCAGACCTGGCAACCCCTGTGCACCAAGGCCGACCTGGTGCCCTTCTCCGGCGTCGCCGCCTGGATCGAGACGCCCGAGGGACCGGCCCAGGTGGCCCTGTTCTACCTGCCCGGCCATGCCACCGAGCTCTACGCCGTGGACCATCACGATCCCTTCTCGGGCGCCAACGTCATCGCCCGCGGCATCGTCGGCGACCTCTCGGGGGCGCCGGTGGTGGCCTCACCGATCTACAAGCAGCACTTCCGCCTCGACGACGGCCAGTGCCTGGAAGACGAGGCGGTGCGGCTGCGCTGCTGGACGGTCTGCTTCGAGGACGACCGGGTGATGCTCCGGGCCTGACCCCGCCACGGACGGGCCGCGGCCTGGCCGCCGCCGCGGCGCCCTCGTGATCCACGTGGACGCAGGCATTCACCTTGTCGTTGACGCGGGCGATGCGTTCGAGGGCCGCCCGCGCGCCCTCCCGTGGCGAGGCCTCGCGCGCCCCGAACAAGGCTTCGAGACGTGTCGCATCGATCAAGCCCGGATCAGGCTCATGTCGCGCTTCCTCCCATCGGCGCCCCGTGCCCCCCGGCCCACCCTGGCAGCCATCGACCCGATCCCATCGTCACGCCCCGGTGGTTGCCGAGGCGGTCTCCCCTCGACCACCGGTATGCCGGGGCCCCGCGGGCAGTGCTGCGCGAGTCCCGGCGGCAGGCAACCGTCGCCAGCGTTGAGGCCGGCAATTGTGCAAAGCCGCAAGGATGGGCCATGCTGGGAGCCAATAAGCAAGTATTGCGGTCGTATGACAATGGGAGGTGCTCACCACAAACCAGCAGACCGGCACATCGCGCCCTGTCACGGAACTGACATCCGGCGCTGACAGTGTCGACATCGAGGCGTCATGTTTGACGTCGATCCGGTGACTATCAGGAGAGCTGCGCCGATGGTACGCATCGACAAGAAGGCCACCAGGCTTTACGTGCTGGACACCAACGTCTTGATCCATGATCCCGCCGCCCTCTATCAGTTCGATGAGCACGAAGTGGTCATTCCCATGACCGTGCTCGAGGAGCTCGACAAGCACAAGAACGGCATCCGCGAAATCGCCCGCACCGCCCGGCAGGTCAGCCGGACCCTCTCGGACCTCACCGCCAACGTCGACATCGGCCAGATCCGCGATGGCATTCCCATCACCCGGCTCACCGGCCCCGAGGGTCGACTACGCCTGCTGTGCTACGACAATCTCTCGGTCCCGGACAACCTGGAGGACAGCCCCGACAACCGACTGCTCGCCGAGACCTGCCGACTGCGCGACGAGCGTCCCGACGCCTCGGTGGTCCTGGTCACCAAGGACATCAACCTGCGGGTCAAGGCCGCGGCCCTCGGCGTGCCGGTGGAGGACTACCTCACCGATCGCGCCTTCGACGACAGCGATGCCATGATCGGCGGTGCCCGGGTCTATCCCGAGGCCGGCCAGGATGGCAGCGGCCTGTGGGAGACCCTCAAGACCGAGGTCAAGGTCGAGCGCGAGGATGGCCACGTCGTCTACCGCCTGGCCGGCGAGATCCCCACGGACTGGCATCTCGGCATGCTGGTTTCGGACAGCGACGACGGGGCCAGCTTCGAGGCGGTGGTCCGCGACCTGGGCCCCCGTCACGCCCATCTGGAGCTACTGACCAACTACCGGCATGGCGCCAGCGTGTGGGGCGTGCATGCCCATGACAGCCGCCAGAACTTCACCCTCAACCTGCTGATGGACGAAAGCATCGACCTGGTGACCATCGCCGGCAGTGCAGGCACCGGCAAGACCTTCATGACCCTGGCCGCGGCCTTCCAGCAGACGCTGGACGGCAAGCGCTTCGAGCGCGTGGTGTTCACCCGGGCCCCTATCTCCATGAGCGAGGACATCGGCTACCTGCCCGGCACCGAAGAGGAGAAGATGTCGCCCTGGATGGGCGCCTTCCATGACAACATGGACAACCTGCTGCGCGACGAGCATGACGGCAGCTCCACCTGGAACCAGGAGGCGACGCGCCAGCTGCTCGGCTCGAGGGTACAGATCCGCGCTCCCGGCTTCATGCGCGGCCGGACCCTCAACGACACCTTCCTGATCATCGACGAGGCCCAGAACTTCACGCCCAAGCAGCTCAAGTCCCTGATCACCCGGGCCGGACGCAACACGAAGATCGTCTGCCTGGGCAACGTGGGCCAGATCGACACGCCCTATCTCACCGCCAACACCTGCGGCATGGCGGCGGTGGTGCAACACTTCCGCGACTGGCCCCATGCCGGCCATGTCACCCTCCAGAGCGTGGAACGCTCGCGCCTGGCGCTGGCCGGCGAGGAGCTGCTCTGAACGCGGCGGGTCGACGCCCCGGCGTCGACCCGCCCTCCCGCTGCGCCCGCTCAGTGACCGCGATTCACGGCCTTCTCGATCAATGCCTCGCTCTGACTGCCGGGCCCGTGGCGGAGCACCGTCTGGGCCTCGTGATACAGGCAGACGAAGCGCTGGCAGGAGGCGCAATGCACCTGGTCGTCGGGGTTCTTGACACTGGAGACTCGCATCAGGTGACTGCCACAGTTCGGGCACGCCACCGGTAGACGGAAATCCTCGGAGAGTGACATCGGCTGCTCCTGTTGCGCGGGGTTGATGACGGTATCTTGACCCATGGGACAGCGGACTGGCCGGTCAGTGCCTCAGGTCACCTGCTCGGGAAAGACGATGCGGTTGCGCCCCGCTCGCTTGGCCCGGTAGAGGGCGTGGTCGGCCCGACTCAGCGCCTCGCCGAGATCCCCTCCCGGGTCGAGGAAGGCCATTCCCATGCTGACCGTGAAATGCAGCGTCTCGCCGCCCAGCACCAGCTCGTTGTCCGCCACGGCCTGCCGCAGGCGCTCCAGCACGCTCCAGGCCTCCTCCGGATCGCTATCCACCAGCATGACCGCGAATTCCTCCCCGCCGAGACGACCGATCAGGTCGTAGGGACGCAGGCTGTCTCGGCAGGTCGTGGCGAAACGCTGCAAGGCGATATCGCCGGCCGCATGGCCATGGGTGTCATTGAGCGCCTTGAAGTGGTCGAGGTCGATCATCGCCACCGGCACCCGGCGACCCTGGCGGGCGGCATGGGCCAGCACCGCCTCGCCATTGGCGAAGAAGGCCCGCCGGTTGAGCATGCCGGTCAGCATGTCGGTGCTGATCAGCTGCTGGGTGCGCCGCTCCGCCTCCTTGCGCCGAGTGACATCCTGCATCCAGCCGTCCCAGAGCGTGCCGCCCTCGGCGTCGCGCCGCACACCCGCCGTGGCCTCCACCCAGCGCACGCCAGCGGGAGTCTCGATGCGAACGGCCAGCTGAAACGCCTCGAGGCTCACCGACGACTGGGCCAGCGCATTGGTCAGGGCCTGGCGATCATCGCCGACCAGCCGATCGAGCAGCCGTTCGGGGGATGCCTTCACGGCGTCGGGGGCCAGCCCGCACAGCGCGGTCAGCCCCTCGCTCAGGTAGCCGAAGGACAGCGCCCCTCGCGGCGCCTGATGCAGCTGGAAGACCACGCCCGGCAGGCCGGTCACGACCGCCTCCAGCCGGTCCAGGCGGGCCCGGTCGGCGATGGCCGGCTCGAGATGGGTACCGACATCGTGCTGGATCAGCAGCAGGCGGGAGGTGTCGTGGGACCCCTCGGCCAGCGGCTGGATGAGGGTATCCAGGTGAAGCCGCCGACCGTCGGCATGGCGGCAGTGCAAGAGTCCGCGCCAGGGCTGGCGCTGCTGGACACAATCCGCCAGGGCCCGGGACAGCGGGCCGCGCAGCGGCTGCTCGTCCAGGAGGGTGACGCGTCGCCCCACCAGCGATGCGGCGGCATGCCCCGTAACGGGCACCACCGAGGGGTTGACCTCGAGGATCACCCCATGGGCATCCAGCAGCATCACCGCGCCCGGGAAATGCGCGTAGAGCCGCTCGGGCAGGCTGGTGGCCGGCGGGGATCGTCGCCGGCGCCACTTGTCCAGAATTCGTGACATGCCCCGCATCCTTGGGGTCTCCGCATTGACAGGGAATCGTGCCGCTATCGTTCTACCCTAGCGCAGACGCACGCGAGGCACACGCACAAGCGCCGGCCGGGGCCTGCAGGTCCCGCCGTGCGGCCACATCGTCGGCATCCTTGTCACCACGCATGATGCCCCGTGGCGGAGCCGTCGTCGAGCCGCCACGGGGCCGGGCTCAGCCGGCCAGCCAGAGCCCCAGGTTGAGCAGCGCCAGGGTGCCGAGCTGGAGGGCCACGTTGACCCCCAGCCAGGGCACGAGCGCCGCCTCGCCGTCGGCCTCGCTCAGCCGCCACAGGCCGTGCACCAGCCAGACGACCACCGGCAACAGCAGCCAGATCAGCCAGGTGGTCGCCGGCAGCAGGCCGGCCAGGCCCCCGGCCGGCACCACCAGGAAGGCCGCCACTATCAGCACGCCCGCCAGCCGCCCGGCACGCCGCCGTCCCAGCACGATGGCCAGGTGACGCCGGCCGACCCGGCGGTCGGCGTCGATATCCGGGACCTGGTTGAGCAGCAGCAGGGCGCAGACCAGCAGGGTCGGCACCAGGGAAACGGCGACGGCCAGGGACGAGACATGGCCGGTCAGGGCCTGATGCGCGCCTACCACCATCAGGGTGCCGAAGCCCAGGCCCGGGGCCAGCAGGCACAGCCAGGGGCGATGCGTCAGCAGCCCGGTATAGGCCACCACCAGGCCCAGGCCCAGCAGGCCGTAGAGCAGCAGCCACGGCCCCGACCGCCACAGGAACCAGCCGCCGATCACCACCACCCCGCCCAGGCAGGCGGCGGCGGCCCGCCACACCAGCGGGGCCGCCGCCGGCCGGGCCGGCAGGGCGCCGCTGCCCCCGGAGAAGGGCGTGCGCCGGGTGATGGCGTCCAGGCCGCTTGAGAAGTCATGGTGCTCGTTGAAGAGGTTGACCGCGGCATGGGCCAGCAGCGCGGCCAGCAGCACCAGCAGGCTGTCCACCCGGGCCACTGGCACGCCCTCGAGGCGAGCCGTCAGAACCGACAGGCCGGCGCACAGCGGCGCCAACACCAGGAAGTTGGGGCGGGCGCTGCGCAGGCAGGCCCGCCAGCGTCCCCGGCAGGAGGCGTCACAGCGCGATGCGTCCAAGCCGTCTTCTCCCCTGCCCCGGCGTCAGCGCGCCAACCGTTCGGACAGCCAAGGGCCGATGTCGGCGACCTGCTGGGGACAGACCGCATGGGCCATCGGATACTGGCGATAGTGGACCGGGTAGCCCATGGCCGAGAGCCGGTCGCAGGCGGCCCGGCCCAGGACCTCGGGCACCACCGGGTCGAGGTGGCCGTGGTGGATCTCGATGGGCAGCTCGCGGTTGGCCGGGGCCGGCTCGAGGCTATCGGCGGTGGCGAGGTAGGTGGACATGGCCAGCAGGCCGCCGAGGCGCTCGGGAAAGGTCAGGGCCGCCTGGTAGGCCACCGCACCGCCCTGGGAGAAGCCGGCCAGGATGATGCGCTCGGCGGGGATGCCATGCTGGATCTGCTCGTGGACCAGCGCCTGGATGCGCGCCGCGGAGGCCTTGAGCTGGGCCTCGTCCACCCGGCGGTCGAGACTCATCTCCTTGATGTCGTACCAGGCCGGCATCACCATGCCGCCGTTGATGGTCACCGCCAGGCGCGGGGCATGGGGCAGGATGAAGCGCACGCTGGCCGCCTCGGGCAGCGACAGCGCCGGCACCAAGGGCTCGAAGTCATGGCCATCGGCGCCGAGGCCATGGAGGATGAAGACGCAGGCATCGGCGGGCTTGCCGCCGCGGGGCTCGATGATCAACTCGTCGGGTTCGCTCATGGGGTCGTCTCCCGGGGCAAAAGCGCCACCCTAGCGCAAAGCGCCGGCCACGGCGAGGCCCTAGAAGGGCCAGACGAGGGGGATCAGCACCATCGCCACCACCGCGCTCAGCAGGTTGAGCGGCGCGCCGACCCGCAGGTAGTCGCTCACCCGATAGCCGCCGGGGCCGTAGACCATCAGGTTGGTCTGGTAGCCGATCGGCGTCAGGAAGCTCGCCGAGGCGGCGAACATCACCGCCACCACGAAGGGCATCGGACTGACGCCGAGGCTCTCGGCCCCGGCCATCACCACCGGGAAGGTGATCACCGCGGCGGCGTTGTTGGTGACCAGTTCGGTGAGCATGGCCACCACCAGGTAGCTGCCGATCAGCAGCCACCAGGGGTTGCCGTCGACCAGGCCCATCGCCGCCCCGGCCAGCGTGGCGGCCGCCCCCGAGCCTTCCAGGGCCGCCCCCAGGCCGAAGGAGGCGGCGATGGTCAACAGCACCTGGGTGTCGAGGCCACGCTTGGCGGCACTGATCGAACAGCAGCCGCAGAGCACCGAGGCGGCGGCGCCGAGCATGGCGGCATTCATCATGCTCGTCACCCCGGTGGTGGCGAGCAGGACCACCCCGACCAGGATGCTCCAGGCCAGCCAGGCGCGCTCGTGGGCGGGTCGCGCCGCGCCGTTGACCTGGCTGATCAGCAGGAAGTCCCGCGACTGGCGGTGGCGCTCGATGAACGGCGGGCGGGCCTCGAGCAGCAGCACGTCGGCGGGCTGCAGGCGAATCTGGCCGAGGTTGCCGGCCACTCGCTCGCCGCCACGGCACACCGCCAGCACCGCCGCGCCATACAGGGTGCGGAAGTGGCCGTCACGGATGCGCCGGCCGATGAACTGGCACTGGTCGGAGACCACCGCCTCGACCAGGCGGCGCTCCTTGAAGTCCTTCTGCAGGCTGGACTCGCCGTGGTGCGAGGGGATCAAGCCACGGATCTGCTGCAACTCCACCGCCCCGGCGGAGGTGCCGGCGAACACCAGCCGGTCGCGCCCCTTGAGGCGCTCCCCGGGGCCGACCACGCTGACCACATTGCCGTCGCGCTCGATCTCCACCAGGAACAGTTCCTCCAGGTGGCGCAGACCGGCCTCCTCCACGCTCCTGTCGACCAGCGGTCCGGCCGGGTCGACCTCCATCTCGATGGTGAACTCCCGGGGGTTCTCGAAGACCTCGGCGGCCCCCTGGCGAGGCGGCAACAGGCGCTGTCCGACCAGCAGCAGGTAGGCCAGGCCCACCACGGCCACCGGCACGCCCACCCAGGCGATGTCGAAGAGCCCCATGGCGAGTTCGGGGTAGCGGTCGATCAGCAGGCCGTGGACCACCAGGTTGGTGCTGGTGCCCAGCAGGGTGATGGTGCCGCCGAGGATGGAGGCGAAGCTCAGCGGCATCAGCAGCCGATGGGCCGGCAGCCGCAACCGTCGACTCCAGCTGAGCACGGCCGGGATGAAGGCGGCCACCACCGGCGTATTGTTGAGGAAGCCGCTGAGCGGGGCCACCGGCAGGATCAGTCGCGCCAGGGCGCGGCGCTCGCCCCGGGGACGGCCCAGCACGTAGCGGATGATCAGGTCGATGCCGCCGGTCTCGCGGATGCTGGCCACCAGCACGTACATGAACGCCACGGTGAACAGGCCGCTGCTGGAGAAGCCGCCCAGGGCCTGCTGGGGATCGACGACGCCCAGGCTGACCAGCAGGACCAAGGCTCCCAGCAGCACCATATCGGGGCCGACACGCGTCAGCGCCATCAGCGGAAAGACGGCGGCGACGACGATGAGCGAGATCCAGGCGTCCGGGGACATGGGCATTCCAGCGGGGAGTCGAAATCGACCCATTGTGACGGCCCGGACATATTCTAAAAAGTTATTTTTAGAAATCCACTTATGCAAAAAAGGTATTTATGAACCGCGCCCACAACGCAACGGGGCCCGCGAATGCGGGCCCCGTCCTGCCGCCCGGGGGCGGCACATCACTGGCGGTCGACGATCAGTCGATGACCTTGATGTTGGAAGCCTGGAGGCCTTTCTTGCCCTGGGTGACGTCGAAGGAGACCTTCTGACCGTCCTGCAGGGACTTGAAGCCCTCGGCTTGGATCTCGGAGAAGTGAGCGAACAGGTCGTCACCGTTGTCGTCCGGAGAGATGAAGCCGAAGCCTTTGGTGTCGTTGAACCACTTGACGGTACCGGTAGCCATTATCGAATTCCTCGAATAGCGTGATGTGTAGCCGGGGAGATACCCGAGTTGCAGTGGGTAAAACAAGAAACTTTCACCGGGCGACCGACGCTATTGAGCTTTTCGATGACCACTTGCGATGTGCGACTTGCTAACCAACTGCGAGCAGCATGCCCCCTTGAGGCGCGCAGGTCAAACACTATTTTCGATAGATGACAGCATCATGACGCCTCCCCGAGGATCCACGCCGCCGCCTTCTCGGCGATCATCAGCGTCGGCGAGTTGGTATTGCCGCTGGTGATGGTGGGCATGATGCTGGCATCGACGACCCGCAGGCCGTGCACGCCCCGGACCCGAAGGTGCGAGTCCACCACGGCCATGGGGTCGTCGTCGCGCCCCATCCTGGCGGTGCCCACCGGATGAAAGATGGTGGTGCCGATGTCGCCGGCCAACCGCACGAGGTCCTCGTCGCTCTGGTACTCCAGCCCGGGCTTGAACTCCTCCGGCGAATATTTCGCGAAGGCCGGCTGAGCGGCGATCTGCCGCGTGACCCGCAGCGAGTCGGCGGCGACCTGGCGATCCTCAGGCGTGCTCAGGTAGTTGGGGGAGATGGCTGGCGCCATACGCGGATCGCGACTCTTGATGCGCACCGTGCCCCGGCTGGTCGGGTTGAGGTTGCACACGCTCGCCGTGATGGCCGGGAAATCATGCAGCGGCTGTCCGAAGGCCTCGAGGCTCAGCGGCTGGACGTGGTATTCGAGGTTGGGATGCTCGTAGTCCTTGGAGCTTCGGGTGAAGGCGCACAGCTGGGAGGGTGCCATGCTCATCGGCCCGGAGCGTTTCAGGGCGTATTCCAGTCCGATCTTCGCCTTGCCCATCAGCGAGTTGGCCATGGTATTGAGCGTCTTGGCTCCCTTGACCTTGTAGACCGAGCGGATCTGCAGGTGGTCCTGCAGGTTCTCGCCCACGCCGGGCAGGTCGGCCACCACGGGAATCTCGTGCTCCGCCAGCAGATCAGCGGGTCCGATTCCCGAGAGCTGCAGCAGCTGCGGCGAGCCGATGGCGCCGGCGGAAAGCACCACCTCGCGACTTGCCGTCGCCACGACCCTCTCTCCCGCGCGCTCGGCCGTGACCCCACAACAGCGGGGCTCGCCGCCCTCGTCTGACGCGAAGTCGAGCCCCAGCACCTGGGTGGAATGCCAGACCGTCAGGTTGCCGCGCTGCTCGACGCCCCGCAGGAAGGCCTTGGAGGTATTCCAGCGCCAGCCCGAGCGCTGGTTGACCTCGAAATAGTCCACCCCCTCGTTGTCGCCGCGGTTGAAGTCGCGGGTGCGGGGGATGCCGGCCTCCACCGCCGCGGTGGCAAAATCATCCAGTACCTGCCACTTCAGGCGCTGCTTCTCGATGCGCCACTCGCCGCCATGGCCATGGAAGTCACGGTGTGCAGCGTCGGCGTCGCCCCCTTCATCCAGGCGATGATGATCCTCGTGCTTCATGAAGTCGGGCAGGCAGTTGTCCCAGCGCCAGGCATCGTCACCGGTCAGCTCGGCCCAGCCGTCGTAATCGCGGGCCTGGCCGCGCAGATAAAGCATGCCATTGATGCTGGAGCAGCCACCGAGGGTCTTGCCCCGCGGATAGATCAGCGAGCGACCGTTCAAGCCGGGATCGGGCTCGGTGCGGAATCGCCAGTCGGTCCGCGGATTGTTGATGCAGTACAGGTAGCCCACCGGAATGTGGATCCAGTGATAGTTGTCGCGACCGCCGGCCTCGATCAGCAGCACCCGGTTGGCCGGGTCCGCACTGAGGCGGTTGGCGAGCAGGCAGCCGGCGGTGCCGGCGCCCACTACGATATAGTCGAAGGCATGGGTATTGTTGGTCTGATCAGCCATGGCGTGCTCTCGCTGGGCATGCCGACCCGCCCGCTAGCGGGCGGTCTCCGATCGGGGGCTCTCCCCGATCGGCCGGCATACCAGTCAGTCAATGGAGGGAGGGATTATTTGGCCGTCGGCATGGCGAACTCGGCGCCCGCGTCGATGGAATCCGACCAGCGCTGCATGATCGACTTCTGCTTGGTGTAGAAGCGCACCCCTTCCTCGCCATAGGCATGGGTATCGCCGAACATCGAACGCTTCCAGCCGCCGAAACCGTGCCAGGCCATGGGCACCGGAATCGGCACGTTGATGCCCACCATGCCGACCTGGATGCGCCGACCGAACTCGCGGGCCACGCTGCCGCTTTCGGTGAAGCAGCTCACGCCGTTGCCGAACTCGTGATCGTTGATTAGCTGAACGGCCGTGGCCACGTCCGGCACGCGCACACAGGCCAGTACCGGGCCGAAGATCTCCTCCTGGTAAATGGTCATCTCCGGCGTGACGTGGTCGAACAGGGTGCCGCCCATCCAGAAGCCTTCGGCGCAGCCCTCTCCGGTGGTGGCCGGATCGAAATCGCGACCATCGATGACCATCTCGGCGCCTTCGGCCACGCCCTTCTCGATGTAGCCATTGATGCGCTGATGCGCCTGGGCGGTGACGATGGGCCCCATCTCGGCATCGAGCTCAAGGCCATTCTTGACCTTCAGGTCACGGGCCCGCTCGGCCAGGCGTGGCACGATCTTGTCGGCCACGTCGCCGACCAGCACCGCCACGCTGATCGCCATGCAGCGCTCGCCGGCGGAACCATAGGCCGCACCGATCAGGGCATCGACGGCCTTGTCCAGGTTGGCATCGGGCATCACCACCATGTGGTTCTTGGCGCCACCCAGCGCCTGGATGCGCTTGCCGTTGCGCGCGCCCCGCTCGTAGATCAGATTGGCGATGGGGGTGGAACCGACGAAGGACAGCGCCATGACATCGGGGTGGTCGATCAGCGCTGCCACCGAGTCCTTGTCACCCTGCACCACGTTGAAGACGCCATCCGGCAGGCCGGCCTGCTTGAGCAGATCGGCGATCATCAGCGAGGCGCTAGGATCCAGCGGGCTCGGCTTGAGCACGAAGCTGTTGCCGGCGGCAATCGCTACCGGGAACATCCACATCGGCACCATCACCGGGAAGTTGAACGGCGTGATACCCGCGACCACGCCCAGCGGCTGACGGGTCGTCCAGTTGTCGATCCCCCGGCTGACTTGCTCGGTGTAGTCGCCCTTGAGCAGTTGCGGAATGCCACAGGCGAACTCAACGATATCGATGCCGCGCGCCACCTCGCCCTGGGCATCGGTAAACACCTTGCCATGCTCACGGGTGATCGCTTCGGCCAGCTCGTCCTTATGCGCATTCAGCAGCTCGAGAAACTTGAACATCACTCGCGCTCGGCGAATCGGCGGCGTGTCGGCCCAGGCGGGGAAGGCGGCCTGGGCGGCGGCCACGGCACTATCCACGTCCGCCTCGGAGGCAAGAGCGACCCGACCGGTCACCTGCCCGGTGGCCGGGTTGGTGACGTCTTGGTAACGATCGTCTACGCCATTCGTCTTATTGCCATTGATATAATGCTCGATGCGCTCGGTGGTCATGTCTGCCTCTCGTCTCATGTTGCACTGCACACTGGATAGCCCATGCTGCCGGGCCTGGTAGCCTCCAACCTAACTCAAGGCGGTGTGGAATCAATTGAGAAAGCCAAAAGCAAGATATAAGGTTTACAAATATCTTGTCGCTCGCCGCAGCGATCGTTCCAAGGGAGGTAGTCATGCATGACCTCAAGGCCCTGCGCGCCTTCGTGGCCGTGGCCCATCAGGGCAGCGTGTCCCGCGCCGCCGAGGAGCTGCACCTGACCCAGCCTGCCGTCAGCCTCAAACTCAAGCAGCTGCAGGAGACCCTGGGCCTCACGCTCTTCCAGCGCCACGCCCAGGGGCTCGCGCTGACCAGCGATGGTCACGCCCTGCTGCCGTCTGCGGAGGCCGCGCTCGCGTCATTGCAGGCTTTCAACATCAGCGCCCAGTCGATGCACGAGACGCTGCGCGGGCGCCTGAGGATCGGCACCATCGTGGACCCGGAATTCATTCGTCTGGGCGCCTTCCTGAACCGCCTGGTGGAGCGCGCGCCCCAACTGGAGACCGAGCTCCACCAGGCGATGAGCGGCAACGTGCTGGAGCGGGTCCGCCGCGGCGAGCTGGATGTGGGGTTCTTCCTGGCGCCTCCCGGCGAGGGACCGGACGCCGTCGGCGACGGGATCGCCTGCCGCGAGCTGACCGAGTTCCACTACCATGTCATCGCGCCGGGCGGCTGGGGGAGTCGCCTGGCCGGCGCCGACTGGCGGCGCCTGGCCAGCCTGCCGTGGATCACCACGCCGGCCGACTCCGTCCACCATCGCCTGCTCCGTCGCGCGCTGGACCCGCTGGGACTGGCGCCCAGGAGCGTGGCACAGGTGGATCAGGAGGCCTGCATGCTCGATGTAGTGCGCGCCGGGGTGGGGCTCAGCCTGGCCCGCGATGCGCTGGCCATGACCGAGCGCCAGGAGCGTGGGCTGGTGATCGCCGACGGGGTGCGACTGCCCTGCGCGCTGAGCTTCATCTGGTGCCGGGAGCGCGCTGAGGAGGCGGTAATCGCCGAGGCGCTGGCGGTGCTGGCCAGCGTCTGGGGCCTCCCGGCGAGCTGAGGGCGGTCAGAGATCGTGCCCCAGCACCACGCGGCAGATATCGGCGAAGCTCCTCGCCTCGGGGACGCTCGACATGTCGGTCCCCAGCGCCCGGCCGATGTCGGCGGCCGAGATCACGCCGCGGATCCGCAGGCCCTGCCGGCGATCCGTCTCGGTGACCAGCAGGTGCTGGTCGCCGAAGGTCTCGAGGTCGCGCACCAGCTGACCGATGGTCAGGTTGGCCAGCCGCTCCAGGGGCAGCGCCCCCAGCTCCTGGCAGGGGATCTGCACCATGCCGGCGGTCACCTCGCTGCGCGGCAGGGCACGCTGCTGCATGGCCAGGGTGGTGCGCCGGCCGCCGATCACCTCGCGGGCGGTGAGCACCCCCTGGCAGCGTCCCCGGTCATCGACGACCAGCAGCAGGCGCACGCGCCCATGCTGCATCACCTTGCGGGCATCGAGGATCGGGGTGTCGGCCGAGACGGTCAGCGGCGGGGTATGGGAAAAATCGGTCAGCACCGTCAGCGCCGGGCTGTCGGGGGACAGGCCCGTGCGAGCCGGCGAGACGATGAGCGGGTGGCCGCCGAGGGTCTCCAGGCGGTCGGGAGAGGACGTCAGGGTGGTCATGTTCGCTACTCCTACAAGGGTGACGGGCCGGACGTTCGTATCTGCATCCGTGTCCCGATGCCCACCCTAGGGCCCGTTTCCTTAAGGCAGCCTTAATGCCACGCCAGGAACCTCGACGGACCCGTCCACCCGCGGCATGCCCACGCCCGTGTTTGACAGCCACCCAGCCGGGGCATGCCATGGCACCGCCCCATCCGTAAGGAGCGCGACATGCAACGACTGCCCCGCCGCTACACGACCTATGCCCTCAGCCTGCTCGCGCTCGCCGTCTCCCTGGTCGGCCTGGCCAGCGCCCCGTCCTGGGCCTGGGGGCTGGCCACGCTGGTCTTCGGCGGCCTGGCCATCCTGGGCAGCCATGACCTGCTGCAGCGCCGTCATACGGTCAGCCGCAACTACCCGATCACCGCCCACCTGCGCTACCTGCTGGAATCCTTCGGCCCCGAGATCCGCCAGTACTTCATCCAGCGCGACACCGAGGAGGTGCCCTTCTCCCGGGAACAGCGCAGCCTGGCGTACCGCCGCGCCAAGGGGACGCTGGACAAGCAGCCCTACGGCTCGCTGCGTGACATGCAGGCCCCGGGCTACGAATGGATGAACCACTCCCTGGCCCCGGCGCCCATCCAGGGCCACGACTTCCGGGTGAGCGTCGGCGCCGGCCGCCCCCGGCCCTATGCCGCCAGCGTCTTCAATATCTCGGCGATGAGCTTCGGCGCCCTCTCGGCCAACGCCATCAGCGCGCTCAACGACGGCGCCCGGCGCGGCGGCTTCTACCACGACACCGGCGAGGGCGGGATCGCCCCCTACCACCGCCGCGGCGGCGACCTGGTGTGGGAGATCGGCTCCGGGTACTTCGGCTGCCGCGACGGCGAGGGCCGCTTCGACGCAGAGCGCTTCCGCGATGCCGCCACCGACGACGCGGTGAAGATGATCGAGATCAAGCTCTCCCAGGGCGCCAAGCCCGGCCACGGCGGCATCCTCCCCGGCGCCAAGGTCACCGCCGAGATCGCCGCGACCCGGGGCGTGCCGGCCGGCCGGGAGGTGATCTCGCCCGCCTCGCACGGCGCCTTCGCCACGCCCCGGGAGCTGATCGGTTTCATCCAGCGGCTGCGCGAGCTGTCGGGGGGCAAGCCGGTGGGCATCAAGCTGGCCATCGGCCACCCCTGGGAATGGTTCGCCATGGTCAAGGCCATGCTGGCGGAAGGCGAGCACCCCGACTTCGTGGTGGTGGACGGCGGCCAGGGCGGCACCGGGGCCGCCCCGCTGGAGTTCATCAACCGTCTGGGCATGCCGCTCACCGAGGCCCTGCTGCTGGTTCACAACACCCTGGTGGGCGCCGGGCTGCGCGAACGGGTCCGTGTCGGCGCCTCCGGCAAGGTGATCAGCGCCTTCGACATCGCCCGGACCCTGGCGCTGGGGGCCGACTGGTGCAATTCCGCGCGGGGCTTCATGTTCTCGCTGGGCTGTATCCAGGCCCGCACCTGCCATACCGACCGCTGTCCCAGCGGGGTCGCCACCCAGGACCGGCGGCGCGGCAGCCGGCTGGACATCCCCCTCAAGGCCGAGCGGGTCGCGCGCTTCCATGATCGCACCCTCGAGGGCCTGGCCGAGATGCTGTCCGCCGCGGGGCTCGCGCATCCCGGCGAGCTCGGCCCCGAGCACATCATCCGGCGGGTGTCCCGCCACGAGGTCAGAAGCCTGGCCACGCTGTTCGACTTCGTCGCCCCCGACGAGCTCAACGAGGGCGGCGCCTGCCGCCATGCCGTGTTCAGCGACTTCTGGGACGCCAGCGACGCGGACAGTTTCGCGCCGCCCGCCTCGCTGGCGCGCCTGCGCCAGAGCAGACTCGTCTAGGTGCGGGATGCGTGCGCCCCGACAAGGTGATAGGATTCGCCGATCATTGGCATGGCCCTGGACTATCGCTCCCGCGCCATGACCACCCTACCCTCGTTGGGGAGTAGCCGGCTCGCACCGCGCGTGCGAGAGCGCCTGTCAACATAGTCGGCCAGATGCCGTGGCAGGGGCGCCTTCGGGTTGGCGAGACCATCGACGGTGCGACGCCCGTGGCCGGGCGCGTCGTGCCGTCGTGGTGA
The DNA here is from genome assembly GCF_030409305.1 of Halomonas maura. GTDB lineage: Bacteria > Pseudomonadota > Gammaproteobacteria > Pseudomonadales > Halomonadaceae > Halomonas > Halomonas maura. Next base: position 294,392 of record NZ_JAUFPQ010000017.1, read on the forward strand.
ATCGCCCGGCCTGGATTCGGACCGATGACCCTGCTTTCCACGACCCTGCTGGCCTTCTCCATGTCCACCGATGCCTTCGCCGCCGCCGTCGGCAAGGGCGCGGTGATCGACCATCCGCGCTTTCGCGAGGCCCTGCGCACCGGCCTGATCTTCGGCGTGGTCGAGGGCCTGACGCCGCTGCTCGGCTGGGCCATCGGCCTCGGCGCCTCCCACTATATCCAGGCCTGGGACCACTGGGTGGTGTTCGTCCTGCTGCTCGCCCTGGGCATCCGCATGATCCGGGGCGGACTGTCGACGCCCGACGTCGACGAGGCCACCGCCCCGCGACGGCATGCCTGGTGGCTGGTGGCCGCCACCGCGGTGATCACCAGCATCGACGCCTTGACCGTGGGCATCGGCCTGGCCTTCATGGAGACCAACATCTTCCTCACCGCCCTGGCGATCGGCCTGGCGACCACCCTGATGGCGACCCTCGGGGTGATGCTCGGCCGCCGTCTCGGCGTGCTGATCGGCCAGCGGGTGGAGGTGCTGGGCGGGGTGATCCTGATCGGCATCGGCACCACCATCCTCAGCCAGCACCTGGGGCTCTGGTAGCCCCGCCTCAGTCGTGGGCGTGGGGCGGCTCGCCGTGCTCGCAGGCCCCGACGTCGGCACAGCGGTTGGCGGGCTCGAGCTGGATGGTGGCATGCTCGATGTCGAAGCGCTCGAGCAGCACCGCCTTGATCGCCACCAGGGTCTGCTCCCGGTCGGCATCCTCCTCGATGGCGGCGTGCAGCGACAGCAGGTGACGCCCCGGGGTCAGCGACCAGGCATGCACGTGATGCACGTCGCGCACCGCCGCCAGGCGCTCGGGGATCTCCTCCACGATGCGGTCCACGTCCACCTCGGCCGGCGTGCCCTCCAGCAGGATGTGCCCCGACTCCCGGGTCAGCCGCCAGGCACTGCGCAGGATAAGCGCCGCCACCAGCAGCGAGAGCAGCGGGTCGATGGGCACCCAGCCGGTGGCCAGGATCACCAGGGCGGCGACGATCGCCGCCACCGAGCCCAGCAGGTCGCCGAGCACGTGCAGCGCGGCCCCGCGCATGTTGAGGTTGTCGCGGTCGCCCAGGTGGAGGATCAGGAACACCACCAGGTTGACCACCAGCCCCAGGCCGGCGATCGCCAGCATGGTGCCGCCCGCCACCTCCAGCGGCGAGAGCAGGCGGCGGATGGCCTCGACGGCGATCCAGACGACGATGGCGATCAGCGTCAGGCCATTGACGAAGGCGGCCAGGATCTGCACCCGGTGGTAGCCGAAGGTGCGCCGGGCATCGGCGGGACGTCGACTGATGCCCGCGGCGAACCAGGCCAGGGCCAGGGCCGCGGCATCGGTGAGCATGTGGCCGGCATCGGCGAGCAGGGCCAGGGAGCCGGACAGGATCCCCCCCACCACCTCGGCCACCATGAAGCCGCCGGTGAGCAGGATGGCCCACGCCAGGCGTCGCTGGCTGTCTTGCGGATGATGATGATGGCCATGATCGTGCCCCACTGGATTTGCTCCGCTGTCCCCGAGGGGATCAGCCTACCACGGCGCCAGGTGTCCCATGCCAGCCCCGGTGGCGAGGCAGAAGGGAGCGGCGGACCATTGCAGCGGAGCGCCGACCTTGTCAGAATCCTTATTCCCCTGAAGATGCACAAAATATATTTTTTATAATGAAAACGTATTTCGCCAAGATGCGCGGCACACGGGCGCGGCAAGGTGCCGTGGACTGGCGCGATGCCAGCTGGTCGTGGCTGGGCGCCTTCACCGGCATGAGCGCGGTGACCTTCCTCGGTGACCACTGGCTCTCCCAGCAGCTGCTGATCGTCGGTTCCTTCGGCGCCACCTCGGTGCTGATCTACGCCGCCCCGGAGAGCCCCTTCGCGCAGCCGCGCAACGTGCTGGTCGGCAGCCTGCTCTCGGCCCTGCTGGGCGTGGCCTGCTTCCAGCTGCTGGGAGCGACGCCCCTGGCCGCCGCCCTGGCCGTGTCGCTGTCGGTGCTGGCGATGCAGCTGACCCACACGGTCCATCCCCCCGGGGCCGCGGCCGCCCTGGTCGCGGTGATCGGCGGCCCCGACATCCATGCCCTGGGCTGGTGGTTCCCGCTGATGCCGGTGGGCCTGGGCTGCACGGTGATGGTGCTGGTGGCCATCCTGGTCAACAACCTGGCCCGCCATCGCCGCTATCCGCTGCAGTGGTAGTCCCGCCAGCCCTCGGCTCTCGGTAATCCGGCTGTTGCCGGCTGGAGACTCCCGGGCGGGGGGGCATCTCGACTACCATGGCAGTAGGCGACGGTCGGGTCCCGGCCCTCGCCTCGCCATGTCGCCGGCCAACACAAGGACGCTGCAGATCGACAATGACGTCTCCCGATACCCCCAATGAGTCGCTGCCCGATGTGCTGGCCGGCCCGCTGCTGCGTCGGCTGACCCCGGACCGCCTGCTGATCTGGCTGGTGGCCTCCCGGCCGCTGACCCTCAAGCTGATCCTCCATCCCGAGGGCCATGGGCCACGGCGGCTGACCCTCAACGACAGTCGCGTGCGGCGCCTGCCGCTCGGCCGGCATGCCTACCTGCACCTGATCGACCTGGCCCTGGCGACCCCCCTGCCCCAGGGGGTGCGCATCGCCTATGACCTGCGCATCGTCGGCGAGCGGGGCGATGCCGGCATCGCCGACTGGGCGCCGCACCTGTTGCACGAAGGTGCCAAGCGACCGGCCTTCGTGCTCTGCGAGGGGCATCGCCGGCTGCTGCACGGCTCGTGCCGGCGCCCCCACCATGACGGCCCGGACGGCCTGGTGCGCGCCGACAGCTGGCTCGCCGAGCGCCATGACACGCCCGGGGAATGGCCGTCCTGGCTGCTGATGACCGGCGACCAGGTCTACGCCGACGACGTCGCCGGCCCCATGCTGGTGGCGATCCATGCGCTGATCCGGCGGCTGGGGCTGTTCGACGAGGCCCTGGAGGGGGCCACCGTGGCCGACAGCCAGGCGCTCTACGCGGCCGAGTCGACCTACTACCGGCGCGAGGCGCTGCTGCCCGACGTGACCAGCAGCACCGACCTGCGGGAGCGCTTCTTCGGCGGGGTCAAGAAGCCGGTCTTCACCTCGGCCAACGCCCACAACCACCTGATGTCCCTCGGCGAGATCATCGCCATGTACCTGCTGGTGTGGTCGCCCACGCCCTGGCGCCTGGTCGAGGTGACGGCGCCCTCCCTGGACGGCGAGAACGCCGAGACCTTCGCCACGGAGCAGGCGGTCATCGAGCGCTTCGTCGAGGGCCTGCCGGCCGCCGCCCGGCTGCTCGCCCACCTGCCGTCGCTGATGATCTTCGACGACCACGACATCACCGACGACTGGAACCTCACCGCGGCCTGGGAACGGACCGCCTACGACCACCCCTTCTCGCGGCGCATCATCGGCAACGCCCTGCTGGGCTACCTGCTCTGCCAGGGCTGGGGCAACGACCCCGACCGGCTGACCGGGCCGATGGACGAGGTCAGTGCGCTGCTGGAGAGCGCCGCGCCGGAAGGCTGGCTGCCCGCCGAGGCACAGGACACCTGTATCCGGCACCTGCTGCGCTTCGAGGGCTGGGAGTTCCAGGTGCCGGGCCCGCCCAAGCTGGTGGTGCTGGACACCCGCACCCGACGCTGGCGCAGCGAGCGCAACCCCCGCCGCCCCTCCGGGCTGATGGACTGGGAGGCGCTCTCGGAATTCCAGCAGGAACTGCTGGACGCGCCCTCGGTGATCATCGTCTCGCCGGCGCCGATGTTCGGCGTCAAGCTGATCGAGACCATCCAGAAACTCTTCACCCTGGCCGGCAAGCCGCTGCTGGTGGATGCCGAGAACTGGATGGCCCACCGCGGGGCGGCCGGCGTGATGCTCAACATCTTCCGCCACTCGCGCACGCCGGGTCACTACGTGATTCTCTCCGGCGACGTGCACTATTCCTTCGCCTACGACATCCGCATCCGCCAGCGTCGCCGGGGCCCGCAGCTCTGGCAGATCACCTCCAGCGGCATCAAGAACGCCTTCCCCGACACGCTGCTGGACTGGTTCGACCGGGCCAATCGCTGGCTCTATGCGCCGCGCTCGCCACTCAACTGGTTCACCAAGCGCCGCCGCATGCGCATCCGCCCGCGCGACCCGGAGCGGGCCCGGGCCGGCGAGCGGCTATGGAACGGGGCCGGTATCGGCCTGGTGGAGCTGGACGACCAGGGGCGTCCCAGCCGGATCGCCCAGCTCGACGCCCGCGGCTTCGACGTGGCGTTTCCGCCGCCCCCGCCGGACAAGACCTGAACGGGGGCGGCGCGGCTCAGGCCGCGACGCTGCGGCTGGCCGTGCGGCGCCGCACCAGGCCGTCCACCACCGCCATCACGATCAGCGAGGCGCCGACCAGCGGGAAGAGCACCCCGCCGATGGCCAGTAGCGCCAGCACCCCGCGCAGCCGGCGGGGATCGCCGGGTTCCGGCGGCACGCCCAGCCGAGCCGCGGGGCGGCGCATCCACCACATCACCGCCGAAGACACGCACAGCAGCATGATGCCGGCGCAGGCCAGGGCCAGGATCAGCTGGTTGGCCAGGCCATACTGCTGGCCCAGATGCACGTTGATGCCCCACTCCAGGCCGCGCCCCAGCGGGCCATAGTCGGCGTAGCCCATGTCGAGCAGCGCCTCGCCGCGATACTGGTCCAGATGCACGACTCGCTGCCGGCTGAGGTCATCCGGGTACACGGAGCCGGTGTAGACGCCTTGCGGCCCACCCGGCAGGCCGACCGCATAGCCCGGCGCCAGCCCCAGCGCCTCGAAGGTCGCCACCGCCCGATCGAGGCCGATCGGCACCGCTCCTGCGTTCCCAGTCGCCTCGGCGGCCTCGGAGATCGGCTGCCGGGCCTGCTCCAGCGACCAGGGCGTGGTCTCCCGCTCGGCCAGGCGCGCCTCGGACATCGGCACGTTGACCCGCACGCCGTCCGGGTAGCCGTAGTTGTGGCCGTTGGCCAGCTCGTTGACCTTGCTCCCCCAGACCGTCGACCAGGGCATGCCGGTGACGGCCAGGAACAGGATGAAACCGCCGACGGCCAGCCCGGTCACCGCGTGCAGGTCGCGCCAGAACACCCGCTTGCCCGGCCGCCCGCGCACCGTCACCACGCCACCGCGCCGGCCCCGCGGCCACCACAGGTAGAGCCCGGTCAGCACCAGCAGGATCGCCCAGCCGGCGACGATCTCGATGGCCAGGCTGGCGGTGGAACCGAAATAGTTGAGGCTGTGCAGGCTGCGGATCCACCACATCACGCTGCCCCGATAGGGCATCTGGCCGGTCACCTCGCCGGCGTAGGGGTCGACGAACACCGCGATCCGGCTGCCGTCCGGGCGCGTCACGTCGACCTCGGCGGCCAGTTCCTTGGTGGCCGGCGGCACGTAGCGGAACGCCTCGCCGTCGACCGCGGCCAGCGCCGCGTCGCGCTGCGCGTCGGGCGAGACCGGGGCGCCCTCGCGGGCCTCGACCGTCATCAGGTCGGCATGCCACCAGCGGTCGATCGAATCGTGGAAGAGATAGAGGCCACCGGTCACCGCCAGGGAAAGCAGGAAGGGGATGACGATCAGCCCGGCGTAGAAGTGCCAGCGCCAGACGGCGCGATAGAGGTCCTGTGCTCGATTGCTCATGAACAAGCTCGTCTCAAGGGAGAAGTCGTGCGCACGGCCGCCGCCACCGTCGTTCGTGGCGACGGCGGCGCTCGGCAATGCACGGTTCAAGTGATCAGGAGCGAGGCAGGGGTGGGGCGCGAGTCGGCGCCTGGGGGAAGACCGCGGGGCCGCCGTGGGCGGCGCGGGTGGCCATCACCGGGGCGGTGATGGCCCGGGAAGGCAACGGCGGCACGCTCGGCAACATCGCCGAGAGCACCGGCATCTGCTGGAACAGCGAGCAGTAGCCGCAGGCCGCGTGCCAGTAGGCCGCCGCGGCGTCGCCGGCGGGAGCCTCGGCGGTCGCCGCTGCAGGAGCGTGGAGGCGGTGCGTCTGATCCGCGCCATGTCCGGCATGCTGCCCCTGCCCCGCCGCGCTCAGCTGGCCGACCAGCGGGCCCGCCACCAGCAGCAGCATCGCCAGCAAGGCGAGGCGCGCGGCCGGACGAGAGTGGCGGTGCAGGGCGTGATGGCGGGTCATGGGGCAACCACGGCGATGACGAAACGGCGACGCAGGATAGCGCAGTCGGCCGGCGCGCGGGGCCGGCCGGCGCGCGACGCCTTGTCGCAGCGGGCAGCGAGGCGCCGGTCGACGCCCGTCATCCCCTCCCCGCTGCGCGGCGACGCCACCCTAGACCCAGGCCTCCGGCCACCACCAGCCAGGCCATGGCGGCGGCCACGCTGTCGTCGAGCACGATGCCGACGCCGCCGGGGATCGCCTCGGCCCGGGCCACCGGCCACGGCTTGGCGATATCGAAACTCCGGTAGACGACGAAGGCCCCGGCCAGGACAGCGGGATGGCGCGCCGCCGTCTGCCCCAGCACCGCCAGCGGGTAGGCGACGATCTCGTCGAGCACGATGCGTCCGTCGTCCTTGTGACCCAGCAGGTTCGCGGCCTGGTGACAGAGCGGCATCGCCGCCACCAGCAGCGCCGCCGCCACGGCCAGCTGCACGCGTCGCGCACGACCCAGCAGCCACCAGGCCAGCGGCAGGCCCAGCAGCGAGCCGAAGGTTCCCGAGGCCAGGGGCGCCAGGCCCAGGCCGAGGCCTGTGGCGAGCCACATCAACGGCGATTCCATGGTCATGGGATCCTCAGGTCGGCATCACCGGCACGCCGATCAATAGCCCATGCAGCCAGAAGGCGAAGACGGCATAGGCCACCACGCCGATCACCAGGCTGGTAACGGTGGCCGTCATCACCGGCCTGACGGGGGCCGGCATCGGACGACGACGGGCGGCGCGAAAGTCGAGCACCGCCCATAGCAGGAAGGCACCGAAGAAGACGATATCCCCCAGCCGGCCGTTGGCCAGCAGGTGGGCCAACGCCCACACCTTCACCCCCAGGATCATCGGGTGACCGAGTTTCACCTTGAGGTGGTTGCGCGGCACATAGGCCGCCACCAGCAGGATGAACGCGGGGATCATCAGCAGTGCCACCAGGTGGCGCATGGCCAGCGGCGGCGTCCACACGACCTGCGGGTCCAGGCGCATCTGGCCGAAGCCCCAGATCGCCAGCCCCAGGCCGATCAGCGACACCAGGCTGACGAGCGCCTTCCAGCGCCCTCCCCCCCACTGGGCGATGCGCTCACGCCGCCAATCGTCGGCAACGATGCGCACGGAGTGCACGCCCAGGAAGATCACGAGGCCGAGAATCATCACGGTCATGGCGGGGAAGCTCCTTGAATCAGCGGGTTGTCGGATTCAAGGCAGCGTAGCCCCCGGCACGGGTCGACACCAGCCCCGGGGCGGAAAGAATCAGCCGCGGGTGACGTACTTGAGGATCTCCACCACCTCGGCCGGGGTGGTCGCCCAGGCCATGGCCGCGGCATCGACCTCCTTGAGGGGATGCACGATCTGCTCGCCGTGGAGGGTCACGTAGGGCTTGTCCAGGGCGGCGCAGTAGCCGGCATCGAAGGCCGCGTTCCACTGCTTGTACTGGTCGCCGAAGCGCACCACCACCAGGTCGCTCTGCTCGATCAGCGTCTTGGTGCGGATGGCATTGACCTTGGACGACTTGTGGTCGCGCCAGAAGCCCTCGCTCGCCGGCCCCAGGTGATCGCCGGCCGCATCGCTGGCCTCGTGGTCGGTGACCGGCGCGGTGAAGACGATGTCCAGGCCGGCGGCCTCGGCACCGCGCTGGATCTCCTCGCGCCAGTCGGTATGGATCTCGCCGGACAGGTAGACGTGAAAGCTCATGGGGCGCTCCTCGGTAACGGGATGGGACAAACGTGGAAATCCATCTTACGCCATCCGGTTTTGTATACAAGAGCCGCGCCGCCACCCCGGTCCCGGCGGCCTTCGACAAGTCCGGACGGACATCGCATCATGGTCCCTTTGCTGCCCCGACGGGCCCGCACGGCCACCTGGACACCACACATGGTCCTCGACACCACCCAGCTCAACCGACGCATGACCCACTTCGACGATCACGAGGCCATCTGGCTGTTCGGCTACGGCTCGCTGATCTGGAAGGCCGGCTTTCCCTACCTGGAGCGCCGCCCGGCCCATATCCACGACTGGGTCCGCCGCTTCTGGCAGGGCTCCCACGACCACCGCGGCACCCCGCAGGCCCCGGGACGGGTCGCCACCCTGCTGCCGCGGCCCGGCGCCGTCTGCCACGGCATGGCCTACCGCATCAGCCCCGAGACCCTGCGCCCGCTGGACGTGCGCGAGAAGAACGGCTACCTGCGCGAGATCACCACCCTGCACTTCGCCGATGGCGCCACCGCCCAGGGCCTGACCTATATCGCCACCGCGGACAACGCCGCCTTCCTCGGCGAGGCCGAGCCGGCGGCCATGGCCCGCCAGATCGCCGAGGCCCATGGCCCCAGCGGCCCCAACAGCGACTACCTGCTCAACCTCGCCGACGCCCTCGACGCCCTCGGCGTGGAGGATTCCCATGTGGCCGACCTGGCCCGGCGCGTGCGCGCGCACGCCTCGACCGGCGCCGAACCGCAACCACGCTGACGACCGTCCCGCCGAGGAGGACGCTCACCGCGGGCGGCGGGCCCGGCCCCGCTCGCCAATGCCGGCCCGGGGCGGCTCGCGACCCCGCCGCCCGTCGGAGCGTGTACAATGACAGGTTACGCATATGGAGCCCGACGCCGCGCCGACGGTGTCGACAGGGCCGAGGTCCGGGCCTCATCCGGAGGGTGAGGCCGGCTGATTCCACTGCTGCACTACGGGAAGCGATGATGAGCGACAAGATCAAGGTGGCAGCCCCCCTGGTCATCCTGCATGGCGACGAGATGGCTCAGGTGGCCTTCGAGAGGATCCTCGAGGCCTTCGTGACCTCCCGACTGGACATCGACCTGGTCGAGATCGACCTGACCGCGGAGAACCGGCTGATCACCAATGGCCAGGCGGTGATCGACGCCGTCGAGGCGCTCAACCGCCATGGCGTGGGCGTGAAGAACGCCGGGATGACGGTCAACCGCGAGCAGCGCGACGCCCTGCTCGCCAAGCACCCCGAGCTGGAGGCCGGCAGCCTGCATCCGCTGGCCACCAAGTCGCCCAACGGTGCGATCCGCAAGGGCATCGGCGGCAATATCACCCGCGAGGACATCGAATTCCGCAACCTCAAGGTCGACACGCCGCAGTGGATCGGCCGCGACATCGAGGTCGAGACCATGGACGCCGGCGGCATCAAGGACAGCTACAACACCCTGTCCGGCGCCACCGGGGTGGTCAAGCTGATGTTCGTCGGCGCCAGCGGCGACCCGGTGGAGCTGCATCGCCGCGAGGTGAACAAGGGCGACCCCTGGCTGCTGGCCACCAACGACATCGACACCGTCAGGTCCTGGGCGCATCGCTTCTTCCAGCGCGCCATCGACGAGCGGCGCGACATCTACCTGGGCCTCAAGGACACCGTGATCGCCGGTTATGACGGCGTGATGCGCGCCGCCATCGAGGACATCTACCAGGCCCACTACCAGCAGCAGGCCGAGTCACTCGGGCTCGCCTACCACTATGAGCTGATCGATGCCCAGGCCGCGCGCCTCGTCGCCAACCCGCCCGAGCGGGCGCTGTGGGGCGTGCCGGACAACAACACCGGCCGCAAGCTCTACAAGCTGGTGGAGCAGCTCAAGCGCTACGGCATCCCCGAGCGCAAGGCCCAGGTGTCGATCTCGCGGATGAGCGCCGGCGGCGGCGACCAGTACGGCAGCTTCAATGCCCCCGCCGCGGAGGACGGCATTCTCAAGGTGGTGGTCGACGGCGACGAGAGACATGCCCGCCACGTCAGGCAGGGCGATCCCATCCTGCTGATGTCCAACGACCGCGCGGCGATCAAGGACTGGGTGCTGCAGGTGTTCCGCGACGCCTCGCGCAAGGACAAGGAGGTCTACTTCGGCCTCAAGCGCGAGTACATGGACTACGACGAGGTGTTCAGCGACGTCATCACCGAGGCGCGCCGCGAGTTGGCCAAGGCCGATACCCCGCCGCCGTCGTTCATGATCATGCGGCCCTCGAGCCAGCTGATCAAGATGATCACCGACCCGCCCCGCAACGCCCTCTACCCGGCGCAGAACCTGGACGGCGACATCTTCTCCGACATCTCCGCGGCGCTCGGCGGCAGCCTGGCCACCGCCAGCTCGATCATCGAGAGCAAGAACGGCACCATGCTGTTCGAGGCGCCCCACGGCACCGCCCACGACCTCTACCTCAGGTACCTGCAGAGCGACGGCAAGGAGGCCCATTTCAACTCCTCGGCGCTGATCTACGCCGTGGCCAATGCCCTGGAGACCCTGGCGGAGCGAGAGGACAATACGCCGCTGGCCGCCTATGCCGGCCGACTCAAGGAGGCGCTGATCGATACCGTCGGCGACGGCATCGTCACCGGCGACCTCAAGGGCAAGACCACCGACCCGGCCACGGAGACGGTGGTGGACATGCACGGCTTCCTCGACGCCGTGGCGGCGCGCCTCTCGGCGTGATCGCCCCGCCAGGCGCCATGCCGCAATCCCCTGCCCCGGCGGCGTCATGCTGACGCCGCTGGCCTACGTCGCCGCCGCCCTGGCCGAGATCGCCGGTTGCTTCAGCGTCTGGGCCTGGTGGCGGCAGGGCGCCTCGGCGCTGTGGCTGCTGCCGGGGCTTCTCAGCCTGGCGCTGTTCGCCTGGCTGCTCAGCCTCTCCAGCGCCGACTACGCCGGCCGCGCCTATGCCGCCTACGGCGGCGTCTATATCGTCGCCTCGCTCGCGTGGCTGTGGGCGGTGGAGCAGCGCCTGCCCGACCGCTGGGACCTGCTCGGCGCCACGCTGTGCCTGGCCGGCGCCGGGATCATCCTGCTGGCCCCGCGGGGCGGCTGAGGGGGCTCCGACACGCCCCGGAGGAGCGAGTCGATGGCAACCGGCTCGAGCCTCGACTTTGCCTGCCACGAGCCCTGGCGTCGCCCGCACCAGCCTCTTCTCCCGCGTTCCCATGACACCCGCATCCCGCTGCGCCTGCACTATCGCCCCGCCGACGAGCGACAACGACGACACCCGCCGGCATTTCCGCCGGCCCTTGAGGCTTCGCCCGCAGGCGACCCTCATAGACATTCCTTTATGGAAAAACCTCAAACCAACATTTCTTCCTGGTTTCAATAGAAACCAAGGTCGTAACCCCTACCAATAGCCTCGATGATAGAATACGCTCGCCTGCCCCGGGCGACCCCCGGACCGGGCGACGACGGGCCTCTCCTTCCCGCGTCTCGACCACGACGGCACTCCCCGCGGCGAGACCTCGTGGCGACACGGCGGCCCGCGGCGCCCGACACGTTCATGCACCCCGTGATTCCACAAGAGACACCCATGATCGCTACCCTCAATACCCTGGGCCGCCCGCTGCTGCGACTGGGGCTGATCCCCCAGATCGCGCTGGGCATCGTCGCCGGCATCCTGCTCGCCACCTTCGCCCCCGACACCGCCCGGTCGGCCGCCCTGCTCGGACAGGTCTTCGTCTCCGCACTGAAGGCGGTGGCCCCGGTGCTGGTCTTCGTGCTGGTGGCGGCGGCGATCGCCAACCATCGCCAGGGCCAGCCCACCCATATCCGCTCGGTGCTGGTGCTCTACCTCGTCGGCACCCTGGTGGCGGCGCTGGTCGCCGTGGCGGCGAGCTTCGCCTTTCCGACCAGCCTGGAACTGAACGCCCCGGCGGCCAGCGGTACCCCGCCCGGCAGCGTCACCGAGGTCCTGCGCAACCTGCTGCTCAACGCCGTCGCCAACCCGGTCGAGGCGCTGATGGAGGCCAACTTCATCGCCATCCTGGCCTGGGCCGTGGGCCTGGGGCTACTGCTGCGCCGCGCCGCCGACACCACCCGCACGGCCCTCAAGGATCTCTCCGACGCCGTCTCGGGCATCGTCCAGCTGGTGATCCGCTTCGCCCCGCTGGGCATCCTCGGCCTGGTCGCCAACACCCTTGCCGAATCCGGCCTCGACGCCCTGCTCGACTACGGTCGCCTGCTGCTGGTGATCGTCGGCTGCATGCTGTTCGTGGCGCTGGTCACCAACCCGCTGATCGTGTTCCTGAAGACCGGCCGCAACCCCTACCCGCTGGTGTTCACCTGCCTGCGCGGCAGCGCCATCACCGCCTTCTTCACCCGCAGCTCGGCGGCCAACATCCCGGTCAACCTGGAGCTGTGCAAGCGTCTGAAGCTGCACGCCGATACCTACTCGATCTCGATCCCGCTGGGCGCGACCATCAACATGTGCGGCGCCGCCATCACCATCACCGTGACCACCCTGGCCGCCGCCCATACCCTGGGCCTCCAGGTCGACTTCGTCACCGCGCTGATGCTGTGCATCGTCTCGGCGCTGGCCGCCTGCGGCGTCTCCGGCGTGGCCGGCGGCTCGCTGCTGCTGATCCCCATGGCCGCCAGCCTGTTCGGCATCTCCGCCGACGTGGCCATGCAGGTGGTGGCGATCGGCTTCGTGATCAGCGTGGTGCAGGACTCCACCGAGACCGCGCTGAACTCCTCCACCGACGTGCTGTTCACCGCCGCGGCCTGCCGCGCCGAGGGCAAGAGCGACGAGGTCTGAGCCGTCGAGCCAGCCCCGGACCGGCCGGTCCGGGGCGAGATCATGCCAGGCGAGATGCCTAGGCTTCCCGGCGTGCCGAGGGCACCAGCCGCCCCATGAGCAGGCGCTGCAGGTGCTCACGGACCCGCAGCACGAACTGCTCCTGGAACATCACGCAGAACAGCACGGTGAACAGCAGGAAGACCGGGTACATCATCAGCGAGCTGTCCCCGGCGGCCTCCAGGCAGCCGCGAAAATCACCGAGGCAGCGAGCGGGCTCGCCGGCGAGGACCTGCTCGACCCGGGTGAAGATCACGTAGAGCGGCACGTGCAGCGCGAACATCGGCAAGGAGGCGCCACCCAGGCGTCTGGCCAGGCGCTGCAGCCGCGGATCCTCCGGTGAAGGCACCCGGGTCATCAGCAGGATCAGCATCAGTTGCGACGGCAGCAGCAGGCCGTTGTGCAGCAGGTAGTACCAGGCATGTCCCTGGCCCAGCAGCCATACCGCCACGACCACCGAGCCGGCCACCCACAGCGCCATTGCCAGGCACAGGCCCCGGCCGGGCCGGTAGCCGGCCCGCCGCCAGCGCGTGTACAGCACGCAGAGCAGGATTCCGGCAATGAACTCGGGCAGGCGGATCAGGGGGTTGCGGTGCAGGATGCCCGTCTCGGGCATGCCGTAGTCGGTCAGGGCGATGACCACCAGGGGCGGCAGCAGGTAGAGCAGGTTGGTCAGCGCCAGGGCCCGGCCGACATGCCGCACCCGGAACAGTCGCGGGGCCGCCCAGGGGAAGACCAGATAGAAGCCCATCAGCGCCGAGATCGACCAGGACGGCGGGTTGAAGGTCAGGTAGAGGGGATTCCAGGCATGCAGCAGGGTGACGTTGAGTGCCAGGTTGGCCGCCAGCTCGGGATCGCTCATGTAATGGCGCAGGGCCTCGGGATCGGTCTGCCCCAGGTCGTTGTTGACGTCGTAGATCACGAAGCGGATCGAGGCGGCGGCGTCCTCCGGGGTGATGGCCAGCTTGCCCACCGCGGTCGACACCAGCATGGCCAGCAGCAACGCGCCGATATGGATCGGGTAGAGGTTGGCGAAGCGCTTGATCCAGAAGCTGCGGGCCGGCTCGCGCAGCGACTGGTGATGATCCAGGTAGACGTGCGCCAGCAGGAAGCCCGAGAGGACGAAGAAGGAGCTGGTCGAGAAGAAGCCGATGTCCGTGACGTAGTGCGACCAGCTCGAGATCGACGGGTAGTTGTGCAGGGTGTGGAAGATGACGATGTACAGCCCCAGCACGAAGCGCAGCCACTCCAGGCCAATGAAGCGCTCCTTGGTCGGGGGCTGGACCCGGCCGCGTGACGCCGGGTCACGCGATCGGTCGGTTACCTGGCCACTCATCCGCTGGCCTCCGGGCTCCGTTCCGGCACCGTCAGGCTCGCCGCCTCGGGCAGGCCCGGCTCGCCGCTTGCCTCCTGGCCCCGCCCCGGCACCTTCAGGCTCGCTGCCCTGGGCAGGCCCAGCTCACGCCAGGCGGGATGCGCGTGCGGATCGGCCCACACCCGGAAGTGCAGCATCGACAGCAGTACCGGGTCGTCGAGCAGGCGCAGCCGCTCGGCGGGCGCGAGCCGCCGGGGATCGCTGCTCACCGCCTCGGCCACCCGCTCCTTCCGGCGCCGCTGCAGCAACGCCGACTGGCCATGGCGACTGGTGGCCAGCGCACAGCCCAGCGCATTGGCCACCGGGTCGACCACCGTCTGAGGGAAGGTCGGCGCGGCGGGCCCGCGCGTCATCCGCTTCAGGTGGCGTACCATGCGCCGCAGCACCCTGGGCGGACGCGTCTCCTCGGGAATCCGGAATAGCCGCGCCCGCTGGCTGCGCAGGCCCAGCGACACCCGGCTGGAGAACACCGAGACGGGGATGGACACCATCAGCGCGCCGACGATCGGCGCCAGCCACCACAGGAAGGTCGGCTCGAGGGCGTAGACCCCGGCCGCCCAGGCGGCGCCGATGAGGGTCTGGACGCCATGGTTGCGCACCGCGTCTCCCCAGGTCGTGTCGCTGTTGTCGCGGGACGGCGAGCGCCACTGGATCCCCCGCCCCAGCAGGGCCGCGAGCACGAAGCGGGTATGGAAGAGCATGCGCACCGGGGCCATCAGCATGGAGAAGAGCGACTCCACCACCATGCTCAGCCAGACCTTGCCGACGCCGCCGAACTGCCGGGCGCCCTGCCAGCTGATGAGGATCACGCTGAGCACCTTGGGCAGGAACAGCAGGGTCGCCGTGGCGCTGAACAGGCCCACCGCCAGGCCCGGGTTCCACTGGGGCCAGACCGGGAACATCATCCCCGGCTCGGGGAAGTACTGGGGCGTGGCCAGGGTATGCACCGCCAGCAGGGCCGTGGAGAGGATCAGGAACAGGCACCACAGCGGCGCGGAGAGGTAGGACATGACCCCGGTGAGGAACACCGCGCGGTGCACGGGGTGAATCCCCCGGGCCAGGAACAGCCGGAAGTTCATCAGGTTGCCGTGGCACCAGCGACGGTCCCGGTTGAGCTCGTCCAGCAGGTTGGGGGGCATCTCCTCGTAGCTGCCGGGCAGGTTGTAGGCGATCCACACCCCCCAGCCGGCACGACGCATCAGCGCGGCCTCGACGAAGTCGTGGGAGAGGATCTCGCCGGACAGCGACCCCTTGCCGGGCAGCGGCGCCAGCAGGCAGTGGCGCATGAAGGGCTCCATGCGGATGATGGCGTTGTGCCCCCAGTAATGCGACTCCCCCAGCTGCCAGAAATGCAGCCCCGCGGTGAACAGCGGCCCGTAGACCCGGGTCGCGAACTGCTGCATCCGCGCATAGAGGTTGTGCCGGCCGGACGCCTTCGGCGCGGTCTGGATGATGCCGGCCTGGGGGTTGGCCTCCATCAGCCGCACCAGCCGGGTCAGGCAGCTGCCGGTCATCACGCTGTCGGCGTCCAGCACCAGCATGTAGCGATAGTTGCGCCCCCAGCGCCGGCAGAAGTCATCGAGGTTGCCGCTCTTGCGCTTGACCCGGCGCTGGCGGCGGCGATAGAAGACCCGCCCGAACGCCCCCAGCTCGCGGCATAGCGCCAGCCAGGCATGGGTCTCGGCGATGGCCACGTCGGGGTCGGAGGTGTCACTGAGGATGAACAGGTCGAAGGCTTCCTCCTGCCCGCTATCGCGCAGCGACTCCAGGGTGGCCCGCACACCGGCAAACACCCGGGGGACGTCCTCGTTGCAGATCGGCACCACCAGGGCGGTGCGGGCGCCGGGATCCAGGGGCGCGTCGTCGTCCACCTCGCGGGCATTGATCACATGACGGTCGCGCCCGCGCAGCAGCTGGAAGAAGCCCATCAGGGCCGTCCAGAACCCCGCCGACACCCAGCTGAACAGCAGCACGAACAGCGCCAGGATGGCGATCTCCAGGGGCCGGGTTCCCTGGTAGGGCAGCACCGTGCTCATGTACTTTGCGGCCACCAGGCTCTGGCCGACAGTCAGCACCAGCAGCACCAGCCGCCGCAGCCGGCCGACCCGCTGCCAGCGCGGCATGCGGCCGTGTCGCGCGGGACCGGAATCGGTGCCGGTACCGGTGATCCCGCGCCACAGGCGACGCGACCAGCGCACCAGCGGTCCCTTCGCCCAGGGCTCCGGGGCCAGCGGCGTGCGGGCCAGCGGTGGCATCGTGCACAGCCGGGTGATGCCCCGCGCATCGGTCGAGAGCTGCGGCGGCGGGGCCAGCGGCGGCGCCGGGTAGCCCAGCGCCAGCCGCGGCCCCACCGACACCGCGGCGGGGTCCTCTTCCGGCGCCGGCTGCTGGCCGAGGCCCTCGTGCAGGGCCGCCAGGCCCTCGGCATCGAGGTCCCCGGCCATCAGCTCACGGCGCGCCTGAGGCGACTCGGCCTCGACCGCCAGCCGCTCCAGGTACTCCGCGGCACGATCGGGGGAAGCGCTACGCTCAACCATCGGCCGGGAGCCGGTAGTACCAGGTTTCCGACAGGGGCTTGTCGCCGTCCTTCAGGGTCGCGCGGATATCCACGGGCTGGTCCGCATCGCCACGCTTGACGCGCAGGAACACGCGCCAGCCCCCTTCTGCCTGATTGGGCACGGCCCGGCTTTCGACCAGCTCGCCGTTGTCGCCGACGCTGGCCTCCACCGCGAGCCCGTTGTCGCCGCGATAGGACTCCAGGGCCGGCCCCTGGAAATCCAGCACGAAGGCGATGGAGCCATCCGGCTCACGCACCAGGTCGTTGCCGCGTACCTCGCCCCGCGAACGGCGCGTCTCCTCGACCCATGCCAGATCGGGATCGAGGAACTTGTCCTCGGTAGTCGTCCAGAACATGCGGTAGTTGAGGTTCAGCGGCTCGCCAATCGGCGGCATCGACTCGGGCTTCCAGAACGCCACGATATTGTCGTTGGTCTCGTTGGGGGTGGGGATCTGGATCAGTTCGACCTCGCCGGCGCCCCAGTTGCCCTGCGGCTCGATCCAGGCGCTCGGCCGGCGATCGTAGCGATCGACCAGATCCTCGTAATCGCTGAAGTCGTGGCTGCGCTGCAGCAGGCCGAAGCCCTTGAGGGAGTCGACGGGCGCCTCGTCGACCATCAACTTGTCCGGGTTGGCCAGCGGCCGCCAGGTCCAGCCGTTGTTGGCACCGTGAATCAGCAGGCCGTTCGAGTCATGGATGGCGGGCCGGTAGTTGTGGCTCTCCGAGGGCTGGCCGGGGCCGAACAGGTACATGCTGGTCAGCGGGGCGATGCCCAGTTTCTCGACCTCGCGGCGCAGGAACAGGCGCGACTTGACGTCCACCACGGTGTCGTCCCCCGGGCGCAGCACGAAGCGATAGGCACCGGACAGGCTCGGCGAATCGAGCAGTGCGAACACCGTCAGGTACTGGCTCTTCGGGTTGGGCTTGACCACCCAGAACTCGCGAAAGGCGGGAAACTCCTCGCCGGTCTGCAGCGCCGTGTCGACGGCCAGGCCACGGCCCGACAGGCCATACTGCTGGTGCCGGCCGAGCGCCCGGAAATAGCTGGCCCCCTGGAACACCATGAGCTCGTCCATGACGTCCTCGCGGTTGAGGGCGTTGACGATCTTGAAGCCGGAGAAGCCCAGGCCCTCGAGCTGCTCCTCGGGAATCGACAGGTCGCCGTAATCGAAGCGCTCCGGGTCGAAGCCCACCTCCTGGACCTCGTTGTCGACCACGGTGTTGACCTTGACGGCACTGTCGAAGTGCATGCCCTCGTGGAAGAAGGTCAGCTGGAAGGGCAGGTCCTCATCACTCCAGAGCGCCTGGTCGCGGCGGTACTTGATCTTGGCGTAGTCCTCGTACTCGAGCTCGCGCAGGGCGTCGGGCAGATTCGTTTCGGGCGGTTCATAGGCCGACTCGGACAGGGACCTGGCCTTCTGCGCCACGTCCTCGAAGCCGAAGGCCATGAGGGTCGGTGAGGCCAGGCCACCGAGGGCGCCTAGCAGGCCCGCCAACAGCCAGGGGCGAACGCGTCGGCCGGGGCCCTGGGGGGATGGGGACAATCTTGCGGATGCTTGCACTTTCTCACTCCTTCGCATTGGCCGAGGACTCGACCATCGTCACGCTCGCCGTGTGGACAGGAATTTCGGCCGAGCTCGCCCTCGGGTGAACGGCGCAAGGCCGAAGCGGGTATCAGGCTGATGAGACGACTCGGGAACCTCCGTGCTCCCAGGCGGATATCCTCCGGAACCTCTCCTTGCTCAGTCAAGCCCATGGCCGTCCGCAGCACCAGTGGCCGATCGAACAAGCGGGGTCCTGATGCCCTGCGACTGCAGGGAGCGATCAAGGTTCGGCCGCGAGCGATGTCACAGGCAAACGGTGGCGCCACCCCGAGGAAGACCTGTCGCAACCTAGCGACACCACTTCTCGAACCCGCCCTGGAGGGGCGCGCCAGAAGCCTGGCGCGCCGCCCTCTCCCGCCGGCTGGCGCTCCCGCACCGCGCGACACCGGCGGGATGACGCTCATGAGCGCCTTACATAAGAAAACAATTATTCAACAAATATCATACGTCTTACCCGAACCCGAGACGTGGCTTACACCAACGGCGCGTCCCCCGAACTAGCCTGAGGGCACCAAAGAGGCGAAGCGATGGACGGAATCAAGATGGGGAGAGACACACCGAACCGATGGAGGAGAGCAGGCCCTGGCGAGGCGGATGGCCGGCCGGGTGGTCCGACGGGACGGCTGCCGAGATGAAGTGGCCGAGGCTCGCGCTGGTGCTGGCCAGCTTGCCCCTGGCCGCCCAGGGCCAGGTCTACCGCTGTGACCTCGATGGGGGCACCCGCTACCAGGCGTCGCCCTGCCCCCAGGGGGAAAGGCTCAACGAGGAGGATGCCATCACCACCTACCCGGCCCCGGACCTATCGAGCTTCCCGACCCTGCCGGCGGCGACCCCGCCACCCGTCCGGCCGGAAGGGCGCAGTACCCGGGACTATCTCTCGGCCCTGGACCGGCGCAATGCCAAGGCCCGCGCCCATGGCAGGGGCCATCTGCTGGAGGGCATGTCGGAAAACCAGGCGCTCACCATCCTCGGCACGCCCGACCGCGTCGGGCGCGTGACCCATGCCGACGGCGAGACCTGCAAGACACTGCACTGGGACGACCCGCCCTTCGTGGACGGCCGCCATCGCGCCACCCTCTGCGATGGCAAGGTGATCCGTCACAGCCGCCGGTGAGCCGCCTGGGGCGGGCCCGACATTACCACCGGCCGCCTGCTGCCCGCGGGGCCTCGCCTGACGTCCCCCTCCCCTCGCCACACCCTGCCCCTGTCCCGTCCGCCGGCACCGCCGGGCGCTCGCGGTACGGGGCCGCCACGCCCCTGCCCCGAACGAGGACGCGCGTCCAGCTAGGCGATCCTGGGATCGGCACAGGCCCCGGGTAGCCGGCGCGACTTGACAGTCTACCGTTCCTTTTATAGAACGTTCCTTATATCGAACACGTTGTCATCGAACGGCATGGAGCACTGACTATGGACCGGCTCTCGCTCGGCACCCTGGGCCAGCACCTGCAACGACTGCGGCAGGAGACGGGGCTGTCGCTGTCGCAGCTGGCGTCCGCCGCCGGCATCGCCAAGTCGAACCTGTCGCGCCTCGAGCAGGGCAACGGCAACCCGACGCTGGATACCATCTGGCGGCTGGCGGTGCAGCTGAACGTGCCCTTCGGCACCCTGGTCGCGCCGATCTCCGTCCCCCTGGGCGAGGACGGGGTGCAGGTGCGGCTGGTCGACCAAGGCAAGGAGACCCCCCAGGTGGACGCCTACTGGATGCGTTGCGCGCCCCACACCATCCGCCATGCCGAGGCCCATACCCCGGGCGCCCGGGAATCGCTCACCCTGATCAGCGGCCAGCTGGAGGCGGGCCCGGAGGGCGAGACCCGGTGCCTGAGCGCCGGCGACACCCACGCCTTCGCGGCCGATCGCCCGCACCTCTATCGCACCGGGGAGAGCTGGGCGACGCTGCTGCTCACCGTCATCTACGCAGAGGGAGACACCCCGCCATGACCCTGCAGGCCACCTCATCGCCGCCTCGCCCCTGGCTGACGGGCGTGCGCGAGGCCATCCCGCTGCTGGGCGGCTACGTGCCGGTGGCGATCTCCTTCGGCCTGGTCGCCATCCAGGCGGGCTTCAGCCCCTGGGAGGCGGTGATCATCTCGGTGCTGTTCTACGCCGGGGCGTCACAGTTCCTGTTCGTCGGCATGATCGCCGGCGGCGCGCCCCTGTGGCTGGTGGTCGTCATGACGACGCTGATCAACCTGCGCCATGTGGTCTATGCCCCCAACCTGGCGCCCTGGCTGACCGCCAGCCGCTGGTGGGCCTGGCTGATGCACACGCTGACCGACCAGGTCTTCGCCCTGGCCCACCATCGCCTGCCGCAGCTTCCCGAGTCGGCACGGCTCGGCTGGTTCACCGGCGCCGCCCTGCTGGCCTGGGCGAGCTGGGTCGCCGGCACGGCCCTGGGGGCCATCGCCGGCGACTGGCTGATGGCCCAGTGGCCGCTGCTCGGCAAGATCCTGCCCTTCGCCCTGCCGGCACTGTTCCTGGTGCTGGTGATGCCGCGCTTCACCTGCCGGCGCTGGAGCCTGGCACTGGGCATCAGCATCCTCCTGGCCATGCTCTGCACCCTGGCCGGCTTCACCAACCTCGGCATCCCCCTGGCTGCCGCCTGCGGGGCGCTGTGCTTCTACATGGTGAGATTCGACGCCCGGACGACGGGAGGTGGCGATGAGTAGCGCGCTCTGGCTGGCCGTGCTGGCCGCGGCCCTCGGCACCCTGCTGATGCGCCTGGTCCCGCTGCTGTGGATGCAGCGCCGGCTCAGCAAGCTCGACGGCGAGCCGGGCGCCGACGCCATGCCCCAGTGGCTCGCCATCCTCGGCCCCATGATGGTGGCCGCCGTGCTCGGCGTCTCGCTGGTGCCGCGCCACCCCGACGCCACGGCCTGGCTGGCCACGCTGATCGGCGTGCTGGCGACCCTGGCCGTCTGGTACCGGCTGCGCTCGCTCGGCTGGCCGGTCGTGGCCGGGGTGGCGGCCTATGGCGCGGTGGTGATCCTGGCGGGGTGAGCGTTCCGGCCCCTTTTGGGGCTCGGCTTGAAGACGCCGATGCCGGGCCGCGGGATCAGAACTGCAGCCCGAGCGCGACGCCGCCGAGTATGTAGCAGAAGAGGGTGATCAAGGCGATCCCGATGACGTTGAGCACGACGCCACCCCGCGCCATCTGGCCGATGGTGACCGCGCCGGTGCCGAAGACGATGGCGTTCGGCGGCGTGCCGACCGGCAGCATGAAGGCACAGGTCGCGGCGAAAGCCGCCGGGATGAGCAGCGTCATCGCATCGGCGCCGATGCCGACCGCCACGCCGCCGAGCACGGGGATGAAGGTCGCGGCCGTCGCCGTGTTGCTGGTCACCTCGGTGAGGAACAGCACGATGGTGACCACGGCGGCGACCAGCAGCACGATCGGCAGTACCTGCAGCCCGGTGATCTGCTCGCCGAACCAGCTGTCCAGGCCGGTGCCTGCGACCGCGCCGGCGAGACTCAGTCCACCGCCGAACAGCAGCAATACGCCCCAGGGCAGCCCGTCCTCGGCATCCTGCCAGTTCAGCACCATCTCGCGCCGGCCTCGCGCGGGCAGGTTGAACATCGCGATGCCGGCGGCGATGGCGGTGTCGTTGAGCTCGCCCAGCGGCCCCAGCCGCTCGCTCACCCAGGGGAGGTTGGCGAGCAGTCCTGGCACGACCCACAGGAACGCCGCCGAGCCGAAGACGATCATCACCATCTTCTCGCCCTGACTGAGCGGGCCGAGCTTGTGGATCTCGCCGTCGATCATCTCCTTGCCACCGGGAATCTCCGCGAGCTTGAACCGGTAGAGCACACGGGTCATCAGCACCCAGCCCACCAGGATGAAGGCAAGGCCCAGCGGCACGCCGAGCATCATCCACTCGAGGAAGCCGATGGTGCGGCCCAGCTCGTCGGCGGCTTAGCCGGCGACGATGGCATTCGGCGGGCTGCCGAGCAGGGTGACCAGGCCGCCCATGCTCGCCGACCAGGCGATCGCCAGCAGCAGGCAGACACCGAACCGCTGGATGTTGTCGTCGAAGATGAAATCGACGTGGCCGGCCCGGTGATGGTCGTGCTCGTGGCCTCCGATGAGCCGGCTGAGGCTTTCGGTGAACAACCTGTTGGGTTTACACAGGTGTGATCTCTCGGTAGGTTCCGGATGAACATCCTACCGAGAGATCACACCTAGGCTCGACCCCGACCCGGGCCAGCGTCAGCAGCGCGATGCGACGATGCAGGTTCCACTTCTCCATCGCGATGGCAATCAAGAAGCCGCCGAGGAACAGGAACACGATGGAGCTGGCGTAGGGCGCCGTGGCCTCGCCGACGGTCCGCGCCGTCAGCATCGGGATCAGCACGATCGGCAACAGGGCCGTTGCCGAGAGCGGGATCGCCTCGGTCATCCACCAGACCGCCATCAGGGTGGCGATCGTCGCGACCCAGCGCGCGTCCGACGACAGCCCTTCGGCGAACCCCATGGCAAGCCAGACCACCAGCGCCATGATCAACCCGAAGGCGCGCAGGCCCCAGGCCATCCTGGCGGATCGCCCGCCGCGCCCTGAGTCACCGGGCGAGTCCTCGTGTTCCCCCTGCTGGCGGGATTGATCGTCCATCAGCCTGCCTCCCCCCCATTGTTCGAACTCATATTAGTTGACTACGTGGGCTACGGCCTATCGGCAGGGAAGGAGCGGTCACGGCGACAGGTACACAGGAACCACGCGCGTCTGTCCCGAGCCGCCCCGGGGCGAGAGGAGCCTGGCGGTGGTGAATGGCATGGACGCCAGTCAAAGGGCTCCCGACAGCATCGCCGCCCTCACGGCGCCGACGGACTCGCTAAGCAGTGGAGAGTTCCTCGGCGTGGAGGCGACGGGATAGTCGCCGTGATGAAGCGACGATCGAACACCGGCGGGAGGAGCTCTGGCCAGCGAAAAAAAAACACTCTGACGCCCCGGGCGAGACCGTGGTCTTCGTGGACGAGTCGAGCTTTTACCTCTGTTCTCATCATCAGAAGACCTTTGCACCCGTCGGTCAGACGTCGGACGTCAAGGGCAAGCGGGGGCGGTCACCACGCCACATGGTCATTGGTGCGGTTTCCCCGGAAGAACGCGCCTATTTCGGTTGGTCGACGGACACCGTGATGGGCGCCACGATCGTCCGCTTCCTGAAGACGCTGCTACGGTATTGGCCGGCAAATTGCGGGTTATCTGGGACAATGCGACGGTTCACCGGTGCCGAGAGGTGCGCGACCTGCTGAGCCAGCCCGAAGTGCAGGACCGTCTTCGACTGGAACCGCTGCCTCCCTACGCGCCGGAGGCGAATCCCGCAGAAGCCTTGTGGAGTTGGATGAAACGGCGGCGTGATCATGTCAGGCGCCTGATGGGCGCTTCGCCAATACATGAGAAACTATTTTGACGATCAGTAGGTTATCGAGCACCAAGAAGGTCTTACTGACCATGCATCGAACACTGGCGGGAGGAGCTCTGGGCCAGCATTAACAATAAAAGCAGACGCGCAGGGCGAGACTCTGACTTTCGTGGATGAGTTGAATTTTCACTTCTGCTCTCATCTTCAGATGACCTTTGTTCCCGTCGGTTAGACACCGGTCGTCAAGGGCAAGCGAGAGTAGTCACTACACCATACGGTCATCGGCACGGTCTCCCCGGAGGGATGATCCCCTTTCAGTTGGTCGATGGACACCGTGAAGGGTGCCAAGATCGTCAAGTCCCTGAAGACGCTGTTGCGGTATTGATTCGGCAGGCTGCGGATCTTCTGGAGCTATTCGCCGGTTCACCAGTGCCGAGAGATACACGACCTGCTGAGTCATCCTGAGATGCAGAACCGATTTCGACCGGAATCGTTGCCTGAGCCTTGCCAATACATTACATTAGAACCTTCTTGGAAGTTCGACAGGTGAGATGGATCACAGAACCGGAATCCGGTCGATTTCGCCGGCAAGGCCGCCGCATCAGCTGAGTTTGACTATGCCTGGTTGCGAAATGGCCGGGTTGCTTCTGGGCGGTTTTCAGCTGAACAAAGTGGGGGCATACTTCCTATAATGAGCTGATACAAATGAAAGATTCGATCCAGCCTGTCCCTGACACGCCCTCCCTTGCCGTGATGGATGCAAGGTATGGCGCCGCTAGGTACGAGTGCAAGCGAGACACGACAGAACACCAACCCCGGGTCGTCTTCATCACGCCGCTTTCTCACTTACACTCCTGATTGCAACTTGTTTCAACCGCAATCGGGATTGTCCGTCTTCTGCTATGCTGGTCACGATTCCGAGATGTGACTCCACAACTCTGCGAACCAAAGGAGCAAGGCAATGAACCGGATCCAGGCCCTGCAAGCGACGCTGATCGCACTCGCTTTGTTCGGCACCGCCGTGCATGCTCAACAAACCTCCACCACGACTTTCCTGGTCAGCGCCACCGTCAACGACACCTGCGAGATCGCCGCGACCGATCTCGCATTCGGGACATACGACCCTAACGCCGCCGACGACATGGACGGGACGTCCACCGTCACGGCCACCTGCACCAGTGGCACGAACTACGATATCGGGCTGGACACGGGCCAGAATACGCCTTCTACCACCACGCGGGCCATGAGCGATGGCGTCACCAACACCCTCGATTACGAGTTGTACTCGGACTCGGCGCGCACGACGGTCTGGGGTAACACGGTCGGCGATGACACGCTCAACGTGACCTCGGCAGGCGGTGCCGAGAACCACACCGTGTACGGCCAGATCCCGGCCGGCCAGTTCGAGCCGGCAGGCAGCTACAGCGACACCATCAACGTGACCGTTACCTACTAAGGACAACCTTGCATGAATCGGCCATGGAGGACCTGGAAACGCTGGCTCGTGGGCCTGGGGATATCGCTTGCCACCCTTGCCACCCAGGCGGCCAGCCTGTCCGTCAACCCCGTCCGCGTGACGCTGCACGACCCGCAACAGATCCGGCATCTTCAGCTGCGCAACGCCGGAGACGAGCCGATGGTCCTGCAAGTGTCGGTCAAGGACCTGTCCATCGCGGACAATCGGGAGCAGTACGCCGACAGCGACGCCCTGGTCGTCACCCCACCGGTGTTCACTATCGAACCCGGAGGGGAACAGGTCGTCCGCCTCGGGTTGGAGAACCCCGTCTCCGCCGGGACGGAGCGGGCCTTCCGGATATTCCTGGAACAGAGCCCGGGCACCCCCGGAGCGACTGACGACAACGACCAGCCCACGCAGATCCAGGTGAACCTACGGCTGGGCATCCCCGTGTTCGTCAGCCCGAACGCCCCGATGCCCCGGGCGCTCGACTGGGAGATCAAGTCGACGGACGATCGCCATGTCCGGGTTGTTGCCGAGAACCAGGGCAACACCCACTCCAGAATCACGACCCTGAGCCTGCGCGACGAGCAGGGGGAGGTGCTGGCCGAATCCGACCGGTTAACCTACCTCCTCCCGGGAACCCGCAGGGCCTGGACGCTGACGCTGCCTGCCGATGGCGGAAGGCCACATCATCTCCGATTCCGGGATCAGCATGGCTCCACGGAGATGGCATTGCGTTCCCGCTGACACATGGAGGTCAGGGGGCTCCACTTTGTCGCCGGTGTCCTGCTGACGATGGCAGGTGCGGCGGCCTCGCCGGCCGGTTCGGCCGCCGGCGACAGCCTCTCCGCGGCCGACGACTACACGGTGCGGATGCTCGGCATCCGGGTCAACACCGTGTCCAAGAACCACGTCACCCGCGTCCTGCAGGATGAACGGGGGCGGCTCCTGGTCGATGAGGAGACGCTTGCCACCGCCGGCCTGACCGTACCGGACAGCCCATCCGCTCAGCGGAACGGCCGCCGTTACTATGCCCTGACTTCCATCCCGGAGCTCGGCTACACCATCGACGAGGACAGGCAGGAACTGGTCCTGGATGCCGGTGCCGCGGGCTTCCAGCCCCTCGAGCTCGACGGGATGGCCGGATACCATGCCCTGACGCAGCAGACAACACCCGGCGGCTTCTTCAACTACGACATCGTCCACCAGTCCAGCGACTTCGATGACACCACCCGCGGCACCATGGAGATCGGAATTTTCAATGCGCTGGGCACGGGCACGACCACATTCCTGGCATCGGATGCGCGCAGCGAACGCGAGCTGACGAGGCTCAACACCACCTGGCGACGGGATTGGCCCGAGAGGACCCGCACCCTGTCGCTGGGCGATACCATCTCACGCTCGGCAAGCTGGGGGCGCTCGGTTCAGTTCGCCGGCATCCAGTGGGGGACCAACTTCGACACCCGGCCGGATTTCATCACCTTCCCGCTTCCCCGTATCAGCGGCGAGACCACGGTACCGGCCTCCATCGACCTTTACACCAACGACCGCAGACGACTGCAGGAACAGCTCCGTCCCGGCCCTTTCTCCCTGGAGAACATCCCCGCGACGGTGGGGATCAACCAGGTACAGATGGTCATCCAGGACGTGTTGGGCCGGGAGCGGGTCATCACGCGCCCCTTCTATGTCAGCCAGTCCCTTCTCAGGAAAGGGCTGCAGGACTTCACCTACGAGGCCGGAGCTATTCGGCGGAACTACGCCATCCATAGCAATGATTATGGACGCGCCTTCTTCGCCGGCACGCATCGTCTGGGCCTCTCCGAACGACTCACCGGCGAGACCCGTGTCGAACTGGTCGAAGACCAGCAGACGGCCGGACTCGGCGCCGCCTGGTTGGCCGGGCCATCTCTCGGCGTGATCACGGCGGCCGCTGCCGGCAGTGCCAGCGATGCCGGCAACGGCGCCCTGCTCTCGTTGGGCGTCACTCGACGCGGCCAGCGGAACAGTTACGGCCTCCTTTACACCTGGGCGGCACGGAAGTTCCGCCAGCTCGGGCTACAGTCAGACGAGCCCGCCCCCGAGAAGATTCTCTCGACCCATTTCGGGAGACGGGTGGCCGACAATGTCTCGATATCCCTGGGCTACACTGGGGTCGACCGGCGGGACGGTTCCGACACGCGTCTTGTCGACGTCGGCCTGTCGACCCGCGTGTTCGACCGGGCTTCCCTCCACGCGAGCCTCCTCCGGAACCTGGAGAACCGCGAGACAACCGCCTGGATGACGCTGTCCGTCCCGCTGGGTTCGCGAACAAGCAGCAGTCTCAGTCATGTGCGCCGGGGTGACGACCAGGGAACCCGATTGCAGCTCCAGAGAAACCTGCCCCCCGGGAGCGGATTCGGCTACCGGCTTTCCACGGAGGACAACGACAACGGCCATGACCGCCACCGGGCTACCCTGCAGGCGCGCACCGACTTCGGCAGCTACCAGGCCGACATCTCCCGCCTGGACGACCAGACCAGCTACCGCCTCAATGCCAGCGGCGGCGTCGCCGTCCTGGGTGGCGATGCGTTCGTGTCCCGCTCCATCGATCGGAGCTTCGGCGTGGTGCGGGTGGGGCAATACCCGGCGGTACGAGTCTATCATGAGAACCACCTGATCGACCGCACCGGGCCGAACGGCATGGCCTTCATTCCCGACATGCGCGCCTTCGAGAGGAACCGGGTCCGGGTCGACGGTGGGGACCTGCCCCTCGATGCTCGGATCGACACACTGGAAAATACGGCCGTTCCGGGATATCGCCAAGGCGCACTGGTCGAGTTCGACGCCGAATCGGCCCGCGGGGCCCTGGTCACCCTGGTGCAGGAAAGCGACGAACCGATCCCGGCCGGGGCCACCGTCCGGGTCATTGGCAAGGATCAACGCTTCCCCGTCGCCCGACGCGGCCAAGCATGGGTCACTGGCCTCGAGCCGGTGAGCACGCTCGAGGCGCGCTGGAACGCCCACCGGTGCACGGCCGAGATCCGCCTGCCGGACAATCCGGGTCCCGTCCCGCGAATCGGCCCCGTGACATGCAAGGAGACACCATGAAGTGCCTGATAGGGCATCCCCTGCCTGCGTTGCTGATTCTTCTCGTCGCCGGCCTCGGCATGCCGAGGCCGGCCGCGGCGTTGCTGGAATCGTGCGAGGTTAGCGCCACGGGGGTGAGTTTCGGCACCTACGACCCGCTCGACGCCTCCGACACCGAGGCGGCCGGCAACGTCGAGGTCACCTGCACCGTCGTGCTTGTCGGGCTCCTCGTTACTTACGACATCGAGTTGAGCACCGGCGGCAGCGGAACGTATTTCCCGCGGGAAATGGCTTCGGGAACCAATTCGCTCGAATACCAGCTCTACACCGATGCGACCCGGGCAACAGTCTGGGGCGACGGTGTGAGCGGGACTGGAACCCGGGGCTTCAACACCTTTCTCTCGGTAGGCACCCATACCCAAGACTATGCCGTCTACGGATCCATTCCCGCCGGCCAGATGGTCGAGGCGGGAAGTTACTCGGACACGATAACGGTCACAGTGCTCTACTGACTGACGGCTCGAGCCTACCGACAAACCATGACTGGCCCCGGCCCTGTCTCGCGGCAACGGACAGGGACGCGATGCAGTGTGCAGTGGCTCACCATTCGCGGCCTTCCCAGCGTACAGGCAATGTGATCTTACCCAGCAATCGTGGACACCGATCTAAGAGATCATTCGGGCCTCGAAGGCATCAGGACTGATCGCTGAAGCCTGCTGATAGAAGGGGGCCGATTCATCACCGGGAGAACAAGATAGGCAGGCACACACGAGAAGAACGAAACCAAAATCAGCTGATGGAATCGTGGTGGGCCCAGCTGGACTCGAACCAGCGACCAAGGGATTATGAGTTCGCTTTTAAATCAATAAGCCACTGATACACAAGGGAAAGCAACCGTAATCGAGCGAAAGGTACAGTTCTTTGGAATCAGTAGCTTAGCGAAATTTGAGGATAGCACATGAAGCTGGTGTGTGTACCGGTGGTGTACCGTTACTAGAGTCCATACAATGAGCCGCGGCGATAGCATGCATGATGGATTAGGTGTCGCACCTGTCCGTTGAGATCGCAGGCCACCTGCCTGCCAAGCTGGAGGTCCACATGCCTAAGGCGCTCACAACGTGGACTAATCAATCAAGCAGGGCTTTGGTTGTACTTTCGGGCGCATCACACACCTCAAGACATCTTCCTCTAAAAAGCGCTGCTAGAAAAGTTCGGCGCCAAAGATGCGAAGGTAAGGAAAGAACTCAATGACAGCCAAGTCTGCCGAAGCACCTGAGCAGGGGCAAATCGTCAAGCTGCGCCACAAGATATGGGCGGTTATAGCAGTCAACAAAACAAATACGCAGCCAAACCAAACCATCCACAGGGTTGCCCTTGAGTGCCTGAGCGACGATGCGCTTGGAGAGAATGTCCAGGTTATTTGGGAGCGTGAAATTGCACCTTCTTTGATTGAGTCTACTGCGCTACCTAATATCACCGCCCACGATGAGCCGGAACTCTTCGACGCTTTTATAAGATCCTTGCAATGGGGCGCTAGCTCGTTGGCCGTCGGCGATATGCTGCATGCCCCATTCCGGGGTGGCGTACAAATGGAGGAATATCAGCTCGCGCCAGTGATCCGGGCCACCAACATGCCCCGGGTACGCCTTTTACTAGCTGATGATGTGGGTCTAGGTAAAACCATTGAGGCGGGCCTGGTCACACAAGAACTCATCCATAGCCACAGGGCAAGTAGTGTATTAATCGTTTGCCCAGCTCATCTGAAGGTAAAATGGGTCGATGAGATGGCTGAGAAGTTCGGTCTCGAGTTTAAAATCATTGATCGGGATTCAGTCCTCAGAATGAGGAAGGAATATGGCCCAAGTATCAATCCCTGGGCCAGCTTTCCCCGGCTTGTGACATCTATCGATTACCTGAAAACAGAGCATCCTCGTCGTCTGTTTAATGAGTACACTCGCCGACGGCTTAAGGAAAGCCCAAACAAGCGCCCATGGGATCTCCTTATCCTAGATGAGGCCCATAACGCTGCGCCATCAGGCAAGAAACAATATGTTCGCGATTCTGAGCGTACATCGCTTCTCAGATCCATTTCTGAACAGTTTGAGCACAAAATGTTTCTTACTGCCACACCGCACAATGGGTATCGAGAAAGCTTCACTGGATTATTAGAGATTCTGGATAATTTGCGTTTTTCGCGCGGCACGGATCTCGATAAGGCTCAACTGTCTGCAGTCGCCGTTCGTCGCCTAAAACAGGATATTTCCAACCCAGATGGCACGCTCCGCTTTCCAAAGCGAATCATCCTTCCTCGCAATGAGTCCGACGACCCTCAGCTCTACGTCAAGTTAGAAGGCGATGAACAACGCCTATTCAATTTTCTTGGAGCTTACACTGTAAGCCGTCTTGCCTCTGTCGACAAGCGTTCCGAACGTCCCTTGCAGTTCATTCTTACCCTGCTGAAAAAGCGAGCACTGTCCTCGCCTTTAGCACTACGCGAAAGTCTTGTCGTCCACACGACAAATGCTGGCATTAAAGATGAACTCAGCATTGGTGAATCCCTATTCAGTAGATTCGAGCAAAAGGAATCCGAAGAGTGGAGTGATGACGACGAAAAAGAAGATAATCTGGAAGCCGCCACAGGTGCCGCATCAAAACTCATTAATGAATTATCAGATGATGAGAAGCAGCTTCTGCGAGACATGTTTGAAATTGTAGATCGTCAGGTTTCTCACTTTTCCATTCAAGAAGACAGCAAGGCTGCTGCGTTGATTTCCTGGATCAACAACAACTTACGCGATAATGACGAGTGGAACGGTGAACGCGTCATCATCTTTACCGAGTACAAGCACACTCTCAATTATCTGGAGCGAGTGCTAGAAAAGCATGACTTTCTGGACGCAACGAGAATCATTGTCGGCGGCATGAATGATAGCGAGCGCCATAAAATCAACGACGAATTTCAGGCACCGAATAGTGAAACCGATGTGCGTATTTTGCTGGCAACAGATGCAGCATCCGAAGGCGCGGATTTTCAGAAGCACTGCCGCAATCTGATTCACTACGAAATCCCCTGGAACCCAATTCGCCTGGAACAGCGCAATGGCCGGGTCGACCGCCATGGACAAAAGACCGACGAAGTTCGCATTCATCACTTTGTTTATAAAAACCAGGAAGACTCTGAGTTTCTCAAACACATCGTCGATAAAGTCGAGACCATCAGAAATGATCTTGGCAGTGTTGGAGCCCTGATTGCCGACAATGTCCGGCGAAAGGCACTTGATCAAGCCGTCAATCTTGCCGCGATCGATGAAGATGCGCGCAGACAAATCGCGCGAGAAGAAATGGCCATTGAAGTACTTGATAACGAAAGCGTCACTCAAATGGTTGAGGCACTAAGCAAGGCGCGCAGCACCCTTGATATATCGGATAGCAATCAGTTGGAGCTACTGCGGCAGGCTTTACGGATCGAAGGCTGCGATGATGCCATCATTCACTTGAGCGACGTCGAGTTTACTTTGGCTCGTGTGCCAACCGCCTGGACCGAATGCAAAGCCTATGTCAGCACGGATCACCAGCAAAAGCGGCTTTCTTTTAATCGCAACAAGACTAGAGAAGATGATGCGGTAGGGATTGTCCATCTCGACCATCCTTTAATGCGAAGGGCGGTTTCTACCTTCCGGATTCAGATGTGGGGAGCCCCCTCATCCAGGCATCGCCTAAACCGGGTCGCTGTATCAGAATCCAACCTGATCACGTCGCCAGCCATTATTGCCTGGGGCCGGCTTGTGCTGCTGGGGCCCGAGCATAATCGTCTGCACGAAGGTCTGGTCCGCTGCCAACTGGTAATTGATAACAGAGCACTTGCGGTTCAGGAAATCACCCGACCAGAAGACTCCACAAGTTACACAGGCGACATCGCGAGTGTTCAGGAACTCATTACCCCCCATTTAGATGAGATTACCCAGCAGCTCGCTACCAGTGCCAATGCAGAGGCACAGCAGCTGATTACAACTTTAAACGAACGCGGGGAACTTGCTCGTAAACATGCACAAAGCCTGGCCACAGAACGCATTGCCGCCATCAGAAATGCCATTAAAGACTGGCAAAAACGTTCTGCCGATATGCAGATGAAATTTTCCTTTGACGATGAAGAACAAGAGCAACGGGAGCAGGATTTACTTGCCCTTCAGTGCAGACTCGAGCAACTTCAACTAGAACGAGAAACCGAGCCAAAACGCCAGAGAGATTTATACAAGGTGACAGATCAGCGAATGTACCCAGTTGCTCTGGAGGTTCTCCTTCCTAAGGAGTGGAACTGATGGCGACCAGTAAACGCGTAGCAAACAGACAGCATCGCTGGCTTTCCAGCGTCGAAATTACCGGCGTGGTTCTAAGTGAGCCAGTGCTCGCCGATGCGGGCAATTTCAGAACACTCGATAAAGCGGAAATTGCAGCTTTCAGAAAACAGCGTGAAATCTGGAACCTGCCCAAAGGCATGGTCGAGGGTAACGGCCAACCAGCCTGGATCAATTTTATTCTCGAAGATTTCCTCGGCCTCAAAGATAGAGACTACTGGCAGGTTGGCGCGGCCATTCCGGCCGATAAGGTGGTTAACCTCCACGAACAGCAAGAAATGCTGCGCCCCAGCCGCGTGCTGCTGGATGAAGGCAACGCCATCATGCTGGTGCTTGAAGTCCCGCGAGAACAATCTCTGGACAAACCCTGGCTTCAGGATAGAGGTCGTTGGAAGGCATCACCCACCACCAAGTTTGAGCGATTGCTGCGTGAAACCGGTGTCGAGCTGGGCTTGCTAACCAATGGTGAAGCCTGGCGTCTGGTTGTTGCGTCACCTTCTGAAACCACGTCCTGGATGACCTGGACCACCCAAACCTGGAACGACGACCCGCTGACCTTGGCAGCCTTTAAGGATCTACTGGGCGAATCGCGTTTTTTTGCCGGGCCCCGGGATCAGGTCATTCTTGAACTCATCAAGCAGAGTCGCCAACGGCAACTGGATGTAGCGGATCAGCTCGGCAATCAGGTGCGAGAGGCACTGCAGATCCTAGTGCACGAATTGGACAGAGTGGATGCCGAACTAGGCGGCGAATATCTGCGGGGCTATAGCGAAGCGGAAGTCTTCGAGTCTAGCGTCGCCTTTATCATGCGTCTGTTGTTTACCCTGTACGCCGAAGAGAACGGCTTGCTGCCCCACGGCAATGTCACGTACGACCGAGCCTATGGCGTGCTGCATCTACTGACGGAGCTCGAGGAAACCAGACGGCTCGCTCCGGAAAAGCTCAAACATTCGTACGCAGCTTATGCCCGCCTGCTGGCGAGTTCACGCCTTCTGCACGATGGCAGTGTCGACCCGGACATTCGCATTGCCGCCCATGGCGGGCAAATGTTCGACCCTAACCGTTATGCATTGCTGGATGGACGGGCGAAAGATGGTAACTGGCCGACCGAGGCGCCGGAGCCGCCAAAGGTCAGGGATGCCGTAATACGCGATATCTTGCGCAGCCTGAAATACGCCAAGGCTGACGGCGTGCCCCAGTTGGTGAGCTACCGAACGCTGGCGGTAGAACAAATTGGCCATATGTATGAAAGTCTACTGGATCGGCGCGTAGCCAGAGCGCCTTCTAACCAAACCCTGCTGCTGTTGCATGGCGGTACCAAGATTGCCGAGCCGGAACCTGTGAATGCAAATGAATTTGCAGGCCTGGAACAAGCGGCACTGATAAAGGTCATTGCCCAGCACACCAGCAAAACGGCAGGCACCATCAAGAAAGTGCTAGAGCGTAACGAAGATAGGCACACATTGGCTAATCTCGGTACTGATGACGCCGAGCTTCTGGCGCAAGCCAAGCCGGTGGAGCGCTTTCTGCAACCCTTGGGTATCGTCCGGCCGGGCGGGCTCTATGTCACCCACGGTCAGGATCGCCGCTCCAGTGGCGCCCACTACACACCACCTACACTCACCGAGCCCGTGGTGCGCCGTACGCTGGAGCACCAGGCATATGTGAATGTAGAAGGCAAGCCCGGCCTGTTGGTTGAGCCCAGGTTGATTAAAACACCGCAGGAAATATTGAGCCTTAAGGTTTGCGACCCAGCCATGGGTTCCGGCGCATTTCTTGTACAAGCAACACGGTATCTGGCCGAACGATTGGTAGACGCCTGGGAGCGCATGGCGGCGGAACAGCCTGACACGATATTGACCATGCCGTTTGGAACTCCATCACAGGGGAAAGCCAGTGAAAACCTGATGCCGGAATCCCGAGAGGAGCGCATTATTTTTGCCCGCCGCTACGTGGCTGAGCACTGTATCTATGGCGTCGATATGAACCGACTGGCAGTGGAGATGGCCAAGCTATCCCTATGGCTGACCACGCTCTCCACCGGTCGCCCCTTTACCTTTGTGGACCATGCGCTCAAACATGGCAACTCTTTGGTTGGGCTTTCGCCTGAGAAAATCCGCAATTTTACCTGGAAGCCTGTAAGCAATGACTTCGGCCCGTTGTTCGCCAACCAGGCCGACAAGGAAATAGTAAAAGCGGAGCAACATCGGGAAGCTATTCATGCCATTTCCGATCACGACTTTATCAGCAAAGAAAAAGAAAACCGCATTGCTGAAGAAGCACTCACCAGTCTCCGTTTAAAGGCGACCCTCGCCATAGCAGCCTTCTTTAACGGTAAAAATACTAAGCAGCGGGAGGCGAAGCTGATTGAGTATCGCTACTGGCTTGAGCGTTTTGGGAAGGATGAGAAGGCATCCGACGAGATTGAGAAGATTGTGAAGGGGCTGACTAGTGGCGATAAGCCAATCATTCCTTTCTGCTGGGAGATCGAGTTCCCCGAAGTTTTTCATAGAGAAAACGGTGGTTTCGATGCCTTCGTTGGCAATCCACCGTTTGCAGGCAAAAACACTACCATTGATGGAAATCGCGACTATTTTGTTGACTGGCTAAAAATGCTGCACGAAGAATCACATGGAAATTCCGATCTGGTCGCGCACTTTTTTCGCCGTACGTTTAACCTACTCAGAAAACAAGGGGCTTCAGGTTTAATCGCGAAAAAGACAATCGCAATTGGTGACACCCGAAGTACAGGACTTCGATGGATTGTTAATCACGGCGGCGTTATCTACAACGCCCAGCGCCGGGTACCATGGCCAGGGAAAGCCGCAGTAATTGTCAGCCTGATTTTCACCAACAAAGGCCGAACTAAGCGACCAATTTATTTGGACAAAAAACGAGTAGATTTGATAACGGCCTATCTATTCGACAAGGGCGATAGTGAGGATCCGCATGTACTTTCTGTCAATTCTGATAAGAGCTTTGTTGGAAGCTACCCACTAGGGATGGGGTTCACCTTTGATGATACGGATACCAAAAGTGTTGCCAGTTCAATTTCCGAAATGCACCGGTTGATAGAGAAAGACGCAAAGAATCAGGAACGGATTTTTCCGTATATTGGTGGATCCGAGGTGAATGATTCTCCAACTCATCAACATCATCGCTATATCATCGATTTTTTTGACATGGATGAGGCGCAGGCCATGCAATGGCCTGACCTGTATGAGATCCTCAAAACAAAGGTTAAACCTGGCAGGGACAAGCAAAAACGACCTGCTGTACGCGACCGTTGGTGGCAATATTGTGAAAAACGGCCCGGTCTGTATAGAACAATTAAACCGCTTGATCGTGTCATGGTCACAACTCAAACCAGCAAATACCGAACGTTCACGTTCTTGCCCAATGGGATGGTTTACGATCAGAAGCTGATCGTCCTTGCTGTGGAGTCTATGGCTGATTTCTGCACAATACATTCAAGGTTTCATGAGGAGTGGGCTCTATTTTTTGGTTCGTACCAAGAAGATAGACCGGTTTATACACCATCTGACTGCTTCGAAACATTCCCATTCCCATCGCTTAGAGATCATGCGGAATTGCTTGAAGCGGCTGCTGATGAGTATTTCAATTTCCGGGAAGAGCTGATGACTTCAAACAATCAAGGACTCACAAAAACGTACAATCGATTTCATAACCCCGATGAACACTCTGCCGAAATCGAGAAACTTCGTCGATTGCACCAGAAGC
Source organism: Halomonas maura (assembly GCF_030409305.1). Taxonomy (GTDB): domain Bacteria; phylum Pseudomonadota; class Gammaproteobacteria; order Pseudomonadales; family Halomonadaceae; genus Halomonas; species Halomonas maura. The sequence goes on from NZ_JAUFPQ010000017.1 coordinate 330,654, forward strand.
TGGACGAGGCCGTGTTAAGAGCTTACGAATGGGAAGATCTTAAGCTTAACTATGTCTTTGAACCAGACTACGAAGTTGAAGAGGGTAAAACTATTCCATGGCGGTACCGCTGGCCAGACGAATTACGCAATGAAGTTTTAGCGCGCTTGTTGGCGCTCAACAAAGAGCGCCACCTGCAGGAAATCCACTAAGCATCATAGAGCATAGGGCACAAGCACTTCCTTGTGCCCTAGTAAATCAAAGTGCTGTGCAATCCGTTCACTGGGTTGCCCTTGTGCTCTGACGCCCATCTCCATATTGCGATCCAGCGCATACATGGTCAGGTTGGCGGAAGTCACCAGCGCATCGTGACGATCTGCCACCAATACCTTAGCGTGCAGTTTCAAGTGCTTATCATCGGGCGGTATCTTCCAGGTCAGGAGTTTTGGCAGTGCCACACCTTTCGGCCATAGGGCAATCAAGGTATCACGGTTATTTTTTCCGTAGCCTTTTTCACCCTCGTCCAACACCATCGTGACTTTCACGCCGCGCGCAACAGCATCGGCCATCAACTCGATAATGTCGTTGATGATACCTTCGTAATCTTCCTTGCCTGCCAGCCAGTAACCCACCACCAAAAGCTCAGAATGGGCAGCAGAAATAATATCCTGCACCACTTGGCGAGTTGCGCGAAGGTAGGAGCCTTCCACCTTGGGCCCGGTCCACACCACTTCAGTTTGAGTAGCCTCCCCGTCTGTAAGCGCTACAGCTTCCTTTATCGTCTCCAACTGGAGGGCGAAATCAGAGTTGTCGAGGGAAGCGAAGTGACTCGCCCAATTAGAGACCAACTCCCGAAGAGCCCTATCTACTGCTCCTCGCCCAGCGGCCAACTTGGCAATGGTAGCCGCACCGGACTCTGAGGTTAGGACTCCTGAATCCAAAGCTCTGATGACTTCGTCGAAGGCACCAGCATTGATTAGCTGACGCACACTCTGCGCCGTTGAATGCGCCGACTTGCCTCGGGGGCTGGACATAGCGAGACCCTATTTGAAATAAGCCATATCGTTGTACGCCATCGTGGGCACGAGGAAATTGCGGTCCAGGAAGCGGTTGAACGCTTCGCAGGAAGTTTCTGGAGCCAACACACAGGCATGGCAGGCCGCTCCGTTGATGGTGGCGTGAACGTCTGGCTGATGGTCAGCACAGAGCGGATCCGATGAGCACCGTTTGGCATTTTCCAGTGCGCTATGAATCAAATTAGGAAACCGCTCCCTTGTCCCCAAATCGACCAAGCCGCCGAGACTACCCTCAGAGTCGGCGCTTGCGGTGTATAGCAGAATTCCAGCCATCTTGCGTTCAGGGTCAGTACTACTATAAATCCGTTCACGCACAGACGACTCGGAGTAGCCGCAATCCAGCGCGAGCTGGCGCATCAATACGTGGGCCAAGCTGTGCAGCAACAAATAGCGCGCGCCAGGGAAGTCATCCGCATCTACTCCGCGCTCTTTTGCCCATTCCCCATATTTTTGCTCGATGGCCGCTGCCCGTTCTTTTACTGCGGACCGCTCTTCCCAATCAGCCAAAGTTTCTTCTTTTAATTCAATGAAGATACCTTCACCCCGTACCTCTACTGCAGGCAGCCAGTCCTGACGTTCCTTGTAAATCGGTGCACGCGACGCGCCCATGCCGTCGTCATCCATGCCCGAGGCGTAGTCAATACGAGTAAAACTTGTAAGGGCCCGCACTTCCAATAGTTTGCGGGCCAATACAATTCGCTCGATTTCTTCGGACAAGAAGTCGGGTACCTCGCCCGCCTCCAAGAATAAATCTGATTGATCTCCCTGATTGCTCCCCTCTATATCGCGAAATGCATTCCACTCTGGCAAGCGAAGATCAATTTCATCTGTCTCGATCTCGCCGCGCTCTTTCAGTAGCGTCTGCCATATATCTTCCGCCTTAAACTCTGCAAGAGCCGGAAACATATCCATGTCGAGGAGCGTTTGCAGCTTCTCTGACGAGTCGATTTTTTCAACCTGATGCTGCGGGCACTTCTTCAATGCCTGACCAATCGGGCTGGCGGCCTCCTTGATGGCCAAGGCGCTGCGAACGAGTGGAAACCAGCCATTGGTAGCGCCACGCTGTATGGCTCTCAATTGACCAGCGTGTTTGCACTCTTTCGGATCCTTATTTTTTATACCAAGCCACGGTCGCTTCCGAGTGCACTCTCCCAATGCCATTCCGCGATTTTCACCAAAAGCATCACTCACGCTTCGCTTGGCATCACATGCGCAATAGACCCAAATGTCAGACACGGATCCCGTGGTGCCCGAGTAGACGAGTCGCATGCGCTTTTTACATGCGCTCTCCGCATCTCTATGGACATAGGCTCTCCATGGGAAATCATCGATATGCCCGCTAGGACAGGCGACGACAAATGGTGCAGGAGTCGTGGGAGCGCGGAATCGTCCCCTACCTTTGCAATTAGGTGCCTTGCATTCCATTTCCTGGGTTTTTTCGTTGTACTCAACTAGCTCTTCACCAGGCTCGGACAGAGTCGCGCATTCTGGATGAGTACAAACTTGATATCGCGGAAACAGAAAGGTCGGCACAGTTCCACGCTTGGTGAAGTAATTGCCGCTAGCCGGTTCTGCAGAAAAAAACCGTTTAACCTTTAGGGCGCGCTGCAAACGAGGCTCGTGAATAGCCAACTCTTCATCAAGTCGCCAACTGTCAATGCCGGCGACGATGACAGAAAGAGTCTGCAAATCCACGATCGCGCCTGGACCAAAAGTTGTGATTACCTGACTAGGGCGAACATCACCAATAGCTCTTTTACTCGACATCCTTGTTACTCCTCGTCACTCAAATAGAACGCAGCCGTTGGCTCGACTTCGCGCAAAGACCCGGGAGTTGGCCACTGCCCTTCATTATCTGTTCCCGATGTTTTCAGCAATACGCGTGAGTTATTCGGTGGCCGCTCATCACTTTTTAGCCAGGAGTAGCGCAATAAATCATCTGCATAATGAGCCCAATCGTCTCGACTGGACATGAGTCGCTCGTTTACAAGCTTTGCGTTTTTCTTACCAACAAGATCTGCCGCCCGAGTTGTGACATCGGTGATCATTAGATCCGTGTCGATCGAAGCCGGGTCAAAGTTCTGAGCATGGACTTCTCTGGCCATGTTCTGCCCACCCAGGCGCTGCATTGCCGCAAATGCGCCACGCAAGCCTCGGTCTAGTGCACGTGAGGAGAATGGGGTCACACTGATGGCTTCAACATGGCGATAAAGCGCCGCGTGATAGGCACGGAAATGTTCATAATGGGAGAGGTCACGAGCACCCAACCAGTTGTACATAGTGATAACTAAGCCTGGGTGTTTTCGCCCAACTCGACTGGTTGCCTGGATGTACTCAGCAGTGCTTTTAGGTTGACCGGTAACAACCATCAAGCCCAACCGATCGATATCCACGCCCACAGAAATCATATTGGTGGCAAGCAACACATCGACAGGGTACTGCTTGCCTTTTTCGCGCGGGAATCGGTTATCCAACCGTTTTAACAACCCTGGAATGCGCCATGAGTCGAGGCGACTTGTTAGTTCGTCTGGATCATTGATATAGCGCTGTGGGAACCCTCTCTGTTGGGCCAGGTACCGGAGGCGCTTTTTGATATCGTCTTCAACCAGCCTACGAGCACCGCCGAGGGCACGCAGACTATTGAAGTAACCCACAACAGTGGCGTACGGGTCTGCTGCCTCGTGATCGCGAGTGATTTCTGCCTCACCCGCTGCAAGCAATGCCGCATAGACTCGAACAAGCAGAGTTTTTGTACTGGAGCCAGGCGCATTCAAGCCAACGTATAGACGACCGGCCGTCTTGTCGTCATTATTTTTGATTGACTGCTCTTTGGCGAAGAACGAGTCCTTGGACGACAGGCCACTGGGTGGAAATATGGCAAGATCACGATTATAAAGCTGTCGAATTTGCTCGCGAGCTCTCCGTATGGTGGCTGTTGATGCAATGATCTTTGCCGGTAAAGAAACCCCGGTTTCAACTTCTACGCGTGTCAGGAAATCAACGGCGGTTTCGTAAAGCCCTACCATTGTGCCCAGCGGACCAGAGATCAGGTGCAGCTCGTCCTGAATGATTAATTCTGGGGGCATTAATCGATGTGCAGGTTGCTCGTCCTTTACCACTCTCTGGTTAGGTTTGTCGCCATGGCCCGGTGTTAGGTGGCCGTATGTTGGACTGTATCGATCTCGTAAACCAAACAGCGCCTGAGTTTCGCCTTTGAATGGCATGCGAGCAAATTTATCCACGGTAGCGATGACCAGTGATGGACACTCCCGATAGATCTCATCATCGACAACCACTACTGGTAGGCCCTGGTCATTGGACTTACGGGCACAAAATTCACACTTCGGATTTGGGCACCGGACCAGGGTTCGCAGACGATTGTTATCGAAATCATAGGTCTGATTTTCTGGCTTTCCTTGGGGAGTTACCAGAGAGGTTCCACAACGAGGGCATGAAACCAATTGAACCGGGCTTCCGTCTCTGGGCTTCTTGCCTTCATCCAAGAACTCAAGAGCCTTGCCGGAAGCTTTTGCGTCGTTCGGAGTCGTGGCCTTACCAACCCAAAGCCCAATCTTAAAGGGCTCTTCTCCCCACTTGTCCGGATCACTCTGACGTAGCAGCTCACAGGAACAGATCAGTGCCGTTGCGCGCTGAAACTGTTGGACCGTCAATAACCTCAAGGTGTAACGCATGATAATAGCTACACCGGCGCTGGAATCGAGGCCGTTGACGTCACCGCGGAGTCGCCGATGAGCCAAAGTGAATGCCGCTAGGCCAAGGTAGGCTTCGGTCTTACCGCCACCGGTAGGAAACCACAGGAGATCAACGAGTTTGCGATCTGCAGCGATCTTTTCTCCCGGCTTGGGCTTATTCACCATGCTCGCGATGTTGAGCAGAATGAAGCCCATCTGAAATGGCCGCCAAGAACGATTACCAGGCTCGTCGAAGTCCCCTGGCTTGCCAATCAATTCTCCGTTGTCTCGGTTTCGGCTCGCCCAACTGGCGTGAATACGCTGATCCCACATCACATGGTTGGCAAACAAAAATGCGTCAAAAGCTTTCGGTTCATCTCTAATAAGCTCCAGACCTTCCCGCATCCGGCGGGCTGCGTCATCACACGCCTCTATTAGAACCTTTGTCGTATCACGGTTCTCTTTGGTGGAGACAAACGGAGCGCCCTTCGCCTCTTGCTTTCTTTTTACAACCCATTGCTCGTAGGCCGAAATCAAAGGTTCGATAGCGTCGAAGATCTCTTCCGGAGTCGAGCATTTGCTGAGCTTCCACATATCCAAGTTCAAACCGGCAATGTCGCCGCTTTGAGCAATCAAACTTGGGACTTCAAAATTGGGAATAAAATCAGTGTAAAGGAGACTCGCTCGATCACTTTCAGTACTAACGCCTTCCCACCCTGCGGCAACTCCGTGGCCTGTGGCGAATTCCTTCGCATCTCGGTATAGCAGATTGGCTGTAGCAATTTCCGGATCCTTAGAAATATCTTTGTCGAAGCCCTTTGCGATAAAGATCGGAGCTTCATCGGCTGAGAATACTTTCAGCTTCGGCTGCATCAGCCATTGTTCGTCCTTCGCCCTATCGGAATCCTCACCTTTAGGACGCCTATTGACGAGAAAAAGGCTTATTGCTTTGGCCCCATCAATGTGATGAACAACCCCTTCTAGAAACACCTGCCCATCACCATCTCCGTCCTGACCTGCTCTTCTGAAGCCTTGCGGCGTAACACTTACATGCTCGGGAGCATTAGACTTAGATAAGGGAATTGGTTTGAGCTTGCCGACAGCATCGACTGGAACAGCTTCAACCAAGACTGACCGCTCGTACCGCTGCCAGTGAGTTCTGCCTTCGGACTCGTCCTTTTCACGGCGATAGTCGCCCCACGACACATTGGCATTAATGGTTTTTGTATCTTGTGGAACAAGGAAGGAGAGCCCCATGGAGGAAGGGCTAAAGCCAATAATGAGCGGAGGCTGAGCTTCATACTCGCCTCCTTCATCATCGTCGTTTCCGGCCGCGATTTCCTCGTTTTCCAACTCTGAAATTTCTGATTCTAAAGGGGCTAGTCGCCCAGCTATGTATCGAGTGGTCGGAAATTCAGTAATTGCCTCATCTGCAGAAGTGGGCCCCATTAACTCACGCTCAAGCGCCTCAAGAATTCGTGAGCGCGACTCTCGTTTGCTGCTATCAGGCATAGACGTCTTCCTTGGATTCGCGTTTTTGTGCTCCTGGACCTTTCCCTGTTCCGGGGTGGGCATCGTAAGAGCCACAGAGGGACAGATATTTTTCGGGTACAGCTTTGGCTTTTTCCGGTAGAGGGCAGTCGACTTTTCTCTCTGGGATAAGCCTTAACCTTTTTCGCACACGTTCACCAAAGAACTGACGCCGAATCTCTAACCCCAACAATTCCCCAATCGCAGGAGGGACGGCATTGCCAATCTGCTTGTGAGCCGCTCGCCGATCTCCGGAAAACTGGTAATCGTCTGGAAACGTTTGGATTCTAGCGAGTTCGCGGATCGACAACAAACGCCCTTTCCAGTGAAATGGTCCAGTTGCAGGACCGGGCTGAGCTTGGATCGTCCAACTAGGTTTGTTTTTGGCTAACTTGAGAAGAAAAGACCAAAATCTAGTGCGCCAGCCAAATAGGGGGACGCCACCCATCCTCTCTGTGTGCCAGAGATAGTTTTGCCCCTCAGGAATCGTAGGCAGCAAGTCGGCCCACTTGCCTGAGGGTTTGAGCTCCTCAGGCCAGATATTGAAATCCAAATCACCAATGGCATCCCATGCCGTCGAATAGATGCGCCCCTTACCCCTGAATTTCTCGGGGCTGAAATGAGTAGGCCCAGGAAGATCAAATTCCAAACCATCCCTACTGGCAATGATGAATACGCGCTCTCTTAGTTGAGGAACACCGTAGTCGGCTGCATTCAGTGATATAACGCGGGGTATATAATTAGTACCTTTTAATTTATTAATCTTGTTCAGCTCATTTACCAAGAGCTGCAAACCCTCATCTTTCTTAGAATACCCTATGCCTTTGACATTTTCGAGAAGTATAACTTTTGGTTGTGCTTCGCGGACAAAATCTAAATACGCTTTAAGGGTTTTTGCTCGAGGGTCTGTCAAACGTTCTGTATCTCCTGTTACCCAGTAACCAGATTTTGAGAAAGGTTGACATGGTGGCCCACCAGCAAGAAGGGTGAGTTCTCTGGATTCTAGTCCAGCCTCTCGTAACAACTCCACCGGAGTTGATGCATGGATATTTCCAAGCGAGGATAGCTTCCATCTTGGATGGTTTATAGCAAGTGTTTGCTGGGCAACTTCGTCAACTTCAACACATAGCTTGTTTTCAAAACCAGCTCTGGCTAGCCCTAAGTCTAAACCTCCTGCTCCACTGAAGAGTGAAATCATAGTCTTTTTATTATTCATGGAGACTATCTCCTGACTGATACTCAAACAGTTCCCCCACGGTCATGCCCAGATATCCACAGAGAATACTGATAGTTTCAATATCCATCCTGACTAATGTCTCGTAATACATGCGGGTTAATGTTCCACGGCTTATCCCGGTATCACGGCTGACATCGGAAATTTTGAGTTTTTTCTCACCCATTATTTTGGATAGATGACATTTAATCACTTTTCTTGCATCCATTTTGATCTCTTGCTGGTCATTTTACATCATGGAAGCCAAATATGCACCTGTTATATTCATGCCCGTGAGCTTTTGTACACTCTAGGATAGGATCGCCAGAATGATCATATATTTCCCCTCCTTTCTTGAACGTCCTAACCATCATTCATCGAATCGAAACTCAACTGCGTACTACCCGACTCGCTTTCTGGACGACCTCCTGAATCCTCGCCATATGTCGCGATCATCTCTTCGACCCATAGCTCTCCGGCAAACTTGGCGTTCTCGTACTCGACTGTCTTCATCCATCCAACATCGTGAGGTCCAGAAAACAACTCGTATCCTGGAATCTCCCAATCATCCTCAAAGTACCTCAGGACCCAGCCATAGCCGTCTTCTTGAGGGCATGGATCGATCTTGAAACTATATCGCGGCATTTCCATTCTCCTATTCTCACACCAGATTCCAACGCTTTCGCCCGCCGGAGACCAGTGCCATCACGCGCTCATTAACCTCCCGCACTCTGTCCTGTAGCTCCTTGATGCTGATTTCTCCCTGGCCCTGATCCTTAATCCGCATGCGAGGCAAACCCAGCTGGGTACCGCCAGCGTTTTCAATGACGTCGGTCAGTGCGAAAGATGCTTGGATCAAGGCAGAGCGCTCTTCTTCGTTCATGACCGGCTGACGTAGCAGCGTCGCCCGAATCAGCGCCGAAGCCCAACGAGTGCGATTCGGAAAGCCCTCGTAAGCGGCCCGCTCTGTGATCAACTCCTGCTCCTGCCGAGTCAGCCGAACCGATAACTTGCAGGACTTGGGGCCCCGCATCATGTCTCGTCCTTCTTCAGCAATGCTTTCGCCACAGACGCGCTGGATCATCTCCCGCAGTACATCTGACTCCGAACGTCCAGATGCTTCACAAAGGCGTTGCCAGGCTTCCTTCTCGGCTGATGTCAGCCTGGTTTTGACCACTGCTATTTCTGTCATCGTGTCATCCTCTATTGCGTGTTGCTCTCCAAACCTGGTACCAAATGCCAGCATCCTGCCGGCTACGGCTGACACTTCGCGAATCCTGCCCTAGCCTCAAAACCACCCAGACTTTTCGTACGCACGAAATTTTGGCTTCAGCAGTGCTCTAGGCGCTCCAATTAGGACGGCAGTACCATGTGCTGGCACTTCGCGAATCCTGCCCTAGCTCTATACCCATTCATTCTTTTCGTACGCACGAAAATGGGTTCAGGGACGCGCTAGGCTACTCCCTTAGTAATACGCACGGACCTGTCTCAAACCTGCTGGTCGCCAGGGGCTGATCGGGAGGATTCGCCATTAGTAATAGGGGAGGCACTTGTCTCAACCGCTTTCGTCTCTCCATGCTCCCGGCGACGTTTGGCCAGCTCAGCTTTCATCCACTGCCCAGAGGCACGCATCTCAGCTCGCAGGTCTTCGATCTCTTCGGGTGTCAAGCGCCGGTAGCTCATGAGGTCTCCTTCTGAGATGGATCACGCCGAAGCTCGGGATATATCGTTGCGCGCCATAGCCACTGGAGAACACACACGGCAATACCGGCCACGCAGACAAACAGGGTACGAGCAGCCTCGCCATCGCCAGTAAGAGCGACGCTGACCAAACCAGGCAGTTCAGGGAGCAACGCCACAGACAACAGGATACCCACCACCAGTAACAGGCCCGAGATGACCAGCCCCACCCCACTCTTTACCCGCGCCACGCGGACGCGCCAGGTATCTAACCACTTGATATTGGTATTCATGACTTATCCTCCTGTCATCGTGTTGCCAGCACCGAAACGCTTCTGGTAGGCACGATAGGCAGACTTCGCGCCACGGTAAGGGGAGGTTGCCGCACTGCCTGCTAAGCGTGCATCACGTTGAACGCCGCGATACTGACGGCGGATTGCTGAGGGACGCATCGCGGACATAGCAGAGCCCAGAGCGCCCTGAGTTGCCAATGCCACACCACCGCCCAATGCGGAAGCAATGGCCGGCACCTGCTTCAGCACGAGGATTCCAAGGGCAAAAAAAGCAATCAGATAGGCACTTGTGGTCATACTGGCCATGCTGCCTGCCGAGGATTCCACGATGTTCATAAACGCTTCGCTGACATCGATGACCATTCGGCCAATGGCTGAGCCCAAAAGCAGCAGCATGCCGAAATTAATCACCATGCCCAACCAGCTCTCGAAAAAGCGTTGGGTGCTGTTAAACAGCAGACCGATGATAAAGAGCGGACCAATTGCCAGCAGCACTGTGGTAGCGACCTTGCTGGCCAGTAAGAGGAACGCCACTACGATGGCAACACCACCACCAAACACCATGATCAGAATTGCCACCAGATACATGCCGAAATCACCACTCATGACTCCCGCTTTATCCCAGGCCTGATCAGCTACGGCGAGAACGCGGGAGAACAGGCTGTCCAAAATGGCCGCTGCGCCTCCATTGGACCCCGTGATGACTGCTGCTACCTTTTCAGGGCCGTGAGCCAGTACGTCCACCACGACGCCCATATAGGTACCGACCGTCAGCCCCAGCGTCATGATGAAGCCGATGCGAAGGATGCGAAAAACGCCCTCCTGCAAGGGCTCACTGACCTTGCCAAACATCATCAAATAGCCCCAGATGGCAATCCAGACGATCAACATGCTGGTAAACATCGGAGTGATGTAAGCGATGAGGTCAGTAGCCGTGTTGATGATGTACTGGTCCAGTGCCTGATCAACGACGGAGAACATGCCTTCAAACAGGTTCATGAGTCCTCCTCGCTCTTAAGGCTAGACAGGTCAAGTTCGAAGGGCTCACCGCTAGACAGTGCCCGTTCTGCCTGGAGTGCATTGATGCAATTCGGCGTCTCCTGGAGTTCGCCAGGATTGTTGCCGCATGTCTCCAGGGTCACCTTGCGCTCATTGTCATGCGCTTTGTACCAGTCCACGCTCTGCACCGGGCCAGTATCCGGGGTATCATCAAAACACCCAGTCAGCACAACGCTGATCAGAACCACAATGGCAATATTTCGTGCGCACGAAATTTTCCTGACATCCATAAGACCTCCTTACCAATCAAGTTCGAACGGTTCCCCTGATGACGCGACGCGCATCTGCTGCACGCGCTGGTTGTGCATCGCCTGATTGGCCTCGGCCTGCGAGCGGAGCATGGCCAGCTTGGCCATCTCGTTTTGCAGCATGACCTGTTCGGCACCGATACGGGCCTGGAGGTCCAAAACGTCTTTCTGGTCGGGGCTGTTGTTAACCTCAGCCACCAAGCCGGTCAGCTCGCTAAAGCGCTCACGGGCCTGCTCCAGCGACTTCTGGGACTGGCCAAGCCAGGTCGCCGTGTTCTCGTTGCCGCTGTCGTACAGGTCCGCTACATCACCAGAAAGGCCGTGTTCGTTTGCGCCCCTGATACCGGCGTCACTCAACACCTGGTTGGGATCGATATTCACGGCAGTGTCATAGGCAGAATCGATGACGTTCCCCAGGCCACGAACGCCGCTCATGCTGTCCAGCTCCCTGTTGGCCGTTTCGAGCTGGCTTTTCAGTTGCTCGATTTGGTTAAGCATGTGCTGGACCTGCAAAATCTGCTGAGTCAGACTCGACACGTCGATAACGGGAATCCCGCCCGCCATGGCTGGCTGCGATAGACCGATGGTGGTCGCGAAAGCGACACCAGCGATTTTTCGTGCGTACGAAATTTTGTTGCTCATGATCAAACCTCCTTTTGACGATCCTGACGGGTCGCTTTGGCCTCCAGACGCCGCCTCGTCCTCTGGAGCGTGAGCGACCGTTTTTCAAAATCCAGGCTTTTCAGGTCGATGGACTCCATCACCTCTTTCATCTCCTCGATGCAGGTGAAGAAATCCTCGGGAAGGATTTCCAACTCCTCGGTCAGAAAATCGCTTGCGTAGCCGGCGATGATCACCAGAACTCGAATCTCGCTCTGGATGGCATGCTGTTCGACCGCGTGTGACCGGTACAGCCGCGACAGGCCACTGTCGGTGTAGGCGGGTGTGATACCCTGTCTGTTAGCCATGGATGCCTCCTATGCAGGCAGTCGTGGTTAGGCGCGGTCGGGGCCATCACCCCCGTTCCGCGCCGCTTGAATTCCATGTGCGAAGGGTTCTGCGCATTTCTTCTACTGCAGGAACTCCAACTTTGTTGCTGCCGTAGTTTCTGGCTATGAGCTCTGCTCTTTGCTGGCCCAATAATTCAGCCATCTCCGCCCGCGTTAATTTTGATTCGGGCCCAGGATGACTCTTGGCCTTGGCCGCCTCGCTTTTATTTCTTGATGTACTCTGTGTTGTATTCTCTGTAATAGATTTGCCCTTTGGTCGAATCAAGGTTTGACTATCCTGCCCACCAGATTGGCCAGAAGGGATAGTAGAATCGACCAAAGGGAAAAACTGGGAATTACAATCACTTCCAGAAGGGTCGTCGTCGAATTGCTCCGCTAGAAGCTCAAGCAAGCGCTCGCAGTTCACCCGATACCACATTTTTGCAGGTACATCTCTCCTTTCCTCTTCCAATACGCCAATTTCCACTAGCGATTTCCTAGCATTAGCCTGCTGCTTTGGAGAAAGCCCTGTTTCTGACTCCCAACTATCTCTGCCACGCTGATTTTTGTAAAACCACCCGCCTCTTTCCTCCGCCTTGGTGTTACGTGTCCAGTAAAATGCTTGGCTAAGGAAGACTGCACCAGGAACTGAAACGCCGGGAAGGAGCGTGAACGCGGCATGATAGGCAACTACCCTACCCAGAATCTTCTGCACTACCGATGGACTAACACGCGCCATATTCTGAAGGCTCCAAATCCAGAGCGTCTTTGACTTGGAGCGTCCGAAAATAGACACGGCGCCCCACCTTCACCATCGTCGGCTTCAGCTTTCTAGAGACCTCAGTATCTGAATAAAGAGAAACCCGCACACCATCGGGTGAGCGACCAAGAAGATCCGCCAAGTCTGATATGCTCATCAGAAGGCCGAACCGCTCAACAAGATAGTCTTCGACATTCATGGCTAGCACCCCATCAATCATACATCGACGTAATCAATGCTAACCAAGCAAAGTCAAAGCTCAAGCGCACCCCTTTTTCACAGCAATCAATGCACTAGATATTGATTATCAAAACATATTATTTTGAAGAAACAGCGCTCTACAAAAACATTAAATTACAATAACTTATAGCATTAACAAAATTTTACAAATTTGAAAGGATTGCACAGAAGCAGCCATGGCGGGATAATAAGAATAATAACAAACTTATTATTCTTATTATTAGGAAAGCCAGCGGATTGGCGAATGGTGGCATGCATCATGCTTCTCACAGCCACCGCTAAGTCTAATACAGCTCTTTATTTATTTCTTCCAACACCTCTACAAGAAACTTCAATCTCCTCTTGCAGCTTTCTCGATCACTAGTTATAAAACTTGCCATTATTGAGGCAATTTTTCTCGAACGCTGCGTGAGAACCTGATGGCGAGATTCAATATTACGAAGCTGATTAAGCTTGAGATCTTTTATCATATTCTCAGTCTCAACTTCTCGCCCTGAGCCAGCTACGACAATGTAAACGGGCCCCGGTTCTTTTCGTACACAAGCTGCTATATCATCATAATATGGGTGAGGCCAGCGAAACCTTCCTAATCCGGGATAAAGATACCGAGCAGCTCTAACAGAAGAGTCTCCAAGATCCCGCGTCCCTTTCTCGATATTACATGAATGGCAGCTTAGTATTAGATTGGTCGCAGTGAAGGCATGCCGACGATAACAGTCTCGAGATTTGTCTAGAAAATGCTCAATATCCTCCAAGGTATTTCTTCTTTCAACAACGATAACTCTTTGGCAGTAAGGACATATCTCATTTTGTTCTTTTCGCAGAACATCTCTTGTTAGCTTTTTCACATAAGATAGAGAACGGTGCCCCCACTCAATCTCACCCCTTAAGTACTTCTGAATAGAGTCACGATATTCCTTCCTATTCAAAACCACTCTAATTGTAGGTTTTAAACCAGCCACTTTAGAACCTCAGAATTGTTCCAATGATTTTAACCAAGGGATCATCTTGCGACAGATCCAAGTCGAGGCTCTCAAGCAACCTTCTTTTCTCTCTAAACTCTTGACTTCCTTGCTTCTTATCTGTAATGAGCTTCAAGCATGAACTTACTAAAACCGCAACCTCAGGCGACCTTGCAGAAAAAAGATGGAATTGATCACGCAATACCGCATCACTTGTCTTCCCATAAAGCTTTACTCGTGACCAACTTTGCCCTGAAGGAAAATCACATAAATATGAACTCTCATTACGTATACTACTAGCAATCAAAGGAGAATGCGTAGCGATTAATATAGTTGCATTTGAGTGCAGACTGGTTGTAATACTAACCAAATCCCTTACAATATTTGCTTGCCATGAGGGATGAAGGGAATTTTCTGGCTCATCATAAAACAATATGGAATTCTTTTCAGAGCAAAACAAGCACCCTAAAAGTGTTAAAATATATTGCTTTTCTCCCGAACTAAGCTCAGCAAGGCCAAACCATTTACCATTCCTTGAAAACAAAATATCCGAGAGAAGAATATTCCCGCTGGCAATATGCTCTTCGAATAAATCGAAATATTCAATCGAATCGTGCAGAGAATGGAATTCTACTTCTAACTCTGATCCAACCGCGTCGATAGCATCACTTTTTCTCCCCTTACCGTATCTAAACTTAAGGACTATCCTCCCCTCAAAGGAAACCTTTTCAAAAACCTCAAACAATAGAGAAATATTATCATATACGACATGCTTGGTATCCAGAATATAATTCACCAAGGTTCTAAATGGCGAAATATCAGACACCATATTATTATTTACTTTATTTCCAAGATAGACTGCTGCATCACTCTTGCTCTTCCCCATGTATATAGACCGGGGGTATTTGTCATGCATTGTTCCAGACAAACATATCATTCGCTCGAATTTTGAGCCATCGCCATTTAATGCCTTAGCAATACTTTCTGATGCATATTTAAAGAACCTGGACTTTCCTGTACCATTCTTTCCTGTGACGACATGAACTCCTCCTTCCCGAAGAGAACTCAACAGACTCTCATAAACTTTTTCTTGTGCTTTTAACCCCATTTAACCCTCACTATTAAACAGAAAAACAAAATCTTAAAGGCCCACCAAATATCTTATAATGGATCAAAAAAACCCCAAATATAAAAAACCACCAATCTCATAAAGAAAATAAATCATATTACACATGATTTATCCCATCTAGCTTTACGACTAAATCTTCTGCCCTTAAATGCGTATACCGCCGCAGCATCTGCATCGACTTATGGCCACTGATCGCGGCGACCTCCTGATCGGATAGCCCCGCCTCCACCAACCGGCTGACGGCCTCATGGCGTAGGTCATGAAAGCGGAAGTCATCGAGGCCGGCCTTCTTCTTCGCTTGGTTCCAGAGCTTGGTGTAGGCGTAGGGGCCGCGTTTGCCATCCTTTCCAGGCTCGCCAAAGAACACCAGGTCACATTCAAGCGGGCGCACTGGATTGTTCAGCGCTTGCTTGAATACCTCGGTGGCGGCCTGGGTCAGCGGCACCAGGCGGGCTTCGTTGTTCTTGGTGTCCGTGAGGCGCACCACGCGGCGCTTCACGTCGACCTGGGAGCGAGTGAGGGTCAGGATCTCCGACGAGCGCATGCCCGTCTCCAGGGCGATTCTGGCGATCCAGGCCAGCATGGGGTTGCTGTGTTGCCGCAGCACGGCGAATAGCCGCTTCTCCTCATCAGCGCTCAGACGCCGGTCGCGCCCCTCCCCCGGGCTGGGCTTGCGGATGTTCTGGACGGGGTTGTAGGTCAGGCCGAGGCCCCATTCCTGGATGGCCACGGTGTAGAGATGGCCAAGCAAGGCGAGCTCCAGGCGCACGGTATTGGCGCTGATGGGCTGGCCACGATGGCCAACGCTGTTCAGACGGGTGTCACGGAAGTTGGCGATCAGCTCCGGCGTCAGGGCCGCGAGGGAGTACTTGCCCAAGTGCTCAATCAGCGTGTTGGCCTTGTGGCGTTCGCTCTTCTGGGTGCTGGGCTTTTTGGTAGGGGTAACGTCGGCCAGGTACCGCTTGAGCGCGGCTTCGAGCGTCATACGCTCCGAGGCGCTGCGCTGGATATAG
This sequence comes from Halomonas maura, assembly GCF_030409305.1. Classification (GTDB taxonomy): domain Bacteria; phylum Pseudomonadota; class Gammaproteobacteria; order Pseudomonadales; family Halomonadaceae; genus Halomonas; species Halomonas maura. The sequence goes on from NZ_JAUFPQ010000017.1 coordinate 346,517, forward strand.
ACGCCACGCACCATTTCGTCTTCGGTGCGGCGTGCCCAGTCCTGGGCATCTCGCTTGGTGCGGAAGGTCTTGGCGGTTGTGGGCCAGCCGGTCTTGCGGATGACGGCTTTCCAGCTACCAGAAGGGGTCTTGACGATGGTGGCCATGAAAATCTCCAGGGGACTGAAGAATCGGTACTGTACCGAAACTGTACCCTTGGACTATGGGACTCACCAGAGAGAATTCGTAAGATGCTGATTTTATTGGTGGGCCCAGCTGGACTCGAACCAGCGACCAAGGGATTATGAGTCCCCTGCTCTAACCAACTGAGCTATAGGCCCTTATCAGCGGTTGCGTATGATAGCGAAAGCCGCTGGCCGAGGCCAGCGGCGCGATCCTCAGTCGATGCCGAGAATCGTGTAGGGCGCCTCGCAGGCGTGGCGCTCGTCACGCTCGTCCACGCTGCCCAGGGCCAGGTTGCGGTCGTTGTCGTAGGCCACGAACAGCCGCTCTCGGTCCAGCACGGCCAGACCCTCGGCCTTGTGCTCGAACTCCAGCGCCGTGCCCTCCGGCGTGGTGACCATCGCCGGCGGCTTGCCGGCGCGGAAGTCCTCCAGGCTCATCCCCCACAGGTAGCCGCCGATGTGCTCCTCGCCGCGCTCTTCCACCTCGAAGCTGGTCAGCAGGTAGAGCCTGGCGTGATAGGGATCGTACTCGAGGCTCGAGAGCCCGCAGGCGAAGCGCACGCCCTCCCGGGCATCCGGGTCGAACTGGAAGTACTCCCGGAGGGCATCGATGAACTCGATGTTGCCGCCCTCGATGATCTGGTAGTGGGCGCCCACCACCCGGGAGACGTAGTGAAAGTCGTCATGGGCCTTGCCCTGCTCGCGCACGCCGAACAGCAGCAGGCCGTCGCCGTGGTCGCCGGGCACCGCGGCGAGGCCCTCGATCTTGTAGTAGGGAAAGCCGATGGCGGCATCGAGCTTGCGGCGCAACTCCAGCGAGCCCTCCACGCCGTCGCGGGGGTCGGGGTCCACCACCTGCACCTCGTCGGGCCTGCCGAGCGGCCAGATCAGCAGGTGGTTGTAGTCGTTGAGCGCGTGGCTCTGGTCATCGATGCGATCGAAGCCGGTCACCGCCAGCACGTGCCGACCGTCGGTGGTCAGCGCGAAGTCCTCGTACTTCACCGCCTGCTGCAGCCGCGCGGCGGTGAGGTATTCCAGCCGCGTGTCATCCGGGCCCTCGGGGCCGAGCGGCAGGGCGAACACCGCGGAGCGCGCCTCGCCGGGCACCGGCTTGTCGCTGGCCAGCAGCAATCGCTCGCCGTCGTAGAGCGCGGCGGAGATCTCGGCGTTGACGAGTTCGCCCCGCTCGTCATGCAGGCCGGCAGGGAAACAGTGGATGATGCCTTGTTGCAGGATCCTGGCGCTACGCATCGCGATTGCCTCCGGCGTCGATTACTCTCGAAGCCATCACGCTAACATGCCCGTTGGGAGAATCCCCCCCGATGACCACCCAAGCGGTACGATCCCGCCGCCTCGCCTGGCGGCTGGCGTCCCTGGCGCTGTCGCTCACCGGCCTGGTGGCCCCGCCGGCCCAGGCGGCCTGGCAGCTGGAGCCGTCACGCTCATGGCTCGAGGCCACCGTCATCGAGATCACCCCCACCGGCCCGGTGCCCCGCCGCCACCGGGTGCGCGAGCTCTCGGGCCACCTCGATGCCGATGGCACCCTGCGCCTGCCGCTGCGGCTCAACCAGACCGATGTGCTGGAACGCCTGGGGCCCCTGCCGCCCTGGCTCGAAGGCATGACCGAGCGGCCCCTGGCGACCCTGGTCACCCGGCTGCCGCCGGCGCGCCTCGATGGCCTGGCGGTGGGCGAGTCGCTGACCGAGACGCTGACCTTTCGCGTCGATGCCGAGGGCGTCCGCCGCCAGGAGCCGCTGGCGCTGCGCTTCACCTGCGAGGCGGTGGATCGCATCCGGGTGGCCAATGCCGAACGCATCGCCGTGGACGGCCGCGAGCTGATGGCCAACCCGACCCTGCGCACCGTGCTTCTGCTGCTCGGCTACGAGCAGATCGGCGACGAGGTGCCGGTCACCCTCGAGGCCACCCTGGTCGACCGCTGAAGGCCCCGCCGAGCCATTTGATAACGATTCGCATTTTATTTATCATCCGGCCTCGACGTCCCCGGTGGAGGCCCCATGACGCAAGCGCTGTCGAGGCTCTATATCGGCCCCCTGGCGGGCCTGACGCCGCCCCGGGTCGCGCCGGCGCCCGGTCCCGACGCCCTGCCCGCCCGCCTGTTGCTCGACCCCGCCTACCTGGAGGCGCTGTTCGCGCGCTTCGGCGCCCGGTACGGCCACGGCGATCGCCGGGCGGTGGCCTCGCTATGGTCCAAGTGGCACTTCAGCGCTCTCGCGGCCCATGCCCTGGCGGCCAACCTGCTGCTCGAGCGCGACCTGCCGCTGGGGCTGGACGACCTGCAGCTGGTGCAGTCCGCCGACGGCCAGACCACCGGCCTCGCGCTGCGCCACGCCGGCCGTCCGCTGGGCGAGCTCGGCGGCCTCTCGCGCTTCACCACCCTGCTCGACGCTCACCTGACGCCGCTCGTCGAGGCCCTGGCCTCGGCCAGCGGGGCCTCGCCCAAGGTGTTCTGGAGCAATGCCGGCAACTACTTCGAGTACTTCGCCGGCGCCCTCTCCCACCATCCCATGGCCGCGCCGGACGTGGGCGAGCCCGCCCGCGCGCTGATGGCGAGCCGCACCCTGGCCGACGGCCGACGCAACCCCCTCTTCCGCCCGGTGCGCTATGTCACGCCCGACGCGCCGGACGCCCCCAGCCGGATCCGCCGGCTGTGCTGCATCCGCTACCTGATCGACGAGCTGGGCTACTGCGCCAACTGCCCGCTGGAGTGCCGGCGCGCCGGCAAGGCGGCGAAGGAGGCCGTATGAGCCTGCCCGCCGCCGACGTACGCCAGCATACGCCCCGTGACCTGCAGGCCTATGGCCGGCGCTACGGTCTGGACTACCGCATCCCGGGCCTCTCGCCCCGGGCCGACGCCCCGGTGGTGCGCGGCCTGGTGCGTGAGTTCTCGCCGCGTCCGGGCATGCAGCTGGTCGCCTCCGACGTGGAGGTGCTGCACCGCTACGACTCCCGCTCCCGGGCGAGTTCGCCGCTGTCGATCATCGTGCTGCTGGAGGGCCGCGCCGAGGTGGCCCTGGGCGACGCGCGCCCGCTGACGCTCTCCCCCGGCATGGCCTTGAGCGTGCGGCTCGAGGCCGACCAAGGCCTGGCCGCCTCCCAGCCCGCCGGTCAGCGTCTGCGCGCCCTGACCCTGAGCCTCGACGAGGCCTGCCTGACTCGGCTGGGGACGGTCGCCCCGGAGCCAGGCACCTCTCGCATGCATGCCTGGCCGTTACCCGAGCCGCTGCGCCAGGGTCTCGAGCAGGCCCTGGTCACCCCCCTGCCGGACGAGGCCCAGGGCCTGCTGCTGGAGGGCCTGAGCCTGCAACTGCTGGCCCATGGCGGCCGCGTCGACGAGCCGGCGTCGGGTCCCGCACCACGTCTGGTCCTCCAGGAACGCCGGCGCCTGGAGCGGGTCCGCGATGCCCTGCGCCACGAGCCGGCCCGGGAGCATCGACTCGAGACGCTGGCCGAACTCGCCGCCATGAGTCCCGCCAGCCTGAGGCGCAAGTTCTGCGCGGCCTACGGTCGCTCGGTGTTCGACTACCTGCGCGACTGCCGGCTGACCCTGGCCCATGACTATCTGACCCAGGGCTTCAGCGTGCAGCAGGTGGCCCACTTCTCGGGCTACCGCCATGCCAGCAACTTCGCTACCGCCTTCCGCCGCCACTTCGGCTATGCGCCGAGTTCCCTGCCACCGGCGAGTTGAGCACCCGGCATAACCAGGTGATCACCGCGCATACCCTGCCCCGGCCACAAAAGGGAATAATTCTCATTACCTGAATGACGTTTCCTACCCCGAAGGATTCCCCCATGCCGACTCCCCGCCCCCTGGCGCTGGCGGTGTCGCTCGTGGCCGCCGGTGCATCGCTCACCAGCCAGGCCCAGCAGACCGAACAGCTCTCGACCCTGACCGTCACCGGCCAGGCCGCCACCAAGACCGAGACGCCCTTCAACGAGACGCCGCAGTCGGTGTCGATCGTCGAGAACGAGCAGTGGGAGGCCCGTGGCGCCGAGACCGTGCAGCGCGCCGCCGACTACACGCCGGGCGTCTACACCAACCAGGTCGGCGCCTCCAACCGCTATGACTACCTGGTGCTGCGCGGCTTCACCGACGGCAGTGTCAGCAACACCTTCCTCGACGGCCTCAAGGTGATGAGCGACGGCGGCTCCTTCAGCTCCCTGGTCATCGACCCTTACTTCCTGGAGCGCATCGAGGTGGTCAAGGGGCCCGCCTCGGTGCTCTATGGCCGCGCCTCCCCCGGTGGCCTGGTCGCCCAGACCCGCAAGCGACCCGAGTTCGAGCGCAGCGGCGAGCTGCGCCTCGGCGTCGGCAACCACGCCCAGCGCAGTGCCGCCTTCGACCTCACCGGCCCGCTGGACGACGAGCGCCGGGTCGCCTTCCGCCTGACCGGCCTGGCCCGCGCCGCCGACACCCAGTTCGACCCGGCGGAGGAGGAACGCTACGCCTTCGCCCCACAGTTGACCTGGGACATGACCGACGCCACCAGCCTGACCCTGCACGCCTATCTGCACAAGGACCCGGAGGGCGGCTACCATTCGGGCCTGCCCTTCGAGGGCACGGTGGTCGATCACGCCGGGCGTCGCATCGCCAACACCTTCTTCGAGGGCGAGGAGGACTTCGACACGTTCGAACGCGAGCAGCAGATGGTGGGCTATGAGCTGGAGCATCGCTTCAACGATGCCCTGACCGGCCACCAGACGCTGCGCTACACCGAATCCGACGTCGAGCTCGAGCAGGTCTATGCCTTCGGCTGGGCCAACGACACCGAGCTCAACCGCTTCTTCTCCAGCGGCGACGAGTCGCTCGAGGCGCTGACCCTCGATAACCAGCTCGAGGCGCGTCTCACCACCGGCGCCGTGGACCACACCCTGCTGGCCGGCGTCGACTACCAGCAACGCGACAACGACGTGGTCTGGGGCTCGGGTGCCTTCCCCGCCATCGACGCCTTCGATCCCGAGTACGGCGCCGAGCCTACCGCCATGTTCCCGGACATCCGCCGCAAGCGCGAGCTCGAGCAGACCGGCGTCTATCTCCAGGACCAGCTGGCCCTGGGCCACTGGCGACTGAACCTGGGCGGGCGTCATGACTGGGTGGATATCGCCAACACCGACCGCGACAGCGGCGTGACCAGCGAGCTGGACGATACCCAGTTCAGCGGTCGCGCGGGGGTGCTCTACCTGTTCGACAACGGCCTGGCGCCCTATGCCAGCTACACGACCTCCTTCAGCCCCAACTCCGCTCTCGACCGGAACGGCGACCTGATCGAGCCCTCCCGGGGCGAGCAGGTCGAAGCAGGGCTGAAGGTCCAGCCGGCCGGCAGCCAGGATCGCTACAGCCTGGCATTCTTCCATATCACTCAGGAAAACCTGGCCACCAAGCGCGCCAGCGAGACCTTCTTCCGCGCCACCGGCGAGATCGAATCCCAGGGCGTCGAGCTGGAAGCCCATACCCAGTTGACCGAGAACCTGCGCCTGCAGGCGGGCTACAGCTACACCGACGTCACCCTCGAGAAGACCGGCAATGCCAACGAGGGCAACACCGACAACTGGGTGCCGCGCCACCAGGCCTCGCTCTGGGGGCAATACGCCTTCCCGCAGGGCGGGCTGGCCGGCCTGGAGGCCGGTCTCGGGGTGCGCTACTACGCCGACATCTACGCCGACGAGGCGAACACCGAGAAGGTGCCAAACTACACCGTGGTCGATGCCACCCTGGGCTACGACCTGGCCGAGCTGGGCCTCGAGGGCGTCTCGACCCGGCTCAACGTCAGCAACCTGCTCGACGAGGCATACGTCGCCGGCTGCAGCGACATCGACTTCTGCTACTTCGGCGCCGAACGCAGCATCAAGGCCACGGTCAGCTACAAGTTCTGATCCGGCCGCCCTCCGGACGCGCCGGCAGCCCCAGTCTGCCGGCGTTTCTTGTGCCCGGCGCCGGCCGCCGGGAGGGGGATCGCGACGCGCGCCGGAGCCCGTCAGGCCAGGGGGGCGGGGGCCGCCTCGGCCTCGCCGGTCTGCACCCGCCACTGGGCGGCGTAGCGGCCGTCCCGGGCGAGCAGCTCGGCATGGGTGCCGCGCTCGACCACGCGGCCGGCCTCGACGACGGCGATCTCGTCGGCGTGGACGATGGTCGAGAGGCGGTGGGCGATCATGATCACGGTGCGGCCGTGGCCGATGCGCTGGAGCGAGCGCTGGATGGCCGCCTCGGTCTCGTTGTCCACGGCGCTGGTGGCCTCGTCCAGGACCAGCACCGGCGGGTCCTTGAGCAGCGCCCGGGCCAGCGACAGGCGCTGGCGCTGGCCGCCGGACAGGCGCACGCCGCGCTCGCCCACCGGGGTGTCCAGCCCCTGGGGCAGCGCCTGGATGAAGTCCCAGGCCTCGGCCGTCCTGGCCGCCTCGACGATCTCGGCCTCGGACGCCGCGGGACGGCCGTAGGCGATATTGTCGCGCACCGTGCCCTCGAACAGGTAGACGTCCTGGCTGACCAGGCCGATGGCCCGGCGCAGCGACGCCAGGCTCACCGAGTCGACCGGCTGACCGTCGATCCGCACCCGCCCCGCGGCGGGCTCGACGAAGCGCAGCAACAGCTTGATCAGCGTCGACTTGCCGGAGCCGGTGGCGCCCACCAGGGCCAGGGTATGGCCCGCCGGCACCGCCAGGTCGATGCCCTCGACGCCGGCCCCGGAGGCGCCGTAGCGAAAGGCCACGTCCTCGAAGCGCACCTCGCCGCGCACCGGCTCGGCGAGCGCCTGGCCGGCGTCGTCGCGCACCCGGATGGGGGTCGCCAGCAGGTCGAGGATGCGCCGGGTGCTGGCCATGGCGCGCTCGAAGAGGTCGATGACCTGGGCCAGGCCGGTCAGCGGCCACAGCAGCCGCTGGGTGAGGAACACCAGCACCCCGTAGGCGCCCACGTTGAGTTCGCCGCGCAGCGCCATCATGCCGCCCACCGTGAAGGTGGCCAGGAAGCCGGTGAGGATGGCCATGCGAATCACCGGGATGAAGGCGGAACTGATGCGGATGGCCCGCCGGTTGGCCTCCACGTAGGCCTCGCTGGCGGCCCTGAGGCGCTCGGCCTCGCGGGCCTCGGCGGTGAAGCTCTTGATGGTGGCGATGCCCGCCAGGTTGTTGGCCAGCCGGCTGGAGAGGTCGCCGACCCGTTCACGGACGTCGGCGTACAGCGGGCCCGCCTTGCGCTGGAAGTAGAAGGCGCCCCAGACGATCAGCGGGATGGGGGTGAAGGCCAGCAGGGCGATCAGCGGCGAGAGCACGAAGAACACCGCGCCCACCGCCACCACGGTGACCCCGACCTGGATCATGGCGTTGGCCCCGCCGTCCAGGAAGCGCTCGAGCTGGTTGACGTCGTCGTTCATGGTCGCCACCAGCTGCCCCGAGCTCCTGGACTCGAAGAAGCCCATGTCCAGGCGCTGGGCGTGCTCGTAGGCGTCCTGGCGCAGGTCGGCCTGCAGCCGCTGGGCCAGGTTGCGCCACAGGATCTGGAAGAGGTACTCGAACAGCGACTCGCCGACCCAGATGAAGAAGGTCAGCGCACCGAGCACCAGGATCTGCTGCTGGGCCGTGGTGAAGCCCAGCCCGGCGACGAAGCTCTCCTCCTGGTTGACCACCACGTCGATGGCCACGCCGATCAGGATCTCCGGGGCGATATCGAAGAGCTTGTTGAGGATCGAGCAGAGGCTGGCGGCGATGATGCGACGCCGGTATCCCCGGGCATAGCGCAGCAGGCGCCCCAGGGCCTGGAAGCTGGAAGCGGTGGAAGACATCGGGACTGTCCTTGTAGACGAAGGCCCAAGCCTACGGCATGCACGGCGCCGGACCAACCGATAGCATTGATAAGGATTCTCGTTTGCCTTAGGCTTGGCCGCGCAATGAGCCGCCTGTCGGCGGCAACCCGGTAGCGGAGCCCCCATGATCGAAACGCGCGCCGCCTCCTTCGAGGTCAACGGCCAGTGCCTGCTGCACCCCCTCGACCTGGCCTTCGAGGAGGGCCGGGTCCATGGCCTGATCGGTCACAACGGCTCGGGCAAGTCGACCCTGCTCAAGCTGCTGGCTCGCCAACAGCCGTCAAGCCGGGGCGAGCTCAATCTGGACGGCAAGCCGCTGACGGCCTGGGGGCATCGTGCCTTCGCCCGTCGGGTGGCCTACCTGCCCCAGCACCTGCCCGCCGCCGAGAACCTCACCGGCCGCGAACTGGTGGGCTTCGGCCGCTATCCCTGGCATGGCCTGCTGGGCCGCCACGGCCGCGAGGACGAGGCGGCCATCGACCGCGCCCTGGCGCTGACCCACACCGAGCCCTTCGCCGACCGCCAGGTGGACACCCTCTCCGGCGGCGAGCGCCAGCGGGTCTGGCTGGCCATGCTGCTCGCCCAGGGCAGCCGCTTCCTGCTGCTCGACGAGCCCCTGGCGGCGCTGGATGTCGCCCACCAGGTGGAGGTGCTGGCGCTGACCCGCCGCCTGTGCCGGGAACTGGGCCTCGGGGTGATCATCGTGCTCCACGACATCAACATGGCGTCGCGCTACTGCGACCGCCTGGTGGCCCTGCACGGCGGCCGGCTGCTGGCCCAGGGCACGCCGGCGGAGATGATGAACGGCGACACCCTCAAGGCCATCTACGGCATTCCCATGCACGTCATGGCCCACCCGTCCGGCGAGCACCGCGTCGCCATCGCCCACTAGGCCCGGAGATCGCCTTGCTTCGCCTGCGCCGTCCCGACCGCGCCCCCTGGCGCCGCTGGCTCGCCGGCCTGCTGACCTGGCTGGTCGCCACCCTCGCCCCGGCCGAGCCGCCCCGCTTCGCCACCCTCGACTGGACCCTGGCCGAGACCCTGGTGGCCCTGGAGGCGCCGCCCCGGGCCGTGGCCCAGATCGAGGCCTACCACGCCTGGGTCGGCGAGCCCGCCCTGCCCGACACCACCACCGACCTGGGGCTGCGCAGCCAGCCCAACCTGGAGCGGCTGGCGAGTCTCGACCCCGACCGCATCCTGATCTCGCCGATGTTCGCCAACCTGACGCCCCGACTCCAGCGCATCGCCCCGGTGCAGTCCCTGCCGCTCTACAGACCCGACCGCGACACCTGGCACGAGATGCGCGAGCTGACCCGCTCGCTCGGCCGCCTGGTCGAGCGCCCCGAGGCGGCAACGCGGCTGATCGATCGGACCGAGAGGAAACTGGAAGCACTGCGGGGACGGCTAGCCGAGGATGTCCCGGCCCTCCTGGTGGTGCAATTCATGGATAGCCGCCATGTACGGGTGTTCGGCGCGGGCGGCCTCTACCAGGCGGTGCTCGATCGCCTGGGCGTCGACAACGCCTGGAGCAGGCCCACCAACGCATGGGGCTTCTCGCTGGTGGGCATCGAGGCGCTGGCCGGCCTCGACGCCCGCCTGGTCGTGGTGGAGCCCTACCCCGCCGGGGTCCGCGAGAGCCTGGACGACAGCGGCCTGTGGCAGCACCTGGTCGCGTCGAGCCGGGGCACCCCCATCGTGCTGCCGCCGGTGTGGAGCTTCGGCGCCCTGCCCTCGGCGGGACGCTTTGCCGACCGCCTGGTGAGCGCCCTGGAGAGCGACGATGCCGCCTGAGGCCCTCGCCCCCCGTCACCCGTGGCGCCCCCGCCTGACCCCGGGGCGCCTCTGCCTGCCGTTCGTCCTCGGGGTGCTGGGCCTCGGCCTTCACCACCTCCTCGCCGGCCCCGGCCTGGGGCCGGGGTTCGCCGCCCTGTTCCGCGCCACGGTCCCGGCCGAGGCGGCCACGACGCTGGTACTGCACTACGCCTGGTGGCCACGGCTGGCCATGGCCCTGCTCGCCGGCGGCGGCCTGGCGCTGGCCGGGGTGGTGATGCAGCAGGTGCTGCGCAACCCCCTGGCCGCCCCCACCACCCTGGGCGTGGCCAGCGGCGCCAACCTGGCGCTGATGGCCGCGACCCTGCTGGCGCCCGGCCTGCTGGGCCTGGGCCAAGAATGGGTGGCGCTGGCCGGCGGCGGCCTGTCCATCGGCCTGGTCCTCGCCCTGGCCTGGCGACGCGGCCTGGCGCCGGTGGTGGTGGTGCTCGGCGGCCTGGTGGTCAACCTCTACTTCGGTGCCCTGTCCATGGTGCTGCTGCTCTTCCACCAGGAGGAGCTCAAGGGGCTGCTGATCTGGGGGGGCGGCTCGCTGGCCCAGAACGGCTGGCAGGACGCCGCCTTCCTGGCCCCACGCCTGGCGCTGGGGGCCCTGGCCGCGGCCTGGCTGCTGCGTCCCCTGGCGGTGCTCGACCTCGACGAGGCCGGCGCCAGGAGCCTCGGCGTCTCGCTCAAGCAGCTGCGCCTGGCCGGGCTGGGCCTGGCGGTCTTCCTCACCGGCTGCGTGGTCAGCGTGGTGGGCATCATCGGCTTCATCGGCCTGGCCGCGCCCAACATCGTGCGCCTGGCCGGCGCGCGGCGGCTGGGCGCGCGGCTCGCCTGGTCGACGCTGCTCGGCGCCCTGCTGCTTGCCACCACCGACCTGCTGCTGCAACACGTCTCCGGCATCCTGCCCACCCTGATCCCCACCGGCGCCACCACCGCGGCCCTGGGCGCGCCCCTGCTGCTGTGGCTGATCCCCCGGCTGCGTCTGGGCGGCGAGGCCCCGCCCCGGGAGGCCCGCGCCCTCGGCCACCGCCACCCGGCCCCCGGGCGCCTGGCCACCTGGCTGGCCCTGGGCCTGGCCGGACTGGCCGTCGTCGCGCTGCTGGCCGGCCAGGGCCCCGACGGTTGGCAGTGGGCCGCGCCGACCGACTGGCAGTTGCTGCAGTGGCGGGCGCCCCGGGCGCTGGCCGCCGCCGGCTGCGGGGTGATGCTGGCCATCGCCGGCACCCTGATCCAGCGACTCACCGCCAACCCCATGGCGAGCCCCGAGGTGCTGGGCATCAGCGGCGGCAGCGCCATCGCGCTGATGGGCGCGATCTTCCTGCTGCCCGCCCCGAGCAACCTGACCCTGGTGGCCGCCGGCACCCTGGGGGCGCTGGCCAGCCTGGCGGTGCTGGTGGGCCTCAATCGCCGCAGCGGCTTCCAGCCGGAACGGCTGCTGCTGACCGGGGTGGCCATCACCGCCCTGTTCGAGGCGGTCAAGGCCGTGGTGCTGGCCGGCGGCGACCCGCGGGGCCAGCAGGTGATCGCCTGGCTGTCCGGTTCCACCTACTACGTCGACCCGACCAGCGCCCTGGTGGTGACCGCGGCGGCCCTGCTGCTGGCCCTGGTCGCCGCGCCGCTGGCCCGCTGGCTGGACATCCTGCCGCTGGGCGGGGCCACGGCCACCGCCCTGGGCCTGCCCCTGGCCCGCGCCCGCCTGGTGCTGCTGCTGCTGGTGGCGCTGCTCACCGCCGGCGCCACCCTGGTGGTGGGGCCGTTGTCCTTCGTCGGCCTGCTGGCCCCGCACCTGGCCCGGCTGCTGGGCTTCTCGCGGGCCGGGGCGCACCTCGCCGGCGCCGCCTTGGCCGGGGCACTGCTGATGGTGCTGGCCGACGGGCTGGGCCGCCAGCTGCTGTTCCCCGAGGAGATCCCCGCCGGCCTGGTGGCCTCGCTGCTAGGCGGCGCCTACTTCATGTGGGGGCTGCGGCGTCTATGAGCCATGCATTGCCGCCCTACCACGCTTGCCACAGGATATCGACCATGCCGTCTCGACACTCATCATGGGGCGAGGCCGGGCGACGCCTCCTTGCCCTCGCCCTCGCCTGCGCCCTGGCTCTCTGGCCACTGCCGAGCCCGGCCCACCCTCACGGCTGGGTAGACGTCTCGGTGCGCGTGCAGCTGGATGACCGCGGCCGGGTCGAGGCGCTGCAGCAACGCTGGCGCCTCGATCCCCTCTACAGCCAGCTGCTGCTGGAGGAGCTGCGGGCCGCCCAGGGCAAGGCCCCGATGGAGGCCCGCCTCGATCGGCTCGGCGTGGAAATACGTCAACAGCTCTCCCCGCAGCACTACTTCACCCACGTCACCCGGAACGGCGAGGCGGTCGCGCTGGGCGAGGTCAACGACTTCACCACCCTGGCGCGCGACGGCCGCGTCGTCCTCATGTTCCGGCTGCCACTCGCCGAGCCCCTGCCACTGGGCCAGGCCGCGATGCACTACCGGATCTATGACCCGACCTACTACATCGAGGTACTGCATGAGGCGGATGGCGAAACGCCCCGGGCCGACGCGCTGCGCGTGACGGGAGCCGACTGTGCCACGCGCATCATCGCCGCCGACCCCGACCCGGTCCAGGTCGCCGAGGCGGCGCGCCTGGACCGTGGAGAACGGGCGCCGGAGGGGCTGGGACGCTTCTTCGCCGAGACCGGAGAGGTGCGATGCGACCTCCCCTGACCACCTCCCGGGGCGACATGACACGCCCGCCCTCTCCCCGCGGGCATTGGCTCGTCGGACTCGGCGTGCTGTCGATGGCGGTGATCGGCCTGGCCTGGTTCACCAGCGGCCAGGGCGTTGGCCTTCAGCTGGTCGCCTGGCAACGCGATCTCCACCGCGCGCTGACGGAGGCGATCACCTACCTCGACGCCGTCCCGAGCGTGACCGCCTGGATGGGCCTGCTCGGCCTCAGCTTCGGTTACGGCGTCTTCCATGCCGCCGGCCCCGGCCACGGCAAGGCGGTGCTCAGCACCTACCTGCTCAGCCAGGGCGGCGCCCTGCGCCGAGCCCTGCTGCTCTCCTGCCTGGCCTCGCTGCTGCAGGCTCTGGTGGCCATCGCCCTGGTCACGGTGCTGGTCCATGGCCTGGGCTGGCTGACGCGCCAGGCCATGGGGTCGGTGGCCTGGCTGGAGCAAGCCAGCTATCTGCTGGTCGCGATGCTGGGCCTCTGGCTATGCTGGCGCGCGCTGGCCCACTTGCCCTCCCGACATGAGGCGGCCTCCCATGACCATGACCATGACCATGACCATCACGAGTGTGACTGCGCCCATCATCTGACGCCCCGACAGGCCGAGGACTGGCGTGGCGCCCTGGCCGTGGTGGCCTCGATCGGCATGCGGCCCTGCAGCGGCAGCGTCTTGCTGATCGGCGCCGCCTCCCTGCTGGGCCACTTCGGGGCCGGGGTGATGGCGGTGCTGGCCATGGCCGCAGGGACGGCCCTGACGGTCTCGGCGCTGGCCCTCGCCAGCGTGATGGCCAGGGAATGGGTCGAGCGTCGCCTGCAGCGCTCATTCCACTGGAAAGGACTTCAGCGCTGCTTGCGGTGGGCCGGCTTCGCGGGGGGACTGCTTATCCTGACCCTGGGCCTCTCCCTGTTCATGGCCGGAACTCGCGCCCCGGCGGACATTCCGCTCCTCAACGCACCGTCCCTGGGCCCTTCGCCCTCAATCTCGCCGTTCGGCGGGTAACGCCCAGCCACTCACGCTGCACGACGCGCCCGACCGGCACCAGTCGTCACCGCTGGCGACGCATGGCGCGTCGATTCGCGGCATGGCGGCTCCCCGATCGCACGAGGCCTGCCGCTGGACCCGCAATGACCCAGCGCCGCGTTGCACCCGCTAATGCAAAGCATTATCATTCTGATGCGCATAACCACCAACCGAACCATGCCCGCATCGGCCATAACAATGACTCCCATGCCGATGCCGTTCACCCAGGATCAGACAAGGAACTTCCGTCGCTTATGTCCATCACCCGACAGCCCCGCCATGCTCGGCTGCTGCCACTCATGCTGTGCTCCGCCCTGCCCGCCACGGCCCTCGCCCAGGCCACCACGAGCACCGAATCCGAGCAAGCGGCCGGCGGTGACGAGCTGAACCCCATCGTCATCACCGCCACCCGCAGCAAGAGCACCGAGGGCGAGACCTCCCAGAAGGTCACCGTCATCACCCGCGAGCAGATCGAGCAGCAGCTGGCGATCACCCAGGACCCCGGCCAGGTGCTCAGCAACCTGATCCCCTCCTACTCGCCCAGCCGCCAGAAGCTCTCCAACGCCGGCGAGACCTTCCGCGGTCGCTCCCCGCTGTTCCTGGTCGATGGCGTCCCCCAGAGCAATCCGCTGCGCGACAGCGCCCGCGACAGCTATACCATCGACCTGTCCATGGTCGAGCGCATCGAGGTCATCCACGGGGCCAGCGCCGAGCACGGCCTGGGAGCCACCGGTGGCATCATCAACTACGTGACCAAGCGTCCCGACGGCGCCGGGGTTCGCCAGCATGCCGGCGTCAGCCTGACCAGCGACGACGACTTCGAGTCGGATGGCTTCGGCCACAAGCTGGACTATCGTCTCAGCGGCCAGGACGGGGACTGGGACTACCTGGTGGCCGCCAGTCGCCAGGAACGCGGCGTCTTCTACGATGGCAATGACGAGCGCGTGGGCATCGCCTACCCCGGCGAACTCCAGAACTCCGAGAGCTACGACCTGCTGGCCAAGGCGGGCTACTGGTTCGACGACGACCAGAATCTCGAGGTGGCGGTCAATCGCTTCGAGCTGGAGGGTGACGGCGACTATGTGCCGGTGCCCGGCGATCGTGACGCCGGTATCGCGACCACCGCCCGCAAGGGCGACCCGGTGGGCGACCCCGGCTACAACGAGGTCACCACGGCGCGGCTGTCGTATTCCCATGCCGACTGGCTGGGCAACAGCCTGGACGCCCAGCTCTACTCCCAGCGCTTCCGCGCCCGGTTCGCCACCACGCCCTTCTTCCCCTACCAGGACGACGGCGCGACCCGCTTCGACCAGACCCGCAACGAGTCCGACAAGGTGGGCGCCAAGTTCACCCTGTCCCGGGACGGCCTGCTGAACGACCGCCTGACCCTGACCACCGGCCTCGACCTGCTCCAGGACGAGACCCGCCAGGAGCTGGTGCATACCGGTCGCACCTATGTCCCGGAGAGCCAGTTCCGCAACTATGCGGTCTTCCTGCACGGCGACTACGCCCTGACCGATGCCCTGAGCGTGAACGCGGGGGTCCGCCACGAGCAGGCCGAGCTCGAGGTCGACGACTTCTCGACCATCGACCGCAGCAACGTCACCCAGGACAACGTCAGCGTCGACGGCGGCAACCCCGACTTCGACGAGACCCTGTTCAATGCCGGCCTGGTCTACCAGGCCACCGACTGGGCCCAGCTCTACGCCAACTACTCCGAGGGCTTCGGCATGCCCGACGTGGGCAGGGTGCTGCGCGGCATCGACACCCCCGGCCAGGACGTCGATTCGCTGCTGACGCTGCAGCCCATCGTCACCGACAACCGCGAGGTCGGCGCCCGCTTCGACTGGGACCGCTACGGCCTCGAGCTGAGCTACTACGAGTCGAACGCCGACTTCGGTGAGCGCCTCACCGAGGAGAACGGCGTCTGGGTCGGCAACCGCGAGAAGACCGAGATCCAGGGCGTCGAGATCACCGGCGAGGCCCGCCTGAGCGATGCTCACCAGCTGCGGCTGTCCTACACCCATGCCGAGGGCGAATCGGACACCGACGGCGACGGCCGCGTGGACACCGACCTCACCGGCATCAACATCGCCCCGGACACCCTCAAGCTGGGCTGGAGCGCCGCCTGGAACCAGAAGCTCTCCTCGCACCTGCAGTATCGCTACTACTTCGACCGCAGCGTCGACGACCCCGAGCTCGAGTTCGACGGCTACGGCCTGGCCGACGCCTCCCTGACCTACCGCCTGCCGGTGGGCAGCGCCAGCCTGGGTATCGAGAACCTCACCGACGAGGACTACTTCACCTACTACTCCCAGGCAGCCCGCGTCAGCGACGACTACTACTTCAAGGGGCGCGGTCGTACCCTCACCCTCGGCTACCAGGTCGACTTCTGAGTCGAAGCCGAAGTGTCCGAGTGACCTGGCTCGTTGAGCGGCGCCCCATGGCGCCGCTTTTGTTGAGGGTTCAGCGCCGCTTGCCGGGCCATGCGGCCCGGGGATGCACGCCTCGCCCCGATGCCCCTGCCCCGGCCTTCTCGCAATTGATAACGTTTTGCATTTGGCCGGGT
The DNA here is from genome assembly GCF_030409305.1 of Halomonas maura. GTDB lineage: Bacteria > Pseudomonadota > Gammaproteobacteria > Pseudomonadales > Halomonadaceae > Halomonas > Halomonas maura. The sequence continues at coordinate 362,622 of NZ_JAUFPQ010000017.1, forward strand.
GCCGTGTCATCATCCTGCCCCCATGACGCGTTGCGCATTGGCGTTCTGCCAGGCAACGCCCCCGTGCCCCGCTAAGTGAACGTCCATGCCGAACGCTCCCGGGCATGGCGGAAAGGTGCTGTTCAGTGTGTTGCTGGGCACCTTCACCGTCAGCCTCAACAACAGCGCCCTGAACCTTGCCGTGGCCGATCTGATGGCCACCTTCGACGCCCGCGCCACGCAGGTCAGCTGGGTGGTGACGCTGTTCATGATCGCCATGGGCATGACCATGCCGCTCACCGGCTACCTGGCCGACCGCTTCGGTCGCCGGCCCGTCTACCTGCTGGGCCTGTGGGGGTTTCTGGCGGGCTCCGTGCTCGGCGCCCTGGCCCAGAGCCTGGCCGGCATCATCCTCGCGCGCGGGCTGCAGGGCGTGGCCGCGGGGTTGATGATTCCCCTGTCCCTGTCGCTGATCTTCTCCGCCTATCCCGGCGACCAGCGAGGCCGCGCCAGCGGGATCTGGGGCTTCGCCGTGATGATCGCCCCGGCCATCGGACCGAGCGTCGGCGGGCTGCTGCTCGAGGTCAGCCACTGGCGGGCGCTGTTCCTGATGAACATGCCGTTCGCGCTGCTGGGGCTGCTGTGCGGCTATCGCTATCTCCCGGCCGAACCCGCCAATCGTCGGCGTCGGTTCGACCTGCCCGGCTTCGCGCTGATCACCCTGGGCATGGGCGCGGTGCTGTTCTCCCTCAGCCGGATGGAGACGCTGGCGGACCTGTGGCGCGTCCAGGCCCTGCTGCCGCTCATCGCCGGCCTGCTGGCCCTGTGGCTGTTCGTGCGCGTCGAGCGATGTGCCCGGACGCCCCTGCTCGATCTGTCGCTGTTCGCCCACCGCGGGTACCGACTCAGCGTCATCCTGGCCTGCCTGCAGTCGATCATCCTGTTCGGCTGTATCCTGCTGGTGCCGCTGTGGATGCAGACCGCGCTGGGCTTCGGCCCCTTGACCACCGGGCTGGTGTTTCTGGCCACCGCGCTGGCCGCCTCCTCCTGCTCGCCCGTGGCGGGTCGCCTGATCGACCGCTACCCGCCACACTGGTGCATCGGCGTCGGGCTGATGATCACCCTGGCCAGCCTGCTGGGGCTCGCTACCCTGACGGCGGCCACGCCGGTGTGGGTGATCGGCGCCTGGATGGGCCTGCGCGGACTCGGCCTCGGCTGCGCCTACCTGCCGGCCACCACCGTGGGCATGCAGGACCTGCCCGAACACAGCGTCGCCCAGGCCTCGGCCATGAACAACATGGCCAGGCGCCTGGTCTCCTCGCTCGGCCTCGTGGCGCTGTCCATCCACCACGACATGGCCGTGCAGGCCGCGCTGCATCGGGGCATGCCCTATACCGAGGCGAGCGCCGCCGCCCTCCACCAGGCCTTCCTGGCCCTGGCGGCGATCGCCGTGGGCTGCCTGCCGCTGGCCTGGCGGCTCGGCCGCGCCGTGACACGCCAGGCGCCCGCGGCGCCGGGCGACATGCCATCCCCCGCTCGCTCCCCCGGGCAGGCCCTGAACACCGCATCCGCCAGGAGGCCGGAATGACCACTCGCGCCCGGATCCGCCGCCGCTGGCTGGCGATGCTGCTGGTGACCCTCATGCCGTGGGGCGCCATCGCCCTCGCCTCCGTTGAGGCCCGCGCCAGCCGCAGCGTCGCCAATGCGTTCGGCGACACCCACCTCCCCGCCCCGCCACGGCGCGTCGTCACCCTCTACCAGGGCGCGACGGACAGCGCGGTGGCGCTCGGCATCACGCCGGTCGGCGTCGTCGACTCCTGGCTGGAACCGCCCATGTATCGCTACCTGCGGGATGCGCTGGCCGGCGTGGAGCACGTCGGCCTGGAGACCCAGCCCAACCTGGAGAAGGTGGCCTGGCTGGACCCCGACCTGGTCGTGGCCACGCGCTTTCGTCATGAACGGGTCCGGCCGCTGCTGGAGAAGATCGCGCCGACGGTCGCCACCGGCAGCGTCTTCGACTTCAAGGCCTCCCTGGCGCTGCTGGCCGAGGCCACGGGCCGGGAGGCCCGCGCCCGCGAGCTGCTGCGGGACTGGGACGAGCGCGTGGCGGACTTTCGCCGGCGAATCGCCGACACCCTGGGCGGCGCCTGGCCGCAGAAGGCCGCGGTGGTCCGCTTCAAGAGCGACCATCTGCGCCTCTACTCCACGGGGTTCGCCGGCTCGATCCTGGATGAGCTGGGCTTCGAGCAGCCGGACTCCGTGCAGGACCAGGGCTGGGGCATGAAGCTGACCAGCGAGGAGAACATCCCGGTCATGAATGCCGACGTGATCTTCGTGCTGCTGGAACCGGACGACCCCGCCATTGCCGAGAACTACCGGCACTGGACCTCCCATCCGCTCTGGCAGCGACTGGATGCCGTGCAGAACCGGCGCGTCTTCGAGGTGGATGCGGTGAACTGGATCATGGGCGGCGGCATCCTGGCCGCCAACGCCATGCTCGATGACCTCTACGCCCATTACGGGCTGGCGACGCCCCGCGGGCACGCGCTGCCCACCGCGGCCTGCACGGCGGGCACCGCCGCGCAGCCCCGCGCCCAGGACGAGGAGCCCGCCGCATGCTGAATCACGGGGTTTCCCGGGGCGCGGGGCTGCTGCTGGGCCTGGTGCTGGTCGCGGCGGCCTTCGTGGCGAGCGTCATGCTGGGCACCACGCAGATCGCCCCGGCGACCTTCGCCCAGGCCCTGGTGCACTACGACCCCGCCCGGGTCGCGCATATCATCATTCGCACGGAGCGCCTGCCGCGGGCGGTGATCGCCGCCCTGGTCGGCGCGAGCCTGGCCATCGCCGGCGCCCTGATGCAGACCATGACCCGCAACCCGCTGGCCTCGCCTGGCATCCTGGGTATCAACGCCGGGGCCATGTTCTTCGTGGTGATCGCCGTCTCGCTGCTGCCCCTCCATACGCCGGCCGACTATGTCTGGGCGGCGCTGCTGGGGGCCCTGGTCGCGGCCTGCCTGGTGGTGGTACTGAGCCGAGGTCGCCAGGGGGAGCTGTCGCCGCTGCGGGTGGTGCTGGCGGGCGTGGCGATCACCGCCATGTTCGTCTCGTTCAGCCAGGGCCTGCTGATCATCGACCGGCAGAGCTTCGAGAGCGTGCTGTACTGGCTGGCCGGTTCCGTGTCCGGGCGCGAGCTGTCGCTGGTGGTGCCGCTGCTGCCGCTCTACGGCGGCGCCCTGCTGCTGTGCGCCCTGCTCGTCCGCCACGCCAATGCCCTGCTGCTGGGCGATGACATGGTCAAGGGCCTCGGCATGCGCGCCGGCACCATCAAGCTGTTGCTCGGCCTGGCGGTGATCCTGCTCGCCGGCAGCTCGGTCGCGCTGGCCGGCATGATCGGCTTCGTCGGCCTCATCGTGCCGCATATGGCGCGGGGGATCTTCGGCGTCGACCACCGCTGGCTGCTGCCGGCCTGTGCGCTGCTGGGGGCGAGCCTGCTGCTGCTGGCCGACGTGGCCTCGCGCTTCCTGATGCCCCCGCAGGACGTCCCGGTGGGGGTGATGACCGCGCTGGTCGGCACGCCCTTCTTCATCTACCTGGCGCGCAGGAAACAGGCCTGACCATGACGCACTCCGCTTCCCTGAGACAGCCGGGCGATGGCCCCCTCGATGCCCACCGGACTCGCGATCTCGGCATCGCGACCCTGCTCGGGCTGTTGCTGCTGGCCAGCATGGGCCTGTCGCTGGGCCTCGGCAGCTTCCCCACCTCGTTCGGCGAGGTGGGGCAGGCGCTGGCCACGCCCGAGGACAGCGACATCGCCTTCATCGTCTGGGAACTGCGGCTGCCGCGTATCGTGCTGGCCGTGCTGGTCGGGGCGGCCCTGGCCATGGCCGGCGCGATCCTCCAGGGCATCGTGCGCAACCCGCTGGCCTCACCGGACGTGATCGGCATCACCAGTGGCGCCGCCCTGGCCGCCGTCGCCTTCCTGGCGCTGTTCGGCACGGGCCTGAGCATCCACTGGCTGCCGGCCTCCGCGCTGCTCGGCGCGCTGCTGGCCGCCATGCTGGTGTTCCTGCTGGCCTGGAAGCGCGGCATCAGCCCCTCGCGCATGGTGCTGGTCGGCATCGGGCTCTCCGCGGCGATGGGCGCCATGACCACCCTGCTGATCGTGATCAGCGACGATGCCGCCGCCATGGTCGCCTACGTGTGGCTGACCGGCAGCCTCTACGCCGCCCAGTGGCAGGACGTGCTCGGCCTGCTGCCCTGGCTGCTGGTGGCCGTTCCCCTGTGCCTGACCCAGGCCCGTCACATGGATGCCATGGCGCTGGGGGACCAGGTGGCCCAGGGGCTGGGCGTGAACGTCCTGCGCAGCCGACTGCTGTTGATGGCCTGCAGCGTGGCGCTGGCGGGGGCGGCCGTGGCCTTCGCCGGGGGGCTCAGCTTCGTGGGGCTGATCGCGCCGCATATCGCCGCCCGCCTGGTGGGCCGGGGCTTCGCCCGGCTGGTGCCGGCCGCCGCCCTGGTGGGGGCCTTGATCGTGCTCTACGCCGACCTGCTCGGGCGAGTGGCTTTCCTGCCCAAGGACCTGCCCGCCGGCATCTTCGTCTCGGGGGTGGGCGCGCCCTTCTTCGTCTATCTGCTGCACCGCACCCGCTACCAGAATCATTGACACGGCTCGACCGTCATCACACCCCCCGCTTCACTCACCCCATGGCAAGACAGGGAAGGTCCATGTTCCATATCGCACCCCGCCAGGACACCTTCACGGCGTTGCAACGGCAGCGCTACCGGCCCCTGGCCACCTCCACCCTGGGGCATTTCACCGACTTCGGCGCCATCACCTCCCTCATGCCCCTCCAGCGTCCCGTGCGGCTGCTCGGCACGGCCCTGACCGTCAGGATCCCCCACGTCGACGGCAGCATCATCCGCGAGGCGCTGAAGCTGGCCTGCCCGGGTGACGTGCTGGTGATCGACGTGTCCGGCGACCAGCGCCGGGCCTGTTGGGGGGAGTTCCGGGCCTATGCGGCACTGCGCAAGCGGCTCGCGGGCATCGTCACCAATGGCGCCGTCACCGACCGGGACGCCCTGTGCCGGCTCGACCTGCCCACCTACGCGCGGACGAACAGTCCGCTCACCACCCGGGCGCTGGAGCTGGAAGGCGAGATCAACACCCCGGTCGCCATCGATGGCGTCACGATCCAGCCGGGCGACCTGGTGGTGGGCGACGATGACGGCCTCTTCGTCGTCCCGCCGCATCGCGCCGACGCCCTGGCCGAGGCCGCCGAGGCCAAGCAGGCCCAGGAAGAGGAAAAGCGCCGTGCCCTGGCGGCCGAGTTCCCGGAGTGGTTCCGCTAAGGCAACACTGCACCAATGCCTGCGCGGGCGAATCGCTGCGTGATGCGCTGCGGATTCGCCAGCCCGGTCGCAAGCCTCAGCGATCCCTAGGCTGCGGTTGCCGCGCTCCGGGCGCCTTGCGCTTGATCCGGGGACGCCGAGTCCGCTCGCCGATGTGTTCAGCGCTTCCCCGACGACGCCATTGCGCTGAAACGTCCCCCATGAATGACAACCGCCCGACAGGTCGTCGGGCGGTTGTCGCCTGAGGCATTGGCTGCCGTGCAGCTCAGGCCTCGGTCAGCGGCTCGGCTGGGGTGATCTCCTCCGGCAGGCCGACCCGAACGAAGGGATTGCAGGTCGCGCTGGTGCCGAAGGGCATGCTGCCCGGCCCGCCGGCGCGCTCGATGATCGGCGCGATCAGCCGCTTGTAGGGCCACTGCTCGCGCTCGAAGAGCCGCTCCCGGAGCATCCCGCGATCGCGATCGTCGAAGGGGATCGCCGCGATTCGCGCCTCGAGGCGGGCGGCCATCTCCCGCCACAGCTCATGGCTCGACAAGGCGTAGTAATCCGCCAGGGTATCGATGATCGCACGCAGGTTGACCTGGATCGCCAGCGTCTGCAGCCAGAACAGCAGGGCCTCGAGGCTGTCGTGATACAGGGTGTTGGAATGGCCGGGCTTGATGCAGTAGCACGGGTCCTGCAGGCCATGCCGCTCCAGGCGCGCGACGCAGATCCGCAGCGAGTCGTGGTCGCGCAGCAGCAGCCCGTGGCAGCGGCCCTCCCGGAACACCAGCACGGCATTCTGGCCATGCACCTCCGCCAGCATGCCGAGGCGGAACATGCGCAGGTTGATGTCGAAGAACACCTCGCAGAGCTCGCCGAACAGCGCCTGCAGCGAGGCGGGAGTGGCCGGCATGCCGCGCTGCGCCAGCCAGTCGTCGAATACATGGTGCTCGCCGCCCGGCAGTGGCGTCCCCAGCGTGGCCATGGGCACCAGGCGCACGTCCGGGTCGTCCAGCAGCGCGCGAGGATAGCTGCGCACCATGGCAGACAGGTGCCGCGGCGCCTCGTCGAACAGCGTCGCGCCCTCCGGCATGTAGGCCCACCACTTGCCCTCGTCGCACAGGGAGAGCCCCTCGGCGAGCCGGGCATCCTTCTCACGGGCCTGGTCCAGCAGGCGGGCGCTGAGATCGCCATTGACCATCTTGACCGCCGGCAGGTAGCGCGAGGCGCCCAGGGAATGGATGGCCATCGGCAGTTTCAGGAAGTGCGGACTCGCCGTGGTCGGCGCCAGCGAGCGCAGCGATGAGGTCGCGAGCCAGGGCTCCGTGACCGCGTCCAGCGAGACACAGTCTCCCGCCGCGAAGGCCGCGTCCAGCCAGCGCGGCAACGCATGCGCGTGCTGCCAGGGATGCACGGGAATGGCGACATGGCTCCGGGCCAGCCCCCGCGACGCCATCTCCCGTTCGAGCGCCCGCTGGCCGTCGTCACCGGCGAGCCACTCCACCGGCGCGGGACCCGCCGCGTCGACACCGGCGCCGGTCATCATCCGGTCGCGGGCCATTGCCACCCAGCGAAGCCGAATGGGGGCGTCGAACTCGGCCATGTAGGCACGATATTCGTCCTCGCTGAGCCCCTGCTTGGCCTTCGCCGTGGGGTGATAGGGCCGGTCGAGCAATGACGCCCACTGCTCCATGATCGCGAAGTGCACGGCGGTGTCACGCCGCCTCAGGTCTCGGGTCTCCACCCGGTGGGCCACGGAGCTTTCCGACTGCCAGAGGCTGTCGGCCAGCGCCTGGAGAAACACCTTCTGGCCCTGCTCCAGGGCCGGCTCGTCGTCCGGCGTCACGGCGCCGCAGACACGGCGCATGAAGGCCACGGGATCGAGGGACGCCCACTCCTCGCTCTCGTGATGCAACAGGATCACCGGCGTGTGAGGGACCTTTTCCCACGCCTGGACGATGCCGGGCCGCAATAGCATGGCGATGCCGTGATGGCGATCCTGCGGCCAGTACCAGAACCGCCCTGCGGGATCGCCGCCGTGGGCCCGGAACGCCGGCAGGCGGGAGATCCAGTCATCGACTTCGGTGGCGACCCGCCAGTCCGCACCGAGGCCATCCAGCAGGCCTTCCACCAGCAGGCCGTCCACCAGCGACTGCATGATCTGCGCCTGGGCATGGTGCTGGGCATCGAGGGGTGTCATGGTCGTGAGCTCCTTCTCAGTGTCGGTACGCTCGCGGGAGGCGTCGTCGCCCGCCCGATTCGCAGTAGAGGAAACATTCGCCGTCGGGGACGTCATGAGCGGAAGGCCTCGCGAGCTAGCGGCGCCCTGGCCTCGCTCTCTATTGGTGCCCGAGCATCGCTCTCTATCGGCGCCCGAGCATCGCCGAGCGCCTGCTGCAGGGCGCGGAAGGCGATGCCCCGCTCGTCGCCCAGCAGGAAGGTGCTGACGCCGCGCGCCTGCCACTCGGCCTTGGCGTGCGGGTGACGCAGGAAGGCGCCATAGGGAATGCCATGCTCGCTCGCCGTGCGCTGCACCGCTTCCAGCGCCCGAACGACCTCGGGGTGCCCGGTCTGCCAGGTCACGCCCAGCGACTGGGACAGGTCCGCCGCGCCCTCCAGCACCATGTCGAGGCCTGGCACCGCGCAGATCGCCTCGATCTCCGCCACCCCATGGCGGCTCTCGATCATGGCGACCACCAGGATCTCCCGGTTGGCCTGGACGACGTAGTCCGCCAGCGAGGCCTTGCCGAAGCCACCGGGCCGCCCGGCGTTGAGGCTGCGCTCGCCCTCCGGGGCATACTTGCAGGCGGCCACGGCACGCTCGAGGGTCTCGGGATCCTCCACGTTGGGCAGCACGATGCCCTGGGCGCCGCCGTCGAGCAGGCGCAGCAGGGTCTTGGGATCGGCGTCCGCCACCCTGACCAGGGGCGTCATCCGGTAGCTCTCGGCGGTACGGATCATGTGCTCGACGGTTTCCGGGTTGATCAGTACGTGCTCGGTATCGATCACCACGAAGTCGAAGCCGGCCTCGGCGATCAGCTCGATGGCGGCCGCGGTGGGCAGGGAGGCCAGGATCCCGTGGACCTCGCGTCCCTCGGCCAGCGCTCGCTTGAGTCGGTTGGTCCTCAGCATGCCGTCGCCTCCCGCGGCGCGAAGGCCGCCAGCGGGTTGGGGACCTGCTTGACCTGGGGGTCGTCGTCGCCGAACAGGCGACGCCGGGTCAGGGCCTCCACCTCCCAGTGGGGCGCGAAGACATCGAAGCAGCGGTAGCGCTCGCCGTGCTGCGGGTGGGCGCGCTGGTAGGCCGTGATCTCGTCCGCCGCCATGGCCCAGAACCGCGACTCGTCGAGGCCGAAGTGACGCTGCAGGAAGATCGCCATCTCCGCCAGGGCGATGAAGAAGAAGGCGTCGCAGGAGTAGTCGCGGACCGCCTCCGGGTCGTCGGTGACGAGGAAGGAATTGCGGTTGAGGGCGGCATGGCGCTCGGGCACGGGCGCCAGGGTCGGGGCCAGCTCGGGCCGCGCCAGGTGCGCGGGGCTGAAGCGCACGCCGTCGTGGAAATCCTTCAGCGCCACCCGGAGCGGCCAGCCATCGCGATGGATGACCACGATGTTCTGGCCGTGGGATTCCATCCCCACGCCCTCGGCGAACAGCAGGTGGATGATCGGCAGGGTGGCGACATGCACGAGTTGCCGGGTCCAGGCCTCCAGCCCGTGTCGTTCGACCCAGGGGGCGATGAAGGGGCTGACGGGCACCCCCTCGGCGTCCCGGCTGAACTGGCTCAGCCCGTTGAAGGGCACGGCCCGCTCGCCGTCCGCCAGGAACTCGCCGACGTTGCGCCGCCAGATGGCGCCGACCTTGCCGTACACGTCGCCATAGCGGGCGTCCGCGAAGGCCCGCTCGTCCAGGGCCACGCCGGCCACCTCGCCGAGCAGCACGAATCCTGCGGCCCGGGCGGTTTCGTCCGTGTCGATCAGCCGCTGCAGCCACTCGGTGATGACGGGCCCGTTGGCGACGGTGTGGCGCGCCAGGATGCGCGTGCTGGAGGTGTTGGTGATGCTCATCGCCAGCTTGAGATAGGGCTGGTGCGACGCCCGCGGGGCCAGGGTGCGAATCGACTGCTGCGCGGTATAGGTCGTCTCGCCCTCGCCGAGCAGGGCGATCTCGCCGCTGGCGAGCTCCGGGTACAGCGCCGTCACCAGGGCGTTGTCCCACTGCCAGGGATGCACCGGCATCAGCACGACCTCGTCGCGTGCCAGCTGGCGCCGCGCCAGGTAGTCGTCCAGGCTCGCCATCACCCGCGGGCCGGCTTCCTGTGCGACCCGCTCGGCGAGCGCCACCTCGCCGACGGCTCCCTGATGCGCCAGGCGCGTCGGCACGGCCAGCCACCTGACCCGCAACGACTGGGCGAACTCCGGCCCGTAGCGCTGATTGTCGCGCAGGGAGAAGCCGAGCCGCGACTTGTAGCAGGGATGGTAGCTGTGCGCGTCGGCGAAGTACTGCTCCAGGGTATCGGCATCCAGCGCCTGGGGGGCCACGTGACAGGGCACCGGCCAGGCGGATGACTGCACGTCCTTGATCAGGGTCTGGGTGAGCTCGTTGACGAAGCCGGGCTGGATCGCGACACCACCCAGCGCCGCCTCGAGATCCTCGAGGAACCGTTGCAGGCTCACCGGCTCCGGCGTGCTCGCCGCGCCCTCGACCTCCAGGGTGGCATGCGCGAGGCGAATCAGCTGGAAGCTGTGGCATTGCCAGCCGCTCACCCGATAGCGGCGCTTGCCCAGCGTCAGGGAAAATCGCGTGGCGCCGGTGACGACAAACTCCGGCTCGGCGACGGCCTCATAGGGCAGCACGTTCTCGTAGAGCAGGGTCTGCAACAGCTGGCCGACGACGCGCTGCTCGATGCGGGCGTGATGCCGCCAGTGCGCCGAGGCGCCAAACGGCGCGGCAGTGGACGGCGAGGCGTCGGGGTCGCCCTCGATGGCCGCCACCGGCGGCAGTGCACGTTCATGGGATGACATAAGGTAACTCCTGAAGAATGGATCGGCACAGCGCCCCGGTCAGCGCACCGGCTCGGCGGGCCGCCGGCGTCGCGTCTCGGGCTCGCTGCCCTCGCGGGTGTTGCGAGAGTCGCCGACGAAGACCTGCTCGGGACGGGGATGGCACAGGAAATCCGCATGGGAGATGTTGTAGCCGTAGGCGCCGGCCAGCGGCAGCACCAGCAGGTCGCCCACCGCCACGCCGGACAGTGCCTGCCGGCGGCTCAGCACGTCCTTGGGGGTACACAGCTGCCCCACCACGGTCCAGGGCCGGCGCTCCCCCGCCCTCGCCCGTTCGGGGTCGCGGGGCAGGTGAATGATCGGGTGATCGTGGCCCTGGGCCGCGGGCAGGCGAAACTGGTGGGTGCCGCCGCGGCAGACGAGGAAGCCTTCGCCATGGCTGACCTTGGTATCGAGCACCTCGATCGCGTAGTAGCCGCAGAAGGCCGCGAGGAAACGGCCGATCTCGAAGCGCACTCTTGGGGGCTCGCGCATGGTCGCCAGACGCTGCCCCAGGGCCTCGCACAGGCCGGCCCAGTCGAACTGCTCGGAAGGCCGGAGATAGTTCACGCCGATGCCGCCGCCCACGTTGAGCTGGGTGACCGCCTCGGGGTGTCGCGCCAACCCTCGCCAGCGAGGCCAGCGCGCCAGATAGGCGTCCAGCAGCCGTTGGTGTCGCCGCTCGCAGGCCTGGTGCGACATGGCATGGACATGAAAGCCGACCAGCCTCAGGTTCGCGGCATCGTCGACGGCCCGGACGGCGTCGGCCAGCTGCGCCTCGTCGATGCCGAACGGCGTGGCGGTGCCGGCCATGCGCAGGCGGCTGGAGAGATCCTCGGGCAAGGCGGGATTGATGCGCAGCAGCACGGGCTGGACACGCTCCAGCGAGGCCGCGACCGCCTGCAGGCGGGCCACTTCCCCGAGGCTCTCGACATGGAAGGCTTCGACGCCTCGCGTCATGGCGTCGTACATGTCGGCGTCGAGCTTGCCAGGCCCGGAGAGCACCCAGGGGCGCGGCGTCGCACAGGCGCAGGCTCGCGCGATCTCGCCGCCGGACGACAGCTCCAGTCCATCCACGTGCGGCGCCAGGGTATCGATGATGGCCGCCTCGCTGTTGGCCTTGATCGCGTAGTAGAGTTCGACGCCCGGCGGCAATGCCGCCTGCATGGCACGTCCCTGCGCGTCGAGCGCCGGGAGGTCATAGAAGAACGCCGCCATGGGGTCCCCGGACGCCTGTCGATGCAAGGCGATGGCGGCGAGGACGCGCTCGGGAAGCGTGATGGACTCAGCCATAGGCCACCTCCCGGTCCATGACCCGGGAGGCCTGCCAGGGGTTGGGCAACGCCACGTACTGGGCCTGCCGGTCCGGCTGGGCCATCAGCCGCAGCTTGAAGTTGGTCTTGCAGGGCAGCTCGCCCCCCGCCAGCAGCGCATCCAGCTCGGGGGCAGGCGCGCCCAGGGCCTGTCGCACGCGACGTAGCTCGTCCAGGGTGTCCTGCCACAGCGCATCGCCGAGGGCCGGGCGCTGCCAGCTCAGCGCCAGGATCGCCTCGGCGACATGGTTGACCAGCAGGCAGTAGGCGATGCGGTTCCAGCCCTGCTCGCGCCGGTAGGTCATCGACTCCCTGACGCGGGGATGCAGCGACTCCCCGGCGAGCCAGTCCACGCCCTTGTCATGGGTCAGCTTGACCCCCTCGAAGTCGCGCAGCAGCATCTGCCGGGGCGTGCCCGCGTCATGGATCAGCACGCAATTCTGCAGATGGGGCTCCATGACGATGCCATGGCGGAAGAACAGCCCCATGACGGGAGCCACCAGCGTACGCAGGTAGGCCTGGAACCACTCTCGGACCCGGGGTTCCGTCGGCAGTGCGAGGCGGCCTTCGGCGGTCGCCGCTCCCTCGATGAAGCCCAGCACCATCGGCGCCAGCTGGGCATCGCGGGCAAACAGCGTCCCGCTGAGCAGGCAGCGCTGCGGCGAGAACCGCCGGCAGAAGTTCTCCCGCAGGATCATGCCGGTCTGCTCGCGGAACCAGCGCCGGTCGACCTCGTCGCCCTCGGTCGGTGCCCAGTGCACCGTGGCCGGCTCCTGCGCCACGCACAGCGCCTCCAACGACGCGTCCTTCGACTGGGCGAGACGATGCATGATGCGGTCGATGACCAAGGTGCTTTCCAGCTCGTACCAGGCGTTCTTGCGCACGCAGTTGGTGATGCGCACATTGAGCGATCCCTTGAGGAACCAGGGCTGCCCCTCGAGGTACCAGGTGCGCATGGACGCCGTCGGCGCGGCGCGCCAGCCGCTCTGCCCCAGATCGCCGATGACGCCCTCATCGATCATCTGCGCCACCCGGGCATCCCGGCGGAACAGGTCGGCCTGTACCGGGTGCATGCTGAGCACCACGCGATCCCCGTCCTCCGCATGGCGCTGGTCCGCCACATGCGGCAGCACGTCCGGAGCGCTCAACCGGTTGGCCTGGATGCTCAGTCCGGCCACGGGGAAGGAGAACTGATGCAAGGCCGTGGTGGCGCCGAATTCGGGGGCGTAGGCGGGCCTGTCCTGCAGCAGATGGGGAGGCCATTGCCGGGCCTTGGGCGTGGGATGGTTGGGATGGCCAAACCATAACCCCTGTTCACTGCGACGATAATCCGCCAGCGGGTGATGCCCGGGCCGTTTGACGGCATGGGCGACGATCGTCGTCATGACCTCCTGGCTCTGCACGACCTGATCGCACAGCTCCCGGTTGAGCGTACCGTCATGCCAGTGACAATGGTCCAACAGCGCGGCGATCAACCCGGCCAGGCCGGGGACCCGCCAGCCTGTGGCCTCCGCGTCCCGGAGGTAGACGTCGGAGAGGTAGAAGTGGCTGCCGATGGCCGAGCGCCGATCCACCATCACGAACAGCGACAGCGATGCCGACCACTCGATCAGCAGCGGCGTGCCGTGCCGTGGCTCCGGCAGACCTTCCCGCCGGGCGGGCCATCGATAGGATACCGCGTCATGGGGAATTGCCACTTCCTTGATGATGCAGTTCAGCAACGCATGCGTGGAAGCATGTCGGCTGGTCTCGCCGGGTAGAGGAGAGAAAGGGGCGTAGCTCATGTAGCCTCCGCAAGAATGCCGTCCTTGAAAGACCCACCTGCCTGAAGAGCTAGCGTGCCGTCGGCAAGCTCCCTGTCCGCGTCGATGGCCTTGCCGCCGCCGGCCGCCGTTGGCATATGGGTCCGCGTATCCCTCGCTAGTCACGTTGCGACGTTGTTATGGCTGGTCGTGTCGATCGAGATGGTGAACGCCGCCGACTCCCCACCGGCAGCCCTGCGTCCCCGCGGGCTGTGGCATCACAGCTGCGAGATGGGAAGCCGGCGTGACGCCTCCCGCCGAGCCCTCTCCGGCGCGCCATCAAGATCTAGCCGCGAATGAGAATGATTACAATATACATTAGCATTCTGTTTGTCCATGCCCATCGCGCCATCCGTGGGCGATCTGCCGATGCCCCTGTTGCTGACAGAGCGTGGCTGCCAAGACCCGCTGGCGAGCGCGTCGACGTTGAAAATGAGAATACTTTGTCTTACGGTGCTTCGGCCCAGACACCACACCGACGAGCCAACCCATGTCCTCCACACCTGCCAAGCCACCTCGACTGACGGGCGAAGCCCTGCACGCCGGGTACGAATCCCGACGCGTCCTGGACGGCGTCGATCTGGCGGTGGCCGAGGGCAAGCTGACGGTGCTGCTCGGCCCCAACGGCAGCGGGAAGTCGACGCTGCTGAAGACGCTGGCACGAACCCTGACGCCCAGTGCCGGGCGGGTCTGTCTCGATGGCCGGGATATCCATCGCCGCAACACGCGCGAGGTGGCACGCCGCCTGGGCATCCTGCCGCAGGGCCCTTCCGCCCCGGAGGGGCTGACGGTCAGGCAACTGGTCGGCATGGGACGCTTCCCCCACCAGCGGCTGTGGCGACAGGATGCCGAGCAGGATGCCCGCGCCATCCGCGAGGCGATGGCCTATGCCGATGTCACGGACCTTGCCGAGCGGGGTGTCGACGCGCTCTCCGGCGGGCAGCGACAGCGCTGCTGGATCGCCATGGTGCTGGCCCAGGAGACCGACCTGATCCTGCTCGATGAGCCCACCACCTTCCTCGATCTCAAGGTGCAGGTGGACCTGCTGGAGCTGCTCTCGCGCCTGGCCCACGAGCACGGCCGCACCCTGCTGCTGGTGCTGCATGACCTGAACCTGGCGGCGGCCTACGCGGATCGCCTGGTCATGATGCGCGACGGGCGCATCGTCACCAGTGGCACGCCGGAGGCGGTGTTCACCGCCGACAACCTGAAGCGGGTCTTCGACCTCGACGCCCACGTCATCCGCGACCCCCACACCGGCGGACCGGTCTGCGTGCCCGCCGGGTCGGGGCGAGTCCGCTCGCGTGGCCAGGTCATCCAGGGGATCAGCGCATGAATCATCGCTTCTGCGCCGTCGAGAGCATCACCGTCGGCGACCCGCTGGCGGGCACCGCCAGCCATGCCGAACGCAACTTGCTGCTCGCCTGGCCGCGGGCCAGGTGGCGCCGCAACCTGCGCCACGCCAGCGACATGCCCGCGGCCGTCTCCGAACGGCTCGATGCACTGGCCGCCGACGGTCGCCGGGTCAACCTGATCCACCGACAGGACCGGCCCAGCCACCGCCACCGCGTCTATCTGATGCCCGAGAACCGCGGCTTCGAGGTCGAGCGCGAGGCGTTGCCCGACTTCCTGACGGCCGTCGAACGCGGCGACTCGCTCAGCCACTGGGAAACCGAAGCGCCCGCGGGCGCGCTGTTGCTGTGCTGCACCCACGGCAAGAAGGACAAGTGCTGCGCCAAGTTCGGCTTCGCCGCCTACAAGGCCCTGGCCGCGGCGGTGGCGGATCGCGCCCTGCCCTTCGAGGTGTGGGAGAGCAGCCACCTGGGCGGCTGTCGACTGGCGGCCAGCGCCATGGTCTTCCCGGCCCTGCGCAAGTATGGCCGCATCGGCGAACGGGACGTGTTGCCTCTGCTCGAGGCCGAGGCCCGCGGCCGCCCCTACCTGCCCTGCTACCGGGGCGACGCCCGGCTCACGCCGGTGCAGCAGTGCGCCCAGCTGGCCGCGCTGGAGTGGCTCGAGGCGCGGGGGCACTCGGCCACCCCGCACTTGGCGGACGACGCCGGCGATAGCGACGCCCGGCGCCCGGTATTCGACTGGCGTGACGGCGCCCAGGGCGGCCGACTCGCCGTGACCTGCCGCCCCGACACGGTGGTGCGCCTCGATACCTGCGCCGACCTGGAGGGCGATGGCGCCACGCCGAGCGAGGTATGGCGCGCCACCCGAGTCGACACCCTGGCCGTGGATGGCGATGTCGAGACCTCGCTCGGTCGGGCCCACTCCGGCCCCTAACGGCCGCCCGCGCGCTCTCCCCGACGCCCCGGCTCGAGGATCTCCCGGGCCAGGTCGCGACCGGCCGGGGTCAGGCTCAGGGCCTCGCCGGCGCGCACGATCAGGCGCCGCTCGCAGCTGCGCTCCACCACCCGATTCGCCTTGGCCTCGTCCCACAGCAGGTGCTCGCGCAGCGCCCGGGTGACGTTCTCCTCGTGCTGCGCGGGGCTGCCCTCGTGGTTGTAGAGGTGCACGGCCAGGGTGCGGATCTCGTTGAGCCGGCGCTGGCCGCGGCGGCGCAGCCACTGGGCGACCAGTCCGTAGCGGGGCCCGGCGAGGAAGGCCAGCATCAGCAGGACGCCGGTCATCACCGCCATCATGCCGCCGATGGAGACGTTCCAGGCCACCGCAAGGTAATAGCCGCTGACGCTGGCGGCGATGGAGACCAGGGTGCCGTAGCCGAACATCAGCCACAGCCGGTCGGTGAGCAGGTAGGCGGTGGCCGGCGGGACGATGACGAAGGCCACGAAGAGCACCGCTCCCACGGCGTCGAAGGCCGCCACCGCCGTGCCGCTGGTCAGCAGCAGCAGGCCGTAGAAGAGCACCCCGGGCGCCAGCCCCAGGGCCCGAGCCAGGGTCTCGTCGAAGGTGGCGAGCTTGAGCTCCTTGTAGAAGAGCCCGACGAAGGCGGCATTGAGCAGCGTCATGGCGCCCATGGAGAGCAGCGCCCGGGGCACCCGGACATCGCCGAGGGTGACGGTATCCAGCCAGACGAAACCGATCTCGCCGAGCAGCACCGTGTGGGTGTCGATATGCACGTCCCGGGCGTAGAGGTTGAGCAGCAGCACGCCGATGGAGAACAGCACCGGGAACACCAGGCCGATGGCGGCGTCCTGCTTGACCCGCCGGGTCCGCACCAGCAACTCGGTGAGCACCACGGTGAGCAGCCCGGTCAAGGCGGCCCCGACGAGTTGCACCGGGCCGCTCTGCTGGTGGGTGAGCAGCCAGACGATGACGATGCCGAAGACGATGGCGTGGCCGATGGCATCGGAGAGCATGCTGTTGCCGCGCAGCACCAGGAAGGTTCCCACCAGGGAGGAGGCGATCCCCACCAGGGCCCCCACCAGCATGATCATCAGCGGCACGTTGTCGAACAGCGCGGCCAGCATCAAAGGCCCTCCCCGTTCAGCGAGGCCAGGACGCGCTCGGCCTCGGCGATGCCGGCCGGCGTCAACACCCAGCGCCGTTCGGGGCCGGGCTCGCCGGGGCGCGCCTCGCCCCATTCGACCAGGCCGCGGCGTTCGAGCTTGCGCAGTGCGGCCCGGGTGCCCAGGCCATGGTAGGTGTCGAGCATGCCCTGCTCGGACCGATAGACGGGATCCTCGTGGTGGGCGGCGAGCCGGTAGAGGGTGGTCAGCACCTGCTGGTCGCGCAGCCGGCGCCGCCCCCGCCACAGCCGCACCGCGCCCCAGACCAGGCCGCGCCCCGGGGCCAGGGTGATCGACACCAGCACCACCGCGGAGACGCTGAGGATGATCAGCGGGCCGGTGGCCAGTCCCCGAGACAGGGCGCTGAGCAGGGCGCCGAACACCCCGCCGGCCACGCCGATCGCCGCGGCCAGCCAGACCATGTCCTCGAGACGATGGCTCCACTGGCGGGCCGCCACCGCCGGGGCGATGACCATGGCCGCCATCAGCACCACCCCCACCATCTGCAGGCCGACCACCACGGCGAGCGCGATCATCACGGTGAGCAGCACCTCGAGCCAGACCACCGGCATCCCCAGGGAGGCGGCGAACTCCGGGTCGAAGGTGACCAGCTTGAACTCCTTCCACAACGCCGCCACCAGCGCCAGCGCCGCCAGCGTGATGCCGCCCATGATCCAGACGTCCGAACGCAGCGTGGCCGCCGCCTGGCCGAACAGGAAGGCGTCGAGACCGCCCTGGGCGGCGTTGTTCAGGCCCTGGATGTGGGTCAGCAGCACCACGCCCAGGGCGAAGAAGACGCTCAGGGCGATGCCCAGGGCGGCATCGGTCTTGAGCCGGCTCATGCGCGTCAACAGCAGCATCACCAGGGCGGCCAGGGCCCCGGTGACGAGTGCCCCGAGCAGGATGCTGCCCATGTGCCGGGTGCCGGCGATGATGAAGCCCAGGCAGACGCCCGGCAGCGCGGCGTGGGACATGGTATCGCCGAGCAGGCTCTGCTGGCGGAGCACCGCGAAGCTGCCCAGCACCCCGCTGATCAGCCCCAGCAGGGCCGCGCCGGCCACCACGTTCTGGAGGGTGTAGTCCTGCAGCAGGGAGAGGACTGCCGTCATGAGCCGGAGGCCTGGTTGGACAGGAAACCGGTCTCGTCGAGCAGGGCGATCTGGCCCCCATAGGCCCGCTTGAGGTTCTCGGCGGTGTAGACCTCCGACACCGGCCCCTGGGCGATGACCCGCACGTTGAGGATCAGCAGCCAGTCGAAGTAGCTGCGCACCGTCTGCAGGTCGTGATGCACCACGATCAGCGTCTTGCCGTCGTCGCGCAGGCGGCGAAGGATGTCGACGATGGCCCGCTCGGTGGTGGCGTCGACCCCGGCCATGGGCTCGTCCAGGAAGTAGACGTCGGCCTGCTGGACCAGCGCCCGGGCCAGGAAGACCCGCTGCTGCTGGCCGCCGGAGAGCTGGCTGATCTGGCGCCGGGCGAGGTCCGCCATGCCGACCTGCTCCAGGGCCGCCATGGCCTGGTCACGTTCTCGCCGCCCCGGGCGCTTGAGCCAGCCCAGCCGGCCGTAGAGCCCCATGGTGACCACATCCAGGGCGGTGGTGGGGAAGTCCCAATCGACGCTGGAACGCTGGGGCACGTAGCCCACCCGCCGGCGTCGGGCCTTGTAGGGCAGGCCGAACAGCCGCACATGGCCGGCCACCGCCGGCACCAGCCCCAGCACGCTCTTGACCAGGGTGCTCTTGCCGGCGCCGTTGGGACCGACGATGCCCGCCATCACCCCGGGCGGCACGTCGAAGTCGATATCCCACAGCACCGGCTTGCTCTGGTAGCTGACGGTCAGGTCCTCGACGTGCAGGGCGAGGTCCGGTTCATGCAGCGACAGGGTCATGGTGTGCTTCCCGTGCTCGGCGGGCCCAGGGCCCGGGGTGAATCATGGCATGGGCACGTCCCAGCGCTCGGCCCACTCACCCAGGGCCTCGGGCAGCGGCGCCGGGGTGCCGCCGAGCGCCTCGACGATGTGCCGGGTATTGGTGTAGAGCATGCCGATATAGGTGCCGTCGGCGGTGCCGGCCTCGCCCATGGCGTCGGAATACAGCTGGCCGCCGATCTCCACCTGCTGGCCCCGCCGGCGGGCGGCATCGATCACCGCCTGGACGGTGCGCGGGTTGATCGTGCTCTCGATGAACACAGCCGGTACCTCACGCTCCACCACCACCTCGGTCATGGCGCGGATATCGGCCACGCCGGTCTCGGTCTCGGTGCTGATGCCCTGGATGCCGGCGACCTCGATGCCGTAGGCCCGGCCATAGTAGTTGAAGGCGTCGTGGGCGGTGACCAGGATGCGCTGGGCCTCGGGGATGGTGGCGATGCTGTCGCCGATCCAGGCGTGGAGCGCCTCGAGCTCGCGGCCATAGGCCTCGGCGTTGGCCTGGATCGCCGCCTCGCAGGCGGGGCGCGCCTCGCTGATCGCCTTGGCCAGGGTGGGAAGGGTCCTGGCCCACAGCGAGACGTCCATCCACAGGTGGGGGTCGATGCCGTAGACGTCCTGGACGCTGATCAGGTCGGTGGGCTCGATGGAAGACGGCGCCACCGCCAGCGTCGGCTTGATCTCGGCGAAGCGTCCCAGCACCTCGCCGAGCTGGCCCTCCAGGGAATAGCCCGAGTAGAGGATCATCTCGGCCTCCTGGAGGGTCGCCACATCCCGGGCACTGGCCTGGTAGAGATGGGGATCGACCCCCGGCCCCATGATCGCCGTGACCGTGACGCAGTCGCCGCCGACCCGCCGGGCCACGTCGCCGATCATGCCGGTGGTGACCACCGTCTCCAGGGGCGCGGGCGGCTGGGCGCCGGCCTCGCCGACCGCCAGCCACAGCGGCACCAGCATCCCCATCACCACCCGCCGGACTCTCATCGCATCCCTCCGAACCCACGCATTGACGACGCAGGTATAGCATCCGCCGTGGCCCCGAGTAAAAGCGATCCATTTAACACTTCGTTACCGGACGGACTGAACCCCGGGCGCCGCTGAGGACACTAACGACTGCCTGGCCACCTCAGGCGTCATGAATGGATCCCCATGAAGGAGAGACAGGATGACCCTCGACACACCGCTTAGCCGCACCCTGATCAGCGCGCTGATCGCCGGCGGCATGGCCGTCACCGCGACCGCCCAGGCCGAGACCCAGGGCCTGTACTCCGCCGACGAACTGCTCGACGCCGATGTCTACACCCAGGCCAATCCCGACGTGGAGATCGGCGAGGTGGAGGACGTGCTGCTCGACAACGACATGCGCCTGCGCGCCCTGGTCATCGACACCGGCAACCTGCTCGACATGGGCCAGAAGCAATACGTCATCGAGACCGGCCACTTCACCGTGGAGACCCACAACGGCAATAGTCTCGAGGCCATGGAGTACCGCGTTCACGTCGACCTCAGCGAGCAGGCCATCACCCAGCAGCCGGAATACACCGACAACTGGTGGAGCGAGGCCCGCCAGAACATGCAACAGGCCTGGAGCGAGACCAAGCAAGGCGCCGCCAGTGCCTGGGACACCACCCAGCAAGGCGCCTCACAGGCCCTGGACCGGATCGGCAACGCCCTGAAGGCGGCCGGCGAGAGGACCCAGAAAGCGGCAGAGGACACCACCCAGTAACGCCGCCCTTACGGCCACCTCACTCGAGCGTCCTCGCCGGGCCGATTTCGGCCCGGCGGGACGTGTGGGGCAGCTGGCGACTACTCGCCTTGCGCCATCGCGGCCTCCCGGGCCTGGGTCAGCCAGGCATTCACCTCGTCGCGATGGCCCATGATCCACTCGTCGGCATGCCGCCGGATGTCGTCCTCGCTGTCCTCGCCGTCGAACATCCTGGCGTTCTGGGCGAAGATCGCCTCGATGGGAATCCGTGCTACCTCGAAGAGTTTGGCCGCCGACGGATTGTTCGCGGCGAACTCGCTGTTGACCACCGGGCGGATATCGTTGGCCGGCCAGCCCAGGTTGCAGGGATCCTCCACGCAGCCCTCGAGGCCCTCGACCACCGTCGCGTCCTCGAAGGCCTGCTGGTCCTCCGGCAGGCTGGCCTCCTCCACGGTGATCCACACCACGTCCTGGCCCGGCTTGAGCAGCCCCACCGTCCAGTTGGGGGTCCAGGTATAGAAGAAGATCGAGCCGCCATCCTGGTAGCGCCCCAGGGCATCGGCCATGGAGGCGGAGTAGCCGGCCTTGATCGGCTCGATATGGTCGGTGAGGCCATAGGCCTCGAGCTGATGGGCGATCACCAGTTCGCAGCCCCAGCCCGGCGGGCAGGCGACCATCTCCGCCTTGCCGTTGCCGTCGCTGTCGAACAGCGCCTTGATCTCGGGATCCTTGAAGTCCTCCAGGCTGGTGATGCCATGTGCCTCGGCGGTCTTCTTGTCGACCAGGTAGCCCTGCAGGGCGCCGCCCTGGGCGACGTAGCCGATCAGCTCGGCGCCCTGCTCGAAGGTGCTGCGGTAGGTGTTGTGCAACGGGAACCAGCCGTTGACCCAGAAGTCGACATCGCCCTGGGCCACCGACTGGTAGAAGGGCGGGTTGTCGAGGGTGGTCGGGCGTTGCACGTCGTAGCCCAGTTCCTCGAGGAGCCGGCCGTAGACGGCGGCGGGAAACCAGCCGGTATCCCAGGTGGCCCGGGCCGGCGTCACCGTCACGCCCTCCCCGGGGGTGTCCTGGGCGGCGACCAGCGCCGGCAGCACGGCCAGCGACAGGGCCAGACCAACCCCTTTCAGCATACCCTTGGCACTCACGATCGGATGCATGAGACGTCCTCCTGCATGAGGGACACGCGCGGTGCGCCGCGGCGCGTCCGGTTCACGACGAGTCGCTGCCTCCCTGCCTCCCCTTCCCGAGTCCCTTGAACAGCCCCTTGAAGGTCCGTTTCTCGCCCGTGGCGGTGACCTGGCCGCCCTCCCCCAGCGCCTGGGTGACGCGGTCGAGCAGGATCGCCAGCAGCACGATGCCGATTCCGCCCAGCGAGGCCCGCCCGATGTCCAGGCGGCCCAGCCCGGTGAACACCGTCAGGCCCAACCCGCCCGCCCCGATCAGGGCGGCGATCACCACCATCGACAGCGACAGCATCAGGGTCTGGTTGAGGCCGGCCATGATGGTGCGCAGGGCCAGCGGGATCTGGATCTCGAACAGCAGCTGGCGACGCGTGGCGCCGAAGGCGAGCCCGGCCTCCACCAGTTCGGCCTGGACCTGGCGAATGCCCAGGTTGGTCAGGCGGATCATCGGCGGCAGCGCGAAGATGATGGTGGCGATGACCCCCGGCACGATGCCCACGCCGAACAGCATGACGATGGGCACCAGGTACACGAAGGGCGGGATGGTCTGCATGATGTCGAGCACCGGCCGGAGCAGGCCGGCGAAGCGGTCGCTGCGCGCGGCGAGGATGCCCAGCGGCACGCCGACGATCACGCAGAAGGCCACGGCGGTGATGATCATCGACAGGGTGACCATGGTCTCCCGCCAGATCCCCAGCAGGTCGAGGAACAGCACCGCCGACAGCGCGAAGATGGCGATCCGGTTCCCCGCCACCCGCCAGGCGATCAGCGGCACCACCACCACGAACACCGGAAACGGCAGCCACAGCAGCGTCGCCTCGAGTCCGTCGAGGACCCGGTCGATGGGCCATTCCAGGGCCTGGAAGGCCGGACGGAAGTTGGGCACCAGCCACTGCTTGACGACGACCTCGATCCAGTCGTCCAGCGGCAGGGTATAGAAGTCGGAGAGACGGTCGGCCATGATCACGCCTGCCGCGTCGGGCTCGGGGCGCGCGCCACGGCGGGAGACGTCGGCGCATCCCCCGCCGCGCTCCCGGCGTCGCCACCGGCCAGCAGGGCGAACACCTGCAACGGGTCGATCACCCCCTGCAGCCTGCCCTCCGGATCGAGCACCGCGATGGGCTGCCCCCGGGCACAGGCGCCGTAGAGCTCGATCAGCTCCTGGTCGGCCCGGACCCGGGGAAAGTCCCGGTCGAGCGCATCGTCGAGTCCGCCGCTGCCGACCGCCGCCAGGGTCGCGCAGGCCAGCAGTCCCAGCGGTCGGCCGGCCTCGTCGAGCCGGTAGAGGGCCACGACGTCCGGCGCCGCACAGCGCCGGCGGGCCGCCTCCAGGTCCTCGCCGGGCGACAGCACCGTCGCCTCGCGGCTCAGCCGGCCGGCGCGGAAGACGCGACCGCGATCGACGTCCCGGGTGAAGGCGGCGACATAGTCGTCGGCGGGCCGGGCGACGATCTCCTCCGGGGTGCCGACCTGGACGAAGCGACCATCCTTCATGATGGCGATCCGATCACCGATGCGCAGGGCCTCGTGGAGGTCGTGGGTGATGAAGATGATGGTCATGTGCAACTGCGCCTGGAGGGCCAGCAACTCGTCCTGCATGTCACGGCGAATCAGCGGGTCCAGGGCGCCGAAGGGCTCGTCCATCAGCATGATCTCGGGGTCGACGGCCAAGCCCCGGGCCAGCCCCACCCGTTGCTGCATGCCGCCGCTCAGGGTGGCCGGCGGGACGTCGGCGTAGGCCTCCAGCCCGACCTGGGCCAGGGCCCGCAGCGCCTTGTCGCGGCGTTCGTCGGCCGCCATGCCGCGGACCTTGAGCCCGAATTCGACGTTCTCGACGACGGTCTTGTGGGGAAACAGCGCGAAGTGCTGGAAGACCATGGACAGCTTGTGGGCCCGTAGCCGGCGCAGGGCCTCGGCGTCCATGGCGATGACGTCCTCGCCACCGAGTCGGATGCGGCCCTGGGTCGGCTCGATCAGCCGGTTGAGACAGCGAATCAGGGTCGACTTGCCGGACCCGGACAGGCCCATGACGACGAAGATCTCGCCCGGATCGACGCCGAAGGAGACGTCGGCGACGGCGGCCACCGAGTGGGTGTCGGCATAGATGCGATCCTTGGCCTGGCCGGCCTGCACCCGACGGATGGTCTCCTCGGGGTCCGCGCCGAAGACCTTGAACAGGTGCTCCACGCTGACCTTCTGATGTGATGCGATACCGGCGTTCACGCCACCCCCTTCGCGCGCAAGGCGAACGGAGGCTCGACGCCGCTTCGGGCGGTCGGCTTCCTGCCGACAAGTTCGCAGGAAGGTAGCGCCGAGCGGCGAACGCCCGGACGCAGACCTGGCCCCATGTCATCATGGCGATACAGGGCCCGTATACCGAAATCTAGGAAGGCGCCCGGCGAGCGTCAAGACGCCGGCCCGTGCCGGCCGCGCTGGGGCCTGTTAAGATAGCGTCCTAACCATCTCGCCGGGAGCGGACATGGGACTCCGGGAAATCGCCATCGGCGGCCTCTATCTGTCGCCGCTGCTGCTGTATGCCCTGCTCGGGCTGGTCGCCGCGCTGCTGGTGCGTGCCCTGCTCCACCGCCTGCTGGGCCCGACGCGGCTGTGGTTCGAGGCCTGGTTCGACAGCGCCCTGTTCGTGCTCTGCACCGCCGCCGTGGCCTTGCTGTCGTCATCCTCCGCCGGAGTCGCCTAACCATGCACACCCTGCTACGCAGTCTCGTGACCCTGGTCATCGTGGCCCTGGCCATCGCCGCCGGGCTGTGGCTGTGGCACTACTATCTCTACACCCCCTGGACGCGGGACGGCCGGGTCAGGGCCGATATCGTCACCATGGCACCCGACGTCTCGGGCCGGGTCGTGTCGCTGGCGGTCACGGACAACCAGCGGGTCGCCGTGGGCGAGCCGCTGTTCCGGCTCGACCCGGCACGCTACCAGGCGGCGGTGGACAAGGCCGAGGCGGTGGTCGCGCAGCGCCAGGCCGAGCTCGAGCTGCGCCAGCACGAGGCCTCGCGCCGCAACCGCCTGAGCCGCCAGGCGATCAGCGCCGAGACCCGGGAGACCTCGCACATCGACAGCCGCGTGGCCGCCGCCGCCCTGGCCCAGGCCCGCAGCGAGCTGGCGACGGCCCGCCTCGACCTGGCGCGGACCACCCTCAGGGCCCCGGCCGCGGGACACGTGCTCAACCTCCAGCTGGCCGAGGGCAACTACGTCAACGCCGGCACCCCGGTGATGGCGCTGGTCAAGGCGGACTCCTTCTATGTCACCGGCTATTTCGAGGAAACCAAGATCGAGCGGATCGCCGTGGGCGACCCGGCGCGGGTGACCCTGATGAGCGGCAATATCACCCTCGACGGCCACGTCGAGAGCCTCGGCCGCGGCATCGCCGACCCCAACACCGCCGCCAACGCCCAGCTGCTGCCCCGGGTCGAGCCCTCCTTCAGCTGGGTGCGCCTGGCCCAGCGCATCCCGGTGCGCATCGCCCTCGACGAGATCCCCGAGGGGACGGTGCTGAGCGCCGGCATGACGGCCTCCGTGCACATCGAGCCGACGGAGTAACCGCGCATGTCGCCCTGGCTACAGGCCTACCTGACACCCAGCGGCGAGGCCGTGCGGTTCGCCATCAAGGCGACCCTGGCCATGCTGCTGGCGCTCTACGTGGCGCTGTGGTGCGACCTCGAGCGCCCCTACTGGGCGTTGATCTCGGCGGCCTTCCTGCAGATCCGCCCGATGAGCGGGATGGTGATCGAGAAGGGCCTGAGCCAGCTCACCGGCACCCTGGTCGGCTGCGGGGCCGGGGTCGCCATCATGGCGCTGTTCGCCCAGGCGCCCGTCCCGGCACTGGCGAGCCTGACGCTGTGGATCATGCTGTGCACCTACGGCAGCTCGCTGCTGCGCAACAACGCCTCCTACGGCTGCATCATGGGCGGAGTCACCGCCATGCTGATCGTGGTGATCGGCGCGAGTCAGCCCGACGGTATCTTTGCCGTCGCCGTGGCACGGCTGTCGGAACTGGCACTCGGTGCGGCGAGCGCCACCCTGGTCAGCGCCCTGCTGTGGCCCATCCGGGTCCGCGACCACCTGGCCGGCCTGGCGGACCAGGTGGTCAACGCGGCCTTCCGGCATGCCGGGAAGCGGCTGTCGGACAGCGACGACCTCGGCGCCCTGCAGGCCAGCCTGACCGGCAGCCTGGGCCCGCTCACCCAGCTCGAGACCGACAGCCAGGCCGCGCGCTACGAGGGACCCGAGGGCCCCGGGCGGATCCGTGCCAGCCACGTGCTGACCCGCCGCACGCTGCGCCTGCTGGCCACGCTGCATGCCCTCCAGCAGTTGCTGCACCACGCCGGCGACCATCTCGCCCCCGCCACCCGCCGTCTGGCCGATGACCTGGCCCGGGAATTGTGCGACGCCGCGGCAGCGACGGGGATTCCCCAGGCCCGCCGGCGCCTGCAGGCCCTGCGCCAGCGGGCCCTGGACGGCCCCGACACCGAGGTCACGCCACTGGAACACCGCGTCCGGCTGGGACTGCGCGAGACCCTGGGCCATGCACTGGTCATGCTCGATGCCCGCGAGGCGATCACCCATCCCGGCCGCAAGCGCCTGCGGGGGGCGGCCCTCGCCTGGCATCGCGACCATCTGGCCGCCGGCCTCAATGCCCTGCGCGCGGGAGGCGTCTTCCTGAGCCTGGCGGCCTTCTGGCTGGCCACGGGCTGGACGAACGGCCAGGTGGCCATGCTGATGGGCACCCTGGGCTCGGCCTTCTTCGCCAGCCGGGACGATCCCGCCGCGGTGAGCCTGATGTTCGCCAAGGGCATGCTGGCGGCGATTCCCAGCGCCTTCCTGTTCGGCCATGTGCTGCTCGCCCAGGCCAGCGGCTTCCCCATGCTGGCGATGCTCTTGCTGCCGCCGCTGTTCCTCGGCCTGCTGGGCGCGGCCTCGCCCCGCCTGATGGGCTACTGCCTGGCCTTCACCATCGGCAACATCCTGTTGACCATGCCCGGCAACGGCATGGATTTCTCCCTCGACGGCTTCCTCGACCGGGCCATCGCGGTGATGATCGGGCTGGGCGCGGTGGTCGCCGGCTTTCGCCTGATTCCCGGTGTCGGACCGCGCCTGCACAAGCGTCGGCTGGTCGCTGCCATCGTCCGTGACCTGCGCGCCCTGCCGGCCGCCCCCGTGTCCGAGGCGGAGACCCGCTTCATCGGGGGCATGGCCGACCGCCTGCTGCAGTTGGCCCGACACGACGATCTGCTGCCCGAGGACCGGCGCCACCTGTTTTCCCTGGGCCTGACCGGGCTGGATATCGGCTATGCCTGCCTGCAGCTGCGTCGGCGGCTCGATGACCTGCCGGCGGCCGGCCTGTCCCGGTCGCGGCAGGCGTTCTTCGCCGCCCTGGCGAACGCCTTCGCGGACAGCGCCCGGGGGCGTCCGCCCCGCGAGGTGCGGCGCAGCGGGGCCGCCCTGGTGGCGGCCCTCGACGACCGCCAGGCGCTGACTGCGCGTCATCGGGCGATGATCGCCGGGCTGGTGGAGCGTCTCGACCTGGCGCTGCGCCTTCAGGCCGAACGGGCGCGAACCGCTCAGTCCCCACCCGCCGCGGCCGCCTCCTCGGCGCCGACCTGATATCCGGGCGGACAGGGACCGTACCGCCACTCATCCGCTACACGGGAGATCTTGATGCTTGCCGAACTCTTCGCCGTCATGGCCCCGGTTCTCGCCGGTGCCGGCCTGGGCTTCGGCTGGGTCCGCCTCGGCCACGACTATCCCGTGGCCTTCGTCACCCGGCTGGTCTTCAACATCGGCACCCCGTCGCTGGTGCTGGCCTCGCTGGCCGATGCCCAGATCGACGCGGGCAGCTTCGGCCGAACCATGCTGGCCACGGCCCTGGTGCTGCTGTGCATGGCGGCGGCCACCGGCCTCGTGGCGCGCCTGCTGCGCCGCGACTGGCGAGTGCTGCTGGCGCCGATGATGTATCCCAACACCGGCAACATGGGCCTGCCGGTGGTGCTCTATGCCTTCGGCAGCGCCGGCTTCGTGTTCGGCATCACGGTGATGGTCACCGTGACGCTGTTCCAGTTCACCCTGGGCTCGCTGATGGCCGGTCGCGGCAACCCGCTGAAGATCCTGGCCACGACACCGACGGTCTATGCCATCCTGATCGCCCTGTCCCTGCTGCTCACCGGAGCCGACCTGCCCCGCTGGCTGGCCAACAGCGTGGAACTGATCTCCGGCTTCACGGTGCCGCTGATGCTGATCACCCTGGGGGTCTCGCTGGCCAACATCCAGGTGCGCAGCCTGCGTTCCGGGCTCGGCTTCAGCCTGCTGCGCCTGCCGCTGGCGGCCGGCATCGCCTGGGCCATCGGCAGCCTGCTCGCGCTGCCGCCCATGGGCCACGCCATCCTGGTGCTGCAGATGAGCATGCCGGTGGCGGTCTTCAACTACCTGTTCGCCCAGCGTTCCCGTCGCGAGCCTGAGTACGTGGCGAGCCTGGTGTTCTGCTCCACCCTGCTGTCGCTGCTCTACCTGCCGCTGCTTCTGGTCCTGCTGATGTAGTCGGGCGACGCCCCGCGGCGTCGGGTCTCGCCAGCGCTCAGGCCGGCCCCCTCGGGATCCGGCCGACACGCGGCGCGACCGCGGCAGCGCCCGATCGGCGCTCTCGCACGGACCCGAACGACCGTTCAACAAACGCTAGGGTGTAGCGCCTCGATTCGCGTCAACGCAGGCAGACAGGCATGCTTGAGACACGCCGCATCCCGTCAACCCGCCTTCGACTCCGGCGCCAGCGCCGGGTCGAGCGCCACCAAGGCACCGCCAATGAGTGACAACCGAAGCGTCAAGATTCGGGTCCGACAGCTCAGCAAGGTCTTCGGCAATCAGCCGAAGAAGGCGCTGGAACTGCGCGACCAGGGGCTCAAGCGCCCCGAGATCCTCGACAGGACCGGCCAGACACTGGGCCTGTCCGACATCAACTTCGACGTCTACGAGGGCGAGCTGCTGGTGATCATGGGGCTTTCGGGTTCGGGCAAGTCGACCCTGATCCGCTGCCTCAACCGGCTGATCGAGCCTAGCGAGGGCGAGATCGTCATCGATGGCGAGAACATCCCGAGCCTCAAGGAGAGGGAGCTGCTGGAGTGTCGCCGCCGTCACTTCTCCATGGTGTTCCAGAACTTCGCCCTCTTTCCCCATCGCACCGTGCGCCAGAATGCCGAGTTCGGCCTGGAGATTCGCGGCGTCGATCCCGCCGAGCGCCGGCAAACCGCGGCCAGTGCCCTGAAGCAGGTCGGCCTGGCGGGGTGGGAGGACGCCTATCCCAACCAGCTCTCCGGCGGGATGCAGCAGCGCGTCGGCCTGGCCCGGGCGCTGGCCAACGACGCCAGCGTGCTGCTGATGGACGAGGCCTTCTCGGCGCTCGACCCGCTGATCCGCGGCGACATGCAGCAGGAACTGCTGGAACTCCAGCACCGCATGAAGAAGACCACCGTCTTCATCACCCACGACCTCGACGAGGCCCTGAGCATCGGCGATCGCATCGTGCTGCTCAAGGACGGCGAGGTCGTGCAGATCGGCACCCCGGAGGAGATCCTCACCCAGCCGGCCGACGACTATGTGCGGCGCTTCATCGAGGGCGTCGACAAGTCGCGGATCCTCAGGGCCGAGAGCGCCATGCGCAAGGTGCGTTCCACCGTGCGCGACACCGACGGACCGCGGACCGCGCTGCGCAAGATGCGCGACCATGGCCTCGACGCCATCTACATCCTTGATCGCGAGCGTCGCCTGATCGGCCTGATCGACGCCGACGCCGCCAGCCAGGCCCTGGAAGAGGGCAAGCAGCGGGTGACGGACGTCATGACCCAGGACTTCCGCAAGGTGGTCCGCGAGGAACCGCTGCACAACCTGTTCGCCATGTTCCACGAGAACCGTTTCCCCATCGCGGTGGTGGACGAGAATCAGGTGCTGCAGGGTGTCGTCGTCAAGGGCGCCGTGCT
This sequence comes from Halomonas maura, assembly GCF_030409305.1. Taxonomy (GTDB): domain Bacteria; phylum Pseudomonadota; class Gammaproteobacteria; order Pseudomonadales; family Halomonadaceae; genus Halomonas; species Halomonas maura. The sequence continues at coordinate 392,363 of NZ_JAUFPQ010000017.1, forward strand.
CGATGAACTCGCCCAGGCAGGAGAACGCTGATGGCTATCGAAATCCCCCGTGTCCCGCTGGGTGACTGGATCGAGGACGGCCTGAACTGGCTGACCAGCGAGTATTCCATCGTCACCCGCGCCATCTCCCGGGTCACCCAGACCGGTATCGACGGCCTGAACGATGCCCTGATGTGGCTACCCGACTGGTCGCTGCTGGTGATCATCGCCGCCCTGTGCTGGTGGCTGGCCAGTGTTCGCCTGGCCATCGGCGCCATGGCGGGCCTGGCCCTGATCTGGAACCTGGACCTCTGGGATCCGATGATCGAGACCCTGACCCTGGTGGTGATCGCCACCCTGGTGGCGGTGGTCATCGCGCTGCCGGTGGGCATCGCGGCGGCCCTCTCCGAGCGGCTCTACAAGACGATCATGCCGGTGCTGGACTTCATGCAGACCATGCCGGCCTTCGTCTACCTGATCCCGGCGATCCCCTTCTTCGGTATCGGCTCGGTGTCGGCGATCTTCGCCACCGTGATCTTCTCGATGCCCCCGGCGATCCGCTTTACCACCCTGGGCATCCGTCAGGTGCCGGTGGAACTGGTCGAGGCCGCCGACGCCTACGGCGCCACCCGCGGCCAGAAGCTGCTCAAGGTGCAGCTGCCGATGTCGCTGCCCACCGTGATGGCCGGCATCAACCAGACCATCATGCTGGCGCTGTCGATGGTGGTGATCGCCGCCATGATCGGCGCCGACGGCCTGGGCAGCGAGGTCTGGCGCGCCATCCAGCGCCTGCGCCCGGGGGACGGCTTCGAGGCCGGCATCGCGGTGGTGATCCTGGCGATGCTGCTGGACCGCCTCACCCAGTCGCTGCGCAAGCAGCGCAAGTCCTGAGCCGACCGCGAACCACGGCCTTCGACACGAAAAGGGGAGGTGCTTCGACACCTCCCCTTTTCGTGTCCTCCTCCCGGCCCCATGACCGGCCGACAGCTCCCATCCGGTGGCTCCGTGATGCCCTCTCCCCATGCACGGACCATGACGGCATCCCCCGGTGCAGGGACCATGAAGGTTGACGGGGCCGGCATGCACGGAACTCCCGTTGGCGGCCCGACTTTGCATCGGGCGCCCGTGGTCGGCATCCTTTCTACCACCCTTCCCAGCAAAGGCAGTTCAGATGACCCAGCATCCGATGCATCGCAGCCTCCGTCTTGCCGGCCTCGCCCTTGTCCTGGGCGCCGCCGCCACCGCCCAGGCCCAGGACAAGGGCACCGTGCACCTCGCCTATGTCGAGTGGTCCGATGCCGTGGCCTCCACCAACGTGATGCGTGCCGTGCTGGAGCAGGCCGGCTACGAGGTGAAGCTCACCTCGCTGTCCGCCGCCGCCATGTGGCAGTCCGTGGCCACCGGGGATGCCGACGCCATGACCACCGCCTGGTTGCCGACCACCCACGCCGACTACTTCGAGCGTCTCGGCGATCAGGTCGACAACCTCGGCGCCAACCTCGAGGGCACCAAGCTCGGTCTCGTGGTCCCGGCCGATAGCGACATGAACTCCATCGCCGACCTGAACGAGCATACCGACGAGCTCAACGGCAAGATCACCGGCATCGACCCGGGCGCCGGCCTGATGAGCCTGACCGAGGAGGTCATCGACGCCTACGACCTCGATCTCGACCTGCAGAGCGGCAGCGGCGCCACCATGACCGCGGCCCTGCAGAACGCCATCTCCAACGGCGAGCCGATCGTGGTGACCGGCTGGACGCCTCACTGGATGTTCGCCCGCTGGGACCTCAAGTACCTGCAGGACCCCGAGAACGTCTATGGTGGCGCCGAGCAGATCGACACCGTGGTTCGCCAGGGGCTCGAGGAGGACATGCCGGAGGCCCATGCCATCCTGGATGCCTTTGCGTGGACGCCCGAGCAGATGGGCGAGGTCATGCTGATGAACCAGCAGGAAGACTCCGACCCCTACGAGAACGCCAAGCAGTGGGTCGAGGAGCACCCGGAGGTGGTCCAGGAGTGGCTGCCGGAGGCGTGATCCCCGGATCAGCGCCCGTCCATGACAAGGGGAGATGCCTGACGGCATCTCCCCTTGTCATTGCACTCTCGTTGCCACGGCGCCGAAAGCGGGGAGGCGAGCGAGGGCAGATCAGCGCGGCAGCTAGTCGTCGGCCTTGAGCGACTCGGTCGCGGCCTCGATGCTCTCGCGCAGAGTTGCCGCGAGGTGGAATCGGTGCTCGAAGTGCACCTCTCCTCGATGAATGAGGCGGGATAACGGCACACCATCTTCCAGAGCGGGCGCCCTTTCGCTCACCCCGCCATGACAGGGGCGACCATCAACGCTGTCGGCCGGCTTCCGACGGGCATCGCCCTTGGACAAGGCCACGCCGTACGGAGAACAGCTTTGTTATGGCCAAACGTTATTCTAAGCTAGGGTTATCAGGAAAACGTCATCTAATTACAATGCGTTATCCGAGATCGCCATGGGCCATGGCACAGCGTTGGCGAATTCCCCTCGCAGGGCTCGATGTGAGCCCGATAGGCGTCGCAAACCGTTGAAAGCGTGGCAAGCTTCCCGATCATCGAGGGGCCACACTTGTCTGATAAGACCGCCGATACCCTATACAAGAAAGGAGCGCAGGCATGTACAAGAAGATCATGGTGCCAGTCGACCTGGCGCACTTCGATGTGATCGAACCATCGCTACAGGTCGTCGCCGACCAGGCCAAGCACTATGGCGCCGAGGTCTGCTATGTGGCGGTCACCGCCACGACGCCCAGCAGCGTCGCCCATAACCCCGAGGAGTATCAGCAGAAGCTGGAGGCCTTCGCCCAGGAGCGGGCCAAGGTCCACGGCCAGCCGGTGAGCGCGCGGGTCATCACCTGCCCGGACCCCATCGCCGACCTCGACGATGTGCTGGTCGATGCCATCGACGAGGTGGGCGCCGACCTGGTGATCATGCCGACGCACCCGCCGAAGCACCTGGATGTGATCATCCCCGCCCATGGTGGCAAGGTCGCCACTCACACCAAGGCCTCGGTATTCCTGGTCCGCCCGCAGCAGGATTGACGCCTACACTTCGCCCATCGACGTCATCAAGGAGAGTCTCTCGTGACGAACAATCACAAAGCCCCAGAGGCCGCAGCGTCTTCCGAGGGCATACCCGCCCCGGAAGGCCCGGCCAACCTCATCGACACCGATTACGTGATCGGCCAGGACAACATCACCGCCAGGGCCTTGGGGATCAATCTCGACCTGCATGGCAAGGTCTTCACCATCTCCTCGCTGGTGATCCTGTTCTTCGTGATCGTCACGCTGGCCCTGCAGGACCAGGTGGAGCCGATCTTCAATGCCATCTTCGGCTTCCTGACCGGCAATTTGTCCTGGTTCTTCCTGCTCGCGGCCAACATATTCGTGGTGTTGTCCATCGTCTTGATCTTCACCCCGCTCGGAAAGGTTCGGATCGGCGGGGCCCACGCCACCCCGGACTTCAGCTACGCTGGCTGGTTCGCCATGCTGTTCGCCGCGGGCATGGGCATCGGCCTGATGTTCTATGGCGTCTCCGAGCCGATCACGCACTTCGGCACCGCCATGGGCGGCACCACCCTGGAGGACGGGCTGCGCACCGACTGGTCGCCGCTGGGCGCCGCCGCCGGCGACCAGGAGGGCGCCATCTCGCTGGGCATGGCCGCCACCATCTTCCACTGGGGCCTGCACCCCTGGGGCATCTATGCGGTGGTGGCGCTGGCGCTGGCGCTGTTCTCCTACAACAAGGGCCTGCCGCTGACCATGCGCTCGATCTTCTACCCCGTCCTGGGCGAGCGCGTCTGGGGCTGGCCGGGCCATATCATCGACATCCTGGCGGTGTTCGCCACCCTGTTTGGCCTGGCGACCTCGCTGGGGCTGGGCGCCTCCCAGGCCTCGGCCGGCCTGAGCTACCTGTTCGGGGTTCCCAACACCGAAGTGACCATGGTGCTGCTGATCATGGGCATCACCGTCGTGGCACTGGGCTCGGTGGTGCTCGGCGTGGAGAAGGGGGTGCAACGCCTCTCCCAGTTCAACATGGTGCTGGCCTTCCTGCTGCTGGCCTTCGTGATCGCCGTCGGCCCGACCCTGCTGATCGCCACCGGCTTCTTCGAGAACCTGATGTCCTACCTGGTGAACCTGCCGGCGCTCTCCAATCCCTTCGGCCGTGAGGACGCCAACTTCAGCCAGGGCTGGACCGCCTTCTACTGGGCCTGGTGGATCTCCTGGTCACCCTTCGTCGGCATGTTCATCGCCCGAGTCTCCCGCGGCCGCACCGTGCGCGAGTTCCTGGTCGCCGTGCTGCTGGTGCCTTCCGTGGTCTCGGTGCTGTGGATGACCTCGTTCGGCGGCACCGCCATCGACCAGGTAGTCAACGAAGGCTTCCAGGGCGTCCAGGAGGCGGCGCTGGAGCTGCAGCTGTTCGTGATGCTCGGCCAGCTGCCGCTGACCGCGATCACCTCCTTCGTCGGCATCCTGCTGGTGATGGTGTTCTTCATCACCTCCTCGGACTCCGGATCGCTGGTGATCGACGCCATCACCGCCGGCGGCAAGGTGGATGCGCCCAAGCCCCAGCGCATCTTCTGGGCGCTCATCGAGGGCGCCGTCGCCATCGCCCTGCTGCTGGGCGGTGGCCTGACCGCCCTGCAGACGGCGGTGATCACCACCGGCCTGCCGTTCACCCTGATCCTGCTGGTGGCCTGCTACGCCATCGTCAAGGGCCTGATGAGCGAACCGAGGAGCGTCTGACCGACGAGCGACCGGCTCGACCCCATGCGCAAGGCGGCCTACGGGCCGCCTTTCGCGTTGCTGGCCTGTCGTACGTCGACGACGCCCCGGCCATCCTGACAGCGCCGGTGTCGACGTCTCGCTACAGCGGGTGTCGTCCGGCAGCAGGAGATGTCGACGGTTCGCAACACTCGGTGTTGCCGGGCGTCGACCGGTCCGCCGTCGGTGGCCCCCGAGCCCTCCCCGGGTCGGTCAGCGGCCCCCATCTGGCAGGGCTCGCGGCGAGACCGCCGCCTCGCCATGGCGTCCTCTCTGCAGCCCGGTTTCGGCCGCCGGCTCACCGCCCCGCCCCTGAACCAAAGCCTAAGCTGTTGCCAAAAAGAGACGGTTTTCGCCCCCCTCCAGCCCTCCTTGGATATCACGCTTTATCAACACACCCGTCAAGGTGCTGATAAACAAGGATTCTCTATGATTGGCGTAATTATTGCTTCCATTGTCGACATACACACGTTTGCATTCACTCCTCGTGACCCGCGGTGACACGAGGCAGCGCAGAACGTTCCAACCCAAGACAAGGAGCAACGACGCCCATGAAGATCACCATCTTCGGTTCCGGATATGTAGGACTCGTCACTGGCGCCTGCCTCGCCGAGGTCGGCCACGAGGTGATGTGCGTCGATGTGGACGCCGACAAGGTGGCCCGCCTCAGCCAGGGCGAGGTGCCGATCTACGAGCCGGGGCTCGAGGCGCTGATCCACGAGAACCTGGAGGAGGGTCGGCTGCACTTCACCAATGATGCCAAGGCGGCGGTCGATTTCGGTCTGCTCCAGTTCATCGCCGTGGGCACGCCCTCGGACGAGGACGGCAGCGCCGACCTGACCCATGTGCTGAAGGTCGCCGAGACCATCGCCACCCACATGACCGAGTACCGCATCATCGTCGACAAGTCGACGGTGCCGGTGGGGACCGCCAGCAAGGTCGAGCGGGAGGTCGCCGCGACCCTCGAATCCCGTGGTGTGGACATTGAGTTCGACGTCTGCTCCAACCCCGAGTTCCTCAAGGAGGGCGCCGCCATCGAGGACTTCTCGCGCGGCGCGCGCATCGTGGTGGGCACCGAGTCCGAGCGCGTCCGCAAGGTCATGCGCGAGTGCTACGGCCCCTACAACCGCCAGCGCGACAAGCTGATGTTCATGGGCGTGCGCAGCGCCGAGCTGACCAAGTATGCCGCCAACGCCATGCTGGCCACCAAGATCAGCTTCATCAACGAGGTCGCCAACCTCGCCGAGCGCCTGGGTGCCGACATCGAGGAGGTACGCCACGGCATCGGCAGCGATCCGCGCATCGGCTACCACTTCATCTACCCGGGCTGCGGCTACGGCGGCTCCTGCTTCCCCAAGGACGTCAAGGCGCTGGCCCACACCGCCGAGGCGGCCGGTTACCCCGCCGAACTGATCAGCGCCGTCGAGCGGGTCAACGCGCGCCAGAAGAGCCGCCTGTTCGAGATGCTCAGCCAGGCCTTCAACGGCGACCTGGCCGGCAAGACCATCGCGCTGTGGGGCCTGGCCTTCAAGCCCAATACCGACGACATGCGCGAGGCGCCCAGTCGTGCCCTGATGGAGGCCCTGTGGCAGGCCGGTGCCCGGGTGCAGGCCTATGACCCCGAGGCCGCCGAGGAATGCCTGCGCATCTATGGCAACCGCGACGACCTGGACGTGACCGAGCATCGTGACGAGACCCTCGAGGGCGCCCATGCCCTGGTCATCTGCACCGAGTGGAAGGCGTTCCGTACCGTCGACTTCGCCAAGCTGCGCGAGCGGCTGATCGAGCCGGTGGTGGTCGATGGCCGCAACCTCTTCTCGCCGCAGAGCGCCCAGGAAGCCGGGCTCACCTACTACGCCATCGGCCGAGGCGCTTCCGTCCGTCCCGTCGTGTCCTGAGAGGCATCGCCATGTCGAAGCTCCCAGACCACACCTCCGTCGCCAGCAAGGCGACGGAGCTGACCGCCCTGCTGCTGCTGCTGGCCCTGCTGGTGGTGCTGCTCACCGAGCTGCCGACGGAGGTCTTCTCGCCGGCGTCGAAGAGCTTCTTCTTCGCCATCGGGGTCGTCGGTGCCTGGCGCTACTCCTGGTGGTTCGTCCAGGCCCTGCGCTCGGTGTGGTACAACCGGCGCATCTTCCCGCGGCTCCGGGCCGCAGCGGATGCCGCAGGGGCCGTCGCCAAGCCCAGCGAACTGTATGTGCTGTGCACCTCCTTCCGCCTCGACCAGGACGTGACCTACCAGGTCTACAACGCCCTGGTCCGCGAGGTCCGGGACTACGGGGTGCCGACGACGCTGTTCGCCTCGCTCGCCGACCGCACCGACGTCGACATCATCAACCACGTGATGGAAGAGAACGGCTGGCCGGCGAACCTCGAAATCCGTTACATGTTCCAGAAGGGCGACGGCAAGCGCTCCGCCATGGCGGAGGTGCTGCGCGCCATCTCGCGGCGGGCGCCGGCCCCGGATGCGCTGCTGGTGTTCATGGACGGCGACATCCTGCTGGAACCGGACACCCTGTCGCGCTCGCTGTCGTTCTTCCAGAGCAACGAGGACCTGGGGGCGCTGACCACCAACAACAGCGCCATCGTCAACGGCGGCGACGCCACCAAGGAATGGTACGACCTGCGCTATGCCCAGCGCCACCTGGTGATGAGCTCGCTGTCGGTGTCCCGGCGCCTGCTGGTGCTGACCGGCCGCTACAGCGTCTTTCGTGCGGACATGGCCGTCCACCCGAGCTTTATCGAGCTGGTCGAGAACGACCATGTGGAGCACTGGCGCTTCGGCAAGTTCAAGTTCCTGTCCGGCGACGACAAGTCCACCTGGTACTGGCTGCTCAAGAACGGCTGGCGGATGCTCTACCTCCCGGACGTCTTCGTCTCCGGGTTCGAGGAACTGCCGGACCGGCGGCGCTTCTTCAAGTCCACCACCGACCTGATGCGGCGCTGGTACGGCAACATGCTGCGCACCAGCGGTCGCGCCATCGCCCTGGGCCCTCGCCCGATGGGCATGTTCACCTGGTGGAGCCTGGTCGACCAGCGGCTGTCGATGTGGACGACCCTGATCGGCCCCATGGTGGCGATCCTGGTGACCCTGTTCGTGCGGCCGTCGTTCATCTTCGCCTATGCGCTGTGGATCCTGTTCACGCGCGGCATCTCGACGCTGATCCTGGCCTGGCAGCGCGGTCGCTTCAGCCTGCTGTGGATCCCGCTGATCTACTACAACCAGGTGTTCGGCGCCCTGCTCAAGACCTATGTCAGCTTTCGCTTCAATCGCCAGAAGTGGTCGCGCCAGGGGATCTCCGCCGGCGAGCCCAGCGACCCGGTCGCGGTCAGCCGACAGCGACGCATGGGCCACGTGCTGCATGGTTTCTTCGTCGCGGTGATGCTCTACGTGCTGCTGCTGGCCACCGGCGTGCTGCAGCCGCCCGATCGCACCGCCATGGCCATCCTGCAAGGCCCGGCCCCCAGCGAGGCACAGGCCTCGAGCGAGGCCCCGGGCACGGGAACGGCCAATCGCTGGATGGCGATGACGCTCGCCGATGGCTCCCCCAGTGGCTCGGTCAGGCTGCCGCCGGAACGCCTGAAGCTGGACGAGGGCCTGCTCGAGATCGTGGCCACCACCGACCGCATGAGAACCGAGCGCCTGGCCGGGGCAGCCGGTGGCCGGACGACCACGCTGGACATCAGCCCCACGCTGGCCAGCCATATCCGTGACGCCGATGGTCGCCCCCTCGACGGCCGCGGGCTTGCCACCTGCAGCGCCTCGCCGGGCTGCGCCCTCGTGCTCGACGACCGCACGGTGACCCTCGTCGACCTGAACATCAGAGTGCAACCCGGCCGCTCCTGAAGACGCAGGCAGGAGCCAGGAGACCTCTCTAGGAGACACCTATGACCGACTATTACGCCGATAATCACGATCGCAGCGAACCCACGCTGGGCGCTCAGCCGGAGCCCCCCACCCCACCCCCGGAGGACACCCCCCAGGGCCAGGGCGGGGCGCCGGGCGGGGGCATCGCCCACGAACGCCGTGACGAGCGCCGGTACGTCCGGGTGGCCACGCCCTTCCAGGTCAGGATGGACGACGGCACCCTCTTCGAGGGAGCCGACCTCTCCCAGGGCGGCTTCGCGATCCGCAGCCAGCGGCCGCTGCGCCCGGGCGCCCGGGTCAAGGCCTCGCTGGTGCTCGTCACCGGCGGCGCCGAGCAGGTGGCCCCGGTCACCGCGGAGTGCCGTCACTGCACCGAATCGGGCAAGGGCCATATCGCCGGCTTCGAGATCACCGAGATCTCCCCCGACCACCTGGAGCTGCTGCGCCGCGTGGTCCGGGCGACCCTCAGCGGCCGCCAGTTCGACATGCAGGGCAGCATGGCCGCCGAGGATCCCCAGACCCCGCACAAGCGCCGGCAGAGCCCGGGCGGCGTCAAGCCGCAGCCCGCCCAGCGCCCGCCCAAGCCGATGGGCCGCTATGTGGCGCTGTTCGCGGCCTTCGGCGTACTGGCCCTGGTGGCGGCCGCCACGGCCTATCGGAACTTCATGTTGATCGAGCCGAACTTCGCCGCGGTGACGGCCCCGCGGATCGACATTCGGGCCCCGGGGCCAGGCATCCTGCAGGCCCACGACCTCCAGGCCGGCGACCGCGTCGAGCGCGACGCCAAGCTGACCAGCGTCAAGAACGTCGACCTGGAGTCGGATCTGATCCTGGCCACGGCGGCCCAGCGCTTCAACAGCCAGCTGATCGAGAACCTCCAGAAGAACCTGGACTCCGGCAGCGGCCAGGTCAGCCTGGCCAACTCCGCCGAGCCGGCGAACGGCGAGGCGATGAGCTTCGAGACGGTGCCCCCCGAGGTCGCCCGCGCGCGTATCGACCAGTTCGAGACCGCCCGTGACTTCCAGAGCTCGCGCATCGCCGCCCTGGAGGCCCGGCAGTCCCAGAACGAGATCTACAGTCCCTGCGACTGCCTGGTGGCCTGGGCGCTGAGCAGCTCCGACGGCACCTACATCAACGAGAGCGAGCGGGTCATGACGCTCATCCGCACCGGCGAGAACGACATCATGGTCGAGGCCCTGGTGCACATGGACGACATCGACAATATCGACCCCGACCAGAAGGCCTACATCTCGCTACCGCACACCTCGGGGCCGATCAGTGCCCGCGTGCGCAGCGTGGCCCTCGACATCGAGCGCCAGCCGCGTGCCGGCTTCCCCAGCTGGGTCCGTCAGCAGCAGAACGTGGCCAGCGTGCTGCTGGTGCCGGAGAAGCCGCTGCCGGCGGACGCCGTCGGTACGCCGGTCGACGTTCGCTTCACCGAGGCCCCGCTGATCGGCACCACCGCCGAGTGGATCTGGCAGGGCGGGCGCGCCGTCGGCCAGCTGTTCGGTGGCATCTTCAACCTGTTCACTGGCGACGACCCGGAGGACCAGCGTAGCGACACCCTCGGCCAGACCGGCTGAGCCTGTCACACCGTCCAACTGAAGACCGCGGCCGCCCACCGGGCGGCCCCGACCGGAGCCCGATATGTCTCACGACACTCTTCCGAACGGCAAGCGTCACCTCGCCATGCTGATGGCGGTCCTGCTCCCCGGCCTGGCCGCCCCGGCCCTGGCCGACAGCGATAACGGCAAGAACCTGTCGGTGCCCAGCGAATCGCCCTGCTCGACCCGCTATCCGCTGGTCGCCTCCCCCGCGCCCGCGGCGCAGGCCGAGGATGCCAAGTCCGCCGTGCGTGACGGCTTCGGCACCCATAAGGACTGGGGTACCGAGGACAACGTCGCGCTGCTCTCGGCCGGCGAGACCGGCCTCGACGAGCCTGGCCTGCGGATCCGCTATCCCGAGGGCACCTCGTCGCCCGGCGATACCGAGAAGGGGGGGGCCGGCTTCTATGCGGCACCCGACGCCCTGGCCGGCGCCGAGCGCGCCTGCCTGCAGTACCGGGTCCGCTTCGAGCCGGGCTTCGACTTCGTCAAGGGCGGCAAGCTGCCGGGCCTGTTCGGCGGCGAGGCCCCCAGCGGCGGCGAGGAGGCCGACGGCGAGAACGGCTTCTCGATGCGCTACATGTGGCGCAAGCACGGCCAGGGCGAGCTCTACGAATACGCCGTCAACCAGGACAAGGAATACGGCAAGTCGGTGGGCCGGGGCCTGTGGAGCTTCCCCACCGGGCAGTGGGTGACCCTCGAGCAGGAGATCATCCTCAACGACCCCGGCCAGGCCAACGGCACGGCCCGCGTGTGGGTGGACGGGCGTCCGATCCTCGAGCAAGGGGGCATCACCTATCGCACCAGCGAGTCGGTGACCATCGACGGCCTGATGTTCTCCACCTTCTTCGGCGGGGATGGCAAGAGCTGGCGCACGCCGCGTGATCAGCATATCGACTTCGCCGGCTTCCGCTTCTATGCCCCCCGATCCTGACCGTCCCGACGGGCCGCGCCGACGGCCCGTCCCGACACCGCTTCACAAGGAGCTCCGATGCCCATGACCCAGTTCACCGGCCTTCGCCGCGCCTCCCTGCCCCAGCGTCTGCTCTCGGGGCTGTCCCTGGCCCTGTGCGGCCTGGGCGCGGGAGGGCTCCCCGCGGCTCAGGCGATGACGCTCGAGGAGCGAGCCGAGCTCGACCTCTCCGAGTACAAGGTGACGGCGCCGGATGCCTCGTACTTCGATGTCGAGGCGCGCATGGCGCTGCTCGGGGACGTCGACAACTCCATCCTGCTGCAGGAGATCGACAAGCTGTCGACGGGGACCAGCTGCCAGCAGCTGCTCGCCTACGATCCCATCGACACGCGGATGCGGATTCCGGGCTACTACCCGAGTCCCAAGGAATGGGAGCTGGCCTCGGAGCCTCTGTTCCAGTTCGAGGACAGCGTCTCCCAGCTCGCCGGCAGCTACGTGGCCACCGGTGATGACTACTATGCCGAATGCCTGGTGCGCTTCCTCGACAAGTGGGCTCAGGAGGACGCCCTGACCAACTACTACTATGACCCGATCGAGCCCCAGGCCTGGTTCGCCACCGAATCGATGATCTTCGCGGCCGCCATGGCCTACTCGGTGGTCCGGCCCGAGATCGAGGGCATGAACGAGGAGCGCGAGCGGGTCGAGACCTGGCTCAAAGACCTGGCCCAGCAGCATGCCGCCATCCCCGGCCAGTCGATCGGTAGCTGCTGCAACAACCACTTCTATCGCCGCGCCCTCTACGGCACCATGGTCGGCGTGCTCACCGAGGACGACGAGCTGTTCCGCTTCGGCGTCAGCGCCATCTACTCGGCCCTGCACGACCTCACCGAGGAAGGCGCCCTGCCCCTGGAGGTGTCCCGCGGCCGGCGAGCGACGCACTACCAGAACTATGCCCTGCTCTACCTGATCACCAACATGCAGGTCATCTCCCGCCAGGGCTATGACATCTTCGACCTGGAGGTGGAGGGCAACACCATCCACGACGCGGTGGACTTCGCCCTGAAAATCTTCGAGGACCCGGCGGCCCTGGGCGATATGGCGCCCCTGGAGCAGTACACCGGCTTCCTCAAGGACAACCAGTACTTCTCCTGGATGGAAATCTACCAGACCCGCTACCACGACCCGCAGATCGCCGAGTTCATCCGCCGGGTGCGCCCCATCTACAACCGCAGTTCCGGTGGTTACATCACGCTCTACTTCATGGAGCCCGATGCACAGCGGAATATCGTCATGGATGAGAAGCAGCGCGAGGACGCCGCGTTCAAGGGCCTGGGAGAAGAGTGATCACTCCCCCGCCGCCATCCATTACTTCGAGGCAGACCGATACCATGACCAACACCACCCTCACCCTCCCAAGCACCGGCCAGTCTCCCGGGCTGCGACTGGCCGCCTCGGCAGGCCTGCTGGTCTGGCTGAGTGGCTGTGCCGTGCTCCAGCAGCCCGACCCTCATGTCAGCGGCCCCGCCCCCGCCCAGTACGAGGACTGGTTCGACGGCGGCCAACCGCGCAACCTGCAATGGATGCACAAGAACAAGGTGGAGAAGGCCAACCAGCTGATCGAGGCCGGCAAGCCCTTTGAAGCCATCGCCCAGATCGAGTCACTGATGCAGCAGGGCCTGCCCCAGGCCTACTACGAGATGGGCAAGATCTACGATCAAGGCAAGGGCGTGGAACCCGACCCGGTGCGGGCGGCCAATCTCTATGCCGAGTCCATCAAGACGCCGTCCTACATCCTCGGCAACGCCTCGCTGAACCTCGCCAAGCTGTACCGCGAGGGCGAGGGCGTCGAGCGCAACGACGTGCTGGCCTATCACCTGATCCAGCAGGCCATGGACGAAGAGGTCGGCCCGCGGGCCGAGGTCGCGCTCGCCGAGCTTCTCGCCCGGGGCGGCGAAGGCGTCAATGCCGACCCGGCGCTGGCCGCCTCCTACTACCGCAAGGCCGCCGAGGCCGGCAACGAGGAGGCCCTGCAGGCCCTCGCCGAGGGCCACCGCGCCGGGGGCTGGCTGCAGGCGGACCCGAGCCGCGCCGAGGACTACGCCCTGCGCTATGCCGAGATCCTGGAGCGCCGCGCCGGCAACGGCGACGTCGACGCCATGGCCAAGCTCGCCGGCATGTACACGGCGGACGGCCTGCTCGGCGACCAGCCGCAGCGTCGCATGGAGTGGCTGACCAAGGCCGCCAATGCCGGTGACTCCGATGCCCTGAGCCAGGCCGGACGTGCCCTGATGGAGGACGGCAACCCGCGCCAGGGCCTGACCATGCTCGAGCAGGCCGCCCAGAACGGCGATGTCGCGGCGATGGAGACCCTCGGCAAGGCGCTCCTCGAGGGCGAGGGCATTCCCGCGCGCCCCGACCAGGCCCAACACTGGCTGAGCGCCGCCATCGCCCAGGACTCGGTCGACGCCAAGGTCACCCTGGGCCGCGCCCTGCTGCACGGCGAGGGCCTGCCCTCCCACCCGCAGCGCGGCGTCGAACTGCTCAAGGAGGCCGCCGACCAGAACGATGGCCTGGCCCTGGCGCTGCTCGGCGACTACTACCTCGATGACACGACCGGGAGCAGCCAGCCGCTGGTCGCCCTCGACTACCTGAAGCGTGGCCACCAGCTGGGCCATCCCTACGCCACCCAGCAGTTGGGCGCGCTCTATCTGGAGGGACGCGGGGTGCCGGCGGACGGCCAGCAGGCCGCCACGCTGCTCAACGAGGCCGCCGACAAGGGACAGACCGCCGCCCTGCGCATGCTCGGCGAGGCCTATCTGGAGGGCGAGGTGCTGCCCTACCACCCGTCCCAGGCGGAGGAGCTGCTGACGCGGGCGGTGGAGAGCGGTGACGTGTCCGCGAAGACGGCCCTCGGCGCGGGCTACCTCGAGGGCACCTTCAAGCAGCGGCAGCCCTCCCGCGGCGTGGCCCTGCTGGAACAAGCGGCCCGCGAGGGCGATGCCTACGCCATGGTGGTCCTGGGCCGCGCCTACCGCAAGGGCGAAGGCGTGCCCCAGGACCTGCGGACCGCCAAGGACTGGCTGACCCGGGCCCGGCAGGCCGGCCATCCGTCCGCCGAGGATGCCCTGGCACAGCTGCGCTACGACCAGGGCGACGCCGGCGACATCGAGGCACTGATCGAGGCCGCCGAGGCGGGCCACCCCGGCTCCATGGCGAGCCTGGGCGAGGCCTTCCTCACCGGCCGTGGCGTCCAGCAGAACCTGAGCCATGCGCGCGTCTGGCTGCAGCGGGCCGCACGCGAGGGACACCGGGGGGCAATGGCCGACCTGGGCCGCATGTACCTCAAGGGGCAGGGCGTCCGCCGCGACCCCACCAAGGGCGCCCAGTACCTTCAGCGTGCCGTCGCCTCCGGCCATGCCGGCGCCCGCGCCGACCTGGGTCAGGTCCTGATCTCCGGCAACGGCCTGCCCGCCGACCCCGAACGCGGCATCCGGCTCCTCGAGCAGGCCGCGGCCCAGGGCCACGGCGGGGCACGCCTCGACCTCGCCGAGGCGCTGCTCTCGGGCGAGCACGTCGCCCAGGACACCGAGCGCGGCCTGGAGCTCCTGACCAGCGGGGCCGAGGCCGGCGATGACTACGCCGCCCAGTTGCTGGGCGAGGCCTACCTGGAAGGCAAGGGCGTGGCCGTCGACCCGGCGCAGGCCAAGAAGTGGCTCGGCCAGGCCAGCGACGCGGGCAACCTCTCGGCCCAGACCCTGCTCGGCACGGCCCTGGTCCGCGGCGGGGGAGGCATGACGCCCGATGTCGCGCGCGGTCGTCGGCTCCTCGAGCAGGCCGCCGAGCAGGGCCACTCCGGCGCCCAGGCCACCCTGGGACGCGAACTGCTGCGAGGCGAACACCTGGAGCTCGACACCCGCCAGGGGGCCGACTTCCTGCTGTCCGCCGCCCGCCAGGGCCACGAGACTGCCCGCCTGGCGCTGGCCAAGGCCTATCTCACGGCCAACGGCCTGGAGAACGCCAACCGCGAGCAGGCCCTGCTGTGGCTCGACAAGGTCATGGAAGGCAACAGCGACATGGCCGTACAGACGCTGCACGACCTGCTGTCCGACGAGGACGCCATGGACGCCCTGCAGCAGGCCTCCGCCCAGAGCTGAACCCGGGGGAGCCTCGCTCCCCCTCCCCGCCACAACGCAACAGGCCGGCAGTTACCTGCCGGCCTGTTGTCGTCTGGGCTCGGGCGGTCGGCTCAGCCGCCGAAGGGATTGCGCAGCACGATGGTCTCGTTGCGGTCCGGCCCGGTGGAGATGATGTCGATGGAGGTCCCCACCTGCTCCTCGAGGAAGCTGATGTAGGCGCGGGCATTGGCCGGCAGGTCCTCGACGCGCTTGGCGCCCAGGGTCGACTCGCTCCAGCCCGGCAGGTCCTGGTAGACCGGCTCGACGGCCTCATAACCCTCGGAGTCCACCGGGGTGTCCAGCACGTCGCCATCCTTGCTGCGATAGCCCACGCAGACGCGGATGTTCTCCAGGCCGTCGAGCACGTCGAGCTTGGTCAGGCAGATCCCCGACACGGAGTTGATCTGCACGGCATGGCGCAGGGCCACGGCGTCGAACCAGCCGCAGCGACGCGCCCGGCCGGTGGTGGCGCCGAACTCGTGGCCCTTCTCGGCCAGGTGGCGGCCATGCTCGTCGAACAGCTCGGTGGGGAAGGGACCGGAGCCCACCCGGGTGGTGTAGGCCTTGGTGATGCCCAGCACGTAGTCCAGGTACAGCGGACCGACGCCGGACCCGGTGGCGGTCCCGCCGGCGGTGGTGTTGGAACTGGTGACGAAGGGATAGGTGCCGTGGTCGATATCCAGCAGCGAGCCCTGGGCCCCCTCGAAGAGGATGTTGTCACCGGCCTTGCGCACGTCATGGACCAGGCTGACGGTGTCGCAGACCATCGGCCGCAGTTCCTCGGCCATGCGCATGGCGTCGTCGAGGACCTGCTGGAAGTCCACCGCGGGCTCGCCGTGGTACTGGGTAAGCACGAAGTTGTGGTAGTCCAGCACCTCGCCGAGCTTCGAGGCGAAGCGCTCGCGGTGCAGCATGTCGCCCAGGCGCAGGCCGCGACGGGCCACCTTGTCCTCGTAGGCCGGGCCGATGCCACGGCCGGTGGTGCCGATCTTGGCCACGCCGCGGGCCTTCTCGCGGGCCTGGTCGAGACGCACGTGGTAGGGCAGGATCAGCGGGCAGGCCGGTGACAGGCGCAGGCGCTCGCGGACCGGCACGCCCTTGGCCTCCAGTTCGCGAATCTCCTCGATCAGCGCTTCCGGCGACAGCACCACGCCGTTGCCGATCACGCAGGTCTTGTCGTTACGCAGGATGCCGGAGGGGATCAGGTGCAGGACGGTCTTCTCGCCGTCGATGACCAGGGTATGTCCGGCGTTGTGACCACCCTGGAAGCGCACCACCGCATCGGCGGATTCGGTGAGCAGATCGACCACCTTGCCCTTGCCTTCGTCACCCCACTGGGTGCCCAGTACGACTACGTTCTTGCCCATAGTGCTCTCGTCTCTCGTTGCTGCGCCGCCGGCTGTCGGGCCGGTGTCGATATCGTGTCTGCCTGACCGCTCAGGCCTGATCGGTGGACGCCGCCAGCGGCGCCACCTGCCAGCCGCCGTCGGCCTGGACCAGGCGTCGATGGCAGCGATGTTCCGCGGGGCCGGTACGCTGTCCCGGCAGCGCCTGGACGACCCGCTCGCCCTGCTGGCGCAGGGCATTGATGGCCTCGGCCAGGCCGTCCCCCTCGACCGGCGCCCAGATGCCGTCGTGACGCGGCTCGCTGGGCACCAGGGTGGCCAGCAGCTTGAGCTCCAGGGAGAAGCCGGTGGCCGGCCGGGCGCGTCCGAAGGCGCGCCCGGTGTCATCGTAGCGGCCGCCCTTGGCCAGCGCCTGGCCATAGCCGGGGACGAAGGCGGCGAACATCATCCCGGTGTGGTACTGGTAGCCCCTCAGCTCGGCCAGGTCGAAGTAGAGATCGACCTCGGGATGCTCGGCGGCCACCCCCCGATGGAGGGTCCGCAACTGGTCCAGCGCCGCGCCCACCGCCTGGGGCGCCTCGGCGAAGGCCTCGCGGGCCTCGTCGAGCACCTCGGGGCCGCCATGCAGCCCCCCCAGGGCACACAGCATGGCCGCCAGTGCCGGGTCCGCCACGCTGGCCTCGACCCGGGCGGCCAGTTCCCCCGGCGACTTGAGCTCGAGGGCCTCGAACACCGCCTTCTCCTGTTCGGGGGCCAGGTCGGCGGCCTGCACCAGGCTGCGGTAGATGCCGATATGACCGATCGCCAGGTGGACCTCGCCGGCCCCGGCGGCCTGCAGGCTGGCCAGCGCCAGGCGCAGGATCTCCACGTCGGCCTCCAGCCCGGCATGGCCGAACAGTTCGACCCCCACCTGCACCGGGCTGCGACCGCCCTGGTACTGGTCGGGCTTGGCGCGCAGCACGGTGGTGCAGTAGCACAGCCGCACCGGCCCCTGGCGCTTGAGCGAGTGGGCATCCATGCGCGCCACCTGGGGCGTCACGTCGGCGCTGACGCCCATCATGCGCCCGGTCATCTGGTCGGTCAGCTTGAAGGTCTGCAGATCCAGCTCGGTGCCGGTGCCGGTGAGCAGGGAGTCCAGGAACTCCACGGGGGGCGGCATCACCTGATCGTAGCCCCAGCGGTGATAGAGGTCGAGCAACGCCCGGCGCAGCTCCTCCATGCGGCTGGCTTGGGGCGGCAGTACCTCGTCCATGCCGTCGGGCAGCAGCCAGCGGTCAGCGATGGTCATGTCGTTCTTCCTGCAAGACGGTGATTGGCCTTCGGCAAGCCTCGCGGCATGACGTGGCAGGGACGCCGGAGAGGGATTGCCGGGAGTGGAGAGGCCACAAAAAAACCGGGCCACGCCCGGTTACAGGAGTCTATCACGTTTGGGGGCGGGATGAACCCCATGGGGGCGGCACGGGCCGCCCCCATGGCCGTCACTCGTCGGACTGGGGCATGGGACTCTTGAGGTACTGGAAGAAGTCGCTGGAGGGATCCAGCACCAGCATGTTGCCGTCGCCCTGGAAGCTCGACCGGTAGCCCTCGAGGCTGCGCCAGAAGGAGAAGAACTCCTCGTCCTTGCCGTAGGCCTCGGAGAAGATCGCCGCCGCCTCGGCGTCGCCCTCGCCGCGCAGGGTCTGGGAGCGCTCGTTGGCCTGGGCCAGCAGCACCTGCCGGCGACGGTCGGCGTTGGCGCGGATGCGTTCGGCCTCTTCCTGCCCCTGGGCGCGCCACTCGCGGGCCTCCCGCTCGCGTTCGGAGCGCATGCGGTCATAGACCGCCGAGGAGACGTCCTCGGGCAGGTCGATGCGCTTGACGCGGATATCGAGGATGGCCACGCCGAGTTCCTCGCGCATCAGCTCATCGAGATCCCGGGTGGGCCCGGTCATCAGCTCATCGCGCTTCTCGGAGATGATCTGCTGCAGGTTCAGGCGACCGAACTCGTTACGCAGGCTCTCGTCGACCCGCGGCTGGATCAGCCGCACCGCCTGCAGCTCGTCACCGGCCGTGGCCTCGTAGTAGCGGGTCGGATTGACCACCTGCCACTTGACGTAGGAGTCGACGATCACCGCCTTCTGCTCGAGGGTCAGGTAGCGGCTGGCATCGGTGTCCAGGGTCAGCACCCGGGTATCGAACTTGCGGATCGTCTGGGTGATCGGGATCTTGACGTGCAGCCCCGGCTGGATGTTCTCCTCGATCACCTCGCCGAAGCGCAGCTTCACCGCCCGTTCGGTCTCGTCGACCACGTAGAGGCTGTTGCTGGCCAGCCAGGCCGCGGCGGCCAGGCCGCCGACGATGAGCAGGGATCGGTTGTTGATCATGATTAACGGCCCTCCCTGCGGATTCCGTTGCTGCTGGAGTTGCGGTTGCCGCTGTCGGCGGACGACTGGCTGCCGCGCAGGTACTCGAGGATCTGGGGATCCAGCGACTCCGAGTCGTCGCTACCCTGGCTCGCGGTGCCGGTGACACCACGACGCAGGCGGTCCATCGGCAGCACCATCAGCGGGCCCTCGTTGTTCACATCCACCATGACCTTGGACGTCTCGCCATAGACCTCGGAAATGGTGTCGAGGTAGAGGCGTTCGCGCATGATCGCCGGGGCGTTCAGGTACTGGGTCAGCAGCGCGTTGAAGCGGTTGGCCTGCCCGCGGGCCTCGGCCACCACCGACTCGCGATAGCCCTGGCCCTGCTCGACGATCCGCTGGGCCTGGCCCTGGGCGGCCGGGATCACGGCGTTGGCATAGGCCATGGCCTGGTTGATGGTGCGCTGGCGGTCCTCACGGGCGCGAATGACGTCGTCGAAGGCGTCCTGGACCGCGTCGGGCGGCGAGGTGGACTCGACGTTCAGCGTCTGCAGGCGGATGCCGGTGCCGTAGCTGTCCAGGTAGGACTGCAACCGGCTGGCCACCGCGGTGCCGAGGATCTCGCGGCCGGAGGTCAGGATGTCGATCATGTCGGTACCGCCGACCACGTGACGCAGGGCGGAGTCCAGGGCGTTCTCGAGGGAGAGCTCGGGGTCGCGCACGTTGAGCACATAGCCGCGAGGATCGGCGACCTGGTACTGCGCCGACATTTCCACGGAGACGATGTTCTCGTCCTGGGTCAGCATCGACTGGGTCTGAGTGATCGAGCGCACCCGGGTCACGTTGACCATCCGCACGTCATCGATCAGCGGCGGGTTCCACTGCAGGCCCGGGGTCACCACTTCCTGGAACTTGCCGAAGCGCAGCACCACGCCACGCTCGGACTGATCGACCAGATAGAAGCCGGAGGCCGCCCAGATGGCCAGGGCCACGATCAGCAGCAGCCCCGGCAGGGCGAAGGCGTTGCGCGGCTTGCCGCCGCCCGACCCGCCGCCGCCGCGCTTGCCGCGCCCGCCCAGCATGCTGTTGAGCTTGTCCTGAAACTTCTTCAGGGCCTCGTCGAGGTCGGGGGGCCCCTGGTTGCCACCGCCCTTGCCTCCACCGCCGTTGCCGCCACGGCGCCCTCCCCCGCTCCAGGGGTCGTGCTGGTTGCCGCCACCGGGCTCATTCCAGGCCATACGTCGTCTCCACTATGCGTTGCGTTCCACCGCACCGGGTCCTCGGGCGATGGGCATCGGTTGCGATCCTTGTGGCGCCGGCCGCTGCCTGGCGGCACCGGCCGGCGCCCGAAGGCGACTCATTGTTCCCATACGGGGCGATCCTGCAGCGCCACGGGCAGGTAGTCGTCGGCCCGCTCGCCGAGGCGTGCCATCAGCTGCAGGAAGTCACGCCGCGGCAGACGGACCTCCAGCAGGGTGCGTCCCTGGTCGTCGAAGCGTTCCTCGCGCACCGCTCCCAGCTCGTGCAGCCCGGCGCGCAGCCTGCCCTGCTCCGGGGCCAGGGTGACGTCGAAGTCGATGATATCGTCGGCCAGGCACTCGGAGAGCGCCTGTTCGAGCAGCTCGAGCCCCCGGTCCTGCCGGGCGGAGAGCCACACCACCTCGGGGCGTCCCTCGCCGTCGCGCTCGATGCGCGGGGCGCTGTCGAGCAGGTCGATCTTGTTCATCACCTTGAGGGTCGGCACGTCCAGGGCGCCGATCTCGTCCAGCACGCCTTCCACCTGATCGACGTTGAGTTCGCGGTCCGGGTCGGCCGCGTCGATCACGTGGACCAGCAGGCTCGCCTCGGCGGCTTCCTGGAGGGTGGCCTGAAAGGCCTCCACCAGCTTGTGGGGCAGGTGCCGGATGAAGCCCACGGTGTCGGCCAGCACCACCGGCCCGACGTCCTCGACCTCCAGGCGCCGCAGCGTCGGGTCGAGGGTAGCGAAGAGCTGGTCGGCCGCATAGACCCTCGAGGCGGTCAGGGCGTTGAACAGCGTCGACTTGCCGGCGTTGGTGTAGCCGACCAGGGAGACGCTGGGAATCTCGGCCCGGGAACGCGCCCGACGGTTCTGGCTGCGCTGGCTGCGCACCTTGTCGAGGCGCTTGTGGATCGCCTTGATGCGGCCGCGCAGCAGCCGTCGGTCGGTCTCGAGCTGGGTTTCCCCCGGCCCGCGCAGGCCGATGCCGCCCTTCTGCCGCTCCAGGTGGGTCCAGCCGCGCACCAGCCGGGTCGACATGTACTCCAGCTGGGCCAGCTCCACCTGCAGCTTGCCCTCGTGGGTCCGCGCCCGCTGGGCGAAGATATCGAGGATCAGCCCGGTACGATCGAGCACGCGACACTTGAGCGACTGCTCGAGGTTGCGCTCCTGGGAGGGGCTCAGGGCATGGTTGAAGATCACCAGCTCGGCATCATGGACCGCCAGGGCCTCACGGAGCTCCTCGACCTTGCCCGAGCCGATGAAGGACCGCGGGTCGGGCCGCCCGCGGCTGCCGCTGAGCAGAGTGGCCGGCTCCGCGCCGGCCGAGCGCACGAGTTCGAGGAACTCACCGGGGTCCTCGCGCTCATGCTCGTCCTGGAAGTCGACATGGACGAGTACCGCCGTCTCGCCGGCGTCGGGTCGTTCGAAAAACAATCAGTACCTCACGCGTTGCTGTCCGACGGCGCCGGGGCGTCAGGGGCCGGCAGGCGCACGTTGCGCGACGGCACGACCGTGGAGATGGCATGCTTGTAGACCATCTGGCTGACGGTGTTGCGCAGCAGGATGACGAACTGGTCGAAGGATTCGATCTGTCCCTGCAACTTGATGCCATTGACCAGGAAGATCGATACCGGAATGCGCTCCTTGCGCAGGATGTTCAGGTACGGGTCTTGAAGGGACTGCCCTTTGGACATGTTGCTCTCCGTGAATTGTCTCTGGGATGGATAGTATTTTTTGGTGCTCGCCCCCGGAGGGACGACACGGATTGACCGACGGGCCCGTTCAAACGGCCACTCGAAACGCTCATCTTACGCTAACTACCGAATTCGCGCACCAGTTTCAGGACCTCGCCGAGGGGATCGGCACCCAGGCTGTCGACCCGGCACAGCCCGGGCCAGCGCCGCATCCAGGTCAGCTGTCGCTTGGCCAGCTGACGGGTGGCGACGATGCCACGGTGGCGGAACGTCTCCCGGTCGACGCGGCCCTCCAGGTACGCCCACCCCTGACGATAGCCCACGCTCTTCATCGATGGCAGCCGCGGGTGCAGATCACCGCGGGCCCGGAGGCCCGCCAGCTCGTCGAGGAAGCCCGCCGCGAGCATGGCATCGAAGCGCCGTGCGATACGCTCATGCAACACGCCTCGATCGCCAGGGGCGAGCCCTATCGACAGCGTGCGCCAGGGAAAGGTTTCCGGGCACTGCGCCTCCCAGAGTTCGGTGAGCGATCGGCCACTGACGCGATAGACCTCGAGGGCCCGCATCAGGCGCTGGGGATCGTTGGGGTGGATCCGCGCGGCGGCGGCCGGGTCGACCCGGGCCAGCTCCGCGTGGAGGCCGGCCAGGCCGAGGTGCTCGGCGTGGCGTTCCAGTTCGGCGCGCACGGCCGGATCCGCCGAGGGCAGGTTGGCCACGCCCTGCTGGAGCCGCTGGAAGTACATCATGGTGCCCCCCACCAGCAGCGGCACCCGGCCGGCGGCGGTGATGGCCGACATCTCGCGGCGGGCGTCCTCGCGGAACTCCGCCGCCGAGTAGGGCTCGGCCGGGTCACGGATGTCGATCAATCGGTGTGGGGCCCGGGCCAGCTCCTCCGCGGACGGCTTGGCGCTGCCGATGTCCATGCCGCGATAGACCATCGCCGAGTCGACGCTGATCAGCTCGCAGCCCAGCCGCTCGTGCAAGGCGATGGCGAGATCGGTCTTGCCGGTGGCGGTGGGGCCCATCAGGAAGATGGCGGGGGGGCGGGTGTCGGACATGGGCTGTTCGGGCATTCTCTTGGCTTGTCGATGAGAAGCTGACCCGGTGGCAGACCTGCGAGGAGGCGCTGTGAACCCGTCCCTGGGCGCTACCGACGCCATCCTTGGCGTAGGACCTCCTCTTCGGTCTGCCCCCGGCGCTTCTCGCCACTCGGGTGGCAGTTTGTCGTTTATTGTCCCCTAAGGAACAAGCGATCCAGTTCCTTCATGCTCATCTCGGTCCAGGTGGGCCGGCCATGGTTGCACTGGCCGCTGCGCTCGGTGCGCTCCATGTCGCGCAGCAGGGCGTTCATCTCCTCCAGGGTCAGCTGGCGGTTGGCGCGCACGCTGCCATGGCAGGCCATGGTGGCCAGCAGCTCGTTGATATGGGCCTCGAGCCGGTCGGAGCGGCCGTAGCGCTCGAGGTCGCCGAGCATGTCGCGGATCAGCGGCTCCACGTCGGCATCGACCAGCAGGGTCGGCACCTGCCGGACCAGCAGGGTCTCGGGGCCCGCCACATCGAGCTCCACCCCGAGGCGCGAGAAGGCCTCGCGCTCGGCCTCGGCGGTGGCCACCTCGGCGGCGCTGGCGGCCAGCGACACCGGCACCAGCAGCGGCTGGGCCTCCAGCGCCCCGCCGTGGACCTGGGTCTTCATGCGCTCGTAGACGATCCGCTCGTGGGCGGCATGCATGTCCACCACCACCAGGCCCCGCTCGGTCTGGGAGAGGATGTAGATGCCATGCAGCTGGGCCACGGCATAGCCCAGGGGCGGGGCCCGGGTATCGTCCTCCGCCGGCATCGCCGGGCGCGGCCGCACGGCCTGGGCCTCGCGCTCGGCCAGCGCCACGTCGGCGGCGGCCCCGCCGGCCCCGGGCGCGGCCGGCTGGGGCGTCAGCAGGCTGTCCTCGTGGTCGGGATGCAGGGCCCGGTAGCCTTCCATGAAGGCCCGAACGCGATCGGGCGTCACCTTCTGGCCACCCTCCTCCTCGCGGCCCGGCAGGGCCATGGGCTGCTGCTGCCAGCGCCCGGCGGCCTCCGCCACACGGTGCTCGCCGCCCGCCGGTGTCGCCGAGCCGGCGTCCTCTGCCGCCTCGGCCGGGGTCCCGCCGTCCTCGTCCTGGGTGCCGGGGCGGGCCTCGCCCAGCGCCCGGTGCAGACTGGAGAACAGGAAGTCGTGAACCATGCGCCCGTCCCGGAAGCGCACCTCGTGCTTGGTGGGATGGACGTTGACGTCCACCACCGAGGGATCGACCTCGAGGTAGAGCACGAACACCGGATGCCGGCCATGGAAGAGCACGTCCCGGTAAGCCTGGCGAATGGCATGGGCCACCAGCCGGTCGCGAACCACCCGGCCATTGACGAAGAAGTACTGCTGGTCGGCCTGAGCCCGGGAATGGGTGGGCAGCCCCACCCAGCCCCACAGGCGCAGTCCGCCGACCTCCAGGTCGAGGTGCAGGGCATTGTCCAGGAAGGCCTTGCCGAGCAGCGCCTGGAGGCGCCGCTCGTGACCGACCAGGTCGTCGCCGGGACGCAGCTGGTGGACGGTCTTCTGGTTGTGGCGCAGCACCCAGCCGATATCCAGCCGCGACAGGGCCTGACGGCGAAAGGCCTCCTCGACGTGGCCGAATTCGGTCTTCTCGGTGCGCAGGAACTTGCGCCGTGCCGGGGTATTGAAGAACAGGTCACGCACCGTCACCGAGGTCCCCCGGGGATGCGGCGAGGGCGAGACCCGCGGCTCCATGCGGCGTCCCTCCACCACCACGCGCCAGCCGCCGGTGGGGTCCTCCGCGACGTTGGACATCAGCTCCAGCCGCGAGACCGAGCTGATCGAGGCCAGGGCCTCGCCGCGAAAGCCCAGGCTGGCCACTCCCTCGAGGTCCTCGAGGGAGGCGATCTTGCTGGTGGCGTGGCGCGACAGCGCCAGCGGCAGGTCGTCCTCGTCGATGCCGGAGCCATCATCGCGCACCCGGATCAGGCGCGCACCACCGGCCTCGAGCTCCACCTCGATGCGCCGGCTGCCGGCGTCGATGGCGTTCTCGATCAGCTCCTTGACCACCGAGGCCGGGCGCTCGACCACCTCGCCGGCGGCGATCTGGTTGGCGAGGCGGGGATCGAGGATCCGGATGTGTCGGCTGTCTGTCATATCACTCCAAGCTACTAGAAGCGGCTACGCCACTCCAGGATGGAAGACTGGCGCTGCGCGCCTGGACGAGGGAAGAACCCCCGGGTTCCGTCCTCTTCACCTCTTCCCTATTCCCTCTAGGACTGTGGTATCCGCAGCACCTGGCCGACCCGGATGACATCGCCGTCGAGCTCGTTGGCCTGGCGCAGTTGAGCCACCGGGACCTCGTGGCGCGCGGCGATCTCGGAGAGGGTATCCCCCGGCTGGATGCGGTACTCGTTGCCGGCGGTATCGCGCCCCTGGTCGCGCTGCCAGGCCAGCAGGCTGGCCGGGGGCGGGTTGCGCTGGAAGTGCGCCCGGATGCCGCCGAAGACCGCCTCGACCATGCGCTGCTGGTAGCCGCCGTCGCGCAGGCGGCGTTCCTCGTCGGGGTTGGAGATGAAGCCGGTCTCCACCAGCAGCGAGGGGATGTCCGGCGACTTGAGCACCACGAAGCCGGCCTGCTCGACCCGGGACTTGTGCAGCTCGTTGACCCGGCCCAGCCGGTCCAGCACCTGGCCCCCGATGGTCAGGGAGTCGTTGAGGGTGGCGGTCATGGTCAGGTCCAGCAGCACGCCGCGCAGTACCTCGTCCTTGTCGTCCAGGGAGAGGTTGCCATCCACCCCGCCGATCAGGTCCGCGTTGTTCTCGGTGGCGGCCAGCCACTGGGCGGTCTCGGAGGTGGCGCCGCGCTGGGAGAGCGCGTAGACGGAGCTGCCGTGGGGCCGCGGGCTGTTGAAGGCGTCGGCGTGGATCGAGACGAAGAAGTCGGCCTTCTGCTCCCGGGCGATACGGGTCCGCTGACGCAGCCCCACGTAGTAGTCGCCGTCGCGGATCATCACCGCCCTGAAGCCCTCGGCTGCGTTGATCAGCCGCGCCAGCCGGTCGGCCATCTCGAGCACCACGTCCTTCTCGCGGGTCCCGCTGGGCCCCATGGCGCCCGGGTCCTCGCCGCCATGCCCGGCATCCACCGCGACGATGATGTCACGCTTGGGGTGGGGCTGGGCAGGCTCCAGCACCGGCGCCACCGAGGCCGGATCGCGCCCCTCGGCCACGGCCTCGGCCTGGGCCCGTTCGGCGGCGATCTCCTGCTCGCGGATCATCGACTCGATGGGGTCGATGGGGTCCTCCACGGCGCTCTCGCCCGGGTACTCGAGGTCCACCACCAGGCGATGGCCATACTGCTCGTTGGGGGCCAGGGTGAAGTGGCGCGGCTCGATCGCCCGGGACAGCTCCAGCACCACCCGCAGGTCATCGCCGTCACGGATGCCGCTGCGCACCTCGCGGATGGCGCTGCCCTCGAGGTCGAGCCGCGATAGATCGGCGTTGAGCCGGCTGTCGCGCAGGTCGATGACCAGCCGCCGCGGATCGTCCAGGGCGAAGACCTCCGCCTCGGCCGGGGCAGAGAGATCGAAGACCAGGCGGGCATGATCCGGCGCCGCCCAGAGGCGCAGGTTGTCGACGCTGGCCGCCTCGGCCGCGCCTGGGGCGAGCAGGGCCAGCGGCGAGAGCCAGCCGAGCAGCCGGGAACGCAGGCTTCCCTTCCTCATGAGACGTCGTCACCCTCCCTGGCGAGGCGGCAATCCGCCAGTGCCGGATCGGCGGCCAGACGCGCCAGCACCCGGCGACCCTGGTCGCTGTGCGCGGCGAGGCAGGCCCGGCGGCCGTGGTCGGCCACCTCCAGGCGGACCACCAGGTCCGGCGTGGGCAGCCAGCCCTCGCCCCGGGCCGGCCACTCGATCACGCACAGGGCGTCCTCGGCCAGCAGGTCGCGACCGCCGATGAACTCCAGCTCCTCGGGATCCCCCAGGCGATAGAGGTCGAAATGATTGACCCGGGCGGCGTGCAGCTCGTAGGGCTCCACCAGGGTGTAGGTGGGGCTCTTCACCGCGCCACGATGGCCATAGGCACGCAGGATGCCGCGAGTGAGGGTCGTCTTGCCGGCCCCCAGCTCGCCGTCGAGGTGCAGGCGACCCCGGCCCATCAGGGCGCGTCCCAGGGCTTCGCCGAAGGCCACCTGGCGGTCTTCGTCATCGAGTCGCAGCTGCATCGTCTTCGCCCATCGTCGGGTTGGCCAGAATTCGCGCACAGGATGCCAGATCGCCGGCCAGCAAGCCACGCTCTCCCCCCTCGGCGGCCGCCATATCGGCGGCCAGCGCATGCACCAGGACGCCGAGGCGGGCGGCGGTTTCCAAGCTTAGTCCCTGGGCCAGCAAGGCGCCCAGGATGCCGGACAGCGCATCGCCCATGCCGCCGCTGGCCATGCCGGGATTGCCGTAGGGGCAGACCGCCAGGCCTGAGGGGCCCGCCACCAGGCTACCGGCGCCCTTGAGCACCACCACGCCGCCGAAGCGACGCTGCAGGGCGAGCGCCGCCGCCGGTCGGTCGGCCTCCACCTCGGCGGGACCGATGCCCAGCAGGCGCCCGGCCTCACCGGGATGCGGGGTCAGGATCCAGTCGTCGCGCTGCTGCCCGGGGAAACGCGCGGCCAGCAGGTTGAGGCCATCGGCGTCCACCACCAGCGGCCGGCCGGAGCCGAGTGCCGCCTGGAGCATGGCCTGGCCCCAGCTGCCCTGGCCCAGGCCCGGCCCCACCACCAGCACGTCCGCCTGGCGGGGCAGCTCGCCGAGGTCGGCGGCCCCGCGCACGCCGTGCACCATCACCTCGGGACGGCGTACCAGGCTTGCCGTCACGTGCTCCGGCGCCGTGGCCAGGCTCACCTTGCCGGCGCCCAGCCGCGCGGCGTGTTCGGCGGCCAGCAGGGCCGCCCCGCCGAAGCCCGGCGCGCCGCCCAGTACCAGGGCATGGCCCGCCGTGCCCTTGTGGGCGTCCCGGGGCCGTGGCGGCAGCGCCGCGGCGATCATCGTGCGCTCGAGCAGCAGGGCCGCCGGGACCAGGCCCGCGGCCGCCTCGGCCGGGGCATCGAGGTCACGCAAGCTCAGCCGGCCGGTCAGCGCCGGGGCGCGGCCGGTGTGCAGCCCCAACTTGTCGCCGATAAAGGTAACGGTCCGCTCGGCCTTGACCGCAATGCCGAGCTCGGCACCGCTGTCGGCGTGCAGCCCGGAGGGGATGTCGATGGCCAGCACCGGCTGGCCCGCGGCGTTGAGCGCGGCGATGGCGTCGCGCATCTCACCGCGCACCGCGCCGGCGAGCCCGGTGCCGAGCAGCGCATCCACCAGCACCTCGCCGCTCAACGCCAGGCCCGGCTGCCAGGGCTCGAGGCCGACGCCGGCGGCACTGGCCATGTCGGCGGCCCGACGCGCGTCGCCCGAGAGTGCCTCGACGGGCTTGACGACCACGCGCTGGACCTCGAGGCCCTCGGCGGCGGCCAGGGCCGCCAGCACATGGCCGTCACCGCCGTTATTGCCACCGCCACACAGCACGCTGAGCGAGCGCGCCTGAGGCCAGGCCTCGCGGAAGTCCTGCCAGGCGGCGGCGGCGGCCCGTTGCATCAGGGCGAAGCCCTCGATGCCGGCGGCGATGGTGCGCCGGTCCAGCTCGCGGACCTGTTCGGCCCGGTAGAGTGGACGCCCCTCGAGATGTCGGTCCTGCGACGGCCCGGCCATGCGCTGTCTCCCCTTAACGCGATGCTTTACCATGAGTGTGTCGTCTTCTCCCGCCCGGCGCCAAGCGTCGCGGCGCTATCCTGCATGGTGTTTTCTCGATCATGACCCAGCCGTCTCCCGCCGGCGACGCGCCCGACCTGCATCGCCTGGCCGAGCTGATCAAGACCTGGGGCCGCGAGCTCGGCTTCCAGCAGGTGGGCATCACCGATGTCGACCTCGCCGCGGACGAGGCTCGCCTGCAGCGCTGGCTCGACGCCGGCCACCACGGCGAGATGGGCTTCATGGCCAGGCACGGCACCAAGCGCACCCGCCCGGAGGAGCTGGTGCCGGGCACGGTGCGGGTGATCAGCGTGCGCCTGGACTACCTGCCCGCCGAGGTGGAGACGACCCGGATGCTCGCCCGTCCGGAGAAGGCCTACGTGTCGCGCTACGCGGTGGGACGCGACTACCACAAGCTGATGCGCAAGCGCCTGGCGACGCTGGCCGGGCAGATCGAGGACGCGGTCGGCCCCTTCGGCTACCGGGCCTTCGTCGATTCCGCGCCGGTGATGGAGCGGGCCCTGGCGCGCAAGGCCGGCCTCGGCTGGGTCGGCAAGAACGCCATGCTGCTCAATCCCCGGGCCGGCTCGCTGTTCTTTCTCGGCGAGCTCTATACCGACCTGCCACTACCGGTGGACGCGCCCTTCGAGGCCGAGCACTGCGGCAGCTGCAGCGCCTGCCGCAGCGCCTGTCCCACCGACGCCATCGTCGAGGACAGGGTCGTCGATGCGCGGCGCTGCATCTCCTACCACACCATCGAGCTGCACGGTCCCATCCCCGAGGCATTCCGCGCCGCCATGGGCAATCGGGTCTTCGGCTGCGACGACTGCCAGCTGGTCTGCCCCTTCACCCGCTTCACCCGGGCCACCCGGGAAGACGACTTCGCCCCCCGCCATGACCTGGACAGGGCCGACCTCACCACGCTGTTCGCCTGGAGCGAGGCCGAGTTCCTGGACAGGACCGCCGGCAGCCCCATCCGGCGGATCGGCTACGAACGCTGGCTGCGCAACCTGGCCGTGGGCCTCGGCAACGCGCCCTGGAGCGAGACGGTGGAGGCCGCCCTGCGCGCCCGCCTGCCCTACCCCTCGGAGCTGGTCCGCGAGCATGTGCGCTGGGCGCTCGACCGCCAGCGGGAGAAGCGGCAACGGCTGATCGCCGTCACGGGTGAGGGGTAAGGCATGAGCAGAGGCGCCATCCCCCCCTCACTCCTCGCGCGTCTCCCCTCAGGCCCGACTACTCCTCCTCGTCGTCGCTTTCGTCATCGAGGCGCAGGAAGGTCCGGCGGTAGTGGGTCAGCTCGGCGATGGATTCCTTGATGTCGTCCATGGCCAGGTGGACGTTGCGCTTGCTGAAGCCGACCAGGGCCCCGGGGTTCCAGCGCTTGGCCAGTTCCTTCAGCGTCGAGACGTCCAGGTTGCGATAGTGGAAGAAGGCCAGCAGTTCGGGCATCTCGCGCTCCAGGAAGCGGCGGTCCTGATGCACGCTGTTGCCGCACATGGGCGAGGTGCCGGGCGCGACGTGCTCGTTGAGGAAGGCGAGCGTCTGGCGCTCGGCCTCGGCGGTATCCACGCGGCTCTCCTTGACCCGCGTGACCAGCCCCGAGGCGCCGTGGGTCTTCTGGTTCCAGTCGTCCATGGCCTCGAGCAGGCCGTCGGACTGGTGCACGGCGAGCACGGGGCCCTCGGCGACGACGTTGAGGTCGGCATCGGTGACCAGGGTGGCCACCTCGATGATGCGCTCGCGATTGGGGTCGAGCCCGGTCATCTCCAGGTCGATCCATACCAGGCGCTGGGCGCGCGGGTCCTGAGTGTCTTGTGTCGCGGACATGGGGCCTTCCTTGCGGGGGCGGATGGCTGACGACAGCCGGGCCCGTTGGTGAGTACAATGCCGCCATTGTACCGACCTTCGGGCCCTCATGAGCAAACGCAAGTTGAGCCGCCAGCAGCGCTGGCGCATCGAGAAGATCCAGGCCGAGCGGGCCAGGCGGGCCGAACGGCGCGGCGACCAGGACGACGAGAAGCTGGCCGCCGGGGAATACGGCCCCGAGCAACAGGGCCGGGTGACCGCCCACTTCGGGCGCACCCTGGAGGTGGCACCCGACGACGACGGGGAGCCGGTGCGCTGCCACCTGCGCGCCAACCTGGAGGGGCTGGTCACCGGCGACCGGGTGATCTGGCGAGCCGGTCAGGACGGCAGCGGCGTGGTGGTGGCCCGCGGGGCGCGCGACAGCGTGCTGGAGCGTCCCGACGCCCGGGGCCAGCTCAAGCCGGTGGCCGCCAACATCGACCAGATCCTGATCGTCTTCGCCGTGGAGCCCGAGCCCCACGCCAACCTCATCGATCGCTACCTGGTGGCCGCCGAGGCCACCGGGATCGCCCCGGTGCTGGTGCTCAACAAGATCGACCTGCTGCCGGCCCAGGGCGGCCCCCTGCGCGCGCTGCTCGCCCGCTACGAGGCCCTGGGCTACCCGGTGGTGACCACCACCACCGCCCGGGCGGATGGCCTCGATGCCCTGCATGCGCGCCTCGCCGGATGCACCTCGGTGTTCGTCGGCCAGAGCGGGGTCGGCAAGTCCTCGCTCATCGACCGCCTGCTGCCCGATGAGCAGCTGCGCATCGGGGCGCTGTCCGAGGACTCGCGCAAGGGCCGCCATACCACCACCACCGCCAGGCTCTACCGCATGCCGAGCGGCGGCGAGCTGATCGACTCTCCGGGTATCCGCGAGTTCGGCCTGACCCACCTGGACGAGGGCCAGGTGGCCGAGGGCTTCATCGAGTTCCGCGACCTGCTCGGGCACTGTCGCTTCCGCGATTGCCGCCACCGCCAGGAGCCGGGCTGCGCGCTGATCGAGGCCGTGGATGACGGCAGGATCCACGCCGATCGCTTCGCCAGTTACCGACGCATCGTCGACAGTCTCGACGAGACTTGAGATAAAGACGAAATACCCCGAGCGAGGAGAGCGCCATGAGTTCCGAAGCCAACCTGCTGCCGCTGATCGTCGAGCCCGAGCAGCTCGCCGAGCACCTGGATGCCCCATCCCTGCTGGTCATCGACGTGCCGCTGAAGGCCGAGAGCCATGAACAGGGCCATGTGCCGGGTGCCGTCTACCTGGACTTCAGGCGCCTGCTGCGCGGCGAGGGCGAGGTGCCCAACGAGGTGCCCGACGAAGCCGCCCTGTCGCGGCTGTTCTCGTCGCTGGGCCTGACCCGGGACACCCATGTGGTGGCCTACGACGACGAGGGTGGCGGCTGGGCCGGCCGGCTGCTGTGGACCCTGGAGCTGATCGGCCATACCCGCTACTCCTACCTCAACGGCGGCATCCACGCCTGGCGGGCCGCCGGCCTGCCGCTGTCCACCGAACCCGCCTCGCCGACGCCCAGCGACTACGAGGCCGAGATCCTCCATCCCGAGGTGGCCATCGACCGGGCCGAGCTCCAGGAGCGCCTGGGCGACAAGGGCTTCGCCGTCTGGGATGCCCGCTCCCGGGCCGAATACGACGGCGAGAAGGGCAACAACAAGCGGCTTGGCCATATCCCCGGGGCGGTCAACCTCGACTGGACCGACGCCATGGACAAGGACCGCGACCTGCGCCTGCGCGACTACGCGGAGCTGATCACCGAACTCGAGGCCCTGGGCCTGACCCCGGACATGGAGGTGGTCACCCACTGCCAGAGCCATCACCGCAGCGGCCTCACCTGGCTGGTGGGCAAGGCGCTGGGCTTCGAGAAGATGCGCGGCTATGCCGGCTCCTGGCAGGAATGGGGCAACCGCGACGATACGCCGATCGAAAAATAAGCGGGAAGACGCGGCTGCGCCGCTTGAAGAAGGAAGATCGGTGCTTCGCACCGGGAAGGGCCGAGCTCTCCTCTTCCTTCTTCCCTCTTCATTTCTTCCAACTTCCCCCTTGAGGAATGACTCCTTCGTGACCCCAGCCAAGCTGTTTGCCCTGATCCAGTACCCGCTGCCCCATCACCTGCTCTCGCGCCTGGTGGGGCGCCTCGCCGACTGCCGAGTGCGCTGGCTCAAGGACCTCGCCATCCGCGCCTTCATCCGCCAGTTCAAGGTCGACATGGGCGAGGCCCACGAGCCCGATCCCGGCGCCTACCCGAGCTTCAACGCCTTCTTCACCCGGCCGCTGAAGGATGGCGCCCGGCCCATCGGCGAGGGGCTGGTCTCCCCCGCCGACGGCACCCTCTCGCGGTTCGGCGCCATCGGCCATGGCCGGCTGATCCAGGCCAAGGGGCATGACTTCACCGCCGCCGACCTGCTGGGCGGCGACCTGGAGGCCGCCGGGCGCTTCCACGACGGCAGCTTCGCCACCGTCTACCTGTCGCCGAGCGACTACCATCGCGTGCACATGCCGCTCGGCGGGACCCTGCGCGAGATGGTCTACGTGCCCGGCCGGCTGTTCTCGGTGAATGCCGCCACCACCCATCACGTGCCCAACCTCTTCGCCCGCAACGAGCGGCTGGTCTGCCACTTCGACACCGAGCACGGCCCCATGGCCCTGGTGCTGGTCGGCGCGATGATCGTCGCCGCCATCGAGACGGTGTGGGCCGGCCAGGTCACGCCGCTGTCCGGCGAGGTGCAGCGGATCCGCTTCGACACCCCGGTGCGGCTGGAGAAGGGCGAGGAGATGGGCCGCTTCAAGCTCGGCTCCACCGTGGTGATGGCCTTCGCCGATCCGGTCGCCTTCGACGCCCTCGAGGTGGAGGGCAAGGTGCGCATGGGCCAGCGGCTGGGCGTCTTCGACGAGAAGCGAGGTACCACGCCTCGCCAGGAAGCGGCATCGAGCCCTTCCTGATGGAAGAGCCGCGGGAAGCGGCTCAGGGTTCCTTCCACGATCCGGGGAAAGCCATGCAGGTCGGGTAAGCGAGCCTGCGAGCGCACCCGACGATAGCAAGCCCGCCCGAAGATGTCGGATGCGCCTTCGGCCTATCCGACCTACTGCTGAGCCAAGCCGTCAGGCACTCGGCGTGGCAAAGGCCATCACCTCGGCCACGCTGGCCTTGCCGAGTGCCAGCTGGATCAGGCGGTCGAGGCCCAGGGCCACGCCGCTGCCCTCGGGCATGCCGGCGGCCAGGGCCGCCAGCAGGCGCTGGTCGACGTCCACCTCGGGCAGGCCGAAGGCGCGGCGGGCGGCATTGTCCTCCGCGAAGCGGGCGCGCTGCTCGTCGCCATCGGTCAGCTCGTCGTAGCCGTTGGCGAGTTCCAGGCCATCCCGGTAGACCTCGAACCGCGAGGCCACCCACTCGCCGTCCTCGGCGTCGCGGTGGCGCCGGGCGAGGGCCGCCTGGCTGGCCGGGTAGTCGACCACCACGTCGAGCCCGTCCCGGCCCAGGCCCGGCTCGATGGCCAGGCTCATCAGCAGGTCCAGGCAGTCGTCCCGGGGCGCCTCCGCCATGTCCAGCCCGCCCTTTTCTGCGGCCAGCCGGCGCAGGGCCTCCAGGGACTCGGTGAAGGGATCGAGCGCCAGGGTCTCGCGGAACAGCTCGCGATAGCGCCGGCGGTGCGTCGGGCCGGGATCGGTTGGCAGCACCCGGCGGATCAGCGCGCCGGTCTCCTCGATCAGCCCGTCCAGGTCCAGTCCCGGGCGATACCACTCCAGCATGGTGAACTCGAGGTTGTGCCGGCGCCCCACCTCGCCGTCGCGGAAACTGCGGGCGATCTGGAAGATCGGCCCGCTGCCGGCGGCCAGCAGGCGCTTCATATGGAACTCCGGCGAGGTCTGCAGCCAGAGCCGCTCCCGGCCCGCCGGGGTGGTCGCCTCGCAGGAAAGCGAGGCCAGGTGCAGGTCGGTGCTGCCGCCGTGGCCGAGCACCGGCGTCTCCACCTCCCAGACGCCACGCTCGGCGAAGAAGGCCCGCACCTCGCCGATCAGCCGCGCCCGCTCCCGCAACGTGTCGATCTCGGCCGTGGGCCGCCAGTCGATGGTCATCTTTGTCTCCTCCAGAAACGACGAAGGCCACGCCAGAAACCAGCGTGGCCTTCAGTACACTGCGCGGAAGCGCGGCTTGTCGGCGGCAGGTCTAAGCGGACACGCTGTGAACCCGTCCCTGGGCGCTAGCTTTTTCATCCCTGAAAAAGAGGTCCGCTATGCCCTGTCCCCTGCGCCGCTCGTAGCCCGTAACCCGCAGCCCGCAGTCCGCAGTCCGCAGTCCGCAGCCCGTAGCCCGTAGCCCGTAGCCCAGTACAATCAGGCGCGGGAGACGTACTCGCCGGAGCGCGTGTCGACCTTCAGCACTTCGCCCTGGTTGATGAACAGCGGCACGCGTACCACGGCGCCGGAGGACAGGGTCGCCGGCTTGGAGCCGCCCTGGGCGGTGTCGCCCTTGAGGCCCGGGTCGGTCTCGGTGACCTCGAGCTCGATGAAGTTCGGCGGGGTGACGTTGATGACGTTGTCGTTCCACAGGGTCACGGTGTAGGCGACCTGCTCCTTGAGCCACTTCTCGGTGTCGCCCAGGGCCTTCTTCTCCACCGGGTACTGCTCGAAGGAACCGTCGGTGAGCATGAAGTACCACATCTCGCCGTCGTTGTAGAGATACTCCATCTCCAGCTCGAGGACGTCGGCACCTTCCAGGGATTCGCCGGACTTGAAGGTCCGTTCCCAGACCCGACCGGTCATCAGGTTGCGCAGCTTGACGCGGTTGAAGGCCTGGCCCTTGCCCGGCTTGACGAATTCGTTCTCGACGATGGCGCAGGGGTCACCGTCCAGCATGACCTTCAGACCGCCCTTGAATTCGTTGGTAGAATAGTTCGCCATGATGCTTTACCCATATTCGAGCGCGCCGCCGGCCGTGACCGGGGGCGCGCGATGCAAGATGATCTTCGTCGAGGGCCTCGCCCTCGCCCGCATTGACTGGTGTGTCGCATGATAACCCGAAGCCCCGTCCCTTTGCAGCGTCAGGCGCCCGAGGCCGCCGGCGGCCACTGGCAGGCGCAGCTCAGCGGTGCCGTCCGCGACCCCCGGGAGCTGTGCCGACGCCTGGGCCTGGCCCCGGCCTGGTGGCCAGGCGCCGAGACCGGCCACGGGCTCTTCGCGGTGCGCGTGCCCGAGGCCTACCTGGCGCGGATCCGCCCCGGCGACCCAGACGACCCGCTGCTGCGCCAGGTGCTGCCGCTCGACGCGGAGGCCCGGGCGACCCCCGGTTACGTGGTCGATCCCCTGGAGGAGGCCGAGCATTCCCCCAGGCGCGGCCTGATCCACAAGTACGCCGGCCGGGTGCTGCTGATCACCAGTCCCGCCTGCGCGGTGAATTGCCGCTACTGCTTCCGCCGCCATTTCCCCTACGAGGAGAACGCGCCCTCGCGGTCCCAGTGGGACGAGACCCTGGAGTACCTGCGCGCTGATGGCTCCATCCGCGAGGCCATCCTCTCCGGCGGCGACCCCCTGGCGGCCAGCGACCGCCAGCTGGCCTGGCTGGTGGCCCGCCTCGAGGCCATCCCCCACCTCAAGCGGCTGCGTATCCATACCCGCCTGCCGGTGGTGATTCCCGACCGCATCGACGAGTCCCTGCTCGCCTGGCTCGGCGCCACCCGGCTGCAGGCGGTCATGGTGCTGCACATCAACCACGCCCAGGAGATCGACGACGCGGTGATCGCGGCCTGCCGGCGGCTGCGCGAGGCCGGCGTGACCCTGCTCAACCAGAGCGTGCTGCTGCGCGGCGTCAACGATGACGTCGACAGCCTCGCCGTGCTGTCCGAGCGGCTCTTCGAGGCGGGCGTGCTGCCCTACTACCTGCACGTGCTGGACCCGGTGGCCGGTGCCGCCCATTTCGAGGTGGACGACGCCACGGCACGCCAGCTGGTCGCCGAGTTGCGCAAGTGGTTACCGGGCTTCCTGATGCCGACCCTGGTCCGCGAGGTGCCCGGCGAGGCCAGCAAGACGCCCCTGTAAGTCGCAAGCTCGAAGCCCAAAGACAACCCAGCCCCCATGCCGAGGAGTCGACATGGGGGCTGGGTTTATCGGGGTGTCTTTAAGCTTCCCGCTTATGGCTTCAAGCCAATGTCTCGGCGGTGACGTTGGCCGCCGGGGCCTCGGTGGAGAGCTTGCGGTTGATGGCGCTCATCACGCCCTTGATGGAGGCGCTGGTGATGCTCTCGTCGGTGCCCACGCCGAACACCGCCTCGCCGCCGACGCGCACCTCGACGTAGGCGATGGCCTCGGCATCGGCGCCCTGGCCGCGGGAGTGCTCGTGGTAGTCGATGATCTCGACGTCATGCCCCTCGGCGGCCAGGGCCTTGATGAAGGCCGCCAGCGGCCCGTTGCCTTGGCCCTGGATGGTGCGCCGCTCGCCGCGCTCCTCGATGGTCGCCTCGAGGGACACCGTGGGGCTGTCCGGCTCGGAGGCCATGCGGTGGCTGACCAGGGCGAAGGGGGCGCGCTGCTCGAGGTACTCGTCGATGAAGGCCTGGTAGATCATCTCGGAGGTGATCTCCTTGCCCAGGCGGTCGGCGACCTCCTGGACCACCTGGCTGAACTCGATGGACAGCCGGCGCGGCAGCTCGATGCCGTGCTCCTGCTCCAGCAGGTAGGAGATCCCGCCCTTGCCGGACTGGCTGTTGACGCGGATCACCGCCTCGTAGCTGCGGCCCACGTCGAGCGGGTCGATCGGCAGGTACGGCACCTCCCAGACGCCGTCCGGACTCTCGCGGCGCGCGGCCATGCCCTTCTTGATGGCGTCCTGGTGGGAGCCGGAGAAGGCGGTGAACACCAGGTCGCCCACGTAGGGATGGCGCGGGTGCACCGGCAGCTGGTTGCAGTACTCCACCTCGCGCATGATCGGCGTGATGTTGGAGAAGTCGAGCCGCGGATGCACGCCCTGGGTGTAGAGGTTCATGGCCAGGGTGACGAGATCGACGTTGCCGGTACGCTCGCCGTTGCCGAACAGGCAGCCCTCGACGCGGTCGGCGCCGGCCATCACCGCCAGTTCCGCCGCGGCCACGCCGGTACCGCGGTCGTTGTGCGGGTGCACGCTGACGATCAGGTGGTCGCGATGGGCGACGTGGCGACAGAACCACTCGATCTGATCGGCGTAGTTGTTGGGGGTCGCGCACTCCACGGTGGCCGGCAGGTTGACGATCATCGGCTTGTCGACGCTGCCGCCGTAGGTCGCCTCCACGGCATCGACGATCTCCACGGCGAAATCCATCTCGGTGGTGGAGAACAGCTCCGGGGAGTACTGGAAGGTCCAGTGGGTCTCCGGCGCCGCCGCCATGTGCTCGCGGATCCGGGTGGTGGCGTCCACGGCGATCTGGATGCACTCGGCCTGATTGACGTTGAACACCACCCGGCGGAACACCGGATCGGTGGCGTTGTAGACGTGGACGATGGCATTCCTCGCCCCCTCGAGCGCCTCGAA
Organism: Halomonas maura; assembly: GCF_030409305.1. Lineage (GTDB taxonomy): Bacteria > Pseudomonadota > Gammaproteobacteria > Pseudomonadales > Halomonadaceae > Halomonas > Halomonas maura. The sequence continues at coordinate 430,481 of NZ_JAUFPQ010000017.1, forward strand.
GGTGCGGTCGATCAGATGCGGCCGCGCCTGGGTCAGCACCTGGATGTGCACGTCGTCCGGGACCTTGTCGTTGTCGATCAGCGAGCGGACGAAGTCGAAGTCGGTCTGGGAGGCCGAGGGGAAGCCCACCTCGATCTGCTTGAAGCCGATCTTCACCAGCAGGTCGAAGAAGCGCTGCTTGCGCTCCTGATCCATCGGGTCGATCAGCGCCTGGTTGCCGTCACGCAGGTCGACGGCGCACCACTGGGGCGGCGCCTCGATGCGCCGGCTCGGCCACTGGCGATCGGGCAGGTCGACGGCCACGAAGGGGCGGTACTTGGTGGAAGGGTTGTCGAGCATCATGGCGGCGGTCTCCGGCGGCAGTCAGAAACGGCGACGCCCCGCCTGCCGGGGGGCAGGCGGGGCGTCGTCGCGGTGTACGGTGTCGACCATCGGCATCGCGCCCGTACGGCGGACGGCACGCGACCCGGGGATGGTGACGATGGTCATGGCAATGGCATAGGGGATAGTGGACATGTGACAACCTCGATTCGACCGTGACAGATGGGCGATGCAGACGGCATCGCCCGGCGCGCTCAGCGGCGGGCTAGTAGTCGTAGGTCGAGGACGAGGTCGTACGATGTCATGTTCATGTGCCTAGAAAATCAGGCCGGGCGCGGCTTGTCAACTTTCCCGCCTCGCCGACCCCGCCATGGACTCCGACGAGCCCCTCCCCTCGGGCCTGTCGGCGCGGGGTCAGGTGGTCACCTCGGCCGCGTCGAGCAGGGTCAGCAGGTCGCGGGCATGGTCGGCCGCCTCCTGGCCCAGGACGGTCAGGTAGCCGCCATCGGCCTGGGTGACCAGGCCCTTGCCAAACAGCCGCTGGGTGGCGGCGATCATCGACGGCTCGGCGCTCGAGTGCACCTTGATGCCCTCCTGGTGGTTGACCGGGCTGAACAGGCGGAGCACGTTGAGCTCGACGAGCAGTTCCGGGGTATAGCGAGGCTGGGTCATGGCGCGTTCCTTGGGCGTGTTGGGATGCCCCCCGACGCTACCGCGACCGGCCTCGCGGTGCCAGCGAAAACCGCCTCACGAGGCCTCCAGGTCCCCCTGCCGATAGCCGATCAGGTAGAGCACGGCGTCCAGCCCCAGGGTCGAGATCGAGTGACGCGCCTGCTGGCGGACCAGCGGCTTGGCCCGGAAGGCGATGCCGAGGCCGGCCGCGGCCAGCATCTTGAGGTCGTTGGCGCCGTCGCCCACGGCGATGGTCTGCTCCATGGTCAGCCCCTCGCGCGCGGCGATCTCGCGCAGCAGCAGCGCCTTGCGGTCGGCGTCGAGGATCGGCTCTCTCACCTCGCCGGTCACCCGGCCGTCCTCGATCACCAGCTCGTTGGCGTGCACCTCGTCGAAGCCGAGCCTCTCCTGCAGGTGACGGGCAAAGTAGGTGAAGCCACCGGAGAGGATGGCGGTGCGGTAGCCCAGGCGCTTGAGGTGGTGCATCAGCCGCTCCAGGCCATCCATCAGCGGCAGCTCCTCGGCGATCTCGGCGAGCACCGATTCCTCGAGGCCGCGCAGCTTGCTCATGCGCTCACGGAAGCTCTGCTGGAAGTCCAGCTCGCCGCGCATGGCCCGTTCGGTGACCTCGGCCACCTCGTCATAGACCCCGTGGCGGCGCGCCAGCTCGTCGATGACCTCGGCCTGGATCAGCGTCGAGTCCATGTCGAAGCACACCAGGCGACGATGACGGCGCCAGATGGAATCCTCCTGCAGGGCGATGTCGACGCCGTGGGCCGCGCCCAGCGCCAGGGCCTTCTCGCGCAGGGCCTCGAGGTCGATGTCCTCGCCGCGCAGCCAGCACTCGACGCAGGCGCCCCGGATGGCGTCATGCTCGCCGGGCACCCCGCCGTCCAGCGGCTCGCGGCCGGAGAGGCGGTGGATCAGCTCCACGGTCAGGCCCTGCTCGGCGGTCAGCGCCCCCACCTCGGCGAGGATCCCCGCCGGCAGGTGCGGCGCCAGCAGGGTCAGGATCAGGCGCGGCTGGCTGGCCTGCACGCTCCAGCGGTGGTAGTCCTCGGCGCTGACCTGCATCGCCTGGACGTCCAGGCCGAGGCTGTCCCCGGCGGCGGCCAGCGCCCCCTCCAGGTCGGCCTCGCGGTCGAGCCCCACCAGGGCCTCCAGCGAGAGGATGCCGAAGGTCACGCTCTGGTTGATGTCCAGCAGGCGCGCCCCGCTGACCGCCAGGGCGCGGCCCAGGCCGGCGAGCTGGCCGGGCCGCGCCGGGCCGGTGGCGCGAATCAGTAGTCGTCGTGTCATGTCAGTCTTCCGTCTCGAGTCGATCGACCTTCTGCAGGCCACGGGGCAACTTGCTGCCGCGGCGACCGCGCTCTCCCCGATAGTAGTCGAGATCGGCGGCCTTCAGCGTCAGCTTGCGCTTGCCGGCGTGCACCACCAGCGCCTGGCCGGGGGCCAGCAGCGCCAGGTCGCGCAGGAACTCCTCGCGGCGGGCGGCCCGGGCCCCGGGGATGTCGAGCATCTTGTTGCCCTTGCCCTTGGCGAGCTCCGGCAACTGATCCAGCGGGAAGACCAGCAGGCGGCCCTCGTTGGACACCGCCGCCACGCTCACCCCGTCGCCCTCGGGGATGACCAGCGGCGGCACCACGCTGCAGCCCTTGGGCACCGAGAGCACCGCCTTGCCCGACTTGTTCTTGCCAATCAGGGCCTCGAGGCGGGCGACGAAGCCGTAGCCACCGTCGGAGGCCAGCAGGTAGCGGGTGGCCGGCGGGCCCAGCAGCACCCCGGCCATGTGCGCCCCGGCCGCCACGTTGACCCGCCCGGTGACCGGCTCGCCCTGGCTCCGGGCGCTGGGCAGGTTGTGGGCGCTGAGGGTATAGGTGCGCCCGGTGTCGTCGAGCAGCACCAGCGGCTGGTTGGTCTTGCCGCGGGCGGCGAGGTGGAAGCGGTCGCCGGCCTTGTAGGACAGCCCCGCCGGATCGATGTCATGGCCCTTGGCGCTGCGGATCCAGCCCTTCTCGGAGAGCACCACGGTGACCGGGTCGGCGCCGACCAGCTCGACCTCGGAGAGCGCCTTCGCCTCCTCGCGCTCGACCAGTGGCGAGCGGCGCGGGTCGCCGTAGTCCTGGGCGGCGGCGCGCAGCTCTTCCTCGATCAGGTCGGTGAGCTTGGCCTCGGAGCCCAGCAGCTCCTCCAGGCGCGCCCGCTCGGCCTCGAGGTCGTCCTGCTCGCCACGGATCTTCATCTCCTCGAGCTTGGCCAGGTGGCGCAGGCGCAGCTCGAGGATCGCCTCGGCCTGGCGATCGCTGAGCCCGAAGGCCTCGATCAGCGCGGCCTTGGGCTCGTCCTCCTCGCGGATGATGCGGATCACCTCGTCGATGTTGAGGTAGGCGGCCAGCAGGCCCTCGAGGATATGCAGCCGATCCTGGACCTTGCCCAGGCGATGCTCGAGGCGCCGGCGCACGGTGCTGCGCCGGAAGCGCAGCCACTCGCCGAGCAGCTCGGGCAACGGCAGCACCCGTGGCCGGCCGTCGAGGCCGATCACGTTCATGTTGATGCGGGCGTTCTTCTCGAGGTCGGTGGTGGCGAACAGGTGCGCCATCAGCGCCTCGATGTCGACCCGGTTGGAGCGCGGCTCGATCACCAGCCGGGTGGGCTCCTCGTGCGTCGACTCGTCGCGCAGGTCGGCGACCATGGGCAGCTTCTTGGCCTGCATCTGGCCGGCGATCTGCTCGAGCACCTTGGCGCCGCTGACCTGATAGGGCAGCGCGGTGATCACCACGCTGCCCTCCTCCCGGGTGTAGCGGGCGCGCATCTTCACCGAGCCGCGGCCGGCCTCGTAGACCTTGCGCAGCTCGGCCCGCGGGGTAATGATCTCGGCCTCGGTGGGAAAATCCGGCCCCGGCAGGTAGCCCATCAGGTCGGTGGTGGTGGCCTCGGGGTGGCGCAGCAGGTGGCAGGTGGCCTCGACCACCTCGCCCACGTTGTGCGGCGGGATGTCGGTGGCCATGCCCACGGCGATGCCGGTGCCGCCGTTGAGCAGCACATGGGGCAGCCGGGCCGGCAGCACCACCGGCTCCTGCATGGTGCCGTCGAAGTTGGGGGTCCAGTCCACGGTGCCCTGGCCGAGCTCGCTGAGCAGCACCTCGGCGAACTTGGACAGCCGCGCCTCGGTGTAGCGCATGGCGGCGAAGGACTTGGGATCGTCGGGGCTGCCCCAGTTGCCCTGGCCATCCACCAGCGGATAGCGGTAGCTGAACGGCTGGGCCATCAGCACCATGGCCTCGTAGCAGGCACTGTCGCCGTGGGGGTGGAACTTGCCCAGCACGTCGCCGACGGTACGCGCCGACTTCTTGTACTTGGCGCTGGCCGAGAGCGCCAGCTCGCGCATGGCATAGACGATGCGCCGCTGGACCGGCTTCATGCCGTCGCCGATGTGCGGCAACGCCCGGTCGAGGATGACGTACATCGAGTAGTCGAGGTACGCCTTCTCGGTGTACTCGCGAAGGGACAGGCGTTCGACGTCGCCCTCCGCCACCTGGATATCCATGGTCATACGCTATGCCCTTGGTCAGGGTGTCCATAAATCATTGGCTGCATTACCTCGCGGCTTGCCCGGCAAGCGACTTCACTGCACATTTCACTGAGCCCGAGAACCTAGCCGAGCGACGGTCAGACAAGGCGAACGGTGAGCGACAAACGGACTGGGCTCGCACACGAGTTTACGAGCCGTAAATGAGTATTGGCGCGAACCGTTCAACGCCGTATGGCCGAGCGCAGGCAGGTTCCCTCTTCAGACCTCGATCTCGGCGAGATTGCCATAGTCCTCCAGCCAGCTCTTGCGGTCGGCGGCCCGTTTCTTGGCCAGCAGCATGTCCATCATCTCCAGGGTGCCGTCGCCGGCCTCCCGGGTCAGCTGCACCAGCCGCCGGGTCTCGGCGGCCATGGTGGTCTCGCGCAGCTGCAGCGGGCTCATCTCGCCGAGGCCCTTGAAGCGCTGGACGTTGGGGGTGCCGCGGCGACCCTCGAGCTGGCGCAGGATGGCGGCCTTCTCGCTCTCGTCGAGGGCGTAGAAGACCTCCTTGCCCAGGTCGATGCGGTACAGCGGCGGCATCGCCACGAAGACATGGCCGGCATCCACCAGGGCCGGGAAGTGACGCACGAAGAGCGCGCACAGCAGGGTGGCGATATGCAGGCCGTCCGAGTCGGCATCGGCCAGGATGCAGATCTTGTGGTAGCGCAGCTTGGAGAGGTCGTCGCTGCCCGGGTCCATGCCCACGGCCACGGCGATGTCGTGGACCTCCTGGGAGCCGTAGATGTCGTGGGACTCGACCTCCCAGGTGTTGAGGATCTTGCCGCGCAGCGGCAGGATCGCCTGGGTCTCGCGGTTGCGGGCCTGCTTGGCGCTGCCGCCGGCGCTGTCGCCCTCCACCAGGAACAGCTCGCTGCCGGCCGGGTCCTGGCCCGAGCAGTCGGCCAGCTTGCCGGGCAGCGCCGGCCCCGAGGTGACCTTCTTGCGCGCCACCTTCTTGGCGCTCTTCTGGCGGCGCTGGGCGGCGCTGATCACCAGCTCCGCCAGGGCCTCGCCCTGGTCGACATGGTGGTTGAGCCACAGCGAGAAGGCATCCTTGACCACCCCCGAGACGAAGCCGGCCACGGTCCGCGACGACAGCCGCTCCTTGGTCTGGCCGGCGAACTGGGGGTCGAGCATCTTCACCGAGAGCACGTAGGCGACCCGCTCCCAGAGATCCTCGGCGGTGAGCTTGACGCCCCGCGGCAACAGGCTCCGGTACTCGCAGAACTCGCGCAGGGCCTCCAGCAGCCCCGAGCGCAGGCCGTTGACGTGGGTGCCGCCCTGGGGCGTGGGGATCAGGTTGACGTAGCTCTCGAGCAACGGCTCGCCGCCCTCGGGCAGCCACTGGATGGCCCAGTCCACGCCGTGCTCGTCGTCGGCGAAGTGCCCGACGAAGGGGGCGGCGGGCAGCACCTCGTAGCCGTCGGTGGTCTGGGCCAGGTAGTCGCGCAGGCCGTCCTCGAACTGCCAGACGCTCTGGGTGCCGTCGGGCTCGGTGAGGGTGACCTCGAGCCCCGGACAGAGCACCGCCTTGGCCCGCAGCAGGTGCTTGAGCCGCGACAGCGACAGCTTCGGCGAGTCGAAGTAGCTGGGCTCCGGCCAGAAGCGCACCACGGTGCCGGTGGCGCGCTTGGCGGCCGAGCCGATCACTTCCAGGGGCGAGGCCTTCTCGCCGTGCTCGAAGGCCATGCCGTGACGCTCTCCGCCCTTGAGCACCTCGATCTCGAGGCGCCGGGACAGGGCGTTGACCACCGAGACGCCGACCCCGTGCAGGCCGCCGGAGAAGCGGTAGCTCGAGGTCGAGAACTTCCCGCCGGCATGCAGCTTGGTCATGATCAGCTCGACCCCGGAGACGCCGTGTTCCGGGTGGGTGTCGATGGGCATGCCACGACCGTCGTCGCTGACCTCGACGCCGCCGTCCTCGAAGAGTCGCACGCCGATGGCCTGGGCATGGCCGGCCAGCGCCTCGTCCACGCTGTTGTCGATGACCTCCTGGACCAGGTGGTTGGGTCGCGAGGTATCGGTGTACATGCCGGGGCGCTTGCGCACCGGCTCGAGCCCGGCGAGCACCTCGATGGAGCTGGCACTGTATTGTGTCATGACGTCATCCGGTTGCTATGCATGATTCCGTTGCCTGCCCCGGCGTTCAGTCCCGCGCCGCCACCCGGCCGGGGGCCAGGACATGGCCGCCCTGGGCCAGGATCGCCGGCAGGTAGTCGGCCAGGGCGGCAAAGCCGTGATCGCCGCCCGGGTGCAGCACGGTCCTGGCCCCCTGGTAGAACGCGAAGGCCTCGCCGGCCTCGAGGGTCTCGTCCGCGGTGCCCAGCAGCAGCAGATAACGCCCCGGCGAGATGCGCTCCGGCGTCATCGCCGCCAGCGCCTGCCGGTGGGCCTCCTCGACCAGGAAGCGCTCGCCACTGTAGGGATTGACGAAGGCCTCGCCGACCCAGTCCGCCACCAGGCGCCCTGGGGCCACCGCCGGGTTGACCAGTGCGCCGGGCAGGTCGTGGCGCTCGGCAAGCACCGTCGCCAGGAAGCCGCCCATCGAGCTGCCCACCACCAGCGGGTACTCGCCCAACTCGGCCAGGCGGGCCGTTGCCGCATCCAGCGCCTGGTCGGGGCGGTGCGGCAGGTCCGGGGTGGCAAAGGGCAGCCCGAGGTCCGCGCAGGCCTCCCGCATCAACGCCGCCTTGGGGGAGGCGCTGCCGCTGTTGAAGCCGTGCAGGTAGAGGACCCCGGTGGTCGGCAGGCGCGGGCAGGCGGGACTCAGCATACCCTAACCCCTGTATATATGGCCAGCCAACCGGGTCGCCCCGATCGCGCTGGCCTCATCGGCCATGCTCCGCCTCGGCCGACCAGACCGCCTCGATCAGGCCGCGGGTGGAGTCGTCCATGCCCTCGAGGCCGGTGCGGTGCTCCAGGGTGTGCTGGGTCTCGCCGGCGATCTTCTTGCCCAGCTCCACCCCCCACTGGTCGAAGGGGTTGATGTCCCAGATGGTCGCCTGGACGAACACCTTGTGCTCGTAGAGAGCGATCAACGCGCCCAGGGTCTCGGGGGTCAGGCGGTCGAGCAGCAGGGTGCTGGACGGCTGATTGCCCCGGTAGTGCTTGTACTCCGGCCGCGGCCCGTCCTCCTCGATGGCATCGTCGCCGAGCATCAGCACCCGCGACTGGGCGAAGCAGTTGGCCAGGGTCAGGCGGTGCTGCCCCATCAGGTGATCGCGGGTGGCCGGGTCGGGCACGTCGTCGTAGCGCACCCGGGGGGCGATGAAGTCGCACTCCACGGCCTGGGTGCCCTGGTGGAGCAGCTGGTAGAAGGCATGCTGGGCGTTGGGGCCGAGCTGTCCCCACAGCACCGGACAGGTGGAATAGTCGACCTGATCGCCATCGTGGGTCACCGACTTGCCGTTGGACTCCATTTCCAGCTGCTCGAGGTAGGCGGCGAAGTACTCGAGGCGGCCGTCATAGGGCAGGATCGAGTGGGCCCGGATATCCAGGAAGTTGACGTTCCAGATGCCGGCGAGCGCCAGCAGCACGGGCAGGTTGTCGGCGAGCGCCGCCTCGCTGAAGTGGCGATCCATGGCATGGGCGCCGGCCAGCAGGCCGCGGAAGTGCTGCATGCCCACCACCAGGGCGATGGGCAGGCCGATGGCGCCCCACAGCGAGTAGCGGCCGCCGACCCACTCCCAGAACTCCAGCTGGTGGTCGTCGGCGATGCCCCACTCGGCCATCTTCTCGGGACTGGCCGAGACACCGATGAAGTGCTGACGCATCACCAGCGCCTCGTCGACGCCCTCCTCGCCGGCGGCACCCAGCAGCCGCGACTTGAGCCAGTCCCGCGCGGTACGCGCATTGGACAGGGTGTCGATGGTGGTGAAGGACTTGGACGACAGCACGAACAGCGTGGTCTCGGGATTGAGCCGGGTCAGGTAGTCGGCCAGCTGCGAGCCGTCCATGGTCGAGGCGAAGTGCACGTCGATGCGATGGATGCCCTCGGGCCGGTAGTCGGCCAGAGCGTGGGTGACCATCAGCGGCCCCAGGTCGGAGCCGCCGACGCCGAGGTTGACCACGTCGTGGATCGGCTTGCCGGTGGCGCCCCGCCACTGGCCGGCGTGGAAGCGCTCGACCATCTCCGCCATGCGCGCCAGGGTGGCATGCACCGAGGGCACCAGGTCTTCGCCGTCGACCTCGAGGCGGGCGTCGGTGGGCAGGCGCAGGGCGGTGTGCAGGGCCGGGCGATCCTCGCTGCGGTTGACGCGTTCGCCGGCCAGCAGGCCGCGGATCGCCTCGGGGACCCCGGCGTCCTGGGCCAGGTCGAGCAGCAGGTCGAGGGTCTGGCCGGTCCAGCGCTGCTTGGAGAGATCGAGGGTCAGGCCGGCCGCGCTGCGGCTGAAGGTCTCGAAGCGGCCCGGCTGCTCGACGAAGAGATCGCGCAGGTGACGGCGTCTCATTCCAGCGGCATGTTCGGCCAGGGCACACCAGGCCCGCTGCTGGTCGATGGGGGTATGGCTCATGGAATTCCTCCTGGACATCCTGTCGTGCAGCCGACAACAGGGGAGCGTAGAATGACGGGCTTCCAGCCCATGATTCCCTGCCTATGTGTGACGCATCTTACCGTGACGCCATCTTTTCCACACCCCTGGACCGGGTGGCGCGCTTTTCGTTCGACGAGCGGGTGGTGGCCTGCTTCCCCGACATGATTCGCCGCTCGGTGCCCGGCTACGGCCAGATCCTGGCCATGCTCGGCCCACTGGCCCGCCGGCACCTGCGCCACGGCGGCCATGTCTACGACCTGGGCTGCTCGCTGGGGGCCGCCGGGCTGGCGCTGGCCGGCCAGCTGCCGCCGGAGGCCTTCCGCTATACCGGGGTCGACCTCTCGCCGGCCATGGTCGAGCGGGCCGGGGAGACGCTGGGTGCCGAGTGTCCCGAGCACGCCATGTCGGTGGTCGAGGGCGATATCCGCACCCTCGACTACGCGCCATCGGGGATGATCCTGCTCAACTTCACCCTGCAGTTCCTGGCCCCGGGGGATCGCGACGCCGTGATCACCCGCCTCCATGAGGCGCTCGAGCCCGGCGGCGTGCTGGTGCTCTCGGAGAAGGTCGTCGCCGAGGACGAGCAGGACAACGCCTGGCTGGTGGAGCGCTACCATGACTTCAAGCGGGCCAACGGCTACAGCGAGCTGGAGATCAGCCAGAAGCGCACGGCGCTGGAGAACGTGCTGGTGCCCGACACCCTGGGCGGCCACCACGCACGCCTGGCGCGCGCCGGCTTCAGCCGCTCGCTGACCTGGTTCCAGTACCTCAACTTCGCCTCGCTGATCGCCTTCAAGGAGTGACCCGCACCGGCTAGGCGAGGAGCCTGTCGGAGCCAACGCCGACCCGTGTCTTGCGTGACGATCGGCCGAATCCGACAGACTCCCGGGAGGGTGCATGAGCGTATGGCTCGGCGGCCTGCTGCTGGCCACCGTCACCGCCTGGCTGGCCACCGCCTGGTGGCACAGTCGCAAGCCGCTGCCCCGGGGCCTGCACGTGCTCGGCTCCTGGCGCCGCGCCGAGGCACTCGCCCTGCTGCTGGACGAGGCCTTCCTCGATGCCCGGGGGCAGCTGCAGCGCCACCAGACGATCTTCGCCGAGTGGCAACGGTTGATCGACCAGGCCCGCCGTCTGGTGGTGGTCGACCTCTTCATGCTCGACGACGGTCCCGTGGGACGCTCGCTCTGCCAGGCCCTGATCCGCCGCAAGACCCAGTTGCCGGGGCTCGAGACGGTGGTCCTGGTCGACCCCATCAATCACTGCTATGGCGGATGCCCCGCCCCCCAGCTCGAGGCGCTGCGCCAGGCCGGGATCCGGACGGTCATCTGCGACCTGACCCCGGGGCACGCTCCCAACCCCGGCTGGACGGCCCTGTGGCGCGGCCTGTTCCGCCCGCTCGGCAACTCGCCGCGGGGGGGCTGGCTCCCCAATCCCCTGGGGACCGGACGCGTCACCCTGCGCAGCTACCTGGCGCTGCTCAACCTCCACGCCAACCATCGCAAGACCCTGGTGGTCGACCACGGCGACGGCTGGCGGGCGGTGGTAAGCTCGGCCAACGCCGACAGCGACAGTTGCGACTACCGCAATGCCGCCCTGCGCCTGTCCGGGCCCGCGGCCCTGGACCTGCTGCACAGCGAGCTGGCCCTGGCGCACCGCTCCGGGCTCATCGGCATGCCACGCTGCCCGGCGCCGCCTCCCGCCGACCCTGCGCCCGCCCTGCCCCGCCTGCGACTGCTCACCGAAGGGGCCATCCGCGACGCCCTGCTGACGATCGTCCGCAAGGCACGGCCCGGCGAGACGCTCGAGCTATGCGCCTACTACCTGGCTCACCGCCAAGTGATCCACGCCCTGCTCGCTGCCCATCGTCGCGGCGTGACGCTACGCCTGCTGCTCGACCCCAACGAGAGCCACTTCGGCCACGCCAGCCCCGGCATCCCCAACCGCCAGACGGCCCGGGAGCTGGCCCGTGCGGGGCTGGCCATCCGCTGGAACGGCAATGCCCGGGCCCATGCCCACGGCAAGTGGCTGCTGCGCCACGGTGGCGGGGGCCCAGCCACCCTGCTGATCGGCTCGGCCAATCTCAGCCGTCGCAGCCTCGACGATCACAATTTCGAGGCCAGTATCCAACTGGAGGCCCACGACGACCATCCGGTGATTCGCCTGGCGCGGGAAAGCTTCGCCCGCTACTGGCATAATCGGCACGGCGAACTCCACAGCCGCCCCTTCCCCGAGCACGACGACGCCACCCTCTGGCGCTACTGGCGCTACCGTCTGATGGAGGCCAGCGGCTGGTCCACCTTCTAGGAAAGCCATGAGCACCACACCCCACCGAGACCTCTACCACGCCTTCGTCGACCAGGGCCTGGACACCTGGCTGGCCCGGCTTCCCGAGCAGCTGGCCCGGGGCCTGGACCGCAAGCGCTACGGCGACCTGCCGGCCTGGGAGAAGGCCGTGGCCAAGCTGCCGACGCTGCCCGAGACACGTCGGGTGCACCTGGACGCCGACACCGTCACGGTGGAGGTCGAGCTCGACGCCTCGCGACGCCGGCAGAGCGAGAACCTGCTGCGCGCCCTGGCGCCCTGGCGCAAGGGCCCCTATCACCTGGGCGGCGTGACGATCGACACCGAGTGGCGCTCCGACTGGAAGTGGCAGCGGGTGGCGCCGCACCTGGCGCCGCTCGCCGGCCGGCGGGTGCTCGACGTGGGTGGCGGCAACGGCTACCACGCCTGGCGCATGGCCGGCGCCGGGGCGAGTTTCGTGCTGGTGATCGACCCCTCGCCGCGCTTCTACTGGCAGTTCCAGGCGGTGCGCCACTTCGTCGGCGACGCCGACGGCGGTGCGGTGCAGCTCCTGCCGGTGGGCATCGAGGACGTGCCCGAGGACCTGGCGTTCTTCGACAGCGTGTTCTCCATGGGCGTGCTCTACCACCGACCCTCGCCGCTGGAGCACCTGAGCCAGCTCAGGGCCGCCCTGCGCCCCGGGGGCGAGCTGGTGCTGGAGACCCTGGTGGTGGAGGGCGACGCCACCACGGTGCTGCTGCCCGGTGAGCGCTATGCGGCCATGCCCAACGTCTACTTCCTGCCCTCCTCCGCCGCCCTGTGCGGCTGGCTCGCGCGCGCAGGCTTCGAGAACGTGCGCGTGGTGGACGAGGCCGACACCTGCCTGGACGAGCAGCGCGCCACCGACTGGATGACCTTCCAGTCGCTGGCCGACTTCCTCGATCCCGACGACCCGACGCGGACCCGCGAGGGCTACCCCGCCCCGCGCCGGGCGGTGCTGATCGCCAATCGGCCGCGTTGAGGGTTACCCACCGCCGAGCATCGCCCCCGTCCACGCCGTGCTCCCGACACGTCGTTCGCCCTTCTTGCGGCATGGCACCTGCCGCACGGCCGGGGACTGTGGCAGACTCGGGGAGTCCGACAGCCAAGCAAGGAGCGCAAGCATGGGCATCTTATCGTGGATTCTCTTCGGCCTGATCGCCGGCGTCATCGCCAAATGGCTCATGCCGGGCAAGGATCCGGGCGGCATCATCGTCACCATCCTGATCGGCATCGCCGGCGCCTTCGTGGGGGGCTGGCTGGGCTCCATGGTCGGCATGGGATCCATGGGCGATTTCAGCCTGGGCAGCTTCATCACGGCCATCGTGGGGGCCCTCATCCTGCTGGGGGGCTACAGGCTGCTCAAGAAGGCCTGAGGCCCGCTTGCCGGGCGCCTCGACCAGGACAGAACGCACGCAGCCGCTCCCGGAGCGGCTGCTTCGTGTTGGCGGTCCTCTCCTGCCCCGCCGGCGCGGCACGGACCATGGCACCGCCCACCGGGGGAAGCTCAGCGCCGCAGGATCGCCAGCCACCGCCCCAGGTTGAGCAGACTGGCCAGGGAGGCGGCCACATAGGTGAAGACGCAGGCGGTGAGCACATGGCGGGCACCGGGCAGGTCGTCGGCCGGGAGGTACTCCTCGAGCAGCGGCAGGGCCCGCTGGAAACTGGCGTCCCACTCCACCGGCAGGGTGATCAGGTGCACCAGGGCCGCGGTGCCGAAGCTGATCAGCGCCGCCAGCACCACCAGCAGCGTGCCGCCGGGCAACCGGGTGACCACCAGCAGCACCGGCGCCGCCATCATCAGCAGGGCGCCGAGCTGCTCGGCTCGCCGGGCCACCTGGACCAGTCGGGTACGCGCCGCCAGCGGCGCATAGCCCTGCTGGTGCTGGATGGCATGCCCCACCTCATGGGCCGCCACCGTCACCGCGGTGAGCGAGCGCCCCGCATAGTGCTCCCGTGCGAGCCTCACCCGCCGGGCCCGGGGGTCGTAGTGATCCCCTGCCTCGGTCATCTCTACCGTGACCCCGGCGATACCGAGCCGTCTGAGCAGGTGCTCGGCCAGCTCGCCCCCGGTGCCGGGGTAGTCGGCGCGTGGCGCGCCGTGACGCCTGAGCACCCATCGGGCCCAGAGGTTCGGCAGCAGGAAGAGGGCCAGCAACAGGACGATGGCCAGCAGGATCATCGGCGTCGACTCCGCCAGCGACGATACGCCCTTGGACCCCGCCGGGCAGCATCCGCTTCATCAAGGCGCGCCATTCGCCTCACCGGATCGCGATACGCCGCTCGACATCCGCAGGTCTCGCGTCGATCGGTCACCTCCGACAGGCGGCGGGCAGCAGCGGTTTCCCCGCCACGCGCCCCGTCCTCGAAACGCAGCGGGCCCGGCGACCGGGGGGTCGCCGGGCCCGCGCCTGCGGCCAGGGCCGATCGCTACTTCAGCAGCTCGCGAACGTCCTTGGCCTCCCAGTGCGGGAAGTACTTGCGCACCAGGGCGTTGAGCTCGAGTTCGAAGCCGGCCCAGTCGACCTCGCCCTGCGGGACGCCCTCGACCTCGGCGACGCCGCGGATCATGCCGGCGCCCACGGTGATGTTGGACAGCCGGTCGATGATGATGAAGCTGCCGGTCCCCGGGCTGCGGTCGTAGTCGTCCAGCGGCACCTCACCGGTCAGCGCCACCCGACAGCGGGCGATGGCGTTGAGCTCGAGGCGCTCGGTCGGGTGACGCTCCAGGGTGTTGACGTCCACCTGGTGGTGGATGGTCGCCACCTGGCCGGCCACCGCCCGCCCGGCGAGGCGGATGTCGACCTGGCGACCCGGCTCGAGGGCCTGCTCGTTCATCCACACGATGTCGGCGTCGAAGGCGCTGGACATCGCCACCTCGGCGTCGGCGGCGACGATCCAGTCGCCCCGGGAGATATCGATCTCGTCCTCCAGGGTGACGGTGATCGCCTGGCCCGGCCAGGCGGCGTCGAGGTCGCCGTCGAAGGTGACGATGCGCTCGACCCGGGAGGTCTTGCCCGACGGCAGCACCTTGATGTCCTGGCCGGGGCGCAGGATGCCCGCCTCCAGGGTCCCGGCATAGCCGCGGAAGTCCAGGTTCGGCCGGTTGACGTACTGCACCGGCAGGCGCAGGTCGTGGAGGTTCTGGTCGTGGCGGACCTCGACGGTCTCGAGCAGCTCGAGCAGCGCCGGCCCCTCATACCAGGCCATGGCCTCGCTCTTGTTGACCACGTTGTCGCCCTTCAGCGCCGAAAGCGGCACGAAGCGGATGTCGTCGGCCCCGAGCTGAGCGGCGAAGTCCCGGTACTCGGCGACGATCTCCTCGAAGCGCGCCTCGCCGTAGTCCACCAGATCCATCTTGTTGACCGCGATGACCAGGTGGCGGATGCCCAGCAGGTCGGCGATGAAGCTGTGGCGGCGGGTCTGGGTCTGCACGCCGTAGCGGGCGTCGATCAGGATCACCGCCAGCCCGGCGGTGGACGCCCCGGTGGCCATGTTGCGGGTGTACTGCTCGTGCCCCGGGGTGTCGGCGATGATGAACTTGCGCTTGTCGGTGGAGAAGAAGCGATAGGCCACGTCGATGGTGATGCCCTGCTCCCGCTCGGACTGCAGGCCGTCCACCAGCAGCGCCAGGTCCACCTCCTCGCCGGTGGTGCCACTCTTCTTCGACGCCTGGGTGATCGCCGCCAACTGGTCGTCGAAGATCATCTTGGAGTCGTGGAGCAGCCGGCCGATCAGGGTCGACTTGCCGTCGTCGACGCTGCCGCAGGTGATGAAGCGCAGCAGGTCCTTGTTCTCGTGCTCGTGCAGGTACTGCTCGATGTTGTCGGCGATCAGTGTCGATTGGTGTGACATTTAGAAGTACCCCTCGCGCTTCTTCTTCTCCATGGAGCCGGCCTGGTCGTGGTCGATGGCGCGGCCACTGCGCTCGCTGGTGCGGGTCAGCAGCATTTCCTGGATGATCTCGGGCAGGGTGGTGGCCCTGGACTCCACCGCCCCGGTGAGCGGGTAGCAGCCGAGCGTGCGGAAGCGCACCCACTTCTCCTCCGGCACCTCGCCCTCTTCCAGCGGCAGGCGGTCGTCGTCGACCATGATCTGCATGCCGTCGCGCTCCACCACCGGACGCGGCGCGGAGAAATACAGCGGCACGATGGGAATCGACTCGAGGTAGATGTACTGCCAGATGTCCAGCTCGGTCCAGTTGGAGAGCGGGAAGGCGCGGATCGACTCGCCCTTGTTGACCCGGGCGTTGTAGAGGTTCCACAGCTCCGGCCGCTGGCTCTTGGGGTCCCAGCGGTGATGCTTGTCGCGGAAGGAGAACACCCGCTCCTTGGCGCGGCTGGCCTCCTCGTCGCGGCGCGCCCCGCCGAAGGCGGCATCGAAGCCGTACTGGTCCAGGGCCTGCTTGAGGGCCTGGGTCTTCATCACGTCGGTGTAGCCGCTCGAGCCGTGGTCGAAGGGATTGATGCCCGCCTCGACGCCCTCCTGGTTGATGTGCTCGATCAGCTCCATGCCGGATTCCGCGGCCATGCGGTCGCGGAACTCGATCATCTCGCGGAACTTCCAGGTGGTGTTGACGTGCATCAGCGGGAACGGCGGCGGCCCCGGATAGAAGGCCTTGCGCGCCAGGTGCAGCATGACCGAGGAGTCCTTGCCGATGGAATAGAGCATCACCGGGTTGGAGAACTCGGCCGCCACCTCGCGGATGATGTGGATGGACTCGGCTTCCAGCTGCTGCAGATGGGTCAGCCGCCGCGGCGTCAGGCCCGGGGCGCTCCCCTCGGCCTGGACGGCGCTCTCGCGCGTCGGTGCATGAAGACTGTTCATGGCCCGGCTACCTCGCATGACATGGGCGGATTGGGATCATGCGGCAGAGGGTATCGTCATGGCGATAATAACGTAAAAGAATTAATAACTATCTTTTTATGCAATACAGAGATATTAGGGCTCGACCCGCTCCACCCAGGTGGTGAGTTCGCCGTCGTGCAGGTCGACCACGCGAAAGCCGGGGAGAGACGCCTCGTCGACGGCGAAGGACTCGCTGCCGGGCAGGAACTGGTCGCTGGTGGCGGGGCAGCCGTAGACCGGGATCCCGCTCGGCCCCTGCCCGACGAAGGCCTGGTGGATATGGCCGCAGAGGACCGCCGCGACGTTGTCATGGCCGCTCAGACAGTCCCAGAAGGCCGCGGCGTCGACCAGGCCCAGCGCGTCCATCCAGGCGGAGCCCACCGCCAGGGGCGGATGGTGCATGGCCACCAGGGTCGGCCGGTCGTCGTCGGCGAGGCGCTCGGCGATGGCCGTCAGGCGTGCCTTGCCGAGCTCGCCGGCTGCCTGGCCGACCACCTGGGTATCCAGCAACAGGACGCGCCAGCCGTCGAGGTCGAGGCTGGCGTGGAAGGGACGGCACTCGGCCATCCGCCCCGGCTCGTCGTGGTTGCCGGGCAGCCAGAACCAGGGACAGCCGAGGCGGGCCAGCACCCGCTCGGCCAGCGCATAGGAGGCCGCCGTGCGATCCTCGCTGACATCGCCGGTGACCAGCACGGCATCGGGGCGCAGGCGCGCGGCCGCCGCCACCACCCGTTCGAGTTGGCTATGGGGGATGCCGATGCGCGAGCGCGCCAGGGGGTCGGCATGCAGATGACAATCGGTGACCTGGATGAGACGCATCGGGGCAGCGGAGTCCTCAGGGCAATTCCGGCAGGTCCAGGGAGTGACCGTGGGCCAGGCCGTGGTCGAGCCACTCGCCGAGGAACCGGTTCAACTGGAGCTTCTCGTCGGGCTGGTGCATGCGGGCATTGGGATAGCGATAGCGGCCATCGAAGTGGCGCTGACGCTGGAAGTCGGTGACCTCGGCCATGCGCACGTCGTGATAGAGGTGGACCCGCATGCGGGGCGTGTCGATCACGGCATCGAGAACGCCACGCTGGGAGACACGGATGATGCTGGTATAGGGGGCCCGCTCCTGGACCTTGAGGCACAGGGCACCGAGGCGGCGCCCCTGGTTGACCAGCTCCACCTCGCGACTCTCGCCGGCCTCGAGATCCCCCAGCAGGCGGGTCAACCGCACATAGTTGGCGGTGCACTCCCCCTGAAGGGTCCTCAGGTCGGTGACGTAGGCAGTTCTCGACACGCTACCTCCTTGCTCTCAGTGAGGCCCGCTGCGCCGCCAACCAGTGAAAGGCGATCAGGCACATGGCATTGTCGAGTCGCCCGGCCAGCAGGAGTTCCCAGGCCCGGTGGAACGAGAGCACGTGGACGCGGATGTCCTCGTGCTCCTCGTCGAGGCCGTGGATACCGCCCAGCCCTCGGCTGTCGATCAGGCCACAGAACAGGGTGACCCGCTCGTTGCACGCCCCGGGACTGGGGTAGTAGGTGTGCAGCTCGATCAGTTCCCCCACCCGGCAGCCGGCTTCCTCCTCGGCCTCGCGACGCGCCACCTCGGCCAGGCTCTCGCCGCGCTCCACCAGCCCGGCGACGATCTCGAGCTTCCAGGGCGAGTCGGGGTCGTCCAGGGCGCCGGCGCGGAACTGCTCCACCAGCGCCACCGCATCCCTCTCGACATCGTAGAGCAAGACGCCCACGGCGTCGTGGCGCTGATGCACCTCGCGAACCACCGCCCCGCTCCAGCCGCCCTCGAAGAGGCGGTGACGCAGGTGCAGCTCCTCCAGGCGAAAGAACCCCTGGTGGAGGCAGCGTCGCTCGCGCAGTTCCACGTCCTCGGCGTCGAAGGGCGCGGCCGTCAGGTCATCGGGCGGGGTGGCGTGATCGGTCTCCGACATGCGGGCCTCCGTGTTCGCGAATGCCCTATTATCATGACCGCGGGAGAGGCTGCCAAGCGTCTCCGCCCCCCGGCCGAAGTGGACCTCGGCGCCTGGTGCCGCGGCCTCCCGCCGTCAGCAAGGGGCGCCTCCCGGGGCAGACTACTCCTGAAGGCGGGCGACCATGGCCCTGGCCCGGTCACGCAGCGCCTCGTCGGAGGCCTCGCGCCCTACCCGGGCCTGGCCCGCCACGGCACGGCGCGCATGGGTCAGGGCCTCCGTCTCGCGCCCCGCCGCTTCCAGGTACGCCGCATAGTAGGTATTGACGTCGATGCCCTCGGGACGGATCGCCAGGGCCTTGCGGAACATCGCCTCGGCGGTCGCCTCGTCGCCGAAGGCCACCGGCCACCCCGGAACTCGGTCATAGAGGGCCCCCAGGGTCACGTAGGCCGAGCCACGATGGCCCTCGGGGTCCAGCGCCACGGCGCGCTCGAGCACCCGTCGCGCCTCCTTGGCAGCGCCCAGGGCGGACAGGCCTCCGGCCTCCCTGGCCAGCGAGGCCAGGATGATGCCGCGCCAGACCAGCACCTCGCTGGCCTGGGGATGGGCCTCGGCGAGGACACCGGCCTCCTCGGCCAGGGCCGACAGGGCATCCTCGCGCCGACTCTCCGCCATCGCGGTGGTGGCATGCTCCCAGCGCTGCCTCAGCGCAAACAGGTCGTCTTCCCAGGCCAGCGCCTGGGCGACGGGGGCGGAGATCAGGCCCAGGCAGAGGGCGGCGGCCAGCAGGTGGCGTCTCGGCATGGCGGTTTCCTCATCGGTTGTGGTCAGGGGCGGGATCGCCTCGCTGAAATGTAACGAACGTTTGAATTATCCGCCACCCGGTCGCGGGTTTGCCGAGTCGCGCCGGGATGGCGTATGTTGCGACTCTTCGACCATGGGAGGCGTGGATGAAAGGCCGCAACATGACGCGTTGGCGCGATCCCGCCAAGGACCCGCGCCAGGAGCCCAAAAGCAACCTGATCACCGCCGAGGGCGCCGAGCGCCTGCGGGGCATCCTCGATCACCTCTCGCGGGTCAAGCGCCCCGCCCTCTCGGCCAAGGTCGGCGAGGCGGCCGCCCTGGGCGATCGCAGCGAGAATGCCGACTATACCTACAACAAGAAGGAACTGAACCGGGTGATCGCCCGGATCCGCTACCTGACCAAGCGCCTGGACGAGCTCCAGGTGGTGGACCGGCTGCCCGCCGACACCGAGCGGGTGTTCTTCGGCGCCTTCGTCACCCTCGAGGACGAAGACGGCGAGGAGTTGCACCTGCGCATCGTCGGCCACGACGAGACCGACACCCCCCGGCACTGGATCAGCGTCGATGCCCCCCTGGCCAAGGCGCTGCTGGGCAAGGGTCTCGACGACGAGGCCACGGTGGCCGCCCCGGGCGGCGAGACCAGCTACCTGATCACCGCGATCGACTACCGCCAGCCCTAGGTGTGTAAATCCACCAGGTTGTTCATCGAAATCCCTAGCCGGCTGACCGGAGGCCGATAA
>NZ_JAUFPQ010000018.1 GCF_030409305.1 Halomonas maura
GCGGCCCTGGCCCAGCGACTGGGCGACCCCGGCCGGGCGGCGGCCCTCTGGGAGGCGGGCTGGCGCCGCGGCGTGCTGGCCGGCCGCGAGGACCTGCGGCAGCGCATTCGCCTGCACCTGGCGGGCGGCACCCCGGCCCGGGCCGCCGAGCTGCTCGCCGAGAGTCTGGAGCAGGGGGATCTGGTCGACACTCTCGCCAACCGTCGCCTGCTGGCGCGGGCCTGGCAGGCGGCGCGGGACCGCGAGCGGGGGCTGGCCGCCTGGGAGGCGCTCGCCGAGCGCAGCGAGGCCGGCGGCGATTGGCTGCAGCTGGGCCGGCTGGCCCACGGCTGGGGCGAGTGGGAGATCGCCGGTGAGGCGCTGGAGAAGGCGCGCGACCTCGGCGAGGCCGAGGCGCAGGACTGGCTGGCGAGCCTGCCTGGGCAGGAGGAGGATGGCGCCGGCGGACCCGAGAGGGGCGGCCCCGCCGGCTAGTCGAGACGGCGAGGCGCGATCAGGCCTCGACGTCGGTCCAGACGGGGGCGTGGTCGGAGGGCTTTTCCATTCCACGCAGTTCGTAGTCGATGCCGGCCTCCCGGACCTTGCCGGCCAGCGGTTCGCTCACCAGGATGTAGTCGATGCGCAGGCCGCGCTTGGGCTCGCGGTCGAAGCCCTTGGAACGGTAGTCGAACCAGCTGAAGCGGTCGTCCACCCCGGGGTGGCAGAGCCGGTAGCTGTCGGTGAGTCCCCAGGCCTTGATGCCCCCGAGCCACTCCCGCTCCACCGGCTGGAAGCTGGTCTTGCCCTCGCGCAGCCAGCGCTTGCGGTTGGCCTCGCCGATGCCGATGTCGATGTCCTCGGGCGAGATGTTGAAGTCGCCCATGATCGCCAGGCGCTCCTCGGCAGAGTGCTGCTCGGCGAGCAGGCGGCTCAGCTGGGCGTAGAAGGCGCGCTTGTGGGGAAACTTCACCGGATGGTCGACGTTCTCGCCCTGGGGGAAATAGCCGTTCCATACGGTCAGCGGTTCGCCGTCCTCGCCGCGCAGGCGCACGCCGATCAGTCGCCGCTGGGCGTCCTCGCCGTCATCGGGAAAGCCCCGGTAGACCGCCTCGGGCTCGTCCCGGCACAGCAGGGCCACCCCGTAGTGGCCCTTCTGGCCGTGGAAATAGACGTGGTATCCCATGGCCTCGACGGCAGCCACCGGGAACTCGCTGTCCTGGACCTTGGTTTCCTGCAGGCCGATCACCGCCGGGCGGTGCGCCTCGATCAGCGCCTCGAGCTGGTGGAGGCGGGCACGAATGCCGTTGATGTTGAATGACACCAGGCGCATCGGTCAGTCGTCCTTGTTCTCGGGCGTGTCGGGATGGATCTCGATGGACGGGCCGGTCTCCTGACGGGCCAGCTTGCGCGCCGCCTGCAGCTTGCGCTGCTGGCGCTTCTTCTGCGTGAAGCGGCGCGACGAGGTGACCTCGTCGGGATTCTCGTGGCGCCACTGCTTGTAGTCCTTGCGCCGGCCGGTGCGAATCGTCACCTTGTCGGCCAGCGATCGGGTCTTCTTTCTGCGTGTCATGACGCATGCTCCTTGGATACTGGCCGCCATTCTACCAGCCGCGGCCACCGCTTCGACAGCGGGCGGGCCCTCGCCGCCGGAGGCTGGTACAATGGCCGTTTGCGTCACACTACCTCCCGAGACGCTTTCATCCACGACATGGACGAGACAGCACAGCCTATGAGCGAGTCGGAACAGACCACAGCACCGGCCAAGACCGAGAACCGCAAGCCCAAGCGTCGCCGTCGCAAGCCGCGCCGCCGCCAGTCGAACTGGGACCTGCGCCAGTTCCAGGTTCCCGCCGTGGCGGGCAAGTGGCGCTTCCATGACTTCGATCTGCCGCTGCCGCTGATGCGCGCCATCCACGCCCAGGGCTTCGAGTACTGCACGCCGATCCAGGCCGAGGCGCTCACCCACACGCTGCTCGGCGGCGACGTGGTCGGCAAGGCCCAGACCGGGACCGGCAAGACCGCCGCCTTCCTGATCTCGATCCTCGCCTACTTCCTCGAGGAAGAGGCCCCGGACGGCCAGAAGCCCGGCGCGCCCCGGGCGCTGATCGTGGCCCCGACCCGCGAGCTGGCGCTGCAGATCGAGAAGGACGCCAAGGCCCTGGCGCGCTTCACCCACCTCAATGTCGCCAGCGTGGTGGGGGGCATGGATTACCAGAAGCAGCTGGAGGGGCTGGGCAAGCGGCTGGATATCCTGGTCGCCACCCCGGGACGGCTGCTGGATTTCCACCAGAAGCGCGACGTCGACCTGACCCAGGTCGAGGTGCTGGTGCTCGACGAGGCGGACCGCATGCTCTCCATGGGCTTCATCCCCGACGTCAAGCGCATCATCCGCCACACGCCGAAGAAGGAAGAACGCCAGACCTTCCTGTTCTCGGCGACCTTCACCGATGACATCCTCAACCTGGCCAGCCAGTGGACCCATGAGCCGACCCACGCGGAGATCGCGGTCACCGTCGACAATGCCGCCGATATCGACCAGCGGGTCTATCTGGTCGGCGACGAGGACAAGCAGCGCCTGCTGGTCAAGCTGCTGCAGCAGGAGAGCTTCGACCGGGTGATGGTCTTCGGCAACCGCCGCGACCTGGTGCGCAAGCTCGACGAGCTGCTCAAGCAGGCCGGCATCAACGCCGCCATGCTCTCCGGCGACGTGCCCCAGAACCAGCGCATCAGCACCCTCGAGCAGTTCCGCGAGGGCGAGATCCAGGTGCTGGTGGCCACCGACGTGGCCGGCCGCGGCATCCATATCGAGGATGTCAGCCACGTGATCAACTACACCCTGCCGGAGGATCCGGAGGACTACGTCCACCGCATCGGCCGCACCGGCCGTGCCGGCGCCAAGGGCGTGTCGATCAGCTTCGTGGGCGAGGAGGACGCCTTCTCCCTGCCGGAGATCGAGCGCTTCATCAACGACAAGCTGCCCTGCGAGCATCCGCCCGAGGGGCTGCTGTAAGCTTGAAGAGCGGCGCTTCGCGCCTGGACGCGGGAAGACGCGGCTGCGCCGCTTGAAGAACGACCGTGCGGGGTGCACCCGAGAAACCACCCGAGTGAGCGGCGCCGGGGACGGGCCGTAGCGGAGGTCCTCTGCCATGGATGGCAGAGGTAGCGCCCAGGGAAGGGTTCACAGCGCCTCCGCATCGGCCTGTCGCCGGAAAAGCCGCGGTTTTACCCTAACGATGCAGGCGCAACCATGCTTGACGAGGCCCTGAAGGGCGAGATCCAGAACGCCTATCGGCGGGTGCTCGACGGCCTCGAGCTGACGCCGCGCTACGGCCAGCGGCTGATGATCGCCGAGATCGCCCGTACCCTGGCGGGCATCGAGGTCGACGATGCCGGTCGCCGCGTCAGCGACGAACATGTCTGCGTGCTCGAGGCCGGCACCGGCACCGGCAAGACCCTGGCCTACCTGCTGGCCGCGCTGCCGGTGGCCAAGGCCCGCGGCAAGCGCCTGGTGGTGGCCACCGCCACCGTGGCCCTGCAGGAGCAGGTGCTGCACCAGGACCTGCCGGCCCTCAAGGCCCACAGCGGCCTGGCCTTCGACTACGCCCTGGCCAAGGGGCGCGGCCGCTACGTCTGCGTGGCGCGCCTCGACCAGGCCATGGACGGCGGCGAGGACAACCCCACCCTGTCGCTCTTCGAGCAGGCGCTGGACAGCGGCGGCGACGACTTCCAGACCCTGGTGCAGTCCCTCGGCGAGGCCTATGGCAACGGCCGCTGGGCCGGCGATCGCGACAGCTGGCCGGAGGCCATCGACGACGCCCACTGGCGCAAGCTCACCGTCGACCACCGCCAGTGCACCAATCGCCGCTGCGGCCACTTCGGCGCCTGTGCCTTCTTCCGTGCCCGCCGCGATCTCGACAGTGCCGACGTCATCGTCGCCAACCACGACCTGGTGCTGGCCGACCTGGCCCTGGGGGGCGGCGTGGTGCTGCCGGACCCGGCCGATTGCCTGTACATCTTCGACGAGGGGCACCATCTGCCCGACAAGGCCCTCAACCATTTCACCCATCGCTTCGCCGTGGGTGGCGCCCTGCGCTGGCTGCGCACCCTGAAGAAGTCGCTCACCGAGCTGAACCAGGCCCTGGCCGTGCAGCCGACCCTGGCCCGGCTGCTGGCCGGGTTGCCCCAGGCGATCGAGGCCCTGGAGCCGAAGCTCGGCGAGGCCTTCGCCCTCGGCCACCGGCTCGCGGGGCGACCCGAGGGGCTGGGCGATGGCGAGGAGGGCGGCCAGCATCGCTTCGAGATGGGTCGGGTGCCGGGAGCCCTGCGCGAGCAGGCCGACGGGCTGGTGACGATCTTCGCCGAGCTGTCGCGCACCCTGGAGTCGATGAGCGACATCCTGCGCGAGAGCCTCGATCCCGAGAAGTCCACCGGCTTGCCCCGGGAGCAGGCCGAGCCCTGGCTGCCGCTGGTGGCGCTGCTCCACGGCCGTGCCCTGGAGGCCCATGCCCTGTGGCAGGCCTTCGCCGAGCCCGACCCCCAGGGCGAGCCGCCCCGGGCCCGCTGGCTGACCCTCGAGCGCTTCGGCGGTGAGCCGGAACTGACGTTCTCGGCGAGCCCGGTCTCCGCCGCCCATACCCTGGCCAGATCGCTGTGGGGACGCTGCTTCGGCGCGGTGGTGACCTCGGCGACCCTCACCGCGCTGGGCCGCTTCGAGCGCCTGCAGGAGCGTGCCGGACTGGCCAACCGCTATCGCTACCAGCGCCTGCCGAGTCCGTTCGACTATTCCCGGGCGGTGCTCAGCGTGCCCCGCGAGGCGGTGGACCCCGCCGATCGCGAGGGCCACGAGCGGGCCATCATCGACTTCGTCGAGGCCCTGGGCGATGACGAGGCGGTGCTGATGCTGTTCTCCTCGCGCGCCCAGCTGCGGGCCGTGGAGAAGGGGCTTTCGCCGGCGCGGCGCGAGCGGGTGCTGGCCCAGGACCGGCTCCCCAAGCGCGAGCTGGTGGAGCGCCACCGGGCCCGGGTCGACCAGGGCGAGGGCAGCATCCTGTTCGGCCTGGCGAGCTTCGCCGAAGGCATCGACCTGCCCGGCGACTACCTGACCCATGTGGTGATCACCCGGCTGCCCTTCGCCGTGCCCGACGACCCGGTGGGGGCGACGCTGGCCGAGTGGATCGAGAGCCAGGGCGGCAACCCCTTCATGCGCATCAGCGTCCCCGATGCCTCCATCAAGCTGGTGCAGGCCTGCGGGCGGCTGATCCGCAAGGAGGCCGACCAGGGGCGCATCACCCTGCTCGACCGCCGGGTGCTGACGCGCCGCTATGGTCGCGCGCTGCTCGACGCCCTGCCGCCCTTCGCCCGCGAGATCGACGGGGTGGTGCAGGGCGGGTGAGTCATAGGGGCGCGGACCGGCAATCGCGCCTCGCGGACGGCGGGAATCGACATGAAACTGATCCTCAGTCGCAAGGGCTTCGATAGCGCCGCCGGGGGTGTGCCCAGCCCCATCCTGCCCGATGGCCGGCTGGTGGTGCTGCCGATCCCCGACGCCCGCTCGGTCATCCCCTACGGCGAGATCACCCATCAGGGCGAGCCCCTCGGGCCCCTGGTGTCCGATCTGACCCGGGGCAGGATCGCCCCGGGCACCGGGGCGCACCTGGATCCCGACCTGTTGTCCGATAGCCTGCCGCGACGTCCGGGCTGGCGGCCGCTGTTCGGCCAGATGGGCCAGGCCCAGAGCCACCTGCGCAACCAGGGCGTCGGCGCGGGGGACCTGTTCCTGTTCTTCGGGCTCTTTCGCCGTGTCGAGCGGGGGGCGAACGGCTGGGCCTACGTGAGGGACGCCAGGCCCCGTCATGTGCTGTGGGGCTGGATGCAGGTGGCCGGGACGCTGTCGCTGGGCGATGCCGTGCCCGAGGGCGTCGAGTGGGCACACGACCATCCGCACTGCCAACGGCTCGATGCCCCCCACAACGTGCTGCATCTCGCCAGTTCCCGGTTGACCATCGCGGGGCGCGACACCGGACTGCCGGGCGCCGGCATCTTCCCGCGCGACGCGGCGCGCCTGCACCTGACGGCCGCCGGCGCCGGGAAGGTCTCCGCCTGGCAGCTGCCGCGCTGGTTTCATCCCGGGGAAGGGCGCCCGCCGCTGAGCTATCACGCCGATCCGCGACGCTGGCGGCGGCACGCCGACCGCGTCGAGCTGCAGGCCGTGGCCCGCGGCCAGGAGTTCGTGCTGGATACCGAGCAGTATCCCGAGGCGCTACCCTGGGCGCGGGAGTTGATCGCCGGCGCGAGCGCTGCCGGGGACGGCAGCAGCGGTAATGGGGAGGCGGGATGACGATTCGCTTTCGGCAGGCGGAGGCGGCGGACGCCGAGGCGCTGGCCGGGCTGTTGTCGCCGCTGGGCTACGCGCATACCGCCGGCAGCGTGCGCGACAACCTCGCCGAGAGGGTCGCGCGCGGAGGGGCGGTCATCATCGCCGAGGATCAGCGGGCGGTCGTTGGCTGCGTCTCGGCCCTCCTCGACGTGCGTCTGGCGGAGGGGCGTTGCGGCGAGGTCGCGAGCCTGGTCGTCGCCGAGACGCGCCGGGGACAGGGGCTGGGCGCCCAGCTGGTGGCCGCCGCCGAAGCTGGCTGAGGCTCCTTGCCGACCGGGTCCGGGGGCGGGCCAACGTGCAGCGCCGGGCGGCGCATGCCTGCTATCGGCGGCAGGTCTATCGGCTCGACAAGCGCCAGTGCCTGTTGGCCAAGTCGCTCGAGGAGTAAGGTCTTCAGGGTGGCTTGGCGGACCCTGGCGTCGCGCCGTCAAGGATCGCGCGATGGGGCGCGTCAAGGAAGAAACCAGTGGACAGGGAGGTGTCATGCTGAAGATCGTGCGCCGACTGCTGCCGGAATTCGGCACTACCTACGGGCCCGCCGGGGATGGCCCGTTTCCGGGCATATTGATCCTGCACGGTTCCGAGGGCGGCTACTCCGGATGGTCGCACCGCCTGGCGGTGCTGTTTGCGGCGCATGGGTTCCTGGCCTATCCCCATGCCTATTCGCGGGGCGGCAACGCCTGGAATGCCGGCGCGATCGAGGAGGTACCCCTGGATCGGACCGCCGACGCATTGAGCGCATTGCGGGAGTTTCCGCCTTGTTCCGGGCGGGTCGGCTTGTATGGGCTGTCGCGGGGCGGCGAGCACGCCCTCTTGCTGGCATCGCTGATGGCCCGGGAAGGGCAGGCAGGACAGGCCGACGCGCTGGCCGCCCATGCCCCGGCCGATGTGATCTGCGGGAGCTTCGATGCCCGATCCTTCCGGGACTCGGGGGATCCTGGCTGGCAAGCCTGGGATGCCGCCTCGCGGGCATGGTCATGGCGAGGGAGTTCCGAAGGCCTCAAGCCGACGACACCCATCGAGATCGAGCGTTATAGCGGGCCCGTCTTCCTGAGCCACGGGGTGGAGGATGCCACCTGGAGCGTCGCCATGACCCGCCGCCTGTCGGCTCGGCTTGGCGAGAGAAGAGGGCATATCGAGACCCACCTCTACGAGGGGGAGGGGCATCTCCTGCGCAGCGAGGCGGAGAACCTGCATCATGAACGGCTGCTGCGGTTCTTCACCCGATGCCTCGGCCAGGGGGGCGAGGCTTGAAACAGCTCTTCGAGGACGTCTGGATCGCCGATGGTGACACCGTGTCCTTCTATACCTTGCCCTACACCACGCGGATGACGCTGGTGCGCCTCGCCGATGGCACGCTGTGGGTCCACAGCCCGATCCGCTTGAATGCCGGGCTCCGCCGCAGGGTGGAGGCGCTGGGGGAGGTGCGTTACCTGGTGGCGCCGAACCACTTGCATCACCTGTACCTGCAAGACTGGCAGCGGGCCTATCCCGACGCGCGGCTCTTCGGGACCCGGGAAGTCATCACCAAGCGAGGCGAGCTGGCCTTCGACGGCCGATTGGACGCCGGGGCCTCCTACCCATGGTCGGACGAACTGCGCCACCTGCTGTTCACCGGCTCGCGTCTCATGGAGGAGTGCGTCTTCCTGCATGTCGCGACGCGAACCCTGATCGTGGCGGATCTGGTCGAGAACTTCGCGCCTCGAGCCTTCGGGCCGCTGCAGAGGGGCGTGGCTCGGATGACCGGCATCCTCGCGCCCAATGGCGGGATGCCCCGGGACTGGCGGCTGAGCTTTGCCTTTCACAAGGCCGAGGCGAGGGCGCACCTCCGCAGCCTTCTGGCCTGGCGGCCCGAGACGATCGTCATGGCGCACGGCGAGATCGTCGACACCGATGCACAGGCCTTCCTGAGACGCTCGTTCGGCTGGCTTAAGCCTTAGAGGGGCGCCAGGAAAACGACCAGGGCCCGCCATATGGCGGGCCCTGGTCGTGGACGTAAGCGCGGCGTCAGGCGGCCTGGCGGCGCTTGGCCAGCACCGGGGCCAGCTTCTCGTTCATGCCCTTGAAGGCGGTCTCGGTGGTGTCCCAGTCGATGCAGGCGTCGGTGACGGAGACCCCGTAGAGCAGCTGGCTGTGGTCCTCGGGGATCTTCTGGCTGCCCCAGCCGAGGTTGGACTCGACCATCAGCCCGATGATCGAGTGGTTGCCTTCCAGGATCTGGTTGGTGACGTTCTCCAGCACCAGCGGCTGCAGGCCGGGATCCTTGTTGGAGTTGGCATGCGAGCAGTCGATCATGATGTTCGGGGTGACGCCGGCCTTGTTCAGCTCCTGCTCGGCCAGCGCCACGCTGACGCTGTCATAGTTCGGCTTGCCGTTGCCGCCGCGCAGCACCACATGGCCATAGGCGTTGCCGCGGGTGCGGATGATCGCCACCTTGCCGGCCTGGTCGATGCCCAGGAAGTTGTGCGGATGGGCCACCGACTGCAGGGCATTGACGGCCA
Source organism: Halomonas maura (assembly GCF_030409305.1). Classification (GTDB taxonomy): domain Bacteria; phylum Pseudomonadota; class Gammaproteobacteria; order Pseudomonadales; family Halomonadaceae; genus Halomonas; species Halomonas maura. Next base: position 8,857 of record NZ_JAUFPQ010000018.1, read on the forward strand.
CGTCGAGGCTGCCGTCGGTGCCGTTCTTGAAGCCCACCGGACAGGACAGGCCGGAGGCCATCTCGCGGTGGGTCTGGGACTCGGTGGTCCGAGCGCCGATGGCCGACCAGCTGATGCAGTCCTGCAGGTACTGCGGCGAGATCGGGTCCAGCGCCTCGGTGGCGAGCGGCAGGCCCATCTCGGCCAGTTCGACGAGCAGGCGGCGAGCGATGTGCAGGCCTTCCTCGATCTCGAAGGAACCGTTCAGGTGGGGGTCGTTGATCAGGCCCTTCCAGCCCACCGTGGTGCGCGGCTTCTCGAAATACACGCGCATCACGATATACAGGCTATCCTTGACCTCATCCGCCAGGCGCCGCAGCTGGCGGGCATAGTCCAGGGCGGCGTCCACGTCGTGGATCGAGCAGGGGCCAACCACCATCAGCAGGCGGGGGTCGCGGCCGTCGAGAATGGCCTGGATGGTGTTGCGCCCCTCGATCACCGTCCGCTCGGCCTCGTCGGAGAGGGGAATCTGCTGCTTGAGGGCCGCCGGAGTGATGAGGACGTCCTCGGAGAGGACGTTGAGGTTGTTGACCTGATGCTCGGACATTGTGCTTCGCTACCTGTGTCGTGTCAGCGCTGAGTCGGCGTGAGACGTCTACTATCGCCCGCGTGCCGGGCAAATTCAATCGCAGACGGAACCCAGGGGCGGTGGCGCTTGTCTCACCGCCGGCGTTGACGGCGCGTGCCCGGGGCACGCCTGCCTGGGCGCGCCGAGGTCATCTAGCCGCTTGATGCCTGCCCGAGAAACAGGAACACTTGGGCACCTGCCGACATCGGCGCACGCTCACCCCAGGGTCTAGGTTGATACATATGGAAGCGACACCAGTCTCATCGCGACGTTCCACCGGAGCGCCGCGTCCAGCTCGCGCCGCGGGGAGGCGTTGAATGGGCACTCGGGAGACCGACCAGCAACTCGTCGAGCGCGCCCAGAAAGGGGATACCCGCGCCTTCGACCTGCTGGTCAAGAAGTACCAGCACAAGATCATCGGCCTGATCGGTCGCTACGTGCACGATCATGCCGAGGTGCAGGACGTGGCCCAGGAGGCGTTCATCAAGGCCTATCGGGCGCTGGGCAAGTTCCGCGCCGAGAGCGCCTTCTATACCTGGATGTACCGCATCGCCATCAACACCGCCAAGAATCACCTGGTCTCCAAGGGGCGCCGCCCACCGGGCAGCGACCTGGATATCGTCGACGCCGAGATCGTCGACCATAGCGGACGGCTGGCCGACATCGAGACCCCCGAGGCCGCCATCGCCCGGGACCAGTTGCAGGCGGCCGTCTTCGAGGCCATCGAGGCCCTCCCCGATGACCTGCGCACGGCCATCACCCTGCGCGAACTCGATGGGCTCTCCTACGAGGACATCGCCAACATCATGGACTGCCCGGTGGGCACGGTGCGCTCGCGCATCTTCCGCGCCAGGGAGGCGGTGGATCAGCATATTCGTCCCCTGGTGACCACGTCGCGCAATCAGGAAGCGCTGACCGAATGAATCGAATTTTCATCGTTTTTGCCGATTGGCTGAACTGTCGGACGCCGCTGACGTCATATGCGGTGACCGGCTCGCCAGTCGAGCGCCGAGAGCGTGCCGACGTCGCCGAGAGGGTGGCCATCGAGGCCGGGATACCGGGCTTCCAATGGATGCAAGGCGGACAAGTCTTGACGAGTGTGAGGGGTGAAGAATGAGTCAGAACGCACGGGAATCGCTTTCTGCGCTAATGGACAACGAAGGTGACGAGCTCGAGTTGCGACGCCTGCTGAAGTCGCTGGACGACGAGCCCGATGCGGCGGACGCCTGGCGTCGCTACCATCTGATGAGATCCCTGCTGCGTCGCGAGACGGAGGTCGATGTTTCCACCGACCTGTCCGCGGGCGTGATGGCCCGGCTGCAGGACGAGCCGGCCCCGATGGCCGCGGATGAGCAGCCCGCGACCCGCCGGTCCCTGCCGATGATGCGCAGCGCCGGTATCGCCGCGGCGGTCTCGCTGATGGTGATCACCGGGGTACAGTTCTACAACGGCGCCTCGCCGCTGGGCACGCCAACGGGCACCGCGCCCGTGGCGACCACCGCCGACGGTACCGGCCAGGCGACCGGCCCGAGCGTCCAGGCGCCGTCGCTGGTCGACCTGCCGATGTTCCAGTCGCAGCCCGCCCAGTCCGCCGGCAGTCAGCAGGGCCTGATGACCGTGGGCGCCGGGGACGGCACGCCGATGTTCATGTCGCCGACCCAGCGCCAGTCCCTGCGCATGGACCGCCAGCAGGCCCTGCTGCTGCAGTCCTATCTCGACCGTCACGCCGAAGGCGCCGCCGCCAGTGGCGGGGATGTCTGGATGCCGCTGCTGCGGGCCTCCGGAAGCGAGCCGCTGGGTCAGCGTTGATGGCGGTCTGGCGCAGACGGTCACGCCACCTGATGGCCCTGGTGCTGGCCGGCGCCGCGATGACATCGGTCGCCGCGGCCGAGGAAGCCTCGCCGGCGCCGAGCGACGAGCAGTTCGATTGCACCACCCTGGCCGACGAGCCCGGTCCCGAGTCGGCCAGGGCGTGGTTCGAACGCAGCCTGTGGGCCGGCCACTGCTATGTCTTCCAGGCCCGCGCGGTACGCATCGGGGTGGATGGCGTGCGCACCCTGGCGCTGTCCCACGAGATTCGCGACGGCGTCGAGCGCGAGGTCGCCCGCTTCCTGGACGGGCCGCCGGTGGTCTTCGAGCGGCAGGGGCGCATCGCCCGGCTGAACGGCATGGCCGCCGGTCCCACCCTGGCCTCGCCGGCCGCCATCGTGCAGCATCTCGACGGCCTCTATCGCCTGCAGCTCTCCGGGGAGGATCGCATCGCCGGTCGCCGGACCCTGCGTCTCGAGATCGAGCCGCTGGACGAGATGCGCTACGGCCATCGTCTCTGGCTGGACGCCCGTACCGCCCTGCCGCTCAAGCAGATGCTGCTCGACGAGCAGGGGCGGGTAGTGGAGACCTTTCAGGTCACCGAGCTGCGCGACCCCCGGCTCCACCAAGGCCGCGTCGGCCTCGCGCCCGGGCAGGCACCCGTGGAGGATCGCTGGCGCCCCGGCTGGCTGCCGGAAGGCTTCGTGTCCCAGCCGGTGAAGACCCACGGCTCGCGCCGCCCGGGGGTCAGTCATCGTGTCTATGGTGACGGCCTGGCCACGCTGAGTGTCTTCGTCGAGCCCCTCGAGGGCCGGGACCTGTTGATTCCCGGCGTGCATCGCCTGGGCGTCTCCCATGCGGCGGTACTGCATCGCGAGCTGGGTGGGCAGTCCCGCCAGGTGGTGGCCATGGGCGAGCTGCCGCCCCGGGTGCTGCGCCGGGTGGTCGAGGCCGTGGAGTGGCAGGACGAGGCCGGCGACGGGGGCTCGGCCACGGCGGAGGCCGCCAGCCAATGACCGCTGCCGCCGTCGACCCTGTCGCCTTGCTCGTCGAGCAGGGCCGGGTCGTCGAGCCCTTCGCGGGAGGCGCCTGGGTCGAGGTCAGTCGCCAGTCGGCCTGTGGCGCCTGCCATGCCCGTCAGGGCTGCGGCACTCGGGCCTTGGCACGCTGGCAGGCGTCGCGTCCCTGGCGGGTGGCCATCCACGCGGACCAGCCGCTGGCCATCGGCGACGTCGTGTCCCTCGGACTGCCGGCCCGGGCCGTGGCCCGTGCCAGCCTCTGGACCTACGGCCTGCCGCTGGGCCTGGCGCTCGTCGGCGCCCAGCTCGCCGACCTCCTGGGCCTGTCCGACCCCCTGGTGGCGCTCGCCTTCGGCGGTGGTCTGGTCGCCGGCGGCGGCCTGCTTCGCCGGCACCTCCAGCGTCATGCCCGGTGCTACCGGCCGCGGCTGCTCGCGGTCAGTCGATCATCGGGCTGAACCTTTCACCGTTAGCGCGGTAACAAGAAAGCATCACTTCTCATCATTCCCAAGTCACAGGAGTCTTTCATGACACGCATGACGCGACAGCTTTCCCTGTGGATGCTCCTGACCCTGGCGGTCCTCGCCAGCCAGTCCGCCCTGGCCCGTGAACTGCCGGACTTCACCGGCCTGGTCAAGCAAGCGGCGCCCGGCGTGGTCAACATCTCCACGTCCCGGGTGGTCGAACGGCCCGGCTCGCCCCTCGGCCAGTTCGGCGGCCAGGAGATTCCCGAGCTCTTCCGCCACTTCTTCGGTGATCGCATGCCGGTGCCCCCGGGGGGTAGGGGGCGCAGCGAGGAGCGTCAGTCGCTGGGCTCGGGCTTCATCATCGACGAGGACGGCTACATCATGACCAACGCCCATGTGGTCGATGGGGCCGACCAGATCCTGGTGCGTCTCAACGACCGTCGCGAGCTCGAGGCCGAACTGGTGGGAGCCGACGAGAAGACCGACGTGGCGGTGCTCAAGGTCGATGCCGACGACTTGCCGACCCTCGAGCTGGGCGATTCCGACCGCCTCGAGGTCGGCGAATGGGTGGCGGCCATCGGCTCGCCCTTCGGCTTCGACCATTCGGTGACCGCCGGCATCGTCAGCGCCATCAACCGCACCCTGCCGCGGGATGTCTACGTGCCCTTCATCCAGACCGATGTGGCCATCAACCCGGGCAACTCCGGCGGTCCGCTGTTCAACCTGGATGGCGAGGTGGTCGGCATCAACTCCCAGATCTTCACCCGCAGCGGCGGCTTCATGGGACTGTCGTTCGCGATTCCCATCAATGTGGCCATGGACATCGCCGACCAGCTGCGCGCCGACGGCTCGGTGAGCCGCGGCTGGCTCGGCGTGATGATCCAGCCGGTGTCCCGGGAACTGGCGGAATCCTTCGGCATGGACAACCCCCGCGGGGCGCTGATCGCCGATCTCGACCCCGAGGGGCCGGCGGCCGAGGGCGGCCTGCAGGCCGGTGACATCATCCTCGCGGTCAACGGTGAGGACGTGGATCGCTCCAGTACCCTGCCGCGGCTGATCGGCCGCGTCTCGCCGGGCGACGACGCGGAACTGAGCGTGCTGCGCGACGGCGAGCGCCGGACGATCAACATGGCCGTGGGCGCCTGGCCCGACGCGCCCGCCCTGGCCGGTGGCAACGGCGACAACGCCGCGCCGACGCGCCTGGGCGTCGTCGTCCAGTCCCTGGAGGAGGGCGAGCGTCGCAAGCTGGGACTCGAGCATGGCGTGCGTGTCACCGAACTTGCTCCCGATGGCATCGCCGCCTCCGCGGGGATCCGGCCCGGTGATATCCTGGTCAGCATCGGCCAGCGGGCGGTGGACAACCCGGCCCAGCTCGGCGAGCTGGTCGCCGAGGTCCCGGAGGGCAGCGTGGTGCCGGTCCGGCTGTATCGGGAGGGCCGCTCCTACTATGTGGCACTGCGACTCGCCTCCGACTGAGGCCAACATCGCAAGCGCCGAGATCCGCGACCCGACGGCGCCGGCCGTCGGGTCGCTGTATCTGGCCGGCGCATCTCGCTACAATGCCGCCATCTTACACGACGCCCCGGTCCGGACATTCCATCGATCTCGGGTCCCCGGCGCGATCATGAAACGGATTACCCCGCATGGCAGAAAGCGACAACCGTAAAGTAATCAACGGGATACGGAACTTCTCGATCATCGCCCACATCGATCACGGCAAGTCGACCCTGGCCGATCGCCTGATCCAGACCTGTGGCGGCCTCACCGAGCGCGAACTGAAGGAGCAGGTCCTCGACTCCATGGACCTCGAGCGCGAACGCGGCATCACCATCAAGGCCCAGTCGGTGACGCTGGACTACCATGCGCAGGACGGCAACGTCTATCAGCTCAACTTCATCGACACCCCGGGGCACGTCGACTTCTCCTACGAGGTCTCCCGCTCGCTGTATGCCTGCGAGGGGGCCCTGCTGGTGGTGGACGCCGCCCAGGGCGTCGAGGCCCAGTCGGTGGCCAACTGCTACACCGCCATCGAGCAGGGCCTCGAGGTGCTGCCGGTGCTCAACAAGATGGACCTGCCCCAGGCCGACCCCGACAAGGTGGCCCACGAGGTCGAGGAGATCATCGGCCTGGATGCCACCGACGCCTGCCAGGTGTCGGCCAAGAGCGGCCTGGGCATCGATGCGCTGCTCGAGCGCCTGGTGCGCGATATCCCGCCGCCCAAGGGCGACCGCGAGGCGCCGCTCCAGGCGCTGATCATCGACTCCTGGTTCGACAACTACCTGGGCGTGGTCTCGCTGGTGCGGATCTTCGACGGCACCCTGAAGAAGGGCGACAAGATCCGCATCACCTCCACCGGCCGCGACTGGCAGGCCAACGAGGTGGGCATCTTCACCCCGCAGCGCCGCGAGACCGGCATCCTGCGCGCCGGCGAGGTGGGCTTCGTGGTGGCCGGCATCAAGGACATCCACGGCGCGCCGGTGGGCGACACCATCACCCATGCCAAGACTCCGGACGTCAAGCGGCTGCCGGGCTTCCAGAAGGTCAAGCCCCAGGTCTACGCCGGCATGTTCCCGGTCAGTGCCGATGACTACGAGGATTTCCGCGACGCCCTCGAGAAGCTGGCGCTCAACGACGCCTCCCTGGACTACGAGCCGGAGAACTCCGATGCCCTGGGCTTCGGCTTCCGGGTCGGCTTCCTCGGCACCCTGCACATGGAGATCGTCCAGGAGCGCCTCGAGCGCGAGTACGACCTGGACCTGCTGACCACCGCGCCCACGGTGGTCTACGAGCTGCTGATGAAGGACGGCGAGCTGCGCTACGTCTCCAATCCCTCCAAGCTGCCGGACATGGCGGACGTGGAGGAGATGCGCGAGCCGGTGGTGCGCGCCAGCATCCTGGTGCCCCAGGACTTCGTCGGCAACGTCATCGCCGAGTGCGAGCAGCGCCGCGGCACCCAGCTCGACATGCTGTTCCTGGGCAGCCAGATCCAGCTCACCTACGAGCTGCCCATGAGCGAGGTGGTGATGGACTTCTTCGACCGCCTGAAGTCGATCTCCAAGGGCTATGCCTCCCTGGAGTACAACTTCGAGCGCTTCGAGGCGGCCAAGCTGGTCCGGCTCGACGTGCTGATCAACGGTGACCGGGTCGATGCCCTGGCCGTGATCATCCACCGCGACCATGCCCACTCCCGTGGCCGGGTGCTGGTCGAGAAGATGAAGGAACTGATCCCGCGGCAGATGTTCGACGTGGCCATCCAGGCGGCGATCGGCGGCCAGGTGGTGGCCCGCTCCACCGTCAAGGCGCTGCGCAAGAACGTCACCGCCAAGTGTTACGGCGGTGACATGACCCGCAAGAAGAAGCTGCTGGAGAAGCAGAAGGCGGGCAAGAAGCGCATGAAGCAGGTCGGCCGGGTGGAGATTCCCCAGGATGCCTTCCTCGCCGTGCTCAAGGTGAACGACTAGGGAAGGACGACGACAATGGATTTTGCACTCCTCTTGGTGGTGGCGGTCGGCGTCACCGGGGCGGTCTGGCTGCTGGATCTGGTCTGGTGGCGTCCCGCCCGCCGACAACGGCTGCTGGCCCACACCGAGGCGGGCACCACCGAGGGGCTCGATCCGGTGGCCCGGGAGAAGGCCGTCAAGGACCCCTGGCCGGTGGACTACGCGCGCTCCTTCTTCCCGGTGCTGCTGGTGGTGCTGGTGCTGCGCAGTTTCGTGGTGGAGCCCTTCCAGATTCCCTCCGGCTCCATGCGTCCGACCCTGGAAGTGGGCGACTTCATCCTGGTCAACAAGTTCGCCTACGGGCTGCGCCTGCCGGTGGCCAACCACAAGGTCGTCGAGCTGGGCGAGCCCGAGCGCGGCGACGTCATGGTGTTCCGCTTCCCCAGCGAGCCGTCGGTGAACTTCATCAAGCGGGTCATCGGGCTGCCCGGTGACCATATCCGCTACGCGGACAAGCAGCTCTATGTCAACGGCGAGCCGGTGCCCAAGCGCCTGGTCGAGGCGGGCCCGCCGACCCAGCCCGACGAGCTGTTGCTGGAAGAGCAACTGGGCGACGTCGCTCACGCTATCTACACTAACCCTCGCGACCCCGGCCCGCAGATGCGGGAGCTGGTGGTGCCCGAGGGGCATTACTTCACCATGGGCGACAATCGCGACCACTCCAACGACAGCCGCTACTGGGGCTTCGTGCCGGAAGAGAACATCGTGGGCAAGGCCTTCGCCGTCTGGATGCACTGGGACGGTGGACTGCCGAGCTTCACCAGCGTGCGTCGTATCCAATGACTGCCAGGAACGGCAGCGTCTGTCATGACATAGCAGGAGCTTCGTGAGCAATTCCCTGACACTTTTCAGCCGTCGCATCGGCCATGACTTCGCGCAGCCCGAGCTGCTCGAGCTGGCCATGACCCACCGCAGTTACGGCGGCCGCAACAACGAGCGCCTCGAGTTCCTCGGTGACTCCATCGTCAACTTCGTCATCGCCGAGGACCTCTTCCAGCGCTTTCCCCAGGCCCGGGAGGGCCAGCTGTCGCGCCTTCGCGCCCGCCTGGTCAAGGGGCAGACCCTGGCCGAGCTGGCGCGGGAGATGGCCTTCGGCGAGTGCCTGCGCCTGGGCTCGGGCGAGATGAAGAGCGGCGGCCAGCGCCGCGACTCGATCCTCGCCGATGCGGTCGAGGCGGTGATCGGCGCCATCTACCTGGATGCCGGCATGGATACCGCCCGCTCCCGGGTGCTGGCCTGGTATGCCGAGCGCCTGGAGGCCATCAACCTGCAGGATACCCAGAAGGACCCCAAGACACGCCTGCAGGAGTTCCTGCAGTCGCGCCAGGTGGCGCTGCCGCGCTACGAGGTGGTCTCGGTGGAGGGGGAGGCCCATGCCCAGACCTTCACCGTCGAGTGTCATGTCGAGATGCTCGAGGAACATACCCTCGGCATCGGCGCCAGTCGCCGACATGCCGAACAGCAGGCCGCCCAGCAGGCGCTGGCACGGCTCGAATCCCAGGGAGCCCGCTCATGACCCAGACCTGTGGCTTCGTGGCCATCGTCGGTCGCCCCAACGTCGGCAAGTCGACGCTGATGAACCGTATCCTCGGCCAGAAGATCTCCATCACCTCCCGGCGGCCGCAGACCACGCGCCACCAGGTGATGGGCATCAAGACCGAGGGCGACAGCCAGTTCCTCTATGTCGATACCCCGGGGATCCACATCCTCGAGAAGGACCGCAACAAGGCCATCAACCGCTTCATGAACCAGGCCGCCACCCAGGCCCTGCGCGACGTGGACTGCGTGGTCTTCATCATCGACCGGACCCGCTGGACCGCCGAGGACCAGGTGGTGCTGGAGCGCCTGGCCAACGTCGAGGCGCCGGTGATCCTGGCGGTCAACAAGGTCGATCGCCTCAAGGACAAGGCGGAACTGTTGCCCTGGCTGGAGTCGGCAGGCGCCCGTCGAGACTTCGCCGCCATCGTGCCGATTGCCGCCAAGCACGGCACCAATGTGGCCGAGCTCGAGGCCGAGGTCGCCAAGCACCTGCCGGAGAGCGTCCACTATTTCCCCGAGGATCAGGTCACCGACAAGAGTCAGCGCTTCCTGGCCGCCGAGCTGGTGCGCGAGAAGGTCATGCGCCAGCTCGGCGACGAGCTGCCCTACCAGATGACCGTCGAGATCGAGGAATTCCGCGACGAGGGCCGGGTGATCCACATCAGTGCCCTGATCATGGTCGAGCGCCAGGGCCAGAAGAAGATCCTGATCGGCGACAGTGGCGAGCGGATCAAGAAGATCGGCCGCGAGGCGCGGCTCGACATGGAACGGGCGCTCGGCGCCAAGGTCATGCTCAATCTGTGGGTCAAGGTCAAGCGCGGCTGGTCCGACGACGAGCGGGCACTCAAGAGCCTGGGCTACGATCTGGATTGATGGGGGCGAGGCGTGGGGCGTCCGGGGGGAGGCGTGACGGAGACTCTCACACCTCACTCCTTACCCCTCACTCTTGATGGCCTCGCACCTCGCACCTCGCACCTCGCACCTCGAGCTTCATCCCATGACGCCCCAGCCGGCCTACCTGCTGCACAAGCGGCCCTACCGCGAGACCAGTGCCCTGATCGAGCTGCTGACCCTGGATCACGGCCGGGTCAGGGCCGTGGCGCGTGGCGTGCAGCGGCCCAGGAGCCAGGCGCGGGCCGCGTTGCAGCCCTTCGCCCCCCTGCATGTCACCTGGAGCGGGGGCGGCGAGCTCAAGCGCCTGGGCCTGATCGAATCCCGTGGCCCGGCGGCGATGCTGGCCGGCGAAGGGCTGCTCTGTGGCCTCTATGCCAACGAGCTGCTCACCCGGCTGTTGCCGGTGGAGCTGCCGGTGGCCGAGGTCTTCGCCTTCTACACCGCCACCCTCGAGGCCCTGCCGCGTCCCGCGGCCCGGGCCGGCGTGCTGCGTCGCCTGGAGCTTTCGCTGCTCGAGGCGCTGGACGCCGAGCCGCGCTTCTGCGGCCCCGAGGGGCAGGCCCTGGATCCCCAGGGCCGCTATGTCTTCGAGCCGGCCTCCCGGGCCTTCGTGCCCGGCGAGCCCGGCATCGATGGCCGCACCCTCAAGCTGCTCGCCGCGGGGGACTGGCGGACCCCGGGCCTCGCCGGCCCGGCCAAGGCCGTCACCCGGGCGGCCATGGCGCCGCTGCTGGGCAGCCGTCCCCTGCGGTCCCGCGAATGGATGCACCAGCTGGCGGCGCGGCGCCGGGCCTCCCAGGCTTGAAGAGTGGCGCTTCGCGCCTGGAAGCGTGAAGCCGGAAGACAGGATTGCGGCACAGGCGGGTGGTAACATGCTGTTTTCCAGCTTCCAGCTCACCGAAGGAGACTCCATGCATCCCCCCCGCATCCTGCTCGGCGTCAACATCGACCATATCGCCACCCTGCGCCAGGCCCGCGGCACCCGCTATCCCGATCCCGTCCAGGCCGCCCTGCTGGCCGAGGAGGCCGGCGCCGACGGCATCACCGTGCACCTGCGCGAGGACCGTCGGCATATCCAGGAGCGCGACGTGCGCCTGCTGGCCGAGGTGCTCACGACCCGCATGAACCTCGAGATGGCGGTCACCGAGACGATGCTGGCGCTTGCCGAGACGCTTCGCCCGGCCCATGTCTGCCTGGTGCCCGAGAAGCGCGAGGAACTGACCACCGAGGGTGGCCTGGACGTGGCCGGTGGCGTCGAGGCCATCGCCGCGGCCTGTCGTCGGCTGGCCGAGGCGGGCTGCGAGGTCTCGCTGTTCATCGACCCCGAGCCCGCCCAGGTCGAGGCGGCGGCGCGCGCCGGGGCGCCGGTGATCGAGCTGCACACCGGGGCCTATGCCGAGGCGAGCGGCGCCGAGGCCGCCCGGGAGCACGCGCGCCTGGTGGCCGCGGCGGAGATGGCCGGAGAGCTGGGGCTGACTGTCAATGCGGGCCATGGCCTGCACTACCATAATGTCGAGGCGATCGCCGCGATTCCCGGGCTCCACGAACTCAACATCGGTCACGCGATCATCGCCCGGGCGCTGTTCGTCGGCCTCAAGGAGGCCGTGGCCGAGATGAAGCGTCTGGCCATCGCCGGCCAGGAAGCCGGCCTGCTGGCGGCGCTCGACGAGCATGACCACGATCACGACGACGCGGGTGATTGCTGCCGATGATCATCGGGGTGGGGACCGACATCGCCCGGGTGTCGCGCTTCGAGCGTGCCGTGGTGCGCCATGGCGAGCGCTTCGCCCACCGCCTGCTCGGCGACGACGAATTGGCCCTGTTCCAGGCGCGGGGCCGGCCGGTGGCCTACCTGGCCAAGCGCTTCGCCGCCAAGGAGGCCTTCGTCAAGGCGCTAGGGACCGGCCTGCGACGGGGCATGCGCTGGACCGAGATCCAGGTGATCAACGATGCCATGGGGCGTCCCTCCCTGCTGCTGTCCGGCCAGGCCCATGACCTGGCCGAGGCGGCCGGCGTCAAGGCCCTTCATCTCTCGCTGTCGGACGAGGACGCCTTCGCCGTGGCCTTCGTGGTGCTGGAGGGCTGAGCCGCCTGCCAGGTTCTCAGGCCCGCCATGGCGGCATACAGGTCCGGCAGCAGGGCGGTGACCGCCTCGAGGCCCCGGGAACGCAGGCGGGTCTCCAGGGTTTCCGCCAGCAGCCCCAGGCGCGGGACCCCGCAATAGCGGCAGGCCCCGTTGAGCGCATGCAGGGCGTCGAGCAGCGCTTCCCCGTCGCCTCGCCCGGCGGCCCGGCGGATGCTGGCCTCGCTGTCGTCCAGGGAGGCGATCAACTGGCCCAGCAGCTGGCGCGCCAGCGCCTCGCGTCCGCCGGCCAGCCGGGTGCCGAGGGCCAGGTCCACCTCCGCCAGTTCCGCGTCATGGCCGACCGGCTCGCCGGCGGCGGGTGACGCCCGTTCCATGGCCAGCCCGACGCCCAGATGGTGGTGCAGCAGGCCCGACAGCTCGGTGAGATCCAGGGGTTTCTCCAGCACGCCATCCAGTCCGCTCTCGAGCAGCTCGCGGCGCTGATCGCTGTGGATATGGGCCGTGACGGCGATGATCGGCAGCCCCCGCCAGCGGCCGCCCAGGGCACGCAGGGCCCGGGTCGTCTCGACCCCGTCCATGCCCTGCATGCGGATGTCCATCAGCACCCCATCGAAGGGCGTCTCCTGGGCCATCGCCAGGGCCTCCTCGCCACTGGCGGCGAGAGTCACCTCGAGGGTCGGCCCCTTGACGAGCTCCTTGAGCAGCAGCCGGTTGGATTCGGTGTCGTCGACCACCAGCAGTCGCCGCTGGGGGCTCGGCGGTCGGGCGGGGCGAAGGGCGGCGCCTTCGAGGGTACGTCTCACCGCGCCGGCCAGCCCCTTGCGCGACAGCGGCTTGCTGAGGATCTCCCCGCCATGGGGCAGCGCCAGGTCGGGCAGGTCGGGCGGGCTGGCATTGACCAGCAGCAGCGCCGGGCAGCCCAGGGCGTCGAGGCGTTGCTGCCAGCCCGCCCGGCCCGTCGGCTCGAGGTCCTCGGGGGTCAGGCCGATCACGGCCAGTGCCGGGCTGGCCGCAGGGCGTCCCGTCAGGCCGCTGACTCGGGCGCCCCAGCGGGTCATCAGGTGCTGCAGGGCGCGCCGGGTGGGCAGGTGGGGCTCGGCGAGCACGATCAGGGTGTCGTCGAGGTGCAGCTCCGGGGGGCGTTCCGCCTCGGCCTGGCAGGCCAGGGGCAGGGTGAAGGCGAAGGTCGAGCCTTCCCCGGGGGTACTGTCGACGTGGATCTCGCCGCCCATCTGCTCGACCAGCTGGCGGCTGATGGTCAGGCCCAGCCCGGTGCCGCCGAACTCCCGCTGATGGCTGGCGTCGGCCTGGTGGAAGGCCCGGAACAGGCGGCGCTGGGCCTCGTCGGACAGGCCGATGCCGGTATCGGTGACCAGCACGCGCAGGCGCGTGTAACCGGGCGCCTGCTGCTCCACCATCACCCGGACGATGACCTCGCCGGCCTCGGTGAACTTGACGGCATTGCCCACCAGGTTGGTCAGCACCTGGCGGATGCGCAGGGGGTCGCCACTGAGGGCCTCGGGGACGTCGTCGTAGACCAGGCCGAGCAGCTGGAGGTCCTTCTGCTGAGCCTGGGGCGCCTGCAGGCCGAGGACTTCGTCGACCAGCGCCACCATGTCCAGGGCCGTGTGCTCGAGCTCGAGGCAGCCGGCCTCGATCTTCGAGAAGTCGAGCACGTCGTTGACCAGCATCAGCAGGTTGTCGCAGGCCCGCTGGACATGATCGAGCCACTCGCGCTGGCGCGGCGCCAGCTCGGTGCGGTGCAACAGGCGGCAGAAGCCGACGATGCCGTTGAGCGGCGTGCGGATCTCGTGGCTCATGTTGGCCAGGAACTCCGACTTGGCGCGGTTGGCCTCCAGGGCCCGGCGGTGGGCCAGGTCCAGCTCGATGTTCTGGACCTCGATGGTCTCCATGGATTCCTGCAACTCGCCGGTGGCCTGCTCGATCTGGATCTGCAGGTCGTCCCGGGCCGAGGCCAGGTGCGCGTTGAGCTCGTTGAGGTGCCGGGCCAGCCGGGCCATCTCGGCGTCGGACGGGATCGGCAGGGGGGACGGGGCGTGGCCGGCCATCAGCTGCTCGAGGGTCAGGCTGGCCTCGTCGAGGGGCTGGGTCACCCGGCGGGTGGTGGAATGGGCCACCAGGAACAGCAGCAGTCCGGCCATCAGCAGCACCAGGCCGCCGGTGGCGAGCTGGCGATAGTAGGCCAGCGGCAGCGCGGAGGCGTCGATGTCCAGCAACAGTCGGGCCCCGGGCGTGCCCGGCAGCGGAACGGCCAGCAGCCACTGGCGTCCCTGGGTGGCCAGCTGGGGCCCCTCGGTGGCCTCGGGGGCGTCGAGGGGGCGCAGGCGCCCGAGTTCCAGGCGCAGGATGCCGTCGGCGCCCTGCACGCCGAGGGCGCGCACCTCCTCCAGGTCGAGTAGCCGCCCGGCCGTGGTCGCGAGGGCCTGTCGATCACCGTCGGCCAGGGCCTCGCCCAGGGTCGGGGCCAGCAGCTCCGCCGTCCGGGTCAGGTGGTCGCGCAGCAGGCGGTGATGGCGGCGATCCTCCAGCTCCGTCACCACGGCCGCCGCCAGGGTCAGCAGGAGCAACGGCAGGGCGAGGGTGGCCAGCATCAGGCGGGTCTTCAGTGACATCGGCGAGGCTCGTCGGGTGGCGGCGTGTCGAGGGCCAGTATGCCACAGCCGGGGGGGATGCCTGTCCAGTGCGGTCGGCCAAGGATATAATGCCGACAAGACGTTTCCACTAGGAAGGTTGCATGCATTTCCCCACCCTGGAGGAAACCATCGGCCATACGCCGCTGGTTCGCCTCACGCGTATCTCCGCCGGGCGCAACAATACCCTGCTGGCCAAGCTCGAGGGCCACAATCCGGCCGGCTCGGTGAAGGACCGCCCGGCGCTGTCCATGCTCCAGCAGGCCGAGCGGCGCGGCACCATTAGCCCTGGCGATACCCTCATCGAGGCCACCTCCGGCAACACCGGCATCGCCCTGGCCATGGCGGCCGCCATCAAGGGCTATCACCTGGTGCTGATCATGCCCGAGAGCGCCTCCGACGAACGCAAGCAGGCCATGGCCGCCTATGGCGCGGAGCTGATCGGCGTCAGCAAGGAAGGGGGCATGGAGGCGGCGCGGGACCTGGCCGAGACCATGATCGCGCGGGGCGAGGGCAAGCCGCTCGATCAGTTCGCCAACCCCGACAACCCGTTGGCCCACTATCAGGGCACCGGTCCCGAGCTATGGGAGCAGACGGGGGGCGCCATCACCCATTTCGTCAGCTCGATGGGCACCACCGGCACCATCATGGGCGTCTCCCGCTACCTCAAGGAGCGCGATCCCGCGGTACAGATCATCGGCCTGCAGCCCGCGGACGGTGCCAGCATCGCCGGCATCCGCCGCTGGCCCGAGGCCTACCTGCCGCGTATCTTCGAGCCGACCCGGGTCGACCGGGTGCTGGATATCGGCCAGGAGGAGGCCGAGGTGCACATGCGACGCCTGGCCCGGGAGGAGGGGATCCTCGCCGGCGTCTCGTCCGGCGGTGCCCTGGCGGGGGCCCTGCGCGTGGCCGAGGAGGTCGAGAACGCGGTGATCGTCTTCATCGTCTGCGACCGCGGCGACCGTTACCTGTCCACTGGCCTGTTCGCCCCGGAGTCCTGAGGTGGCGGGTCTTGGCAAGCGACGGCCCGCGCGGCCACGCTCCGGCGTGTCCGGCCTCCAGCAACGGCGCCGCGAGGCCCCCGCGTCCCCCCCGGGGGATGACGAGGGGGCGATCCTGACCATTCAGGGCCTCGCCCACGACGGCCGCGGCGTGGCGCGGACCGCGGCCGGCAAGACCGTCTTCGTCGACGGCGCATTGCCCGGCGAGCGGGTCGAGGTCGCGGTGCACCGCACTCGCCAGCGCTACGACGAGGCCCATGTACGGACCCTGGTCGAGGCCTCGCCGGAACGGGTCTCGCCACCCTGCGCCCACTTCGCCCGGTGCGGTGGTTGTGACCTCCAGCACTTGAGCATCGACGGCCAGCGGCGCCACAAGCAGGCGGTGCTGCGCGAACTGCTGGCGCGGCAGGCCATCGCCCCGGCGGGGGAGCCCGAGCTGCTGGCGGATGCCGGCGAGGGCTATCGGCGTCGCGCCCGGCTCGGCGTCAAGGTCGATGGCGACGGCGGCGTGCATCTGGGGTTTCGGGCCCGGCACAGCCACCGGCTGGTGGATATCGAGAGCTGCCCGGTGCTGGTGCCGTCGCTGTCGGCCCTGCTGGCGCCGCTTCGCCGGCTGGTCGAGGGGCTCCAGGCGCCGCGCCAGGTCGGGCACCTGGAACTGCTGGCCAGCGATGCCGGTGTGACCCTGGTGGTGCGCCAGCTGCGCGACCAGCCCACCGATACCGCCCGCTGGCGGGACTTCGCCGCGACTCGCGGCCTGCACCTGGCGCGCTGGGTCGGGCGCGAGGCGCCGGTCTTCGAGTGGCTGACCCCGCGCCCCGAGCTCGCCAGCCGCTTGCGGGTCGCCGCCCAAGAGGTCACCCTGTGCTTTTCCCCGGGGGACTTCCTGCAGGCCAACGAGGCCGTCAACCAGCGCATGGTGGCCACCGCCCTGGCCTGGCTGACGCCCCTCGCCGCCGGGGAACGGGTGCTGGACCTGTTCGCCGGGGTGGGCAACTTCAGCCTGCCGTTGGCCGCGCAGGGGGCGCGGGTGCAGGCCGTGGAAGGCAGCCCGGCGATGGTCGCGCGCCTGGCCGACAATGCCCACCGCAACGGTCTCGCGGTGGAGGCCCGCCAGGCGGACCTCACCGACGGCGCCGCCTGCCGGGCGCTGCTGGCGGAGTCGGAAGCGGAGACGGTGGTCCTCGATCCGCCCCGGGACGGCGCGGAGACGGCCTGCCGCCTGCTGGCCCGGCACCCGGTGCCCCGGGTGCTCTACATCTCCTGCGATCCGGCCACCCTGGCCCGGGATGCGGCGTCGCTCGTGCGGGCCGGCTATGTCGTCAGCCGGTGGGCGGTGGCCGACATGTTCGCCCATACCGCCCACCTGGAATCCATGCTGCTGCTCGAGAGCCCCCACGCCGGGCAGCCGCACCAAGGAGCCACAACCGATGGTTAAAGTGCGGGAAGACCAGCCGCTGGCCGAGGATGGCCGGGTCGACATCGCGCAATGGGTCGAGCGCCTGCAGGAAGACGTCAAGCTGCCCGCCCCGGACGAGATGCGCACCGCCTGCGCGCTGGCCCAGCGCCTGGAACTGGAGTCCGAGCGGCCCCACAAGGCCTGGCTCATGGACGGCTCGAGCTTTCGCATGGGCCTGGAGATGGCGGACATCCTCGGCGAACTGCGCCTCGACCAGCCGGCCCTCGAGGCCGCCGTGCTGTATCGCGCGGTGCGCGAGGGGCTGATCGGCCTGGAGGAGGTCGGCAAGCGCTTCGGCACCGAGGTCGCCGGCCTGATCGACGGGGTACTGCAGATGGCCGCCATCAGCACCTCCCAGATGCCCAGCCAGGGGCTGATCCAGCACGACCAGCAGGACAACCTGCGCAAGATGCTGGTCAACATGATCGACGACGTGCGGGTGGCGCTGATCAAGATCGCCGAGCGGACCTGTGCCCTGCGCCAGGTCCGCGACGCCCCTCGCGAGAAGCGCCTGCAGGTGGCCCGCGAAGTCTTCGACATCTACGCCCCGCTGGCCCACCGGCTGGGCATCGGCCACCTCAAGTGGGAGCTGGAGGACCTGTCCTTCCGCTATCTCCACGAGGACGACTACAAGGCCATCGCCCGCCAGCTGGCCGAGAAGCGCCTCGACCGCGACCGCTACATCCACGACGTGGTGGAGACGCTGAAGTCACTGATGGACGCCCAGGGCATCCATCGCTATCAGGTGGACGGCCGGGCCAAGCATATCTACTCGATCTGGCGGAAGATGAAGCGCAAGCGCATCGACTTCTCCCAGGTCCACGACATCCGCGCGGTGCGGATCCTGGTGCCCGAGGTCAACGACTGCTACACGGTGCTCGGCATCGTGCATTCGCGCTGGCATCACGTGCCCAACGAGTTCGACGACTACATCGCCAACCCCAAGAAGAACGGCTACCAGTCGCTGCATACCGCGGTCTTCGGCCCGGAGGGCAAGGTGCTGGAGATCCAGATCCGCACCTTCGCCATGCATGAGGAGGCCGAGCTCGGGGTCTGTGCCCACTGGCGATACAAGGGCCACGATACCAGTGCCCGCAGCGCCAGCTACGAGGAGAAGATCGCCTGGCTGCGGCAGGTGCTGGAATGGCAGGAGGAGGTCGGCGACTTCGGCAACATCCGCGAGGGGCTGTCCAGCGACGTGGCCCCGGACCGCATCTACGTGTTCACCCCGGACGGCCATGTCATCGACCTGCCGCGGGTAGCCACCCCCATCGACTTCGCCTACCGGGTGCACACCGAGGTGGGCCACCGCTGCCGGGGTGCCAAGGTCAACGGGCGCATCGTGCCGCTGACCTATCGGCTCAAGACCGGCCAGCAGGTGGAGATCCTCACCGCCAGCAAGAGCGGGCCGAGCCGTGACTGGCTCAACCCCAGCCTCGGCTACGTCTGCACCTCGCGGGCCCGGGCCAAGATCCAGGCCTGGTTCAAGCACCAGGCCCGGGACCGCAACCTCGAGGAGGGGCGGGCCCTGTTCGAGCGCGAGATGAAGCGCCTCGACGTCGAGGACATGGACCTCACCCGGCTCGCCAACAAGGTCAACTACAGCGGCCCCGATGACATGTATGCGGCGCTCGGGGCCGGCGACCTGCGCATCGGCCAGGTGCTGCACCAGGCCCAGCAGCTGTTCGGCGAATCCGACGACCAGGAGCAGCTCGACAAGCTGCTGGCCAAGCCGCGCAAGGCCGCCGGCAAGGGCGGCAGCGGCGACATCACCGTGCTCGGGGTCGGCAACCTCAAGACCAGCATGGCCAACTGCTGCCACCCGGTGCCCGGCGAGGCCATCGTCGGCTTCATCACCCAGGGACGCGGGGTCACCGTGCACCGCGAGGACTGCCCCAACATCCTGCAGCTGCGCCTCGACGAGCCCCAGCGGGTGATCGAGGTGGAGTGGGGCGAGCGGGCCCGCACCCAGTATCCGGTGGATATCGAGATCCAGGCCTGGGACCGCTCGGGCCTGCTGCGCGATGTCACCGGCGTACTCGGCCACGAGAAGGTCAACGTGCTGTCGGTGAACACCCTGACCGACACCGACGATGGCATCGCCCGCATGGCGATCACTCTGGAGGTCGATGGGCTGGAAACCCTGGGCCGGCTGTTCTCGCGCATCCAGCAGCTACCCAACGTCATCGAGGTGCGTCGCCTGCGGGCCGGCGCCAAGGGCAAGAAGAAACGCGGGAGCAAGCGGGCATGAGTGAGCGACGCTACGGTCTCGACGACCTGCTGACCCTGATGGCGGTGCTGCGCGACCCCGAGCGGGGCTGTCCCTGGGACGTCAGGCAGGACTGGGACAGCATCGTCCCCCACACCCTGGAAGAGGCCTACGAGGTGGCCGACGCCATCGAGCGGCGCGCCTTCGAGGAGCTGCCCGGCGAGCTCGGTGACCTGCTCTTCCAGGTGGTCTACTACAGCCAGTTCGCCGCCGAGGAGGGCCGCTTCGACTTCCGCGACGTGGTGCACACCCTCACCGCCAAGATGCTGCACCGCCATCCCCATGTGTTTCCCGACGGCAGCCTGGCGTCGCGCCGCGAGGGGATGAGCGCCGCCGAGGTGGAGACCCGGCAGGTGCATTCCCGCTGGGAGTCGCTCAAGGCCGAGGAGCGCGACGCGCGCACCGAGGCGGCCACGGCCTCGGTGCTGGACGACGTGCCGCGCACCCTGCCGGCGCTGTCCCGCGCCGCCAAGCTCTCCAAGCGCGCCGCCCGGGTCGGCTTCGACTGGCCGGACAGCCGCGGGGTGATCGCCAAGCTGCGCGAGGAGCTCGCCGAGGTCGAGGCGGCGCTGGCCGCGGGGGACCGGGAGCATGCCGCGGAGGAGGTCGGTGACCTGCTGTTCGCCACCGTCAACCTGGCCCGGACCCTCGGGACCGACCCCGAGCGCTGCCTGCGCGCCACCAACGGCAAGTTCGAGCGTCGCTTCCGCCATGTGGAAGCCGCCCTGGCCGGAGAGGGCACGCCGCTGGCCGAGGCCGGGCTCGCGCGCATGGAACATCACTGGCAGGCCGCCAAGCGTCAGGAATCCACAGGCACAACACACTCGGAAGGAGACTCCCCGACATGAGTGACGACCTGCACGAGTCGCTGCGCGACAATGTCCGCATCCTGGGCGACAGCCTGGGGCGCACCATCGCCGATGACCTGGGCGAGGGCTTCGTCGACCGCATCGAGTCCATCCGCGCCCTCGCCAAGCAGGGACGCCAGGGCGAGGCCGACAGTCGCCGCCAGCTGATCGACTACCTGCGTGGGCTCCCCGACAGCGACCTGCTGCCGGTGACCCGGGCCTTCAACCAGTTCCTCAACCTGGCCAATATCGCCGAGCAGCACTACCGGGCGCGCTTCCGCCGGGTCGAGGACTACAAGCCGGGGGCCCAGCCGGTGCTCGGCGAGCTGCTCGAGCGCGCCCGGGGCGAGGGCCATTCGCCCCGCCAGCTGGTCGAGACCCTGTCCAACATGCGGGTCGAGCTGGTGCTGACCGCGCATCCCACCGAGGTCATCCGCCGCACCCTGATCCAGAAGTACGACGCCATCGATGACTGCCTGACCGCCATCGAGTCCTCCACCGACTACCCCGAGCGCGGTGCCCGGGCCCAGGGGCGCCTCGAGGAGCTGATCAGCCAGGCCTGGCACACCGACGAGATCCGCCACGAGCGCCCGACCCCGGTGGACGAGGCCAAGTGGGGCTTCGCGGTGATCGAGAACTCGCTGTGGCAGGCGGTGCCCGACTTCCACCGTGACCTGGACAACCTGCTGCTGGACACCGCCGGCGAGCGGCTGCCGCTGGACGCCGCCCCGCTGCGCTTCGCTTCCTGGATGGGCGGGGACCGTGACGGCAACCCCAACGTCACCGCCAAGGTGACCCGGGAAGTGCTGCTGCTGGGCCGCTGGATGGCGGCGGACCTCTACCTCCGGGATCTCGAGCAGCTCAAGACCGAGCTGTCGATGTGGAAGGCCAACAGTGCCCTGCGGGCCGAGGTGGGGGAGGTCGCCGAGCCCTACCGGGAACTGCTCAAGCGGCTGCTCGCCAAGGTCGAGGCCACCCGGGACTGGGCCAAGGCCCAGCTCGACGGCAGGACCCACGATGGTGGCCCGATCATCGAGACCCGCGACCAGCTCTATGCCCCGCTGCTGGCCTGCTACCGTTCGCTGTGCGACGTGGGCCTCGACACCATCGCCAATGGCGTGTTGCTCGACACCCTGCGCCGGGTGGCGGTGTTCGGCGTCACCCTGACCAAGCTCGACCTGCGCCAGGAGGCCAGCCGTCACGCCCAGGCCCTGGAGGAGCTCACCGAGGGGCTCGGCCTGGGCCACTATCGTGACTGGAGCGAGGAGCAGCGCCAGGCCTTCCTGCTCGACGAGCTGGCCTCGCGGCGTCCGCTGATCCCGCGCCGCTGGGAGTGCTCGGCGGAGACCCGCGAGGTCCTGGATACCTTCCGGGTCATCGCCTCCGAGCATGCCGAGGCGCTCGGCACCTACATCATCTCGATGGCCGCCCAGCCCTCCGACGTGCTGGCCGTGGCGCTGCTGATGAAGGAGGTCGGCGGCAACGTCACCCTGCCCATCGCGCCGCTGTTCGAGACCCTCGACGACCTCAACCGCGCCGGTGACGTCATCGACCGCCTGCTGGCGCTGCCCGGCTATCGTGCCCTGGCCGGCGACCGCCAGGAGGTGATGATCGGCTACTCGGACTCCGCCAAGGACGCCGGCCAGCTGGCCGCGGCCTGGGCCCAGTACCGGGCCCAGGAGGCGCTGGTCGAGGTGTGCCGCCAGCATGGCGCCGACCTGACGCTCTTTCACGGCCGCGGGGGCACCGTGGGCCGTGGCGGGGGGCCCGCCCACGCGGCCATCCTCTCCCAGCCGCCGGGCTCGGTGAACGGCAGCCTGCGGGTGACCGAGCAGGGCGAGATGATCCGCTTCAAGTTCGGCCAGCCCGAGATCGCCCTGCGTTCCATGGAGATCTACACCTGTGCGGTGCTCGAGGCCTCGCTGCTGCCACCGCCGACCCCCGAGCCGGCCTGGCGGGAGGAGATGGATCGGCTGGCCGGGATCGCCCACAGTGCCTACGTCAGCGTGGTGCGCGAGGATCCCGACTTCGTGCCCTACTTCCGCTCGGTGACCCCGGAAGGCGCCCTGGGGCGCTTGCCCCTGGGCTCGCGGCCGGCCAAGCGGCGCCAGGATGGCGGCGTGGAGACCCTGCGCGCCATTCCGTGGATCTTCGCCTGGACCCAGACCCGCCTGATGCTGCCGGCCTGGCTGGGCAGTGGCGAGGCCTTCGCCACGCGGCTGGAGGAGGAGGGCGGCCTCGAGGTGTTGCGCGAGATGCGCGACCGCTGGCCCTTCTTCGGCACCTACCTGGACATGCTGGAGATGCTGCTGGCCAAGGCCGACGTGGGCATCGCCACCTACTACGAGAACCGCCTGGTGGACGAGCCCGCCCTCGAGGCCCTGGGGGCCCGGCTGAGGGAGCGCTTCGGTCGACTCAGCGAGGGGGTGCTGCAGATCCTCGACCAGCAGGAGCTGCTCGAGAGCACGCCATTGATCCGCCAGGCGGTGGAGGTACGCAACCCCTACATCGATCCCCTGCACGGCCTCCAGGCCGAACTCCTGCAGCGTAACCGGGACGCCGACGGGGCGATCAGCGCCGATCTCTCCCGGGCCCTGATGGTGACCATGGCGGGGATCGCCGCCGGCCTGCGCAACACCGGCTGAGCCCGGGCTTCGCCCGGGAGCGTGAAGCCGGAAGAGCGCCGCTTCGCGGCTGGCAGCGGGAAGCACAACCGCCTCCGTGGCAAGGCCACGGAGGCGGTTTCATTAACGCTGCCTTCCGGCTGATCGCTCAGAAGGGGAAATGCACCGAGGCGGTGAGCCGGTTGAGGTGCGCCAGCTCCCGATCCTGGAAGCGCTGGTAGTCCAGCCGGCTGATCATGTGGGCGAGGTGAAGGCGTGCCCCGAACCCCTTGACCCGGCTGGTGCCCGCGCCGGGCGCCGTCTCCTCGGGGCCGGCCACCGTCTCGCCCTGCCAGCTCGCCAGCCCCGACTTCGCGTAGAGGCCGAACCAGCCCAGCCGCACCCCGGCCAGCAGGCTGCCGCCCAGGCTGGTGGTGTCGACGATCATGTGCCGATCGCCGCCCGAGATGGGGACGTCCTCGCTCTCCTCGTAGCTGACCTCGGCGCCCAGGTCGAGCCGGGGCAGGCCCGGGGGGGTGTAGCCGGCGGTCAGGCGGAAGCCCGAGGTGATCCCGTCGAGGGTCGCTACGTCGGCGCCCTGCAGGCTCAGGCCGTTGTCGAGTCGGGCGAGGTCGGTCGGCTGCGCGATGTAGGCCGGCGACGCGGCGTCTCCCAGCGCCGGCAGTGTCACCGCCAACGCGACGGCGGCCAGCGACGGCCGCCATGCCTTGTGGATTGTCATTACCCCAGACCCCGGCGCGGTCTGCCGGTGGCGCCGCGCCTGATTTCGTTATCGACTTGACACTAGCAGGCCCGGCGCGAGCCCGCCAGGCGGAATCAGGCGTCGGCGGCGGCCAGCTGGCGTTGCAACTCGGCCAGCCGGGGGGCGGGCAGGCCGTGTCGACGGGCTGCGGCCAGCAGCGGGGCGAGGATCGCCTCGTGCTCGGTGGGACGACCGGCGAGCCGGTCCTGCAGCATCGAGGCGCGGTTGTTGGCGGTGGCGGCGACCACGCTCCAGACCAGTGCCGGGAAACCCCCGTCGGGGGCGGGGATGCCCTCCGCGGCCATCACGGCGGCGAGCTCGTCGAGCAGCGCGTCGACCATGGGTCGGAAGGGGCGATCGCGGAGCTGGCCGTTGCGGATGCGAAAGCGTGCCACCAGGGGGTTGATGGCGGCGTTCACCGCCAGCTTGTGCCAGAGCCGCACGCGGATGTCCGGCACGGCCGCGGCCGGCAGGCCGGCCGCGGCGAGCCGGGTCGCCAACGCGGCGGCGAGCGTGCCGTGGCCGCCGCCGAGGTGGCCGAGCAGGGTGCGGCCATGTCCGGCATGCACCACGCCTGCGTCACCCTGCAGGTAGGCACCCTCGGTGGTGCTGGCGCACAGCACCGGCCCGGTCCAGCGCTCGGTCAGGGTCGCCTGGAGCCCAACGCCGTTCTGCCACAGCACCAGCAGCGTGTCCGGGGGCAGCCAGGGGGCGATGGCGGCGAAGGCCGCCTCGGCGGCATAGGCCTTGGTGGTGAGGTGGACGGTGGTGACGTCGGCGGCGAGGGCGTGGTCGAGGGCGTCGAGGGTCAGGCAGGGGATCTCGCGGGTGCGCGTCTCGCCCGTCGGGGTGGTCAGGGTCTGGCGGGGCGGGAGGGGGCGCCTGCCGAGCAGCGTCACCCCTTCGCGGCTGGCCAGGTGCAGCGCCACCAGGCGCCCCAGGGCCCCGGGGCCGACGATCAGCTGGTGGCTCATGGACGCTTGTTCCGCGGGCGGGCGGCGCCGCGGCGCTTGTCGGCCTGGCGCCGGCCGGCCGGCTTGCGCGACGCCTTGCCGCGCCGCGTGGCCTTGGCCTCGACGCCCCGGGCGTCGGCCAGGGCCCGCTGCATGCGGCCGGCATCGGCGCAGCCCAGCAGGTCGCGCAGGTCCGCGACCAGGCCAGCGAGGAAGGGCGCCGGGGCGTCATCGTCCTCGGCGATGGCCGACAGGCGTTGTTCCCACTGGGCGGTGCGCTCGGGGCGCCCCACCGCCTCGGGGAGCGAGGCGATCAGGGCGCTGCCCAGGCGGGTGGCTCTCAGCGCCTTGCCCTCCCGGGCCAGGTAGCCGCGTTCGAGCAGCGTCTCGATGATGCCGGCCCGGGTGGCCTCGGTGCCCAGGCCGTCGGAGTCGCGCAGGGTACGGCGGATCGCCGGGTCATCCACGTAGCGGGCGATGTTCATCATCGCCTTGATCAGGCTGGCGTCGGTGAAGGGCTCGGGGGGGCGCGTCTCGCGATCCTCCACGCCGACGTCCTCGACGCGACACGTCTCGCCCTCGTCCAGGGGCGGCAGGGGTGGGGCCTCGTCCCGGGTGGTGAACAGTGGCTTCCAGCCGGCCTCCAGCACCTCCTGGCCCCGGGCGCGGAAGCATTCCCCGAGCAGGGTGAACTCGGCCTTGACCTCGCGGGTCGACAGGGCGGGATAGAACTGGGCGATGACATTGCGGGCGATCAGCCGAAAGACGTCCGCCTCCTGGCCCGACAGACGGCTCGGGTCGGCGGCCTTGCCGGTGGGCGCCAGGGCATGGTGGGCGCCGACCCGCTGGTCGTTCCAGGCCTTGGAGCGCCGGGAGAAGTCCGCGCCGGCCAGCCAGCGGCGCAGGGTCTCGTCGCCGCCGCAGGCGCCTTCCAGGGTCGCCCGGGCGCCCACCCAGTGGTCCTGTGGCAGGTAGCGGCAGTCGGAGCGAGGATAGGTGATCAACTGGTGGCGCTCGTAGAGGCGCTGGCAGATGTCCAGCACCGCCTTGGCGGAGAGCCCGTGACGGCGGGCGGCATCCACCTGCAGCGCCGAGAGCGAGTAGGGCAGCGGTGCGGCCTGACGCTTGTCGCGGCGCTCGAGGTGACTGAGCCGGCCCTCGGTGCCGGGCAGCCGGGCGGCCAGGGCGTCGGCGGGGGCCCGGGCGAGCAGCCGCCCCTGGTCGTCCAGCGGGTGCGCCTCCCCCGGGACCCACCAGGCCCGCAGCCGGCCGCGGGCCACCGCCAGGTCCGCCCACAGCACGTGGAAGGGGCGCGGCTCGAAGTCGCGGATCTCGCCGTCGCGGCGGACCACCAGGCCGAGCACCGGCGTCTGGACCCGGCCCACCGAGAGCACGCCGTCGTGACCGGCCTGGCGGCCGATCAGCGTCCAGGCCCGGGTCAGGTTGATGCCGTAGAGCCAGTCCGCCCGGGCCCGGGCCTGGGCGGCCCGGTAGAGCGGCGCGTAGCGGGCGTTGTCCTCCAGGCGCGACAGGGCGCGCTTGACCGCCGGGGCGTTGAGATCGCTGATCAGCAGCCGGGACACCGGCCCCTTCCAGCCCAGGTGCTCGATGACCTCCTGCACCAGCAGCTGGCCCTCCCGGTCGGGGTCGCCGGCGTGCACCACCTCGCCGGCCTGCTTCAGCCGCTTGCGGATCACCGCCAGCTGGCCGCGGGCCTTGGGACGCGGGGTGAGCTTCCAGCGTTCGGGCAGGATCGGCAACAGGTCGAGCCGCCAGGGCTTGTAGGCCGGGTCGTAGGCATCGGGCGGGGCCTGTTCCAGCAGGTGGCCCAGGCACCAGGTGACCACGGTCTCGCCGGCCACCAGGGCGCCGTCCTCGCGGCGGCTGGGAGCGGGCAGGGCATCGGCGATGGCGCGGGCCAGGCTGGGTTTCTCGGCGATGATCAGGCGCATGGGACCTCGTGGGGCCGTTGAGGGTCATGGGAATTCTTACAGTATTCCATGGCGGTCGCCAGGTGTAGCATGGATATTCAGTTGTACAACTCTTGTAATGCTTTAAGGCGGAGGCGACGCCATGCGTGAACGCGGTCGGACACGGCGCCTGCTGGGGCTCGGCACCCGCACCGGCGGGGCGGTGCTGAAGATGCGCCTGGGCGGGCAGAGCGACTGGCGGGCCCTGGGCGAGGCGTTGTTCGATGGCCTCTCCGAGCTCAAGGGGCCGGCCATGAAGCTGGCCCAGATCATGGCCCAGTGGGACGACCTGCTGCCCGCCGAGCTGGTCGACGAGCTCGCGCGCCTGCAGCGCCAGGCCGAGCCGATGCCCTGGGCGGAGATCCGTCGTACCCTGGACGCCCAGTACGACGACCTGGACGCGGTCTTCGCCTCCATCGAGCCCCGGCCCTTCGCCAGCGCCTCCATGGGGCAGGTCCACCGGGCAGTCACCCGGGAGGGCGAGACCCTGGTGCTCAAGGTGCAGTATCCCGGGCTCGACCAGGTGCTGGAGGACGACCTCGTCCAGCTGCGCCGGTTGATGCGGCTGGGCCGCTGGCTGCGGGTGCCCCAGGCGCGCCTCGACGCGCTCTTCGAGGAGCTGGCGGCCAGCCTGCGCGGCGAGCTCGACTACCGCGCCGAGGCCGAGGCCCTGATGCGCTACCGGGCGCGCTATGCCCACCTCGCGTCGCTGGTGATTCCCGAGCCCCTGCCGGCGCTGTGCGGCCCGCGGGTGCTGGCCATGCGCTACGTGCCCGGCACGCCGCTGCGGGAGCTGGAGGCCGGCGACGACGCCACCCGCCAGCGCATCGCCAACACCCTGGCCGACTGGCTCACCGAGGAACTCTTCACCTTCGGGGAGCTGCATGCCGATCCCCATGCCGGCAACTTCGCCGCCGATGACCAGGGACGGCTGGTGATCTACGACCTGGGGGCGGTGATCCCGGTCCCCCCCGAGCGCCTCGCGGCCATGCTGCGGCTGCTCGAGGCCACCCTGGACGCCGATCCCATGGCCATGGACACGGCCCTGCGGGCCTTGGGCGGACGCCAGGGGGAGGGGGCCCCCCTGGCGCTCTACCAGGAGGCGGCGGCGGCCGTGGCGCCGCTGTTCGCCCCGGGGCCTCAGGACTTCGGCGACGTACGTGTGCACCGTCGCCTGCGCGAGCTCAGCCCCCGGGTCTGGGCGGCCATGGACCGGCTGCAGCCGCCGGCGGAGACCCTGCTGCTGTCGCGGACCCTCAACGGCCATTACTGGAACCTGGTGCGCCTCGGCGCCCGGCTCGACATGGCCGACCGGGTGCGGCCCCTGATGGCGCGGGCGCGTTAACAATCGTCCGCCGATGGCGTTGCTGTCTCACCAGGCGTCAGGCCAGGCGACGGCCGCCGTCAAGGGTGGTTCCCTTGACCAGGCCGTCAACGCCGCATGACGCCTGGTGAGGCGCAACCCGAAGGGCCGGGCCGGTGGCTGCGCAGCTCTTTGTTGTTCACGACTCACTTGGCACCACCAAGCCACGTCGTTCACGCCGCGATCTGCACAACCACCGGCTCCGGCGCAACGTGCGTGCGATTGTTAACGCGCCCGCGGGCCCTGGCCTGAAAGCGGCTGCCCACATGCCGGTCGGCTGGTAGACTGTACGGTTTTCCGGTAGTGGAGACGGCAATGCTGGCGGTATGGGTGGAACAGCTGCTGGGGTTCGCCTCGGGAGCCCTCACGGCCATTCGTGAAGATGAACGCTATCCGACGCTGATGGCCTGGGCACGCAGCGAGGGTCCCGCCCTGGTCGGCGGCGACCTGGCGCTGGCCCAGGCACTGGCCCCGGAACTCTGGTCGCAGACGCCCCTGGCGCGTCTCGGTTTCGCCTGCGAGGCCCTGGCCCGGCCGGGACGCAACGAGCCCTGCTGGTGCGATTCCGGGCGCAAGACCAAGCAGTGCTGCGGCGCCGTGACGCTGCCCGGCCACGTCCCTTCACACCTGATGTGGATGCTGTCGCTGCGCGACTGGAAGGGCGACACCCTCAAGGCGGCGCTCGCCAGCGGCCGGGCGCCGGCCCAGGCGCTGCTCGAGGCCGGCCTGATCGCCGCCGAGTCGGGGCAGCGCGGCCGGGCCCAGCAGGTCCTCGAGTCGCTGTTCGAGAACGCCGACTGGTCGCGGCTGCCGGAGCAGGCCGAGCCGGCCTTCGAGATCCTCGTCGACCTCTACCAGGAGCGCGGCTTCCATCGCAAGCGCGAGGCGCTGCTCGACGAGGTGCTCGACCGGGGGCCGCTGTTCCTGCGCGGCGTGGCCCTCGAACGGCTGTGCCTGCTGCACCTCGACAACGACGACCTCGACAGCGCCCGGGCGGCCTTCGTGCGCGCCCAGCAGGCCCTGCCCGACTCGCCCACCCTGGCCTATATCGAGGCCATGCTGCTGCTCCACGAGGGCCACGAGGAGGAGGCCGCGGAGCGCTCGCGCTTCTGGTTCCGCCGGCTGTCCCGGCAGGGTGACCTGGAACCCGAGCAGCTGCAGTTCCTGGCCGACCTGGCGGAGAACCCCGGGGCCACCCTCGCCGAGCAGCTGCTCAACGCCGAGGAGGACCTGGCGGAGCCGCTGGTCTCCCTGCAGGCGCTGCTCGAGGCGCTGCCCACCGCCCCGCCGCTCGACCTGCGTGCCGAGGACGGGGCCCTGGCCTATCACCGCAGCGCCCGGGAGGACACCCTGTTCGCGGCCTTCCAGGCGGTCTTCCAGTCTCAGGTCGAGGGCGAGGCGCCCATGGGCTTCGACAGCGATCCCTGGCCCCAGGCCGAGGACTGGCTGCCGGCGCTGTGCGCGCACCCCGAATGGCTGGACGCCCCCGCCGTGGTGCAGTCGCTGGCCCTGGCGCTGACCAGCCGCTTCGGCAGCCTGCCGTGGATGGCGCCGAGCCTCTTCGAGCCCCTGGCCGACCGGCTGGAACGCTGGCTGGACCAGGCCCGCCGCACCGGCGAGGCGACCCTGGGCTGGGAGGTGGCGGACAACGCCGTGCTGCTGCGCACGGGCCTGGCCCTGGTGGTGGGCATGGAGCGCGGCGCCCGCCAGCGCTCGCGGGAACTCGCCGAGACCCTGCTGACCCTCGACGACGAGGACAGCCTGGGGCTGCGCGAACTGGTGCTCGACCAGCTGCTGCGCGAGGGGCGCGACCGCGAGGCGCTGGCCCTGAGCGAGCGGGCCGTGGCGGCCCCGGACGAGGAGGAGGGCCTGCTGGGCATGCTGATGGGACGGGTGCTGGCGCTGTTCCGCCTGGGGCGGCGTGACGAGGCCGCCGAGGCCCTGGCCCAGGCCCGTCGCCACAATCCCCATGCCCTGGCCATGCTGTGTGCCGACAACCCGCGGCCGGCGAGCCCCGGCACCAACGGCACCGCCTCGCCCGGTTCCCGGGCCGAGGCCTGGCAATACCGCACCCTGATGCGCGACCAGTGGCGCGCCACCCCGGGCGCCCTGGACTGGCTCGGCGAGCAGCTCTCCTGAGCCTCGTGGCGCTCAGGCGGTGCCGGCGGCCGGCACCAGTGAGCGATCGCGACTGATCCAGATCGCCAGGGCGATGGCCGGCAGCCCCAGCAGGGAGGCCAGCAGGAAGAAGCCGGCATAGCCCTGGCCGGCCACCATCAGGCCGCCGAAGCCACTGAGGAACTTGCCCGGCAGGGTCATCAGCGACGAGAACAGCGCGTACTGGGTGGCCGTATAGGCCCGGGACGTGAGGCTGGAGAGAAAGGCGATGAACACCGCACTGGCCAGGCCGTTGGAGAGGTTGTCGCCGATGATGGTGGTCACCAGCATGGCCAGGTTGTCCCCGGCTATCGACAGGGCGACGAACAGCAGGTTGGTCAGGGCGGTGGCCGCCGCCCCCAGCACCAGGATCGGTCCGATGCCGTAGCGTGCCACCAGCAGCCCGCCGAGGATCCCCCCGCCGATGCTCATGGCGATGCCGAAGACGTTGGTGACGTTGGCGATGGTCGCCAGGCTGAAGCCCAGGTCGATGTAGAGCGGGTTGGCCATGGAGGCCATGGCCAGGTCGCTGATCCGGAAGACCGCCACGAAGACCAGCAGCCACAGGGCCTTGCGCCGGTGACGGCTGAAGAAGTCGGTGAAGGGGCAGACCACCGCGCCGATGGCCCAGGCGCCGAGGCGACGCTGCCAGGCCGCGCGGCCGCGACTGGCGCGCAGGAAGGCGCGCACCCGGGGCTCGTGGATCAGCTGGGTGGTCAGCGCGAGGCGGGCCGGCTCCGGGCGCACCAGCACCGTGATCACCCCCACCCCCACCAGGGCGGCCATGCTCAGGTAGGCGGCCTGCCAGGACACCAGCGAGGCCACGTAGAGCGCGCCGGCGCCGGCGGCGATCAGGCCGCCGCGGTAGCCGATGATGTAGGTGGAGGCCATGGCCGCCTGCATGTCGTCGGGGGCCGACTCGATGCGGAAGGCGTCGATGGCGATGTCCTGGGTGGCCGAGCCGAAGGCCACCAGCAGGGCGCAGGCGGCGACCAGCGGCAGGTGGCCCACCGGGTCGAGGCTCGACAGCCCCACCAGGCCGGCGGCGATGGTCAGCTGGGCCAGCAGCATCCAGCCGCGGCGCTGGCCGAAGGCGCGGGTCAGCCCGGGCAGCGCCAGGCGGTCGACCACCGGCGCCCAGAAGAACTTGATCGAGTAGAGGATGCCGATCCAGGCGAAGAAGCCGATGGCCGCCACCTCCACGCCGTCGCTGCGCAGCCAGGCCGAGAGGGTGGAGAACACCAGCAGGAAGGGCAGGCCCGCCGAGAAGCCCAGGAACAGCATGGTCAGGACCGGCGCCCGCAGGTAGATCGACAGGGCGTCACGCCAGCTGCGCTGCGCGGTAGGGGTCGGCATGGCGTAGGCTCTCCTTGCGGGACACGCCTCGGTCGGGGCCACGCGCCGAGGCCATCGATGGTAAGATTGCCCCCGCGGTCGGGCGACTCGCGACACGGGCGGCATGCGTGCCGATTGTTGCAGAGCCCCGGCGGTGATACCAGCCAGAACCTCGAGCAGGAACGCCATGAGTGATGACGATATCCCCCTGGGCCATGCCGACGATGCCGTGCCGCGCTGGTACGTGATCCAGTGCAAGGGCGGCGAATCCTTTCGCGCCGCCGAGCACCTGGGCAATCAGGACTACGAGGTCTTCCATCCGGTGCTGCAGGTCCAGAAGAAGCGACGCGGCAAGCTCGAGTGGGTCAGCGAGCCATTGTTCCCCCACTACCTGTTCATCCGCCTCGACCGGCTGGACAGCAACTGGCGGCCGATCCGCTCGACGCGGGGGGTGCTCAGGCTCGTCACCTTCGGCGTCGACCTGCCGGTGCCGGTCAGCGATGCGCTGGTGGAGACGCTGCGCTGCCATGGCAGCCCGGACGCCGAGGACGCGGCCAACATCTACTTCCGTGCCGGCGAGATGGTGGAAATCACCGAGGGTCCCTTCAAGGACCTCCAGGCGGTGTTCTCCAGCCACAAGGGCGAGGAGCGCGCCATCGTGCTGCTCAACATGCTGCACAAGCAGCAGCGCCTCGAGATGCCCGTCGCCCAGCTGCGCCGCCGCGACTGACCGTTTTCCCCGTTTTGGAGATTCCCATGACTATCGCCCCGCAGCGGGTCGTGAGCCTGCACTATGTGCTCAGTGACCGGGACGGCAACGTCCTCGACGACTCGCGTGCCCGTCAGACGCCGCTCGAGTACCTGCATGGCCACGGCAATATCATGGCCGGGCTGGAGCGCGCCCTCGAGGGCCGGGCCAGCGGCGCCGAGCTCAGCGTCACCCTGATGCCGGCGGAGGCCTATGGCCTGCGCGACGAGGCGCTGGTGCGCGAGGTCGGGCGTGGCGCCTTCCCGGTGGCCGATCTCGCCCCGGGCATGCGCTTCCAGACGCCCGGCGACGCTGGCCCGGAGATCGTCACGGTGGTCGAGGTGCGCGACGACAGCGTGCTGATCGATACCAACCACCCGCTCGCCGGCCACACGCTGTGCTATCGCCTCGAGGTCCTCGAGGTCCGCGAGGCCACCCGCGCGGAGCTGGCCAAGGGCCATCCCCTGCCGCCCGGCACCGCCCCGAGCGAGGTGGAAGACAAGAAGATGCCCTGAACGTCGTCGTCGGGCGACAACGGGACCGTCAATTTGCAGCCTCTGGGGAAACGGCCGCAGGAGCGGGGGCGTCGAGGCGGGGGCGCGATAGGCTAGGGGCATCGTTCAGCCACACAGGGATGCCCGACGATGAGCGAGACCACCACCTGCCCGCGCCGTCGCAAGCTGCTGGCCGCCCTCGGCCTGGTCGGGGTCGCCGCCTACGCCGCCCCGACGCTCTCCAGCCTGGGCCAGGCCCAGGCCGGTGACTGGGACGACGGCCGCTGGCGGATCATCTACGAGACCCACCCGGAGGCCCGCGATCGTCGCTATGTGGACGACTACCGCGAACATCGCCACCGCAAGCACCACCGCCACTCGAAGCACAGCCGTCATAGCCATAGCCGGCACAGCCATAGCCGGCACAGCCACAGCCACAGCTATCCCAGCCGCTGGTGATGGGCCGGCTCATTCAGCCCCTGCAGCCTGCGGGGCTCGGGGTGACCGTGCGCGTGGAGAACGCCCCGCAACTTTCCGAGGCGTTGCGCGCGGCGATGCCCGGCTGGCCGCTGGCGCGCTGGCCGGCCCCGGCGGCGCGGTCCCGGGAGCTGTCGGCCTGGCGGGAGGGAAGCGGCTACTGCCAGGCCGTGCCGGGCCGCTCCCGCCCCCGGCGGCTGCCCGGCCTGGCCACGGCGTCCTGCAGCCTGATCGCCGACCTGATTTCGCTGCTTCTCGACGCCCGGCCGCAGATGGTCGGCCTGCACTGTGCCGCCGTGGAGGTCGCTGGGCGGCTGGTGCTGTTCCCCGCCACACACCGGGCGGGCAAGAGCCTGCTCAGCGCGGCCTTCGCCGCCGCCGGCTATCGGGTGTTCGGCGACGACGTGCTGATGCTGAGCGACGACGGGCAGGGCCGGGCGCTGGGCATCGCGCCGCGGCTGCGGCTGCCCCTGCCGCCGAGCCTGTCGCCGGAGTTGGCGCGCTTCATCGCGGAGCATGACGGCGTCTCGGATGATCGCTATCGCTACCTGGCACTGGACGACGACCGCCTCGCCGGCCACGGCGAGGCACGGCCCATCGGCGCCATCGTGATGCTCGACCGGCTGCTCGGCACGCCGGCCGCGAGCCTGTCCCGGCTCAGCCCCGGCGATGGGCTCCTGCAGCTGCTGGGTCAGAGCCTCGCCGGCGAGGACCATGATCCCGCCCGCCTGCTCGAGCGGCTGTTGCCGATGATGCACGACCTGCCCTGTCGCCTGCTGCGCTACGACGATCCCATGGCGGCCGTCGAGGCGGTGGCGGCGGGCCTGGCCGAGGCGCCCGCGGACGAGTGCCGTCCCGCACAGGCTGCTCCGATGCGTGACGTCCGACCGGCCACCGCTGACCCGGCCACCGCCTGGCGTCGCCTGCCGGTGGAGACGGAGTATGCGCTGGGCGAGGAACACTTCCTGGTCGATGCCCATGGCGGCGTCCACCGACTCAGCGCCGTGGCCGGCGGCATCTGGCGCCTGCTGGGGCTCGAGCCCCTGGCGAGCGCCGAGGTGGCGGCGCTGCTGGCCGAGCGTTTCCCCGACGTCGGGCGCTCGCGCCTCGGCCGCGATGTGGCGCTGCTCTTCGCCGACCTGGCGGCGGCCGGGCTGATCGCGCCCGTCGATTGCTAGGCGACGTCAGGCGGTCGCTTCTTCGCTCATTTCGTCGCCGGCCTCGCCCGAATCTGACCTGCGTCAAGTCACGTCGGCCTCCAGGAACGAGGCCGGCGACAAACTTGATGCAGGTCAGTTTCCGTTCCCCCTCGCCACGCTAGAGTGCACTCAACACATCGAGACGGGGGACCACACCATGTACTGGGATGACGCCGTGATCTTCGGGCTGGCCACCGTCGGGATGATGATCGCTTTCATGGGGGGCTGGATCGCGTTCATCGTTCGCGACCATCACCGCAAGGGCAAGCCCAAGCACTGAGCCAGCCGCTCCACCAGTCGTCAGGGGAGGGGGGTACGTCCCCCCACTAGGCCGATCCACTTGGATCGGCCTTTTTTTATGTGCGGGTGCGTCCACGGCGAGCGAGGGCGCGACCGGCGCACGCCTCACCCGCCGGCGTGCCGCGGCGGGCCCGGGCGAGGGGCGTTGGCGAGCGTCAGCGCTCGGCGGTCAGGTGCTCCACGGCGTCGCCGCCGGTGGGCGTCCAGCGCGTGGCGAGGGCGCGCATCACCCGCTCGGGGTACCAGGTCTTGCCCAGGCTGCCGTTGTAGCGGGCCAGCGCCCGGGTCAGGTCGCCGCGCTCCACCGCCAGGTAATGGGCGAGGATGGTGCAGCCATAGCGCAGGTTGCGCCAGGGATCCTTGAGGTCGTCGGCGGGCAGCCCCAGCTCGCGAATCCAGAACGGCATGATCTGCATCAGGCCGGTGGCCCCGGCCGAGGACACGGCGTCGGCGCGGAAGGCACTCTCCACCTGGATGACCGCCAGCACCAGCTCCGGGGCCAGCCCCGCGAGGCGCGCCTCCTGGTGGACCCGGGCCAGCAGGGCCTGACGGTAGGCGTCATCGGCCACGTAGCGTGCCAGCCGCGGCGTCATGTCCCTTACCCACTGGCGGGCCGCCCAGACCTCCGCGGGGGCGCGCGGCGCCTGGCGCACGCCGGCCAGGGTGGTGCGCAGCGAGGCGGGCGTCTCGGGCAGGGCGCGCACGCCGGCGGGAATCTCGGGCGACGGCGCGGCGGAGAGCGCCGCGAGAAAGCCCGCCTCGCCCTGGGCCAGGGCGGACGGGCTCGCCAGCCAGGCCGTCACCAGCAGGGCGACGGCCAGCAAGGGGCCCTCAGGTGCCGATCTTCTCGCCCAGGAAGTCGAGGATCTCCTCGGCGGGTACCATGGTGGCGTCGGTATCACGGCGTCCCTTGTATTCCAGTTCACCCTTGTCCAGTCCCCGGTCGCCGACCACCAGGCGATGGGGGATGCCCATCAGTTCCTGATCGGCGAAGCGTACCCCCGGGCGCAGGTCGCGATCGTCGAGCAGCACGTCGAAGCCGGCGGCCCGCAATGCCTGGTAGAGGCGCTCGCTCTCTTCGCGGACCCGCTGCGACTTGTGGGCATTCATCGGTACCACCGTCACATGGAAGGGGGCGATGGCGTCCGGCCAGATGATGCCGCCCGCGTCATTGTTCTGTTCGATGGCGGCGGCCACGACCCGGGTCACCCCGATACCATAGCAGCCCATCCAGGGATGCGCGGCCTTGCCGCTGTCGTCGAGGACGGTGGCGTTCATCACCTCGGAGTACTTCCGGCCGAGCTGGAAGACGTGGCCGACCTCGATTCCGCGCTTGATCGCCAGGGTGCCCTTGCCGTCCGGTGAGGGGTCGCCCTCGACCACGTTGCGCAGGTCGGCGACTCGGGGCAGCGCCACGTCGCGCTCCCAGTTGATGCCGAAGTAGTGCTTGCCGTCGATGTTGGCGCCGGCGCCGAAGTCGCTCATCATCGCCACGCTGCGGTCGATGATCACCGGCATGGCCAGGTTCACCGGGCCCAGCGAGCCGGGGCCGGCGCCCACCACCGCGCGGATCTCCTCCTCGGTGGCCATGGTCAGGGGGCTGGCCACCTCGGGCAGGTTCTCGGCCTTGACCTCGTTGAGCTCGTGGTCGCCGCGCACCAGCAGGGCGATCAGGCCACCCTCGGTGGCGCGGACCATCAGCGTCTTGATGGTCTTCTCGATGGGCAGGCCGTGCTGCTCCACCAGGGTGGCGATGGTGCGGGCGTCGGGGGTGTCGACCAGGCGCAGCTCCTCGCCGGGCGCGGCGCGCTCGCCCTGCGGGGCCAGCGCCTCGGCCTTCTCCATGTTGGCGGCGTAGTCGGACTCGGTGGAGAAGACGATGTCGTCCTCGCCGGACTCGGCCAGCACGTGGAACTCGTGGGAGCCGGTGCCACCGATGGCGCCGTTGTCGGCGATCACCGGGCGGAAGTCGAGGCCCAGGCGCGTGAAGATGCGCACATAGGCGTCGTACATCACCTGGTAGGTCTCCATCAGCGAGGCCTCATCGATATGGAAGGAGTAGGCATCCTTCATGAGGAACTCGCGGGAACGCATCACCCCGAAACGCGGGCGGATCTCGTCGCGGAACTTGGTCTGGATCTGATAGAAGTTCGACGGCAGCTGCTTGTAGCTGGAGATCTCCCTGCGCACCAGGTCGGTGATGACCTCCTCGTGGGTCGGGCCGACGCAGTAGTCGCGCTCGTGGCGGTCCTTGAGGCGCAGCAGTTCAGGGCCGTACTGCTCCCAGCGGCCGGACTCCTGCCACAGTTCCGCCGGCTGGACGGCGGGCATCAGCACTTCCTGGGCGCCGGCCCGGTCCATCTCCTCACGGACGATGCGCTCCACCTTGCGCAATGTCCGGAGGCCCAGCGGCAGCCAGGTGTAGAGGCCCGAGGTCAGGCGGCGGATCATGCCCGCGCGCAGCATCAGCTGGTGGCTGATCACCTCGGCGTCGGCGGGGGTTTCCTTCAGGGTGGAGATCAACAGTTGCGTGGCGCGCATGGGGTCGGGGTGTCCTCGAGCAAGAGTCTGGGGAAGCGGGTCGGGTCGCCTGGGGCCTGTCGGGCTGACCGATCGTCGCGAGGAACACGGGATTCGCAGTCGATCAGCGGGACGTTCGACAGGTGCCGGGTGGCGGGATCATGACGGGCATTGTACGGCCAAGCGTCAGTGGCGGCAAAATGCCGGGGCCGGCTCACCCCAGTGCCACGGCCTCGATGCCCGGTGCCAGGCGTGTTGCCTGGAGCGTCCAGTCGGCGTGGTTGTTGACCTGGCCGTGCTCGCGCAGCGAACGGATCCGCGCCAGGTCCAGGCGGGCCAGTTGCCAGCCCGGGGTGGCATCCCCGGCGATGGTCAGCACCCCGTCCGGCGGGAAGCCGTGGTCGCAGGGCGTGTAGACGCCGGCAAAGCCGATGTTGATGTCCACCGCCGGCGACCACAGCGCCTCGCCGACCGTCGGCGACTGCACCACCGCCACCTGCTGTTCGATGGCGCGGGCCTGGGCGCTCAGGCGCACCCGCTGGTAGCCGGCCTGGGTGTCGGTGCAGCTCGGCACCAGCAGCAGCTCGGCGCCGGCCTCGACCAGGGCCCGGGCCAGCAGGGGAAACTCGCTGTCGTAGCAGATCAGCACGCCCAGCCGCCCGGCCGGGGTGTCGAAGACCCTGAGCCCGTCGCCGGCGGCCACGCCCCAGTCGTCGTTCTCGAAGCGGGTCATCACCTGCTTGTCCTGGTGGCCCAGGCCGCCGTCGGGACCGCACAGCCAGGCCCGGTTGACGAAGCGGCCGTCATCGAGGCGCCAGGGCAGCGAGGGGGCCAGCAGGGTCACGCCATGTTCGACGGCCAGCGCGCGCCAGCTGTCGACGAAGGCCTCGCGCAGCGGCTGCAGGCCGTGCAACTGGGCCGCCAGGTCGCCCCGCTCGGCCTCGGGCAGCAGCGACGCCAGCTCCATGGCGCCGTACTCGGGGAAGACCAGCAGCTCGGCGCCGCGGCCCGCGGCGTCCTGGACCCAGCGCGCCGCCTTGGCGCGGAACCCGGCGATGTCGTCGAAGGCCTCGATCGGGTACTGGGCGGTGGCCACCGTCACCGGGCGCTCGCGGGCCGGCCTCATGTGCCCAGCGCCTTGAGCCAGAAGACCATCGGCTTGGCGGTCTCCTCGGCCTCGTCCAGGTCCTTCCAGGCGAAGGTGGTGGACAGCGAGGGCGTGCGACGGTAGCCCCGGGAATGCCAGAAGCCATGCAGCGGACGGTAGTCGGCCGGCTTGCGGGGATGGTCGTCGGGGCGCTCGACGGCGCAGAAGGCGGCGAACCCGAATCCCTCCCCGGCGGCATGGCGCTCGCGGGTTGCCATGAAGGCCTTGCCGATGCCCTGGCCGCGGTACTCGGGCAGCAGCACCGACTCGCCGTAGTAGAAGACGCGCTCGGGGCGGTAGCCGGCGGCCTCGAAGGGGCTGCGGAACTCGTCCACCTCGTCGACCAGCGGTTGGCCGGTGGCCGCGCCCACCAGGGTCTCGCCGTCGAACGCCAGCACGAAGAGGCTGCGCGGGTTGCGGGCGTAGCGGTCCAGGTACTCGGCCTCGTAGGCCAGGTCGCCGTCGTAGAGGTAGGGGTAGTCGCGGAAGACCCCGATGCGCAGCCGCGCCAGGGCCTCGAGGTGCGGGGCGATGGCCCGCCCCTGCAGGGTGGTGAGGGTGATGGCCGTCATGGGCAGGTCTCCTGGATCGGGGCGCTCGCCGGCGACCCTAGCAGCTGGTGGGCATGACGCCAATCGCCTCGGCGACGGCCGGCATGCCGGGGGCGACACTCGCCGTCAGGGACGGCGGCCCGCCAGCATGACCACCAGGCCGGCGACCAGTCCCCAGAAGGCGGCGCCGATGCCGCCGGGACTGATGCCCGAGGCGGTGACCAGGAAGGTCACCAGGGCGGCGTCACGGTGCCCCTCCGCGCCCAGGGCATCGGCCAGGCCGGCCCCCAGGGTGGGCAGCAGGGCGAGGCCGGCGATGGCCATCACCAGCTCGGCGGGAAAGGCCGCGAACAGGGCGGTGACGGTGGCGCCGAACAGGCCCAGCAGCAGGTAGAACCCGCCGGCCGCGATCCCGGCGGTGTAGCGCCGCCCGGGCTCGGCGTGGGACTCCGGTCCCAGGCACACCGCGGCGCTGATCGCCGCCAGGTTGAGGGCGAAGCCGCCGAAGGGCGCGAGCGCCAGGGAGGTCAGGCCGGTGCCGCCGATCAGCGGCGAGACCGGCGGGGAGAACCCCGCCGCCCGGATCACGGCGATGCCGGGCAGGTTCTGCGAGGCCATGGTGACCACGAACAGCGGCAGGCCCACGCCGATCATCGCCGAGGCCGAGAAGGTCGGCGCGGTGAAGACCGGCTGGGCCAGGCGCGGGGTCACCTCCTCGAGGTGCAACAGCCCCTGCGCCTGGGCCACCAGGCACCCCGTCGCCAGCACCAGCGGGATGGCATAGCGCGGCCACCAGCGCTTGCCCAGCAGATAGGCCAGGCACATCGACAGCGGCAGCACCAGCCGGTGCTCGAGGGTCGCGAAGAGGTCGAGCCCGAAGCGCAGCAGCACCCCGGCGAGCATGGCCGAGGCCAGCGCGCGGGGCAGGCGATGCATGAGTCGCTCGAAGAGGCCGGTCACGCCGCACAGGGTGATCAGCGCCGAGGAGAACAGGAAGGCGCCGATGGCATCGCTCATCGCTACCCCGGGCAGGCTGGTTGCCAGCAGGGCCGCCCCCGGGGTCGACCAGGCGGTGAGCAGCGGCATGCGGTAGCGCAGCGAGAAGCCGATGGAGGTAAGGCCGGCGCCGACGCCCAGCGCCCACAGCCAGGAGCCGATCTGCGCCTGGCTGGCACCGGCCGCCTCGGCGGCCTGGAAGATGATCACCGCCGAGCTCGAGTAGCCGATCAGCACGGCGATGAACCCCGCGGTCAGGGTCGAGAGGCTGCCGTCGCGCAGGCAGGCGAGGCGACGGCGAAGCGGCAGGTCGGAGGCTGGCATCGAGGGCTCCCGGGAACGGATGTGCGCTATAACGCACGATCGCGGCACGATACCACCGTGCGTTATCACGTACAATGGCGCCCACCGTAGCGACACGCACCACACGGGAGGCAGGCCGCATGCAGGAGATCTCGCAGCACATCGCCGACCGGCTCCGCTGGCTGCGTCGCCAGCAGGGCTGGAGCCTGGATCGCACCGCCCGGGAGACCGGCGTCAGCAAGGCCATGCTCGGCCAGATCGAGCGCGGGGAGTCCAGCCCCACCGTGGCCACGCTGTGGAAGATCGCCAGCGGCTTTCGCGTGTCCTTCTCCAGCCTTCTGGCGCCGACGGCGAAGGCGTCGGGCGAGGCGGCGATGGCCGCTCCCGCGCGGCGTGCGGCATGGGGCGAGGATGCCGCGGGCATGCAGGTCGTGCCGCTGTTTCCCTTCGACCCCGTGCTTGGCTTCGAGCTGTTCGTCATCACCCTGGCACCGGGGGCGCTCAGCGAGTCGGCGCCCCATGCGCCGGGCGTGGTGGAGCACCTGGTGGTGGTCGAGGGCACGCTCGAAGTGTGCCTGGCGGGGCAGTGGCAGCGGCTCGGCGAGGGCGAGGGGCTGCGCTTCGCCGCGGACCGTCCCCACGGCTATCGCAATCCCGCCGCGCCCCCCGTGCGCTTCCACGACGTGATCCACTACCCGCGCGGGGCCGGCGACGGCTAGCGCCTGCTGTCGCGGTCGTCGAGCGTCGCCAGCGCCTCGGGCCGGTACTGCTCGAGCAGCGCCCAGAGCCGCGCGGCGGTGTCGAGATCCGCTTCGCCGCGATGATCGGCGGGCCGGTAGCGCATCTGGAAGGCGCGCAGCGCCCCGCGGGTCTCGGCATCGAGGCTGCCGCTGGGCGTGACCGCATAGCCCCAGGCCGCCAGCGCCCGCTGCAGGGTGGTCAGGGACGGCGGCCGGTCGGCCAGCGCCCGGCGATGGCGGGCGACGCGGGCCGCGTCCGGCCAGGTGCCGATGCCGGCGGCGAAGAGCCGGCGCCAGGGAAAGGCGGGACCCGGGTCGATCTTGCGGCTCGGGGCGATCTCGGCGTGGGACAGGATATCGGTGGCGGCGATGTCGTGGCGGGCGATCAGGTCGCGCAGCAGCGGGATCAGGGCGGCGATCTGGGCGTCGGGGAAGGGCGCCCAGCGGACCGGTTCGCCGGCCTCGACCGCGGCGAAGGAGCGGTCGGGCCCCGGGTTGACGATCTCGATGCCGATCGAGGTGTCGTTGAGGTGACGGCGGCCCGCCCAGGCGCTGTCGCCGGCATGCCAGGCGCGCCGCGACTCCTCCACCAGCCGGTAGACCAGCGGCTCCCCGCGGTGGTGGCGTGCCGGCCGGGGCAACAGGTAGTGGGTACTGACCCGCGGGCCGGTGAGGATGGCCAGGGACTCGGCCTCGTCGGCATCGGTGTAGTGGAGCACCAGGTGATGCACGCGGCTGGAGTGCGACGGGGCCGGGTGGCGGGTGTCGACCGCATAGCCGGCCTGGGGGCTGATGCCCCCCTGGCGGGCGCAGCCGCCGATCGCCAGGCCCAGCAGCAGCACGACCAGCAGGCGCGCGGGCATGGCGTCAGCCTCCCCAGGGCGTGGAGCGTACCAGCAGGCCGAGGGCCAGGGTCGCCGACACGCTGAGCAGGGTGCCCAGCAGCACGTACTCGGTGAGCTTGCGGTCGCGACGCTCGCGGAGGTCGCCGAAGCGCAGCACCGACTTGGCCGTCAGCAGGAAGCCCACGGCGGTCAGCTCGTCCAGCAGCACCAGGGTCAGCACCAGGAAGCGCTCGAGCATGCCGATGCGGGCCCCGGCGGCGACCAGGGTGCCGGGGTCGGCGACCTCGTCGCTCCAGGGCCGCATGGCCAGGGCGATGGCGATGGCCATCGGCCGGGTCACCAGCAGGTAGGCGCCGGCCAGGGTCAATGTCTGCGGGGTGGCCAGCCAGGCCGCGGCCTCGGTCAGCGGCCGCAGGCTGCCCAGCCAGGCGAGCCACAGCCCCACCAGCACCCCCAGGTGCAGCAGCTGGTCGAGCAGGAACCAGCGCAGCCGGCGCGGGTCCAGGTGCGCCTTGCCCAGGTCGATCAGCGCATGGCTGGTGGCCACCAGCAGGGCCCCGGCCAGGGCGAGGCCCGGCGCGCTCCCGGCGATGCCGAGCACCAGCAGCACCAGCAGGCCATGCAGCCCGGCGTGCAGGTAGAGGGCCCGTGAGCGTCGCTTGTGGCGCTGTCGCGAATCGACCCAGCGTCGCGGCTGGAGCAGGAAGTCGCCGCTCAGGTGGGCCAGCAGCAGGCCGAGCAGGGTCGCCAGTTGCGGGGCGGTCATGGGGCAGGGCCCTCCGTGGCCAGGCGGTGTCGGAAGAAGTCCAGGGTATCGTCCAGCAGCGCCCAGCGGGCGGTGCGCAGGCGCTTGTGCACGCTGGGCTGGCGGATGCCCAGGCGTTCGGCCATGGCCTGCTGGGAGTCATCATGCCACAGGCTCAGGCAGACGATCTCGGCGGAGTAGCGAGACCAGCCATCGACCAGCTCGTCGACATAGCGGACCAGCAGGGTCAGGGCCGCGTCCCCGGGCATGCCGGGGCGGGTCAGGGCCAGGTGCGCCGCCCCCTCGGCCAGGGCATCCAGGGCCCGGCCGGAGGCCACGAACACCGGCCCGTCGGCGGAGGCCAGGGTACGCTCGGCCTGCCAGTCGTCGCTGCCCACGGCCATCGCGACCCGGGCATCCCAGCGCCGCTCGTCGGAGTGCATGATCAGCGCGGCGCGCAGGGCCACGGCGGCATCCAGGGCCGCGCCGGCCACGGGCAGGGCCAGCTGGAAGCCATCCCCCCGGTAGCGCTCGAAGCGGCCGCCGTAGTGCTCGGCCAGGCGGCCCAGGATGGCATCGAGCTCCCGGTAGAGGGCCTGGGTATCGGCGATCCGGCGCGACGCGATGACGTCCCCGGTCAGCACGGCGATAGGCTGCCTCATGGGCACTCTCCGGTCGGTGATCTCGTCTCAATGATAGCCTTTTATATCTATTTTTCAATTTTATAGCCAATAATGGCTATATGATCATTATATAGCTTATAAGGGCTATGAATGTCGGCGTGCCAGGGCTAGCCTGGAGAGCGGTGGTCGAGGTAGCGGCGCAGCCGGCGGGCGTTGGTCACGGCGTGCCCGGCGGCGTCGTTGTTGAAGTAGGCGTAGACGTCCGTGCCGTCGTCGCGCAGGGCGCGCAGCCGCCGGGCCTGGGCGGTGAGGTACTGGGGCGAGTAGCGGCCGCGGTCGTGATCGCCGTGGAAGCGCAAGTAGGTCCAGTCGGCGGTCAGGCGCCGGGGATGATCGACCAGGCCATCGTGCCAGCACAGGGCGGCGTGATGCGTCTCCAGGACTCGATAGACCGCCTCGCACCACCAGGAGGCGTC
Source organism: Halomonas maura (assembly GCF_030409305.1). Lineage (GTDB taxonomy): Bacteria > Pseudomonadota > Gammaproteobacteria > Pseudomonadales > Halomonadaceae > Halomonas > Halomonas maura. Next base: position 52,314 of record NZ_JAUFPQ010000018.1, read on the forward strand.
GCGGACCTCGATCGCCCAGCGGTAGCCGGGCGGCGCCGCTTCCAGGAAGGCCGCCAGTCGCCCGGCGTCGACCCGCCAGCGCCCCGGCAGCTGGACCAGGATCGGCCCGAGCCGGTCGCCCAGCGGGTCCACCCGTTCCACGAAGTGGCCGATGGTCGCCTGCGGCGCCTTGAGCTTCTTCATGTGGCTGCCATAGCGGCTGAACTTGACGGCAAAGCGAAACGCCGCCGGCACCGCGTCTCGCCAGGCCTGGACGGTGGCGGCCGTGGGCAGCCCGTAGAAGGTACTGTTGATCTCCAGGGTCGCGAAGTGCTCGGCATAGTGGGCGAGCCAGCGCTCCCGGGGCAGGGCGTCCGGGTAGAAGACACCACGCCAGTGGTCGTACTGGTACCCCGAGGTGCCGATATGCACGTTGCTGCGCTGGCGCATGGTGCCTCCCCGCCCCCGGCAGGCAGGCGAGGGCGCAGGGACAGGATGGCCCCCCGCCGCCGGTGTCGCCAGGGGGGAACCGCCTCAGGGCTTGCGGTAGGCCTCGACCAGGCTCGCCGGGTCCGCGTCGGCGTGCCCGTGGCCGGCGTGGCCGCGCATCAGCTGAGCGGCCAGGGCGCTCATCGGGGTGGCGCTGGTGACCCGCCCGCTCTGGGCCACGGCCATGTCCAGGTCCTTGAGCAGGGTGCGCAGGTGCCAGGGGGGCGCGGCGAAGTCGCTGGCAGCCATGCGCGGGGTGAGGATGCGAAAGGGTCTGGAGTCGGCGAAGCCGCCGGCCAGCGCCTCGGTGAGCCGATGGGCGTCGACCCCGCTGGCCTCGGCCAGGGCCACCATCTCGGCGATCACCGCCGCCTGGCAGCCGACGATCATCTGGTTGCACACCTTGGTCACCTGGCCGCTGCCCACCGGGCCCATGTGGGTCACCCGGGCCGCCAGGGGGGCGAGCAGGGGCCGCACCGCCGCGACATCCTCGGCGGCACCGCCGCACATGATGGCCAGCTGCCCGGCCTCGGCGCCGGCCACGCCGCCGGAGACCGGGGCATCCACCCAGGGCACGCCGTGATCGGCCGCCAGGCGCGCGGCGAAGCGGCGGGTGGCCTCGGGGTCGCTGCTGGAGAGATCGACCAGCCGCTGGCCGGCGCGGGCATGGGCCGCCACGCCGTCCTCGCCGAACACCACCGCCTCGACGACGGCGGTGTTGGCCAGGCACAGCAGGATCACGTCCGCGTCGGCCACCAGCTCGCCGAGCGAGCCGGCCACTCGGGCGCCGGCCGCGGCCACCCCCGCGGTCCTGTCCGGGGAGCGGTTCCAGACGCCGACGTCGTAGCCGGCGGCCAGCAGGCGGCGGGTCATGGGGTCGCCCATCAGGCCGATGCCGATGAAGCCGAGGCGGGGGTGGGACATGGGGGCTCTCCGCAGGATCAGGGAAGCCCACAGCATGCTTGATGGAAGGGATTTCCATCAAGTCATGGCCGGTGCCCGGTGCGCCGCCATGATGCAATGCGGCATTCGTGGGGATCGCGATGGTGCGGCCGCTCGCCCCCGGCGGAGGTGAAGGCGCAGGGAGGTAGTATCAGGAATTTATTAAATAGCTGATATTGAAGGGAAGGCGTGGAAAGTGGCGCGACCCTTGTATGGTAAAAGGCATGAGGTGGCCGGCAACCCGGGGTCAGCGGTTCGCGCCGTTGCCCCCGGCGGTCACCGGGTCGTCAGGCGTGGCGCCACTGCGCGGCGGGCGACATCACCAGTGAGCTGGCGTGCTCCACCTGGCCTCCTTCGGGGGGCCTTTTTTATGGCTGCCGATGGGGCCTGTCGGGTCATGACGGGCTGGACGTCGTCGCGGCCATCGCCTAGCGTGAGGGATTCCCCTCGTCTCGCGAAGCTCCGCATGCCATGTTGACCTATTCCCTGGCTCACTGGATGGCCTTCCTGTCCACGGCGGTCCTGCTGAACCTGTCCCCGGGGCCCGACCTGGCCTTCCTCCTCGGCCAGACGGCGCGCCATGGCCGCCGCGGTGGCGTGGCCGCCATGCTCGGCGTATGGAGCGGTGCCGGTCTGCACGTGGCCATGGCGGCGTTGGGGCTCTCGGCGATCCTGGCCACCTCGGCGCTGGCCTTCTCGCTGGTCAAATGGGTCGGTGCCGCCTACCTGGTCTGGCTGGGACTCCAGGCCCTGCTGGCACGAACCGGGGCCGCCGAGTCCCCGCCCACCGGCGTCGCTCCCGGGGCGCGCACGATCTATCGCCAGGGCATCCTGGTCTCGCTGCTCAACCCCAAGGTGGCCGTGTTCTTCCTCGCCTTCCTGCCCCAGTTCGTGGAGCCGGCGGCCGGCCCGGCCGGTCTGCAGCTGGCCTTCCACGGCCTGCTGATCATCGCCGTGGCCGCCGTCATCGAGCCGCCGCTGGTGCTGGCCGGCGCCGGGCTGGCCGGGGCGCTGCGCGGCCGTCGTCGTCTCGGAACCTGGCTGGAGAAGGGGCTGGGGACGGTGTTCGTGGCCCTGGGAGTGCGTCTGGCCCTGAGCGAGCGCTGACGCCGCGGGGAGAGCCATGCGACTCAGGATACTCTCCGACCTGCATCTGGAACATTTCCCCGGGGGCCGCGAGCTGCCGCCGGTGGCCTGCGATGTGGTGGTACTGGCCGGCGACATCCATGTCGGCTGTCAGGGCCTCGCCTGGGCAGCCGCGCGCTTCGCCGGCACGCCGGTCCTCTACGTGCCCGGCAACCACGAATTCTACGGTGCCTGCATGGCGACCCTGCGCGCCGAGCTGGCCGTCGAGGCGGAGCGGCTCGGCATCCACCTGCTGGACAACCGCAGCCTCACCCTGGGCGGCGTGCGCTTCCACGGCCTCACCCTGTGGACCGATTTCGCGCTCGATGACCAGGCGCCCGGCGATATTTCCGCATTGGCGGAACGGGTGGCGCGCCGGTTGATGCCGGACTTTCGGCTCATCGAGCAGCCGGCGGGCGCGGTGTTCACCCCGGCGGAGAGCCGGCGCCTGCACGCGGAGGCACTGGGCTGGCTGTCCGCCGAGCTGGCCAGGCCCGTCGACGGCCCGCGGGTGGTGATCAGTCACCATGCCCCCCTGGCCGATTGCATCCCGGAGCACTATCGCGGCGACCCGTTGTCGCCGGCCTTTGCCTCTCGGCTCTCGAGGCTCATGGGGCGAATGGATCTCTGGATCCATGGCCATGTGCACGTGCCGCTGGACCTGAGGGTCGCCGGCACCCGGGTCATCGCCAACCCCGGCGGGTACCCGGGCGAGCTCGCGTCACCGCCGTTCCGGCCCGACCTGGTGATCGAGGTGTGAGATCGGCCCGGCGCCGGTAAGATCGAGGCGTCGAGGATAGCGGGCGAGGAACGGCGGTGGCGTCACGACAGGGGTTCATCCTGACCCGGCACTGGCAGGACACGCCCGAGGGCATCGAGGTCGCGTTCTGGCTGGCGACCGACGCCGGGCCGCTCCGGGTACGATTGCCGCACCGGCCGTCGGTGGCCTTTGTGCCGGCGGAGCAGCGCGAGCAGGCGGCGGCCGTCCTCGGCGCCGCGCCGGATGTCGAGCTGCGGCCACTCGCGCTGCGCGATTTCCAGCATCGCCCGGTGCTGGGGCTCTACGGCCGGCAGCACCGCCGGCTTCTCGCCCTGGCACGCCGCCTGAAGGACGCCGGCGTGGTGGTCTACGAGGCCGACATCCGCCCGCCGGAGCGTTACCTGATGGAGCGCTTTATCACCGCCTCCGTCAGTGTCGAGGGTGAGCCGGACGGGCAGGGCGGCCTGGTGGCGGCGCGCCTCGGGCCCGCCGCCGACTATCGCCCCCGGCTGCGGCTGGTCTCGCTGGATATCGAGACCAGTGGAACGGGGGAGCTCTACTCCATCGCCCTGGAAGGGGGCGGGCAGCGCCGGGTCTTGATGCTGGGCCCGCCCAACGGCCGCGCCGAGGGGCTCGACTTCCGCCTCGACTACTGCGCGAGCCGCGCGGCGATGCTCGAACGCTTGAACCAGTGGTTCGCCGAGCACGACCCGGACGCGATCATCGGCTGGAACCTGGTGCAGTTCGACCTGCGGATCCTCCACGAGCATGCCCGGCGCTGCGGCGTGGTGCTACGTCTGGGCCGCGGCGGGCAAGCGCTGGAGTGGCGTGCCCAGGGCCACCAGACCGGCCGCTATGTGGCCTCGGCGGCGGGACGGCTGATCATCGACGGCATCGAGGCCCTGCGCTCGGCGACCTGGCAGTTCCCCTCCTTCAGCCTGGAGAACGTGGCCCGCACCCTGCTGGGCGAGGGCAAGGCCATCGACAACCCCTACCAGCGCCTCGACGACATCCTGCGCATGTTCGCCGAGGACAAGCCGGCGCTGGCACGCTACAACCTCAGGGACTGCGAGCTGGTGACGCGGATCTTCGCGACCACCGAGCTGCTGGATTTCCTGCTGGAGCGGGCCAGCGTGACCGGGCTTCCCGCCGACCGCAGCGGCGGGTCGGTGGCGGCCTTCACCCACCGCTACCTGCCGCACCTGCATCGCCTGGGCCTGGTGGCGCCGAACCTCGGCGAGGGCCAGCCAGACGAGAGCCCCGGCGGCTTCGTCATGGACTCCCGGCCCGGCCTCTACGACTCGGTGCTGGTGCTCGACTTCAAGAGCCTGTATCCCGCGATCATCCGCAGCTTCCTGATCGACCCGGCGGGGCTGATCGAGGGCCTCGCCGACCCCTCGGACGCCGCCTCGGTGACGGGCTTTCGCGGCGCGCGCTTCTCGCGCACGCGGCATGCCCTGCCGGCCATCGTGGCGCAGCTGTGGGAGGGTCGCGAGGCCGCCAAGGCCGCCGGCAACGCGCCGCTCGCCCAGGCCCTGAAGATCATCATGAACAGCTTCTACGGGGTGCTGGGCTCGAAGGGCTGTCGCTTCTTCGATTCGCGGCTGGCCTCGTCGATCACCCTGCGTGGCCACGAGATCATGCGCCGCACCCGGGCGCTGATCGAGGCCGAGGGATATACCGTTATCTACGGCGATACCGACTCCACCTTCGTCTGGCTCGGCGGCGCGCATCCCGAGGCGCAGGCGGCGGCGATCGGCCGTCGCCTGGTGGCCCACGTCAATGCCTGGTGGCGGGAGCACCTGGCCGACGAGTACGGCCTGGAGAGCGCCCTGGAGCTGCAGTTCGAGACCCACTATCGGCGCTTCCTGATGCCCACCATCCGCGGCACCGAGGCGGGCAGCAAGAAGCGCTATGCCGGGCTGGTGCGGGACGCGGCCGGCGATGAGCGGGTGGTCTTCAAGGGCCTGGAGGCCGTGCGCAGCGACTGGACGCCCCTGGCCAAGCAGTTCCAGGAGGAGCTCTACCGGCGCATCTTCACCGGCGAGCCGTATCGGGACTTCGTGCGCGACTATGTGCAGCGCACCCTGTCCGGCGACTTCGACGATCGGCTGGTCTATCGCAAGCGCCTGCGCCGGCGGCTCTCCGACTACCGGCGCAACGTGCCGCCGCATGTGCGAGCCGCCCGGCTCGCCGATGCGGTCAACGATCAGCGGGGGCGGCCGCGCCAGTACCAGCAGGGCGGCTGGATCCGCTACGTGATGACAGTGGCCGGGCCGGAGCCCCTGGAGCGCCGGCGCTCGGCCATCGACACCGACCACTACCTGAACCACCAGCTGCGCCCGGTGGCGGATGCCATCCTGCCTTTCGTGGGCGACGACTTCGCGGCGCTGATCGATCGCCAGCTCGGCCTGTTCTGAGTCGGGTTTGGTCGGCTCAGGCGCGGCCGGTGGTCCGGGCCCCGGACGGTCGGCCGAACTGCAGCTCGGCCAGGCGTCGGTAGAGGGGACTCGAGGCCATCAGCTCGTCATGGCGCCCGGCCGCCACCAGCCGTCCCTCGTCCATCACCAGCAGGCGGTCGGCGGCCACCACCGTGGCCAGGCGATGGGCGATCACCACGCTGGTGCGGTCGGCCATCAGCCGGTCCAGGGCCTGCTGGACCAGCCGCTCGCTCTCGGCGTCCAGCGCGCTGGTGGCCTCGTCGAGCAGCAGCACGGCGGGCGACTTGAGCAGCGCCCGGGCGATGGCCAGGCGCTGGCGCTGGCCGCCGGAGAGCTGCACCCCGCCCGGTCCCAGGGGCGTGTCGAGGCCCCGCGGCAGCGCCTCGAGGAAGTCCAGAGCATTGGCGTCGCGGGCGGCGCGGCGCAGCTCCTCGTCGCTGGCGTCCGGCTTGCCGAAGTGCAGGTTGTCGGCGGCGGAGCCGGTGAACAGCACCGGCTCCTGGGCCACCAGGCCGATCGCCGCGCGCAGCGCATGCGGGTCGATAGCCTTGAGGTCGAGGCCATCCAGGCTCAGCCGACCGCGGTCGGGGTCGTGGAAGCGCAGCAGCAGGGCGAGCAGGGTGCTCTTGCCGGCCCCGGAGGGCCCGACCAGGGCGACCCGTTCGCCGGGCTGGATGGCCAGCTCCAGCCCGGCCAGCGCCGGGCGCTCCCGGCCCGGATAGGTGAAGGTCACGCCCTCGAGGCGGATCGCCCCGGCCACCGGCCGGGGCAGGGGCGTGGGTACCGGCGGGGCGGCGATCCGCGGCCGAGCGTCCCGAAGCTCGAGCAGGCGCTCGGCGGCCCCGGCGGCGCGCTGCACGTCACTGGCCACCTCGGCCAGGGTGGCCACGGCGCCGGCGACCAGCACGGCGTAGAAGACGAAGGCGGAGAGCTCCCCGGCGGTGAGATCGCCGGCGAGCACCGCCCGGCCACCCTGCCACAGCATGATGCCCACCGCGCCGAACACCACCAGCAGGGCGGCCCCGGTCAGCCAGGCCCGCTGGCGGCTGCGCGCCATCGCGGCGTCGAAGGCCTCCTCGACGCGGCGGGCGTAGCCGCGGCGGTCGGTGTCCTCGTGGTTGAAGGCCTGGATGGTACGAATCCCGGACAGGGCCTCGCCGGCATAGCGGCCCAGTTCCGCCACCCGGTCCTGGCTATGGCGGGAGAGGCGGCGCACCCGGCGCCCGTACCAGAGGATCGGGGCCAGGGTGGCGGGAATCCCCAGCAGCACCAGCGCCGAGAGCCAGGGCTGGGTCACCAGCATCAGGCCCGCGGCGCCGATCAGCAGCATCAGGTTGCGCAGGGCCAGTGATACCGAGGACCCGAACAGGCTCTGCAGCACGGTGGTGTCCGCCGTCAGCCGCGAGGCGATCTCGCCGGCGCCGCGGTCGTCCTCCCGCGCGCTCTCGAAGAAGCCGGGCTCGAGGTCGAGCAGGCGGTCGAAGACGCGGCGGCGCAGGTCGGCGGCGAGTCGCTCGCCGATCCAGCTCACCAGGTAGTAGCGCAGGGCGGAGGCGCCGGCCAGCACCGCCACCAAGGCCACCATGCCGATCAGGGCCTGGTTGAGCTGCCGGGCATCGCGGGCCAGGAAGCCCTGGTCGATGACCAGGCGCAGGCCCTGGCCGAGCAGCAGCACGCAGCCGGCCGCCACCAGCAGGGCGAGCCCCGCCAGCAGCAGCCGTGAGCGGTAGGGACGCAGCAGCCCCAGCAGGCGCAGCAGGACACGCGGATCAGGGCTTGGACCCATGGGGTTCTCCGGGAGGGGTGGGCAGGGTGTCGGTCTCACGGCACGTTAGCAGCGCGTCGGCGTGGCTGCATGGGCTTGATGGCTGGGCGCCGAGCGGCCATAGTCGTCGGCAGTGATCCCTGCCCGCGGAGCCGCATGATGCCCGAATCCCTCGTCCTGGGCTGTGCCCACTGTGGCGCCCTGAACCGCGTCGACGCCGGCCGCCTGGCGTCCGGCCCCCGCTGCGGCAAGTGCAAGCTGCCGCTGTTCGCCGGCGAACCCGTTGCACTGACCGGTGCCAACTTCCATGCCCTGGTGGGGCGCAGCGAGCTGCCGGTGGTGGTCGACTTCTGGGCCAGCTGGTGCGGCCCCTGCAAGACGATGGCGCCGATCTTCGCCGAGGCGGCCAGGGAGCTCGAGCCGCGCATGCGCTTCGCCAAGCTCGACACCGAGGCCGAGCAGGAACTGGCCGCCCGCTTCGGCATCCGCAGCATTCCGACGCTTATCGTGTTCCGCGGTGGCCAGGAGGTGGCGCGCCAGCCGGGGCTGCTGCAAGGCCCGCAGCTGCGCCGGTGGCTGATGCCGCACCTGGCTACCCATCCGGCCTGATCGGCGAGCACCCTCGCCGCGACAGGCCGCGGGCCAGCCCGCTACATGGCCCGCGCGCCGAGCCGTCGCAGCCTGTCGAACCAGCGCTGGCGGGCCCGTGGCTCCAGCCCATCCACCGACCCGATCAGCGTCTCGCGGACCGGGGCGAAACCGACGAAGCCCAGCACGTTACGCTCCAGTGCCCTCACGCTATGCGCCCGATACACATGGCGATAGATCGCCGCCGGCATGCCCATGGTGACGATCACCCGCGCCGAGCGCCCGGTGAGTCCCTTGCGCCCCAGGGGGTTGCCCGCCTCGTACTCGAAGGCGAAGTGCGGGCGCATCACCTGCTCCAGGAAGGCCTTGACCAGCGCCGGCATGTCGCCGAGCCACAGCGGGAAGACCAGCACCAGGTGGTCGCACCAGGCGATATCCTGTTGCACCGCCTCGAGGCCCTCGGGGAGGCGGCCCTCCTTCCAGTCCTCGGCGCTGCGCAGCAGGGGAACGTCAAGGCGGGTGAGGACCGCCTGGCGAACCTCGTGGCCGGCTTCCCGGGCCCCGGCCAGGTAGTGATCGGCCAGGGCGTGGCAGAGGTGGGGCGTCGCCGGGTCGGGGTGGCCCTGGAGGAGCAGGATGCGGCGGGGCATGACGGGTCTCCGGGTGGCAATGAGGCGCGATCAGCATAGACCCTTGCGGCGGCGACTCGCCGCCCTCCCGGCGTCGGTCGCTCAGCCATTCGCCGCCGCCATCCCGACGCCTTCCTGCTCGTCGGCCAGCACCACGGTGTTGCGGCCGCCGGCCTTGCCGCGATACAGCGCCTGGTCGGCACGCTTGAGCACCGGGTCCAGGGTCGTCTCGCCGGGCGCCAGCCGGGCGATGCCGATGGTCACGCTCATCCGGTGAGGAACGCCCGGGTCGGGGTGGGGCAGCTCGGAAATGCGCGAGCGCAGGCGCTCGGCCACCTCCCGGGCGGCCGCCGGGTCGGCGCCGGGCAGGGCGATGACGAACTCCTCGCCGCCGAAGCGGCCGATGAAGTCGACCTCGCGAAGGTCACCGCGCAGCGTGGCCGCCACCCGGGTCAGGACCAGGTCGCCTACCGAGTGGCCATGCTGGTCGTTGATGGCCTTGAAGTGGTCGATATCGACCATGCAGAAGCTCAGCGGCGAGCCATGGCGGAGGGCGCGACGCAGTTCCTGGTCGGCACGCTCGAAGAAGCGCCGACGGTTGTCGAGGCCGGTGAGCTCATCGGTGCCGGCCATGTGGCGAAGCCGCTCCTCGAGGTGCAGGTGATCGCCGATCTCGTGCCTCAGCCGCTCGCTGGAGGCGCGCTCGTCGAGCAGCGAGGCGTACTGTTCGCGCTGCAGGCGCGCCAGGCGCCGGGCGGTGATCAGTCCCACGGTGTTGGCGAACAGCAGCACGACCGCCTGGATGAGGATGACGCCGGCGGGCACCGCGGCCCAGAGTAGCATCGCCGAGAGGAAGCCCAGGCTCAGCAACAGGCTGGCCGCGATCATCCAGGGCAGGCGGTTGGGCACGAAGAGGTAGAGGGCCATCACGGCGACGGCCGTGGCGGAGGCATGGGTGCCGATGGAGTCGGCGCGCAGCGGCACGATCAGGATGATCACCAGGCAGCCGAGCCAGAGTACCGGGTTCAGGGGCAGGAAGCGAAACACCCGGGCGGGTCGCCGGCGCAGGGCGCGCCAGGTCAGCAGGCAGGCGATCGCCACCAGCACGCGCAGGGCCAGCAGCAGGAAGAAGGTCGGCGACGCGCCGAGCAGGAGGTAGTCGGCCATCCCCAGCAGGGTGAACAGCAGGGCGATGACCAGCAGCGAGGTCTGCAGCTGGCCGGCGGTACGCGGCAGCACGTAACGCCGATAGTCGGCTTCCAGACGAGGATCGGTAAACTCCGCGGTCCATGGCGTCAGGGCATGACGGTCCGATGCAATCACGGTGAGACGGCTCCATGGGGCCCCTTTCGAAAGACTAGCCCGGCTTGGCGTCTCTGGCGATAGGCGGATGCGGCCGCCTCAGTCCTGGCGCCGCTTGAGCTGGTCACGCAGTCCGGTGGGCACCTTCTTGATGATCAGGCGATCCTGGTCCTGGTCGTACTCCACGGCGGCCCCCAGCAGGTGGGAATCGAAGCTGATCGACACGCCCGCCGCGCGCCCGGTGAAGCGCCGGAACGCCTTGAGGGTGCGCTTGTCGGGAGGAATCTCCGGGGCCAGGCCATAGTCGCTGTTGCGGATGTGCTCGAAGAAGGCCTTGGGCTGCTGCTCGTCGACCAGCTCGGAGAGCGCCTCCAGGGTGATCGGCTCGCCACGGCTCGCCTGGTCGCTGGCATAGTCGATCAGGGCGTCGGTCTTCTCGCGGCTCGCCTCCTCGGGCAGATCCTCCCGCTCCACGTAGTCGCTGAAGGCCTTGAGCAGGGTGCGGGTCTCCTGGGTGGCGTCGACCTGCTCCCGGGCCCCCAGTACCTCGGCGAAGCCCTCTGCCAGCTTCCTGCCGCCGCGGTCCCGGGTCCAGGACAGGTAGGGATGCGAGGACGAGCCGCCCTGCCACTGGCCGAAGTCGAGCCGAGCGGCCAGCGTCATCTGGGCCAGGTTGAGCTGGTGGCTGGGTACCACTTCCAGCGTCTCGCTGATGCCGAAGCCCTGGCGGTGGTGCAGCAGCGCCATGATCAGGTAGCGGGCCTCGCCCTGGCGGTGGTCGATGACCAGGAAGTGGCCGCCCACCGGCAGGTGGGCATCGATCAGCGGGGTGAGGCGCTCGGCCAGCGTCCGGCTCAGCTCGGCGAAGTCGAGGCCGTCCTCCAGGTAGCGGGCCAGCGCGGCGGGGAAGGGGCCGGCGTCCTCCTCGTCGTCGGCGAAGCGGCCCCAGGTCTTGGTCTTGGCGTGGTAGGCGTCACCCAGCCCGGCGAGCAGGTCGTCGAGGGCCGGGGAGGCGGCCAGTTCCGCCTGGGCGGGCGCCAGACGCGCCGGCGTCTCGCCGTCGCCCTTGTCGATGCGGTGGATGATGCTGTGCAGGATCGGCATGGGAGACCTCGCGGCTCGCGGTGGAAAGGCGGCGATGATACCGCAGCCGCCCCGTGCCCGGCTGCCCCTCAGGGCTTGAGGCGATAGCCGGTGCGGAAGATCCAGCTGACCACCCCCAGCGAGACCGCCAGGAACAGCGCGATCATGGCCAGGCTCGCCCAGATGCTGACGTCGCCCAGGCCGTAGAAGCTCCAGCGGAACCCGCTGATCAGGTAGACCACCGGGTTGGCCAGGGTCACCGCCTGCCAGAACGGCGGCAGCATGTCGATGGAGTAGAAGGTGCCGCCGAGGAAGGTCAGCGGGGTGATCACCAGCAGCGGGACCAGCTGCAGCTTCTCGAAGCCGTCGGCCCAGATGCCGATGATGAAGCCGAGCAGGCTGAAGGTCAGCGCCGTGAGCACCAGGAACAGCAGCATGATCAGCGGATGGGCGATGGAGAAGGGCACGAAGAGGCTCGCCGTGCCGAGCACGATCAATCCCAGCAGCACCGACTTGGTGGCCGCCGCGCCGACGAAGCCGAGCACCACCTCGAAGTACGAGATGGGGGCGGAGAGGATCTCGTAGATCGACCCCGAGAAGCGCGGGAAGAAGATCCCGAAGGAGGCGTTGGAGACGCTCTGGGTCAGCAGCATCAGCATGATCAGGCCGGGCACGATGAAGGCCCCGTAGCTGACCCCGTCCACCTCGCTGATCCGGGTGCCGATGGCCGCACCGAACACCACGAAGTACAGCGAGGTGGAGATCACCGGCGAGACGATGCTCTGCAGCACCGTGCGCAGGCTGCGGGCCATCTCCGCCAGGTAGATGGTCTTCACCGATTGCAGGTTCATGCGCTCTCCCTGACCAGGCTGACGAAGATTTCCTCCAGCGAGCTCTGCCGGGTGTGGAGGTCCTTGAAGCGGATGCCGGCGGCCTCGAGGTCGGCGAGCAGGTCGGCGATGCCGGCCTGGTCGTCCTCGCCGTTGTGGCGGCCATCGTAGGTGTAGATCAGTGCATGACCGTCTTCGGCCAGCGTCAGCCGATGGCCGTTCAGGACGGCCGGCACCCGCGTGATCGGCTCGCGCAGCTGCAGCGTCAGCTCCTTGCGGCCGAGCTTGCGCATCAGCTCGCGCTTCTCCTCCACCAGCACCAGCGAGCCGCCGCGGATCACCCCGATGCGGTCGGCCATCTCCTCCGCCTCCTCGATGTAGTGGGTGGTCAGGATGATGGTCACCCCGCTGTCGCGCAGGCCGCGCACCACCTCCCACATGTCGCGGCGCAGCTCGACATCGACGCCGGCGGTGGGCTCGTCGAGAAACAGGATCTCGGGCTCGTGGGCCAGCGCCTTGGCGATCAGCACCCGGCGCTTCATGCCCCCCGAGAGGGTGATCAGCCGGTTGCGGCGCTTGTCCCAGAGCGACAGCGACTTCAGCACCTTCTCGATGTGCCCGGGCGCCTTCGGCTTGCCGAACAGCCCGCGGCTGAAGCTCACCGTGTCCCAGACCGTGGAGAAGGCCTCGCTGGTCAGCTCCTGGGGGACCAGGCCGATGCGTTCCCGGGCGCGGCGGAACTCGCGGACGTTGTCGTGGCCATCCACCAGCACGCGGCCCCGGCTGGCATTGACCAGGCCACAGATCACGCTGATCAGGGTCGTCTTGCCGGCCCCGTTGGGGCCGAGCAGGGCGAAGATCTCGCCGCGGCGGATCTCGAGGTCCACGTCGCTGAGCGCCTGGAACCCGCTGTCGTAGGTCTTCGACAGGCCCTCGACGCGAATCACGGTGTCATCACTCAAGCTCGATGTCTCCCTGGAACTCCACCTTCAGCTCGAGCCCGGCCACCTCCAGCGTCACGCGGGCCGGCAGCGACTCGTCGCCCGCCAGTCGCCCCTCGGCCAGCGCCTGGGCCACGGCCTCCTCGATGCGCTGCTGGGACTGGACCCCGACGGTCTTCAGCAGCTTGCGGATGCTCTGGTGAAAGGTCTCGTCATGCATCGGTATGTCCTTATGGGTGGGCGGCCCCCCCATCCTAGCGCGGCTGGCGCCATGGAACATCGCCCACCAACGACGAAAGCCGCGGTGGTGGCCCACGCGCGGCTTTCGTCGGTCAGGGGCGCCCGGGAGGACGCCGGAGCGGGCGTCCTCGCCGCGGATCAGGTGCGGCTGGTGACCTCGAGCAGGTGGTAGCCGAACTGGGTCTTCACCGGGCCCTGGACCTTGTTGAGCTCAGCGGAGAACACGACCTTGTCGAATTCCGGCACCATCTGGCCGGGGCCGAAGCTGCCGAGCTCGCCGCCCTGCTTGCCGGACGGGCACTGGGAATGTTCGCGGGCGACCTCGGCGAAGTCGCGGCCGCCTTCGATCTCGGCCTTGAGGGCCTGGCACTGCTCTTCGCTGCTGACCAGGATGTGACGGGCGGATGCCTGGGCCATGGGAATCTCCTCGATGGGACATGGTAGGGTGGGGATGAAGGGACAAGGATACCATGCCGGCCCCATGCTGGGGCCAGCACCGGCGCGCCTGGTCGCGCTGGTCACCCGGTTCAAGGAGGAACCACCCATGCGCTGCATCTTCTGTGACATCGTCGCGGGGCGCTCGCCCTGCCATCGGGTATGGGAAGACGAGGAACACCTGGCCTTCCTCTCCATCTACCCCAATACGCCGGGCTTCACCGTGGTGATCCCCAAGGCCCACCACTCGAGCTATGCCTTCGACCAGTCGGACGAGGTGCTGTGCCGGTTGGTGCTCGCCACCAAGTGCGTGGCCCGGTTGCTGGACCGGTCGCTGGACGGCGTCGCCCGCAGCGGCATGTTCTTCGAGGGCTACGGCGTCGATCACCTGCACAGCAAGCTGTTTCCCATGCATGGCACCGGCAACGACCCGACCTTCCAGGCCGTGGAATCACGGGTGGACAAGTACTTCACGCGCTACGAAGGGTACCTGTCCTCGCACGATTTTCGTCGGGCCGACGACGAGCGACTCGCCGAACTCGCCGCCCGGATCCGCACCTTCGCCTAGCCCCTTGGCACGCTCCCTGGCGGCGCCCGCCAAGGCCGGCTTCAGGCTACACTGAAACGGCATCGGCTCGCCCTGCGGGGCGGCACGATAGGTCTCGCCAGCCGCTGTCCGGGCTTGCCGATCCGGGTGTCGTCGGCGGCCTGGCGACTGTCGAGGGAGTTGGCCTTACGAGAGGCGCCCGGAGACATGGCATGCCCCCGTCTTGGCGGTGCTTCGTGTGTTGTCTGGCTGCCTGCCTGCTGGTGCCCCTGGCCATGGCGCACGAGCCGGCCGAGGCGGCCGAGCGCAAGGCGGCGCAGCTGGAGCAGAGCGTCGTGGAGGCGGGCGAGGATGGCCCCGTCACCCCCGCCGCCACCATCGAGAAGCCGGAGGCCCAGGCGGTCGACCCGACCGGCAAGGCGCCGCTGGACGATGCCCTCACCTGCCTGGCCCGCAGCATCTACTGGGAAGCCCGCGGCGAGGCGGTCGCCGACATGGAGGCCGTGGCCAATGTGGTGATGAACCGTCTGGCCCACGAGGGCTTTCCCGACTCGGTCTGCGCGGTGGTCAGGCAGGGGGCCGAGCAGGGCGCCTGCCAGTTCTCCTGGTGGTGTGACGGCCGGGTGGACGAGGCCGACGAGGACGCCGCCTATGCGGCGGCCAAGGAGATCGCCCGGCGCGCCCTCAACCAGCAGCTCGGCGATCACACCGACGGCGCCCTCTACTTCCACCATCGCTCGGTGCTCCCTACCTGGGCCGCGGAATACGCCAAGACCGTCGACGTCGGCGGCTTCGCCTTCTATCGGCCCCGCGGCGGGGCGTCCCACTAGTCGAGGGCCGGCAGGTTGCCCGGTCGGCCCGTCACCTTGCGTCGCTCGGCAGGGCGGCGCGTGACGTGACATCCTCCTCCGCGATCGCCGCGGCGAGGAAGTCCAGCAGCGCCCGCACCGAGGGCAGCAGGCAGCGACGCGAGGGATAGACGGCATGCAGGATGCCGCCGCGGGGTTCCCAGCCCGGCAGCACGTCGACCAGTCGGCCGGCCTGGAGGTCATGCCCGGCGACCAGCAGGCCCAGCTTGACCACGCCCATCCCGGCCAGGGCCGCCTCATGCAGCGTCTCGGCGCTGTCCGTCACCAGGCGCGGCCGATGGTGAACCTGGGCGGTGGCGCCCTCGGGGCCCACCAGGTCCCAGACGTGCTGCCTGTCGTATTGCTCGAAATCCAGACTGGGCAGCCGGCACAGGTCGGCGGGCGTGCGGGGCAGCGGGTGGGCCTCGAACAGGCCGGAGGCCGCCACCAGCCGCTGGGGGCTGCGCGACAGGACCTTCATGGTCAGGTCGCTGTCCTCCAGCGGCGGGAAGCGGATGCGGATCGCCATGTCGAAGCCTTCCCTGATCACGTCGACGCGCCGGCTGGTGGCCTCGACCCTCACCTCCACCTTCGGGCACTGGGCCATGAAGCGGACCAGCAGGGGGGTGATCAGGTAGTGCAGCACGCTGGGGGAGCAGCTCAGCCGTACGGTGCCCTGCGGCTCGGCGCGGTGGTGCGCGATCAGCTCCTCGGCGGCTTCCGCTTCCACCAGCATCGCCACGCAGTGGCGGTAGTAGGCCTGACCGAGCTCGGTCACCGAGACATGCCGGGTCGAACGCTGGAGCAGCCGGGTCGCCAGGCGCTCCTCCAGCTGGCCGATGCGCCGGCTCAGCTTGGACTTGGGGATGCCCAGGGCCCGGCCGGCGGGCGCGAAGCCGCCGTGATCCACCACCTGAACGAAGTAGAAGAGGTCGTTGAGGTCCCGCATCGGTCGTCCTGTGAGTGGAACGGTCCGTCCGAATCATACCATCTACTGCGGGAAGCGTTCCTTATCTAGGCTTTCTGCATCGGGGCCCTCGCGCCCTCCCTGCCAACAGGAGCCCGACCATGAAACAGATCCAGGCGGTATACGGCGCCCCCCACGGCCACTGGGTCGGTGACGGCTTCCCCGTGCGTTCCCTGTTCACCTATGAGCGCATGGGCGCCGAGCACATCAGCCCCTTCCTGATGCTGGATCACGCCGGTCCCCACACCTTCAGGCCGGCCAGGCGACCGCGCGGCGTGGGGCAGCATCCCCACCGCGGCTTCGAGACGGTGACCCTGGTCTACGCGGGCGAACTCGAGCACCGCGACTCCACCGGCAGCGGCGGCAGGATCGGCGAGGGGGACGTGCAGTGGATGACCGCCGGCGCCGGCATCGTCCACGAGGAGTTCCACTCCCGGGCCTTCACCGAGCGAGGCGGCACCCTGGAGATGGTGCAGCTCTGGATCAACCTGCCCGCTCGCGACAAGGACGCCCCGGCGGCCTACCAGACGCTGCTCGACGCCGAGATTCCCAGCGTGGCGCTGGATGACGAGGCCGGTCGGGTGCGCGTGGTGGCGGGAACCTATCGTGGCCACGCGGGACCGGCCCGCACCTTCACGCCGATCAACCTGTGGGACCTCCGGCTGGCCGCGGGACGGGACGCCGTGCTGCCCGTCCCGGAGGGCCATACCACCCTGCTGGTGGTGCTGGAGGGCACCGTCCAGGTCAATGGCGAGACCGTCGTGCGCGACGAGGCCGTGGTGGCCTTCGAGCGTCGCGGCGAGGAAGTGCACCTGGAGGCCAACAACGGCGCCAGGCTGCTGCTGCTCAGCGGCGAGCCCATCGAGGAGCCGGTCGTCGGCCACGGGCCCTTCGTGATGAACAGCGTGGAGCAGATCCACCAGGCCTTCGCCGACTTCCAGCGCGGGAAGTACGGCGCCCTGAACGGCTAGCGGCAGATGTCCGCTGGCGTGCTTGCCCGGCAGCTGGGCTGCCGGGCCTTCCCAACCCGATGAAAGGAGACCCACCATGTCCTTTACCTACCACCGCCTGGACAAGGATGACGTGGCCCTGCTGATGGTCGACCATCAGGCCGGCCTGCTGTCCCTGGTACGCGACTACGCTCCGGACGAGTTCAAGAACAACGTGCTGGCGCTCGCCGATATCGCCAGGTTCTTCGACATCCCCACCATCCTCACCACCAGCTTCGAGGATGGCCCCAACGGGCCCATGGTGCCGGAACTCAAGGAGGCATTCCCCGACGCGCCCTACTTCGCCCGTCCGGGCCAGATCAACGCCTGGGACAACGAGGACTTCGTCGCCGCGGTCAAGGCCACCGGCAAGAAGCAGCTGCTGATCGCCGGCGTGGTCACCGAGGTCTGCGTGGCCTTCCCGGCGCTCTCCGCCCTGGAGGAGGGGTTCGAGGTGTTCGTGGTCACCGATGCCTCCGGCACCTTCAACCCGATCACCCGAGACGCCGCCTGGGATCGCATGTCCCGGGCCGGTGCCCAACTGATGACCTGGTTCGGCGTCGGCTGCGAGTTGCATCGTGACTGGCGCAACGACATCGAAGGCTTCGGCGGCCTGCTGGCCGGCCACCTGCCGGCCTATGCCAACCTGATGCAGAGCTACTCTCAGCAGAGTCAGGGCTAAGCGCGCTCGGCTCGGCCCGCGCGGCCACCCCCTGGACCGCCTATGCTGAAGGCGCTCCCCGCGGGGCCGAGCCCCGTTCGCTTCTTTCGAAAGGATATTCCCATGAGCACACTCGTCGATGATCGCGACCTGGCCTCGTCGCTGGACTGCCCGGTCGTCGAGGGCAAGCGCCTGGTCCAGCACGTGACGCCGCGCACCGCCGATGTCGGCGGCATCCCCGTCAACCGGGTACTGCCCTCGCGACAGCGGCGCCTGGTGGGCGCCTGGTGCTTCCTCGACCATGCCGGCCCGGCCGTCTTCAAGGGCGACTCCCGCGGCCTGCGGGTCGGGCCCCACCCGCATATCGGCCTGCAGACCTTCACCTGGATGATCGCGGGCGAGGTGCTGCACCGCGACAGCCTGGGCAACCGGCAGGTGATCCGCCCCGGCCAGGTCAACCTGATGACCGCCGGACGCGGCATCAGCCACACCGAGGAATCGGTGCCCGGCGAGAGCCAACTGCATGCCGCCCAGCTATGGATCGCCCTGCCCGAGGCGGACCGCCGCACCGATCCGCGCTTCGATCACTATCCCGACCTGCCGTCCTGGGAAGAGCAGGGCGTCGCCTTCACCCTGCTCACCGGCGAGTTCGCCGGCCGGCGGGCGCCGACCCTGGCCTTCTCGCCGCTGGTGGGCCTGGATCTCGTAAGCCGGGAGGCGAGCCGCCTGCGGCTGACGCTGCGCCAGGACTTCGAGTACGGCGTGCTGCCCCTGGAGGGCGAGCTGGCCATCGAGGGGGACCGCTTCGCCACCAACGAACTGGCCTATCTGGGGCGCGGCCGTGACGAGGTCAGCCTCGACCTGCCCGAGGGCGGCCGGGCCATCCTGATCGGCGGCGAGCCGCTGGGCGAGGAGATCCTGATCTGGTGGAACCTCGTCGGCCACAGCAAGGCCGAGATCGCCGAGGCGCAGCGCGACTGGGAAGCCGGCAGCGAGCGCTTCGGCCGCATTCCCGACTACGACGGCGAGCCCCTGATGCCGCCGCCGCTGCCCTGGCAGGCATAGCCAGACGCCAGGCTTCCCCCACCGCGAAGGACAGCGCATGGCCGAGCTCCACTCCGCGGCGCCATCGTCGGGCGGCGATGGCGTCACCATCCGCATCCATCATCGGGTGCGCCCCGAGGCCAGGGAGCGTTACGAGGCCTGGCTGCGCCGGATCATCGCGGCCGCCTCTGGTTATGCCGGCCACCAGGGCGTGCATATCCTCAGGCCCCCCGAGGGTGGCCAGGACTACGAGATCGCGGTGCGCTTCGCCTCCGAGGCCCAGGCGGAGCGCTGGCGCGCCTCCGACGAGCGCCGCGAGCTGCTGGAGGATATCCGCGATGCCCTGCAGCAGGAGGAGGCGGTCGAGATCCTTTCCGGTATCGACTACTGGTTCACGCCGCCGACGGCCACCAGCAAGCAGCCCGTGCGCTGGAAGCAATGGCTGGTCACCACCGCGGTGATCTGGCCGTTGACCATGCTGGTGCCGCTGCTCTGGCGGCCGGTCTTCTCCGTGTTTCCCCTGCTCGATACCTGGGGGCTGCGCCACGGCCTCGTCGCCGCCACCGTGGTGGCCCTGGTGGTCTACCTGGTCATGCCCCGGGTGGTGCGCCTGGTGGCCCACTGGATGTTCGAGTAGGGCCTTCCCTCAGGCGGGGTCGATGGTCAGCAGCAGCCGCTGCTGGCTCGAGTCCATCGCCGGGCTGCGGTGCACCAGCCCGCGCTCCTCGTTGCCGATCCAGCCGCTGCCCTTGAGCAGGGCCACGTCGCCGGCCTCCAATCGCTGGATGGCGGCATCCGCGAGGACGATGGCCGGCTTGTCGGGATGCGGGGCGCCGAGGCCGGCGCGGTCGACTGCCGTCTCGGGGAGCCACTCGCTGCCCGGGCCCAGGTAGGTGGTCACCAGGCGTACCGGCAGGTTGTCGCAATGGAAGCGCGGGCACATGGGCGCGTCCAGCCGGCGCAGCCGCAGGCCCACCTCATCGGTGTCGAACAGGAACGCCATGGCCTCGGCCAGGGTCTGGATGTCCTCCACCAGGGGGCCGCAGACAACGGGGCAGTGCAGCGCCTCCCGCAGCGCGGCACGCAAGGCGTCGCCGGGTTCGCCCCGCCAGGCGAAGGACAGGGGATGCCTGGCCTGCGTCTGGGCCAGGGCGCCGGCCAGCACATCGTAGGGTAGCGGACGGCGCAGCACGGCCAGGGTGATGGCGTCCTCGAAGATGCGCGGCAGCACCTCGATGCCGCCTCCCTCGGCCCAGTGAGTGGCCGCGGCGGGGGAAACGGAAAGGGACGAGACGGCGGCGGTCATCGGCATCGGGAACTCCTCGGTGGCGTCACCGGAGCGACCGGGTGACTTGCATGTTTGATATGTTATAACGTATCTTTTTCGCCGCTTGAAGCCGCATCCCACCCCGCGGCTCAGGAGAGCCCCCGAGATGGCGTACAGCGCAGAGGAGCGTCGCCTGCTGGCGATGCCCGACGAGGCCTACATGGACGACGAGCAGCGGGCCTTCTTTCGCTGCCGTCTGCTCGACGAGCGCGGGATCATCGAGGCGCGCCTCCAGGAGGTGCGCGAGTCGATCGCCCACCATGAGCGTGGCGGCGATGAGCTCGATCAGGCCGCCAGTGAGGAAGAGATCCGCTTGTCGCTGCGTCAGGCGGATCGTGAGACACGCCTGTTGCGCAACATCGAGGCGTCACTGCGACGCCTCGACGAGGGCGAGTACGGCTTTTGCGAGGAAACGGGCCTGCCGATCGGCCTGGCCCGCTTGATGTTTCGTCCCACGGCGCGGCTCTGCGTCGAGGCCAAGGCGCGTCAGGAACAGCGGGAACACCATTATCACAAGGCGAGAGGAGACACCCGATGAGCCAGTCTCAGTCCCTGCCCGACCCCTTCGCCGACTTCGCTCCCCAGGTTGCCGAGGACCAGGACGCATGACGCATACCTCACTCATCGACATCGCCGAGGGCAGCGCCCATCAGCCCGCCAGCCTGGCCTGGGTCGGCATGGAGGGCATCGACCTGCCGCTGCGGGTGGCCGGGCAGCCCATGGCGGGGCGGGCCGATGCGGGCGTCAGTCTGGACGACCCCGGGGCCCGGGGCATCCACATGTCGCGGCTCTACCTGGCCCTCGAGCGCCTGGCGGGCCAGGACCTCACCCCGACCCGGTTGCGCGAGGTGCTGGCGCATTTCCTCGACAGCCACCACGGGCTCTCGCAGGGCGCCTTCCTCGATCTCCAGGGGGATGTCCTGCTGCGCCGGCCCGCCCTGGTCAGCCCCCTGGCGGGCTGGAAGGCCTACCCCCTGGCCGTCCGCAGTCGCCTCACCCATGAGGGGGTCGAGGCGCGGCTGGAGCTCGCCATCGGCTACTCCTCGACCTGTCCCTGCTCCGCGGCCCTGGCGCGCCAGCTCATCCAGGAAGGCTTCGACCGCGACTTCGCCGAGGGGCAGGCCGTTGACCGCGAGGCCGTGCGGGCCTGGCTGGGCAGCGAGCAGGGCATCGTCGCCACGCCGCACAGTCAGCGCAGCCAGGCACATCTCCAGCTGCGGCTGGATCCCGAGACCGAGACCCTGCCCGTGGTCGAGGTCATCGACCGGGTGGAGAGCGCCCTGGGCACCGCCCTGCAGACGGCGGTCAAGCGGGTCGACGAGCAGGCCTTCGCCCTGGCCAACGGCCAGAACCTGATGTTCTGCGAGGACGCCGCCCGTCGGCTGGATCGCGTCCTGCGCGATCAGCCCGGCGTGATCGGCTTCCGGCTGCGGGTGGTGCACGCCGAGAGCCTGCACGCCCATGACGCCGTGGCGCGCAGCCAGTGGAACTGGCGCGAGGCAGGGCCGATCTGACGCCTCGCTCCACCGGCCGAGAGGGCGCGACGCGAAAGCTCGCCCGCCTATTGGCGTGGCCCGGTGGCCCGCGGGGCCGTGGGCCCGAGCCGCCGGCCGGCCAGGCTGGCCGCCAGGAACAGCAGCGTCGCCAGGCAGACGATGGTGGGGCCGGTGGGAGTGTCCAGGCGATAGGCGGTGGCCAGGCCGCCGTTGGCCGAGAGGACGCCGATCGCCGCCGCGACCAGCACCATGCGTTCCGGGGTATGGCTGAAGGGCCGGGCCGCGGCGGCGGGGATGATCAGCAAGGCGGCGATCAGCAGCACGCCCACCACCTTGATGGCCACGGCCACCACCATCGCCAGGCACAGCGTGAGCACCAGTTGCTCGCGCTTCGGGTCGATGCCGCCGGCATGGGCCAGGTCCGGGCTCAGGGTGGCGGTCAGCAGGGCCGACCAGCGCAGGCCGAGCAAGGCCAGCACCAGCAGCGCGCCGCCCCAGATGATCGCCAGGTCCGCCCGGCTCACGGCCAGGATATCGCCGACGAGATAGCCCATGAGGTCGAGGCGCACGCCCGACACGAAGGACACCGCCACCAGCCCGAAGGCCAGCGCCGAGTGAGCCGTGACGCCCAGCAGGGTATCCATGGCGTAGCCCCGGCCGCTCAGCACCGACACGGTCATCGCCATCAGCAAGGAGACCGTCAGCACCCCGGCGAACAGCGAGGTGGACAGCACCAGGGAGAGCGCCACCCCGAGGATGGCCGCATGGGCGGTGGCGTCGCCGAAATAGGCCATGCGTCGCCAGACCACGAAGCAGCCCAGCGGCGCGGCCGCCAGGGCCACGCCGGTACCGCCCAGGGCCGCGCGGACCAGGAAATCGTCGAGCATCATGGCAAGGCCTCCGCGAGGTCATGATCGTGTCGGTAGAAGGCCACCGCGTCCCGTTCTTCGACGCCCAGCAGGTCGCGGTAGGCCGGAGAGCCGGCCACCGCCTCGGGCCGGCCCTGGCAGCAGATGTGGCCGTTGAGGCAGATCACCCGGTCCGAGGCCTTCATCACCACGTGCAGCTCGTGGCTGACCATCAGCACGCTGCAGCCGAGCTCCCGGCGCACGCGGTCGATCTGGCGATAGAAGGCCGCCGTGGCGCGATGGTCGAGCCCCTGGTTGGCCTCGTCGAGGATCAGCAGGTCGGGCCGCCCGAGCAGGGCGCGGGCCAGCAGCACGCGCTGGAACTGGCCCCCCGAGAGCGTGGCCATCTGTCGGTCGGCCAGCCCCTCGGCGCCGGCCTGCTCGAGTGCCCGGTACAGGGCATCGGCGGGCCGGCGCCGGGGCAGGGCCATGAAGCGGGCCACGGTCATGGGCAGCGTCGGATCGATGTGCAGGCGTTGCGGCACATAGCCGAGGGTCAGCGCCTGGCGGTGCTCGATCTCGCCCCGGGTCGGCGTCAGGGCACCGATGATCACCCGCAACAGGGTGGTCTTGCCCGAGCCGTTCGGTCCCACGACGGTCACGATCTCGCCTGCCTGCAGGGCCAGGTCGATGCCCGTCAGGATGGTGTTGCCGCGCCGGGTGACGCCGATGTCGTGCAGGGTCAGCAGGGGCATGGAAACCTCCTGGCCCGCGTCGTGCACTGGACGCTGGATGAGGGTGCCGGTCTCGGCAGGTCGACTCGCCATGGTGTGGCTCCGCGTTCGTGGGGCTTGCTATTATTGTTATGTTATAACATTTTGTTGCTTCCCATAAAGGACCTACACCAAGGAGACCTGTCATGCCCCCCAGCACGCGCCCGTTGCTGCTCTCGTTGCTTGCCATCCCGACTCTCGCGGCCGCCGAGGTCCCCACGGTAGCGGTGGACATCCCGCCGGTGCATGCCCTGGCCTCCCGGGTCATGGGGGAGCTTGGCACGCCCGAGCTGGTCATCCGGCCCGGCGCCTCGCCCCATGGCTATTCCATGCGCCCCTCCGAGGCCGCCAGCCTGGACCGGGCCGAGGTGGTGTTCTGGGTCGGGGAGTCGCTGACGCCCTGGCTCGAGCGCTCGCTCGCGTCATTGGCCGGTGACGCCACCACCGTCGAGCTGCTGGACGTGCCCGGCCTGGTCCGCCATGACTACCGCCACGGGGCCACCTTCGAGGCCCATGAGCATGGCGAGGAACCGGGGCCTGGTCACCACGATACCGACGACCATGACCATGACCATGACCATGACCATGACCATCAGGCCGAGGGCGGCCGTCAGCATGGCCACGACGGCCGCGATCCCCATGCCTGGCTCGATCCCCGCAACGCCCAGGTCTGGCTGGGGGTGATGGCCGAGACGCTGGCCGAGGCGGACCCGTCGCATGCGGCGATCTATCGGGCGAACGCGCGGCAGGGCCAGGCCGACCTGGAGCGGCTGATCGAGGAGGTCGAGGAGCGCCTGGCGTCGGCCGGAGAGGCCCGTTTCATCGTCTTCCACGACGCCTACCAGTACTTCGAGCGCCGCTTCGGCGTGCCGGCCGCCGGCGCCATCTCCTTGGGGGACGCCTCCGATCCGAGCCCGGCGCGGGTGAGGGAAATCCAGAGTCGTGTCGAGACGCTCGACATCGACTGCGTGTTCTCCGAACCTCAGTACAACCCCGAGCTGGTACGCAGCGTCTTCGGCGACATGGAGGTAGACACCTCGGTGGTCATCGACCCCCTGGGCGTGGGCCACACCCCCGGTCCCGACCTCTATGCCGGCGTCGTCCGCGACCTGGCGGAGGGCGTGGCACGTTGCGCGGCAGACTGATGCCGGCTCGCCCCCAGGAGGTGTTGCCTCGCTCCAGACGACGGAAAGCATCGAGAAGGTTGGCGTTGCGTGACCGACGGCATTGCCCAGGGACATGCCATGTGCCAGCGTAAGGTCAGACGAGATCGAAGCGTTCCGTTGTGACCGAAAGAGGCCGACCATGACGCCGGAGCACCGCCTGGGTATCCTGCTGCCCGATGATGGCCCGGATGACTACGAGTGGTACAGCCTGGGGACGACAGGGCCCGACGCCGAGCGACTGCCCCGCCTCGAGATCGGCGGGATTCCCAGCGATGGCCACCATACCCCGGCCGCACTGTTGGCCCTCGGCGCCCCCGAACGGCTCGCCCCGGTGGGGACCGCGCTGGTGGGGCAGGGCGCCCAGGCGGTGGTCTGGGCCTGTACCAGCGCCAGCTTCGTCGGTGGCCTGGACTGGGCCCGGCAGCAGGCCGCCGCGCTGCAGGCCGCAGTGGGCGTGCCGGTCACGAGCACGGCGCTGGCCTTCCTCGAGGCCCTCGAGGCGTTGGGGCGCGACCACGTCGACCTGC
Organism: Halomonas maura; assembly: GCF_030409305.1. Classification (GTDB taxonomy): domain Bacteria; phylum Pseudomonadota; class Gammaproteobacteria; order Pseudomonadales; family Halomonadaceae; genus Halomonas; species Halomonas maura. The sequence continues at coordinate 77,056 of NZ_JAUFPQ010000018.1, forward strand.
TGAGCCCCTATCCCGATGACGTGACGCTGCGGCTGGTGAGCTTCCTGCGTGAGGGGGGCGTCACGGTGCACCATGCCAAGGCGCTGGACTGTCCCTATGCCGCCGATTCGCACCGGGCCGATCTCCTGGCGGAGATCCGCCGCTTCCGCGACCAGCATCCCGATACCTCTAGGCCCCTGCTGGTGCCCGACACCGCCGTCGACAGTCTCGCCCGGCTGGCGGCGCTGGGCCGCGAGGCCGGCAGCGTGGTGCTGACCGCCAACCAGGTCAGCCTCTGGGCGGGGCTCAGGCGCCTTGGCTGGCCCGCCTGTCCACCGAGCCTGCTCGGTGATCTGGCGGCGGCACGCTAACCCTGCGGGTATCGGTGGGTGCCCAGGGGCCTGCCCAAGGCGGTCCCGGCCGCTCGGTCCCGAGCACAGCGCGCCCATCGAGGTCGCCGACCCATGGCCGGGTCTCTCGGCAGTCGAAAGCCTGATTTTGCATCGGCCACCGTCTTTTCCCTTGGGTTGCCGATACCCTCGGCCCCGCCGGGGACTATAGTGAATAGGCCAGGCCGGACGCCCACCCGGGCGGCCAGAAGGCTAAGCGCAAAGAACCTGGGTCTATGTACCCCATGTGCGACCTCATCTTCTTCATGCGATTCCTCTTCTCTCTCACACCAGGACCGGCCGGATCTGGCAGGGTTGTCCGTGGATGGCCGTGACCCGGTGGGTCGGGCGATCCGCGGAACGGCATTGATGGCTTCACGGCAGTTCGAGGTGTCCCATGAAACGCACGATTCTTACGACCTCGTTCGTCCTGTGCATGCTGACCTCCGCATCGGCGCTGGCCATGGATTCGTCGGCATTGCAGCAGCACAGAGACGGTCTCCACGCCGGCGGTGGTACCAGCATGATGCAGGCCGGTGAGCGTCCGGTCCTGGCCAACGATTCCGCTTACTGGGAACAACGCAGTGCACACCTGCACAAGGCGACGGTCCTCCGGGACCAGCCCCAGTTGCAGGGGCGCAGCGTCAGGGAAGCGAACCCCTGGTGGCGGTGAGTCGGTGGCAGCATGTCCCGGGCCGGGGCCTCGCGCCCCGGCCCTTTCGTTGGCGATGCCGCTCGGCCTCGCCCGCCTGGCTTGCAGAGCGAGCCACGCGATCTAGGCTGGGGAGCATCATCGGCATCGGAGGAAGCCACCATGCTGCTCGAGGGATCCTGTCACTGCCGGGCGGTCACCTTTCGCGTGGAATCACCGCATCCTTATCCCTTCAATCGCTGCTACTGCTCGATCTGTCGCAAGACGGCCGGCGGGGGCGGCTACGCCATCAACCTGAGCGGCCGGGCGGAGACGCTGGAGGTGCAGGGCGAGGCCTTCACCTCGATCTACCACGCGGTGATCGATGGCGTGACCAGCCGCGGTGAACGGCACTTCTGCGCGCGCTGCGGCAGCGCCCTCTGGGTCTATGATCCGGATTGGCCCGAGCTGGTGCATCCCTTCGCCTCGGCCATCGATACCGAGCTGCCGGTGCCGCCCGAACGGGTGCACCTGATGCTGGCGAGCAAGCCGAGCTGGGTGGAGCTCGAGGCCAGGGACACCGACAAGTGCTTCACCGGCTATCCGGACGAGAGCATCGCCGCATGGCATGAGCGCCTCGGCCTGAGGCGCTGAACCGATCCGTCACGCGCGTCACTCCCGAGCCGGGGCGCTGGTCAGCAGCCGGACCCGCAGGAAGCCGGCCAGACCGAGCGCGCCTCGTCGCATCATGGCGTGATGGCTCCAGGTGAAGAGGGGGCGGGCGAGGGGGGCGAGCAGGTTCATCCAGCGCCGGCGGGTGCGCACCTGCCAGTGGTAGCGAACCTCGGTGCCGTCTTCCGTCTCGCGGAGTTCCCAGCGTCCCACGCCCTCCAGGTCCCCCCGGGCCTCGGCCTCGATCAGCGTGGGCGGGCGCACCCGGGTCACGCGGATCGCGAAGCACAATCGGTAGCCCAGGCGACTCCGCCAGGTATAGCGGTAGCGGCTGCCGATGCCCCGACGGTCGCCCCGGGCCAGGGGTTCCACCTCGACCAGCCCCGGCCACCAGCCCGGCCACTGGTCCGGGTGGCTCAAGGCTCGGTAGACCCGGTCGATCGGCGCCTCGAGCCGCCAGCAGGTGATGAAACGGTAGAGTGTCATGGGTCGGGGGCCGGAGCGGTTCTGGCTGTGCTTGCCGAACAGCATAGCAGTGCCGTCACCGTCCCCGGGCCGGTGGATGCGGGCGTCGCCGTCAGCGACAGCGCCGGGAGAGGCAGCGATGGCCCGCGGTGACGGGCCATGGCGGGCCCGGCGGCGAGGCGCCGGGCGGGGCAGGATCAGTGGAAGACGTTGAAGCTCTCGGCATTGAGCCACAGGTGCATGAGCACGCTGCCGACATAGCCCAGGGCGATGACCGGGGCCCAGCGCAGGTGGCCGCCGAAGGTGTAGATGCCCCGGGCCTGGCCCATCAGCGCCACCCCGGCCGCGGAACCCACGGAGAGCAGGCTGCCGCCGACACCGGCGGTGAGGGTGATCAGCAGCCAGTTGCCCATGGACATGTCCGGCTCCATGGAAATGACCGCGAACATCACCGGGATGTTGTCGACCACCGCCGAGACCATGCCCAGTACCACGTTGGCCCAGGTGGGATCCCAGCCGGCATAGAGGGTCTGGGACAGCAGCGCCAGATAGCCCATGAAGCCCAGGCCGCCCACCGCCATCACCACGCCGTAGAAGAACAGCAGGGTATCCCACTCGGAACGGGCGATACGCGTGAAGACGTCGAAGGGCACCACGCTGCCCAGCGACTCGAGCTTGCGCCAGTCACCGCGCTGGCTGTAGCGGGTGCGCTTGCGCGCCAGGGAGCGCGGCAGGCTGCGGCGCAGGTAGTAGCCGAAGAACTGCAGGAAGCCGAGGCCCATCATCATGCCCAGGGCCGGCGGCAGGTTCAGCACGGTATGGCAGAGCACGGCGATCACCACCGTGAGCAGGAACAGGCAGACGATGCGCCGGGCGCCCCGCTTGAGCCAGACCACCTCCTCGAGGGAGCCGGGCTTGCGGTTCTTGATGAAGGCGCTCATCACCAGGGCCGGCAGCAGGTAATTGACCAGCGACGGCCCGAGCAGCTCGAAGAATTCCTGGAATTCCACGAGCTTGGCCTGCCATACCATCAGGGTGGTGATGTCGCCGAAGGGGCTGAAGGCGCCGCCAGCGTTCGAGGCCACCACGATATTGACGCAGCACAGGTTGATGAAGCGCTTGTCGCCCTCGGCCACCTTGAGCACCACCGCGCACATCAGCATGGCGGTGGTCAGGTTGTTGGCGACGGTCGAGATCCAGAAGGCCAGCACGCCGGTGATCCAGAACAGCGAGCGGTAACTGAAGCCCGTTTCCACCATCCAGGCGCGCAGCTTGTCGAAGACCCGGCGCTCCTCCATGGCGTTGACGTAGGTCATCGCCACCAGCAGGAAGAGCAGCAGCTCGGTGTACTCGAGCAGGGTCTCGCTGAAGGCGTGCTCGACGGCGTCCGGCAGGCCTTCCTGGACATAGATCCAACCGATCAACATCCAGATAAGGCCCGCCGCCACGAGCACGGGCTTCGACTTGCGCATGTGCAGCTGTTCCTCGGCCATCACCAGGCCGTAGGCGACGAGGAACAGCATCACCGCGGTGAAGCCGCTCAGCGAATAGGTCAGGTCGAGTTCGCCGGCGCCGGCGGCCAGCAGCGGTGGGCTGAACAGCGCCAGAACGATGAGCACGAGAAGCCCTGGCCATCGGGCGCTGTGCCGGAGCCAGTGGGAGGAATGTCGGTGTGTCAGCATGAACGGAAACATCCTGGGAAAGATGGGGGAGGGGGTGGAAAGCGCAGAAGATTCTACATCAGGGCCGGAGATATCACTATTTGGTCGGCTGGATCGGCTTATGAAATCTCGCCATCGACGGGCTTTCCCGTCCCGTAGGTTTCAGTCTCCTGCCCCGTCGGGCCTGCGAGGCGGCGGCAGTCTGAAGGAAAAGGCTTAAGGCTTTCTTAAGGAAGGACGGGGCGCGGGGGCGGGCCCAGGGGACCCTCGTTGCCGAACGTGGCGGGCGCGCCGAGGCGAATGTGGAGGCTGGTCGGAGGCGCCGGCCAGGTGCCTGCCACCCGCGTCTCGCCGCCGGCATACCGGACCACATCGCGGTGCCGGCCAGGGTGGCGCAGGGCGCCAGTGCGTCATGGTGCCGTGGCCGGGAAGCGGGCCAGCACCTCCCGGACGTCGCCGTCGCGACGGATCTCCAGGGGCAGTAGCGTCCCCGGAGGTTGCTCGCGGACCCGGGCGGACAGCTCCGCCGGAGCGTCCAGCGGCCGACCCGCCGCGGCGAGGATCACGTCGCCTTCCCGCAGGCCGGCCGCCGCGGCCACCGAGTCCGGTTCGACCGATTGGATCACCACCCCGGCCGGGTGGGGGCCGATCATCACGCCGAGGCGTGGCGGTACCGGGGCCGCGAAGGGGGCCTCGTCGCCGAGGGTGAAATAGCCATCGGCCAGTCCCTCGGGCGGCGCCTGGCAGTCCGCTTGCCGCGGGCGCGGCATCAGGCTCCGCTGATCGGTCACGCCCAGGTCGGCCAACTGGTGGGGCACGCCATGGCCATGGGCCAGGTGCCGAAGGCCCATCAGGCCCACCACCAGGGGGCCGTCCTCGGCCACTGCGGCCAGGGCGCTGGCCATGGCTCGGTCCCAGACCAGTTGGGCGGCGACGAAGCGCTCCAGCGCGGCGGGATCGTCGTCCCCGGCATGCCGCTCGAAGGCCTCGGCCAGGGAGCGACGATAGGCCGGCGAGGGGGCGGCAGGCGGCGGGATAGCGAAGCGCTCCCCGGCGGGGACCGAGGCCCAGCCGTCGCCGGCCAGCCGGCGACGCAGGGCGGGGGCGACGTTCAGCGCCTTGAGCGGCACCCCATGCATGCGGGCGAAGTGCAGGATCGGCAGGTAGAGGGCCGGGTCGAGGCCCCAGGCCGTCGCCCAGTCGCTGGCCTCGAGGAAGGCGGCCTCGTCGAGCTCGCCATTCACCCAGGCATCCAGGGCCGGCTGGGCCTCCCGGGGCAGCATCTCCAGGCCGATCACCAGGTCGGGGCGCAGGGCATGCAGGCCGGCCACGGTGTGCAGCTGCCAGCGATGATGGGCCGGCCGGTCATGCTCCTCGCCGAGCAGCACCACCGACTGGCGGGCCAGGTCCCGCATCAGCGCGTCGGTGGCCACCGGTGTGCCGTCGGCGACCAGCCACTGGCCGGGTGCCGGGCAGGGCGCGGCCAGGCCGGCGAGGGGCAGGGCGAGCCCCGCCACCAGGGCCAGGCGGGACCCGAGGACGGCGAAACGGGCGCGTCGCGACATGGGAGGCTCCTCGCGGGGGGCTGGGTTTCTCACCCTACCTCCAGGCGGGGCGCGAGCAAAGCCGGCCATGCTCCAGGGCGGGGAATGCGTTACCCTGCGCCTCCCGCGAGCCATCCCCGGAAGGCGTCATGTCCCTGTCCCATGCTCAGCGCTTCCAGCGCCTGACCGCCCTGCTGGCCGACTGGCAGGCCCTGTGGCGCCCGCTGCCCTTCCAGCATCGCGAGATGCCCTGGGGGAGTAGCGTCGCCGGCCTCGCCGACACCCTGCTGGCGCTGCCCGGCGACGAGGTGGCTCGGCTGCAGGCCGCGCCCTTCGTGGACTCGCCGCTGGCGGCCTGGTTGCCGGTGGACGAGTTGGCCGCGCTGGTGGCCCTGCCGTCGGGCGCGTCGCCCGTCGCCCCGCTGCCGGACGCCTGGGGCGAGGGCATCGGCGCACGCAAGTGGCGACAGGTCCAGGCCTTCGCGTCCCGGGTGCCCATGGATGAGGGTGAGCTGGTGGAGTGGTGTGCCGGCAAGGGCCATCTGAGCCGTACCCTGGCACGGCTGCATCGGCGCTCGGTGACGGGGCTGGAGTGGCAGCCGAGCCTCTGCGAGGCGGGCCAGCAACAGGCCGACCGTCAGGGCCTGGCGGTGCGCCTGCAGCCTCAGGACGTGATGGCCCCGGATGCCGCACGCTGGCTGGCGCCCGGCGTGCGGGTCGCGGCCCTGCATGCCTGTGGCGACCTGCATGGGCGGCTGCTGACCCTGGCCGCCGAGATCGGTAGCGCGGTGAGCCTGGCCCCCTGCTGCTACCATCGCACCGCCGCGGCGGACTACCGGCCGCTGTCCCGCCAGGGTCGGGAGCTCCTGGCGGCCGGAGACTGGACGCCGCGCCGCGAGGACCTGGCCATGGCGGTGCAGGAAACGGTGACCGCGCCGCGTGGCGTGCGCCGTCACCGCGAGCGGGCCAATGCCTGGCGGCTGGGGTTCGACCTGCTGCAGCGGGAAGTGCGCCGGCGCGATGCCTACCTGCCGGTGCCCAGCCTGGCCTATGGCAAGCTGCCCGACGGCTTCGCCGGCTTCTGCCACTGGGCGGCCCAGCGCAAGGGCCTGGCCCTGCCGGCGGGTCTCGACTGGTCCGCCCATGAGGCCGCCGGCTGGCGGCGCCTGGCCGCGGTCACGCGGCTGGAACTGGTGCGCCACCTGTTCCGGCGTCCGCTGGAGATCTGGCTGGCGCTGGACCGCGTGCGCCTGCTGGAGGAGGCCGGCTTGCGGGTCACCCTGGCCACCTTCTGCGAGCGGGATCTCACCCCGCGCAACCTGCTGATCGAGGCCACGCCCCCATAGAACACCGGCCATGCGGGTATCCGCATGGCCGGTCGAGGTCGAGACGCCTGGCGTCAGTGGTGACGGCTGAACTCGCCGTGGCGGCTGTCGGCCATCAGGCGGTCGAACTCGCTGCCGCTCATGTGCACCAGGGTCTCGTGGTCGCCGGCATCGAAGTAGATGTCCGGCTGGTGACGCAGCTGGTCGTCGAGATAGACCTGCAGCCCATAGGCCTGGCCCACCGCGATGGTGGCCCCGGGGTCGCAGTCCTCGAACTCCTGCCGGATCTCGTCCTCCGAGGCCAGTTCCAGCTTCTCGTGGAAGAGTTGCGAGAGCTTCTCCAGGTCGGCATCGCAGGTGCTGGGCACCACGGCGACACGATAGCCGGCGTCACCATGCAGCATGATCGCCTTGGCCATCTGGTTGCCGCCGACATGCGACATCTGCGCGATGCGGCTGGTCGAGACCTCGCGTGGGTGGGGAACTTCCTCGTAGTCGATATCACAGGCGCGGAGGTATTCCCGTATCGTCATCGGCATGGCCATGACGTTGCCTCCTTCGGCCACCGGGGCCGAAACATCGGGTTAGCGTGTCTCCCTGCTTGGCATGTAGGACTCCACACCTTCCAGCATAGCGCGGCTGGCCACGGATGCGATCAGATCGTCATCCAGGGCGAGGCCTCACGGTCGATGAACTGCTTGACCTCATAGGGGGACTGCTTGGGGCCGGGCATGCCCGGGGTCCCCGTGGGCATGCCGGCCAGGCCGATGCCGTCGATGTCGGGGCGTTCCTGCAGCAGGCGATCGATGGCGGCGAAGGGCACATGGCCCTCGATCACATAGCCCTCGAGCTCGATGGTGTGGCAGGCGCCTTCTCCGTAGGGGACGCCGGCGGCCTGCTTCACGCTGCCGATGTCCTGGGTGTCGATGACCTCCACATCGAAGCCCCGCTCCTCCATCTGGCGGGCATAGGCCGTGCAACAGCCGCAGGAGGGATTCTTGTAGAGCCGCGCCTCGAGGGCATCGGCGTGGGCGATGCCGCCGGTGAGCAGCAGGCCGGTGGTCAGCAGGGGAACCAGGCTGGCTTTCATCGTGGGTCTCCGGTGATGAATGGCCGGCGGGAGCGCCGGCCGGGATCGCAGGTCATTCGGGGGAGGCTTTGTCCCCGGGGGTGAGTCGCTGGCGCTGCTGCTCGTCGAGGAGAGCCAGCAGGTCATCGTGCAGGGCGCGACGTTCGAGCCACATCTCGCGCTGCAGCTCGGCCAGGCGGGTCTGGGTCTCCGCGAGGGCATCGGCATCCGGCGCGTCCTCGGCATGGAGTTCCGTCATCAGGGACTGATGGAGCCGCATCATCTCGCCGCGACGCTCATATTGCGCGGCCTGGTGTTCCGCCATCAGCTGCCGGGCCTGCTGGTGCTGTTCCGGCGAAAGCAGGGTCCAGAAGCCGGGCCCCATGCCCTGGCCAGGATAGCCGCCCATCATGCCGGGGCCCATGCCCTGGCCATGGTAGCCGCCCATCATGCCGGGGCCCCTGCCCTGGCCAGGATAGCCGCCCATCATGCCGGGGCCCATGCCCTGGCCAGGGTAGCCGCCCATCATGCCGGGGCCCATGCCCTGGCCAGGGTAGCCGCCCATCATGCCGGGGCCCCTGCCTTGGCCGGGATAGCCGCCCATCATGCCGGAGCCCATGCCCTGGCCATGGTAGCCGCCCATCATGCCGGGGCCCATGCCCTGGCCAGGATAGCCGCCCATCATGCCGGGGCCCATGCCCTGGCCAGGATAGTCGCCCATCATGCCGGGGCCCATGCCCTGGCCAGGATAGCCGCCCATCATGCCGGGACCCATGCCCTGGCCGGGGTAGTCGCCCATCATGCCGGGACCCATGCCCTGGCCAGGATAGTCGCCCGTCATGCCGGGGCCCATGCCCTGGCCAGGATAGCCGCCCATCATGCCGGGACCCATGCCCTGGCCAGGATAGCCGCCCATCATGCCGGGACCCATGCCCTGGCCAGGATAGTCGCCCATCATGCCGGGGCCCATGCCCTGGCCGGGATAGCCGCCCGTCATGCCGGGGCCCATGCCCTGGCCAGGATAGCCGCCCATCATGCCGGGACCCATGCCCTGGTCATCGGGGTCCATATGCGCACCGCCATGCCCCATGGCGGCCGGGCTGGCGAGCACCGCGAGGGCCAGGGCCGTGCCCAGGGCGAGGGGAAAGCTGGGACGTTGCATGGTGTGTCTCCTGACGAGCCCGAGGCCCGCTTGGGTCTGCATCGATCGGTGAGTGTCCCACGGTCCGCCTGTGCAAGCTGGCCGGAACCCGCGTGGCTTCAAGGCTAGCCTAGTCGCGGAAGTGGCCCTTTGACTTGTATCAATCTCGAGGCGGGAAGTAAACCTGTGTGCAGGGTATAGGTTGTTGTTATGCATGGATTTTTCATGATTCGCACCTGGTCGCGGGGGCGGCGAGCACCCTCCCTGTCGTGGTGTTCGCCGAGCCCGAGGCCCTGCCGGGAGCGAAGCGTCAGCCGGCCGCCGCGCACCGCCAGAGAACTGGGTACCCGGCAGGCGCGCCGCCACACGGGTCGGCCGGGGCGCCACACGGTGGGAAGGAACGCGACATGGACGTCTGTCACTCTCCATGGACGGTCATCACGAGGCGCCGGCTACCGCCGTGGTCGCGATGCTCGCACAGGTAGATCCCTTGCCAGGTGCCCATATTGAGGCGTCCGTCGGTGATGGGGATCTGAACGCTCGGGCCCAGGATGCTGCTCTTCAGATGTGCCGGCAGGTCGTCACTCCCCTCGAAGGTGTGCTGGTAATACGGCTCGTCCTCCGGCACCACACGGTTGAAGAAGCTCTCGAAATCGGCACGTACCGTGGGGTCGGCATTTTCATTGATGGTGAGTGATGCCGAGGTGTGCTTGATGAACACACTCAGCAGGCCGGTCTGGATATGGCCGAGATGGCCGATGCCGCGCTCGATCTCCTCCGTGATCAAATGGAATCCGCGTGAGCGGGGCTTTAGATTGATTTCCTTCTGTATCCACATGGTGACGTCCTGCTGCTTGATGGAACCACAATCTTGAAAGTCTCCAGCCCTTTTCAAGCCGGGCGAGCCATTCTGGTACGCAGTGGCCGGCTGGCTGTACCGGCACCGGATGCACTAGCAAGCGCGATGCACTCCCGAGGGGATCACTCCGTCAGCCCCTCTCGGGCCAAGGCATCGCGGACAGCCGGCCGCGACCGGATATCGTCGAAATGCCGTTGCAATGCCGGCCAGTTTGCGACGGACAGGTCCTGATCCCCCAGCCAGCGGCAAACGGTGAACAAGTAGGCATCCGCCAGCGAGAAGTCGCTCCCCAGCAGGTACCTGTGCTCGTTCAGGTGATGCTCGATCACGGCCAGCCGCCGTGACAGATGCTCTCGGCCCGGTTTCAGGAATGCCGTTGGGGTCGTCGGCCGGAAGAGCGGGCTGAAGCTCTTGTGAATCTCGGTCGCCGTGAAATTCAACCATTCCAGTGCCCTCAACCGCGGCATGCCGGATGCGGGCAATAGGCCGGCGTCGGGCGCCTGGCCATCCACGAATTGCAGGATCACCGGAACTTCGGTCAACAGCTCGCCATCCTCCAGCACCAGCGCCGGAACATAGCCCTTGGGGTTGATCTCGAGATAGTCCTGATCGGCTGCCGTCCGTCTGGTCTGATAGTCGACTTCGACCAGGCTGAATGGCTGGCCGGCTTCGCGCAGGGCGATATGGGGCGCCAGCGAGCAGGCGCCGGGCATGTAATAGAGCTTCATTTCGCCTCTCCGCCGGATAGCATGTCGGGAAGATCATCAAGAACGACCAACGCAAGGTCGTAGGCCCCGCCATTCACTTCCTCCATCTTGTGCCCCTTGCCGCTCAGGTCCGCTGCGACAAACTGGTCGCCGGGTGACAGCACGCGGGCATCACCGTTGCTCGTCTGGATGCGAACGGACCCGGTCAGAACGCTGCCAAGCACCCGCGCGGGAGCGCAATGCCATTCGTCCCGATAGCTGGCAGGGTGATGCATCATCAAGACGCCGGTCGCTGCCATGGTATCGGTAACGCTGTACCCCGCAGGCGAGGGCGGGGTGAAATCGCCGTCGACGAGCGGCCAGGTGTGGTCGGCGAGATAGGAATCGCCGTCGTTCCCGGTGCATATCTGGACATATTTCATATGGTTGGCTCCGTGTTCGACGCTGGTCACACCCGGACGCCTGTGGCGGGGACGAGAGACATCCCGCCCCGTCGCGAGATCTGACGCGCGATGGCCTCACCCTCTACGCTATCCCGAATATAAAGAGCGATCTGCCGCCGCACGCCGTGGCACTCGGTCATTGACGGTGTTCAGCGTGCTTCCTGGCGGACGCATCCCATCTGATTGTAGGCCCGTAGGGGCAAGCTTCGTGAAGGCGCGGCGAGTGACGCAGGGAGCGCGAAGCCCTTCGGATTCCCAGGTGTCGCCGGATGCTTCACGTGGCCCGCGATTCGCAGACGTCCTGGGCGACCGGCAGCGTCGACACGATAGTCGGCCAACCGACATGGAACGCCAGGTGGCTCTCATCAACATGTCGTCGGTCTACGGGCACAAGAGGGGCCGCGACGCGACCGTAGACTGCGCGACCAGGTTCGGGGTGCGGGCCCTCTCCGAAGGCCTGCGCCGGGCCGATGCTGGAACGACGGCTCCCGCCCACGGCGCTTCCTGCGTCGGGTCCTGGCTTGTCGGCGTCGCGCCCGGCGGTCAAGCCATGCTGGGGGAAAGCGCCGCGAGCGTGGCCTCTCCCGCTAGGCAAAGTCGTCCCAGTAGGGGGAGGTGCCGAAATAGCCGTCCAGGAAGTCGACAAAGCATCGCACCTTGCTCGCCAGCAACTGGCGATGGGCGTACACCGCGTAGAGTGACATCGGTTCGGGTTCGTGCTCCGCCAGGATGATCCGCAGTTTTCCTGCCTTGATCGCGGCGCCCGAGATGAAGGTGGGCTGCAGGGCGATGCCGGCACCGGCGATGGCCGCCGCGACCAGCACGTCGCCGTTGTTGCTGATCAGATCGCCGCCGGGGTGCTGGTCACGGCCCGGCAGCCACCTGACGACCGACTCGCCGGCCTCCTGCTCCATGTAGCTGTAGCGCAGGTAGCAATGCGTCTTGAGGTCTTCCGGATGGCGGGGCGTGCCGTGCCGCTTCAGGTACCCGGGCGAGGCGCACATCACCAGGCGTACCGGCGCGATCCGCTTGGCGATCAGCGAGGAGCTCTTCAGGTGGCCGATGCGCAGCGCGATATCGAAGCCCTCCTCGACGATGTCGACCTTGCGGTCGTTCAGCTGCAGGTCGATGCCGACGGCGGGGTGGGCGCGCTGGAAGTCGCTCAGCAGCGGTGCCAGGTGGTGGGTGGCGAAGGACACCGGGGCACTGATCCGCAGCAGCCCCTGGGCCTGGGTTTGCAGGTCGCCGAGCTGGTGCTCCATGTCGTCGATGTCCGTGAGCACCTGCTGGGCGCGCTGGTGATAGCGGGTGCCCGCTTCGGTCAGGTGGATCTTGCGCGTGGTGCGGTTGAGCAGGCGCACCCCCAGATGTTGCTCGAGCTGGGACACGTACTTGCTGACCAGCTGGGGGGACATCTCCAGACGCTCGGCGGCGCGGGTGAAGCCGCCTTCGGCCACGACGGTGATGAAGGCGCGCATGGCATCGATACGGTCCATCGGTGACTCCAGTGGGGGTGGCCTCTCCAGATTATCAACGCATGGTTGATAATTAAGCAATACTCGCCATCTTAGTCTTCCTGTTTGGTGATAGTAGAGTAAGCCCATCGCCTGGGGCGGGGCTCCAGGGACACACCAACAGATCAAGATGCGAGGTGACCCTCATGAACACGCAATTCGCCCAGACCCTCTTCAGCTCCCGCGGCGGTGTTGCCGCTCTGGTCCTGCGGGTCCCGGTGGGGCTGATCCTGGCCGCCCACGGCGCGCAGAAGCTCTTTGGCTGGTTCGGTGGCTACGGCCTGGAAGGCACCGGGCAGTGGCTGGCGAGCATCGGCCTGGGGCCGGGCTACCTGATGGCGCTGCTGGCCGGTGGCGCCGAGTTCTTCGGCGGGCTGGCGCTGGTGCTGGGCCTGCTGACCCGTCCGGCGGCGCTGGTGTCGGCCTTCACGATGCTGGTGGCCATCTTCGCCGTGCATATCGGCAATGGCCTGTTCATGGCCAACAACGGCTACGAGTACGCCCTGAGCCTGTTCGCGGTCACGCTGGCCCTGGCGATTCAGGGCGCTGGACGCTTCGCGCTGGATAACCTGCTGCTCGAGCGTCTCGGGACGGCCGTGGGCGGCCAGAGTGCGGTCCCGGGCAAGTAAGCGGGCGCATCATGCCGCCGGGAGTGACTGACAGGCACGCCCCCTCTAGGGGGCGTGCCCCTACCACAGGAGAGCAGGATCATGCTGGTACAGGGTGTCTGGCAGGAGAACTGGCAGCCGGTGCAGGCGAAGGATGAGCAGGGGCGCTTCATTCGCCAGAGCTCGTCGTTTCGCCACTGGATCACGCCGGATGGGACGCCGGGTCCCACCGGTGTTGGGGGCTTCAAGGCGGAGAAGGGGCGGTATCGGCTCTACGTCGCCTATATCTGTCCCTGGGCCTCGCGAACGCTGATGGTCCGCGCGCTGAAGGGGCTGCAGGAGGTGATCGACGTCACGGTCGTCGATCCCCGGCTGACCGATCAGGGCTGGCAGTTCGGCGGCTACCCCGGGGCCGACGAGGACACGCTCAACGGCGCGCGCTACATGCATGAGCTATACACCCGTGCCGATCCGCAGATCTCCGGTCGCGCCACGGTGCCGGTGCTCTGGGACAAGCAGACCGGGACCATCGTCAACAACGAGTCGGCCGATATCCTGCGGATGCTGAACGGTGCCTTCGCCGGCATCGAAGACCAGGGACCGGACCTCTACCCGGACGACCTGGCCGCCGAGATCGATGCCCTGAACGCCTATCTCTACACGGACCTGAACAACGGGGTGTATCAGGCCGGCTTCGCCTCCAGCCAGCAGGCCTACGATGAGGCATACGGGAAGGTGTTTGCCGCGCTGGACGAGCTGGAATCCCGGCTGGCCGATGGGCGCGCCTACCTGTTCGGCGATCGCCTGACGGAAACCGACCTGCGCCTGTTCGTGACCCTGGTGCGCTTCGATGCCGCCTACCATGGCCTGTTCAAGTGCAACCGCAACACGCTGCGGGCCATGCCGGGCCTGCACGCCTTCATGCACCGGATCCTGGCCCTCGACGGTATCGCCGATACCGTGCGCCTCGACCATATCAAGGCGGGGTATTACTCCATCAAGGCGCTGAACCCCACCGGGATCGTGCCGGCCGGGCCCGGCGAGATCTGACGTGAACCGAGGAGCGACAGCCATGACCAGCACGACCGATGTTCTCTTCATCTCCCATGGCGGTGGGCCGATGCCGCTGCTGGGCGATCCGGACCACCGTGAAATGGTGGAGCGGCTCACCGAGATCGCGGGCCAGCTGCGCAAGCCCTCCGCCATCCTCGTCATCAGCGCCCACTGGGAGGAGGCGGTGCCGACCATCACCGCCGGGGCCAACCCGGGGCTCCTCTACGACTACCATGGCTTTCCGCCCGAGTCCTACGAGATCGAGTATCCCTGCCCCGGCGAGCCGGCGCTGGCGCGGCGGGTGCACCAGGCACTGGAGCAGGCCGGGTTTGATGCACGTCTCGATGACCAGCGGGGCTTCGACCATGGGCTGTTCGTCCCCCTCAAGCTGATGTACCCGGCGGCGGACATTCCCTGCGTGCAGCTGTCGCTGGTCAACAGCCTGGATGCGGCGACGCACCTGGCCATCGGCCGGGCGCTGCAGGCGCTGGACGTCGACGGCCTGCTGGTGATCGGGTCCGGTTTCTCCTTCCACAACATGCGCGCCTTCTTCGCGCCCAACACCCCGGACGTTCAGGCCCGCAACCAGGCCTTCGAGGACTGGCTGGAGCAGACCTGCTGCGACGAGCGGATCGAGGAAGCGGAGCGAGCCGAGCGTCTGATCCACTGGGACCGCGCTCCCCAGGCCCGCTTCTGCCATCCCCGCGAGGAGCATCTGCTGCCGCTGCATGTCTGCTACGGGCTGGCGGGAAGGCCCAGCGAGACACATATGGCGGCCACGATCCTCGGGAAGACATCGGGGATGTTCCACTGGCGGGTGACCGCGTGAGCACGGGGGGCGTCGACGACCTCCCATGCCAGCAGCAAGCAGGCGGGCATGCTTCCCGGGGAAGGGAAGACGTGCCCGCTGCGGTCGGCACGCGGGGTGACGCCTAGCCGGCGTCCGGCTGCTCGCCCGGTGCGGCCTGGGCAAAGGCGGGCAGCGCCCGGCAGCTGGCGACGATCCGTCGTATCGTCGGGTAGGCCGAGAGGTCGCAGTCGAAGCGCTCGGCATTGAAGAACTGGGGTACCAGGCAGAGGTCCGCCAGGCTCGGCGTGTCGCCGTGGCAGAACTCGCCGGTGCCGGCCTCCCGGGTCAGCATGGCCTCCAGGGCGGCGAAGCCCTCGTGGATCCAGTGGCGGTACCAGGCCAGCTTGGCCGCGTCGTCGACCCCGAGCTCGTGGACCAGGTACTTGAGCACGCGCAGGTTGTCGAGGGGATGGATCTCGCAGGCCACCAGCTGGGTGAGCGCCCGGACCCGGGCCCGCCCGGCGGGGTCCGCCGGCAGCAGGGCGGGCTCGGGATGGCGCTCCTCCAGGTATTCGCAGATCGCCAGCGACTGGGTCAGGCGCTGGCCCTCGTCGGTCTCGAGCACCGGGACCAGGCCCTGGGGATTGCGGGCCCGGAAGTCGTCGCCGCGCTGCTCGCCCTTGACCAGGTTGACCGGGGCCTGGTCATAGGCCAGGCCCTTGAGGTTCAGCGCGATGCGCACCCGGTAGGCGGCCGACGAGCGGAAGTAGCCATACAGCGTCGTCATGGTTGCCTCTCCGGAGCTGTCACTTGGAGTCGTACTGCACGACCTGCTGGTCGATGGCGCCGAAGATGCTCTGGCCCTGGCGGTCGAACATCTCGATGCGCACGCGATCGCCGAAGCGCATGAAGGGCGTCTTCGCCTCGCCGTGGAGGATCGTTTCCACCATGCGCACCTCGGCCAGGCAGCTGTAGCCCACCCCGCCGTCGGCCACCGGCTTGCCGGGGCCGCCATCGGCGTCGGGATTGGAGACCGTGCCGGAGCCGATGATGGCGCCGGCGCCCAGGTAGCGGGTCCTGGCCGCATGGGCCACCAGCTGCGGGAAGCTGAAGATCATGTCGGGGCCCGCCTCCGGCTCGCCGAACTTCTCGCCGTTGAGGTGCACGGTCAGCGGCAGGTGGACCTTGCCGTCCTGCCAGGCGTCGCCCAGCTCGTCCGGGGTCACGCAGATCGGCGAGAAGGCGGAGGCCGGCTTGGCCTGGAAGAAGCCGAAGCCCTTGGCCAGCTCGCCCGGGATCAGGCCGCGCAGGCTGACGTCGTTGACCAGCATGACCAGCTTGATGTGCTCGGCGGCCTGCTCCGGGGCGACGGCCATGGGCACGTCATCGGTGATCACCGCGATCTCGCCCTCAAAGTCGATGCCGTGCGCCTCGCTGACGGCCTCGATATCTTCCTGGGGCGCCAGGAACTTGTCGCCGCCGCCCTGGTACATCAGCGGATCGGTCCAGAAGGTCTCCGGCATCTCGGCATTGCGCGCCTGGCGCACCAGCTGCACATGATTGAGGTAGGCCGAGCCGTCGGCCCAATGGTAGGTGCGCGGCAGCGGCGAGTGCAGGCTCGCCATGTCGAGGGCGAAGGCGCCCTCGGCCTGGCCCTCGTTGAGCCGGGTGTAGAGGGCCTCGAGCTGCGGGCTGAGCTGGTCCCAGTTCTCGATGGCGTGCTGCAGGGTGAGGGCGATCTCGGTGGCGCGAACCGCGCGGCTGAGGTCGCGGGAGACCACGATCAGTTCTCCGTCACGACCGGTCTTGAGGGTAGCGAGTTTCATCGTCTGTTGATCCTTTCGTCAGGGAGCGAGGCCTTGGCGGCCCCGTCCGGGTGTCAACGTTTCAGGGCTGGGTCGGGTCGAAGTGCGAGCGCAGCGTCGACCAGACATCGACGTAGTCGCGCTGGCGGAAATCGGCGTCGAGGGCGGCGCCGGTCGGATGAAAGACATAGCGGCTCTCGAACATGAAGGCCAGGGTGTTGCCCTGGTACTCCGGCTCGAGCTCGGCGGCGGAGGCCTTCTCGAAGGTCTCGGCATCCGGCCCATGGGGCGACATGCAGTTGTGCAGGCTGGCGCCCCCCGGCACGAAGCCCTCGGCCTTGGCATCGTACTCGCCGTGGACCAGGCCCATGAACTCGCTCATCAGGTTGCGGTGGAACCAGGGCGGACGGAAGGTGTTCTCGGCCACCATCCAGCGCGGCGGGAAGATCACGAAGTCCAGGTTGGCCATGCCCGGGGTGTCGGAGGCCGAGGTCAGCACCGTGAAGATCGACGGGTCCGGGTGGTCGAAGCTCACGGTGTTGATGGTGTTGAAGTTGGCCAGGTCGTACTTGTAGGGCGCGTAGTTGCCATGCCAGGCGACCACGTCCAGCGGGGAATGGTCCAGGCGGGTCTGCCAGAAGCGTCCGGAGAACTTGGCCACCAGGGTGAAGTCCCCCTGTCGGTCCTCGTAGGCCGCGACCGGACTCTGGAAGTCCCGGGGGTTGGCCAGGCCGTTGGCGCCGATGGGGCCGAGGCCCGGCAGTTCCAGGGGGCTGCCGTAGTTCTCGCAGACATAGCCCCGGGCGGCCTCCACGCCGTCGGCGCGACGCACCTGGAACTTGATGCCGCGGGGGATGACCGCGATCTCGCCATTGGCCACGTCCAGCTCGCCGAGCTCGGTGCGCAGCCGCAGCGTGCCGAGCTGGGGCACGATCAGCAGCTCCCCGTCCGCGTTGTAGAAGAAGCGCTCGGTCATGTCCTGGTTGAAGGCATAGACATGCACGCCGCAGCCCGACTGGGCGCCGGCGTCACCGTTGACGGCGATAGTCAGCAGGCCATCGACGAAGTCGGTGGGCGACTCGGGCAGCGGGGCCGGGTCCCAGCGCATCTGGTTGGGATCGGCGGCCGGCTCGGCCAGCGGCGCGGTCACGACGCGCCGGTTGTCCAGCGGCTGATAGGCGCCCTGCACCACCGAGGGACGAATGCGGTACAGCCAGCTGCGCAGGTTCTGCGGGCGCGGCGAGGTGAAGGCCGAGCCGGTCAGCTGTTCCGCATAGAGGCCATAGGCACAGCGCTGGGGAGAGTTCTGACCCTTGGGCAAGGCATCGGGTAACGCCTCGCTGGCGAAGTGATTGCGAAAACCGCTTTGATACTCAAGGGTATCGGTGATCATCTCGGAATCCTCTCGAAATCGGCGCTGTTCTTGTTGGCCTGGCCAGACGGGCTACGCTTTGTCTGAAAACTGCCTGCGCTCGCCCATCCGGCGTTAAAAATCGGATCAAAGTACTCATTTACACCGCGTGAACTCCGTCTTTTCTCCGATTTTTGCCTTGTTTGGCCATCGCTCGTCGACTTTTCAGACAAAGCTTAAGGCGATGTCTCTGACCGTGGGCGACTGGGGCCGTGGGCCTTTCCGGTCGGCGTGGCCTTCTGGCGGTAATATAGTTTCTTATGAAACCATTTGTCCAGAAGGTCGGCGCCTATCATGCCTGGCAGTGCCGCAAGTGGGCATGACAACAGATAAAAAACAAACAGTTACGTAAATATAAGACTTAAGTCTTATGCGCGATTGTCGATGTTTTAGTTGAAGATGAGACTGGTCAAGGGCCGAGATAGTGGGGTCGCGCAGGCTGGCTGGTGCTGCCTTGCCCGCTGTCGTACCCTTCCTGCCGTCACGACTTTACGAGGAGGGCCCATGGAGGTGGACGAGCGATCAAGCGGTGAGCCTGGGGCCTCCGCCGGCGCGGGCAGGGATGCCGGACCCGGCTCCCTTCCCCGTGCGGAACTGGATCTGTCCCAGTTCCTGCCCTATCGGCTCAACCGGCTGGCCGATCGCATCAGCGACGAGCTGGAGCGCATGTACGCCGAGCGCTACGACATCAATGTCGCCCAGTGGCGTGTGCTGGCCTGGCTCAGTCACTGCGACGAGCTGACGGCGAAGAAGATCTGCACCTATACCAACATGGACAAGGCGCGGGTCTCCCGCGCCGTTCAGGCGCTGGAGGATCGCGGCCTGATCTATCGGGAGCCGTCGGTCCACGACCAGCGCGTCCATGACCTGCACCTGACCCCGGCGGGCGAGGAACTGCTCGCGAGCCTGGTCCCCGAGGCCCAGGCCTGGGAGGCCGAACTGGTGGCCACCCTGAGCGTTGGCGAGTATCGCGACCTGTTCAATGCCATGGGCAAGCTCGAGCGGCAGCTGGAGCGGATCGGCCAGGGCTAGTGCATCGCATTGGCCTCCGCTGGCTCCCGCGTGCCTGCCGTTCAGCAATAATCCGCTGAATCCTCGCCCCCTCGGGCGAGGAGCAGTCACGTATAGTCGCGCAGCTCGTCGGGGCCGAGGTTGGCGCCGGTGATCACCACCACCAGGTCGCCGTCCGGCGGCAGGTCGGGCCCGTGCCGGGCCAGCAGGGCGGCGACACCCACGGCGGCGCCGGGCTCGACCATCAGCTTGGCGCCGTAGAGCAGGTGATGCATGGCGCGCTCGAGGTCGGCCTCGCTGACCTGGGCCAGGGCCACCACCTGGGCCCGGCACAGCGGGTAGGTATGCTCGCCGACGATGGCCGCGGCAAGGCTCTTGGCGGCGGTCTCGACCCGGTCGAGCCGGGCCGGGCCGCCCTCGGCCCAGGCATGGGCCATGCTGGCCGCGCCGAGCGGTTCCACCCCGATGAGGCGCAGCGACGGCCGCAGGGCCGCAGTGGCCACGCCGATGCCCGAGATCAGCCCGCCGCCACCGATGGGGCAGAGCACGGCACTGGCCTCGGGCGCCTGGTCGAGCAGCTCCAGGCCGACGCTGCCCTGGCCGGCGATGATGCGCTCGTCGTCGTAGGGGTGCACCAGAGTCAGGCCGCGCTCGTCCACCAGCCGATGCATGAGCGCCCAGGCGGCGTTGATGTCGCCGTGGAGGATCACCTCGGCGCCCAGTTCGCGGCTGCCGGAGACCTTGAAGGCGCTGGCGTTCTCGGGCATGACGATGGTCACCGCTACCCCGGCCTGGCGGGCGGCCCAGGCCAGCCCCAGGGCATGGTTGCCGGCCGAGACCGCCCCCAGGCCGCCGGCCAGCTCGTCGCGGCTCGCGGTGAGCAGCCAGTTCAGCGCCCCGCGGGCCTTGAAGGAGCCGGTTCGCTGCAGCGACTCGGCCTTGAGCCAGACCCGCCGGCCGAGGCGCTCGGAGAGGCCGTGGTCCGGCACCAGGGGGGTGACGGGCAGGGTGTCGCCCAGGCGTGCCCGGGCCTCGCGGAGGGTGGCGATGTCGAGCATGGGCTCTCCTTGACGGTCAGTCGACGGACGGCGTCTCGTCGGCGTCGGGGAAGAGCGCCGCGCGGAAGTAGTCGCCGATGCGCTCCCGGGTGTGAGCGTACCAGTCCTCGTCCTTGGTCACCGACCGCTCGGCGTTGAGCGGGTGGGTGGGGATATGCAGGCGCATGTCGATGCCGCTGTCCGCGTGGGTGGTGATGCGCAGGGCGGCGCTGTGCCGCGAGGGGCCGTAGGGAATATAGCGGCTCAGCGCCGCCTGTCGCTCGGTGCCGGTGGCGAAGCGGATGAAGGCCCGGGCCGCCTCGGGATGCGGTGCCCGGCGCGGGATCGCCCACACCTCGTGCTCCTGGACCTGGCCGTCCCAGAGGATGTCGATGGGCACGTCGCGGTTGACCATGGCATCGAAGAAGCGGCCGTTGTAGCCCGAGGCCATCACCACCTCGCCCTCGGCCAGCAGCTGGGGCGGGGTGCTGCCGGCCTCCCACCAGCGCAGCTCCTCGAGGCCGGCCAGGCGCTCCAGGGCCAGCGACAGGCCGCGGCGGGTGCTGAGCAGCCGGTAGAGCTCCTCGCGGGGCACGTCGTAGGACAGCAGGGCCCATTCCAGGTTGACCGAGGGGGTGCGCTGCAGGGCCCGCGGGCCGGGGAAGCGCCGCTGGTCGAAGAGATCGGCGATCCGCGTGGGACGCTGGCCGGGGAAGGCGTCGCGGCGATAGGCCACCACGGTGGCGAACACCGAGTGGGTGATGCTGCAGGGGCCGAAGGCCTCGTCGATGAAGTCGCGCTCGGCGGGAGTGCCATCCGGTGCCGGCTCGGCCAGCGACGGCGACAGCGGCGCGAGCAGCCCCTCGCGGCAGGCCGCCATGGCCTCGCTGCGGGTCATGTCCATCACGTCCCAGGGCACCTCGCCCGCGGCCACGGCGCGGCGCAGGTCGGCGAGCCCGCCGTCGTAGCGGGCCACGCTGACCGGGGTGCCGGTGGCGGCGGTGAAGGGGGCGAAGAGCGCGCGGCTCTGGGCGCGCTCGTAGGCACCGCCCCAGCTCAGCACGGTGATGCCCTCGGGCGCGGCGCCGGCCGGCCAGGCCACCCACAGCCCCAGCGCCAGGGCGCAGGCCCGGGTCAGGCGCCTAGCCGGCACCATGTTCCTCCCGCCGCAGCTCGTCGCTGTAGCGCAGGAAGGCCCGGGCGATGCTCGCCTCGAAGACCACGCCGAGGAAGGTGTCGTCGTCATCCACCACGGCGATGGCCTCGCCGGTCATCTCCTGCAGGTGGCGCATCGCCGTCCACACCGAGGTCTGCGGGCCGAGCACCGGGCGTGGCGTCTGCGGGCAGTCGTCCACGGTGCGCGTGTCCTCGCCCTGCTCGCGGATCACCTCCAGGTCGGCCAGGGTCACGCTGCCCCGGTAGCGGCCCTCGGCGTCGACCAGGTAGGCCTCGCCGTGGCCGGCCCGGCCGAGCCGCGCCACGGCCTCGGCCACGCTGGCGTCGGGGCGCAGGGTCACGCCCTCCTGGCTCATCAGCTGTTCGAGCCGGGCGTCCTCGAGCACGGCGCGGCTGCGCCCCGAGGAGAGGTCGAGCCCGCGTCCGGCGAGCTGGATGTCGAACAGCGAGCGGCCGAACAGCTGGGCGGCGATGGGGCTCGCCAGGGTCACGCTGGCCAGGGCCGCGGTGGTCAGGGTGTAGCTGCCGGTGAGCTCGAAGACGATCAGCAGGCTGGTCAGGGGGGCGCCGATCACCGGCGCGGTCACCGCCACCATGCCGCAGATGGCGTAGAACACGAAGGTGTCCTGGGCGCCGCCGGCCGCGGCCACCAGGGTGCCGCACAGGGCGCCGAACAGGGTGCCGATCACCAGCGCCGGGCTGAACACCCCGCCACCGAAGCCCATCCCCAGGCACAGCGCCGTGGCCGCGAGCTTGAGCACCAGCACCACGCCCAGCTCGAGGCCACCGAAGGCCCCGGCGATGGTGGCGAAGCGCAGGGTCTCCTGGCCCATGCCCAGGATGTCGGGAACCCACAGCGCGGCCACGCCGAGCATGGCGCCGGCCAGCGCCGGGCGCAGCGGGGGCGCCAGGGGCAGCCGCCCGGCGAGGCGGCCCACCGCCAGGATGCTGCGCATGTAGGCGCCGGCCACCAGCGCGCCGAGGCCGCCGATGGCGAGGAAGGCGGCGAACTCCCAGGGCCGGGGCAGGGCGGGTTCGGCGACGTGGAACAGGGCCCCGCGGGCCAGCACATTGGTGGCGATCACGTGCCCGACCAGGGTCGCGGCGGCCACCGGGGCGAAGGCGCGCAGGGCATAGTGGCGCAGCACCACCTCGTGGGCGAAGACGATCCCCGCCAGGGGCGCGTTGAAGGCCGTGGCGATGGCCGCCGCGACGCCACAGGCGATGGTGATGTTGTCCTCCGAGCGGCCCAGGCGCAGCAGCCGCGCCGCCGTCGAGCCGAGGCTCGCGCCCATGTGCACCAGCGGGCCGTACTGGCCCACCGAGGCCCCGGCCCCCAGGGAGACCAGGCCGGAGAGCGCCGAGAGCACGCCGGCCCGGGCAGGCAGCCGGCCGCGCCGGGTCTGGACCGCGGCGATCACGTCGGCGGGGGTATGGGGGCGGCGCTCGGGAATGGCGCGGTGCAGCTGGCCGACCACCAGGCCGCCCAGCGCCGGCACCAGCACGGTGGCCAGGGCCAGCAGTTCGGGACGGGCGAACATCATGCGCCCGCGGGGGGAGATCAGCAGCAGGTCGTTGAGCCACAGCACGGCGGCCACGAAGCCCACGGCCGCCAGCGCCGCCAGGCCGCCGATGACGGCACCCAGCAGCACCAGGCCCAGGAAGCGTATGACGCCCCCCGGACCCTGCACCGCGCGCTCCCCTGCCTGTGGCATGTCCATGTTCAAGGTGTAGGTGCGGCGGGGGGCGCCTGCAAGAATAGCGGCACGGGGAGTGCCGCCGACCGCCGCCAGGCCGGCGCGGGCGATAATCCAATGGGTCAGGACGACCCATTGGATTGCCAGGTTAATGGCCGGGCACGAATTGCCCCGCGGGCGGGATCAGTCCAGCGAGGTGGCGCCGATGCGGTGGATGCTGAGGTCGGCGCCGTTGAACTCCTCCTCCTGGGTCAGGCGCAGGCCGGAGACCCTGGCCACCAGGCCGTAGACGACCAGGCCGCCGACCACGGCGACCGCCACGCCGGCCAGCGACCCGACCAGCTGGGCCATCAGGCTGACCCCGCCGAGGCCGCCCAGGCTCGCCTGGCCGAAGATGCCCGCGGCGATGCCGCCCCACAGGCCGCACACGCCGTGCAGCGGCCAGACCCCCAGCACGTCGTCGAGGCGCTCGATGCGCTCCTGGGCCCACTCGAAGAGCACCACGAAGATCGCCCCGGCCACGCCGCCGGTGACCAGTGCACCGATGGGATGCATCAGGTCCGAGCCGGCGCACACGGCCACCAGCCCGGCCAGCGGGCCGTTGTGGATGAAGCCCGGGTCCTTGCGGCCCATCACCATCGACACCAGGATGCCGCCGACCATGGCCATCAGGCTGTTGACCGCGACCAGGCCGCTGATGCTGTCCAGGGTCTGGGCGGACATCACGTTGAAGCCGAACCAGCCGATGGTCAGGATCCAGGCGCCCAGCGACAGGAAGGGGATATTGGACGGGGCGAAGGCCACCACCTTGCCGTTGCGGTAGCGGCCGTGGCGGGCCCCCAGCAGCAGCAGGGCCACCAGGGCCACCCAGCCGCCGAAGGCGTGCACCACCACCGAGCCGGCGAAGTCGTGGAAGCCGGCGCCGAAGCTCGCGGCCAGCCAGCCCTGCAGGCCGTAGTTGCCGTTCCACACGATGCCCTCGAAGAAGGGATAGACCACCCCGACGATCAGCCCCGCGGCGATCAGCATCGGGTAGAAGCGGGCACGTTCGGCGATGCCCCCGGAGACGATGGCCGGGATCGCCGCGGCGAAGGTCATCAGGAAGAAGAACTTCACCAGTGCATAGCCGTTGCCGGCGGTGAGCTCGCCGGCGCCCTGCAGGAAGTGGGTGTCGTAGGCGATGGTGTAGCCGACGAAGAAGTAGACCAGCGCGGAGACGGCGAAGTCGGTGATGATCTTGACCAGGGCGTTGACCTGGTTCTTGTGGCGCACCGTGCCCACCTCGAGGAAGGCAAAGCCGGCGTGCATGGCCAGCACCATGATGGCGCCGATCAGGATGAACAGCGTGTTGGCGCTCTGGGTCAGGGTCTCGACGGCACTCGTGATATCCACGGGAATGATCTCTCCTGATGCATGAAAGTCGTGAATGAAGCGATTAGGCACCAAATTGATGCAAGCTCCGTTCCATCCTGGCGCATCAGGCCGACCGACAGTCAGTTGCCTCGGAAAGTCATGAGATCACAGGGACATGGAAGGCGGGTGGGTGGGAAGACGGCGGCGTCGCCGCACCGTCGTGGTGCCAGTCGGCGCCGCCATGCACGCTTCGTGGGCAGACCCTCAGAGGGTCTGCCAGGGCGAGGAGGGCGGTGCGTCCAGGGTCTCGCGCACGATGCCGAGCGCCCGCTCGACAGCCTCGCGGCTGGCCGGCGGGCCCAGACATAGCCGCAGGGCCTGGGGGGCCGCTTCGCTGCCCACGCAGAAGGGTTCGGGGGTGGAGACCTTGACCCCGCGCTGGGCGAGCAGCGCCTGGGCCTCGCTGCTGCGCCGGCCGGCGGGCAGGGGCAGCCAGAGGATGGAGGAATTCGTCCGGCCCTGGGGGGCATAGGCCGCCAGCCGCTCCTGGGCCAGGGCCTGGCGGGCGGCGATCTCGCGTGTCTGCCACTCCAGCAGCTCATGGCTGGCGGGGTCCTCCATCCAGCGACAGGCGGCCTCCACCATCAGCGGCGGCACCATCCAGCTCTGCGAGCGGATGGCCGCGCCCAGGCGCTCGAGCAGGGGATCCGGCACCGTGAGGCTGCCGATGCGCAGCCCGCCGGCCAGGATCTTGGAGGTGCTGAAGATATGCAGGGTGCGCTCCGGGGCCAGGGTGCTCAGGGCGACACCGCGGTCACTGGCGGGCAGGTATTGCACCGCGTCCTCGACCAGCCAGATGTCATGTTCCCGGGCCAGCGCCGCCAGGCGCTCGCGACGCTCGTCGGAGAGACGCACACCGGTGGGGTTGTTGAGGTCCGGGGTGACGTAGAGCACACGGGGCGCCTGGCGGGCGCAGAGCCGGGCCAGGGCCTCGACGTCCATGCCGTCCTCGTCCATCGGCACCGCCGCCAGGCGCAGGTGAGCCTGCTGGGCGGCGCAGACGAAGCCGGGGTAGGTGAGGGCGTCGGCGGCCACCAGGTCGCCCGGCTGGGCGAGCACCTGCAGCGCCAGGTGGATGCCATGCTGGCCGCCCTGGGTGATCACCAGCCGCTCGGGCGCCTCGGGCAGTCCGAGGCCGCCCTGCCAGGCGGCGATCCGCGCCCGCTGGGTCTCGCTGCCGGCCTCCGGCTGGTAGTCGGTGGCGGCCTGCAGGGCCACGGGGTCCTCGGCGATGGTGCGCAGCGCCCGCTGCAGGCCCTGGGGCCGCAGCGGGTGGGGCGGCGGCAGGCTCATGCCCATGTCGATGACCCCATCCGCCACCGGCTGGCCGGCGCGGAAGGTGGTGGGCGCCTCGCCGGCCGGGCGGCGCACATAGGTGCCGCTGCCGACGCGGGATTCCACCCAGGCCTGGCGGTGGGCCTCGGCGTAGGCCCGGGTGACGGTGCCCACGGTGACGCCCAGGCGGTCGGCGAGCTGGCGCTGGGGCGGCAGCTTCTCGCCCGGGGCCAGCTCGCCGCTGGTGATGGCCTCGGCCAGGGCCTCGGCGATGCGGCGATAGCGGGGGCCGTCGTCGGGGAGGGTCGGTGTCCAGATTGTCATGGTGACAATAAAACCTTTGACGTCATTATTGTACCTATTATGCTCTGAAAGACGCGCATTATCCAGCGATCAATCCGAAATTGTATGGGTACAATACCATGGAAACCCTGGCGTTCCTGGGACCCGCGTCCCTCTTCATGATCTCCATGACCATCACCCCCGGTCCCAACAACGTGATGCTCACCGCCTCCGGGGCCAACTACGGCTTCCGCCGGACCCTGCCGCACCTGCTGGGCATCATGGGCGGCTGCTTCGTGCTGTTCGGGGCCATTGCGCTGGGCCTGGGCATCGTCTTCGAGCGTTTCCCCATCGTGCAGACCCTGCTGCGCATCGTCGGCAGCCTCTACCTGCTGTACCTGGCCTGGGGCATCGCCACGGCGCCGCCGCCGGAGTTCGGCAACGCCGAGGGACGCCCGCTGAGCTTCTGGCAGGCCGCGGCCTTCCAGTTCGCCAACCCCAAGGCCTGGGTGATGGGGCTGACGCTGATGGCGAGCTTCCTGCCCGAGAAGGGCAACACCTTCGTCAACGCCCTGGTGCTGGCCGGTTTCGCCGAGCTGGTGGCGTTGCCCTGCATCTCGCTGTGGGCGGGCTTCGGCATGGCCATCGGCCGCTGGCTGAAGGGCCCGCGCTCCTGGCGGGTGTTCAACGGCACCATGGGCGCGCTGACCGCGGCCTGCGTGATCTTCATCCTCGGCTGACGCCAGGCGCGTCGAAGCCCGGGAACCCCACCGTCAAGCATCGGGAGGGTGACATGCAAGCCAAGCGGGTGAATGTGTTCAGCGCCGAGCGCTTCGGCGGCAACGGCCTGACGATCTTCCCCGAGGCCGATGGCTTGGAGGCCCGGTCACGGCGGCGCGCAAAATACCACGCTGGATTCCACTGCGGCTTACTCGCCGCGGGGGGATGCTTCGAAAACCGGGGCCGCCCAGCAGACTCCGCATGGCATGCGCCGCCCGAGTCGAATCTCCACCCAGCGGGAGGCCTTGGATCCCGCGGGGGCGGTCGAGGAACGCATTGCCCTGGCGTTCGAAGGGGCGCGCTCCTGGCGGGGGCAACGGCACCAGGGGCGCGCTGACCGCGGCCTGCATGATCTTCATCCTCGGCTGGTGCCAGGCGCGTCGACGACCCGGGGAGCTCACAGTCAAGAATCGGGAGGGTGACATGAAAGCCAAGCTGGTGGATGTATTCAGCGCCGAGCGCTTCGGCGGCAACGGCCTGACGATCTTCCCCGAGGCCGATGGCCTGTCGACGGGGGAGATGCAGGCGATCACGCGAGAGATGCGCCAGTTCGAATCCCTCTTCGTCTTCCGGCAAGGCGCCGAGTTCGCGGCGCGGATCTTCACCCTGGAAGAGGAGCTGGACTTCGCCGGCCATCCGCTGCTGGGACTGGCCTACCACCTTCATGAGGCGTTCGGGGACCGGGACCGGCACGAGTGGCGGGTGAGGCTGAACCGACGCACGGTAGAGCTGACCAGCGCCTGGCGGGATGGCCGCTTCACGGCGACCATGGCCCAGGGGCGCCCCGACTTCCTCAGGACGCTGACGCGTGATGAAGCCGGGGAGGTCTATGCGGCGCTGGGGCTGGGCGCCGACGAGCGACGCAACTATCCGGCCGAGGTGGTCTCCACCGGCTTGCCCTACCTGATCCTGCCGGTGTCGGGCGGCCTGGAGCGGATCGAGTTCCGGGTGCCGGACCTGTCGCCGCTGCTCGCCTGGCACGGGGCCAAGTTCGTCTACGTCCTCGATGTGCAGGGCCTCGAGGGGCGTACCTGGGATAATCGCGGGCGGGTCGAGGACGTGGCCACGGGCAGTGCCGCCGGCCCCGCGGCGGCCTATCTCCACAAGCACGGGCTGGTGCTCGGCAAGACGCTGTCGATCGCCCAGGGGCGCTTCGTGGGACGGCCGAGCCGCATCGAGGTGGAGCTGGTCATCGACGGCATGGAGCTCGCGGATGTCCGGGTCAGCGGCGATGTCATCAAGGTGGCCGATCTCGCCTTCGCCGCCTGACGGCAGGCGCACCGGCGGTGACGACCCGTGGCGACTCGCGCCGCGGGTCCCAGCGACTATGCTGGAGACTGACGCCCGGCGCGTCATGCCAGGGAACGGCCCGGGAGCGCTATCGCCATGCAGGTCCACGACTCCATCGAGTCCCTCTATCGCCAGCACGCCCCGCGCGTGCTGGCGACATTGATTCGCCTGCTCGGCGACTTCGACCCGGCGGAGGAGGCGCTGCACGAGGCCTTCGCCGCGGCGGTGAGCCGCTGGCCGGCGGAAGGGGCTCCCGACGACCCCGTGGCCTGGCTGATCCGGGTCGGCCACCGCCGGGGCATCGACCAGATCCGCCGCCGGCAGACCGCCCGCCAGCATGCCCATCTGCTGGTGTCCGAGGACACCGGCGACCCGGCTGACGCGGGCATCGCGGATGACCCGCTGCGGCTGCTGTTCACCTGTTGCCATCCCCTGCTGGCGATCACCGATCGCGTCGCCCTGACCCTGCGCGAGATGGCCGGGCTGACCACCGAGCAGGTCGCCAGCGCGCTGCTGCAGCGCCCGGCCAGCCTGGCGCAGCGGATCGTGCGGGCCAAGCGGCGGCTGCGCGAGGCCGGCATTCCCTACGAGGTTCCCGATGCCCGTGAGCTGCCGGAGCGTCTGCCCGGCGTGCTCGGGGTGATCTACCTGATCTTCAACGAGGGCTATTCCCGCAGCGAGGGCGAGACGGTGGTGGACGTGCGCCTGGCCGATGAGGCCATCCGCCTGGCCGAGGCCCTGACGGAGCTGCTGCCCTGGGGCGAGGCCTACGGCCTGCTGGCGCTGATGCTGCTCCACGATGCGCGCCGCGCGGCGCGCCAGGATGCCCGGGGGGAGCTGGTGCCCCTGGAGGAGCAGGACCGCCGGCTCTGGGACCGGGCCCAGATCGAGGCCGGGATGGCCTGCCTGGAACGGGCCCTGGCGCAGAGCCCCACCGGCCCCTACACCCTGCAGGCCTCCATCGCCGCCGTCCATGCCCAGGCCCCCAGCGCCGCGGCCACGGACTGGCGGCGCATCGTGATGCTCTATGAGGCGCTGTATCGTCGCCAGCCCACCCCGGTGATCGCCCTCAACCGGGCGGTCGCCGTGGCCATGCGCGACTCGCCGGAGGCCGGCCTGGCACTGCTCGAGGGGCTCGCCGGACACAAGCCGATCGTCAACTTCCATCTCTACCATGCCGCGCTGGCCGACCTGCATCGCCGCGCCGGTCACCTCGAGGCGGCCCGGCAGGCCTATGAGCGGGCGCTGGCGCTGGTCGTGCAGGCCCCGGAGCGCCGCTTCCTGGCGCGCCGCCTGGCGGAGCTGGAGGCGCCGGGCTGAGGCAGACGCGAGCCCCGGGACGATGCGCTGGCTGTCGCCGGCGGTGGGGCGTGGCGCTGGCCGCAAAAAAAATGCGCGCCAGCTGTCGATCCGCGCCGCCGCCGCACGACTCCTGAGTACCACCCACCGAGGAGAGTGATGTCATGCGATACATGCTGATGCGCAAGGCCGATGTGGACACCGAGCAGGGCGTGCTGCCCAGCCAGGAACTGCTGCAGGCCATGGGCGACTACAACGAGCGGCTGATCCGGGCCGGGGTCTTCGTCACCGGTGACGGCCTGCGCCCCAGTGGGGAGGGCTGTCGCCTCGAATTTCGCGGCGGCGAGCCCCGGGTCATCCAGGGACCCTTCGACGCCACCGAGGAACTGCTGGCGGGCTACAGCGTGCTCGAGGTGGAGTCGCTAGAGGAAGCCATCGAATGGGCCAAGGGCTGGCCCCGCGAGGACGGGGAGGGCAACGTCACCCTGGAGCTGCGGCGCTACTTCACCATGGAGGACTTCGATCCCGGCGCCGGCCTGGACAAGCACATGGCCCAGTCCCGCATGCCCCGGGCGCTGCAGGTGCACCTCGCCTTTCCCGGTACCTGCCGGGAGGCGATGGCCTTCTATGCCGAGGTCACCGGCGGCCACCTGGAGGCGGTGCTGACCTATGGCGAGACGCCCGCCGCCGAGCAAGCGCCTCAGGAGTGGCACGACCGGGTGGTCCACGCCTCGCTGAATATTCGCGGCCATCGGCTGATGGGCGCCGACATGATGGGCGATTGCTACCAGCCGCCCCAGGGCGCCCAGCTGTTCCTCGACTACGCGGATGTCGATCAGGCGGCACAGGTGTTCCAACGGCTGGCCGAGGGCGGCCAGGTGCTGATGCCCTTCGAGGCCACCTTCTGGGCGCAGGGCTTCGGCATGGCCACCGACCGCTTCGGCGTGCACTGGATGGTCGCCACCCCGAGCGACCAATGCCCCTGACACCAGGGAGGAGGGAAGCATGCAGTACGTTGCATTGGTGTACTACCAGGAGCAGTTGATCAACGCCATGAGCGAGGCCGAGTGGCATGCGCTCAACCAGGAGTGCCTGGCCGGAGTGGAGCGCCTGACGGACGCCGGGCACTTCGTCACCGGCCAGGCCCTGCAGCCCGTGGACAGCGCCACCAGCGTGCGCCTGCGCGACGGCGAGCTGCTGGTCTCCGACGGCCCCTTCGCGGAGACCAAGGAGCAGCTGGCGGGCTTCTACCTGCTCGAGGCCCACGACCTGAACGAGGCACTGCGGCTGGCCGGCCGCATCCCCCCGGCGCGCTTCGGCACCATCGAGGTTCGCCCGGTGCGGGAGTTGCCTCCCAGAGACGCTACAGGAGACGCATCATGAGCTACGTGGATGGTTTCGTGGCCGCCGTGCCCACCGCCAACCGGCAGGCCTTCATCGAACACGCCCGACAGGCGGCGGTGGTCTTCAAGGAATACGGTGCCCTCAAGGTGGTGGAGTGCTGGGGCGACGACGTCCCGGAAGGCGAAGTGACCTCCTTTCCCATGGCCGTGCAATGCGGGCCCGACGAGACGGTGGTCTTCTCCTGGCTGGTCTGGCCGTCCCGCGAGGTACGCAACCAGGCCATGCCCCGGCTGATGGAGGACCCGCGCCTGTCGCCGGAGGTCAATCCCATGCCCTTCGACGGCAAGCGGCTGATCTACGGTGGCTTCGAGACGGTGGTGGACGAGTAGCCAGCCGAGGGTGGCCGACGCCCGCGGTGCGCCATGGCGTGCCGCGGACGCCGGCCATGCCGTTCCATTCGACGGCAGGGGATCCCGCCTGCCGGGAGGAGTTCCCATGCAGAAGATCACGCCCTTCCTGTGGTTCGATGGCCAGGCGGAGGACGCGGCCCGCTTCTACGTCTCGCTGTTCCCCGACTCGCGCATCGAGCGGGTGGTGCACGCGCCCACCGACACGCCGAGCGTCCCGGTCGGCGCGGTGCTGCTCGTCGAGTTCACCCTGGCCGGGGCGCGCTACCTGGCCATGAACGGCGGGCCCGGCGTGCCCTTCACCGAGGCGATCTCGCTGCACATCGACTGTGCCGACCAGGCCGAGGTGGATTACTACTGGAACGCCCTGAGCGAGGGCGGCCGCCCCATCCAGTGTGGCTGGCTCCAGGACCACTGGGGGCTCCGCTGGCAGGTGGTGCCCACCCGCATGCACGAGCTGCTCAGCGACCCCGACCCGGCGCGGGCCCGGCGGGCCATGCAGGCGATGATGGGGATGACCAAGCTGATCATCGCCGACCTGGAGCGCGCCGCGGACGGCGGCTGAGCCGGTGGCTGTTCAGGGCGCATCGATGCCGGTCCGGAGGCGCGCCAGGCGTCTCCGCGCCGCAGGCTCGGGCGTTGCTGCAGCGGATCAGGGCCGGCAGACGAAGTAGTCGTTCTGGATATCGTGCTCCAGCTGGTGGACATGGATATCGCGGAACCCGGCGTCTTCCAGGTAGGCCAGGGCCCGCTCGCGCCCCCACATGGTGCCCAGCCCCTCGCCGCCCTGGGCCAGCGAGACGGTCATGCAGTGGCTGAGTGACACGGCATAGAGCATCGCGCCCAGCGGGTGCTCGCGGTCCAGGTGATGGTGGCTCGAGGCGTGGATGTCCTGCACCAGGTAGACGCCGTCGGCGGTCAGGCTGCGGTGAATCCCCGCGAGCAGCCGGCGCGGCTGGCCCTGGTCATGGATGCCGTCGAAGGTGGTGACCAGCTCGAAGGCGCCGGGCTCGGCGGTGGCGTCGAAGTCGCCGAGGTCGCGCACCTCGAAGGTCAGGTTGGTCAGCCCGGCCCGCTCGGCCTGGTTGCGCGCCCAGCCGATGGCCTCCTCGGAGAGGTCGTAGCCGACAAAGCGGCTGGCCGGGAAGCGCTCGGCCATGGCCAGCAGCGCCCGGCCGCGGCCGCAGGCGCAGTCCAGCACCCGGATGCCGGCCGCCAGGCGCTCGGTGAGCCCCGGGGCGAGCGGCAGGATGTGGTCGAACAGCGCCGGCAGCACCGTCTGGCCGCTGTCGCTGGCCATCACCTCCTGGAAGCGCGGATAGCGGGAATAGGGCACGCCCCCGCCCTCGTGGAAGCAGCGCACCACCTCGTCCTCGACGCTGCCCAGCAAGGGGATAAACTGGGCATAGACGGCCAGGTTCGCCTCGCCCCGGTCGGTGAGCAGCGCGGCGCGCTCGTCCGGCAGCCAGTAGCTGGCGGTGGCCGGGTCGGTCTCGACCACCTCGGCCGCCACCATGCCGCCGAGCCACTCGCGCACGTAGCGCTCCTGGAGGCCGCTGCGCTCGGCCAGGGACTGGCTGGTGAGCGGCGGCTGGCCGGCCAGGGCCTCCAGCAGCCCGGTGCGGTAGCCGATCGAGGTCAGCAGCAGCAGGCCGCCGTGGTTGAGGGCCTGGACCAGCCGTGACTCGAAGTCGTCGGCGTGGGTCGTCGGGGGTGTCTGGCGCGTGGGAATGGCGATATCGCACATGAGCGGGCTCTTCCTGTCGTTGGCGTGTTGGCGTTGGGGCCAGGTTCACGATACGACCGGGAGGCCGACGACACTCAGGCGCATCGCGCCGCAAACGAGGGGTTTCTGCCATGGGTGAGCCCGAGACACTCGGCAAGGCGACCATCGCGCTGCTGGCCGGTCCCGACGCCACCGCCTCGACCCTCTTCGGCATGTACGACATCTTCGGCTCGGCGGGCCGCGACTGGGAGCTGTTGATGCATGGCCGGCCGGGCGAGCCGCTGCTCCATCCGATGATCGTCTCGCGGGATGGCCAGGGCTTTCGCACCGCCAACGGCGCCTGGATCGCCCCGGATGCCGCCCTGGCCGACTGCCCCGCGCCGCTGGCGGTGTGCGTGCCGGACCTGATGATCGCCCCCGGCGCCAGCCTGGCGAGCTACGCGCCGGAGATGGCCTGGCTGAGGAGCTGCCAGGAGAGCGGGGCACTGATGGCCGCGGCCTGCACCGGGGCCCTGCTGTTCGCCGAGGCGGGGCTGCTCGACGACCAGGACGCCACCACCCACTGGGCCTACTGCGAGGTGCTGGCACAGCGCTTCCCCCGGGTGCGGGTGCATGCCCATCGCAGCCTGGTGGTCAGCGGCGAGGGGCAGCGGCTGATCATGGCCGGCGGCGGCACCACCTGGCAGGACCTGGCGCTGTTCCTGGTCGCGCGGCTGGTGGGCGTGGACGAGGCCATGCACCTGGCGCGCCTCAATCTGATCGCCTGGCACAGCGAGGGCCAGCAGCCCTATGCCACCCTGACCAGCTCGCGCCAGGTGGAGGATGCCTGCATCGCTCGCTGCCAGGTGTGGGTGGCCGAGCACTACGATACCCCCTCGCCGGTGGCCGGCATGGTGGCGGTCAGCGGGCTGACCGAGCGCTCCTTCAAGCGGCGCTTCAAGGCGGCCACCGGCATGACGCCGATGGACTATGTGCATACCCTGCGCCTCGAGGAGGCCAAGCAGTGCCTGGAAAGCGGCGACGCGCTCATCGACGCGGTGGCCGAGGAGGTGGGCTATACCGACCCGAGCTTCTTCCGGCGGCTGTTCGGCCGCCGGGTGGGCCTGACGCCGAGCCAGTATCGGCGACGCTTTCGCAGCCTGCGGCTGCGCCTGCAGTAGGGATGGGGACCGGCGGTGGGATCGGCGCTCGCTCAGTCGCCTTCCTCGGCCTTGGGGCT
The DNA here is from genome assembly GCF_030409305.1 of Halomonas maura. Lineage (GTDB taxonomy): Bacteria > Pseudomonadota > Gammaproteobacteria > Pseudomonadales > Halomonadaceae > Halomonas > Halomonas maura. The sequence goes on from NZ_JAUFPQ010000018.1 coordinate 111,078, forward strand.
TGCCGGACGCCGCGCGGTGAGGGTGATCTCCACGTTGGCACCGCCGAGCAGCCTCGGCGCCTCGGTGCAGGTGCGGGCCGGGTAGTCCGGCTCCGTGAAGAATTCCGCGTAGGCCGCGTTCATGTCCTCCACCTGGTCCAGGTCGGTGAGGTGCACGTCGACGCGCACCGCATCCTCCGCCCGACAGTCCACCTGCTCGAGGATATGCACGAGGCGGCGCATCACCCAGCGGGTCTCCTCGGCGACATCGCCGAGCACGGCCTCGCCGCCCTGGATGTCCGCCGCGGTGAGGCCCGAGAGGTGCACGTAGTCCTCGTCGATCACCACGTGGCTGCCGGGAAAGGTGGGGGTGGGCAGGGTCGAATCGTTGTGGAACTTCGGCATATCGACGTCCTCCTTGTCGGTTGGCCGTCACTCCCTGCGACAGGCCGGGTGCCGGGGATGTTCCCGGCAGGGCGCCGGCCGGCTCAGGTCCAGCGCGGATCGGCGGTGAACGACACGGTGAACCAGCGCCGCTCCGGCGGGATGCTCAGCCCCGCGGCGATCGCCTCGCGGATCTCGTCGAGCTCGGCCATGCCGCGCCCGGCGGCGAAGTCCGGTCGGGTGACCACATGGATCTCGATGAAGTGGCCGCGGCCGGCCTTGGCGACGTGGCTGGAGTAGTCGAGCAGCCCCTCGCGGCGCATCACCGGTGCCATGGCGGCCTGCACCTCGCGGTCGACGGCGCTCGGCGCGATCAGGAAGACCTCCTTCATGGCCCGGCGCACGATGCCGATGGGCACCGGCAGGAAGCCCAGCGTGAGCACCGCCAGCAGCAGCGAATCCACATAGGGCGTGAGGTGGGCATAGCGGGTCTGCTGCAGCCACAAGGCGATGGCGAAGGCGATGAGCAGGGCGCCGGTGATCAGCGCCGACATCAGCCAGCCGTGCATGTCGATGCGCACGAACTCCGAGTCCGCCGCGCGGTTGAGCCGGCGCTGGTGCAGCGTCATCGCCGTGCACACCAGGGTGACCACCAGCGCGTAGGCGATGGCCACGTCGAAGGCCAGCAGATGGCCGCCGTCGATCAGGCCCTGCACCGCGTTGAGGAAGGCATAGAAGCACAGCAGCAGCAGGATGGCCCCGTTGAGCGCGGCCACCAGCGGCTCCAGGTGCCAGTAGCCGTGCTGGAAGCGCCGGCTGGCCTCGCGCACCGCCAGCCGCGAGACCACCAGCGCGAGCCCGGACATCGCCGCATCCAGGCTGGAGAAGACCCCATCGAAGAGGATCGAGCGGGAACCGGCGAGCAGGCCGAAGACCACGCCGAGGCCGGCGACGACCAGCGTCATGGCGATGGAGACCTTGAGGGCGCGTTGTTCGAGGACGGCGGACATGGACATCTTCCCTGGTGACCGAAGCCCCGAGTCTAGCCGAGTGCCCCTGCCTTGGGGAGCAGGCCCGGGAGGAGAGGGCACGGGGGAGAGGGCCCCGAGGACCGGCGAGCGGCAGCGAGAATCGGAACCAGGGCGCCTCGCCGAGTCGGCCCCGTGCGGCGAGTTCGCGGCGGGCCCCGCTAACCTGCCGCGCGTCGTCATTCGCGAGCGCGCCTTGCCGCGCGGGGGCCGGCCATCGATCGGTCGTGTCATGGCGTGTCTCGTGCGCTTCGGTCGGCGGTTCCCGGCCAACCCGCGAGCGCGGCAGCGGGAAACCGGCGGGGACGCGGGTCGGGAGCGCTGCCAGCGGCATTCCGCTACCATGGGGGAAGACGCTCGCGCGGCCCTCGCCCCGGCGCGCCTGCGCCCATCCCCTCGACCGAGCCCGTACTCCGGAGAACCGCGACCGTGACCGATCCCGGCAAGCCCCTGTTCTGGCGCGACGCGCGCATGCCCCATGTGGAGTTGCGCAAGGTCGGGGACGGTCGCAAGGTCTGCTATGCGCCCCACAGCCATACCCAGTGGTCGCTGGGCGCCATCACCGCGGGCGAGAGCACCTTTCGCTATCGTGACGACGCGTACCGGATCCGAGCCGGCAGCCTGGTGATGATGAACCCGGAGTGGGTGCACGCCTGCAACCCCATCGGCGACCGGCCCTGGGCCTACCTGATGCTGTATGTGGAGGCCGACTGGCTGACGCGCCTGCGCTACGCGGCGGGCCTGCTCGCGGCGCCGCGCTGGCAGGACATCGCCACCGCGGTGATCGACGAGCCCGCCTGGTATGACGGCTATTGCCGCATGACCGCCTGCCTGCTGGACCCGCGCCGCGACCTGCTGGACAAGCAGAGCGAGGTGGTCGAATACCTCTCGGCGCTGATGCACCGGGTGGCGGGCCAGCCGACCCAGCCGCTGCCGATGCCCCCGGCCCTCCTGCGCGAGCTGGCCGCCTACCTCGACGAGCACGCCGCGGAGGACGTCTCGCTGGACGCCCTGTGCCAGCGCTCCGGCTACAGTCCCGGCCACCTCATCCGCGCCTTCCGCCAGCACTTCGGCCTCACGCCCCATGCCTACCTGATCAATCGTCGCATCCAGCGCGGGCAGCGGGAGCTCAAGCAGGGAACGCCCATCGCCGAGGCGGCGCTGAATGCCGGCTTCAGTGACCAGCCGCACTTCCAGCGCACCTTCAAGCGGCTGGTGGCCGCCACGCCGAACCAGTACCGGCGGTCGCTACCCGAGCAGTAGGTAGACGCAGCTGGCGGCGAGCAGCACCGCCAGGCTCCGGTTGATGGTGACCAGCACCGCGGGGCGATGGACGTAGCGGCGCAGGAAGGCCCCGGCATACACCCAGCTTCCCAGCGACAGCCAGCAGATGGGCAGATAGAGGGCGGCGAACAGCAGCACCTGCTGCAGGTCGTGGCCGCTGGTGTAGGCGCCGATCCCCGAGGCCGAGGCCAGCCACGCCTTGGGGTTGAGCCACTGCATCAGCGCGCCGGTCATGAAGCCCGGGGCGCGCTGGGCGGCGTCCTCCGGCAGGCGGCCGTCGTCGCGAAACAGCCGTACGCTCAGGTAGAGCAGGAAGGCCACCCCGGCCCAGCGCAGGGCCTCGTTAATGCCCGGTGCCATCGCCAGCAGCGAGTAGAGCCCCAGGCCCACGGCGATGAACAGGGCGATGAAGCCCAGGGTGGCGCCGCTGACGAACACCAGCCCGCGGGCGAGGGGATAGCGGGTACCGCTGCTCAGGCACACCAGGTTCACGGGCCCCGGCGAGATCGAAGCGGCGAGGGCGAAGGCCGACATCGGCAGCAACAGCGACAGGTTCATGGTCATCCTCCGGTCGAGACGTTGATCGGAGTCTGCGCTGACGACCGCGCCCGGTATTGAACGAAATTGCCGTGCGCGGCGAGGCTGCCGCCATCGCTACCGGTGGGCATAGAACGCCGGGGCCGGTTCCCACCGGTCGGGTATGGCATCTATAGAAGTGGCTGGATGGGGATCCGCGACAGCGCCTCCCTCGCCTCGGCCAGCCACAAGCGATTGCTGCGGCAGAGGGAGCCAGGGCAGGGGTACGCACGCTGCGTGAGATCGAACTTCGCCTCGAAGCGCACCGAACCGCAGCGACAGCTCCCCCGATCGGTCTGCAACCTGTCGCCACTCCCGTTCCCACGGCGCCCGCCCGGGACACGGCCCTGGTGGTCTCGCTGGGCGTTCTTCCCCTGGCGTCGCTCAACGGGTGCGTTGCATCCAACGTTACGCCTGCCTAGGCTTGTCCAAAGGCCGCTGAAGACGGCCAGGGATAACCCAGCAGCGCGCAACGCAGGGACTACCGCACGGATGGCAGGGAGCATCATGGTGTGCAGGGTAGATGCGGTAGCGTGCCCGGGGCTCCTGGAATTCCCTCAACCCGGAGGCCTGCGCACGCCGTCAAAGCCCTTGCCCAGCACATGGGTATAGATCTGGAGGCCACGCTCTTGTGGCCAGGCAATTTTTGAACAGTCCATCAATTTCGGCGGCCTGCTGTACATATCCATACGGCTGCTCACTCGTTGCCTGGATATAAATAGAGGATTTTTGGCGGCGATAAAGTGCGCAAGCGGGCGAATTCGGCATATGTGGCCGAGCCATTCTTAAGATATAGATAAATTAATGGGTTAGGTGGATAGTGGCGTGCTAGATAACATTGTTGAACGCTCAGGCACGTTTATTCAATATCAGAGCATACTGTTAGAGATTAGAGGGATTGATGAACATGAGTATCAAGGAGATATTTAAACATTACTTGTATCAGTTAGAGGTTATCGTGTCAAGGATCCCACCTGAGAACTTCTCCTTGGCTTTATCTGAAGGTATGTTTTCTTTGGAGATGAATGCGAAAATAGCTGCTAACTTTGTCTTGCGCGGCTATTGTCCGCTGTTACATCAAGACGTGGTTTCGTTTATTAGCGATGAGCCTGGTAAGGCAGCGGTTAAAAAGCAGATTGCAGACACGCTTGCATATTTAAGTGATCTACCTGAGGTCATGCGGTTGAATGATAAAGAGTTAGTGAAGGATACAGCTGGCTTCATTGAAGTAGAGTTTTCTCAGCCATTGTTCATACATCAATATATTTTACCTAATTTCATTTTTCACATTAGCATGGTGTATGCAATAGCGAAGGCAAATGGAGTCGAGTTAAGTAAGGGAGATTTTGATGGAATCCATTCTTATCCCAATGGATTTAGCTTTATATCATCGCCATAACAAGCGTATCAAGTTGACCAAAAACACTCGGCTGTGTGGGTGTGAATAGGTTGCGGTGTAGTGTGGTTGGAAGCTTATTCGTAGCGTTATAAATCATGGGGTAGCCAACAGTGCAATGGCGCAAGGACGATTACCTGATCACTGACGACAAATCCATGGTGCAGCTGGATACGGTCCACCGCTTGCTCGCTGCAACATATTGGGGAGACCGTCGTCCAAAAGATATTATGGAGCACATTATTTCCAGTTCCATTTGTTTCAGCCTTTTCCGTGGGAGTGAGCAAATTGGTTTTGGGCGTGCAGTCACCGACAGTGCTACGTTTACCTGGGTAGCGGACATTGTGGTTGAGCCAGAGTGTCGAGGTGCGGGTCTTGGACAGTGGATCATGGAGTGCTTGATTGAGCATCCAGCCATCAAGGGTACTCAAATGGTGTTGCAAACCCGTGATGCCCATGGACTGTACAAGAAGTTTGGCTTCTCTGGGAACAGTGCTCTCATGAGCACCATGACCACTGATTTATAATATTTACGCTATTCGCAAGAGGAGGAGGCGTGAATCAATTAGCTGTACAATGGATGGTGGGGTTACTGAGAGATATGAATGTCCCCTTCCTTATCTGTGGCGGACTCGCTGCAAAGGGATACGGTTCTGAGCGTGATCTGAACGACATTGATCTTTTCGTCCCCGGAGAATATTTTACGAAAGTGGTTCAGGCTGGCCAGGAATTTGTCTCCAAGGCTGCCGCTCACCGCTGTGAGGAGGGTTGGGATCTAACCTACGTTCAGTTCAAGTACGAGACCATCAAGGTAGAGGTCGGCAACGCTGATGGTCCACGAATCTTTGATGCAGTCAACCAGATCTGGGTCCCTCTAGACATAGATTTTTCTCGCTTTTCGACCGTGCACTTGCTGGGTCTCGAGCTTCCCCTTATGCTGAAGGAGGATCTGGTCAAGTATAAATCTGTACTCTCTCGGCCAGTAGATATCGAGGATGTTCGTGCCATCCGTGAGAGCGCATGACCATACAAGTCACGGCGACGGCGCCTACATTCGGTTGCGCCTTCATTTCGTAGCTCCGAGTACTGAGCGGCGTTATACGTTTTCAAAGGACAGGTTATGGTAGATACTTTCCTCTTCGATTGGGGTGGCACATTGATGAGAGATTTTCCTGATGCACAAGGAAAAATGTGCAACTGGGAGTTTGTTGAAGTCGTAGATGGCGCAGAAATGGCATTAAGCCATATTTCCGAAACAAGGAAAATATATATAGCAACTAGTGCTGAGGACTCAACGGAATCTGATATAGAAAAGGCTTTTGAGAGGGTCGGGCTAAATAAATATATATCTGGATACTTTTGCAAGTCAAATGTTGGTCTAGGCAAAGGCACGCCAGAGTTCTTTCAAGCCATACTTGCAATACTTGGCAAGGAGCCCGATAACGTCGCCATGGTCGGCGACAATCTGCAAAAAGATATAGTTCCTGCAGCCGAGGTTGGCATTGAAACGTATTGGCTGACGGCCAGGCCTGAGGAAGACGTTCCCAGAAGTACTAGAATAATCGGTAGTCTTGGTGAGCTTTGCGCGTAACAATAAAGTAATTGGGGGCGTGCCCAATTACTCTCTGGCGTTAGGCGCCAAGGAGACATCATGACGGTCAAGCGTATGGACAACATCGGCATCGTGGTAGAAGACATTGATGCCGCAATTGAGTTCTTCACCGAACTTGGCCTCGAGCTCGAGGGACGTGCCCCGATCGAAGGAGACTGGGCAGATGGCGTCACTGGACTGCGCAACATGCGCGTCGAGATTGCCATGATGCGTACGCCGGACGGTCACAGCCGGCTCGAGATGTCCCGATTCCTCGCGCCGCCTGTGATCGCCGATCACCGCAGCGCCCCGGTGAACGCTCTCGGATACCTACGCGTCATGTTCACCGTGGAGGACATCGACGATACGCTCGCCCGGCTTGGCAAACGCGGCGCGGAACTCGTCGGCGAAGTGGTCCAGTACGAAGACATGTATCGGCTCTGCTACATCCGAGGCCCCGAAGGAATTCTCATCGGGCTCGCCCAGGAGCTCGGGCAGCAGACTTCCCGATGAGACCATGTGACAGCTACAGGCCTGGTGGGCGTGCACTCGCGGAGGATATTTTGATTGCCGTTTCAGGGCGTCGAACCAATCCTCAAGCCGTCCGGTGGGAGAGTAATTGGGGACGTCCCCCTATTACTCTGAACGGTGGGGGAGCTTGGCTCGTGGCTCACCGTGCTTCCAGCGCAGCCGATCCTTATCGGCGAATGGGGTTCCGCGCGGATGGGCCATATGAGTTCCACTATGGAGCGATCACCCCATAACCAGTCGCGTGATACGCATGCACTCTGCGCCGCTTCGTTACGAAAAGGCCGCCGGTGCGATTTTGATAATTTTATAAAGAGTCATGTATGTATACCGTTCTATATCGATGGATCGTACACCCTGGGAAAGAGGACGACTTTATCTCAGGATGGGAATCTGTTACACAACATTTTATCAGTAACCATGATGCGTTAGGTTCCAGGCTGCATAAAGTGTCGAATAACACTTTTGCAGCATATGCGCAGTGGAGTTCCAAGGAAGCAAGAGAGTCTGCATTCGACGCCAATGATGCTCCAGAAGGGGCAGTGGAGAAAATGAATCAAGCAATTTCTGAGCGCTTGGAACCGATAGAAATGAATGTGATTTTAGACAAGTTGAAGCATGAAGATTGATGTCACTGAGCCCTCTTCAATCTCCGGTGCTTTACGGTTTCGGCATCTAACATCATAGAGTCATTTTTTTACTGAAATGGAGGATGCACTTGAATACACGTATCAAGGCGTTAGGTGAGACCGTGCTCCGGGTGCAAGATCTGCAAGGCGTCACGGAGTTCTACACCAACGTGATTGGGCTCGAGGTGTTGCGAGAGTTGGAGGGGATCACCTTCTTGCGCATCGCCGATGGGTATGGGGGGCACACGCAAATCATTGGACTATTCCATGAATCGATGCCTGTCGCCTTCCAAGATGCAGATCGTGGCCAAGTCAGCATAGCCCGTACCTCCTTGCATCACTTCGCACTTGAGATCGATAAGGCCGACTACGAGGCTGAACTGGAGCGTCTCAAGGGTTGTGGAGTGGAGGTCACCACCGCCACCCATCAATGGTGTCATTGGCGCTCGATCTACGTCAAAGACCCAGAGGGGAATATCGTCGAGCTGGTGTGCTACGATGAGGCAGTACGATAAAAGTGTATACCCTCTGTAGAGTTAACAGCAGCGAGTGTCTTCTGCTGGGGAAGTGGCTATGATCCGTACGCCATCACTCCAATCAAAGCCAAGCCAAACAATCGCTTTCAGGTGACGGCTTACAGCGGTCGCTTGTCGTTCGCTCCCGCCAAGCCTGAAACGGAAAATCAGGGACAGGCTCTGCTCTTGATTATATGCCGTGAACGAGGTCTGACCCGGATTGTGACTTCGTTGCATTGCCGCCCATTACCTCAAACGTCATGCACAGGGAGGTGATCGTGAAAATTTGTGAAACGGAGAGGTTGATCATGCGGACGCTGTCTCTTGGCGACGCTCCCGAGTTGACCGAGATCCTCAGCGATCCTGAAGTGATGAGACATTCTGTCAGTGGCGTTTGTGATGAGGTTGCTACCCGAAACTTCATTGAATGGTGTTTGGCTTGCTACGACTCCCATGGCGTGGGGCCATGGGCGTTAATCGATAAAAAAGACTCTGCATTGATAGGGTTCTGCGGTGTAGGGCCAGAGATGGTCGCTGATGCCGAGGAAATCAGCCTTGGCTATCGGCTCGCGACACGTTATTGGAACAAGGGGTTGGCATCTGAGGCGGCGAAGGCAGTATTGAATATTGCTTTCGGGAATAGACTGTTCCATTCGGTGGTAGTCATCGTCGAGCCTGCGCATGTGGCATCGATGAAGGTCGCTGCGAAATCTGGATTTTCCAAGTTCGATGTTCTCGAGTTCCATGGTCGTCAAGTGAGGCTGTACCGACTGACCTCGGCGCAATGGGAAACATCTCATCACAATACCATGGACGCGAAACATGCATGAGGGCTGGCCTTGGGCGTGATCGATGCTTTGCCTGAGGGGTCCAAGGAATGGCAACATCCGCAACACTTTCGCACGCAGATGCTCTCTCAACCGAACTGCGACTTGTACTTAACACCGACTAGGCATTAGACGAATTGTCGTGGACCGCCCTCTTGTCGGTGTGCTGTTGGCACCAGTCGGTTTTCTTGCCAGTTTGGCGATTGAGCATTTCAAGGTCACCACCTACGAGACGAGATACTTTCGTTAGAAACGCCTTGAGGCGCGACAAGGATACGCTTTGCGTTGGCGGCTGTGACGAGGAAGTCTATCAAACAGACCAGCCGGACCTTGCACCTTGGCTGCTGGAAGCCGTTCGTCGATTGACAAACTCACGCAATCACTCGGTTACAGTATCGATTTATTGAATGACGCGTCACTATTGCGCTCAACTGGACGCGTGTTTCTTGTGCTGGCTGGTTGTGGGGTTGCCGATCCGTGTTCCCTGACGAGGTATCCCCTGTTCATTCTTTCCATTGGAGACACCCATGACCGTGGTCGATCACCAGGGCATCCGGATCGCCTTCGAAGACAGCGGCGCGGGGTTGCCCATCGTCCTCGGCCACGGCTTTCTCTGCTCGGGCAAGATGTGGCGCGAGCAGGTGCCGGTGCTGGCCGAGCACTACCGGGTCATCAATCCCGACTTGCGCGGCCATGGCCGGTCCGGCCACATCTCGGAGCCGTTCACGCTGTACGATGCCGTTTCTGACGTCATTGCCGTGCTGGATGAGCTCGGCATCGAACGGGCGATCTGGTGTGGCCTGTCGATTGGCGGGATGGTGGCGCTTCGCGGCGCGTTGAGCCACCCGGACCGGGTCGCCGGCCTGATCCTGATGGATACGGATGCCGGCGCGGAAACCGCCTGGCACAGGGTGAAGTATCGCGCCATGGGGGCCACGGCTCGCGCCTTCGGCTTTCGCCCGCTGCTGCCGTCCATCGCGAAGCTGATGTTCGGTGCCACCACTCGGCGCGAGAACCGTGCCCTGGTCAGCGAGTGGATGGCGCGCGTTGCCGAGAACCACGTACCCTCAATGCTGTTGGGGCTGGATGCGCTGATCAAGCGGGACTCGGTGCTCGATCGCCTGGAGGAGATCCGCGTGCCGGCACTCGTGCTGGTGGGGGAGGAGGATCGCTCCCTGCCGGTGGCGCTCTCTCGCCGAATTCACGAGCGGCTGCCCGATTCCACCCTCACCGTGATTCCGCGCGCCGGGCATCTGGTGGCCCTCGAGCAGCCGGCCCAGGTCAACGAGGCAATGGCCCGGTTCCTGGCGACTTGCGCTCGGTAATTTCTCTCCTCCACCCTCGACAGGGACACCGCATCATGGACACCGACCTTCGCTTCCTCCGCATCGACGACACCTCGCCCCATATCGCCACCCTGGCGGGCTGGGCCCACGGCGAGTGGGGGCACCTGCATCCCGGGCGCAGCCTGGCGGCCGCCGTCGAGTCGTTTCGCGCCGACTGTGGCCCGGCCGGGGTGCCCTCGGTGTTCGCCGCCATGGCCGGTGAGTGCCCGGTGGGCATGGCCAGCCTGGTGGTCGACGACATGAGCGATCGCCGCGAGCTGACCCCCTGGCTGGCCTCGGTCTACGTGCTGCCGGAATGGCGGGGGAGGGAGATCGCCTCGCGGCTGGTGGGCCGCGTGGAGGAAGAGGCCCGCGCCCACGGCCACCGTCGCTTCTATCTCTACACGCCGGATCAGCAGGCCCTCTACCGGCGGCTCGGCTGGCGGGACCTGGAGGATCGCCACTACCGCGGCGAGGCGGTGACCATCATGCAGCGCGACCTCGCGTCCACGCCCTGACCTCGACTCGATGGACGAGGCCACCGATCGGGGTATCGTAGCAGCGCCACTCGTTGCGCGAAGCCGTCGTCAGGCGCCCCGTGCATCCCGGGGTCGCCGGAGGCCCATATCCACCTCGAGCCGTGGGGCTGAGGCCCATCCTGGCATGCCCTGCATGGGGCGCCTTTATCGCCAATGGCGAGCCAGCGACACGGCACCACGGCGCTATTCGGCGGATACCGGATATCGGATACCCGATCAGCACTCTCCCTTGGGACGACATACAAGACTTCTGAACAATGCGTTTCGACGCTTGGCCGAGCCAGCGGGGATTCTCCGAAAGTGAAAGATGAATGACACACTTCCGTGCCTCTTAGGCACCTCTTGGCACAATTGGCAGGCGACTTTTGCGCTGGCACCGGTCCTTGATTAGTCTGGCCTGATAAGGCCGCGAAAGATGGCCACGAGGGGATTGCGCAGGGACTACCGCAGGAGATGGCAGGAGTGCCGTCGCATCATGCCGGTGGGTCAGGCGGTAGCGTGCCCGAGCATGACGATACCGTGGCTACCCCAGAGGGCTCTTCACACCGGCGAACCCATTTCCCAGCACATGGGTGTAGATCTGCGTGGTTTCCACGCTCTTGTGCCCCAGCAGTTCCTGAACCGTGCGGATATCCGTGCCCTGGTTCAGCAACTGGGTGGCGAAGCTGTGTCGCAGGGTATGGCAGGAGCCGGGCCGCGTCAGCGATGCCGTTCTCATTGCATGCTTGACGGCCTTCTGTACCGCGGATGGGTGGATATGATGAAGAACAACCTTGCCAGTGTCATCGAAGCAGGGGCGGCTGGCTGGAAAGAGCCATTGCCAGGCCAGGGAGACTCCCGCATTCGGGTACTTGCGATCCAGCGCATGGGGTAGCGTCACCGGCCCCCGGCCCTGAGCGAGCCGGTAGTCAAGCTGGCGCTTGGCCGAGGTAATCTGCTGCTGTAAGCAAGGGATACAAGTGGCCGGGAGCAAGGTGGTGCGGTCCTTATCGCCTTTGCCGGCTCTCACCGTGACAATCTGGCGTTCGAAGTCGATATCTCGTACGCGCAGACGGCAGGTTTCGAGAAGCCGGAGCCCTGAACCGTACATCAAGGCTCCCATCAACCGCATGGGGCCTGACAGTTGGCTCAGCACTCGCATTGCTTCTTCGTGGGACAGCACCACCGGCAGCCGGCGAGGGCGCCTGGAGCGTGAGAATTCACCGATGTCGCCCAAGGGCTGTTCGAGGACGTGGCGGTAGAGAAAGACGAGGGCATTCAGGGCCTGGTTCTGTGTAGCCGACGCCACATGGCGTTCCACCGCAAGGTGTTCCAGGAAGGCCCGCACCTCGGAGCCTCCCATGCTGCCGGGATGCCGCACGCCGTGGAAGCGAATGAAGTAGCGTATCCAGTAGCAGTAGGTCTTCTCGGTACGTGGGCTGTAGCGCTTCACCCGCATGGTAGCCTTCACTCGATCCATCAGCTTCGGCGGCTTACTCTGCGTATCCATGGTTGTCCTCTCGATGCATGGATATACGTACAGTATTATTGGCGCCGGCAAAAAGCGCAAGCGCGCGAATCCTGCATAGACTGCCGAGCTATTCTTAATATTGTTAGATATCAATTGGTTATGTGAAGAAAGGCGCGCTAGATAACATTGTTGAACGTGCCAGCACGTTCATCCAATATCATAGCGTTCCGTCTAATCACTGTTAAGTGCCTAATCTAGCTACACCTGTTCGCCTTAAAAACTATTTTTTTTAGAGGTAAAATTGAAAAAATCATTCCAAACAATGATTGAACACCCTGAAACCAATTCTCTAGATCGAGATTGCAAATGGATACGTCCAGAATTTCATCCAATTGACGGAATTGGTGAGGAGGCGTTATGGAGGCTTGAAGGGCTAATTGTTGCAATTGGATTTATAGACAGTGAGCGACAATGCATTATCGGTAGCGGCGTTATGATTGCCCCAGGGCTTTGCTTGACAGCGACTCATGTCATCGAAGAAACAATAGAGAAACATCCGCTATTATTTACATTTCCAAGTGATAGCAGTATGAGAATTTGGACGCCTCAAGACTTCTCTGCTCAGGAAAAAGTATCTTTAGGATTATTGCCATTTCAAAAGCCAGAACCCAAATACAGTGATGTTGGGATTTTATCCTATTCACCTTTCTCCAAGTTCAAAGATAATGATAATTATCTTTTCGCTCCCATTGAAGCATCCGTTCCTAAGATAGGTGAAAGGCTTTGGTCTACAGGATATCGAGAAATATTAAATGATGGCGTACCCACCATATCATTCTTTATTACTTCTGGACTAGTAACTGAACAATACCTAGAAGGTAGAGGGGCACATATTAATGGACCTTGTATTGAAGTTGCTATGCAAGCTTTAGGAGGTATGAGCGGGGGACCAGTATTTAATGTTGAAGGAAGAGTAGTTGGAGTTATTTCTTCTTGTTTAGAAGGTCAAGATGATTCGAAGGGCCCTACTTATGTTTCTCTTGTTTGGACATCACTCTTATCAACAGTACATTCACCATGGCCAGAAGGTCATTGGCCAGAAGAAGTAGCTGGTATACAGACTGCTTCAAATGGAGAAGGCGCTCGACTGTTAGGAAAAGCGAGATTCGATGAACATGGTGCGTTTCGGGTTAAATTTCCTGAGCAAACCTCGGATTCGATGTTGTCAGTATTAAAGTCTGCTGGTGTTGAATTTCCAAATGAAGACTATGAATTTTCGGATTTTGCTTACGAGAATTTTGAAGAGTTTCTGGAAGAAGAAGGTCTTAAATATTTATCAGTGGCAGATAAGAGTGTTTTTGATCGTGCTCTTATGAAAAAAGATTATTCGGAAACGTTGAAACTATTTAATTGTTTTGATGCCTACATCATGGAAGGCTTAGAAGACTTGTCTATTGAGTCTGTTTCATTGTTAGATGATGGAAATATAGGTATTAATGCATTATTTGATATGAGAATAGTATTTCTTCGATTGCAAATATCTAAAGTAGAGCATGAATATTATAAGCCTTCAATCACCTCTATTGGGAGCCTCCACAATCAAGAACAAGATGAAGATAATATTTATTACGACCATTATGCTAGACCATTCTACCGAGTTAATTTTAAATATAATGTTCAGTCCGGCGAATGCGAAGATATAAGGTTTCAACTCTTATCTATGAAAGTATAATGCCGGCACTTAACAAAGCAATAAAGTCGGATTCGTAACAGTTGGCTCGGTTCCGCTACGCTACACATTATAGCCAACTATTACTCACCGCTTATTGCGGCGTTAGTGCGATAAGCCAAGAGTAATGAAATGCGAATGAATATAGTCGAAAAAAATGGATACAATCTGTTCAGTTTAGCCAGAATAAACGTAATCTTGGGGAAGAATGGATGTGGAAAAAGCACCACATTAAAGAAAATTGAACAGGCTCTGGAGCATGATGAGAATTTTGGCAATACACGCTATATAACACCAGAGAGAGGCGGTTCATTAACATTTGATGCCAGCTTGGCTCAAAACTCCACAAATGAGCAATGGCTTAACAACCAACTTAGAAATAACCAATTTGTACAATTTAAACAGCAAACGCTTCTTCAGTTTAGAAAGCTTGAGCTCTTAAGCCTCAGGGAAATTGAAAAGCAGCCCGAACTTAGAAATGACCACAATTACACTTTTCAAAGTATTGTTGATTTAATTAACAGTCTTCTCGACAACATAGAGGTTCGCCGTGAAGGGACGGATTTTAAGATCTATTCATTGGAAAAAGGGTCTGAAATATCGCCCAAAGATATAAGTAGTGGTGAATCTGAGCTGATATCGCTTGGTATTGAGTGCCTAGTCTTTGCCAAAGAATGTATCTCCAATAAGACAAATATTTTGTTTTTGGATGAGCCCGATGCTCACCTACACCCAGACTTGCAGTCGAGGCTCGGCCATTTTCTTAAGAACCTGGTTGATGGACATAAATTTTTTGTTATCACGGCGACTCATAGCACCTCTTTTTTAGGCGCTTTCGATACGTGTAACGATGTGGCAATTGATTTTGTTGTTTCCGGGCAAACAGATATACAGTTCAAACCAATAAGTGATGTTTACAGGAAGATACTGCCCGTATTTGGTGCGCACCCATTGTCCAACGTATTCAATGAAGCCCCGATCTTCCTCGTTGAGGGAGAGGATGATGAAAGGGTCTGGCAGCAAGCAATCAGGACTTCACAGGGAAGACTAAAAGTATTTCCCTGCGCTGTCGATAGCATCACCCGTTTGAATGAATATGAAACTGAAGTGGCAAGTGTGATCAACTCAATCTATGACAATGCCGTTGCATATTCTCTACGAGACAGAGACGATTCTGATGAAGAGATCGCCGATATACCTCCAGTGATAAGAATGAAACTTTCGTGTCGTGCAGCTGAAAATCTTCTTCTTTCTGAAGAGGTCCTCGAAAGAATTAAAACAACATGGTCCAATCTCGAAGATAAAATTGAGATGTGGATTCAGAGAAACACTGATCACCCTCATTATTCGCACATGTGCGAATTCAGAGATCGTGGGTATCAACGGAAGAGCCACAATCTGAAACACATTAGGAATGACTTGATGGGAATAATAGGTAGTCATAAGCCTTGGGAGGTTGTTGTGGGTCAGGCTATAGGTCAGCTTGCCGATATAGATGTCTCAAAGGAAAACAGTCTAGCGAATTTCCTAGGTGAAAAAGTCATTCGAAGTGTATTCCAGAACTAACAAGGCACTGCTGTCGGACAAAGTTTCCGCTGCGCTCCAACTTTGCCGCAGAGTGCGGCGTTAGCCTTCAAGGAGGATTTATCTCATGCCGACACACCGAACTGGTTCTGATGGTAAAAAAATAAAAATCCCAGATGGATGGACTTCCCGTCAGGGATCAGATGGTCGAGTTGTTCCTTTGCGGCCTGGCTCAACTTCACGACAAGGAAGTGACGGAAGGGTCGTTGAAATTCGCAAGGGGTATACATCTAGGCAAGGTTCAGATGGGCGTGTTGTCGCAATTCCACCCGGAGGCACAAGTCGTCAAGGTTCGGACGGGAGAGTCGTAGCTATCCCAAAAGGTTACACGTCAAGGCAAGGCTCTGATGGTCGTGTTCTTGCAATCCCTCCGGGTAGAACAGCAAAGGCTGGGGCAACGGGGCGGCTAAAGTTGGTTCCAAAGCAATGAAGGCTAACAAGCCGCTCAAATACGTTCCGGCCACAGAAAACGTGGCCTCCACCGGACTCGCTAACGCTCGCCGTTTAGCGGGGCGTTAGGGCTTTAGAGTTGATCGTAGATAATTTCTTCAAGATGAGATTAAAAAAATTCAGATTTAAATGGACCGGCAATGCTCACCGATATATTTGCTTATAGATACCTTGATAAGCCCATTTGGGATAATTTCGATGAAAATGCACGTAGGCTGTTGGTTCAAGGGTTTCGAATCGTTTCTGAACAGCTGTTTCCCTATTACGATGCTAACGGCAAGGAAAGGTCAGAAGCTAAGGCAGTATGGGATGGATTAAACAAGAAGTTAGCTATGGAACTTGGCCTTAAGGACCTTTCTGTTTCTACTTACGGTTACTACACTGAGTGGAATGGAAATAAGCACTGGAATAGCGGATCTTGGTCGAAAATCACAGTTTGCGAAAATTTTGTTCTTGCCAAGTACGATGGCTCCGTTTCAGCTGATCAGTTTATTAAAGAGCGTTTGAGCTTCATAGAAATAGCGTTCCGACAGCAAGAAGAAAAACTTAAAACACTAAATGCTAGCCTCGATAAACGAGTTCAAGAGGAAAAGTTGGCAGCGAAAATGAGGCCCAATCGAGGAATGCGTCTACCAGGAAATCCAGGTGATGGTCTCCGCGCGTGGAATAAAACTCAAAATGAGATGTTTAGAGCGTCTTGCGCTGAACTAAACGAGCGCTTCCGTCAATCTAGGGCAAATCTTCATTATCATAATGGTTTTATTCAAATCTCGGAGGATGAATCCATTACGCGAGAAATTGAGCAACCATTTTGGAATTTGGTAAGCGCTCCTATGTGGCAGAGTGTAGACCATGATATGAAGGAAGCCATTGACCTTCGGGACAGCGGTGGAAGAGACCCGGCCCTATTTGCAGCGAAAGCTTTGGAAAGCACCATCAAAATTATCTCTGACATCAAAGGGTGGACTAAGGGGAATGAAAGGGGAGCGGCCAATTACATTGACAATCTTCGATCAAAGGCAAACGGCGAGTATATAAATGGCTGGGAAAGAGAGAGTTTAGTTGAGTTCTTTTCAAAAGTTCGTAACCCATTCGGGCATGGTGCTGGGAGCCAACCAGTTCCAGAGTTGTCCGTCCCCCAAACAGACTGGGCAATTGAGTTTTGTATGATATGGACAAAGAACTTAATTCGAAGACTATAATGCGGGGACAGGGCCCTAACAAGCAGCTGCACCGGACAAATTTTACTGTCACCGTTTTTGCGCTGCGCGGCAAAACCGTCGCCAGTAAAATTTGCTCGGTGAGCTGAGCGTTATGCGAGTCCAAACGGGTGTAAGGGATGTATGGGGTCTGTTGTGAATTCTGAATATCACTTATTTCTATGCGATGTATCTGGCGCCCACGAGCCGGTGGCGTGTTTTCGCTCAGATACCCCATTCCCGGCCTTTCAGGAAGGGCAACGTTTTGATGATCATGGTTGGGATAGGTTTAGGAATGTAGGAGTAATAGCGTCAGAAGAGACGCCAACTCGCTACACGATCCATTCGATTAAGTACACTATCTATGTAGCTGAAGGCAAAAATGTTATTCAGACATGGTTAAATTTGGAGCCATACACTAATGAAAGATCGCCGGCGTTTGGAGATACTAAACCCACTATGACAGCGAGAGAGGCCATGTCGTCGTTGGAGAATAAAGGAGAGTAAAGCTGGGCCAAGAGACACAAGAAAAAAAGGCGTAAAGCAGCTGCGGCTACAATCCTGCTTTTATCGGCAACGTGTCGCACGCTTTAGCTATTAAACGCTGGGTGTGGGCCTCGCTTAGCGGCCAGATTGCGCTGCATAACTAAGGGATCAAGCGGCGGCCAAAAGCAATGCTTCGCCTTCCTTTTGCCGCCGCTTATCCTAGCCGTTAGGACTACTATGGATATACAAGCATATTCTGCAGACAAGGCTATGGAAATTGCCGACTTATTTTATAAATCTGTTCATGCAATTGATCCCTTGGTATACACGCCAAAGCAAAAAGAAACCTGGGCACCCACACCTGTCGACTATGAGCGCTGGGCTGAGCGACTGAACGTGAAACAACCGTTCATTGCCTTAATTGAAACCAGCGTGGTTGGTTTTATTGAGTTGGATGCAGATGGTCATATTGACTGCACTTATACTCACCCAGATTTTCAGGGAAGAGGAGTTGCGTCCTCCCTGTATGAACGTTTGCTTGCTGAAGCAAGGGCAAAAAGTATCAAGTGCTTATACGTTGAGGCGTCGCTTGTTGCGAAGCCGTTCTTCGAGCATCGTGGTTTCTCTGTAGTCAAGAGAAATGAAGTGAAAAGAAACGGGGTGAGTTTAGTCAATTTCTCAATGGAAAAGTATCTAAGCCCTAACAATCAAATGCAGTCGACCGCTAACGCGTCGGATGATTAGGGCGTTAGGAATTGCTCCCATTGGCATGTGCCTGGATGACCATGATGCCATCTTACCCGCGGTAGTACTGTGGTCGGCTCGATGAACGGCAGCGTGCGTTTCTACGGCCTGACCTGGCCAACATGCCGCTGGAGGGCTTCGAGAAGCACCGGCGCCTGATCGAGAGCGACAAGAAGCGGCACGCGGCGTGCGCCCCTGGCCGCGAACGCATGAGTCGCTTGTCCATAGTGGCCCCGAGACATCGCCCCCGAGTCGGTCGGCCGGCTCGGGGGCTTAATCGTTGGTGCTGTTGGGGCCCATTGCCCGCCGCACCGCCGCCGCCAGCGCTTAGCGATGCAGCCAGCAGGCCGAGCGGTGGTCGCGGCGCGGGTCGAAGTCGGGGGGATCCTCGACGTCGCACAGCCCGGCCATGAAGTGCGGGCAGCGCGGGTGGAAGCGGCACGCCGCCGGTGGATGCAGCAGGCTCGGCGGCTCGCCGGCGGGCACCTCGCGCAGCCGGGTGGCGTTGGCGGCGTCGGGGTCGGCGATGGCGGCGAGCAGCGCCTGGGTGTAGGGGTGCTGGGGGTGATCGAGCAGGTCGTCCACCGGCGCGCTCTCGACCACGCGCCCGGCGTACATCACGAAGATCCGTTCGGCGTAGTGGCGTACCGTGGAGAGGTCGTGGGTGATGAATGCCAGGGTCAACCCTCGCCCGCGCTGGATGCGCCGCAGGAGTTCGAGGATCTCCACCCGCACCGAGGCGTCGAGCATCGAGACCGGCTCGTCGGCGATCAGCAGCCGCGGGGCGAGGATCAGCGCCCGGGCGATCACGACCCGCTGCTGCTGGCCGCCGCTGAGCATGTGCGGGAACTGGCCGAGGAAGGCCTCGGCCGGCGACAGGCGCACCTCCTCCAGGGCCGCGCGGATGCGCCGCTCACGCTCGGCGCGGTCGCGCACGCCGTGCACGATCAGTGGCTCGGCGAGGATGCGCCGCACGTCCAGGAAGGGCGGCAGGGCCCCGTAGGGATCCTGCTGCACGTAGCCCACCTCGGCCCGGTATGCCTTGAGCGCGCGCCCCTCGAGGTCGCCGAGCGAGCGGCCGGCGAAGCGCACCTCGCCGCGCGTGGGGCGGTGCAGCCCGAGCAGGGTACGCGCCAGCGAGCTCTTGCCGCAGCCACTCTCGCCGACGAAGGCCACCGCCTCGC
This sequence comes from Halomonas maura, assembly GCF_030409305.1. Classification (GTDB taxonomy): domain Bacteria; phylum Pseudomonadota; class Gammaproteobacteria; order Pseudomonadales; family Halomonadaceae; genus Halomonas; species Halomonas maura. The sequence goes on from NZ_JAUFPQ010000018.1 coordinate 130,505, forward strand.
CGCGCGCCAGCGCGAAATCGACCCCGTCCACGGCGCGCACCGCGCCCACGCGCCTGAAGCCCCACTGGCGCAGCTCGAACCAGGTGTGCAGGTCGCGGGCGGCGATCAGCGGCGCCTGGTCATCGTCGGCCTGATGGCCGGGGGACGAGGTCATGCGCCACCTCCGGACGGATTATCGTCGGCGTGCAGCCAGCAGCGCGCCCGGTGGCGTTCGCCGAGCGAGAAGGAGGGCGGGTCCTGGGCACAGCGCGCGAAGCGATACGGGCAGCGTTCGGCGTAGCGACAGCCGCCGGGCGGATCAGCCAGGCTCGGCGGCTCGCCGGGGATCGCCACCGGGCGGGCCCGCTGGTGCAGGCGCGGCACGCTGGCCATCAGCATCTGCGAATAGGGGTGCGCCGGGGCGGTGAAGAAGCGCGCGGCATCGGCCACCTCGACGAACTGGCCGGCATACATCAGCGCCACGCGGTCCCCCAGCTCGCTGGAGGTGGCCACGTCGTGGGTGATCAGGATGAAGCTCGTGCCCAGCTCGCGCTTGACTCGCTTCAGGGCGTTCATGATGCTTGCCTGGGTGAGCACGTCGAGCGCCGAGGTCGGCTCGTCGAGGATCACCAGCGCCGGCTCGGCGACCAGCGCCATGGCCAGCACGGCGCGCTGACGCATGCCGCCGGAGAGCTCGAAGGGGTAGCGGGCCAGGAAGTCCGTGGACACCCCCACCAGCTCGAACACCTCCGCGGCCCTCGCCAGGGCCTTCCTCCGCGGCCAGCCGCGCAGCACCCGCAACGGCTCGGCGACCTGCTCGCCGACCCGCACGACGGGATTGAGGGCGTTCATCGAGGCCTGCATGACCAGCGCCATGCGCGACCAGCGCACCTCGCGGCGGAAGCGCTCGTCGGGCAGCGCCGTGACGTCGACGCCGTCCAGGGTGACTCGCCCCGCCGTGTGGTGGACGTTGCGCGGCAGCAGGCGCATCAGCGCCTTGGCCAGCGAGCTCTTGCCGCAGCCGGATTCGCCGAGCACCACCAGCGCCTCGCCCTGGCACAGGTCGAAGCTCACGCCGTCGACGGCATGCACCGCTCCCCGCCGAGTCTGGTAGTGCAGCTCGAGCGCCTCCACGCGCAGCAGCGTCCGGTCGCGCATCACAGGCTCCTCAGCCGCGGGTTGAAGACACGGTCCAGCGCGAAGCCGAGCATGGCGAAGCCCAGCCCGGTCAGCATCAGCAGCACCGCCGGCGACACCACCCAGTAGTAGTAGCCGTTGTAGAGCGCGCTCTGCGACTGGGCATCGTTGAGCACCTTGCCCCAGGTGGGCAGCCGCGGGTCGCCCAGGCCCAGCACGGCCAGCGAGGCCTCCAGGAACACGAAGGTGGGGATCAGGGTGACGAAGGTGGGAATCAACACCGGCAGGATGCGCGGGATCAGGTAGCGCAGCACGATGCGGGGGTTGCTCGCCCCGTAGGCCTGGGCCGCCTCGATGTAGGGCGCCTCGCGGATCGGCAGCAGCATCGCCCGGTACATCTTGATGCCGGCGCTGAAGATGCCCAGCACCACCACCACGCCGAGCATCAGCCAGATGCTGGTCGAGTAGAGGGTGCCGACCATCACCAGGATGGGCAGGATCGGCAGGATCATGTTGACCTCGGTGAGACGCTGGATGATGGCGTCGACCCAGCCGCGATACCACACCCCCACGGCGGCGATCACCAGGGTGGTGATGGTGGTGCCCACGGCCGCCAGCAGGCCGAAGGCGAGTGCCACCGGCGTGCCCCACATCAGCGCCAGGCTGAGGTCGCGGCGCTGGTGATCGGTGCCGGCGATGCCGTGCACCCGGCCGTAGAGCACCAGCTCGGCGTCGAAGGTCGCCGCCTCGTCGAAGACCAGCACGTCCATCAGCAGCGTATAGCGCCCGGGCAGCACCCGCGGCTCGGCGTCGGGATCCTCCACCGTTCCCGGCTCGGCCAGCAGGCCGATGTGGGGCACCAGCCCGCCCAGCCGCCGCTCCAGCGCCCGATCCTGGGAAAGCGAGATGCGCTCGCGCGCGCCGATGCGATACCCGCCCAGCGCCAGCTCGCGTCCGTCGGGCGTCTGCCAGCTCAGCCGCGCGAAGGGCGGCTGCTCATGGCCCGGGGCGCGCAGGAAGAGGTTCAGTTCGCTGGGAAAATCGCCGGCATCGAAGTCGAAGGCGAGCGGGATGCGCAGGCGGCGCCCGCCCGTGAAGGCGCGCTCCTCGACCGGCGCCATATCGCTTTCGACGACCAGGGTGCGCGGCGCCTCACCGCCGGTGAGGCGGTCGAGCCACAGCGGGGCCGCATTGACGGGATGGCGCTGCCACGCCTCGCTGCCGCGCCACTTGGCCAGCGCCTCGCCGTAGGGGATGGCGATCACCGTGTAGAGCGACAGCGCCACCAGCGCGGCGATGATCGTCAGGCCCAGCAGCGCGGAGGGGTAGCGGCGCAGTTCCCGCCATCCCTCCCTCCAGCGTGCGCCCGTCATCGCTGGGCTCCTTCCAGGCGCACGCGCGGGTCGAGCAGCGCGTAGAGGAGGTCGAGCACGAACACCGTCGCGGCCAGCAGGTAGGCGAAGATCACCACGCCACCGATGATCACCGGGGTGTCGCGGTAGCCGATGGCCTGGAAGAGCAGCGAGCCCAGCCCCGGCCAGTTGAACACCTGCTCGAGGATGATGGCGCCGCTCCACAGCCCGATCAGCATCAGCAGGAAACTGGTGACGATCGGCGACAGGGTCGGGCGCAGGATGTAGCGCCGCTCGATGAGCTGCGACGGCAAGCCCTTGGCGCGGGCCATCTCCACGTAGTCCTCGCTGGAGTGGATCAGGAAGAAGGTGCGCCAGGAGTAGATGGAGATGAAGATCTGCGACAGGAACATGGCCACCACCGGCAGCAGCATGTGTCGCACCACGCTGGCGGTATAGGCCCAGCCCGTTTCCGGCGGCGGCACGGCCACCATGCCGCCGGCGGGCAGCAGGGGCGCCACGAAGGCGAAGACGAGGATCAGGAAGATGCCGTAGAACCAGCCCGGCGCCGCCGAGGTCGGGGCCAGGGCGACCACGCTGCGGTCCAGCGCGCTGCCGTAGCGCCGCGACAGGAACAGCGCCACGAACACCGAGACGAAGAAGACCAGCAGGTTGGCGGTACCGAACAGCAGCAGGGTCGCCGGCAGGCGCTCGACGATGATGTCGTAGACGTCGCGCGACCCCCGGTCGCTGTGCATCTGCTCGGCACGCCCCAGGTCGAGGCGCAGCGCCTGCTGCAGGTAGTCGACGCTGCGCACCAGGAAGGGCTCGTCGAGGCGCAGACGCTCGACTTCCAGCGCCACCTGGCGCTCGATCAGCGCGTTGCGCTGCTGGGGCGGGAGGTCCTGGAAGGCGCGGTCGGCACGCACCGCCTCGGCGGCCTCGCTGCGGATCTGCACGCGGCGCAGGTCGTCCACCTGGCCGCCCATGTTGGCGATGACGATGGTCAGGTAGACCCCGACCAGCACGGTGACGAACAGCGCCAGCAGCCGCTTGACCGTGAACAGCAGCAGGCGACTCAGGTCGCGCCACAAGCCGCGGCGGGCGGCTGGCTCGGTGACGGCCGCTGCCTGCCGGGATCTCATGGCGAGGCCTCAGTGCCGCCGGGCGGCACCGTGGCGAAGACGTGCGAGGCGAAGGCCGGCAGGGCCACGCGGTGGCTGGTCACGGCGACCTCCAGGCGATTGGCGCCGACGCCCAGGGCGGCGAGCGTCGCCGGCGACGGGGCGATCCGCCAAATCCCGTCGTCGCGCGGCTCGGCCGCGCCGCGCTCGACCAGCGTCCCGCGGCCGTCGAAGAGCAGGAATTGCACCCGATCGATCGCCGCCGGCGGGTAGGGCTCGCCCTCGAGGGTCACCGCCAGCCGAAACGTCGCCGCGCCGCCCTCGTCTGGCGTGCCGAGCTCGGTGACCAGGGGGCCGTCGAGCTCGAGCTCCGGTATCGCGGGACGGGTGAAGCCCAGCCACTTGTCGGCCGGGTCGGGGAAGTCGCGGAAGCGCTCGAGCACCAGGCTGCCCGCCACGGGATGGACCGAATCGAGCAGGAAGGGGCCGTTGCCGACCCAGAAATGACCGCGCTTCGCATGCCAGTCGGTGAGCGCCCGATAGCGGGCGGCGATCTCGTCCTCCCCGAGCAGTTCGTCGAGCACGCCGGGGAAGGGGAGCGCATTGCGCTCGCGGGCCCAGGCGAGATGGCGCTCGAGGATCGGCACGCTGGGCCCGGCCACCAGGCTCATCCAGTCCACCCGCTGCCGGTCCGCCTTGTTGGAGGAGAATGCCAGTTCCCCCTGGCGCTCGGCGAAGATCCCCAGGGCCAGGGTGTGCCAGGGCTGCGGCGCGGGTGCGCGGGTGGCCACCAGGGTCTCGGCATCGGGAAAGCTCTGATCGCTGTAGACCTCGATGATCAGCGGGTCGCGGGAGACGATGCGCCAGCCGCGGAAGTGGCGTCGGAAGACCTCGAAGGTGGGCAGGTAGGCCGGGTCGAAGAGCCGGCTCGCCTCGTCGGCCCGGGCGAAGGCCAGGATCCACGGCACCACGAAGTCGGCCAGCGACAGCGGCGAGCCGTCGTGCCAGCGCTGCTCGAACAGGTCCTCGTCGTAGCGCACCCGGACCCGGGTGCGGGCGGTGACGGGCGCGTCGTGCGCCTCGCCGACGCTGACGAAGCGCCCCGCCTCGCCGTCCCAGTCGATCCAGGCCGCGTCCGGCACGACGATCTCCTCCGCCGTCGAGACGCTCAACCAGTCGAGGGTGCGCGCGATCGTCACGTCCTCCTGCACGGTCACCGCGGCACGCTCGATGCGCTGGGGACGGTAGAGCCCGGTGAAGGGGTCGGGCAGCGCCACCGGGTCCTGGGTCGCGCGCATGATGATCTGGTCGAACAGCCAGTTGCTGCCCGCCACCGGGTTCCACGGCTCGGTCAGCAGCCCCGGCGTGCCGAACACCATGCGTCCGCCCACCCGGTCGGCATAGCGGAGGGTGTAGGGCCAGAGCGCCGAGCCGGAGAGCCCCCCGGCGAGATCGACGGCCACCTCGACGTTGGCGGCCCGCGCCGAGGCGTTGAGCTGGTCGACGAGCCAGATCCGCGACGAATCCTGCATGGCCAGTTCCAGTGCCCGCGCCATCATCGCCTGGCGTTCCTCCCAGTTCCGGTAGTCACGGCGCTGCAGGCGGTCGGCGAGTTCATCGAACTCCGGGACCGGCGCGTAGGCCTGCCACAGGGGTTCGGAACGCCCGCGGGGGGTGTAGTAGTAGCTGAACGCCTCCGCCTGATCGCGCTGGATGACGATGCTGATCCAGCCGCCGGTATAGAGGTGCCACCGCCCGGCCCTGGGGTCCGTGGCGATCCAGATGCGCGAGGCCTCCTCGGCGGTGCGATAGCGGCGCTCGACGACGAAGCCCAGCGCCTCCAGCAGGTTGGCGGCATAGTCGCCGACCTGGCGGCGTTCGTCCTCGCTGCGGATCAGCGCGATCAGCCGCACCGGCTGGTTCGCGTAGTACCACACGCCCTCGCGGCGATGCGCGCCGAGCGCCGCCATCTCGCGGTGGATCACCTCGCGGGCGGCGTCGGGGTCATGGGCGTAGCGCAGCTCCAGCTCGCGGGCCACGGCGGCCAGGCGCGCATAGTCGGGAAAGACGGTGGAGAGCGGCAGGAAACGCGGCTCGGCCAGGCCGCCATAGAGTTCCTGGGCGATATACTCGCGATCCACCAGGCGATTGAGCGCCTCGCGAATGGCCGGCACATGGAAGGGATTGAGCGTGCCGTCGGCCAGCTCCGGCCCGGCCGGGTTCAGGGTCAGTTCGCTGGAGGTGCCGTAGGAGAGGTCGTAGCCGCTGGCGAGCGAATCGCGCAGCCGACGGAAGATGCCGGGATTGGAGATGCCCTGGGTGAAGACCTGATGGGTGCCCGCCTCGATCAGGCCCGTGACCCGTCCCGCCTCGTCCTCGCGGGTGAACACGACCTGATCCACCAGCGCCCCGCGGCGGGAGTGCAGATCCGCCTCCGCGCTGTCCTGGCCCATGGTCGGCGCGGTCGACGGTGCCGGTTGACGCAGTGCCACCGCGACCACGCCCACCAGGATCAGTGTCGCGCCAAGAAACAACAGACGTCTCATCGGCGCTCCCTCGGCCAGTACCCCGGTTGCCTGCCTTCCCCTACACCCTAGGCGAGTTCCAGCGTTCGGACAGACCCATCGTCTCGGGTTGACAGCTAGGGGAATAAGCGTTCGCGCCTCCACCACGTCCCGGCGCGGGGCTCGCCGGAGGCACTCGCTGGCGCGTTTACCCGGCCTGCGACGGGCCATGTCCGTTTCACGCTGATCCGCGCAGCACGATGGTATCGGCGGCCCGCGACGCCTCGGCTCAGCGCGCCAACTGCGTCAGGGTGTCGGCCAGCGCCGGGGTCAGCCGCGCCATGCTGGCGTAGTCGAGCCTGTTCCAGGTGTCGCCTGGGCCGTGGTAATGCGGATTGCGGAAATTGGCGGTGTCGGTGAGCATCATCGCCGGCCAGCCCATTTCCCAGAACGCCCAGTGGTCGGAGCGGAAGATGTCGCGCAGCAATTCCGGGGCGGCCAGCCCTTCCGAGGGTATCTCGGCATGTCGACGAAAGGCGCCCGTCACCCGACGCACCAGGCGTCGTGAACGCAGGTTGCCGACGCAGGCCACGAAGTTGCCGCGGTCGGGATAGATCAGGCCAAGCAGCGGCGGATACGCCTGGCTGCCGGGCGCGTCGGTATAGTGGCCGAGCATCTCCAGCGAGAGCATGCCGACGATGGTATCGCCCCGCGCCCGGGCCTCGCGGGCATAGCTCAGGCTGCCCATGGCGTCGCTGCCGAAGTGTGGCGCCTCCTCGTTGACGAAGGCGACGAGGCGAATCTCCCGCTCGAGTTCGGCCCCCTGCAGCCGCCGCGCCAGCTCCAGCAGCACCGCCACGCCGGAGGCGTTGTCGTCGGCCCCGGACGTACCGCGCACGGTGTCGTAGTGGGCGCCGACCACCAGGGTCTCGTCCGTTGACCCGCGGCCCGGCAAGCGCACCTCGAGATTGTGGAACGCCTGGCCGCCGCGGGGCACCGGCAGGCGCCGCGGCTCGAGGCCGGCGTCGCGAAAGGCCTGCTCGATGTAGTCGGCGGCCGCGCGCAGCGCCTCGGGGCGCCAGACATGGCGCTCGCCGATCTCTTCCGCCAGCGCGCGCACGTGGGTGCGCAACCGCCCGCGCAGCGCCTCGCCCTGGGCATCCAGGGACGGCGGCGTGCCCCGGTAGCTGCTGCCCGGCATGTGGAACATCCACCAGTAGCCGCCTGCCAGCGCCGCCGAGAGCAACACCGCCATGACCAGCAACCACACTGTATAGCGTCCCTTGATCAGCATTCACGGAAATCCGGTTCGTCCCTCCGGGGTCGTGCGGGACCGATTGGCCAAGGCGCCAGGGCCTGTCGAACTCGACCGAGCGTCGCGAGAGGCACGATCTCGAGACAAGGTGATCGGTGCGATGAGTCGAATAGCCCGCCATTTCACGAATCCGGCTCCCAACCAGTATGGTTGAGGAGGCCCCAGGGTCAGACCCACTTGTCTCCCCTCAAGCTTTCGATCAGGAAGAATAGCCGGCCGTGCTCCAATTAGTGTTGACACACGACCGGGAGAAGCGAAGCATGAATTCGTGACTATTCGGGTCCTGTGCCCTGTACTTCTTCCGGAGAACCTACTGTATGCGCGTCTTTGCAAACCCAGTCGGTTCCGGATCACTCTGGTTTGACAACCTCACCACAGCCGACGGCACCCCCGTTGCTTACGACCCGCAGGCGCGAGCCTTCCTGCCAATGCCCCCTTTCTGCGCCAACCGGGAGGTCATCGGTTGCAATTGGATTGCTCCTGCGCAGGGTGCCTTCTGCCGGTCCTGTGCGATGACGGCCCTGGCCCCGGATCCCTCCATCCCGAACGCCATCCCCAACTGGGCACAGACCGAGGCCGCCAAGCGCTGGGCGCTCGACAATCTCGGTCGCTGGCACTGGTTCCGGCCGGAGGATCCGGGCGCGCGCCCCGTTTTCCACATGCTCGCAGAAGGCCCGACACCCGTGCCCATGGGCCATGCTCAGGGCGTGGTGACGATCAGCGTGGCCGAGGCGGACCCGGTCCTGCGCATCACCCGCCGCCAGGCGCTGGACGAGCCCTATCGCACCATGATCGGCCATATGCGTCACGAGATCGCGCATATGCTGTGGTGGCGGCTAAGCCTGCGCGACGACTTCCTCGACGCCTTCCGTACCATGTTCGGCGACGAGCGCACGGACTACCCGACCGCGCTCCATCGCCACTACCAAGACGGCCCGCCGCCCGACTGGAAGTTACGCTTCCTGACCACCTACGCCTCCGCGCATCCGCATGAGGACTGGGCCGAGACCGCTGCACATCTGCTGCACCTGACCGATATTACCGACAGCTTCGTCGCGACGGGCCTGTCCTCGCCTGAGCTGCCGAGCCGGGGTTGGGACCCGTATTCGGAAGCGGATGCCGGGCGCCTCATCCATGTTGCGGCCTCCCTCACGGAGGGGGTCAATCACGTCAACCGCTCCATGGGATTGTCGGACCTCTACCCCTTCGTGCTGTCTGACGCCGCGCGCCGCAAGCTCGCCTTCGTGCATGACTGGCTGCGCCGGGGCGCGCAGGGGCGTTGACGCGCCGGGTATGCGAGGGGGCATTCGAGGCTAGCGGGTTGAGGCGAGTTCAGAAACGAGCGCGATTACCCTGGTCCGATCCTTTCGGTTCGCGCTCGGTTGGCCGTGATCATGCCAGTGAGCGCAGGCTTGCCAAGTTGCGCGAGAAACGCCCTCATTCAGGGTTCAGGTGGGGGAGATGGCTAGCGTGGTAGTCGCAGCCGTCCAATCATGCCGGAACTGTGTGAGTGAACAGGTCATGATGATGCAATGCCTGCAAGCCTTCAGATACGAATTGATGCCCCCAGCAGAAGGAACTCACCGGAGCGGCTGAATGCCGCACCTGAGCGCCGTGGAAATCCCCCGGCTTGAGGCGGGGGAGGAGGTTAATGAGTAACCTATGACTACCGCGACCTGGTTCATATTGGTTGGAACGCTGCTGCTGGTAGTGGGCTTTACCTTCTCCTATTTCAAGAGAGTACCCGCTACCTCTGCCATTGTGTATCTTGTTATCGGACTCATTTTTGGGCCGATGGGCTTTGGGTTGTTTTACTTCAATTCATTGGAAGAATCGGCTTTATTGGAGTTTCTGACCGAGATAGCAGTCCTTATTTCATTGTATTGCGCCGGCGTGAAAATGCCAGCGCCGGTGACCATCAAGCGCTGGAGAAATCCCCTGCAACTGGCGGTGATCACGATGGCGATTACCGTCGGGTTAGTGACGCTGTTCGGCTATTACTGGCTTTCTTTGCCCCTTGGGGCTGCCGTGTTGCTGGGTGCCGTAGTCGCACCGACCGACCCGGTTCTGGCGACCGAGGTTCAGGTTCGCCATGCCGATGATCCTGACCATCTACGTTTTGCATTGACCTGCGAGGCCGGAATGAATGACGGCAGCGCCTTCCCGTTCGTGATGCTCGGCCTGGGCTTGCTGGGTCTGCACGATCTTGGCGATGCCGGTTGGCGTTGGCTGGCAGTGGATGTGTTCTGGGCCAGCGGTGCAGGTATCGGCATCGGTATTCTGGCAGGCTATGGTGTAGGTTGGCTGGTAAACAAGATTCGCACTACCTTTTTGGATACCGCCTTTCTGGAGAGCTTTCTCGGCCTGGGACTGATAGCGCTCGCCTATGGCGTCAGCTTGTTAGTGGATGCTTGGGGCTTCTTGGCAGTGTTTAGTGCCGCAGTGGCTCTGCGCCATACCGAACTGAAATTGGCCGGTTTAAAGCAAGGGTACTCTGAAGGTATCGACACTCGCCAGGACGATGAGCCGAAGGCCCTGGCGCACGTGCACGTGCACGTGAGCGAAAGCTCCCTGGTCTTCAACGAACACCTCGAGCGGCTGGCAGAAATCGTGCTGGTGTTACTGATCGGCGGTTCGCTGTTCTGGGACTCCTGGAGCTGGCGAGCCGTTGGCTTTGCGGCGTTTCTGTTTTTTGTCGCCCGCCCCATCAGCGTGCACCTGGGCCTGCTCGGAAGCAGGGCAACCATGCGTATGCGCCACCTCGTGGGGTGGTTTGGCGTCCGTGGTATAGGCTCGCTGTACTATCTGATGTACGCCATCCAACACGGGCTGCCAGAGGATATAGCACTGGAATTGATACACTTGACTCTGGTGGTGGTTGCCTTATCGATCCTGGTTCACGGGATCAGCGTGAAGCCCACTATTGCTCGCTACTGGCAGTCGAGGAAACCTCGGTAATCGCGATGACCTCACGTTGCCACTCTGCTGAGTTCAGGCACCTATCCTGTAGGCGAGCAGCGATCACTATCCGGGCTTGGTCACTTGCGAAGGGGATCGCCGTTCGTATACGGACTCCTCACCGTTTGCCGAGGCTATCGCGGACAGCACCTCTGTCTTCCGGACGCCATGTGCTGCGCCATAGCCGGGCAACCGCCCAACCGCCTCAGGGGACAGGATGATGACTCGTTACCTCCCCGCGCTGTGTGCCCTGCTCGTGCTGCTGGCGTCATCTGCCTGGGCGGAAGAGATCATCGCGGCCAGGTATGCCGAGCCGGTCGAGCGCTATGGGCACTATGCCCTGGGGCGGCCGCATGAATACGCGCGCCTGGTCGCCACCACCGACGCCGGGCGGGACACGGCGCTGGCGTTGCCCGGGGATGAGGTATTCGAGGACCTGGCGCCGCGCCTCGTGAAGCTTACGGAACAGGCGCCGCCGGCCTTGCTGGTGATCGTCAGCTCGCGTGATGGCGGGTCGCGGCTGGCGCTGGTCGGCCTCGGCGGGGATCGTCTCGAGATGCTGGCGCAGTCGGCCCCCATCGGCAGGGCGAACCGATGGTTGAACCCGGTCGGCGTCGCCGACCTGGACGGTGACGGGGAGGCGGAGATCGCCGCGGTGACGACCCCTCATGTCGGCGGCGTGCTGAGGGTCTATCGACGACGCGGCGAGCGCCTGGTGGAGATCGCCTCGCTGAGTGGCTTCTCGAATCACGTCTATGGCTCCCGGCAGCTGAAACTGTCGAAGCCCGCACGGATCGATGGGCGCATGCGGCTGCTGGTGCCCGACGGGCGGCGGGAGGCAGTGCGCGTTATCGGGCTGGGGGAGGCGGGGCTGGTCGAAACCGAGCGTTGCCGGCTGGACGAGCCGGTCACGGAGCCGGAAGCGCTGCATGAGTGCCAGCGCCGCCTGAACCCGGCGGGCTCGGTCACGCCCAAGCCACCCATGTAGCGGGGTGATATCGACCGCCGTCCGGGCAGGTTATCGATGGGCGACACGCGGATGATGCGCAGCAGGCCTTGAGCCAGGGATAGAGGCGGGAGGCGTGCCCGGATCTGGCGAACAGGCGATACATCGCCTCCCATCAGTGGCGCGGCAAAGCCGCGTCCGGCTGCTAGGGTTTGTTATGTGGCAAGATGCCAGTGCTTTTAAATCTTCTCGAGCAACTCTTCCAGACCAATAGCGGGTTGAATATCAATCTTTGCATCCAGTTTCGAAAATAGTGGTTCATTGATTTCAGCCATTTGCAATTGATCAGTTGCTTCGAAAACAATAGTGCCAGCCCGACACCCGTCATCAAGGTGAAAGTAGGCGGCTTCAGGCTTGACCCTCTCGACCAGGCTTCGGAGTGCAAGAGCCAGGGTCCCATCGGATACGGCTTGGTTCCCTTTCTGCACGGGAATCGAAAATCGAAAGATTAGACGCATGGGGTCCTCCTTTTACGATTTATTGTGATGGTGCAGTCGACGTCACCCCATTAGCCGCTTAACAGTCGGTTGAGCACCCCGCTGCGGGTGCCGAGCCGCGTGAGGCGATGCAGGGCGTCGCTGCCGTGATCCCGGCGATCGCCGATCAGCAGGGCGAACCCCTGGTCCGGATCGATGCCCCGGGCACCGAGCTCGCGGCGTGCCTCGCTCGCCTGTCGTCCGTCGATCAGCTCGAGTTCGCCGCCGTTCTCCAGCAACCGCTCGCCGGCGAAGACGCACAACACCCGATTCGCTGCGCATCACGCTCTGGGAGACGCCGCCCATGACGTCGTCGTGGATGGCGTGCCAGCGGTTGGCTTCCTCGGGGGCCTGGAAATCGATCAGCCGTGACATGGCGGGTGGTTCCTCCGCGCTCGGTCCCTACCAGCCTATGCGGGCCCGCGCGCCCGGAAACCGTCGATTCACTGCCATGTTGAAGGGCCGTGAATACAGGGTAGCTGCCCCGATGGTTCCGAGCCGACCCTAAAGGCCATCCGGTATGTCACAAACCTTCAGGCAGTTTCGTCTCCCTCTGTAGCCCCCATGGGCACCATCAACCAAGCTCAGAGGAGCAAGACAATGGAAAAACGTCTGAATGCTTACGAGGCCAACCCAGAAGCGATCGCGGCGATGGGCCGGCTGGAGGACCACGTCCGCCGTTGCGGACTCGAGAATAGCCTGATCGAGCTGGTGGTGACTCGCGCGTCCCAGATCAACGGCTGTGCCTATTGCCTGCATATGCACACCAGCGACGCTCGCGCCGCCGGTGAAAGTGAGGCACGGCTCTACCTGTTGTCGGCATGGCGTGAGTCGGCCCTGTACACTCCTCGAGAAAAGGCGGCGCTTGCCTGGACCGACGCGCTGACGAGGCTGGCCGATAGCGGCGCCCCCACCCGGGATTACGAGCAGGGGCTTACCCACTTTTCCGAGAGGGAGTTCGTTGACCTGACGTTACTGATTGGCGCGATCAATGTCTGGAACCGGCTCAGTGTGGGGTTTCGAGCCGTTCATCCGAACGATTTAAAAGCCGGATGCGCGAATCCTGAGCCCACCCTTGATGGAGCCGGTGTATGATGGACAGCAAGTTTCCGCGGTTCGTGACTCACCTTTCGAAGAGCCTCAGGCCATGACGGATCGGCCGACACGCCAGTTCAATGACTGGCGTCGTTATCTCATCGGTGTCGCCTATCGTATGCTCGGCTCGGTGACCGAGGCGGAGGATGTGGTTCAGGATGCCTACCTGCGCTGGCATGATGCCGACCACCCTTCGGTGACCGATGTTCGCGCGTATCTCACGACGGTCACCAGCCGACTGTGCCTCGATCGCCTCAGGGCCGCCCACCGGCAACGGGAGATCTATGTGGGCCCCTGGCTACCGGAGCCGCTGATGGAACCCTTGGAGGCGCCGGTCGATGCCGAGGTACTGGCGAGCGATGTGTCTTTTGCCCTGATGCTGGCGCTGGAGAGATTATCGCCGCTGGAGCGTGCTGCCTTCCTGCTCCACGATGTCTTCGCACTCGACTTCCCCCAGGTCGCCATCACCCTGGAGCGCAGCGAAGCCAGCTGCCGACAGCTCGCCAGCCGGGCCCGGAAACGGGTACAGGCCGAGCGCCCGCGTTACCCGGTCATGCCCGGAGAGCACGGCCGCCTCACCGAGCGTTTCCTTGACGCGGCCCGCAGTGGCGATGTCACGACGTTGAAGGTGCTGCTGAGTGAAAGTGCCACCCTGCATACCGACGGCGGCGGAAAGCGGATGGCTGCGCGGCGTGTGATCGTCGGTGCCGACAAGATCAGTCGATTCTTTGCGGGGCTGGCACGCAAGCCGACGTCGTCCGCCCCTCGCTGGGTCAAGCCCGTTATGGTGAATGGACTGCCAGGGTGGTTGACCATCGAACAGGATGGACTGCCGCAGGTCCTGGCGCTGGAGGTCGCGGGCGATCGTATCCTGTCCCTATATGTTGTGCGCAACCCGGACAAGTTACGACATCTGGTGGACTACCTTCCGGAACGATTTGCTGAGACTCTATATCCGTAGGGAGATCCATTGCCGTTGCCCAAGGTGCCATCGACAAGGCTGACTCACCCTCTCACCGCCATTGGCGGCCAACAGGTACGCTTTCAGGTCGCCGCTCTTCAACGAATAACGCCGAGAGATAGTCATGTCAGAGATAGCCCATACCCCGGAGCCTCCCTACTATGCGGTCATTTTCAGCAGCCATCGTACGGAAGGTGACAGGGGATACGCGGAAATGGCCGAGCGAATGGTGGCATTGGCAGCCCAGCAGCCGGGCTTCCTGGGCATGGAATCCGCCCGGGAGGATCTGGGCATTACCGTATCGTACTGGGACAGCCTCGAGGCGATCCGCGACTGGAAAATGCATGCCGAGCATCGGGAGGCCCAACGACTGGGCCACCAGCAATGGTATAGCGGCTTTCGCGTGCGGGTGGCGAAGGTGGAACGCGACTACGGCATCTAACCAAGGCCCTCATCAACAGACCCGTGATTGACGGGCGGCAACGGCGAGGCGATGGTCACGGAAATGCCAAGGGAGCCATGAGGGGCAGCCCACCACTCCTATCCCCAACACGCTGGGAGGCCGGAGAGCGTCCGCGAATCGGCCGTTCCCGTTCTCCCTCTGGAGTCAGGGGGAGGCGCCGTCAGCCAAGGCCTGTCCACGGGGCCGGCCATCGCCTATAACGAGGCATGGCCATCGCGACGCCGTTCCGCTGGAGGAAGGCCGGTGGGCTCGAGGAGCGGATGGGCTCGGGGCGACGTGCTGGCAGCCGGAGCTCCGGCCCGAAAGGGGCACTAAGCGGGGGGAGGGGAGGCCTGTGGGCAGAGTGAAGATTGCGCTGTGGCTGGTGCTGCTGGGTTCGCCCCTGGCCATGCCGGCCATGGCCGAGGCGCCGTCTCCGGGCAGTGCGGCCGGCACCGTGCCTGCCGCGCCGGAGGAGGGTGGGCCGCGCAACTGGCGGGTGACGGTGTCGGGCGCCCTGCATCTCCGGGAGAGGCCCTCGATGACGGCGGCCGTCGTCGCCCGCTACGGCCCCGGCACGCTCCTCGACAACCTGGGCTGCCAGCGCGCCGAGGAGCGGGCCTGGTGCGACGTCCAGCAGCTGGGCGGCGGTCCCCGGGGCTATGTGGCCGCCGATTTCCTGGAGCCCGCCATCTCCCCCGACGGCACCGCGGCCACTGGCCCCGACGATTCCGCGCTGCGTGCCGGGCAGGGCGATTTCGATGCCACCGGGAGCCTGCCGTGTGCCATGGCGGGCGGGCAGCCCACGACGCGCTGCGAATTCGGCGTGGCCCGCAGCGGCGGCGGCTACGCCACGGTGATCATCACGCGGCCCGATGGCCGCCCCCGCGCGATCTACTTTCGCATGGGGCGGCCGATCGGGGCCGGTACCAGCGAGGCCGATCCGGGGGCATTCAGCGCCACCCGCGAGGGGGATCTCAACCTGATCCGCATCGGTGATGAGCGCTACGAACTCCCGGATGCCGTCGCGCTCGGCGGCTGAGATCACCCGCCCCAGGGCCCGCCATGGAACGGCTCGCCACTCTCTTCGTCGGCCATCCGCTCGCCATCCTGGCGGTGGCCATGGCGTTTCTCGAGGGCGTGTCTCGTGCTAGCCATGGGCCCCGTCGCGACTGCCCATTACCGAATCCCTTCATCTATCGGTGACAGTGACGATTAACAGCCATGCCAGCCCAGAACCGTCCGGTTTGGCGTCGGCGTGCTTGCGATCAACGCTGCGAACTGCGCCCATCATCACCGGATTGATAACTCTTTTGCAGTGGTGGGCCCCTTTGCCTAGTCTTGATGGCTAAGGTTGCTGAAGACGGTCATGAAAGGGAATACGCAGGGACTACCGCGTGAGACGGCTGGAATGCCGTCGCGTGATGCAGGTGGGTCGGGCGGTAGCGTGCCAGGACGCCTGGCTATGCTTTCATCCCGGAGGACAGAAGACGCAGAAGAAGCGTGGTTCGATCCTTGTCGCCCTTTCCGGCCCGCACCGTGAGGATCCGGTGCTCGACGTCGATATCACGCACGCGCAGCCGACAGCCTTCGGTCACGCGCAAGCCCGCTCCAGTCATCAGCGCGGTCATCAGAGGCATCGGGCCCGACAGTTGACCAAGCACGTGCATGACCTCGTCATGTGACAGCACGACCGGCAGCCGGCGAGGCCGCTTGGCACGGAAGAACTCCCCGATATCGCCCAGGGTATGCTCGAGGATCTGACGGTAGAGAAAGACGAGCGCATTCAAGGCCTGGTTCTGTGTGGCCGCCGCCACATGCCGCTCCACCGCCGGGTACTCCAGGAAGGCTTGCCCCTCGGGTGCTCCCGTGCTGGCGGGGTGCCGCATGCCGTGGAAGCGGATGAAGAGGCGAATCCAGTAGCAGTATCTCTTCACGGTTCGCGGGCTGCAGTGTTTGACCCTCAAGGTGGCCTTCACTCTGAGCATCAGCTTCGCGGTCTGTGCGTATCCATACGCCCGTCCCCTCAGTGCATGGATATGCATACAAAATTATTGGTGCCGGCAAAACGTGCAAGCACACGAATCCTGCATAGGTAGCCGAGCTGTTATTAGGTTGTCTTAATATCAATGAGTTAGATAAAGCAAGGCGCGCTATATAACATTGTTGAACGTGCCGGCACATTCATACTGACCGGTTGGTTCACATACCGGAGGAGACTAATGTATAACCAGCCGCTGTTGCCGGACAATGTTTCCACCGCTGCGCGGCTCAAAAACTGACGCAAAGCTCCGCGTTATTTGTGATCGGAGAGAACAAGCGTGAAAGAAAAAGTCACCCTTATAGCAATTATCACAGCATTCGTCACAGGTTGCGGTGATGCTGCAATTGATGCTTGTTTAGATAGTGGCGGAAGCTTCAACTATGAAACGTGCGAGTGCGACTTTAACGATAACCATGAATATAGAGAAAATCACAGCTGCTAACACGGGGTGTGTCAGCTCTGGTTTCTTCTCGGGTGGTGGCGTGAAGAATTCATTTTATGGTACGGAAAGAATACATAATCAGCAAATAAAGTACGCTGCATATGGTCGCCCGATGCTCGCAAGCTCGCGCGGCTTATTTTGTCGTTACATAGTAAAGGAGAGCGTGTGAAAATTTACGGTGATACAAAATCAGGAAATTGCTACAAGGTTCAGCTCGTTTGTAGTCTGCTGAACGTTGACCATGAATGGATTGATATCGATATCCTGGATGGAGACACGTCGTCTGACGAGTTCTTGAATAAGAACCCCAATGGAAAAATACCCTTGCTTGAGCTCGATGAGGGTGAAACCCTTGCGGAGTCAAACGCCATTATCAACTATTTGGCAGGCGGTTCAGCTTTATATCCAGACGGGGGCTGGCTCAAGCACGCGTTCTGCAATGGCAATTTTTTGAGCAATACAGTCATGAGCCGTTTATCGCAGTAGCCCGCTTCATCAACAAGTATCTGGGATTGCCTGAGGAAAAAGCCGACGAATATGCCTCAAAGCAAGCTGGCGGGCACAAGGCGTTGCATGTTATGGAGCAGCAGCTCAGGAGGACGCCATACATAGCAGGTGAGAACTTTACCACCGCAGACATTTCGCTGTATGCATACACACATGTAGCTCACGAGGGCGGGTTTGAGCTAGAGGCCTATCCGGCCATTCGGGCATGGCTAGACCGGGTGGCTTCATTGCCAAATTTCAAAGTTATGGCGTAATTGCCATGTAACGATCATAGTCACGGCGACGGTTACTGCATTGCGGCTGCGCCTTCATGCCGTATCCGCACGAGCTGAGGGTGTTAACTGCATGAATAGGATTGCTCAATGAAGCCGCTTAGTGATGAGAAAATTATCGACTCGTGGAAGAAAAATGCGCGGCAGTGGGGTGCGGCTGTGCAAGTTGGACAAATCGAGAGCCGCGAGGTGGTAACTAACAAAGCTATAGTAGAGGCTGTGCTGAGTTATTCTCCCGAGGCAGTCGCCGATATAGGCTGTGGCGAGGGATGGCTCGTTCGTGAACTCGCGCGACGGATAACACAGGTGGTAGGGATCGATGCGGTTCCCGGTCTAATTGATCAAGCAAAAGCTGCCGGCGGTGGTGATTTTTTTGTCGCGTCCTATGAAGCTATAGCAGATGGTGCAATCAAAGGTCTGTTTGATGTCGTCGTGTGCAATTTTTCGCTCCTTGGAGAGGAGTCGGTCCAGGCGCTGTTCGGCGCTATGCCATCACTTCTCAAACCGGGGGGAGTTTGTATTGTGCAAACGCTCCACCCGATGGTAGCGTGTGGTGATTTACCTTATATAGATGGCTGGAGAGAAGGCTCTTGGGCGGGTTTTGGCTCTGACTTTATTGATCCTGCCCCTTGGTACTTCAGGACGCTCGAAAACTGGACAAGCTTGTTTTCAGATAATGGGCTTCGATTGCTCGAGATACGCGAGCCGATTCATCCGAAGACTCAAAAGCCTGCGTCGATCATATTTATTGGAGCGACAGCAGCTAACAATGCAATGCACGCGACAAGCGCGTGATTGCGGCGTTAGAACACATCAGATACCAGCGTAGGCGGAAAACGTGACTCCTAAACCCTTACTCTTGGCTCTGGTTTTGACCTCCGCTGCTTTCATCCCTGCTTGTGACGCCTCAGAAACCGCGGAGGTCGCTACCGCCAATTTTGTAGCCGAGGTATCTGGAGCCGTTACGGGTGAAGTCTCTGGTCCGGGGCTCATTCGCTTTACCCCGCCGTACGATGCCAATTTTGGTACTCGCCCGGGTTACTTTTTCGTTGCAGACGATTCTGGCGTCCGAGAGATTGGTATTACGTTCACAATTCCAGCCACTGCACAGCCTGGAACCTATCATCTCGTGTCGGCCCACCCTATAGATGCGGGAAGAGAATTCGAGGTTCGTATAGACCGATCTTTAAAGGATCGAACCGACTCTTTCCAGTTCAATACAGAAGGCGAGATCACCATAGATGCCTTCCCGGCTGATGGTAACAACGTCTTAGGGAATCGCGTGACAGGGAGTTTCGAATTTTCCACTCAGGACAGAAGCGGCAACCAAGTGACAGCCAGAGGGTCTTTTGATTTCAGAGCTAGGTAGGATGTCTTCTAAAATGTCTTATAACAAATCGTAGGAGAAGACTTTTACTACGCAGGCTGCGCCTGTTCCGCAAAAGCCCCTCAACTCAGGTGTTATACATGAGGAGGAGCTCAGATGAGAATGAAAGATAACTTTGTATTGCTGGCCATCTACAATCAGTGGATGAACTCAAAGGTTTATGAAGGTGCCGGTCACCTCTCTTCAACAGATTTAGCCAAGGATCGCGGGGCATTTTTTGGCTCCATCCTGGGTACGCTCAACCATATCCTTGTGGCTGACACTGTCTGGCTCAAACGGTTTGCTACCCATCCCTCCTGCCTGAACTCGTTGCGGGATGTCGCCGAACTTCAGAATCCAACAAGCCCGGATCAGATAGTCTTTCATGATCTTGGTCGTTTATCTGAGCACCGGATCTGGTTGGATCGCAACATTATCAACTGGGTGGCTGAGCTATCAGAAGATGATCTGGGTTTCATTCTCAACTACCACAGCATCGAAGGGTTCCCAGCCAAAAAACGATATTCGAGCCTGGTTCTTCATTTCTTTAACCATCAGACTCACCATCGAGGGCAAGTTTCTACTTTGCTTTCACAGGCGGGTGTGGATATTGGGGTTACTGACCTGTTGGCTCAGATTCCGGAGGAATCTCACGTATGACCTGGCCAGTCTCGGCGACGTCTACTACATTGCGGCTTCGCCTACATTCCGTAGCCGCGCGCACTGAGCGGCGTTACACGTCTTGAGAGTGCAGATATGTCCAAGGTGGTTTTAGAAGGCTATATCGTGGTCCCAGACAATGACCTGGCAGCGGTGACCGCAGAGCTTCCAACCCATATTCAGCATAGCCGGAAAGAAGACGGCTGCTTACAGTTTGAGGTCACGCAACAGCCAGAGGCCCAGAATATTTTCAACGTGTACGAGGAATTCGTTGACCGGCATGCCTTCGAAGCACACCAACTGCGTGTCAGTACCTCGGCCTGGGGAAACATCGCGGCGAACGTAGAAAGGCATTACAGCGTCACGGAAATTGAATAGATTCCCCCTGCGTTTAACATGACTTTGTTGGCGGACAACTTTCCGCCGCTTCGCATCTCTAACAACGCCGCAAAGCTCTGCGTTTACATTGACATGTCTGGAAAGCGCCTTTAACTTAACAGGATATATGCTGCCAGTGATCGGTTTTTCTCACACTTCATTTTATTTCGGGCTGTTGCCGGTCGTCATCGGCTGCCTTCTCGCTCCGAACCTGAGCTACTCTGACGACCTGAGATTACAGAGTCTCAGCATGCGCGCACGAGTTTCAGAGAAGACCTTGCTTGGAGAAGAGGCGCCGGAAGATTTTCAGGAGTACGACGTGTCGGCTAACTTGGCGTTGCCATGGAAGCGCTACTCCACTTCGGGCTGGGGGATGGGCACCCGTTTGATGGCGAGTACCGGGATGTTGCGTGGAGCGGGGGAAAATGCTCTCGTCGTTTCGCTCATCCCCGAATTGACGCTGGGAAGTGAAGACGGGCGCTTCGTCCTGGATCTGGGCGCAGGTGGAGCACTCTTCAGCAGGCATCGCTTCGGGACTCAGGATTTTGGCGGGCCTTTCCAGTTTGCCCTGACCTTGGGCGTCGGTGTCCCATTATATAAAAACCTGGGGATAGGCTATCGGTTTCTTCACTATTCCGATGCCGGCGTTAATGGATCTGACACGACCGGGGCAGATTTTCACATGATCGAGTTCAGCTACAGATTTTGATCGTTGTCGGTTGGATCAGTTGTAGCCATTTACCCTGACGCAGAGTTGCCTGGCAAACCAGGAAGCTTGCCGAGTGAGCAAGAGCTGTTTGCCCGGGATTCATGAAGGAGGTCTGAAAACGCAGGTGGCGGATGGCATTCTCACGAGAAATCATTGTGTTACGCCAAGAGCCTGATGCCAGAGGAGCATCCGTCATGGGGGGGGAACTGGGCTCAAGGACTGGCACCCATCGCTGCGCAGTCGCGCCGAGCCCGTCGCAACTTCGCGACGCTCATTCGGTAACAGGTCGGCATTTGCGTATAAACTGGTAATTGACCGTACCTCGACACCATCGACGAACCGGCCCTGTCGCCGATGTCGTGGATTCACCGCCCCGAGTGGAGGCGGTGAAAGAGAGGCCACGGGGCAAGGGCCCCCGCAGGAGGCGGATGTTCCATCCATTCCATCGGGAGGCTGTCATGAAAAGACTCATCGTTGTTCTCTTGGCCCTGGCGTTCGGACTGGTGACCCACCAGGCCCTCGCCCAGCGCCAGTTCTTGACCATCGGCACCGCCAGCGTGGTGGGTATCTACTATCCCGTGGGGGGCGCCACAGGGCAGATCATCAACCAGGCCGATGTGGGCCTGCGGGCCACGGTGGAGGCCACCGGTGGTTCCGCCTTCAATGTCCGAGCCTTGGCCGCCGGGGAGCTCGACCTGGCCCTGGCCCAGTCCGACGTGGTCTATCAGGCCTATAACGGCGAGGCGGCGTTCGAGGGGGAGGCGGTGTCCGAGCTGCGCACCGTGATGGGGTTACATGCCGAACCGCTGCATCTGGTCTGCTCCCGGGAGTCCGGGATCACCAATGTGCGCGATATCGTTGGCAAGCGGGTCAACATCGGCAACCCCGGCTCCGGCATCCGCTTCACCGTGGAGCAGGCGCTGCGGGCCCTGGAAATCGACCCGGACGACTTCGATGCCTATAACCTGACCGCCCCCGAGGGGGTGGACTTCCTGCGTGACCGTCGCGTCGACTGCTTCTTCTTCACCGTCGGCATCGGCGGGGCCGCCCTGCAGGATATCAGCACCACCCAGGACGTGGTCTTCGTGCCCATGGACGATCCCGCGTTCGAGGCCCTGGTGGAGGAGTTCCCGTACTTCGCCTTCACCGAGGTGCCCGCCGGTACCTATCGTGGCCAGGAGGAGGACATCACCCTGTTCGGCGTCAAGGCGCTGTTCGTGACCACCACCGACCTGGACGAGGAGGTGGTCTACAAGGTCACCAAGACGGTACTCGACAACCTCGAGGACTTCACCCGGATCCATCCGGCCCTCAACCTCCTCACCGCAGAGGACTTCCTGAGCGGCCTCGGCGCCCCGCTGCATCCCGGGGCCGAGCGGGCCTATCAGGAGGCCGGCCTGCAGTAGGGGCGGCGGTTCTTTCGAGAGCTTTTTCTCGGATCCGCGGCCGGGGCCATGGGCCCCGGCCGGCTTCTCGCACGGCCACTCCGTGAGGCACCGCCATGGCCGATCGCTCTCAGCCCCCGGATCCGCCGCCGGCATCGCCCCAGAGTACACAGGAACCGACCCGGGACGATGCCGAGGCCGCTCGCGCGGCGCGTCGGCTGGTCGAGGAACTCGAGACCGGTGGCCGCCTGCCCAGCGGGGTGTTGCTCTGGGGGATCATCGGCCTGTCACTGGGCTGGTCGCTGTTTCAGCTCGGGGCGGCGAGCGTGCTGGCGGTGGACGTGATCATCCAGCGGGCGGTGCATGTCTTCTGCGGCATCACCCTGGCCTTCCTGGTGTTTCCGGCCATTCGCGGCCGCCGGCGCCCGGGGGGTTTCCAACTGGCGGTGCTGGGCGGCCTCAGCCTGGGAGTCGGCTATGCGGCGGTGCGCCTGGTGGGGGAGGTCACGCCGCTTTCACCGCCCCACTGGCTGGCGCTCGCCGTAGGGCTCGCTCTGGGCTTGGCGGTACTCTGGTCGCTGCGCGGCGAGCAGATCCACCGGGTGCCCTGGTTCGATCTGCTGTTCGCCCTGCTGGCCGGGCTCGGCGCGCTCTATCTGGTGTTCGACTACCAGGGCCTGCAGACTCGGCAGGGACTGGCGATCGAGCGCGAGATCTGGATCGGCCTGCTGTTCATGCTGCTCCTGCTGGAGGCGACCCGGCGCAGCCTGGGGCCCGCCCTGGCGGTGATCGCCGGGCTGTTCTTCCTCTATCAGCTGACCGGGCCGCGGGGCGCCATGCCCTGGCTGGCGGCGTGGATGCCGGACCTGCTGGCCCACCGCGGTGCCAGCCTGCAGCGGGCCATCAGCCAGCAGTACGTGACCACCGAGGGCATCTTCGGGGTACCGGTGGGGGTCTCCACGGCCTTCGTCTTTCTCTTCGTGCTGTTCGGCTCGATGCTCGACAAGGCCGGGGCGGGCAAGTACTTCATCGACGTGGCCAACTCCTTCCTCGGTCACCTGCGCGGCGGCCCGGCCAAGGCGGCGGTGGTGGCCTCGGGGCTGACCGGCATGGTCTCCGGCTCGTCGCTGGCCAATGTGGTCACCACCGGCACCTTCACCATCCCGCTGATGAAGCGCACCGGTTACCCGGCCCACAAGGCGGGGGCCTGCGAGGTGGCGGTCTCCACCAACGGCCAGCTGATGCCGCCGGTGATGGGGGCGGCGGCCTTCATCATCGCCGAGTTCGTCGGGGTGCCCTATATCGAGGTGATCCGTGCCGCCGCCATCCCGGCCTTCGTGGCCTATTTCGCGCTCTTCTACATCATGCACCTGGAGGCCCTGAAGCTGGGCCTGTACGGCATCCCGCGTGATGAGTTGCCGCCGAGGCTCAAGACCTTCCTCGGTGGCCTCCACTTCCTGATCCCGGTGGCGGTGCTGGTCTACTACCTGGTGATCGAGCGGCGCACGCCGGGCTATGCGGTGATGGTGGCGATCCTGGCCCTGGCGGTACTGATGCTGGTGCAGGAGCCCGTCAAGGCGGTTCGACAAGGGCGCCCGCTGTTGCCGGCCCTGTGGCATGGGGTGGTGACGCTCTTCCACGGCCTGCTGGCCGGGGCGCGCAACATGGTGGGCATCGCCGTGGCGGTGGCCACCGCCGGCATCATCGTCGGCTCGGTGAGCCAGACCGGGGTGGGGCTGCGGCTCACCGAGATCATCCAGATCGTCAGCGCCGCCATGGCGTCGGGCATCGGCCTGGTCACCCTGCCGGTGGTGGACCTCTTCGGCGGTGATGTGACGGGTTTCGACACCACCACCCAGTTCGCCATCGTGCTGCTGATCACCGCCGTGGCCAGCCTGATCCTCGGCCTGGGTCTCCCCACCACCGCCAACTATGTGGTGATGGCGACCCTGACGGCGCCGGTGATCTATCAGCTGGGCAACGAATTCGGCTTCGGCATCCCGCTGCTGGCGGCTCACCTCTTCGTGTTCTTCTTCGGCATCCTCGCCGACGATACCCCCCCGGTGGGTCTGGCCGCCTATGCCGCCGCCGGCATCGCCCGCAGCAACCCGATCCGCACCGGGGTCCAGGGCTTCATCTATGACATGCGCACCGCCATCCTGCCGTTCATGTTCATCTTCAACACCCAATTGTTGCAGATAAACGTGGAGAGCTGGCTGCAGATCGTGCATATCTTCGCCAGCGCCCTGGTGGGCATGATGGCCTTCGCCGCCGGGGTGCAGGGCTTCGTGCGCATCCGCACCATCATTCCCGAGCGGCTGGTGTTGCTGGGCGTGGCCTTCATGCTGATCCAACCCAACTGGATCACCGATATTCTTGGCGTGAGCCTCTATGCACTGGTCTATCTATCCCAGTGGTATCGCCAGCATCGACGGGCGGGCGTGACCTGAGGGCATGAAGAGGCCTGGCCGGGACCATCCTTCCCCTGGCTGGCGCCCAGGCCGGTGGATTTTTGACCACTCGCCCAAGACGCAGGGCCGGAAAAGCTGGATAATGGCGGGTTACGCGCTACGGCCGCCCATACACGAATCCGGTGCTTTGTCAATGGAAATCAAGGTCAACTATCTCGACAACCTCCGGCTGGAGGCCAGGTTCGACGACTTCACGGTCATCTCCGACCAGCCGATCCGCTACAAGGGCGACGGCTCGGCCCCCGGTCCCTTCGACTACTTCCTGGCGTCCTCGGCCATGTGCGCGGCCTATTTCGTCAAGGTCTACTGCAACGCGCGCAATATTCCCACCGAGAATATCCGCCTGTCGCAGAACAACATCGTCGACCCGGAGAACCGCTACAAGCAGATCTTCAAGATCCAGGTCGAGCTGCCGGAGGATCTCTCCGAGAAGGACCGCCAGGGCATCCTGCGCTCCATCGAGCGCTGCACGGTCAAGAAGGTGGTGCAGACCGGCCCCGAATTCCAGATCGAGACGGTCGAGAACCTCGACGAGGACGCCCAGGCGCTGCTGATGGCCGAGCCGGAGGAGGGCGCGAGCACCTGGATCGAGGGCAAGGACCTGCCGCTGGAGCAGACCATCGCCAACATGACGGCGATCTTCGAGCGGCTCGGCATGAAGGTCGAGATCGCCTCCTGGCGCAACATCGTGCCCCACGTGTGGTCGCTGCACATCCGCGATGCCTACTCCAACATGTGCTTCACCAACGGCAAGGGCGCCACCAAGGAGAGTGCGCTGTGCTCGGCGCTGGGCGAGTTCATCGAGCGCCTGAGCTGCAACTTCTTCTACAACGACCAGTTCTTCGGCGAGGAGATCGCGGGCAGCCAGTTCGTCCACTACCCGGACGAGGAGTGGTTCCAGCCGGGACCCAACGACGAGCTGCCCGAGGGCATCCTCGATGACCACTGCCGGGCCATCTACGATCCGGACGGCGAGCTTCGCGGCTCCAACCTGATCGACACCAACTCCGGCAAGGTGGAGCGCGGCATCGTCTCGCTGCCCTACGTGCGCCAGTCGGACGGCGAGACGGTCTACTTCCCCTCCAACCTGATCGAGAACCTCTTCCTCAGCAACGGCATGAGTGCCGGCAACACCCTGGCGGAGGCCCAGGTGCAGTGCCTGTCGGAGATCTTCGAGCGGGCGGTGAAGCGCCAGATCATCGAGGAGGAGATCACCCTGCCCGACGTGCCGACGGAGGTGCTGAGGAAGTACCCGGACATCCTCGAGGGCGTCGAGGCGCTGGAGGCCCAGGGCTTCCCGATCCTGGTCAAGGATGCCTCCCTGGGCGGCCAGTTCCCGGTGATGTGCGTCACCCTGATGAACCCCAAGACCGGCGGCGTGTTCGCCTCCTTCGGCGCGCACCCGAGCTTCGAGGTGGCCCTCGAGCGCAGCCTCACCGAGCTGATGCAGGGCCGCAGCTTCGAGGGCCTGAACGACTTCCTGCCGCCGACCTTCAACTCGCTGGCGGTCGCCGAGCCCAACAACTTCGTCGAGCACTTCATCGACTCCTCGGGCGTGGTGTCCTGGCGCTTCTTCAGCGCGAAGGCCGACGTCGAGTTCGTCGAGTGGGACTTCTCGGGTACCAACGACGAGGAGGCCGCCGGGCTGTTCGGCATCCTCGAGGAGCTGGGCCTGGAGGCCTACCAGGCCGTGTTCGATGACCTGGGCGCGCCGGTGTGCCGCATCCTGGTGCCGGGCTACTCCGAGGTCTATCCGGTGGAGGACCTGGTCTGGGACAACACCAACAAGGCGCTGCTGTTCCGCGAGGACATCCTGCACCTCCACGAGCTGAGCGACGAGCGCCTGGCCGCGCTGCTGGAGCGCCTGGAGGAGACCCAGATCGACGACCACGAGGACATCATCACCCTGATCGGCATCGAGTTCGACGAGAACACCGCCTGGGGCCAGCTGACCATCCTCGAGCTCAAGCTGCTGATCAACCTGGCGCTGGGCCAGCACGAGGACGCCCTGGACCGGGTGCAGATGTTCCTGCAGTTCAACGACAACACCGTCGAGCGTGGACTCTTCTACCAGGCGGTGAACGCGGTGCTGGAGATCGCCCTGGACGACGCGCTGGAGCTCGACGACTACCTGTACAACTTCACCCGCATGTTCGGCGAGGCGACCATGGAGGCCGTGGTCGGCTCGGTGAACGGCAGCGTGCGCTTCCACGGCCTGACCCCGACCAACATGCAGCTCGAGGGCCTCGAGAAGCACCAGCGCCTGATCGAGAGCTACAAGAAGCTGCACGCGGCGCGTGCCGCCCGGGCCGGCGTGGCGGTGTAAGTCACGCAAGGACCAGGTGTCACACCTGAGTGCCCCGAGCCAGCAACTGGCTCGGGGCATTGCGTTTCTCGGCGTGCACGGTCGGCGTCGGTCGCTACAACCTGCTGACGATCAAGGCGGCATTCACCCCGCCGAAGCCGAAGCCGTTGCACAGTGCGTGCCGGGTGGGATGCTCCCGTGCCGCGTGCGGAACGAAATCCAGGCCCAGCATGTCGTCGTCGACGTTCTCCAGGTTCAGGGTCGGGGGTAGCCGGCCCTGCATTGTCGCGAGCGCGGTAAAAATGCTCTCCACGCCGCCGGCGGCGCCGAGCAGATGACCGGTAGCCGACTTGGTGGCGGAGATCGGGATGCCGGCGAGGGCATCGCCGAATACGTTGCGCAGGGCGGCGATCTCGGCACGGTCGCCGACCGGCGTCGAGGTGGCGTGGGCATTGATGTGCTCGATCCCCTCGGGAGATAGCCCCGCCATCCGCAGCGCCGCTCGAACGGCCGCCGCGGCACCCGCGCCGTCTTCCGGGCCGGCGGTGATGTGGTGGGCGTCGGCGCTGGTGCCATAGCCGCTGAGAACGGCCAGGGGCGTTGCCCCGCGGGCCTCGGCGTGGTCCAGGCTTTCGATCACCAGCAGTCCCGCCCCTTCCCCCATGACGAAGCCATTGCGTGCCTGGTCGAAGGGGCGCGACGCCCTGGTGGGATCGTCCTGCTCGGTGGAGAGTGCCTTCATGGCGTGGAAGCTGGCCAACGAGAGCGGGTCGATACAGGCCTCGGCGCCGCCCACCAGGGCCACCTCGGCCTCGCCGCTGCGGATCAGGCGCATGCCATCGCCGATGGCCTGGATGCCTGCCGCACAGGCGGTCACCGGGCACCCCAATGGCCCCCGAAAGCCATGGCGAATCGACACGTTGCCCGCCGCCAGGTTGGCCAGGAAGGCCGGCACCGTGAAAGGGGAGAGCCGGCGATGGCCGCGTGTCGTCAGGGTGTTCTGCGCCTGGGTGATGGTGGGGAAGCCGCCGATGCCGGATCCCACGATGGTGGCGGTGGCCTCACGGTCCGCATCGTTCGTCGGCAACCAGTCGGCCTGGGTCAGCGCCTCTTCGGCGGCGGCCATGGCGTAGAGACTGAAGCGCTCCAGCTTGCGGCGCTCCTTGGCATCGGCCACCCGGTCCGGGTCGAGGCCGGCTTCGGGGTCGTCGGCAAGGTCGGGCACCGAGCCCGCGACCTTGATCGGCAGGTCGCCGGTGGCGAACCGGGTGATCGGGGAGATGCCGGAGTGGCCGGCGAGGAGGCGCTCCCAGCCTGCCTTGACGCCGCAACCAAGCGGGCTGATCATGCCCATGCCGGTGATGACGAGCGGTGACTGCATGGTGATGTCCTGAAAAGCTTGGGGTTATGCCACGCTAGCACCGGGCTTTATATGATCAAGGTAATATTCAGCGTGGGAGTGTGAGGTCACCATGCCCTACTCAGCGAACCACAAGGCGAGATCCCGGGAGCGCATCCTCAAGTCGGCCATCGAGCTGTTCAGCCGCCAAGGCTTCGAGAAGGTCTCCATCGGTCAGATCATGAAGTTGGCCAGGATGACCCATGGGGCCTTCTATGCGCATTTCGCCTCCAAGGAGGCGCTCTATCAGGCATCGGTTCAGGAGACCCTGGAGAGCAGTCGTGCGGCCAGATTGGTCAAGGGCCCCTTGTCGGTGAAGCACCTGACGGAGCTGGTGGCCAACTGCTGGAATCTCCAGGAGCTGGAGCGCAAGCGAGAGCCGGGACCGGAGACGGTGCTGTTCAACGAGATCGGCAACGAGAATGCCGAGGTTCGTACGCTGTTCGAGGCCTCCTACCTGCGCATGAAGAAGATGCTGGAAACCCGGCTCATCGCCCTGGGGCGCTTGAAGAAACTGCCCTTCGAGCCCGATCGCGAGGTCATCGCCGAGAAATCCCGCGCCATCCTCGCCTCGCTGGTGGGCGCCGTGGCCATCGCCAAGAGCCTGCCCGAGGAGAAGGAGCGTCAGCATGTCCTGAACGCCACGCAGCGCCATATCCTGCGAATGCTCGGCGTCGAGGAGAGCGAACTGGACGACATGCTGCACGCGGCGCCCGCCGCCCGGGCGGGCCTGTAGTAAGCCGAGCGTTTCTCGCCACAATGAAAGGCCCCCGAGCCGGTCTCCCGGCTCGGGGGCTTTGCGTTTCTAGGGCGATTACTGCGCGGCCAGGGCCACGCCCACCTTGGAGCGGTTGGGCCGGCCGATGGCCTGGGTGATCCAACTGCCGGTGGCGGCCAGCGCGTCGAGATCGATGCCGCTCTCGATGCCGAGGCCGTCGAGCAGGTAGATCACGTCTTCGCTTGCCACGTTGCCGGAGGCGCCTTTCGCATACGGGCAGCCGCCGAGGCCGGCCACGGAGCTGTCGATCACCGCCACGCCTTCCTCGAGCACGGCGTAGAGGTTGGCCAGCGCCTGGCCGTAGGTGTCGTGGAAGTGGGCGGCCAGCTTGTCCATGGGCACGTCCCGGGCCACGGCCTCCAGCATGCGCTTGGCCTTGAGCGGGGTGCCAGTGCCGATGGTATCGCCCAGCGAGATCTCGTAGCAGCCCATCTCGAACAGGGCCCTGGAGACCTCGGCCACCTTGGCGGGGGCGATCTCGCCCTCGTAGGGGCAGCCCAGCACGCAGGAGACGTAGCCGCGCACGCGGACGTTCGCCTCCCTGGCGCGCTCCAGCACCGGGGCGAAGCGCTCCAGGGACTCGGCCACCGAGCAGTTGATGTTCTTCTGCGAGAAGGCCTCGGAGGCGGCGCCAAACACCGCAACTTCCTCGACGCCGCACTCCAGCGCGGCCTCCAGGCCCTTGAGGTTGGGGGTCAGCGCCGAGTAGACGATGCCCTCGCGCCGCTTGAGGCCCTGCATCACCTCGCGGTGGTCGGCCATCTGCGGCACCCACTTGGGCGAGACGAAGCTCGCCGCCTCGATATGGGCAAGGCCCGCCGCGCCGAGGCGGTCGATCAGTTCGAGCTTGGTGTCGGTGGCGATCGCCTCGGGCTCGTTCTGTAGCCCGTCGCGGGGGCCGACCTCGACCAGACGCACGGATTGGGGAAAGGCCATGGATAGTCTCCTGACTGACTTGCGGCGGGCCTGCGGGGCCTCGAGACGCGGCACTCTCCGGTGACAGGCCGGCGGGGAGGCGCTGTGAACCCCTCCCTGGGCCAGGACCTCCCCGTTGGCCTGTCTCCGGCGCCGCTTGCACTGGAGGATGTCTCCGGCGCCGCCGACCCTTGAGCACTGTGCTCGGTGATGGGTTACTCGTCGGCGGCGAATTCCAGCAGCACGTCGCCCTGGCCCACGGTGTCGCCGGCCGCGAAGTGGAAGCTCTCCACGTGGCCGTCGGCGGGGGCGGTCATGGTGTGCTCCATCTTCATGGCCTCCATGACCATCAGCGGCATGCCTTTCTCGACCCGGGCGCCGGCCTCCACCAGCAGCGCCACCACGGTGCCGTGCATGGGCGCGGTGAGGGTCGACTCGGCCTCATGGTGGCCGTGGTCGATGGCGTCGATGCGCCGCCAGAACAGCCGGGTCTCCCGCTGCGGGTCGACCATCACCACCACGTTGCGCTCCCTCCCTTCGCCCACCAGGCGCGCCAGCATTCGGCGGCGATGGCCATTGAGGGTCATCGCCACGGCGTCGCCCTCCAGTGGCTCGAGGGTGGCGGCGAAGGTGCGCCCGCCGAGCGTCAGCTGCCAGGGCGAGCCTCCGGCCTCGCGGCGGCCCTCGACCACCACCACGGCCTCGGCGTCGTCTTCGTGCTGGGCGTGGGCCGGGTTTTGAGTAGTGGGACACAGGGCGATGCGGATGGTGTGCGGGGCGTTCAGGCGGAAGCCGTCGTGGCGATCCCAGGGGGAGTCGCTCTCGCACTCGCGGGCCAGCTGGTGCAGGCCGATCAGCGCCGCGCCGGCGTATTCCTCGAGGTCGATCTGGCGCGCGGCGAACAGCGTCGCCTCGTTGCGCTCGATGAAGCGCGTGTCGAGCTGCGCGTTACGGAAGGCCGGATGGGTGGCCAGGCGCTGCAGGAAGGCACGGTTGGTGACCACGCCCTGCACGTCCAGGGCGGCCAGCGCCCGGTTGAGGGTGGCCAGGGCCTGGGTGCGGTCGTCGCCGTGGACGATCAGCTTGGCGAGCATCGGGTCGTAGTGCATGGAGACGGCGTCGCCGGTCTCCACGCCGCTGTCCAGGCGCACGCGTGACGGCTCGAGGCCGGCGCCGTCGAGATCCATGGCGAAGCGCGAGAGGGTGCCGGTGGCGGGCAGGAAGTCCTGCTCCGGGTCCTCGGCGTAGAGGCGCGCCTCGAAGCTGTGGCCGGTGATGGTCAGCTCGTGCTGGGCCAGCGGCAGCGGCTCGCCCATGGCGACCTTGAGCTGCCAGGCCACCAGGTCCTGGCCGGTGATCATCTCGGTGACCGGGTGCTCCACCTGCAGGCGGGTGTTCATCTCCATGAAGTAGAACGAGCCGTCCTGACCCTGTGAAGCGTCGAGCAGGAACTCGACCGTGCCCGCGCCCACGTAGCCGATCTCCTTGGCGGCGCGCACCGCGGCCTCGCCCATCGCGCGGCGCAGCTCGGCGGTCATGCCCGGGGCCGGGGCCTCCTCGAGCACCTTCTGGTGGCGGCGCTGCACGCTGCAGTCGCGCTCGAAGAGGTAGACGCCGTTGCCGTGGCTGTCGCAGAACACCTGGACCTCCACGTGGCGCGGTTGGGTCAGGTACTTCTCGATCAGCATGCGCTGGTCGCCGAAGGCGGCCTGGGACTCGCGGCGGCAGCCGTCCAGGGCGACCTGGAAGCCGTCCGCGGACTCCACCACGCGCATGCCCTTGCCGCCGCCGCCGGCGCTGGCCTTGAGCAGCACCGGATAGCCGATGCGCTCGGCCTCGTCGCGCAGCAGGGCGTCGTCCTGGTCGGCGCCGTGGTAGCCGGGCACCAGCGGCACGCCGGCATGGTGCATGCGCGCCTTGGCGGCGGACTTGTCGCCCATGGCGGCGATGGCCGAGGCGGGTGGGCCGACGAAGGTGATGCCGGCGGCGTCCAGGGCCTCCACGAAGGGGCCGTTCTCGGAGAGGAAGCCATAGCCGGGGTGGATGGCGCCGGCGCCGGTGCGGCGGGCGGCCTCGATCACCGCCTCCACCTTGAGGTAGCTCTCGCGGGCCGCGGCCGGGCCCAGGCGCACCGCCTCGTCGGCTTCGCGCACGTGGCGGGCGTTGGCGTCGGCATCGGAGTAGACGGCCACGGTGCGCAGGCCCAGGGCGCGGGCGGTGCGCATCACGCGGCAGGCGATCTCGCCGCGGTTGGCCACCAGCAGGGTGTCGAAGCGCTTGGCGTTGTGGTTCGTCAGGCTCATTTATTGCGCTCCGTGTTCGAGGGGGAGTCGGGGGCCCAGGCGGGGCGACGCTTCTCGAAGAAGCTGGCGAGGCCCTCCTGGCCTTCATGGCCGACCCGCAGCTCGCTGATGATCCGGCAGGTGTGATCGCGGGTCGCGTTGCTGTCGGGCTCGCGAGCCACCTCGGCGAGCAGCGCCTTGGTGGCGCGGCTGGCCTGGGGCGAGGTGGCCAGCAGGGTGTCGACCATCGCCGCGACGGCCGCGTCCAGGTCGTCGGGGGCGACCACTCGGTGGGCCAGGCCCAGGGCCTCGGCGGTGGCGGCGTCCATGACCTCGGCGGTCAGGGCATAGCGGCGCATCTGCCGCTCGCCCAGGGCGCGCTGCACGTAGGGGCTGATCACCGCCGGCGACAGGCCGATCTTCACCTCGGAGAGGCAGAAGCGGGCCTTCTCGGAGGCGATGACGATGTCGCAGCAGGCGGCCAGGCCCACGGCGCCGCCGAAGGTGGCGCCCTGCACGCGGCACACGGTGGGGCAGGGCAGGGTGTCGAGGCCGTGCATCAGCGCCGAGAGCTCGCGGGAATCCGCCAGGTTGTCCTCGAAGTCGTAGTCGACCATGCGCTTCATCCAGTGCAGGTCGGCGCCGGCGGAGAAGCTCTTGCCCTCGGAGCCCAGCACCAGCGCGCGCACCTCGCCGCGGTAGGCGAGCTCGCCCACGCGCCGCAGGTGATCGTTGAGCTCGCCGATCAGGTGGTCGTCGAAGGCGTTGTGCACCTCGGGCCGGGTCAGGGTCAGATGCGCCACGCCGCGGTCGTCGATCTCGAGGCGGCACATCGGGGGACGGGAAACGCTGTCTGTGCTCATGGCAACCTCACATCCGGAACACGCCGAAGCGGGTCTCTTCCACCTCGGCATTCATGGCGGCGGCCAGGGACAGGCCCAGCACGTCGCGGGTCTGGGCGGGATCGATCACGCCATCGTCCCACAGCCGCGCGCTGGCGTAGTAGGGGTGGCCCTGGTGCTCGTACTGGTCGCGGGTCGGCTGCTTGAAGGCGGCCTCCTGCTCGGCGGACCACTCGCGGCCCTCGCGCTCGATCTGCTCGCGCTTGACCTGGGCGAGCACCCCGGCGGCCTGCTCGCCGCCCATCACCGAGATGCGCGCGTTGGGCCACATGAACAGCAGGTTGGGCTCGAAGGCGCGGCCGCACATGCCGTAGTTGCCGGCGCCGAAGCTGCCGCCGATCAGCACGGTGAACTTGGGCACCCTGGCGCAGGCCACGGCGGTGACCAGCTTGGCGCCGTGCTTGGCGATGCCCTCGTGCTCGTACTTGGAGCCGACCATAAAACCGGTAATATTTTGTAGGAAAATCAAGGGGATTTTCCTTTGAGCGCACAGCTCGATGAAGTGGGCGCCCTTGACGGCGCTCTCGGAGAACAGCACGCCGTTGTTGGCGATGATGCCCACCGGGTGGCCGTGGATATGCGCGAAGCCGGTGACCAGGGTGTCGCCGTAATAGCGCTTGAACTCGTCGAAGGCGGAGTCGTCGACGATGCGGGCGATCACCTCGCGCACCTCGAAGGGCTTCTTGAGGTCGGTGCCGACGATGCCGTAGAGCTCCTCGGGGTCGAGGCGCGGCGGCTTGGGCTCGGCCATGGCCAGCCGGCCGCGCTTCTGCCAGTTGAGCCGTGCCACGCAGCGCCGGGCGAGCTGCAGGGCGTGGGCATCGTTCTCGGCATAGTGGTCGGCCACGCCGCTCTGCTTGGCGTGGACGTCGGCGCCGCCCAGGTCCTCGGCGCTGATGCTCTCGCCGGTGGCCGCCTTCACCAGCGGCGGGCCGCCGAGGAAGATGGTGCCCTGCTGCTTGACGATGATCGACTCGTCGGCCATGGCCGGCACGTAGGCGCCGCCGGCGGTGCAGGAGCCCATCACCACGGCGATCTGCGGGATGCCCTCGGCGGAGAGGGTGGCCTGGTTGTAGAAGATGCGCCCGAAGTGGTCGCGGTCCGGGAAGACCTCGTCCTGGCGGGGCAGGAAGGCGCCGCCGGAATCCACCAGGTAGAGGCAGGGCAGGCGGTGCTTGTGGGCGATCTCCTGGGCGCGCAGGTGCTTCTTCACGGTCAGCGGGAAGTAGGTGCCGCCCTTGACCGTGGCGTCGTTGGCGACGATCACGCACTCCACGCCGGACACCCGGCCGATGCCGGTGACCACGCCGGCGGCGGGCACCGGGCTGTCGTAGACCTCATGGGCGGCCAGCGCCGAGAACTCGAGGAAGGGCGAGCCCTCGTCGAGCAGGTGGTCGATGCGGTCGCGCACGAACAGCTTGCCGCGGGACTCGTGGCGGTCGCGGGCCTTCTCGCCGCCGCCCTGGGCGATGGCGGCGGTCAGCTCGCGCAGCTTGCCGACCTCGGCGCGCATCGAGGCGTCGTTGGCCTGGAAGCCGTCGCTGCGCGAATTGATCTGGGACGTCAGGATGGACATACATCTCTCCGAGATGAGCCGTAAGCTGTAAGCCTTAAGCTGTAGAGGGTGCGCCGCAACAATCCAGATGCGATGAACGCCTGCGTGTCTTCATGCGAAGTGATTTTCCTTCCAGCTTACGGCTTATAGCTGGTGTTAAGCCGATTCGTTGAACAGCTCGCGGCCGATCAGCATGCGGCGGATCTCGCTGGTGCCGGCGCCGATCTCGTAGAGCTTGGCGTCACGCAACAGCCGCCCGGTGGGGTACTCGTTGATGTAGCCGTTGCCGCCGAGCAGCTGGATGGCGTCCAGCGCGACTTGGGTGGCCTTCTCCGCACAGTAGAGGATGACGCCGGCGGCGTCCTTGCGCGAGGTCTGGCCGCGGTCGCAGGCCGCCGCCACGCTGTAGAGGTAGGCGCGGCAGGCGTTGAGGGTGGTGTACATGTCGGCCACCTTGCCCTGCACCAGCTGGAACTCGCCGATCGACTGGTCGAACTGCTTGCGCTCGTGGATGTAGGGGATGACCACGTCCATGGCGGCCTGCATGATGCCGATGGGGCCGGCGGCCAGCACGGTGCGCTCGAAGTCCAGACCGCTCATCAGCACGCGCGCGCCCTTGTTGACCTCGCCGAGCACGTTGGCCTCGGGCACCGCGCAGTCCTCGAACACCAGCTCGCAGGTGTTGGAGCCGCGCATGCCCAGCTTGTCGAGCTTCTGGGCGGTGGAGAAGCCGGGCATGCCCTTCTCGATGATGAAGGCGGTGATGCCCCTGGAGCCGGCGTCCGGGTCGGTCTTGGCGTAGACCACCAGCACGTCGGCGTCCGGGCCGTTGGTGATCCACATCTTGTTGCCGTTGAGGATGTAGCGATCGCCGTCCTGGCGCGCGCGCAGCCTCATGGAGACCACGTCGGAGCCGGCGCCCGGCTCGGACATGGCCAGTGCGCCCACGTGCTCGCCGCTGATCAGCTTGGGCAGGTACTTGGCCTTCTGCTCGGCCGAGGCATTGATCTTGAGCTGGTTCACGCAGAGGTTGGAGTGGGCGCCGTAGGACAGGCCCACGGAGGCGCTGGCCCGGGAGATCTCCTCCATGGCGATGCAGTGTGCCAGGTAGCCCATGCCGCTGCCGCCGTCCTCGTCCGGCACGGTGATGCCGAGCAGGCCCATGTCGCCGAACTTCTGCCAGAGGTCGTTGGGGAACTCGTTCTTCTCGTCGATCTCGGCGGCGCGCGGGGCGATCTCGTCGCGGGCGAAGGCATTGACCTGGTCGCGCAGCATGTCGAGGGTTTCGTCGAGGCCGAAGTCGAGGGGCTTGTAAGGCGCGTACATGGCGAACTCCGTGATGATGCAGGGGGTGGGCCGCAGGTCGGCCCACCGGGCAGATTAGGGACCGATATCGCTAGCCTAGGCGAGGTTTACGTTAACGTAAAGGGCAGCTCGAGCCGCGTAGACCAAGGTCGCAGTCGATAACAAGGGCGGCCGCCGAGAGACGCGCCGCAAACCTGCCTGGGCGCCGGATGCCCTGCCTTCCCCTGAGGATAGAGGGGACCGGCGGGGGACGACATCCTCGCGGCGTTCGCCGCCCGGTGGCGCTCGAATTGCCCGTCACCGCCCGACGGTGACGCCTTCTGACTAGACTCGTCACGACGCCGGTCTTTCGATCCAGGGCGAGGGAGGGGGCATGACGCGCATCGTGACGGGACTGCTGGGACTGCTGGCCTGGTCGATGGCGGCGATGAGCCTGGCCGCGCCCATCGACCGGCAGGACCTCGAGGCCTTCGTCGACGGCTTCGTCACGGCGCGCATGGCGGCGCATCGGGTGGCCGGGGTCAGCGTGGCGGTGGTCCAGGACGACCGGCTGGTGCTGGCCAAGGGCTACGGGCTGGCCGACATCGACGCCGGGCGCCCGGTGGTGGCCGAGCGAACGCTCTTCCGCCCGGGTTCGATCTCCAAGCTGTTCACCTGGACGGCGGTGATGCAGCTGGTGGAGCAGGGCCGGCTCGACCTGGATACCGATATCCGCGACTACCTGCCGGACCTGCCCCTGGCGACCCGCTACTCCGACCCGATCACTCTGCGCCAGCTGATGGCCCACACCCCGGGCTTCGAGGACTCGGTGATGGGCCATCTGTTCGAGGACGACCCCGAGGCGGTCCTGTCGCTGCGCGACTACCTGCGCCGGCACCGCCCGGCCCAGGTCCGCCCACCGGGCCGTTGGCCGGCCTACTCCAACTACGGCGTGGCGCTGGCCGGCCTGGTGGTGGCCGAGGTCAGCGGCCTGTCCTGGGAACGCTATGCGGAGCGCCACCTGCTGGGCCCGCTGGGCATGCGCGACAGCACCTTCCGCGAGCCCTGGGGCCCCCAGCGCGAGCAAGCGCCCATGGCGCCGGCCCTGCGGGAACGGGTCAGCGAGGGCTACCGCTGGGCCGACGGCGGCTTCCGCCCGGGCGGCTTCACCTTTATCGGTGGCATCGGCCCGGCCGGGGCGCTGTCTACCACGGCGACCGACATGGCGCGCTTCATGCGGGCGCACCTCAACGCGGGGCGCCTGGGCGAGGCGCGCATCCTGTCGGCAGACACGGCCCGTGAAATGCAGCGCACCCACTACCGGGTGGTCCCCGGACAGCCCGGCATGGCTCACGGCTTCATCGAGAGCGAGATCGCCGGGTACCGGGCCATCGGCCATGGCGGGGGCACCGTGCACTTCGTCTCCGACCTGCAGCTGATGCCCGAGCTCGGGCTTGGCGTGTTCATCACCACCAACAGCAACGGCGGCCAGGCGCTGATCCGTGGCTTCGTGGAGCAGTTGGTACGTCGCTACTTCCCCGCCTCACCGCCGAACGCGAGCTCGGCCGGCGTCGAGGCTCCGGAGCGCTATGCGGGGGACTACCTGTCCACCCGCCGGCCCTATACCACCGTCGAGGCACTGCTCAACCATGACATGGCCAGCGTGCGCCTGGACCGGGACGGCCAACTGGTGCTGAGCGGCCGGGGGCATCAGGTGCGCCTGCTGCCGGCGGAAGGCGAGGGGCACTTCCGGCGGGCCGATAGCGGCGAGTCGCTGCGCTTTCTCTCCGATGACGGCGGGGCCGTGACCCACCTGGCGGTGCCGGAACCGGTCATGGTGATGGAGCGGGTGGGGCCGCTGGCCAACCCCCGGCTGCGCCTGGTGGGGCTCGGCGTGGGCGGGCTGGTGTGCCTGGTGGCGGTGATCATGGCAGTGGACCGCTGGCGGCGTCCGGCGCCCCGGCGAGCCGTGGTGCGCTGGGCGTCGCGGCTGACGGTGCTGGCGGCGGCGCTGTGGGCCCTGAGTCTCGGGCTGCTGCTGGCGGGCGCCGTGCCCCTGCTGATGAACGTCCGGCTGGTGTTCTTCGCCTTCCCGTCGGCGGCCTTCGTGGCCGGCCAGGCCGCCGCCATGCTGGCCGGGGCGGCCACCGCTGGAAGCCTCGCGCTGCTGCCACCGGCGCTGGGCTCGTTCGGCTGGCGCTGGGGACGCCGGCTGCGTCATGCCGGCATGGCGGGGCTGCTCGCGCTGATGCTGGTGATCTTCTGGCAGTTCAACGGCTTCGTGCTGATGGGGTGAGGGGCGCCTGGGATAGCACCGACCGGGACACGCGCCCTGCGGGCACATGATCGCGTCAATATTTACATTAGTTACTTCATTTAATTGCTGTGGCTTTATTAACGATAAATACAGCCTCTAATATTGAGAGCGGCTATTGGTTGTCGCTTGTTTTTAGCTTTTTTTTTCTGTGGCTATGGATGGCGAAACTATACTGAATTTTGCCAACGTTACATCTCATAACAAAGTCTGACAGGTAAGATATGGAATAGTTAATAAACGTGAGTGACAGGGTATGAAATTCTGCCTACCTGCCCTCCGGTCAGGAGGGCTCTCCGCCGAAACCCGCGGATATTCGGAAGGCATCCCTGTTGCCGGACTGTGGCCCCATGGGGTTTCGGACCCAGTCGGAATGCACCTGACGCCATCATGATTGGGGAGGGGGCAATGGCGACGAACAGCGATAACTACCAGTTTGGCATGTTGGCCAGTGACGATGTCAGGACAGGCTTCATTTCCGGTGTCACCTTCAGGAACAAGCCGGTCCAGTATTCGGTGGTGGATGGGCTGGCGGTGTTCGAGGGCTGCATCGTGCTCGGCACCGTCGAGCAGATGGAAGCCAGGGTGGCCGCCGTCCGCGCCGCCCAGCAGGCCGGAGACGAGGGCGCCATCGAACTGGGCGTGGGCATCACCGGCGCGCAGTATCGATGGCCGAATGCCCTGGTGCCCTATGATATCGACCCGGCCATGCCGAACCAGAGCCGCGTGACGGATGCGATCGCGCACTGGGAGCAACACACCAATATCCGCTTCGTGCATCGCACCGCCGGCAATGCGGGCCAGTATCCCGACTACGTGCACTTCATGGCCGGCTCGGGCTGCTGGTCCTATGTCGGCATGCAGGGCGGCAAGCAGGACATCAGCCTCGCGGGAGGCTGCAGCACCGGCAATGCGATCCACGAGATCGGCCATGCGCTGGGCCTGTGGCACGAGCAGAGTCGTGAGGATCGGGACTCCCATATCGTCGTGCACTGGGACAACATCCAGTCGGGCCGGGAGCACAATTTCAACCAGCACATCACCGACGGCGACGACTATGGGTCCTACGACTACGGCTCCATCATGCACTATCCGGGGACCGCCTTCTCCAAGAATGGCCAGCCCACGATCACCACCCTTCCCCCGGGGATCGCCATCGGTCAGCGAAACGCCCTGAGCGATCACGACATCGCCACGATCCACGCCATGTACACCACCTGGCATGGCAACAAGGCGGTGCTCAAGACCTACAGTACCCACCATGCCCAGAATGCCTGGGCCTATCTCCAGGACCTGGGATGGCGAAAGGTCGAGACGGGCAGTGCGGATGGCATCACCAACACCTTCCTGGCCCTGTGCGACGCACAGGCCAACAACCGGAACGTCAGCGTCTATGCCGATGGTAACAAGCTGTATCGGATGTACCTGCTCTAGCGGCACGCCCTGCCGCCAGGGCAGCTCACACGGCCTGACGATTCCATGAACAAGAGGGGGCGACGACCATGTGGAACAACGGCAAAACGGTCCAGCAGGTGTACAGCACGCATCACTCGCAGAATGCCTGGGCCAATATCCAGGGGATGGGCTGGCGAAAGATCAAGACCGGCGCGACGGATGGCGTGACCAATACCTTTTGCCTGCTGAGTGCCGCCAAGGCGAACAACCGGACCGTGAACGTCTATATCGTGGATAACCGCATCGAGCGAGCCTACATGAATTGACCCGGGGCGCTGCGCGCGATGCCGAGCCGGCACGACGGCCTCGAAGAGGACAGGAGAACAGAGATGTGCCCGGACACGATCAACATCAATATCAACATGCCCGCCGGGGATGCCATGCCCCAGGGAGCCGGGGGCGGGGTGGTCACCTCCCTCGATGCCGGGGCCGCCGAGGGACCGCCGCCCGACGGGAGTGCAGGCGCCGCCATGCTCCAGGGGGACCTGGCGGCAGCACCTCCCCCCGAGCCGCTGGGGGGAGCCGCCCTCACTCTGGGTGACGTGGGCGAGGGGCCGCCGCCCGAGGAGGTGGGGGGAGTCGCCTTCACTCTGGGTGACGTGGGCGAGGGGCCGCCGCCCGAGGAAGTCGTGGGTGCCGCCTTCGCCGAGGGCGATGGTGACGTGGCGCCACCGCCCGATGAGGCCCTCGGTGCAGCCGCTTCGGCCATGGCCGAAGCGCCGCCACCGCCGGATCTCATGGCCGCCGAGGCCGAGGCGGGCGTGTCGGCCGAGGCGCCGCCCGGCCCCGAGGCCCCCGATGCGCCGGCGATGGACGACGGCGAGGCAGGTGGCGATCCCGGGAGCAAGCGTTCGGCAGGCAAGTCTGCCGCATCGCCCAAGCCCCCCAAGACCAGGAAGTGATCCGAACCGATGTCGCCACCTGCCCCAGCCCGTGTCCATGGCGTCCTCGTCCTTGGCGGGGAGGTGGCGAGCTTTTCCGGCGCCATCCTTCACGTCTACCTCGAGGACGTCAGTCGCAGCGACGCGCCCGCCACGCCCGTGGCCAGGGCGTCGATTCCCAACCTTCACCATCGGGCGGGTGAGGTGTCCCGGTTCGATTTCGATTTGAGGGGGGATCCCGTCGACCCCGCCGCGCACTACTCGGTACGCGCCCATGTCGACCTCGACGGCAGCGGCCAGCTGGCACCGGGCGATCTCGTCACCGTGCAGAGCTTCCCGGTGCTGACGTTCGGGCATCCGGACCGCGTGACGCTCAGCGTGAAGCAGATCGCGTAGCCGCAGGTGACGAGGGTGGTGAGGCGGCCGGCACGGGATTCCCCGAGGAGGCCCCCATGTGTGACCAGCGTTGCATCGTCCCTCCCTCGCCGGAGCTGGAAGAACGCATCATCCGCTCGCGCCAGGAACTGCTGGCCGGGCACACCCTGCCCGACGCGCCCACGGCCGATGTCCTCGACCTGCGCAGCGTGACGCGCATCCTGACCCGCCCGCCCAAGACGCGGGCCCACACCCTCATCTCCCATAGGGTCGACTTCGCGCCCATCACCGGCGTGCGCCGGGCGCTCGTGCTGCTGGTGGACTTCTCCGACGCGGCGGCGACTCAGTCCCAGGGCCACTACCAGGACATGCTGTTCTCGGTGGGCAGCCATGCCACCGGCAGCATGCGTGACTACTACCGGGAAGCGTCCTACCACCAGCTCGACGTCACCGGCGAGGTCAGCGGCACCGGCGGCGACACCGCGGGCTGGTACCGCGCGCCCCAGACCAAGGCCTACTACACCAATGGCGACTATGGGTTCGGCGCCTATCCCCGCAACGCCCAGAAGCTGGTCGAGGACGTCGTCGACCTGGCCGCCCCGCACGTCAACTTCGCCGATTATGACAACGACGGCGACGGCGTGGTCGATGCGCTGGTCATCATCGCCGCCGGCTCGGGGGGAGAG
The DNA here is from genome assembly GCF_030409305.1 of Halomonas maura. Taxonomy (GTDB): domain Bacteria; phylum Pseudomonadota; class Gammaproteobacteria; order Pseudomonadales; family Halomonadaceae; genus Halomonas; species Halomonas maura. The sequence goes on from NZ_JAUFPQ010000018.1 coordinate 172,219, forward strand.
GTGACCGGCGACACCGGCGATATCTGGTCCCACAAGTGGGGCATTACCCCGCGGACCGTCGATGGCGTCCAGGTGAGGAACTACTTCATGGCGCCGGAGGACGGTCGCGTGGGGGTCATGGCCCATGAGCTCGGCCACCTGCTGATGAAGTGGCCGGATCTCTACGACACTGACTACACCTCACGGGGCACGGGACGCTGGGACCTGATGGCCGGCGGCAGCTGGAACGACGGGGGCCATACCCCCGCGCACCCCACCGCCTGGTGCAAGGTCAAGGCGGGCTGGGTCACGCCGACGACGATCTTCAATGCCCAGCAGAGCGTGACACTGCAACCCTACGCCAGCCACCCCGACGTCTACCGCTTGCCCATCGGCAGCGCCGACAGCAAGGAGTACTTCCTCGTCTCCAACCGCCAGCAGGCGGGGTTCGACACCCACCTGCCGGGGGCGGGCTGCCTCATCGAGCATGTCGATGACAACCAGTCCAACAACACTGACGAGACCCACTACCTGGTCAATATCGAGCAGGCCGATGGCCAGGCGCACCTGAACAGCAACGCCAACGCCGGGGATGCGGAGGATCCCTATCCCACCGTCGGCAACGACGCCTTCGCCGTGGATACCACGCCGGACAGCAAGGCCTACGACGGCTCGGATTCCCGGGTGGCGGTGACCGCCATCCAGCGGGTGGGGGACACCATCACGGCCGACATCAACGTGGGAGGCGTGGCCATCAAGGCGTGGCACCACAACAGGGCGGTGCTCAAGACCTACAGCACCTATCACTCGCAGAATGCCTGGGCGAGCGTCCAGGGGCTCGGCTGGCGCAAGATCGAGGCGGGCAGTGCCGATGGGGTGACCAACACCTTCCTGGCCCTGTGCGAGGCGCAGGCCAGCGGCCATCAGGTCAGTGTCTATGCCGATGGTGACACGCTCTACCGCATGTACCTGCTGTAGCGGGGTGGGCACCTGTCACGGCTCGGCCTGCCTCAGCCGGGAGAGCTGGAACAGGCCGTGCCGGGCATCGCCGAGATACTCGGCCTCCGCCAGGAAGACGCACCCCGGGTGGAGGCCGGCGGTCGGCTCGAAGGTAAAGCCCGCCACGGTGGTGCCCACTCGGCGCTGGGCCAGGTCGGGACCCTCGCGAGGAGAGGAGGCCAGCAACGCGAAGGTCAGCTCGTGCTTGTCGGGGAAGCGGGCCGACCGCTCGAGCGACACCAGCTTGCCCTTGACGTCGCAGTGGTTGGGCGGCGCCGTGATGCCGCCTGGTCCGGTCGTGGCCACCGGCACTCCTCCCCGTCATAACGGCTGTGGCGCCCGTGCTTCCAGTCTATGCCAAGCGGGCCAGCGTCGCCGGGCGCGACCGCTCAGTCGGCGTTGGGGAAGAACAGCTGCTGGCCCTTCACCTCGAAGGCGGCGATGGCCTGCTGACCCTCGTCGGAGAGCAGCCAGTCGTGCCACTGCGCGGCCAGGTCGTGCTTGAGGTGCGGGTGTGTCTCCGCAGAGAGCCGCAGGCTGCCGTACTGGTTGAACAGCGCCTCGTCGCCCTCGAAGAGCAGCTCGAGGTTCTGGCGGTTGTCGAAGGCCACCCAGGTGGCGCGGTCCGACATCACGTAGGCGTCCATGCCGGCGGCGGTGTTGAGCGTCGGCCCCATGCCACTGCCCAGCTCGCGATACCACTCGCCGCCGGGTTCGATGCCGGCGGCGTCCCACAGGCGCAGTTCGGCCCGGTTGGTGCCGCTGTCGTCGCCCCGGGAAGCGAAGGGAGCCTCGGCCTGGGCGATCCGCGAGAAGGCCTGTTCGACGCTCTCGGCCTCACGGATGCCCGCCGGGTCCTCGGCCGGGCCGATGATCACGAAGTCGTTGTACATCACGTCGGCCCGCTCGCTGGCGTAGCCGTCGGCGACGAAGCGCTCCTCGCCCTCGGTGTCGTGCACCAGCAGGCTGTCGGCGTCGCCGCGGCGGGCGATCTCGAAGGCCTGGCCGGTGCCTACGGCGACCACCCGCACCGCGATGCCGCTGGCCTCGCGGAACTGCGGGATGATGGCGTCGAACAGGCCCGAGTTCTCGGTGGAGGTGGTCGAGGCCAGGGTGATGTAGGGCGCCTCGTCCTGGGCGACGGCGGTCATCGAGAGGCCCATCAGGCCGAGGGTGGCGAGGGTGAGTCCTGTACGCATGCTTGGCATCCTTGTGTGGCGTTGCGTGGTTGCGATGGCGGTCGTGATGGCGATGGGCGGGGCTACCAGACCAGCTCCCCGCGCAGGAAGGCCGCCGCCTGCGGGGTGGCGGGGGCCGTGAAGAAACGCTCGGCCGGGGTATGCTCGAGGAGCCGGCCGCCGCAGAGGAAGATCACCTCGTCGGCCAGGCGACGGGCCTGGTGCAGGTCGTGGGTACTCATCAGGATGCGCGTGCCACGCCGGTGGAAGTCGGTCACGGCATCCTCCACCGCCTTGATGGCGGCAGGGTCCAGCGCCGAGGTGGGCTCGTCGAGGAACAGCATCCGGGGTTCGAGCAGCCAGGCACGGGCCAGCGCCAGGCGCTGCTGCTCACCACCGGACAGCACCCGGGCCGGGCGGCGGGCCAGCGCGCCCAGGCCGAAGCGCTCCAGGGCCTCCCGGGCCAGGGGGCGGCGGCGGCGCCAGGGCGTGCCGTTGACGCCCAGCGCGTAGCAGAGGTTGTCCAGGGCGGAGCGCTTGAGCAACACCGGGCGCTGGAAGACCATGGCCTGGCGGGGGATCTCGCCCTGCCAGCGGACCCGCCCATGGGTGGGCGGCAGCAGGCCATGGGCCAGGCGCATCAGCAGGCTCTTGCCGGCGCCGTTGGGTCCCAGCACCAGGGTGCGCCGGCAGCCGTCCAGACGCAGGCAGAGATCGCTCAGCAGCGCCTGGCCACGGTGGTGGAAGCCCAGCCCCTCGAGTTCGAGGGGCGCGATGCAGGCCGGGGTGTGGAGCTGGAGCATGTCGTTCATCCCAGCCGCCTCCTCGCCGTCTCGCCGACCAGGTGCGCCGCGGCGTTGACCAGCGCCACCAGGCCGAGCAGCACGATGCCCAGGCCCAGCGCCAGGGGCAGGTTGCCCTTGCTGGTCTCGAGCACGATGGCCGTGGTCATCACCCGGGTCACCCCGTCGATATTGCCGCCGACGATCATCACCGCGCCGACCTCGGCGCTGGCCCGGCCGAAGCCGGCCAGCACCACCGTCATCAGGCCGAGGCGGGCGTCCCACAGCAGGGTGGGGATCATGCGCGTGCGGGACAGGCCCAGGGAGCGCAGCTGCTCGCGGTATTCCAGGTGCAGTTCCTCCACCTGCTGGCGGGTCAGGGCGGCGATGATCGGCAGCACCAGCAGCAGCTGGGCCACCACCATGGCGCCGGGGGTGAACAGCAGCCCGAGGTCGCCCAGCGGGCCGGCCCGGGACAGCAGCAGGTAGACCGCCAGGCCGGCCACCACCGGCGGCAGGCCCATCAGGGCGTTGAGCACCACCACCAGCACGCCGCGTCCCGGGAAGCGCCACAGCGCCAGGGCGGCGCCCAGCGGCAGGCCCAGCAGCGCGGCGATCAGCACCGCCGTCAGCGAGACCTTGAGCGACAGCACGACGATGCCGAGCAGCGCCGGATCCAGGTCGAGGATCAGCGCGAGCGCGGTGGCGAAGGCGGAGTCGTGCTGGGGCATCCCATTCTCCTGACGTTTCCAGGCATGATGTGCCCTGTGTAAGCTGCTTGCATCGGGTAGTGAAAAATATGCAGCAAAACACCTGATAATGACATTCCGAGGGCGACGGGAGGCGAGGGAATGACGACGGACCTCAGCGGGGCCGGGCCGGCCTACCTGACCACCGCCGAGGTGGCCGAGTACCTGCGCCTCAAGCCGCGCAAGGTCTATGACCTGGTGCGCCAGGGGCAGATCCCCTGCACCCGGGCCACCGGCAAGCTGCTGTTTCCCCGCCAGAGCATCGACCTGTGGCTGATGAGCCACCTGGAGGGCGACCAGCCGGGAAGCCGTCCGGTGCCGGCGGTGCTCGCCGGCAGCCAGGACCCGCTGCTGGAATGGGCGGTGCGCGAGAGCGGGGCGGGTCTGGCTACCCTGTGCCACGGCAGCGGGGATGGCGTGCGTCGCCTGCTCGCCGGGGAGGCCATGGTGGCCGGCCTGCACCTGGTGGACGAGGTCAGCGGGCGCTACAACCGGCCCGAGGCCCTGGGGCTTGCCGGCCTGCGCGACCTGGTGATGGTGCGCTGGGCGACGCGACGCCAGGGGCTGCTGTTGGCCCCGGACAATCCCCTGGGCATCATGCGGCTGGCCGACCTGGCCCGGCCGGGGGTGCGGCTCGCCCATCGCCAGGCCGGGGCCGGGGCCCAGCGGCTGCTGGGCTGGCTGCTGCGACGGGCCGGGGTGGCAGCCGAGCGGCTCGCCGTCACCGCTCATCCCTCGCTCAGCGAGGACGACCTGGCGCTGGCCATTCGCCAGGGCGAGGCCGACGCGGGGCTCGGGGTGGAGGCCGCCGCCCGGCGCCAGGGGCTGGCCTTCGTGGCGCTCCACGACGAGGCCTTCGACCTGGCCCTGCGCCGACGCAGCTACTTCGAGCCGCCGCTGCAGCGGCTGTTGGCCTTCGCCCGGGAGCCGCGCTTTCGCGAGCGCGCCGAGGCGCTCGGCGGCTACGACGTCGGCGAACTCGGCCGGGTGACCTACAACGCCTGAACAGTGATGCCTGAGATATCCTGGGCGAGTCACAGCGAACCCTGCTCCAGTGCTCTGGTGTCCAGCTGCAATCACCCACGGTCCCGGATATGAGCGGCACGATCGGTGAAATTCGCGATGTGTGTGCCGACAGGACTGGCATCTCGTTGTACATCGGCACCCTGAGCAAGGCGCTTCAGGAGGCAGGTATCACGCGCCACAAGGACGCTCCCCTGATTAACTCACATAGCCGGAGAGATTTGTAAACACCCTCCAACACTACAGCCGTAACGATAGTGGTGATTATTCATGAGCCGCCATCCGGGCTCGCTGCTGCCGACAATGGCACTGCCAAGCCGGTACCGATGCTTTCGTCGTCAGTCCGACCATTGAAGGACATGTGACAAGGCCTGTTGTCCGTGCCATAGCCATCGAGCGATCAACCGCCTGATCTCGGGATGTCCACTGGATCCTGTCGGCAACAGTTTTATCGACGCGCCTCTTCCGAAGGCTGCAGCCTCATCAGGGATGCCATGGTCCAGTCGTACAGCGTTCGTGCCCGAGCCGGCGGATGATGTCCGCCGCGTGTCATCCGACAGTGCCGCCGCGATCTCGTCGGCTCGCGTGTAGTGAGCTCTGCCACCACAAGGGTTCGTTGCAAGTCACTGCTAAAACAAAGCGGTGGGCACGATCCCACAGCCAAAGACGCAGGCTGCGGTTGCCACCATAGACGCTATCCCTCGTCACCCGGGAGGCCGGTATCCCCTGGTCCAGCGCATGCTCCAGCATGCGACGGGCGAGCTCTGGCTTGTTGGAAAGCCGACGACATCGGGAATCCGGGCACGCCGGCAACGCTCACGATCCTGTGTCCAGGCCTTGTGCAAGTCCAGGGCGCGATCCGACAAGTACTGCATCCCATCCGGGGTGGCATCCCCGAGCCACTCGGCAAGATGCCAGCTATTCGTACGTTCGCAATGACTGAGCAGCCCCTGGAGATAGCGCAGCGCGATCGCGCATTTCCGAACGGGGAAAGCGCGGGCCTAACCGATCCGCCAGGTCATCCGACAATGCTGAGACAGAGATCGAGCTCTTGCATCCTTCAGCATGTAATCGCTTCCCTATCAATCACATGCATTGTCAGTTGTTCAATTGCGGCTGTAGTACTGAGCATCAGTGGGCTTACCATATGTCATTCGATGGTGCACGGCATCGATTGATGTTATTTAGCCCTGTGTCTGCTGCCATGCAGAACGGCCAGCGATATGCAAGAAGAGCGGAGAGGATCAATCACCCGATAACAATACAGGCCTTGGTGGTTTTTTTGCGGCTGAATGTCATATGTGCTTGCCGAATTGATGGCGTGATTGACTAATCACCTTGCTGTTGAGCCGTTGCCACACCTCCTGAATTACGACTCGCGTTGCGGGAATGGGGGGGGCGATGATGAGCAGGGACAAGCGGGATGCGTCGCTGCCCGGCAGCACCTGACCTGGTGCGGAGGCTTTCGTCCCAGGCGCGAGCCACGTTCGAGCCCGCGAAGGCCGGTCAGGGATCAGGTGAACCAAGGCGACGGCCTGGTGAGATGGGGGGACGCAAGGATGGCGGCGAGCTACTGGGCCTGGCAGTTGGCCAGCGCCCTGGATTCCGTATCGACGTGATTGTCGAGCAGCGTCTTCTCGACGATCAAGGAGGAGGCATCGGTGATGCCGATGAATCGTAGCCATGCCTCAATGTAGGGTTTCTGAAAGTCGAACCCTTGGGCGGGGGTCAAGGATTCCATTCGATAGTCGAGGCCTCACGCGTAGTCGACGACCGCTCTGTTGTTCTCCTGCAGCCCACTGAATCCTGCCTCGGGACCGAACGAGAAGAAAATCTCCATCTGCGAGACGAGGTCGATGAAGTGCTTGAGTTTATAGGAAATGGTGAAATTCCAGAGAGGCACGGACAAGACGAGGATGTCCGCCTCATGCACAGGCGCCGCGGGAGCGTAGCTCATTCCAGGCATGCTCCTGAGCCGAGGTCAGGGAGGCTCCGTTGAGGCCGGCGTATTTTGCTGACAAGGCATCTTCATCGATGTCAGGAGGGCTCGCAGTCCAGAGGTCCAGGCTCTTGACCGCTGTGGACGGATGGCGCTGTCGATAGTGAAAGATGAACTCTCGGGCAACCTTCAGGAAGCCGAGCGCTGCTTTCGCGGGGAAGACTCGATATGCAGGATGGTGGTCATTGCTCGTGATGTCTGTGTGTGGGGCACCCTATGCAAACACGCCGCATAAGAAAAGATAAATTGCGTTACATGATGGTATTGATCATGAAGCTGAATGTGTAACTTTCCAAGCTTCTGCTATTCTCCACAAGATCGGAAAAGTGGTGGCAGATGCCGGAGCTGCCTTAACGATATATAAGATGGCGTGACAATATTTATCATGGAATGATATACCCATGCTCGATCTACTATTGCTGAGGAGCTTTGTCGCCGTCATCGACGAGGGCAGTTTCACTCGGGCTGCCCACCGTCTTCACTTGACCCAGCCGGCGATCAGCGGCCATCTGCGTCGACTGGAAGCTCAGGTCGGCAAGCCGCTACTGCAGCGTACCACGCGGGCCTTCGAAGTGACGCCGGATGGTGAATGCCTGGCAGGGTATGCTCGCGCGATTCTCGCCCTGAACCGGGATGCCATGACGCAACTCTCGCGATCGAAGTATCAGAGCAACGTTCGCCTGGGTGTCGCCGAGGATTGCGCGCATCCGCTTCTGTTGCAGACACTGAAGAGCTTCATGGATGACAACCCCGGGGTCGATATCGGGGTTCATGTCGGCATCCCCGGCGATATGGTCACTGCGATGAAGCGGGGAGACGTGGACCTGGTCCTGGGGGCCCAGTGCGGTACGCACGAACCGGGGCGGTTGCTGTGGCGCGAACCCATGGTTTGGGCCTGGGCCGAGCGGGCTCCGGTCCGTTTGTCGGCCCCCCTGCCTCTGGCCCTGTTTCCCGAGCCATGTCCCTACCGGGAAGCCGCCCTGTCGAAACTGGCGCTGTCGGGGATTGCCCAGCGCACGGCCATGCTGTGCACGAGTGGTGCCAGCCTGCGGGCGGCGGCCGAGAGCGAATTCGCCCTGGCCCCTATGCCGGCCAGTCAACTGACCTCGGGCTTGGTGGCCTTGACATCGGAGTACGGTCTCCCCGCCTTGCCCGATGCAGAGTTCATGCTCATGACCAGCCCGGCCGGCGACCAGGCAGTGTTGACGGCACTGGCGGACGGCATTGCCGAGCACCTGGTGGTTTCCCAGGTGGCCGAGCCGGCCTGAGCGTACGTGCTGACTTTTCGTACAGAACCTGAGGGCAGGAAAACAGCAACGCTGGTTGAACACACTGCCGAGCATGATGTGGCCGGGTAGGGGCGCATCGTCGATGAATATCGGCGTGCATCGATACGCCGAGCTCTTCCTGTGGCGAGGATGTCGAATGAGCGGCCATCAGGGAGATAGCGGTAAGGCACGGAGATCGTCATGGCCAGAATACCCGCGATATTGCGCTTGAGCCCGAAACTCGCCCTCGCCGGCAATGCGGCCTTTTTCGCCAAGGCCGTCGCAACGGCTGCCGCCAAGCCCCCCCCGCCGCCGCCGAACCCACCGCAATATTCCGCGCCGCAAGTGGCGACCCCGGTGCAGTGGAACGGCGGCAATACGACCTTCCATCCGGTTCAGGCCACGAACAGCACGCCTTTTCCCGGCTACGGCGTCTATTCGCCGGAATATCTGGAGGCGATGAGCCTGGACCTCAGCGTGAACCAGGACGACCCCTATCTCATTCCCGATAGCTACGCCCCGGCGGGAGGCGAGGATCCACTCCAGGACGTGCCTACGGTCGAGCCGGTGGACAATATCGAGACCGACGAGGCCACGGCAGAGGATATCGTCGACGACGTCGCCGAGGGCAAGAGCATTGCCCAGGTCGCCGAGGAATACGGCATCAGCCCCCTGGATGTTCTCGACCAACTCGAGGCGGGCGGCTTGGAGGTAGAGGCCACCCAATCCGATGACGGCAGTGAGAGCACGGTCGAAATCGTCGACGGCGAAACGGATGAGACAGTCGTCGAATACAGGTTCACCGAACAGCCAGATGGCGTAGTGGTCGAGGAGAGCACGAATGCCGATGGTGAAACCACGACGACGGTGATCGACGAGCAAGGCAATCGCACCGAGCTCGATCCCGAGCAGGAGACGACCCGCGAGGGCGCCTACGAGATCGTCGACGGTGTCGCCGACGGGCAGAGCCTCGACGAGATCGCAGAGGAGCAGGGGCTGACCCGTGCCCAGGTGGTCGCTCAGCTCGAGGCGGCCGGGTTCGATGTCGAATCGGACAGGACGGGCCAGGGCCCCTCCTTAGGCAATACCACCGAGATCACCGATAAAGAGAGCGGGGAGCCGCTGGTCCATCAGGAGACGAAGCCCGATGGTACGACGGTCTCTCAGCGGACCGATGACGATGGCAACGAGGTACGCCATACCGTGCACCCCGATGGCAGCACCACCACGCTGGTAACCGAGCCGGATGGTCGCAAGACCGAGACGCAGGTGGATGCCGATGGAAAGACGACCGAGACGGTCACATACGAGCAAAATGGCGTGACGGTCGAGGAAGTCACCGGTGACGATGGCGAAACCACCACCACGATCATCGATGAAGACGGCGAGCGCACGACACTTGATCCTGGGCAGGAGACGACCCGCGAGGGCATCGACGGCATCGCCGAGGCCCTCGCCGCTGGGCAGAGCATCGATGCTATCGCCGAGGAGCGTGATCTGACCCGTGAGCAAATCGAGGCCCAATTGCGGGCGGCAGGTTACGTGATCCAGTCCGAGACCAATGCCCTGGGCAATGGCGGTGAACAATACACCACCAGCATCGTCGATGCGGAAGATGGCGAGGAGGTGATCGCGAGTCACAGCTCCGGGCGAGGCACCGGCAACTCTTCGGTCTATATCGACGCCGAAGGCAACGAGACTCGCCGGACCGAATATGGCAATGGCACGGTGATCGAAACCGTGATCGACGCCGACGGGCGTGAAACCAGGACGACCACGGTGGCGGAGAACGATGGAGAGGCCATCGAGTATGAGGTCCAGGATGGCGACTATCTGATCGCCATTGCCGAACGCCACGGTGTGACACTGGAGGAACTCGAGGAGAGTAACCCCGAACTCTTCGATTCGCCTCGCGACCCCAATGTCATCCACGAAGGCGAAACGGTGGTCATCGAGGGTGCCACGCAGACCACGGTCGAGGTGACCGACAATGGCTATACGCTGACCACCTCGCCGGATGGGAGCATGACACTGCGGCGCGACGAGGATGGCCTGGAAGTCGACATCGAACCCGCGACGCCGGAGAAGTCGCTCACCGAGCTGTTGATGGGGCTGGACGGCGACTCGGACGAGGAGCAGGCCCTCCAGGGAATTCTCGAGAGTATCCTGCTGGGTAGCGAGGAGCTGGCCCGCATTGAGGAGCTGGAAGAGGAGCTCGCCGGATTGGAGGAGGAGACCCAAGCCGCCATCGACGAGATCCTCGGGGACGAAGGTGACGCGGACGACGTCATCAAGCCCGCCTCCGATGCGGCCGGCGACGACCCGGGTACGCCACCCGATGAAGAGGCGCCCTCCGGCGGTGACTGGGAGGCCGTGCGGCGCAACGGGGTATGGGTCTGGGTGGACGCCGAGCTGGTCGAGGCGATCGAGGCGGAGGAGGCCGCGCGTCGCGCCCGTGACGAGGCCCTGTCAGCCGTCATGCAACGGCAGTTGCAGCTGGATATCTACGCCCTCGAGCCGGAGCACGAGGGCGCCGGGAGCGCTGCCCTCGAGCGCCTCAACGCTGCGGGCGAGGCTCATGGCGTCTACTGGGAGCTGCCGGAACCCGAGGACTCACTGGAAGAGACGCAAGAGCGGCTGGAGGACGTCAATTCCTGGATCGATTATCTCGACGCGGAGCGGGAATGGCAGGCGCGTCAGGAAGAAGCGCAGGATATCGAGGAGCGGTTGCTGGCACTCTATGAGGAAGACGAGGAGTACTCACGGTATTTCGATGAGGACGGTTATGAATTTACCGTGAGCCGTGGCCGGGCTGGCTCACAGGAGAAACATACGGGTGAGCTGCTGGAACAGGAGGTCATCGAGCGGGATGGGCAGCTCTGGCTGGTCAACACCTACGAGAACATGGACGAGGAGGAGGAGGTCCAGCTTACCTATGCCCCGGGGGACGCCCCGGGGGATCGTCCGGATCAGGCGCGGGATCTCGACCAGGAGTGGGAAAGCCTGATGCGCGGCGGCGACCCCCTCGAGCTGAATGATATCCGGCAAAGCGCCCTCGATGCCGAACGTGAAGAGAATCCGCACTATTTCGAGGCGGAGGGATACGAATATGAAGTGACGTCCCAAGGTCGAGGGGGACGAACCACCCGAGACAAGAATACCGGGGAGTTATTGGAGCAGGACGTCATCGAGCGGGACGGGCAGCTCTATCTGGTGAATACCTACGCCCACGAGGAAGTGGAAATCCAGCTCACCCAACCCCCCGGTGAAGCCGGGCGTACGGAAGCACAACAGCAGGTGGATGAGGACTGGACGCGCTGGAAAGCGGATCGGGCCAGCGCCGAGGATGGCCTGATCGATGTCACGGAGAGCTATAACGAGGCCAGGGAAGCCTACCAGGAGATGCTCGCCGAGCAGTTCGCGGAACAGCGAGCGGGGCTCGAGGGCGAGGATGGCGAGATCGCCACTGCCCAGCAGAGCCTCGATGACGTTGAGGAACGGCTCGGGGATGGCTCGCTGGTGCCCGATGGGGAGGCCACGGTACCGATCGAGCGAGACGACGGTGAGACCTGGTATGTGCACCCGGAGGTCGCCGCGGCCCATGAGGTATTGAACGACGCCGAGGAGCGGCTGGCGGAGTATGAACGCCTCGAGGACGAGGTGCTCGAGGCCTATCGGGAACAGCACCCGGATCGCTTCGGCGACAACTATCGCTACTATGATGCGAGCCGCGACCTTCGGGGAGAAGGACGCATGCAGTCTGCCGGGCGGTTCAGCGAGAACGACGTCAATGTCACCGTGCAAGACGGCCAGCTCCATCTGACGATCATCTACGAGAACCACACCCTGGAAACCCCGCTGACCTATGCGCCGGGTGACGTCTCCGAGGGAATGGAACGTAGCGAGACGCAGCAACGGCTCGACCAGGAGTGGGCGGACTGGGTCGCCGGAGGCAGCCTGGAGGAGGCCACGACGGCCAAGGAGGAAGCCCAGACTTCCTATGACGATACCGTCGAGGAGTACGGCCGTGGCGGGACGGAGCAACTCACCGATTCCCTGCCCGATGACGTGGACCCGGTGCTGGTGCCGATCATCGATGATGAGATGGGGGAGGGGATGCGCTGGGTGCATCCCGAAGTGGCCGCGGCACAGGAGGCGTTGGTGCTGCTCGAGGAGCAGCGCGACTCTCTCGAGGCGAGTGAGTGGCACGCCCGAATGGAAGCCTATCGTGCCGCCCAGCCGTCGACCTGGCAACTGCTCGACGGCGGCACCTCGGCCGCACCGGCATCAGAAGGGCCGGGGCCGGCGGAAGCCTGGCAGTGGGAGGACGCCTATCTCGAGCTGGAGGGTGGTTACCTCCAGGCCCAGCAGGCCCTCACCGACAGTCGTGAGGCGCGTATCCTCACCCAGATAGGCCTCGGGGAAGCGGGTATCTCTTCGATGGAGAATGCTCCGGAGGAGTGGCAGGACCAGCATCCAGAGTTGGAGCTAGCCAATGAGCTGGACGCCCTGGAGAGTGAAGTGGCATCCCTGCGCGAATCGTTGGAAGAGAATGACGAGCATCGGCGAAATATCGAGAGATCCAGTCGGTTCAACGCGCACCTGCTGGAACAGGAGGAGACGCATCGCCTCGATCCGGATAACTGGCCCGAGATCGTCACTGCATTCAAGGATCAGGAGGCCGATGATGCGCGTGTCGAGGCGGGACTGGATACCCTGCCGGAGGAGCGTGTCGTCACCATCGACGAGGAACTGGATGAGAGCCTGGGCGAAGTGTTCGGCACGGAAGATGCCGAGCTGATCGACCCGGTGGCCGATCAGATCCGGGACCTCGGTGACGATGGAGATGAGGTCGAGATCATCCCCATACTCTACCAGGAAGATGGTACCTACCACGACACGGCCCTGTTCCGGATGGGCGAAGACGATACCCACCCCTGGCTCATCGATGACAGCGGCAGCCGGTACCGCAACTTCGCCGATTTCCAGTACAACAACTACCTGTCCGAGGACGGCCAGGTCTATGTGCCGGAGAATCTCGCGGAGATCGCCGATATCAGCGGCGACATCCAATATGAATGGCAGCAGGCCCGCGAGAAGAGCTTCACCGAAGAGTGGTTGGACCCGATCATCGGCATCGGGACCAGCATCGCGACGGTAGCCGCCTTCATGCCGCTGCTGGCGCCGGTCGCTGCTCCAATCGCCTTCGCAGGGGGGGCTTACTTTGCCGCACGCAGCATCGATAATCTGGCCAGCATGCAACGGCATGGCCGCTCCTGGGCGAGCGCGGAAGGCGTGATGGAAGGCGCCATGCTGGCGACCTCCGTATTGCCGATGGTGTCGAGCGGGCTGCGCTTCGCCGCGATGACGGCGCGCGGGGTGGACGGCGCAGTGGCGGCACGCACCAGCATCGGGGCGTTCAACGCCCGTCGACTGGATCCGAATCATGCCCGCTACGCGCCGGAATACGCCCACGCGTCGCAGCTGCTCTCGCAGCCGGGGGGGGCTTTCTCGGCGGCCCGCTGGGCGGACGTGGGGGCGATGGGGATCGGTGCACCGCTGCTGGGCTACTCCGGCTACAATATCGCTGCGCATTGGGAGGAGATGTCGAGTCTCGAGCGGCACGAGGCGGTCATGGGGGTGGCCAGCGGTATCTTCGGGACCGGGATGGGGTACCGGGGGCTGCGGGCGTCGTGGCCGAACCAGGGGGGGGCGAGGGAGCAAGCGCCCCCCTCTTTACCGGAACTCAACCGCACTTCTACCCCTTGGAGTACGTCCGGGGAGTTTTCCACGACGACGAGGCTTTATCCGACGGCGCACGTGCGTGCCGGCTCGGAGGCCATCGATACCGCAGCGTTGCAGGCCCGTTCAGGAGGGGAGTCCCCCACGCCTACCGCGGCCAACCATCCCCCTCACGGCGGCAGGTCGCGAGGCAATATGGGCCCCTACGTCTTCCGGGCGGATACGCGCTCTCCACAGGATATCGAGGCCGCTGGCGGCTTCCATCCCCGTGAGCCGACGGGGATCTGGGTGGATGATCCCAAGGGCGTCAGCCTAAGCAACTATGTGCTTGCCAATACGCCGGGACGCTTCGTCGGCACCAGCGGTTCGGTCGAGGGCATCAAGGCCTTCGTCTCGCAGGAGTCCCGGGCGGCGAAGCATCTGGGGCACACGTTCGTCTACATCCTCAATCCGAGTAACAAGCGCCTCCACGTTCCCGGAGAATTCGAGGCCCTGGGGCATCCCGTCAGCGACCACATGGGGCAAGTGAACGAAATGGCCGTCGACGGCAGCATCTCATGGAACGAGGTGCTGGGCTGGCGTCAGGTGGACCCAAATGGCAACTTCGTCGGCGAGTTCGTGCGCAATCCCACTTTCGGGGAGACCAGTGCCTCTCCGGTGCCGGCTGCCCGGCCTCGCCGCTACTTCAGCGAAGCGACGGGCGAGACGATCGCGGATCGGGTATACGGGGCCTATCCCGAGTCCGAAGGACATATCTACGTGCAATCGGAGGGGGCTCAGGCGGAGCGCGGCGACTCTTCGGCGGTGGCGGACAAGACGCATATCCTGATCCGCGACCCGGAAACCGACGAAAGGGTGCTCATGCCGTGGATCCGCGGTGCCGCGGAAGGCCACGTGCCCGATCAAGGAGACGGCATCAATCCTCAGCATATCGAAGCCATCGCGGCCCGGCTTGCCAGACCGGCGATCGACACCCAGACGCGAATGGCCGATCACGCCGTCGAGACACAGCAGCGGCTGACCGAGGCATCCTCGACCCAGGCGGCAGCGCGCGTTCGGTCGCTATCGCCGGAAACCGAAGGCCTTGCTCGTGTCTATCGCCTCGAGGACATCGAGGCACTGAATCGGGCATCGAACGATGGCGCGTTGCCGCCGGGGCATTACGTTCACCTGATTCGCCCCCCCGAGTTGGATACCGGTACCTTTGCGCTGCAGCGTGGGACGGTGCCTCGTAGTGGAGTGGTGGACGATGGCGGTCACTTCCGGTGGCCGGCCGGCCGGGAGGTCAATGTCGCCAACCGCCATGGCCGGATCTACGCGGTGGTCAGCGAGTTGTCGGCTAGCCAGATCCGCGAGCGCTTCCGCAGAGGCGAGGGCCTGCCCTTCGCCCTCTATAGTGGCAAAGGTCTATGGAGTATGGCGTCGAAACTGTCGGCGCATCATCCACAGTCACCGCCAGCGGCCGAGAAGCCCAGTCATATCACACAGTTTTCGGAGACGACCCAGAAGAACACATCCGAACAACAAGTGCCACCAGCAACTATTGAAAGTCAGCAGTATCGGTCGCAAGGAAGTAGTGAGACACCTCAAAGGAAAAGTCGATCTGAGAAGGTTATCGGCTCAATTCTTGGTGTTGCTGGTGCTGCGGGTGCTTCCCTTTCCACTCATCCGCTCGCGGATGCCATCGCCTTCGCGGCGCGTGGTGCCAGCTTGATTGCGAGATCGCGCCTTCCCAATCACACTAAGGTGGATCAATTCTGGGGTCGCGTGCTTCGTGGGCTGGAGTTCTGTACGCTGTCGGTGAATCTTCCTGGCTCTGCGAACGCAGTGATGCAGGGTAGTAATGTCGATATAAATCTTCCCTATAGCGCGGGTCATTTGGCATATATAATTAAAAATTACGTTGAGGCTACGACAGGGAGGCCATTTGCACCCTACGCGGATGATGTCGCACTCCCGTTATATTTAGCTGGAAGTGTTCCCTATACAGCATCGAGCCTCAGGGGGGGAGATCATGGTGCATTCGTTGATGCCACGGGAGCTGCTGGAGGAGGCCTGTTTGTTGCTGGGTCGGCACTCTTGTGGGTGCAGGGGAGTGCTACATGGCAGAAAGGTGTCAAGCCAATTATCACGAAGCTTTGGCCAGTAACGTCGTCTTCGACGAAACTTCCTCAAGAAAATTCGACATTGCCTAGGATGAATGGTGAGTCTGAAGCATCATCACAGAAAAGTGAGTCGAAGCTGAAGCCAACTCTTACCACGCCCCTTACCTACGGAATTGGATTGGGTTTTTTTGCAGCGTCATCTGCTGCAGTGGCTTGGAGCAACTCAAGAAACGAAAGAGAAGATGACCTTGATGTGGATGAAGATCCTACGGTAGAACCTCCGAGTGATGATGAGAATGACCAGGAAGTGGATGAGACACCTACGGTAGAGCCTCCGAGTGATGATGAGAATGACCAGGAAGTGGATGAGGCACCTACGGTTGAACCTCCGAATGATGAAGAGAATGACCAGGAAGTGGATGAGGCACCCATGGGAGGGCCTCCGAGTGATGATGAAAATGGCCACGAAGATGAAGGACCTAAGTTAGAACCTCTTGGTGGAAATGAGAGAGCCCGTTTCAATCTGGAGCTTGAGCACCGAGGGCATGACTGGGTCGAGGTCGAGTCACACCTGTCGTTGGGAGGCATCGCCATCAGCCGGGGACACGATGTCGCGGAAGTGGTGGAGCTCAACCTAGGCCATATCGGTGATCCCGGTGCTCTGCAACCGGGGGACCGGGTCTATCTGCCAAAGCGGGAACTGGCCTAGCGCTATCGAGATCGACGGGAAACTCGGCCGATGAACTCACGAGTTGCCAGGCATGAAGCGAATCCCTATCCGGCGCTGGACTTGCGGCTCGATCCCCGGTTTGTCGGTGCGCTGGTCGAGCATGTCCGGACGAGGGATGGCATTCCCTTTGCCGAGTTCATGGACCGCTCTCTTTATGGGCTCGACGGGGAGGGGGGGTATTACAATTCGGGAATCGTCTCGATCGGCAATACCAGTGGCGACGATTTCCTCACGGCACCGGAGCGAAGTCGTTACTTTGGCCGTACGATCGCGAAAGCGCTGGTCGATATGCATGCGGCGATGGGCCGTCCCCGGTGCTTCGATGTGGTCGAGATGGGGGCGGGCAATGGTACGCTGGCTCACGATATCATCGAAACCTTGCAGGCCGACCACGTCGAGCTTCATGGCGCGCTTCGCTATACGATCGTGGAGTGCAGCCGGGCTCTGATCATGCGTCAGCGGGAAGCCCTGGCGGGAAAGAAACGGGTTCGCTGGGTCCACGCCAACGCAGACAGCCTGCCGTTGCGGAAGGTACGAGGCGTGTTGCTGTCCAACGAACTCCCCGATGCCTTTCCGGTGCACCGTGCCGTGGTTCGGGATGGCGAGCTCAGGGAGATTTACGTCACCGTCGATTCCCACGGGGCCTTCGTCGAAGAGGAGCGGTCGCCGAGTCCGGCTCTCGCCGCCGTGCTCCTGGACCTGAACAAGCTGTTCCCCATCGCGGCACAGCCTGATGGCGAGCGGTTGACGGTCAACGCCAGGGCCATGCATTGGATGCGTGAGCTCGGGGTGGCCCTCGATGAGGGCTATGTGCTGACTTTCGACTATGGACGGCCGGGTGTCATCAGGCAAGCGCCTTACACTGTCTTTGACTGGGAGCAGTACCCCTTGGATATCGGGTATCGATATCCCGGTGCGGTCGATATGACGTCTCACGTCGATCCTGTCGTGCTGTCGAAAGTCGGGGCGCGTGTCGGGCTGAAGCCCGTTTCCACGACATCTGCCCCGAAGGGCCTATATACGCAACCCGCTTTTCTGGAGGCGCACGGATTAAGGGCGGATCTGGCGATGGAAGCCGATACCCGGGAGCGAAACAGGGCCTTGGGGCTACTGGGGAAGGATTATGCCAATTTCTTTGCCCTGGTCCAGGAAAAGGCTCGCGGGACGCCAGGCGACGACGTTGTGAACCAGCGGTCAAGTAGCTTGACACCGCGGGTAGCAATGGTGCCTCCCGAGGGGGGGGCACTTCTCTATCATCTTGGTGATATCAAGGCCTTGAACAGGGCGTCGAACCAGGGTGCCCTGCCTCCCGGCCATTATGTTCACTTCATACGTATGCGCGGTCTGGTCACCGCCATGTCTTCTCTGCACCGGTGTAGGGTGCTGAGCAGTGGGCATGTCGGCGATGATGGTCATGTCCGGTGGCCCAGCAACCTCAAAGTTCGGGCCTGCCACGATGTTTACATCGTTGTCACTGCCCTGTCGGTGCCGGAGATGAAGGATCGCTTGCTCCGTGGCGTGGCGATTCCGTTTGCCGAACGTCACGGTGCCGATGCCTGGCTTTCAAACGGCATCAAGGGGAAATGAACCCGGCATTTTCCCCCCCCACACATCGACCAGCTCCGGCCAAGCGTCCATTAAAAGGCCATGCTTGATAAGTTTGAAAATAAGCAACGGCATGGGAGTGGTTTCTAGTGATGATAGAGATCGCCTCTTGTATTTATTGTATGGCGTTATAATTGGGTTGATACATAGCGCTGCGTGATGAATTATGTGTGCTAATAATAATATAAAACCAAAGGTTTCTGTTTGGTAACATTTTTATCTGGTTTTTTCTCCTGCGGCAATTGCACTGTCATTTCACTTATCTATGATGAACCCGTAGGTTGGTAACCCCGCTGGCGTAGCCGTGATCTGAAGTCGCTGTGATGTCTGTGAATAGACGGCAAGGGGTTCAGAAGAATGTTCCATTCCAATTCCACAGGCCAGTAAAGGAGAAATGCCATGGTCCTTTTCAAACTGATGCCCAAGAAGGAAAACGGTGCAGAGGGGGTGAGCGGTTCCGGTAGTGGCGGCATCGATGTCAACGAACTGAAGAAAGTCTTTGAAGACGCTGCCAACAAGTCCATGGAGGTCAGCAAGACCAAGACCGAGGGCAACACAGAGGTCGACACCGCCAGGGCGGCGCGGCCGAATAACTGACGTTGTCAGGGCGGGCGGTGGTGTCACCGCCCGCTGAATCACGCCTGGCGTGTTGGCAACAATCGACATTGCACGCGAGGGACGCCAGTTACTTTTTCACTAGCCGCTCGTCCTTGGGGGGTGGCTTGAATTCCTGATGGCAGGTGTCCTCATGGCCTCCGCATTCATGACATCCATAAGCACCTTCCTGTTGCCGACGACCGATGTCTTCTCGACACTGGAGGTCACGCGTGGTCTCCACCGTGGTGTCGCCATTCCCGTCGAACAGCCGGTCTGTCGGATCGGGTCCTCGCGGCATGCCGACGTGATGCTGAGTGACGATGCCGTTGTCGCCGAGCATGCCACCCTGCGCTTCCATGCCCGCATGGTCGCCATCGAGGCCGTGGGGGGAGATATCGAGGTCAATGGCAAGCGGCTCCCGCACGGGACCGGCTGGCGAACCGCGCTACCGGTGACGCTCGATATCGGTGAGGTGAGGCTGCAGCTTTCCCGGCCGGAACTGTCCTTGCCGCCGGCCGTGCAAGCTATCCAGGAAATCGCTAAAGGTGTCTACCGTGCCACGGGAGAGTCCATCACTGGTGTGCTGCAAGCGGCCAGGCAGAGGGTTCCCCCCGCTCTCCACGCCATCGGCGGGTTCGCTGCCCCCGGCCTTAACGCCATTCATCGGGCGCTTTCCCCGCTTTTCCTGGGTGTGAGGCGGTTCGTCTCCCCCGGTGCCCGCTGGCTCGGTAGGTGTCTGGCTCCAGCATCCCGGTGGATACGCGAACAGGGGAGCAAGATTGCGGTCCCGAAGCGCTGGCGTGAACGCCTGATGCCTCGACGTCGCGCTGTGCCTGGTACCTTCGTCAAGCGCAGTGCGGCCGTCACTGCGCTGTGCATGGCGGTGGCGCTCATCGGCATTTATCAATTCGTCGGTGTCGGCAAGGCCGACGCCAGCATTTCTCCCCATGCCCTGCACTCCGCCGCCTTCCTGCACCCACAGGCGGCCGAGGCCGCCCGGTTGCTCATGACACCCTCCCTGTCTCCGAGCGAGGCACTGGCCCAGCAATTGGAGGAAGCCGGTCTCGACAGCCTGCAGGTTCGGGATGCCGGTAACCACCTGGTCGTTTCCGGTGAGTTCGCCCCGGAAAGATACGATGCCTGGCGCGACGTGCAACGCTGGTTCGACCAGCACCACGGCAGCAGTCAGGTCTTGATCAGCGATGCCCGGCCGGGTCTGGCGCTCGACGCCCCGGCCTTTCAGTTCCAGGCGGTGTGGTTCGGTGACAACCCCTACGTCATCGACGCCCGGGGCGAGAGACTCTATCCAGGGGCCGCGTTGCGGGAGGGTTGGGTGCTCGCCGAGATCGGCGACAGCCGTGTCACGGTGCGCCGTGGCGACGATGAATTTTCCCTGACGCTCTAGCGGGATGGACCCGATGAAAGTCACTGCCGACCGGACCAATGACGCCCAGCGGCTCCGCGGGAGCCCGGAGTCGGCGGCGCGTGTCGATGACACCGGTGGCCACCGCCCCGTCGACCCGCAACGCCAGGCCGATTTCGCGCGAGCCGTGGAAAGCAGCCAGGCACGCCGCCAGGACCACGGCTCGCTGCTCGAGCAGATCGAGCGGTTGACGCTGCCTACCGCCAGCGATCCGTCGCTCTACAGCAATGAACGCAGCATCGAACTGCTGCAGCACATCGTCGATAACGTACTGCCAGGGATGGACACTGACGTCGACATCGCCGAGTTGGCCGCCCAGGTACTCACCGAGGAGATCAGCCAGCGGCTGGAGTGGGCGGAGCGCCATGCCGAGGCCGGGGAAAGCCATTCATGAACGATAGCGATCGTAATGCCGCAGATCTGCTGCATATGCTGGGACACCTCTATGCCAAGAGTGGCGACCACAAGCGTGGGCTCGTGTTGCTGCTGCTGGCTGCGCACATCGCTCCTGTCCACCCGGGCATTCTGCATACACTGACCCGGGCCTTCATCGCTGTCGGTGACGCTCGGCGTGCGCTCAATGCGATCGACCGCCTCGAGCAACTACAAGGTTCCTCGCCCACGCTGATGCTGCTGCAGAGCCGGGCACTCTGGTCCGAGGGGCGCGAGGACGATGCCCGGCACTGTTTTCGTGAGTACATGCAGCGCCGGGGCGACACATGAACGGCGCCTTCACCAAGCTCAACGTCATCGCCCAACGCGCTGCGCAACGCAGCGACGTGGTGATCGCCATCTTCATCGTGCTGGCGGTCATCATGATGATCATCCCGTTGCCGACCGCCCTGGTGGATGCCCTGATCGGCCTCAACATCGGTTTCAGCCTGCTGATCCTGATCGTGGCGTTCTACATCACCCATCCGGTCGAATACTCGTCGCTGCCACCGATCATCCTGCTGGCCACGCTGTTTCGCCTGGCGCTGTCGATCACCACCACGCGGCTGATCCTGCTCGAGGGGGATGCGGGTCAGATCGTCTCGGCGTTCGGCAACTTCGTCATTGCCGGTGAGGTGGTGATCGGCCTGGTGGTCTTCCTGATCATCACCGTGGCCCAGTTCCTGGTGATCACCAAGGGCGCGGAACGCGTCGCCGAGGTGGCCGCCCGCTTCATCCTGGACGCCATGCCGGGCAAGCAGATGAGCATCGACAATGACCTGCGCAATGGCGAAATCGACCAGGCCCAGGCGCATGCCAAGCGCAAGCGCCTGGAACAGGAAAGCCAGCTCTACGGAGCCATGGACGGTGCCATGAAGTTCGTCAAGGGCGATGCCATCGCGGGCCTGGTGATCCTGTGCGTCAACCTGGTCGGCGGGCTATCGATCGGCATGGTCAAGCGTGACATGTCGTTCGGCGAGGCGGTGAACACCTATTCGCTGCTGACCGTCGGGGACGGGCTCATCGCCCAGATCCCGGCACTGCTGATCGCCGTCGGCGCCGGCACGGTGGTGACGCGGGTCAGTTCCGACCACAGCGGCGACCTCGGCAGCGAGATCGTCAGCCAACTCGGCAGGAACTCACGGGCACTGGGATTGACCGCCGTGATCCTGTTCTTCGTCGCCTTCATCCCGGGGTTCACCTCCACGGTATTCCTGAGCCTGGCGGCAGGGCTCGGCTTTGCCGCCTGGGTGATTCGTCGTCGTGAACTCCGGCTCGCCGGGGACATGATGCCGGACACCGCACCGACGGTGGAGTCGAGGGGAGAGATGCCTTCTTCGCCCTCGGCGGCGGCAACATCGGAGACCGTTACTACTTCGGCGGCAACCCAGGCGGCCCCGCATCGGGTGGTGCTATCGCTGGCCACGTCACTGGCCGAGGCGCTGGTGCTCGAGACTCTCCGCCAGGGGCTCGACGAGGCACGACGCCGGGCGGGTGACGACCTGGGCATCGACTTGCCGAGCGTCGGTCTGGGTGTCGATGCGGCACTGGAAGCGCATCACTTCGGCATCGAGCTCGACGAAGTGCCGATCATGAAGGGCGAGATACCCGTCGACCGTGTCCTGCTCGACGACGATCCCGTACACCTGGAGTTGCTCGGGGTCGAATCTGTCAGTCACCCGCCGCTGTTGAGCCGCCGCCCCGGGCACTGGGTCGCCACCCCGGAACTCGAGCGCCTCGATGAGGCCGGCATCGGCTACCGGACGGTCGATCAGGTGCTGTGCCACTGCCTGGAGCGCATCCTGGCCCGCTACGCCGGCGAGTTCATCGGCATCCAGGAGACACGTGCCCTGTTGTCGGGCATGGAGCAGGACTACGCGGAACTGGTGGGGGAGGCGGTACGCGTGGTGTCGCTGCAGAAGATGTCGGACATCCTGCGTCGCCTGGTGGATGACGGCATCCCCCTGCGCGCGCTGCGCACCATCCTGGAGGCGATGGTGACCTGGGGGCCGCAGGAGCAGAGCGTGCCGCGCCTGGCCGAGCGCATCCGTACCGCCCTGGCTCGTCAGATCTGCCATCGCTTCGCGCGAGCGGACCGTGTGCTGCCGGCCTGGGTGGTGACCCGCCAGCTCGAGGATGCCATCCGCGCATCACAACGCGATGGTGATGGCGCCCCCCGGGGCGGGGGGCTACCGGTGACGCTGTCCCGCTCGCTGAGCCAGTGGTTTCAGCAGCGACTGGACAAGCTGGACGATGACATGGCCCCCGTCGTGATCGCCTCCGCCGACGTACGGCCGGCGCTGCAGCAATGGTCGAAGCGCCATGAGCTGGACTTGCCGGTCATCGCCTGGCCGGAAGTGGCGCCGGAATTCAACCTGCAGTCACTGGCACAGGTGCAGTTGCCGCAGGTGCCGTCACGCACCGGCATCAATGAAGCGACGAGTTCCCCCAAAGGCAAGGCCCAATGAGTGTGTCGATCAATGACAATCCACCCCCTGTGCATGGAGCAGCCCCTGTGTCGCCAGCCCCCTTCTCGATATCCAGAGCGCTTTTCGGCTACGCGGCGCTGGAGCGTCATCTCTCGCACCTGGCGGCACTGCTGCTGGCGCCCCTCCTGATGCTGCTGGCGTTGCCCGGCCATGCCCAGACGGATGTCGATACCGCTGACGAGCAGGGCCTGACCCTGGAAACCGGACAGGGGCGTATCCTGCGTTTCAGCGAAGCGGCGGCCTCGGTGTTCGTGGCCGATCCCGAGGTGGCCGACGTGCAGGTCGTGTCGCAGGGCGTTCTCTACCTGTTCGGCAAGACTCAGGGCGATACCAACCTGATCGTGCTGAGTGACGACGATCGCACCCAGGCCTCGATGCGTCTGCAGGTGCGCAACGGCGACCAGGTTGCCCGCCAGGCGCTTCGCGAGGCGGGCGCCGATGCCCCGATCCGCCTGCGCATGGCCGGCAATCAACTGGTGGCAGAAGGCGACGGCCAGGATGTCTCCAGTGCCATCGCCACGCAGTCCACCCTCGAGAGTCACGCGCCGGAGGAGGGCGGGTCACTGGACAATACCACCTACGAGGGCGGTACCCAGATCAACCTTCGCGTGCGCTTTGCCGAGGTGTCTCGCGAGGAACTGCTGCAGTATGGCGTCAGCTGGAGCGCGCTGATCAACAACGGTTCCTTTTCGCTCGGCGTCTTCCCCGGCTCCCAGGCCGGCAATACCTTCGGCACCATCGGGGCGGGAGCCGACAGCGTCGACGGCCTGCTCCAGGCCCTGCAGGAAAACGACCTGCTGCAGATCCTGGCCGAGCCCAATATCACTGCCGTCACCGGGGAGACGGCCAGTTTCCTGGCCGGTGGCGAGATCCCCATCCCGGTGCCGGTCAGCCGCGACCTGGTCGGCATCGAATACAAGCAATTCGGCGTTTCGCTGCTGTTCACCCCGGCACTGCTGCCCAACGACCGCATCTCCCTGCAGGTACGTCCCGAGGTGAGCAGCCTGACCGGCAGCAGCGTCGAGATCGGCGGCCTCAGCGTGCCGGGGCTGCAGGTACGCCGCGCCGACACCCTGGTCGAGGTGGGGAGCGGCCAGACCTTCGCCATCGCCGGCTTGTTCCAGCGTGACACCTTCAACAATGTCGAACGCATTCCCGGGCTGGGGGATATCCCGATCCTCGGCAACCTGTTTCGCTCGCGGCGCTTCCAGCGCAACGAAACCGAACTGGTGATCCTGATCACGCCCTACATCGTCGAGCCGAGCTCGGCGCCGACACCGCGTACGCCGCTGGACCTGGCAAGAGTCACCGGTGACGACGGCCGACTCGACACTCGCACCATCTACCAGGTGGAGCGGAATGACCCCTTCGGGTTTCATCTGCAATGAATGGGGGGATGAAGAACATGAAGCATGCATGCCGCACGGCCTGGTGGCGACTCATCCCCCTGTCGATGCTGCTGGGCGGCTGCGCATCGTCACTCGGTCCGATCTCCTGGGAGACGGGGTACCGGCAGGTCGCGGAGGATCCCGCGGATGGCGACGCCGCCCAGCGCCTGGCGATCGTGCCCTATAGCTGTCGAGTGCAACCCGACCAGAGCGGCATCGTCACCCTGCCATCCGGTTGTGCCAACGATCTCAACCTGCAACGCATGGTCGAGCGTCCCGACGATCTGCTGCATGGGCGCGAGATGGGCCCCGCGCCGGCGGCGCCGGTCGCTGCGGCGGCCCGCGAGCGGCTGGACGGGCGTGAGCAGGCCAACAGTCGCCGCGTTCAGCTCGAGTCGGAGGCGCGCAGCGCCACCGGCAGAAGTGCCACCTCGGGGGATATGTGAGCGCCTTGGGCCTGTGCCGCCCGGGGGCCGGCGCCCATGGCGCCGGCGCCCATGGCGCCGGCGGCGAGGATCACTTGGCCATCGCCAGCCCCATGGCGCGGGCGCGTTCGACAGGGTCGGGGATCTCGGCGATGCGCTGGGCACGCTCGATCAGCGACTGGCGGAGCGAGTCGGGCATGTCGGGGATCGTCGCGCTTGCCGCAAGATCCAGGTCCTGGGACAGCACCAGCACCAGTATCAGGTTACGGAAATGGCGCTGCTCGGCCAGTGGCGAATCACTGACCCGCTGCATCAGCGTAATGGCTTCGGTGCTCTCGCCGACCAGCGCGTGCGCCAGTGCCAGGTTGGTGAGGGTGTCGGGATCCTGGGGGGCAAGGGCCACGGCACGCGAGAAGGCATGCTGCGCGGCCTCTCCCTGGCCCAGCAAGGCGTGGGCGACGCCCAGTCGGCTCCATGCCTGTCGGGTATCGAGTTCGGGGACGGCCTTTTGCAGATTGCGTGTTGCGCCCTCGACTTCGCCGAGCTGGAGTTGGGTCATACCCAGTCCCAGCAGCGCCTCCGGGTTCTCGATGTCGAAAGTGAGCGCAGTACGGAACGCGGCCTTGGCGGCCTCCGTATTCCCGGCGGCGAGTCGTGCCTTGCCGAGCCGAACGTGGATGTCGGGGGAGTCGTCCGACATTTCCAGGGCTCGCTCGTACATGGCGGCGGCAGTCGCATGGTCTCCGCGCTGGTTGATGTCGTCAGCCAGGCCGAGCAACCGCGCTTCCTCTCCCCTCGGGCCGGTGGTCGTGCAGGCAGCCAATGCCGCGCAGGACAGCAGGAGAGAAAGGCGTAAATGGGGGCATGTCACTGTCGGGTTCTCCTTCTTCCGGGCTCTTCAGGGGCCTTGGGGTAACGGGCAAGGACGAGTCGGGAATGCCTGTGCTGCGTCAAGAAGTTCAGTGCATGAAGTAACGCGGTGGCTGCAGCAATGGCGTGATGATTCATCGCTATATTATGCGAAACTTTCACTCCTTGATACATCGGGTGATGAAAATATCGGGATCGGCAATGGGTCGGAAGGGCGACTGGTTTCTCGTATGAATTCCGAGCCTGGCTTGGCTGATCCATGTGCTGACGTGCTGCCACGCAAGCGGTTCGAAAGATGGCTGCGCCTCATCGGTTCTATCATCATGACAGCCATCGTCAGTTTCGTCTGGCCAACGAATGCGCTAGCCAGCGACGACACGGGATGGCTCGGTGACGAGTGGCAGGAGCGTGAGTATCGCTATGTCATCATCGATCAGGATGTTCGCGATGTATTGAAGGAACTAGGCTACAACCTGTCCATGCCGGTGGAGATTTCTCGTGAGGTAAGTGGGCGCGTGCGTGGTGACATTCGCACCGGAAGTGTCGAGGAATTTCTCGAGCAGATCAGTGCCACCAATGGTCTGGCCTGGTTCTTCGATGGCGGTGTGCTGCATGTCAACACCCGCCAGGAGATGACCCAGCGTCGTTTCGATCTTGAGGGTATCGATTCGCAGCGCTTGATGGACGAGATCGAGCGCGCCCGTATCGGCAGCCCACTGAGAGCAAGATTGATAAACGGCGAATCGACGCTGCAGGCCTGGGGACCCGAGCCCTGGATCGACAGTGTGGCACGCCACGTCGAGCGCCTGAGGAAACCGGCTTCGAGAGGCCCTTCAGGGGTCCGGGTATTTCGTGGAGGAACGGCGACGGAAACCTCGGTCGTCGAATGAGTGAACTGGATTAGGAGGATTGACATGGCGACTATCGAACCCACAGCTGCGCCGGGGCCCAATGACGTCTCGGGGTCCGATCAGCAGGCCTTCGATGCGGCGGTCGACAATGCCAGGGCGACGGAGATGGTCGGCGAAGCCGTTGGCTCCTTGGCGGCATCGCACCTGTTGGACTACGCCGGCGACATGCTCAAGGACGAAGGCTGAATGTTCGCCTGGCCGCGTGCGGTGTGAACCAGCGGGTGATGCCGCACTTTCCATGATGGTAGCGAGGGAGGGAGCGAGATGACCCCCACGACAGCGATTGGCGCAGGCCCGATGCCGGCGTCGGCCAGTGGCCCCGATCTCGGGGCCCTGGCCTCGCAGAATCTGTTCGAACACATGGCGCGCACATCCGGCTCGACGCTGCAGGCCGTGACCCCCGCCGAGCTGGGCGGCGACCTCATGAGCAAGCTGGAAGGCACGATCGAACGGATACAGAATTTCACCGACAGGGTCGGTGGAGACGCCGGTGCACCATCGTCCATTGCCGATGGCGAAGGCATGCGCAGCGAGGAGGCCAGCGGCTTGGGTGACTCCGAGTACGAGCGCATGATCGCATCGTTCGGCGCGATGTTCGATCATGCGGTCGAGGCGCGACTGATCTCGTCCAGTGCGTCCCAGGTGTCAGGGGCCTGCAAGACCTTGCTGCGGGGACAATGAGCCTTGTTCTCTACTGATCGGATCCGGGCGCCACGCTCCCAGGCCGCCAGGCTGCTGCTGATCATCGTCGCTGCCCTGCTGCTGCAGGCATGCGATGCCGAACTCTATACCGGCCTGAGCGAACGTGAAGCCAACGTCATGGTGGCGACCCTGGCGCGGCATGGCATTCCTGCCAAGCGGGTGGCCGAGGATGAGGGGCGCATGACCGTCACCGTCGACGAGGACAGCTTCGCCGAGGCGGTCGCGATCCTCGACCGCCTCGGCCTGCCCGAGGAGACGTTCACCAACCTCGGTGAGGTCTTCGAGAACAACAGCCTGGTGTCATCGCCGGTACAGGAACGTGCCCAGATGATCTATGCGCTCAGCGAGGAGCTGTCGCATACGGTCTCCCAGGTCGACGGTGTGCTCTCGGCCCGGGTGCACGTCGTATTGCCCGAGAACGACCTGATGCGCCAGAACAGCACGCCGTCGTCGGCATCGGTGTTCGTTCGTCATGCACCGGAACTCGATGTCGGCCCCTTGATCCCGCGGATCAAGACGCTGGTCGCCAATGGCATCTCGGGTCTCGCCTACGACAATGTCTCGGTGGTGCCGGTCGCGGCCATGAGGCTGGAATCCCGGATCGACGTCGCCCCTTCGATGAGCTCCTTTCTGGGCATCGCCATGCCGGCCACGAGTGTGGGGCGTGTCGGATGGATCTTCGGCATCCTCATCGTACTGGTGCTGGGACTGGCCGCTGCCCTGGGCTGGATGGCCTGGCACAGACGCCGACGGGATACCTATGAACTGGAAACCCCGCCATGAGCTCCACTTCGCGTGTCCAGCCCCCTGAGCGAGCCGCCGGCAACAGCCCCCGGAGGGCGGGCTTCCTCGACTCACCGGCAGCCTGCATCGCACCGCGATGGCTGCGCGACTGCCTGGGCGATATCGCCGACGACGCCACCCTGGACAGCCTGGCGGGTCATCCCCGCTTCCAGCGGCGCTTGATGCAGTTGTTGATCCGACGGCATGACTTGCCGCCTCCCGAGTCGCTGCCCGCGCCAGGGGAGCCCGATCTGACACTGCTGAGGCTGCCATCCGATGCCGCCGACACCCTGGTGCACTATTGCGGCATGATCTGCCACGCCATGGCCTTCGTCCGGGAGATACGTGCACCGCGGGTGGTGGCCCTCAAGGAGCGTTTCGGCGAGGCCGCCTTTGCCGCTGCACTGGCCAATCGGGAGTTGGCGATCTCCGGCGCCACCTTCGCCGACGATGATGCGCTCGCCCATGCCGTCCGTCGCGATGGCTCGGCCTGTTTCACGGCATGGCTGTCGAGCCAGCCGGCAGCACTCATCGCCTGGCTACGCCTGGGACTGGCCTGCGACCTGGCAGCGAGTGACGCGGGCATGCCGCCGGAAATTCATGCACAGGGCGTCCTCATTACCCGCCGTGCCGCGGCTATCCTCGCCGCTATCGAGCCCAGGGAATCACATCATGAACGAGCTTCCGACACGTCCGAGCAAGACGATTCTGCGTAACGGCGAAGCGCAGGCATGGATAGACGGCTACGCCTTCCTCGAACGCGCCAGGGCGCGTGCCAGCGAGATCGACGTCGAGACGCGCCGTACCACCGCCACTGCCTATGCCGATGGTTTCGAGGAGGGACGCCGCGAGGGCGAAGCCCAGTCGGCCGAACTGCTGGCACAGACCACGCAGCGTGTGGCGTCCTACCTGGGCGGTCTCGACCGGTCGATGGCCGAACTCTGCCTGCAGATGGTGCACCGCATCCTGGGCGAGTTCGACGATGCCGAACTGATCGGCCGCTGCGTGCGCCAGGCGTTGCGCGAGTATCGCCATGACATGAACGTGACCGTCCGCGTCGCCTCCGAGCGGGTGGCGGATGTCGAAGCGCTGCTGGCCGCCGTGCCGGGCGCGCCCGATGGCCCCGCCTACCGGGTCGAGGGCGATGCCCAGTTAGGCCCCGGACAGTGCCTGCTGGTCAGCCCGGTCGCGGTGGTCGATGTCGGGCTCGACGTGCAGCTGACGACCCTGCGCAGTGCGCTGATGGCCGGCAAGGAGCCGCCTCGATGAGCCGCCCCGAGATCGATTTCGACGCGCTGCTGCCGCGCCTGGGCGAGCGCCTGGCCGAGGCCGAACTGCGCCCGGTGCACGGTCGCGTACGCCGCATCCGCGGCTTGCTGGTGCATGCCAGCGTCGCTGGCACCGGCATCGGCGAACTGTGCTACCTGCGCGACCCGTTGAGCGGCCGCCACGTGGCCGCCGAGGTGATCGGCTTCGAGGACGAGGACGCCATCCTGTCGCCGATCGGCGATCTGCAGGGCATGTCGACCCGTGCCGAGGTCATCGCCACCGGCGGCCCCCAGGGGGTGCCCGTGGGGGAAGCGCTGCTCGGCCGGGTGATCAGCCCGCTGGGGGCGTTCGTCGATGCCGCCCCGGAAGGCGACGTCGGCGTCTTGAGTGCCTATCCCGTCCATGCCGAGCCGCCCATGCCGTTGTCGCGACAATTGATCCAGCACCCGTTGGCGTTGGGCATTCGCGCCATCGATGGGCTGCTGACCGTGGCCAAGGGCCAGCGCGTCGGGATCTTCGGTGAACCGGGGGTCGGCAAGTCGTCGCTGCTGTCCGCCATCGTGTGCGGTAGCGAGGCGGATGTCATCGTGCTGGGGCTGATCGGTGAGCGTGGCCGCGAAGTGCGCGAGCTGCTGGACGTGCAACTGGATGCCAAGGCACGGCGGCGCACGGTCTGTGTGGTGGCCACTTCCGACCGCCCGGCCATCGAGCGGGCCCGGGCCGCCATGGTCGCTACCAGCGTGGCGGAATACTTTCGCGACCAGGGGCGCGACGTCCTGCTGCTGGTCGACAGCATCACCCGCTTTGCCCGCGCCCAGCGCGAGATCGGTCTGGCCGCCGGCGAGCCGCCGACCCGGCGGGGCTACCCGCCGTCGTTCTTCGCTGCCCTGCCGCGCCTGCTGGAACGCGCGGGGCCGGGTGCCACCGGCAGCATCACGGCGCTGTATACCGTGCTCACCGAGGGTGACGGAACCCTCGACCCGGTGGCCGAGGAGACCCGCGCCATCCTCGACGGCCACATCATCCTCAGCGCCGACCTGGCCCGACGCGACCACTTCCCGGCCATCGACGTGCTCGCCAGCCGTAGTCGCCTGATGGAGACGGTCACCACGAGCGAACAGCGCCAGCACGCCAGCCGGATACGTGACCTGCTGGCCCGCTACCGCGATGTCGAGCTGTTGCTGCAGGTCGGCGAATACCGCGAAGGCAGCGATGCCCGCACCGACGATGCGGTCAGCAGGCACGCCACCATCGAAGCCTTCCTGCGCCAGGGCGGCACGGAGCACAGCGATTTCGAGGAGACCCAGCGACGCATGAGCGAGCTCCTGTCATGAGCGACCGCCAGCGCCTCGAACGGCTGATGACGCTGCGCGAGCGTCGCGAACGCCTGACCCAGGCCGCCCTGATGGAACAGCACCACCGCTGTCAGGCCGAGGCGCGGCGCATCGACCGCCTGGACGGCGACCTGGCCCGGGAGCGCAGCGACTTCGATCGCCTCGAGCGCGAGTGGTTCGACGCCATGCAGGGCACGACCCTGTCGGCACAGGAACTGGAGCAGGCGCGGCAGGCCATCGACGACCACTACCGGCGCCAGGCCGAATTGACCGAGGCCCGACGCGCCGCCGACCTCGAGCATCGCCGGCAACTCGCCGAACGCGAACGGTGCGCCAGCGAGTGGGTCCGCCGGACCCGTGCCAGGCAAGCCCTTGGCTCCCTGCTGGAGCGTCACCGCCGTGCCGACCACATCGCCGCCGAAGGGCGCCACGAACTGGATATCGAGGACGACGCACCCCGGGGAGGACATTGATGGTGGAGCTCGAGGTGCCGCGCGGCGATGAGCGGCAGCATGTCCCGGCGGATTTCCCGGCAGGCGCTGTGCCTCCACGGTTGCCGAGCCTGGACCCGGAGCTCGTCGATACGCTGAACGCCCTGAATCGCCCCCGCTTGGCGTTGACGCTGCCCCTTGGCGAGCGTGAGTGGCTGGTGCGACTCGATAAGGGCGCTGAGCCGGCATCCCTGGCGATCTCGATCGCGGCAAGCATCGGTGAAGCGCCAGCGGTGCTGCACGTTTCTCACCAGAGCCTGGCGGTGCTGACGGCACATCTGGCGCTGCACCGCTCGCTGTCGGAGTGCACGCCCGACCAGCGGGCGCTGTGGCTGGAGTACGCCCTGCTGGAGTGGATCGGGCCCCTGGAGGAGCAGCTGGGCCAGCCGATCCAGTTGCTCGGCGATGCCCCCGAGTCCGAGGCCGGGCCGCCCATTCGCCTGCCGCTGCGCCTCGAGGTCGACGGCCAGGCCTGTCGCCTGTCGCTGTCGTTGGGTGTCGCCACCGCCCGGACGCTGTTGCCGCTGCTCGATGCGCACTGCCCATGCACACCGACGTCCTGCTCGGCGCTGCCGCTGCCGCTGCAATGGATTGCCGGCTATCAGGACCTGACGCTGGCCGAGCTGCGCAGTCTCGCGCCCGGCGACGTGGTGCTGCTCGAGCGGCCGGAGAGGGCGGTGGCGGTGGCCGGTCGCCTGTTGATCCGGGTGGCCGAGCAGCGTGGTGGTCTTCAGCTGGCCGTGCCGCCGGCCGCCTGGCACGACGGCGACCTCGACACGTCGCCGGTGCCCGCGAACAACGACAACCCCCAGAGGAGGAGTGACGACATGGAAGACGACGCTCGGAAACCGGCACCGCCACGCCTGGATGCGGCGACCCTGGACCGCCTGCCGGTACGCCTGGTATGCGAGCTGGGACGCCTGGAACTCTCCCTCGGCGAGTTCCGCGAACTGGACCAGGGCAGTGTGCTGCCGCTGTCTCGACCGGCGGAGAACGCCGTGGATATCGTGGTCAACGGCCGGCACATGGGGCGCGGCCGGCTGGTGGAGATCGGCGACAGCCTGGGCGTGCAGATCGTGAGGCTGTCCCGCGATGAGTGACTTCGAGCCCAACCTGATCGGGATGATCATCGTTGTCGCCTCGCTGGGCCTGTTGCCACTGGCGGTCGTCACCATGACCGCGTTCCTCAAGATCGCCGTGGTGCTGTTTCTGATCCGCAATGCGCTGGGCATCCAGCAGACGCCGCCCAACCTGGTGCTGTACGGCATCGCCCTGGTGCTGACCGTGTATATCACCACCCCCCTGGTCGGCGAGATGGTCTACCAGTTCGAGAGTCACACCGGCGAACTGGAGAACGTGGAGGACATTCGTGCAACCGGCGCGCTACTGCGCGAACCACTGCAGGACTATCTCTCGCTCTATGCCAACGAACGCGAGCGCGCCTTCTTCATCGATGCCACCCAGAACATCTGGTCGGAACAGGCACGCGATAACCTCGAGAAAGACGACCTGGTGGTGCTGATGCCGTCCTTCGTCACCTCCGAGCTCACCCGCGCCTTCGAGATCGGTTTCCTCATCTACATTCCGTTTCTGGTCATCGACCTGATCGTGGCCAATGTGCTGATGGCGATGGGCATGGTGATGGTGGCCCCCCCACTGATCTCGGTACCGTTGAAGATCCTGCTGTTCGTCGCCGTCGACGGCTGGTCGCGGCTGATGCATGGCCTGATTCTCAGCTATGGGGGGTAGTAGTGCCGATGACGGATGACATCTTTCTCACGGTGATGAACAACGCCCTGCGGACGGTGCTGCTGCTGTCGGCACCGGCGCTGTTGGCGGCGATCGTGATCGGCTTCGGCATCGGCCTGCTGCAGGCGCTGACACAGATCCAGGACCAGTCCCTGCCGCAGTCGATCAAGGTCATCGTCGTGTTTCTGGTGCTGATCGTGGCGGGCCCGCTGCTGGCCGGCCAGTTGGTCAACCTGACCGACCAGGTGCTGGACAACTTCGCCATCTGGTCGCGTTAGGTTCGGCATGGTGTTCGACGAGGTCGTTCGTTTTCTCACCGAGCTGGTCTATCCGCTGCTCGCCGCCGCGGCCATCGGCATGGCCCGGGCGATGGGCGTGATCCTGATCACCCCGGCGTTCAACCGTCTCGGCCTGACCGGCCTGATCCGTACCGCCGTCGCCGTGACCATCTCGCTGCCGATGATGGTGCCGATCTTCGCCACGCTATCGTCGATGGACTCCCCGTCGAGTTTCACCATCGCCGCCCTCCTGATCAAGGAGCTGCTGATCGGCGTGATCATCGGCCTGGTGTTCGGCATCCCGTTCTGGGCGGCGGAGGTCGCCGGCGAGCTGGTCGACCTGCAGCGTGCCTCGACCATGGGGCAACTGCTCGACCCGATGGGCAGCACCGAATCCGGCGTGACCAGTACGCTGCTGGTCGTCATCCTGGTGGCGCTGTTCTTCATCACCGGTGGCTTCATGGTCATGCTCGATGGCTTCTACCGCAGCTATGCGCTATGGCCGGTGGAGGCCTTCGTCCCGGTGCTGGAAACCCGGGCCGCGCTGGCCGTGCTCGGCCTGCTGGACCAAGTGATGCGCGTCGGGGTGATGATGGTCGCGCCCCTGGCGATCGCCATCCTGGTCGCCGATCTGATGCTTGCCTACCTGGCGCGGATGGCACCCAACCTTCACGTATTCTCGCTGTCGCTGGCGATCAAGAACCTGCTGTTCACCTTTCTGATGCTGCTCTACATCGTGTTCCTGGTGCCGCTGATGTTCGAAGAGCTGGGGGCGGTGGGCGACAGCTATCGACACTTCGAGGCGCTGATCCGTACGAGGTCGTGATCCCACCGGCAGCAAGGAGGCATCCGTCATGAGCGACAAGCCCAGCGAAGAGAAATCGTTGCCGCCATCCGAGAAGAAACTGCGCGATGCGCGCCGGAAGGGGCAGGTGGACAAGAGCTCCGACATGGTCACCGCCATGGTCATGCTCGGCTGCACGCTCTATCTCGCCAGCGCCGCCGGTGACATCGAGGACCGGGTGCGCAACCTGATCAATACCACGACCCGGCTCTACCACGAACCCTTCGACACGCTGTGGCCGCGCCTGCTGGGGCTGGGCTCGGAGATCGTGGTGCGCGCGGTGCTGCCGCTGATCGTCATCACCATCGTGGCGGTCGTGTTGACCAACATCGTCATCATGCGCGGCATGCTGTTCTCGGCCGATCCGGTCAAGCCGAAATTCGAACGCATCAACCCGGCCGAAGGCGCCAAGCGCATCTTCTCGGCCCGGGGCATCATCGAATTCATCAAGTCGCTGATCAAGATGGGCTCGCTGGCCGTGGCCTTCGTGGTCGTCTATCGGCTGGGGCTGCAGGCGCTGATGGATTCGCCCCGCTGTGGCTTCGGTTGCCTGGAGGGCATCCTCGTGGCTCTGCTCCGGCCATTGATCATCACCGCGCTGGTTGCCTTTCTCATCGTCGGCTTGATCGACGTGCAGATGCAGCGCTGGTTGTTCCGGCGGGATCAACGCATGACCCGGACCGAGCACAAGCGCGAGCGCAAGGACATGGAGGGCGACCCGGAAATCCGTCGAGCCCGCCAGAAGCGGCGCCGCGACATGCAGGCCGGCTCTGCCCGCACGGGTATGCAGCATGCATCGATCATGCTCGGCGCCGCCGGCGACTGGCTGGTAGGCCTGCGCTACGTGAGCGGCGAAACGCCCGTGCCCGTGGTGGCCTGCAGGGCGGATCCGTTGCAGTCCACGGCGATGCTCGAGGATGCCACCAGGCTAGGAGTACCGGTGGCCGACGAGCGCGAACTGGCGGCAAGGATCGCCAGGCTCGCCGCCGACGGCGAGGCGATCCCCGACGACACCTTCCAGCCAGTGGCCGACGTGCTGGTCGCGGCCGGGCTGATCTAGCTCTCGCCGCTCTCGCGGGGGCCGCCCTGCCAGGCAGTGTCCGAAACGTGTCTGTGCTCGGCCATACGGCGTCAGAAATCGGCTCATGGTCCTCATTTACCCCCGTAAACTCGTGTGCGAGCCCCGTCCGTCTTTGGACTCGCGACATCCCTGTCGCTCGCTCTGCGAGCAGCGGAGCTGCCCAAGAAGTCAATCCTGACGATGTGTCGCCGATTCTTGCCTTGTGACCCACATGGAAATGGCAAATGCGTTGGCCCGCCGGGAGCGAGCCTGGCCCTGATCATCGCTCGACGACATTTCGGACAACGCCTCAGTCGAGGACGCTGGCGAAGGGCGTTCCCGCGCCCTGGCAATTCGTCTCGCCCAGCGACGCACCCGCCGATGTCCCCGCCAGATAGGCGGCGAGGTGGGCGCTGAGCTCGCGGGCGTCGTCATCGGCGCCGTGGAGGAAGCTGGACTTGCGCCGGCGCATGAACGGCAGGCCCATGGCGTAGACCCCGGGGGCGTCGACCACCCCCCCGAGATGGCGCAGCCGGCCCTTGCGGTCGAACACCGGCAGGTGCAGCCAGCTGTAGTCGGGCCGGTAGCCGGTGGCCCAGAGGACGCTGCCGATCTCGCCGCGGGCCAGGTCGAGGTCCAGGCACGGCGAGGGGGGCACGGTCGTGGGGGCGAAGCGCTCGGGCGGCGCCAGGCTGGCGTCCCGGTCATGGGTCCGCGCCCAGTCGTCGAAGGTGTCCAGCAGGCGGCCGAGCTTGAGGTCGCCGGCGGCACAGTGGGCACGCAGCGCCCCCGAGAACTGCAGGTGTCCATCGCGCAGCCCGACCAGGCGCCCGACCAGGCGTACGCCCCGCTCGGCCAGGGTGCCCAGGGAAAGGGTGCGCGACTCGGGGCTGCCCACCAGCTGGGGCGAGGGCAGGCGGCGGGCGCGCTCGAGATCCTCCACCTCGTCGTGCCGCTGGTCGAGCAGGCCGGTCGCCTCCATCCACCACTGGATGTCTTGCCCGCGATAGCGGCGCGGCATGCGCACATGGTCGCCCACGGCCAGGGTCACGGGACGCCCGCTGCGCTGGATCTCGTCGGCCAGCTGGACCCCGCTCGCCGAGGCGCCCACCACCAGCACGCCGCCCGCCGGCAGGTCCTCGGGACGCCGGTAGTCGTGCAGGCTCAGGCTGGCGATGCCGGCCGGCAGCGCCTCGGCCAGGGCCGGTACCCTTGGAAGATTGCAGGCGCCGCTGGCCAGCACCAGCGCCCGGCATCGCCACGCTCCCCGGTCGGTGTCCACCCGGTAGCCGCCGTCTCCCGGTCGCACCGACAGCACTCGGGTATGGGGATGGATCGGTGCCGCGGTCCGGCGGGCATGCGCCTCGAGGAAGGCGATCAGCTCGGGCATGGTCATGAAGCCATCGGGGGCGGGCCCCGCATAGCGCAGCCCCGGCAGGCGGCACTGCCAGTTGGGGGTGAGCAGGCGCAGCGAGTCCCACCGCTCGTTCCGCCAGGAGTTGGCCACCTCGCCGCGCTCCAGGAGCATATGGTCGATGCCGCGCGCCGCCAGGTGGTGGGACATGGCCAGCCCGGCGTGGCCCGCGCCGATGACCACCACGGTCACGGCGCGGTCACGGCGGTGGAGGGCTTCCCCTGTCATGCCAGCGTCACCGCGACATCGGTGGGGTTGGTCAGCAGGTCGAACACCGCGGAGCGCTTCTGGGACTGGGCCACCAGGGCGGCGATCTCCTCGCGACTGGCGTCGGCGTCGATCTCGTAGCTCACGCGGACCGCATCGAAGCCGTTGCGCACCTCGCTGTCCATGCCCAGGATGCCCTGGATGTCCATGCTGCCCTCCACGCAGGCCTTCACCGAGCGCAGCTGGATACCGCGATGCTGGGCCACGGCGGCGATGCCCGCGGTGAGGCAACCCGCTAGGCCGACTAGCACGTACTCCACCGGGGTCGGGCCGTGGTCCTCGGAGGCGAAGACCTCCGGGTGGTCGGTATCGAAGGTGGTGCGCTGGCGGTGGCACTGAGTGTCGCCTAGGCCGTGGAAGGTATCGATGGTGCTGCGGCTATGGGTGCCGTTGACCCAGTCGCAACGGGCCTGCCAGGTGAAGCGTGCGGCCTCGGGCGCCTGGGCCAGGGCCTCGCGGGCGCCGAGCAGGGCGGCGACGTTGACGCCGTTGTCGACGGCATGGTCGATGGCATGGATGGTGGTGGTCATCGGGACTCTCCTCGCGTGTTGCGATGATCGAGGTCGCCGACGGGGTGTCTGGCGGCTCGAGGATCAGTCTGCGAGGGGGGCGTGGGACCCAGCGTGGGAGCGCGCGTGGTTTTTCACGCCGCCGGCGTGGAAGCGGCCGACGCGGACGCGGCCGGGGACACCCAGCGAAAGGCCCAGGCCGACTCCATGGGCAGCCCGGCCTGGCGCTGGGCGATGCGCACCGACTCGGCGTCCGGTGCCTGATAGAGGCAGAGCATGCGCCGCCGGTCCCGCGAGAAGAGGGTGCGCAGGAAGCGCACGCGATGGTTCTGCAGGCAGGCGGCGCCGGCATCCTCGATGGCCTGGATCTCGGCCAGCTCGACGGGGGCCGCGAAGGCCCGTTCCACCAGGACATTGCCCCAGGCGCCCGCCGTGCCGGGGACCTGATGGACCGTGCCGGCCCACAGCCGGCTGACATCGGCACCGGCCTGGCGCAGGCCCACCCTGGCCGCCTCGGCGTCGGGGCCTCGGAAGTGGCAGACCAGGCGTCGGCCGTCCCGGGCCAGCAGGCTGCCCTGCCAGGCGACGCGGTGCAGGTCCAGGCAGTCCTGGGCGGCGAGGGTCAGCTGGCGGACGAACTCCGGCGCCAGAGGGGTCGTGAAGTCCCGCTCCACGAAGATATCGATCATGGTGATCTCCTCGCGTCGCCATCGGGGGCGTGCGTTGCGGCCTCGACTGGCGTCGGGGTAGGGCTCCCAAGCCCGGCCAGAAGTGCGAGGGCTTGTTGGCGGGCCCGATGGGCGACGGGCGCCGGGGCCAGTGTCTCGGCCGCCCGGACATGGGCGGTGCTGCCCGCAGTATCGCCCAGGACGTGCCGCGCGCGGGCCAGCACGCCATGGGCCAGCAGCGTCTCGCTGTCGCGTTCCAGCGCCTGGGCATTGGCCAGCGCCTCCTCGGCGGCGAGGCTCGCCTCGCTGGGGCGTCCCCGGGCCAGGTGCAGCAGCGCCGCCCGGTTCAGCACCCAGGCCAGCCGATGCTTGGCATCGGCATCGCGCAGGGTCGGCAGGGCGGCCGTCAGGGGGAGCGGCTCATCCTCCTCGGCCAGCCGGCACAGGGCCTCGGCGGCATGGGCGAAGGGACCCTCGCTGCCGCCGCGCAGGCGATCGCCCAGGGCGACGAGGGCCTGGCAGCGCTGTCGCGCCGTCAGGTAGTGGTGTGTGTCCACCGCCATCATCATCAGGTACTCGTTGGCCTGGAACTCGCCGAGGTGGTCGCCGCCGGCCTTGCACAGGGTTCGCGCCTCCTGGAAGGCCGCTTCCGCGTCCGTCGCCCGGGCGTCGTGCCAGGCCAGCAGCCCCCGTGCCAGTGACATCGCCGGGTGGGCGAGGTGATGCCGCGCGGCGCGCTCCTCGGCACTGGCCAGCAGGGTCCTGGCCTGGTCCAGGTCGCGTTCCAGCATGGCCAGGCAGCGAGCCGTCTCGGCCATGGCGATGACCTGCTCGGGATCCTCGGCGCTGCGGGTCACGCGCTCCGACTGCAGGGACTCTTCGCGGGCATGGGTCCACTGGCCGTGGGCCCAGCGCAGGTGACTGGCCAGGTGATAGCCGAGACGGGCGTGGGCCAGGTCGCCATGCTCGAGGGCCTGTTCGGCGAGCCTCACCAGCTCCTCGGCGGCCGCCTGCCAGTCCGCCGGTGGGGCGGCGCCCAGCAGCACCGCCTGGAGATCGAGCAGCAGGCAGACGCGACGCCGGCCATGCAGGCTCTCGGCCAGTGCCAGGCCCCGCCGGGCCAGGCGCAGGGCCTCGTCGTTGGCGAAGAAGCGCAGGCAGAGTCGGCCGGCGGTCACCAGGGCCTCGGCGGCCAGCGCCGGATCGCCGCTGCGCTGGGCGTGATGGGCGAGCTCGGCGGCGTCATCGAGGTCGTGGATGGTTGCCTCAACCAGCTGCTGGGCGATGCTGCGGTGCATGACCTGGCGTTTTGCCGGCGAAATGCTCGCGTAGAGGCGGGCGACCAGGTCATCGTCGGCAAGGCAGAGGCCATGCTCGCTGGTGGCCAGCAGCCCGAGGTGCTCGGCGGCTTCCAGGGCCAGGCCGATCCGGTGGCTGTCCAGGCCACTGTAGCGAGCCAGGGCGCCCGTGTCGGGGCAGCGGCCGAGCAGCGAGGCCCACTGCAGCAGATTCCGGGTGTCGGGGGCGAGTCCCGCCAGGGTCTCGGCCGAGCCGGCCGCCGGCGAGGGGGACGCCGGCGGCGTGACCGGCACCGGTTGGCGCCTGGCCGCCGGCAGCACCCCGGCGACGGGCAGGCCCGCCTCCTTGAGCAGGCGCATGCCGAGCTGGTACTGCTGCTCGGCCTCCCGAGGGCGGTGCAGGGCCTGGAGCAGGCGCACCAGCCGGACCCGTGCCGACTCGTCGAAGGGTGCCAGCCGAACCAGGGCCCGGGCGTGGGGCAGGGCGTGTTCGGAAGCGTCGCCGAGCCGATCCACCAGCGACCAGAGCAGCCGCGACTGGGCGCGCATGGCACCCTCCCGCTCGGCCAGGCACCAGCCGTGGAAATCATGCAGGTTGGGCAGCTCCAGGCCCTCCAGGAGGGGGCCTCGGTAGCGGGCGGCGGTGGCCTCCAGGCAGGCGAGGTCGGCGTCCGGGAGCTCCCGGTCGACCAGGCGGTGCAGCCGCAGCACATCCACGTCCAGGTCCTCGAGATCCAGGCCGACCGTCAGGCGATTGGCGACCAGGCGCACCCTGTCCGGCGTATCCACCAGGCGGCGCAACTTGGAGAGGCTCCAGCGCAGCGAGCCGCGAGGGTCGTCGGGACGCTCCCAGAACAGCTCGCAGAGATGGTCGCGGCTGATCGGGCGGACGTGGAGGGCGAGGTAGGCCAGCAGGGCGCGGGTCTTCCTCGAGGGAGGCAACGACATCGGGCGGTCGTCGTGCAGGACCTCGAGGTCGCCCAGCAGGTTGAGGGTCAAGGCGCACATGGCATGTCCCGGGCGGCTGGCCGATGCCAGTCGTGACGCCTTCAGTATAGTCCGGCGCGCCTCGCCCCCCCGCGCGTTTCGTCGGGGTGGACGACGCGGGGGCACACGAAATACCACGCTGGGTTCCACGCCGGCTTCCTCGCCATGGGGCGATGCTTCCGGCATCGAGTGTCACATCCGCCGGGGACTCGATTCCCCGGGCTCGATCCGGGCCCGCCTGTCGGCCCGGGCTCCCCGACAATCTGGAGATCCGGTCATGAGCTATATCGAGACGATCGCCCCGGAAGAGGCCGAGGGCGAGGTGCTGGCGATGTACCAGCGTCAGCAGGCGCACTTCGGCTACCTGCCCAACTATGCCCGGGTGTTCAGCCACCGCCCGGACGTGATGGCGAGCTGGGCGAGCCTGCTGGCGAGCATCCGGCGCCATGTCGAGCCGCGTCGCTTCGAACTGGTCACGCTGGCCGCCGCCCAGGCCCTGGGCAACAGCTACTGCGCCCTGGCCCATGCCCGGGCGCTTGGCGAGTTGCTGGGCATGGACGCCGCCCGTGATCTGGTGGCCGGTAAGGCGGGCACCCTGAGCGACGCGGAAAGCGCGATGATGGCCTTCGCCCGCAAGGTCGCCTGCGAGGCCCCGGCGGTGACCGCCGAGGATGTCGAGGGCCTGCGCGACCACGGGCTCGGCGACGACGAGATCTTCGACATCGTCGCCGTGGCGGCGGCCCGGGCCTTCTTCACGCGGATCCTCGATGGCCTCGGCACCGAGCCGGATTCGGCCTATCGTTCGCTTCCCGC
Organism: Halomonas maura; assembly: GCF_030409305.1. Taxonomy (GTDB): domain Bacteria; phylum Pseudomonadota; class Gammaproteobacteria; order Pseudomonadales; family Halomonadaceae; genus Halomonas; species Halomonas maura. The sequence goes on from NZ_JAUFPQ010000018.1 coordinate 213,379, forward strand.
CGAGCTGCTCGGGGCGCTCACCGTCGGTCGCCCCATCGCCAGGGTGGAGACCGGCGATGCGATCCCTCACCGATCTGACCCTGTGGAATCCCCATAAACATGGCTGAATATCAAGCCGTTGCGGAATGGTCGGTGGCTGGTTGCCGGAGCCGATCCAGCCGCCGGGCTCTGGTCTGCATGGCACTTGCGTAAGGCACAAGATGTCGATATTCGCCAAGCGGAGTCGCATTCGAGCCTCTGGCTGCAAAGCGAAGCATACTGAATTTGACGATGGCCGCTGGTGTTCAATACTTACCAATAGACCGGTCGGTCTGGAAGGATGTGTGATGACGCATATGACGAAGGAGCGGCTACTCGAGTCGGGGCTCGGCATGTTGCTGGAACGCGGATACAACGACCTGGGGATGCAGGCGCTGTTGGAGGCGACGGGGACACCGAAGGGGTCTTTCTATCACCACTTCCGCAGCAAGGAGGACTTCACCCTCCAGGTCATCGACCGTTACATGGCGGAAGTTCACCGGGGACTGGATCACTCCTTGGGCAATACGTCCCTGCCGCCCGTGGAGCGGGTGCGCCTGTTCTTCGAGTTGTCGCAGGAAAAGTATCGCCAGGAAGGCTACTTGGGCTGCCTGCTCGGTGGGGTCGGCCAGGAACTGTCCGGGGTCAACGAGACGTTCCGGCGCAAGATCGAGTCCTGCTTCACCGCTATTGCCACACGGATCGCTGGTTGCCTGGAAGAGGCCCAGCAGCGGGGTGAGCTGCCGCCGGAGAAGGATCCCCGGCAGATGGCGGACCTCCTGGTGGATTGCTGGGAGGGCGCCGCCCTGCGCAGTCGTTTGCGCCGCGATCCCGGTCCGCTCGGGACCATGCTCGACTTCTATTTCTCGGCCGCGATCCGATAAGTCGTTGGTTGGGGGGCTAGGAGGCGAGGGGGCCTGATCCAACCGGTCCATTCCGGACGGTGTCTCGAACCGTCCCTCACCAGTGACAAGGGTCGGTAACATGGCCGGCCTGGGAGGTGTGAAATGACTAGTGCAACCCTCTACGAGCGCCTGGGGGGCGAGCGCGGCATAGCTGCCCTGGTCGAGGATATCGTGGCGGCCCATATGCAGAACCCGCGGATCCAGGCACGTTTTCTGCCCTATCGAGAGGACCCGGCGCATCTGGAGGAGGTGAAGGGCCACCTGCGCGACTTCCTTTCCTCCGGCAGCGGTGGGCCCCAAGAGTATCGCGGGCAGAGCATGCCCGAGGCCCACCGCGGCATGAACATCAATGAGGTGGAATACCTGGCCGCCGTTGACGATATCCTGGACGTCCTCGATCGTCACGGCATCGACCCGCAAACGCGCCTGGAAGTGCTCGGCATTGCCTATTCGCTGAAAGGGGAAATCATGTACGTCTGAATCGGAGAGACTGGCCAATCCAGCTTTCATACCACCGCCCGGGGACGTGTCCTCGGGCGGTGTCATGTCGGCATCTGCTGATTGGGCGGCACGATGCCGAGGCGCTTCATGCGCCGGTAGATGGTCGGGCGCGACAGCCCCAGCTCCCGGGCCACGGCGCTGATGTTCCAGCGGTGACGGCGCAGGGCCTCCTCCAGCGGGTCCTCGCCGAGGGCCGGCGCCACGCGGCCGCCGCCGGTGACGGGGGTGCGCGCCGCCGGGTGGGCCAGATGGCCGCTGACGCATTCCTCCGGCAGGTCGCCGACCACCACCTCGTCGCCCTCGCAGGTGGCCAGGGCATAGCGCAGGGCGTTGTGCAGCTCGCGGATGTTGCCCGGCCAGGGGTAGGCGAGCAGGGCGCTCATGGCGTCGCCGCGCAGTCGCACCCGCGGCCCGCCGCGCTCGGCCTGCAGGTCCTCGAACAGCCGCCGGATCAGGTAGCCCTGGTCGGCCCGCTCGCGCAGCGGCGGCAGGCGCAGGCTGGCGCCGTTCAAGCGGTAGAAGAGGTCCTCGCGGAAACGGCCCAGGTCGATCAGCCCACGCAGGTCGCGGTGGGTGGCGGCCACCACCCGCAAATCCACCTTGAGTGGCCGGCTGGCGCCGATCGGCAGCACCTCCTGCTCGGCCAGCACGCGCAACAGCCGGGTCTGCAGCTGCAGCGGCATGTCGCCGATCTCGTCGAGGAACAGGGTGCCGCCGTCGGCCTGGGCGATCAGCCCCTTCATGCCCTTGCTGCGCGCGCCGGTGAAGCTGCCCGGCTCGTAGCCGAACAGCTCGCTCTCGATCAGCGACTCGGGCATGGCGGCGCAGTTGATGGCCACGAAGGGCTTGTCGCATCGCCGGCTGGATTCATGCAGGGCCCGGGCCATGCGTTCCTTGCCGGTACCGGTCTCGCCGACGACCAGGATGTTGATCGGCTCGTTGCGCAACCGGGCGGCCCGGGTCAGGGTGTCGCGCATCGCCGGGTCGTCGTCCGCCAGCGCCTCGAGTGGCGCCAGGCTGGCGTCGCGCGGGCGGCCCTGGCCGCTCGCGGGCCGGCGGCGCCGGGGCTCGATCAGGGTGGCGAAGTGCAGCTCGTGGTGGCGGTGGGTATGGAAGGCCCGCACCCGGTCGTCGCCATAGTGCTGGCCGTCGAGGATGGCGTCGATCTCGGCGTCGAGCAGGTCCTGGATGTTCCAGGCGCGGAAGGGCCGCGCCTGCCCGGGGCCGGGCAGCGGCAGCTCGTGGTGGCGCAGCAGCTTGCGCCCGGCGGTGTTGGCCGCCACCAGGGTGCCGTCCTCCTCGATGGCGATCAGGTAGCGGCGGTTGATCTGCACGAACTCGCGGGAGCGGTCCAGGCAGACGAGGTGGTAGCCGCCGTAGCGTTGCAGGAAGTAGGCATCCTCGATCATCCGGGCATAGTGCTTGACCACCTGCAGCGCGAAGGTCTGGGAGGCCTTGGACTCGGGAGACTGGTAGGCGGAGATGTCCAGCACCGCCAGCAATTGGCCGTCGGGATCGAAGATCGGCGCCGCGGTGCAGGTCAGGCGGATGTGGTGGGCGCTGAAGTGGTCGCTGTGATGACAGGTCAGCGGCACCCGCTCCTGGATGCAGGTGCCCACCGCGCAGGTGCCGGCGTGCTCCTCGCTCCAGTCCGAGCCCAGGTAGAGCCCGGTGCGTTGGTGCTCGCGCTGCGCGTCGCGGGAACCCAGAAACTGCACGGCGATGCCCCGGGCGTCGGTGAGCAGCACCACGTAGTCGAGCGGCGTCACCTGACGATAGAGCTGCTCCACGCCGGCCCGCGCCACCTGGATCAGGGCGTCGGCCTGGTCCTGGTGTTCGCGCAGGGTGTGGTCGGGAACGTAGCGGGCTGGGCTGGGGGCCGCGGGATCGAGGCCGTAGCGGTCGATGCAGCGGCGCCAGGAACGCTCGATCACCGCATCCTCGCTGCCATCGGGGTGGTCCAGGGAACGCAGGATGGTCGCGACATGCTCTCGCTGTGTCTGGGCGCGCTGTGCTTGGGCGGTGCTCATGGTCATGGCCTTTCGTCGGCATACCGGCGTGGCATGGTGTTGTCGTTGTCGTTGTCGTTGTCGTTGTCGTTGTCGTGTCCTTCAAGGTACGACCCCGGGAAGTCCCCGAAGATGCGACCTTGGTATCCCCCGTTACAGCTGTAACGCGGCCTGTAAACGCCCTTGTCACGTTCAGTGTAATCCCCGCCGTTCCACTTGCCCCCGCGGCTGTCCTTTCTGTCCCCCTGTCTGTGAATATTCTCCATCCATAACAAAGAGTTGCCGTCTAACTGGTCTGTTCTGGCACGAAAGCTGCCAGGGAGGGGTGTGCGGCCGAGAGGCCGCCCTGGCTGACCACAAGCGCTATGAGTGCGTCGCACAACAACAGGAGCCATGCCATGACGACTTCCCCCAAGACGACACTGCTCAGCCGGCGTCGCTTCCTCAGCCTCTCCGGGCAGGGCGCGCTGCTCGCCGGCGGCCTGGCGCTCGGCGCCGGTGGCTTGTGGCCGCGCTGGGCCCTGGCCGAGCCCGACCTGGCCGCCGGCCTGCTGCGCATGGGGCGCGACATCTACCCCCACGAGGCCATCGCCGACCGCTACTACCTGATGCCCCTCGAGCCGCTGCTGGAAAGCGACCGGGCGCTGATCGCCGACGGCCTCGCCGACCTCGACCGCCGCGCCCGCCAGGCCCATGGCAAGCGCTACGGCGACCTCGAGCGCGAGGACGACCGGGTGGCGCTGCTGCGCGAGATCGAGGACGGCGACTTCTTCCAGACGGTCCGCAACACCCTGGTGGTGGGGCTCTACGACAACCCCGAGCTGTGGCAGCCGCATTTCGGCTACGAGGGGGCGTCCTGGCAGCAGGGCGGCTACCTGCACCGTGGCTTCGACGACCTGGTGATCGACTGGCTTTAAGGGCGCCGGCCACCGACAAGCACAACGACAACGAGGAGACACGCCATGACGACCCGTTTCGCCCATGACGACGACGGTGTGGTGGTGATCATCGGCTCCGGTGCCGGGGGCGGCACCCTGGCCCACGCGCTCGCCAGGAAGGGCATCAAGAGCGTGGTGCTGGAGGCCGGCAAGCGCTACCAGATGAACGACATCGAGAACGACGAGTGGGAGATGTTCAAGAAGATCTCCTGGCTCGACGAGCGCATCACCGCCGGACCCCGGCAGCTCACCGAGACCTTCCCCGGCCTGCCGGCCTGGATCGTCAAGGGGGTGGGCGGCAGTACCATCCACTGGGCCGGTGTCTCGCTGCGCTTCCAGCCCCATGAGTTCCGGCTGCACAGCGAGGTCGGCGACATCCAGGGCGCCAACCTGCTGGACTGGCCGCTCTCCTACGAGGAGCTCGAGCCCTACTACGTGCAGGCCGAGCGCCACATGGGGGTGACCGGTGACTCCACCGGCATGCCCTACCACCAGTGGAACAACAACTTCAAGGTCCTGGCCGCCGGCGCCGAGCGCGTCGGCTATACCCAGCTGCGCGCCGGGCCCATGGCCATCAATACCGAGGAATACGATGACCGCGCGCGCTGCATGCAGGCCGGCTTCTGCATGCAGGGCTGCCGCTTCGGCGCCAAGTGGTCGACCATGTACACCGACATCCCCCGTGCCGAGGCCACCGGCCTTTGCGAGGTGCGCCCGCGCTCCATGGCCCTCACGATCGAGCACGATGACCAGGGGCGCGCCACCGCGGTGGTCTATGCCGACGGCGACGGCAATCGGCATCGCCAGCGCGCCCGGGCGGTGTGCGTGGCCGGCAACTCCATCGAGTCGCCGCGGCTGCTGTTGAACTCGCACTCGTCGCTGTTCCCCGAGGGCCTGGCCAACTCCTCCGGGCAGGTGGGGCGCAACTACATGACCCACGCCACCAGCTGCATCTTCGGCGTGATGCCGGGGCCCGTGCACATGCACCGGGGCACCACCTTCGCCGGCATCATCTCCGACGAGGCCCGCCTCGACCGCTCCCGGGGCTTCGTCGGCGGCTACAACCTGGAGGTGATGTCGCTGGGCGTGCCGTTCTTCGCCAAGTTCATGGACCCCACCCACGCCGGCTGGGGGCGTGACATCACCAGTGCCCTGGACAAGTACGACCACCTCTCCGGGGTATGGATCTGCGGCGAGGACCTGCCGGTGGAGGCCAACGGCATCAGCCTCCACGACACCCGCAAGGACCAGCACGGCCTGCCGGTGCCGATCGTCTACAAGGGCGACCACCCCAACGACGAGGCGCTGCGCCGCCACGGCGAGCAGCAGGCCACCAGGTGCTACGAGGCGGCCGGGGCCGAGCGCATCTTCCACGTGCCGGACTTCCCCACCAGCCACAACGTGGGCACCAACCGCATGAGCGCGCGGCCTGCCGACGGCGTGGTCAACAAGTGGGGCCAGACCCACGACATCGACAACCTGTTCGTCTCCGATGGCAGCCAGTTCACCTCGAGCGGCGCCGAGAACCCGACCCTGACCATCGTCGCCCTGGCGCTGCGCCAGGCCGACCACATCGCTGCGCGCATGCAGCGCCGCGAACTCTGAGCGGAGGAATCCCCATGCAACCGACCCGCGACCAACGGCTGTGGATGTATCGCCAGATGGTGACCAGCCGCTACCTCGAGGAGCGCATCGAGACGCTCTACATGGAAGGCAAGACGCCGGTGTTCAACATGGCCAAGGGGCCGATTCCCGGCGAGATGCACCTCTCCAATGGCCAGGAGCCCTGCGCGGTGGGCGTCTGCGCCCACCTGGGCCCCGAGGACATCGTCACCGCCACCCACCGACCGCACCACATCGCCGTGGCCAAGGGCGTCGACCTGGACGCCATGGTCGCCGAGATCTTCGGCAAGGCCACCGGCCTCGCCGGCGGGCGCGGCGGCCACATGCACCTCTTCGACGAGGCCGTGAACTTCTCCTGCTCGGGGATCATCGGCGAGGGCCTGGGCCCGGCGGTGGGCGCGGCGCTTTCCAGGAAAATGCAAGGAAAATCGGGAGTTGCAGTGGCCTTTATGGGGGAGGGCGCCGCGAACCAGGGCGCCTTCCACGAGGCGCTGAACCTGGCCGCCGTCTGGCAGCTGCCGGTGGTCTTCGTCATCGAGGACAACGCCTGGGGCATCTCGGTGGCCAAGCAGGCCTCCACCGCCGTGCCGCGTAACGACAGCCGCGCGGCGGCCTATGCCATGCCGGGTCATCACGTGGCCGACAACGATGTGGACGGCGTCTTCGCCGCGGCCGGCGAGGCCATCGCCCGGGCCCGGGAGGGCCAGGGACCCAGCCTGATCGAGATCGAGACCGCACGGCTGGCCGGCCACTTCATGGGTGACGGCGAGGACTACCGGCCCGAGGGCGAGAAGGCGGGCCTGCAGAGCCGCGATCCCATCCCGCGCTACCGGTCGGCGCTGCTCGAGGCCGGGCTGCTCGACGCGGCCGCCGACGCCGGCCTGGTCGACGAGGCCCACGAGCGCGTCGAGGCGGCGATCCGCTTCGCCCAGGACAGCGAGTTCCTGCCCCCGGAGGCGGCGCTGGAGAGCGTCTTCGTCTGACGCCTCTCACCATGAATCCACAACAACAACCAGGAGCAATGCCATGAACACGATGCAAGCAGCGGTCTGGCACGGCCGCCAGGACGTGCGACTCGAGACGGTGCCGCGGCCCACGGCCCCGGCGGCCGGCTGGGTGACGGTGCGGGTCCACTGGTGCGGGATCTGCGGCTCCGACCTCCACGAGTACCTGGCCGGGCCGGTGTTCATCCCGGTGGACGCCCCGCACCCGCTCACCGGGGTGCAGGGACAGTGCATCCTCGGCCACGAGTTCTGCGGCGAGATCGTCGCCGTGGGCGAGGGCGTCGAGGGGCTCGCCGCCGGGGAGCGGGTCGCCGCGGATGCCTGCCAGCACTGCGGCGAGTGCACCTACTGCCGGGAAGGCCGCTTCAACCTCTGCGAGCGGCTGGCCTTCACCGGGCTGATGAACGACGGCGCCTTCGCCGAGTTCGTCAACGTGCCCGCCGACGTCATCTATCCGCTGCCCGAGGACTTTCCCATGGAGGCCGGGGCGCTGATCGAGCCCCTGGCGGTGGGCATGCACGCCGTGCGCAAGGCTGGCCGAGTGGCGGGCCGCACCCTGGTGGTGGTCGGGGCCGGCACCATCGGCCTGTGCACCATCCTCTGTGCCCGGGCCGAGGGGGCCGAGCGGATCGTCGTCCTGGAGATGTCGGCGGCCCGCAAGGCCAAGGCCCTGGAGGTGGGCGCGGACCTGGTGCTCGATCCCGGCGAGTGCGACCCCATCGCCGAGATTCAGGCCCTCACCGGCGGCCTTGGCGCCGAGCTGGCCTTCGAGTGCATCGGCCACAAGGACACCGCCAAGCTCGCCATCGACAGCGTGCGCAAGGCCGGCCGGGTGGTGATGGTGGGCATCTTCGAGGAGCCCAGCGCCTACAACTTCTTCGAGCTGGTGGCCACCGAGAAGGAGGTGGTCGGCTCGCTGGCCTACAGCGGCGAGTTCGCCGACGTGATTCGCCGCATCGACGAGGGGGCGATCGACGTGGCGCCCCTGATCACCGGCCGCATCCGCCTGCCCGAGATCATCGACAAGGGCTTCGAGGAGCTGGTCCACCGCAAGGACCAGAACGTCAAGATCATCGTCCAGCCCGCCTGAGGCGGGCCGCGACGCCACCATCGAGGTGAACGACATGACTACCACCACTGCGACACGCAAGCTGACCATCGCCCGGGCCATGGCCGAGGCCACCGCCCAGGCCATGCGCGAGGACCCGGCGGTCTTCGTCATGGGCGAGGACGTGGGTCCCCTGGGCGGGGTCTTCGGCAACACCCGCGGGCTGCACGACGAGTTCGGCGGCGAGCGCGTCAGGAACACGCCCATTTCCGAGACCGCCTTTATCGGCGCCGCCGTGGGGGCCGCCTCCGACGGCATGCGTCCCATCGTCGAGCTGATGTTCGTCGACTTCTTCGGCGTGTGCATGGACGCCATCTACAACCTGATGGCCAAGAACACCTATTTCTCCGGCGGCCGGGTCAGGGTGCCCATGGTGCTGATGACCTCCACCGGCGGCGGCTACTCCGATGCCGGCCAGCACTCCCAGTGCCTCTACGCCACCTTCGCCCACCTGCCGGGCATGAAGGTGGTGGTGCCGAGCAACGCCCATGACGCCAAGGGCCTGATGACCGCGGCGATCCGCGACGACAACCCGGTGGTGTTCATGTACCACAAGGCCCTGCAGGGCATGGGCTGGCTGGGCACCGAGAAGGGCGCCACCGTGCCGGTCTCCGAGGAGGCCTACAGCGTCGAGATCGGCAAGGCGGCGGTGGCCAGGGAAGGCCGCGACCTGACCCTGGTCAGCCTGGGCGCCGGCGTCCACCACTGCCTGCGCGCCGCCAAGGCCCTGGAAGCGGAGGGCTTCGACGCCGAGGTCGTCGACCTGAGAAGCCTGGTGCCGCTGGACCGCGAGACGGTGCGCGCCTCGGTGGCCAAGACCGGGCGGCTCATCGTGGTCGACGAGGACTACCACAGCTTCGGCGTCAGCGGCGAGATCATCGCCAGCGTGGTCGAGCACGACCATCGCCTCAAGGCCGCCCCGGCCCGGGTCGCCTACCCGGACATCCCGATCCCCTTCGCGCCGACGATGGAGCAGTGGGCCCTGCCCAATGCCGACAAGATCGTCGCCGCCTTCCATCAGATGCTGCGCAACGACTAAGGGCGCTGTGCAAAAGAACCAGCGCGTTGAGCGCCGGGGACGAGCCGGCGCGAGGGTCCTTTGCCATGGGTGAGGCGGATTCCGCCGAACGGGCTGGCCATGGAAGGCCAGCACCGGCCCTGCAAGCGGCGCAGGACGCGAGAGCGCCAGCAGGGCAAAGGTAGCGCCCAGGGAAGGGTTCACAGCGCCCTCGCGACGGCTTGGCGCCGGAACAGCTCACCGCTTTCGTCGAGTCGTGAAAGAAGCTCTTAAAGACAGGAGAAACCATATGATGACCGCGATTACCGTACCCGAGGACCTCTGGGAAGGCGACGGCGAAGGCGTGATCACCGCCTGGCTGGTCGACGACGGCAGCGAGGTCGCCCAGGGCGACCTGGTGGCCGAGGTCATGGTCGAGAAGGCCCAGTACGAGATCGAGGCCCCGGTCTCCGGGGTGCTGACCATCGCCAAGCAGGAAGACCAGGTGGTCGCCAAGGGCACCCCCATCGCCAGCCTGGAAGCCTGAGGAGGTCCCCCATGCCACTCGACACCCAGAATGCCGCCGCCCCCGAGGGGGCGGCTCACTCGCCAGCGGGTGTAAGACGGGAGCCCCGCGAGACTGCGCTGCGCGGCATGCGCGGCATGATCGCCACCCGGATGCGCGAGAGCCTGCAGGCGTCGGCCCAGCTGACCCACCATGCCGGCGCCGAACTCGGTGCCCTGCAGGCCCTGCGTCGCCATTGCCGGGCCGTCGGCCTGCCGGCGCCCTCGGTGCAGGACCTGCTGCTGCGCCTGGTGGTGCAGACGCTGGCCGAGTTCCCGGCGCTGAACGCGACCCTGGAGGACAACCGCATCACCGAGCACCTCGGGGTGCACCTGGGACTCGCCGTGCCGCTGCCCGACGACCTGCTGGTGGCACCGGCGCTGTTCGATGCCCAGGCCATCGCCCTGGGCGCGCTGCCCGAGGCGCGACGCGAGCTGGTCGCGCAGGCCCGCGCCGGCAGGCTCGGCGTGCGCGAGCTGACCGGCGCCACCTTCACCGTTTCCAACCTGGGGCGCTCCCGGGTGCACCACTTCACGCCCATCCTCAACCTGCCCCAGGTGGCCATCCTCGGCATCGGCGGCACCCAGTGGCGCGCTGTGCCGGACGACGAGGGCGGCGCGCGCCTCAGCGAGGTGATCGGGCTGTCGCTGACCTTCGACCACCGAGCGGTGAACGGCGCGCCGGCGGCGGCCTTTCTCGATAGACTGGGGGAGCGCATCGAGACCCTTGAGCCCGATGCCTTCGACCACGAACTGCGCCAGTGACCGGGAGCGACCATGGCAGGCCTACTCGACGTTTCCAGCATGACCCTGCAGCATCCCACGGTGGAGGAGGGGCTCATGGCCGAGGAGGCCCTGCTCGACATGATCTGCCAGGGCGAGGGCGAGATCGGCTGGCTGGCCTGGTCGCCCAGCGACCGCGCCCTGGTGATGCCCCGCCGCCACGAGCGGCTGGCGGGCTTCCCCGACGCCCGCGCCCGGCTCGAAGAGGGGGGCTGGCCGATCCAGTTCCGCTCCACCGGGGGCACCCCGGTGCCCCAGAGCCCGGCGGTGGTCAACCTGGCGCTGGCCGTGCGTTGCCGGGTCGGCGGTTCGGCGGCGCACCTGGAATGGGGCTATCACCGCCTCGGAGCCCCCTGGTGTGACTGGCTCGCCGACCTCGGCGTGACCTCGGCCGACCTGGGCCCGGCGCCCGGTGCCTATTGCGACGGGCGCTTCAACGTGCGCGTCACAGGCCGCAAGCTGGTCGGCACCGCCCAGCGCTGGCGGCGGGTGCGCGGGTGTCGTGACATGGCACTGCTGGTCCATGGCGCCATGCAGGTCGACGACACCCCCGCGGCGCTGGTCGCCGTGGTCAACGCCTTCCAGGTCGCCATCGACGATCCCCAGCGCTTCCAGGGAGCGAGCCATATCGCCCTGCGCGACGTCCTGCCCGACCTGGACCTCGAGACCGCGATTCCCGGGCTGCTGAAGCGACTGGTGGCGGAGGAAGACATCGCGCCGGCATGAGACGCTGGCGTGCACGACTCGGGCACGCCTGGTTCACGCCGGGCGACCCCTTCCACATCGCCTGATGGCGGCATGGGGCCACGAGGCGGGGTGACGCGCCGTGGTCGACAAGGATGGTGTGGCCGGACTTCCCGGCAGCGTCGTGCTGTGGGCCAACCATGAAAGTGGCCGTCGCGAGCCGGCGAGACTCCCGGCGATGGGCACCCTTTGATTGAAGCGTCAGGCATGGGCAAGGGCGGGCTACGCTGATGGGAAGCATGCTTCGAGGGGGACGAGATGGCCAAGCGGGACACCCTGCCGAGCCTGCAAGGGCTAAGTCGACGCCAGATGCTGCGTTGCGCCGGCGTGGCCGCCGCCGCGTCACTCTGGGGCCGGACGGGCGGTGTCGCGGCGTCAGTCGGCGATACCGGTGGGGCGGCATCCTTATGCGTCGCCAGGCCACGCCAGACCGAGGGCCCCTACTTCGTGGATGCCCGGCTCGAGCGCAGCGACCTTCGCTCGGACCCCACCGATGGGACGCGCAAGCCGGGCGTGCCGGTGGCGCTGGCGTTTCATGTCTCCCGGTTCGACGATGACGCCTGCACACCGCTGGCCGGTGCCGTGGTCGATCTCTGGCAGTGCGATGCCCTGGGCGTCTATTCGGGCGTGCAGGACCTGGCGGGACGCTTCGATACCCGTGAACAGCGCTTCCTGCGCGGCTATCAGGTGACGGATAGCCGTGGCATGGCCCGGTTCACCACCCTCTACCCCGGCTGGTATTCGGGGCGAGCCGTGCATATCCACTTCAAGATTCGCACCGCCCCCGAGGCCGACTCTGGTGTGGAATTCACCTCGCAGCTGTACTTCGACGACGCCCTGACCGACCGGGTGCACCAACGGGCCCCGTATGCCGAAAGGGGGTCGCGCAATGTGCGCAATGACGCGGATGGGATCTACCGGCGCAGTGGCGGAGACGAGCTGGTGCTGGCTCTGACCGAAAGCGGGGCGGGCTACGCGGGGGCCTTCCGCATCGCCCTGGAGATGCGTTGAATGCGCAGGCGGTCGGCGGGGATGTCATTGGGGCCGCCTGGGCACGTGAGCCGCGCCCGGGCCATGGCGCCATTATGCGTCGGGCGGGCCCTTGAGCTCGAGGGTGTTGCCCTCGGGGTCCTGGAGGTAGAGCGAGACGCCCGTGCCGTCGGCCCCATGGCGCGGCTTCGTCTCGCCGACCTCGACGCCGTGGGCGGCCAGGTGGCGGCGGATCGCCGCCTCGTCGAAGCGGGCGAGGCGCAGGCAGAAATGATCCAGGTTATGGCCGTCCCGGCCGGGTGGCGGTCCGCCGCGACGGCCCAGGGGGCCCTCCACGGGGACCAGGTCGATCAGGGCGTCGCCCGCCCGCAGCTGGATCAGGCCGAGCTCGTCCTGGCGCTTTTCCAGGGTGCAGCCCAGCACCTCGCAGTAGAAGGCGAGCATGCGGCGCTCGTCGCGGACGCGCAGCACCAGGTGGTCGATCCCGCGGATGGGCAGCATCACGAGAACTCGCCGGGCTCCGGTTGGTCGTCAAGGAGACTATGGCGCAGGCCGATGCATTCCTCCAGGGGGCGTCAGCGCGGGTCCCGGCCTGACCCACCCAGCACAGCGTGCGGGTGTTACGCATGTGGCAGGATCCGGCCGATTCCGGCGCCAACATCGAGTTTGGACGCCGCCGCTGCCGCCTCCTGAGCAGCGGTGTCGGCATCCCGCCAGGTCAACAGGGGGCGTGGCCGACCTAGTCCCGTCGTCGGTTGCGTCTTGCCAGCCAGTGGCCTACGCAGGCCAGCAGCAGCACCAGGCCCAGGAACAGCGAGAGCCAACCGAGCGGAATCAGCACGAAGGGCTCGTGGAGTACGCCCCGCGCGTCGACGTGCGTCTCGAAGAGGCGGTAGACGACGCCGCTTAGCGCGGCGGTCGTGAGGAAGAAGACGGAGAGAAACCCCGTGGTCCCGTAGATGGTCATCCTGGATGGCATCCCCTGGCGCATTGGTGCGGCCGTGGGCCCCGCACGACGAGGCGACCGGCCCCGTCGTCGCTGCATTCGCGGTAGTAGACCGTGCTCGGGCGCTGCGGTTCGACCGAGGACCGCTTGGGGGAGGGAGCGGCGCCGCCGAGCGGACCTGTCCGCCGGAAGGGCGCGGGCGTGACACTCCTCACCGCCGCGCCGTGCGCGGCAGACGCTTGCCCGCCTTCGTACATTGCGCAAGATCGGTCAGGAGAGCGTGGCCTCCCTGGGGCATAGTGGCGGGGAATCGAGGGAGGAAGACGCATGAAGGGGAACACGGCGGCGGTCTATGCGGAGCGCTTCGACCGGGTATTCGCCCATATCGACGAGCATCTGTCCGAGGAGCTCTCGGTGGAGCGCCTGAGCAGGGTCGCCCATTTCTCGAAGTACCACTTCCATCGCCAGTTCTCGCAGTTCGCGGGCATCAGCGTGGCGCGCTACATCCAGTTGATGCGGTTGCGGCGGGCGTCCTATCGGCTGGCCTTCGAGAGCGAGACGTCGATCCTGGACATCGCGCTGGAAGCGGGGTTCGAGAATCCCGAGTCGTTCTCCCGGGCCTTCAAGAAGGCCTTCGGCCAGACTCCCTCTCGATTCCGCCGGGCCGCGGACTGGCGGCCCTGGACCGAGACCTATCGACTACCCAGAAGAGAACGGAGACATCACATGGACGTCACCGTCATCGACTTTCCGGATACCCGAGTGGCGGTGCTGGAACACCGCGGCGACCCTGCACTGATCAACGCCTCGGCGCAGCGGTTCATCGAGTGGCGCAAGTCCACGGGATTCTCGCCCATCGCCTACGCGGAAAACCTCGGTATCGCCTACGACGACCCCGCGACCACGCCGGCGGAGCGATTCCGCTTCGACCTCTGCGGCTCGGTCACGACCCCGGTGCCGGACAACGACCATGGTGTGGTCAACAAGGTCATCCCGGGGGGCCGCTGTGCCATGGTGCGCCACCACGGCTCCCATGACCGCATCGCCGATGCCGCCTACTACCTGTACCGGGAATGGCTGCCGGAGAGCGGCGAGGAATTGCGCGACTTCCCGCTGTTCTTCCATTACCGGAACCTGATGCCGGAGACGCCGGAGCACGAGCTGGTGACGGACGTCTGCCTGCCGCTGGTGTAGCCGACGTCACAATGCCGCTTCCGATCGCTTGCTGGGGGCGGTGATACCAGGGCAGCAGGGCGATCCGGCGTCGGCGCCTTGCCGTCGTCAGGGAGGCTGGCGTTGGCAGAACGGTGCCGTCTCTGCCACGTTGCTGGGTATGAAGACGAGGCAGCCTGCCCAGCACGTCAGCCTGGTGGCGACCCGGGAGGTGATCATCGGCACCCTCACGGGATTGCATGATGTCTTCACTTGCTTCGGTGCCCTGGGCTGGTTCGACGAGGCGCTATCCCGGCATCCGCCGTTCACCGTGGACATCGTTGCCACGGGCGAGGGGCCGCTGACGCTGGATGCCGGCCTGTCCCTGCTGCAGACGCGCTCCGTCGAGGAGGTTTCCCACACCGACCTGGTCATCGTGCCATCCTTCATGGTGGTGGACGGCGAATGGCAGACCGGCCGCTATCCCGAGCTGGTGGACTGGCTCCTGGCCATGCACGCCGGGGGCGCCACACTGTGTTCGGCGTGCTCGGGGACCCTGCTGCTGGCCGAGACGGGCCTGCTCGACGGGCGCGAGGCCACCATGCACTGGGCCTATGCCGACACCTTCCGTCGCCACTTCCCGCAGGTCACCCTTGCCCTGGAGAAGACGCTGATCATCGAGGGCGAGCACCAGGAGCTGGTGATGTCCGGGGCGGCCTCGTCCTGGCAGGATCTCGCGCTCTACCTGGTGGCCCGGCAACTGGGCTCGGCCGTGGCCCAGGCCATGGCCAAGTTCTACGCCTTCGACCTGCATAGCGACGGCATGGCGGCCTATCGCGTCTTCTCGCCCCGCTTCGATCACGGCGATGCGGCGGTCGAGCGCGCCCAGCGATGGATCGCCCATCACCTGGACTGCCACTCACCGGTGGAGCGGATGGCCGCGGGCAGCGGTGCCTCGGAGCGCAGCTTCCAGCGGCGCTTCCTGAAGGCCACCGGCTACTCGCCGATCCAGTACGTGCAGGCGCTGCGGCTCGAGGAGGCGAAGCGCCTGCTGGAGCGCACCTCCCGGCCCATCGACGCGATCGCCTGGGCCGTGGGCTACGAGGATCCGGCCTTCTTCCGGCGACTGTTCAAGCGGCAGACGGGGATCACGCCCGGGGGCCATCGGCGCAAGTTCCATGTGCCGGGCGCCACCTGCCCGCCGTAGGCGGGCGCAACACGGCCGGCCGGGCCACCGAGGGGGTCGGCAGCCGCCGCTCCCCGGTGGTCGGTCCGCACGCCGGCGTTGTCACGGCGTGCGCTGTCGTGCCCGCCCATCAGCTGGCGGGCGCGATGTTCTGGTTCACCCGGAAGAGGTTCTCCGGGTCGTACTGGGCCTTGATGCGCTGCAGGCGTGGCAGGTTGTCGCCATAGGTTCCCCGAATGCGCTCCTGGCCCTCCTCCATCATGAAGTTCACGTAGGCGCCCCCCGCCGAGTGGCCATGCAGGGCCTCCCAGTAGTCACGCGCCCAGCGCTGCATGCGCGCGTGGTTGGCCGGGTCGGGATCGATGCCGGCGATGACCATCGACCAGGTGGCATCGCGGAACCGCCAGGCGGTGGCCTGTTCCTCGACGCGGTGCACGGCGCCGTCGATGGGATAGAGGTGCATCGTCGACAGGCTGGTGGGTACCTCGGCAAAGCGCCGGTGCTCGGCGATGGCCGCGTCGGAGAGCGCGCGGACGACATCGCCCTTCCAGTACCACTGCAGGCCCTCGGGGTAGAGGGCATCGAACATGCTCTGCAGGGCGGGGTAGGGCATGGGGCCGATGCCCTCGAACAGCGGCTCGGCCACCTCGCGAGCCGGCTGCAGCGCCGCCTCGGCGTCCGCCTCGGGCCCCGTGAAGCACCATTGCAGCCCGCACACCTTGCGGCCATGCAGTGCCGGCGGGAAGGGCGGTGCCGAGGGCACCTCGGCGGTGAGGTAGAAGGCATAGACCTCCTCCGGCGCCTGGGGCAGCCAGTCGCGATACCAGCGCAGCGTGGTCTCGAGGGCCTCGATCGGCCAGAACAGTGGCCCGGCGATGACCGTGTCCACCGGGTGCAGACGGAACTCGAACGAGGTCACCACACCGAAGTTGCCGCCCCCGCCGCGCAATGCCCAGAACAGGTCGGGATGCGCGTCCTCGCTGGCATGCACCAGCCGGCCATCGGCGAGGACCACGTCGGCGCCCAGCAGGTTGTCGATGGCGAGGCCGTGGCGACGGGTCAGGTAGCCATGGCCGCCACCGAGGGTCAGGCCGGGCACGCCGGTATTGGAGTGGATGCCGCTGACGGCCGCCAGGCCGAAGGCATGGGTGGCATGGTCGACGTCGCCCCAGCGACAGCCGGGCTCGACGCGAACCGTCCTGGCGTCGGGATCCACGCGCAGCCCCTTCATCGACGAGAGATCGATGACCAGGCCGTCGTCGACCGAGGCCAGGCCGGGACCATTGTGCCCGCCGCCGCGAATGGCGATCGGCAGCTCCTGTTCTCGTCCGAACCTGACCGCGGCCATCACGTCCGCCACGTCGACGCACCGGGCGATCAGGCGTGGGCGCTTGTCGATCATCGCGTTGAAGAGCGTTCTCGCCTCCTCGTAGTCGGCATCGGTCGGTTGGATCACGCGACCACGCAAGGCGTCTTGCAGGGTTTCGATAACGGCTGTCGCCAACATGGGTTCTGCCCCCCTGATGGATGTGCTGTCGGATGCCAGACCGACCTGGCATCCCGCGTCCGGGATGGCCCTCGCCTGGGGCCTGTCCCCATGGGGCCAGCATCGCGCTTACCGTGCCGGAAGGTGAGAGGCAGACAGGGCAGATCCGGTTCATATCGGCCACTTTGGCGCGATCGGGACGGGCATTGCGCCGTCCCGGGGGGCACCGGGACGAACGCCATTGGGCAAGGCAGGGCAGGCGGGCAGGGACAGGCCGCGCCGGGCGCGGCCTGGGGAGAGGGCTCAGGCCTCGGGGGCCATGCAGTTGTCGTAGAAGGTGACGGTGGCGGGCCAGTCGGAGAACAGGGCACGGACTCCCACGTCCCGGGCCAGCACGTCCAGGGTCAGCAGCTTGTCGCCGTTGCCGTCGATGACCGCATCGGTGGTCTGGTGGTACCACTCGCCGTCCCGGCTCAGCGGGCCGGAGCGCTCGAAGCTCCAGGCGATCAGGTCCAGCCCGGCATCGCTGGCGCGCTCGGCGTAGACCGAGGGCACGATGCGGCTCTCGCCGTCGTCGGCCCCGGGGTTGGCCGCCAGCAGCATCCACATGGGCGGCGCCAGGATCTTCACGCCCTGCTCGGCGAGTTCTTCCATGCTCGGCGTCCAGCTGGCCGGGTCGCGGTGATCGAAGTCCTCGAGGTCGTAGCGGTCGTCCAGGTAGACGGCCTGGTCGCCGAAGGTCGGCTCATGTTCGATCCAGTAGCGCACGTCCTCCAGGTTGAACGACTGCGGGAAGACCTCGCTTGCCGGCACGCCGGCGTCTTCATACTCGTCGATCATCTTCTGGGCGTAGTCGGCCTGGCTCATGCCCTCGAAGGGCATGGCGACGCTCGGGGCCTTGAGCTCCGGCGCCATCCGCACGCCCAGCGCCGTGAACAGCTCGATGCTCTCGGCGTGGGTCATCAGGGTGCCGCGATCGGCGTAGAGGTCGGTGCGCCAGCCGGGCGTGCCGTCGAGGTAGGCCGCGACACTGCGCGCCTCGGTGTCGGCGCCATCCATCTTGCCCTGCAGGGTCTTGAACTCGGCCAGGCTGATGTCGCTGGTGCAGCACTGGACCTCGGCCGCGTTGGTCAGCTCGCCGCTGTCCGGGTCGAAGGCCGGCGGCACGCTGCACTTCCGGGCCAGGTCGGTCTCGAGGATGTTGGTGGTGGCATGGAGGTCGCACTGGGAGTGCCGACAGACGAGTTCCTGGTCGGCGGTGAAGGTCACGTCGCACTCGATGGCTCCGGCCCCCATCTGGGCCGCGGTGAGGTAGGACTCGCGGGTGTGCTCGGGAAACTGCAGGGGGGCCCCGCGATGGCCGATGGTGAAGTCGCTGCGGCGCCAGGGCCGGTCGCCGGCGGCGCAGCGCAGCAGGTCCGCCTTGAGCTCACGTTCCCGCGGGCTGTCCTCGTCCATGGCCTGCACCAGGGCCAGGGGGCGGGGGCCGAGGGTGACGCGGCCGGCCGCGGCCGCGACGGCATCGTTCGGCGCCGCCGACACTGGGGCCGAGGCCAGCAGCCACGGCAGCCAGCAGAGAGTGAGCGTCAGGGTCATCCGTTTCATCGTGGGCCTCGCTATCCTTGGTGGTGGTTCCCGGGTGGGGCGACCCCAGCCTGCCGCCGGACTGTTACAGGGGCGTGTGTGCCCGGCGACGGGCGGGCATCGGCCTCCTGCTAGTATGGGCGAAATCCATTGGCTGCCACCTGCGTGGTCAGAGCATCTCCCGGCTGGCGTCCATCACTCGGCCATCGACCGTGCGCTGCACCCTGTCCTCGATCTCGCTGCATAGCGACTCGACCTCCGGCACCGTCTGCCCGACCACCGCGAAGGTCCATTCGCTGGTCTCCAGGCGTTCACGCTCGGCGCTTTCGCAGACCGCCACCGCCGGGTTGCGGCCGTAGCGCTGGTGCATGCCGCGCATGCGCTGACGCTTCTCCTTGAGGGAGGCGCAGCCAGGAAGGGAGATCCGCAGGGTAAGAATGCCGAGATTCATGGCCACTCCTGGTTGCTGGGGGTGCAGGATCTTGGCGTGTCTGGATCCGCATCCTGCCGCCCCTGCCGAGCGCAAGACGGCCCGGGGTGTCGCGTGCCACTCAGTCACGCTTCGTGCCGATGCCGATATTGACCCGGCTGGTCAGCACCGCGGAGGCGTTATCTCCGGCGCGCTGCCGAAGCCTGGCCGCTAGCTCCTCGAGGACCCGAGCCTGCTGCTGCTGCGAGAGGTCGGCGACCAGCTGGCCGGGGATGGGGTTGCTGTACATCAGCCAGTCCCACAATGCCTGGCCCGATCTGAAGCGCAGGGATTCGGTGACCCGCTCCACCCGGACGTCCCGCAGGCCGGTGGTGATCAGCCGATGACGCAGCTTGTTGGGCCTGCCGAGCTGGAACGGCAGGGGGGGCGACTCGGGGCAGAGATCAGGGAACTCGGGTACCGCGGCCTGGATGGCGTCCATCAGGAAGCACATGAAATCGACCTCCTCGGGAAGGCCGAGGGCGATCACCATGACCGTGCCGCCCGGCCGGGTGACCCGGACCATCTCGGCCAGGCCGGCCATGAAGTCGGGGAAGAGCATGACGCCATACTGCGATGCCGTCATGTCGAAGGTGTCGTCGTCCAGCTGCAGGGCGTCGCCGCGCATGGCCCGGGCCTCGAGGTTGTCGATCCCCGCCTGCCGGGCCCTGGCCTCGAGCCGTTCGATCATGGCGGGGGAGAGGTCGATGGCGGTGACCCGCGCCCCCAGGCGAGCCGCCGGCAGGCTCAAGGCACCACTGCCGCAGGCCACGTCGAGAAACGACATGCCGGGGACGAGGCCCGCCCGGCGCAGGGCCTCGTTGCCCAGCCACAGGTGCGTGGGGGTGACGAGCCGATCATAGCCCGCCGCGAGGCTGCTCCAGACATCGCGTATCGGGTCGAAGTCGAGAATGGGCATGACTTTCCCCCTGAGCGGCGGCCGAGGTGACACCCACATCCAACTGCGCTGCGGCTTGTCTCCTGTAAGTGTAGAGGGCTCACCATGCGGCCTAACCCTCTCGCGAGCCCGCGGGGTGACTCAGCGGGGGTCAGGGCGTCCCTTGCGGCCCAGGGGACGCGGGCGAACCCAGAGCCAGCTGAGGCCGACGAGGCCGCCGAACAGCGTGTAGACGGCGATGAACACCCAGGCGGGCGCCTGATAGAACAGCAGCCGGTGCAGCCAGTGGGCAATGAAGGAGCCCGAATACACGACGTCCCCCGCCCTTTCCCGCAGCGCCATCTCCCACACGGTGAGCGGGCAGAGGGTGCCCAGCCAGGCCTCCAGCACCACGAAACCGATCGCCCCCAGGTGCGCGAGGCGGAACCACGGGTTGCGCACCCAGCGCCAGCCGAGAGGCTTGCCGACCAGCGTCAGTGCGAGTCCCAGGATCACGAACAGCACGAAGGCCGCGTGGACCACCAGGATGGCATCCGCCGCCAGGGAGTAGAGCAGGCGAGGATCCATAAGGCCTCCTCGAGGAACGGTGATGCGACCGCCATCTCCGGCCCGCAGGGCTATATCAGGATTGGACATCGAAGGCCGCAGGGAAGCTCACCCTCGCCTCGAGCTTGCGCCATCGGGCCAGCGCCGCCGCCAGCGGCCCCATGCCGTACCCGCCGGGTCTGCCATCCGAGAGGGACACGGCGGAGAAGGCCACATGCCCGAGTAGGGCACCGGCCTCATCGGCGACCAGCGCTATCGGCAGCGCTCGATATCGGCTACCCCAGCGCCCGCTCGAAGTCCTCCAGCAGATCATCCCGATCCTCGATGCCCACGGAGAGGCGAATGGTGCCGTCGGAGATGCCCATCGACGCCCGCCGTTCCGGCCCCATCTCGAAGAAGATGGTGTGCGCCACCGGAATGGCCAGGGTGCGATTGTCGCCGAGGTGGCTGGAGAGCACCACGCCTCGCAGCTTGTTCAACACGTCAAAGCAGGCATCGTTGTCGACCAGATCGATGCTCATCAAGGCCCCGAAGCCGTTGAACAGTTCCTGTGCGCGCTGATGTTGCGGATGTGCCGTGAGGCCCGGGTAGTAGACCTGCTTGATCGCCTCGTGCCGGGAGAAATACTCTGCCAGCGCCTGTGCATTGCTGCAGGCCTTTTCCATGCGCAGGGCCAGGGTTTCCGAGCCGATGGCGATGCGGTGGGCCGAGTCCGGTGCCAGGGTCGCGCCCATATCACGCAACCCCTTCTTGCGAATCTGTTGCAGGCCCCATTTCTGTGGATCGCCTGTCCGATAGGCGGGGTTGATATTGGGGTAGCGACGCCAGTCGAATTCGCCAAGATCCGTGACCGCGCCGCCCAGGACTTCACCGTGGCCGGCGATGCACTTGCTCAACGAGTTGATGCTCAAGCCGGCGCCGACCGCCTTCGGCAAGAACAGTGCCGGTGAGGTCATGGTGTTATCGACCACGTAGACCAGGTGCTGCCGGCGGCAGAATTCGCCGATCGCCTTCAGGTCCGCCACCTGAGTGCAGGGGTTGGCGATGGTTTCGACGAAGACCATGCGGGTATTGGGTCGCACCGCGGCTTCCACATTGGCGACATCGGTGGCGTCGACGAAGGTGACCTCGATGCCGAAGTGGGTCAGCGTCTGAAACAGGCTGTTGGTGTTACCGAACAGAAACTGGCTGGAGACCAGATGATCCCCGGCTTTGAGCAGCGTCAAGCAGGTGGCGGTAATCGCCGCCATGCCGGTGGCAAAACAGATGGTATCGCTACCCGCTTCCAGCGCACTGATCTTGGTTTGCAGCGCAGTGGTGGTCGGATTGTTCTGCCGACCGTAGGAATAGCCGGGCTGCTTGTTCTGGAACACCGCGGCGAGCTCTTCCGCGGTGTTGTAACCGTAGAGAACGACGTGATGCACCGGCTTGTGCACGGAGCCGTGCTCGATCGGCGATGCTCGATCGCCGTGGACAATCTTTGTGGTAAAACCCTTGTTTTTCATTGCGATGCCTACCTGATCCACAAACGTCAAACGCAACAGCAAATTTCCCCAGACGTGATACTGCTCGACCAGGTCTCGAATCAGCGCAAAGGCGCTCGGGGCGGATGATCCGGTTCATGAGGTCATCAGGCTCCTCCGGCGCAACACGACGAGGTGCGTTACCCTGACGAGCTTACCGCCCGCGCATCACCCGCACCACATCGGCCATGGTCGCCAGGGCGATCTCGGCCGGCGTCTTGCTGCCCAGGTCCAGGCCGATCGGCATGCGGATGCGGGCGAGGGCCTCGTCGTCCAGGCCGCCGCTGCGCCGCAGCCGCTCGGCGCGGTTCGCCGAGGTGCGCTGCGAGCCCATGACGCCCACATAGAAGGCCGAGCCGCGGACGGCCTCGATCATGGTCAGGTCGTCCAGGCGAGGGTCATGGGTCAGGGCCACCACCGCGGTCATCGAGTGGGCGGGGTGACGCCTGAGGTACTCGCTGGGCAGCTCGCGCCGGCAGCGGGCGTCGCCGGGGATGAAGTCGGCCCAGGCCTCGGGACGGGGATCACAGACCACCACCTCGAAGCCCAGCGACTGCGCGAACTGTGCGCAGTACTGGCTGACCGGCGAGATCCCGGCGATCACCAGCCGCGCTGCCGGGCCGACGCGAATCCTCGCCTCCCGGGCGAAGAGCTCCACGCGCGGGCCCGGAGCAGTGGCCGTCGTCCACTGGCTGACACCGGTGTCCAGCGTCACATGGCGCTCCTGCAGGGGGCCGCCCCGCAGGGCCTCGGCGTAGACCTCCAGCTCGCGGAACGCCCGCCGGTCGGCGGGCCAGTGTTCCACCAGCACCTCGAGACGCCCACCGCAGGGCAGGCCCACTCGGCTGGCGTCGATCGCATCGCTGCCAGCCCCGTAGGCGATGACCTGAACCGGGGCCCGGAAGGCCCCGGTGGTCAGGCGCGCCAGGAAGTCCTCCTCCACGCAGCCGCCCGACAGGGAGCCGACATGTCGGCCATCGGCCCGGGCGACCAGCAGCGCGCCCGGCGCGCGGGGCGCGGAGCCGAAGGTCGACAGCACCGTGCACCACCAGAGCTCGTGTCCCTCGGCCAGCCAGCGTCGCGCGGCCTCGACCACCTCCAGATCCAGGGCCTGCATGGTCAGGCCTCGAGCTGATCGGCGATCGGCAGGCGGCGGAGGCGCCGGCCGGTGGCGGCGTGGATGGCGTTGGTCACCGCCGGGGCGAGCGGCGGCACCCCCGGCTCGCCGACGCCGGTCGGCGCCTCGCCGGATGCCACGATATGCACCTCGATCTCGGGCATCTCGTTGTGGCGCAGCACCTGGAAGTCGTTGAAGTTGGACTGTACCACCTGGCCCCCATCGAGGGTGATCTCGCTGTGCAGGGTGGCCGCCAGGGCGAAGCCGATGCCGCCTTCCATCTGGGCGCGGATCACGTCCGGGTTGACGGCCATCCCGCAGTCGACCGCACACACCACCCGGTCGACCCTGAGGGTGTTCTCCGCATCGACCGAGACCTCGGCGACCTGGGCCACATAACTGCCGAACGACTGGTGGACGGCGATGCCGCGGCCGCGCTTCACGTCCTCGGCGCCCGGTTCGAGCGGTGACGTCCAGCCGGCCTTGTCGGCGGCCAGGTCCAGCACGCCGCGCCAGCGGGGATGATCCGCCAGCAGCTCGCGGCGATAGCGGTAGGGGTCCTGGCCCGCGGCCACCGCGGCCTCGTCGATCAGCCCCTCGGTGGAGAAGGCGGTGTGGCTATGGCCCACCGAGCGCCACCACTGCACCGGGACGCCGATATCGCTCGGCGAGTGCAGCTCGACGTGGAGCGCCGGCACGGTGTAGGGCAGGTCGGAGGCGCCCTCCACGGAGGTGGGGTCGATGCCGCCCTTGACCATCATCGACTCCATCGAGGTGCCGGTGAGGATCGACTGGCCGACGATGCGCTGGTGCCAGGCTACGGGCTTGCCGTTGTCGTCCAGGCCCAGGCGGGCGCGGTGGACATTGAGGGGGCGGTAGTGGCCGCCGCGGGTGTCGTCCTCGCGGGTCCAGACCATCTTGATCGGTGCCTTGCGGTCCTGGTCGCGGGCGGCCCTGGCGATCGCCACCGCCTCCAGCACATAGTCGCTGACCGGGTTGGCGCGACGGCCGAAGCTGCCCCCGGCATAGAGCTGGTGGATGGTCACCCGCTCCGGCGACAGGCCGAGCAGCTGCGCCACTGCCTGCTGGTCGAGGGTCTGCCACTGCTCGCCGTTGTGGATGGTGCAGTGATCGTCCTGCAGGTCCACCACACAGTCGAGCGGCTCCATGGCTGCGTGGGCCAGGTAGGGCACCACATAGTCGGCCTCGATGACCCGGGCCGCCTCGTTCAGCGCGGTGTCGGCGTCGCCGCGCCGGGTGACCGGCTTGCCGGGTTCCCCGGCCCGCTCGCGGTAGGCGGCCTCGATCTCCTCGCTGCCCAGGGTGAAGGCCCGTCCGTCGTCCCATTCGAGCGTCAGGGCGTCTCGGCCCCGAATGGCGGCCCAGGTGTTGCTGGCCAGCACCGCGACCAGGTCGCCGTCGCGGGTCGGGGAGGGGAAGCGCACGCTGGCCACCACGCCCGGCACCTTCAGTGCCTCGCCGTCGTCGACGCTGGCCAGCCGGCTGCCGAAGCGCGGCGGATGCGCCGGCACGGCGACCAGCATGCCGTCCAGCTGCACGTCCTGGGTGAAGCGGGCGCTGCCGTCGGTCTTGGCGGGGCTGTCCTGGCGCATCAGGCGCTGCTTGCCGATCAGCGTGAACCGCTCGGGGGATTTCAGCGTGACCTCCTCGGGCACCGCCTGGCCGGCGGCGGCCTCGGCCAGCTCGCCGAAACCGAGCTCGCGACCGGAGGCCTCGTGGAGCACCTTGCCCTGGCGCACGCTCAGGCTGGCAGGGGCGACCTCGAGCCGCTCGGCGGCGGCCGCCACCAGCATGGCCCGCGCGGTGGCACCGGCGCGGCGCATCTGCTCGAAGGCGTTGGCGATGGCGGTGCTGCCGCCGGTGCCCTGGATGCCGAACGCCAGGTTCTTGTAGCGCCTGGTGTCGGCCGGGGCGCCCTCGACGCGCACCGACTCCCAGTCGGCGTCAAGCTCCTCGGCGACCAGGGTCGCCAGTCCGGTGTAGCTGCCCTGACCCATCTCGATGTGCTTGGCGATCACCACCACCTCGCCGTCCGGCGACACGCGCACGAAGGCGTTGGGGGCGAATTCGCCGTTTTCGTCGGCGGCCCGGGCCCCACCGCCGCGGCCCAGCAGGGGCACCATGTAGAGGCCCAGGGCGAGCCCGGCGGTGCCCGTCATGAAGCCGCGCCGACTGATGTTCACCAGCCGGTCCGCTGCCGCGGGGGCCTTGTCATGCTGTCGATTCGCCAATACGTGCATCAGGACACCTCCTGGCCGAGCGATGCCGCCGCCGTGTGAATGGCGGCGCGTATCCGTACATAGGTGGCGCAGCGGCAGAGATTGCCGTTCATGGCGCCGTCGATCGCTGCATCATCGGGCGCCGGGTTGTCGCGCAGCAGCGCCGTGGCCGCCATGATCTGGCCCGACTGGCAGTAGCCGCACTGGACCACGTCGAGCTCGCGCCAGGCCTGCTGCACGCTGGCGCCGGTCGCGTCCTCGGCCATCGCCTCGATGGTGGCGACCCGGCGATCACCGACGGCGGAGAGGGGGATGATGCAGCTGCGGGTCGGCTGGCCGTCCAGGTGCACGGTGCAGGCGCCACAGAGCCCCTTGCCACAGCCGTACTTGGTGCCGGTGTGGCCGACGAGATCACGGATCGCCCACAGCAGGGGCATGTCGTCCGGAGCATCCAGCTCGTGGGTCTGCCCATTGATGGTCAGGGTGGTCACGGTCGTTCTCCTTGTGGTTCTCGGCGATCATTCGGGTCAGCGTCGTCGTCGCCGCCGGGGCGCGTGGCGGGCGCCATGCCCTGCTCCGGCGCCGGGGGGCCGGGGCGCTGCGACGGCAGGGCGGCCAGGTCTGCGGCCAGGTCGATATCGACATGGATGCCGGGGTCGTCCACCGCGAGTTCGAGGCATCGCGAGCGGTGGCGGGCAACGATGCCGCGGGCGCCCTCGTCGCCCGCCAGGGCGCTCAGCTCGGCCCAGAACTCGCGGCCGAACAGCACCGGATGGCCCGGTCGGCCGGCATGGCGGGGGCGGACGATGCGCGCCCCCGTGGCGCGGTCCCGCAGCTCCCCGAGCGTCTCGGGCGACAGGCAGGGCATATCGCCGAGCAGCACCGCCGCGGCCACGGTATCCGCCAGGGCCGGGTCGCCCGCCAGGCCGGCGAAGGCGTCGGCGAGGCTCGCCCCGAGCCCGTCGCGGGCATGGGGCGCCCGAATGACGGGCGTATCGGGCGTGAGCCCGAGTGCCTCGGGCTCGTCGTCGTCGCGGAGCACCACGCGCAGCCGGGGAAAGGCCGCCGCGGCGTTGGCCACCGCAGCGGCCAGCAGGGGCTGGCCATCTGGCAGTCGGGCCCGGCGCTTGTCGTCGGCGCCGAAGCGCCGGGATGCCCCGGCAGCCAGGATCACCGCCACCACGTCCCGGGGGGCGCCCCCGGCGGGGTCGCTCATAGCCGGACCAGCATCTTGCCGCGGTTGGCGCCCTCGAAGAGCTTGAGGAAGGCATCCGGGGTGTTCTCCAGGCCGTCCTCCACGGTTTCCTCGTAGTCGAGCCGGCCGCTTTCGACCTGCGGGCCGACCGCCTCGAGGAACTCGGGGTAGTGGGCCCAGTGGTCGAAGACGATGAAGCCTTCCATGCGGGCGCGGCGGATCAGGATCATCGCCAGGTTGCCGGGGCCGGCGCTGGGGGTGGCCTCGTTGTAGCGGGCGATCATGCCGCAGACGGCGATGCGCGCGCCGACCCTGAGGGTGTTCAGGGCCGCCTCCAGGCAGGTCCCTCCGACGTTCTCGTAGTAGACGTCGAATCCCTCGGGGCAGGCCGCTTGCAGCGCCTCGGTGAGCTGGGCGGCATCCTTGCCCTGGTAGCCGACCGCCTTGACCCCCCGGGACTCGAGCCAGTCCAGCTTGTCCCGGGAGCCGGCGATGCCGACCACGCTGGCGCCCCTGGCCTTGGCCAGCTGCACGGCCAGCGAGCCCACCGCGCCGGCGGCCCCGCTGACCAGCACGTTGTCGCCTTCCTGCATCTCGGCGATGCGGTTCAGCCCGGTCCAGGCGGTCATGCCCGGCATGCCCAGCACGCCCAGGTAGGCCTGCTCGGGCACCTTGAAGCCGGGCAGTGGCTCGAGTTCGGCGCCGGGCAGCTGGGCGACATCGCGCCAGCCGGCCATGTGGCGCACCCTGGTGCCCACCGGGAAGGCCGCATCGCGGGACTCGATCACCTCGCCGATGGCGGCGCCCTCCAGCGGCGCGTTCAGCGCGAAGGGCTCGATGTAGGTGGTCACGCCGCTCATGCGGCCGCGCATGTAGGGGTCCACCGAGAGCCAGGTATTGCGCACCCGCACCTCGCCGTCGGCCAGTGCCGGCAGCTCGCTCTCGTGGAGCTCGAACAGCGACCGTGCCGGGGTGCCCTGGGGGTGGTCGTTGATGGTGAAGTAGCGTGCTTGCATCGGTCTCGTCCTCTGAATGGATGCCGTGATGATCGGGAATACCTAGGGCATCGTCGTCATGTCACGCCAATCGGTGCTGGCTGGCGTGACCTCGATGAGGCCGGCCGCCCAGGGGCGGCCGGCGGTCGGGCCTCAGGCCTTGAGCGAGGCCATGTCGATGACGAAGCGGTAGCGCACGTCACCCTTCTGCATGCGTTCGAAGGCGGTATTGATGTCCTGGATGTCGATGGTCTCGATATCGCAGCGGATATCATGTTCGGCACAGAAGTCGAGCAGCTCCTGAGTCTCCTCGATGCCGCCGATCAGCGAACCGGCCAGCACGCGGCGCTTGAACACCAGGTTGAAGCCCTCGATGGCCGGTTCGATGGGGTCGAGCAGGCCCACCAGGATATGGGTGCCGTCGTACTTCAGGGCCGCCAGATAGGGGTTCAGGTCGTGCTGGACCGGCACGGTGTCGAGCATGAAATCAAAGGTCTCGGCCACCGCTTCCATCTGTGTGGCGTCGCTGGAGACCACCACGTGGTCGGCGCCGTGGCGGCGGGCTTCCTCGACCTTGGCCTCGGAGCGGGTGAAGACGGTCACCTCGGCGCCCAGTGACTTGGCCAGCTTGACGCCCATGTGGCCGAGGCCACCCATGCCGATCACCCCGACCTTGTGGCCGGCCTGGACGCCGTAGTGCCTGAGCGGCGAGTAGGTGGTGATGCCGGCGCACAGGATCGGTGCGGCGGAGGCGAGGTCGATGCCCTCGGGCATGCGCAGCACGAAATGCTCGCTGACCACGATCTGGTCCGAGTAGCCGCCCTGGGTGAAGCTGCCGTCCTGGCGGTCGTCGCTGCCGTAGGTCATGGTGAAGCCCTCGAGGCAGAACTGCTCGACGCCGTCCTGGCAGGGCTGGCAGTGGCGGCAGGAGTCGACCATGCAGCCGACGCCGACCAGGTCGCCGACCCGGAACTGGCTCACCTCGTCACCCACCGCGGTGACACGGCCGACGATCTCGTGGCCGGGCACAATGGGGAAGCGGGTCATGCCCCAGTCGTCGCGGGCGAAGTGCAGGTCGCTGTGGCAGACGCCGCAGTAGAGGATCTCGATGGCGACATCGTCCGGGCGTGGCTGGCGGCGCTCGAAGCTGAAGGGGGCCAGGGGCTGGTCGGCGGCGTGGGCCGCATAGGCGCGGGTCTGGCTCATGGAAGGTTCTCCTCTCGCTGTGAGGTGTCCAGATAGGGGACGCTGTCATTATGGGAAGGCGGGCGGCCGCCTGGGACCAACGTTCCTCCGGGTTTTTTGCACGTTTCTCCGAGAGGCGGCGTGCTCCTTCCCTCCCGGGGCGAAAAAATCGTCATGATCGGTGTGCGACGGGGGCGATGCCCCGCCGTGGCGGGGACATCGCGAGCATGGGGATGGTTCCGATGCTCAGCTGGTGGCATCCCGGGCCGGGGCGAGCCGATCGGCGGAGGCCGCGAAGCGAGTATCGATGGTGTTGGCCTTCAAGGCCGTGCGGGCCTGCTGCATGGCCGCGCTGTCGCCTCCGGACCCGACGGTTTCGGTCGCCTGACTAGCCGGCTCGACGTGCCGGCCCTGGGGCGCCAGTGGCGCCTGGTGGAGATGCAGGGCACGCTCGGCGGCGTTGTCGGCCTGGGCGGCCAGCGGCAGGGCGGCGATGAGCAGGGCGGAAAGGGTCAGTCGGGTCTTCATGATCGGCTTCCTGATGTCGTGGGGAATCACACGGCGCTCGAGGGTGAGGAGCTGTCCTCTGGAGCGCTGTGGCCTCGTGATGAGGTTGGCGACATTATGGCGGGGCAGGGTGCCGTCGGGGACCGTGGTTTGTCCGGCGATCTTGCTCATTCCTATGAATGTTGCCGTAAATCCGATAAAATTTCTGCTAAAACTATCACGATCGTTTGGCATCAGCCTCAGGAAAAGGAACCCGGGATGCACGTCTCACAAGCCCTCTCATGTCCACTGGTCGAGCTGTTGGCGCCGCTGATCGAGCGCGATGGCTTCATGCCGACGGCGTTGCCGGTGGTGTCGCTGGTGGCGTCGCACCGGCCCTGCGCGCGCACGCCGCTGATGTATGAACCGAGTCTGATCATCGTCGCCCAGGGCTACAAGATCGGCTATCTCGGCGACCGCGAGATCCATTACGGCCCCGGCCAGTACCTGGTGCAGACGCTGCCGTTGCCCTTCGAGTGCGAGACCCATGCCTCGGCCGAGGCGCCGGTGCTGGGTATGTCGATACGCCTGGACCCGGCGCTGCTCGGTGAGCTGGTGACGGCCATGGGCGAGCAGGACGGGGAAGCGGAAGCGAGTCCCGTGCCCATGGCCTCGGTGTCGATGACCGATGGCATGCACGGCGCCGTGGTGCGGTTGCTGCAGACGCTGCACGATCCCGCCGAGACCGCCGCCATGGGTGAGCTGCGGGTACGGGACGTGGTGTTCGAGGCGCTGAAGGGCCAGCAGGGGCCGGCGCTGCGCGCCCTGGTGCTGCACCAGGGGCACTACTCGCGAATCGTCCAGGTGCTGTCGTGGCTGCATGCCCATTACGCGGAGGAGGTCTCGGTGGAGGCGCTGGCCCGCCAGGCCAACATGAGCCCGTCGACCTTCCACCAGCACTTCAAGCAGGTCGCCCAGGCCTCGCCGCTGCAGTACCTCAAGCGGCTGCGCCTGATCAAGGCCCAGCAGCTGCTCGTCCAGGAGGAGAGCAACGTGAACCAGGCCGCCGAAGCGGTGGGCTATCGCAGTGTCTCGCAGTTCAGCCGCGACTATAAGCGCTGCTTCGGGGTGTCACCGCTGCAGCATCGCAAGGAGGAGCGCGCGCTGCAGGCGTCGTGAGGCCGGGGAGACCTCGGGTGGCGGGAAACGACGCTGCCTCGCCATGGCGGGGCAGCGAAGGCAAGGTGGCCTGATGGGCTCAGCTGGTGGCGTCCCGTGCCGGGGCAAGCCCGTCGGCGGTGGCCGCGAAGCGGGTCTCGATGGGGCGTGCCTTGAGGTTGGCGCGAGCCTGCTGCATCGCCGCGCTGTCGCCATCGAACTCGACGGTCTCGATCTTCTGGTGCACCGGCCGGGCGTTCTGGCTCAGTGGCGCCAACGGCGCCTGGTTGAGCTGCAGGGCGCGTTCGGCGGCGTTGTCGGCCTGGGCCGCCAGGGGCAGGGCGGCGATGAGCAGGGCGGAAAGGGTCAGCTTGGTGTTCATGGTCGGCTTCCTGATGTCGTGGATCTTTTGGCATGCGTGAGGGTATCGGCGACTGTCATCCTCCCGTCGGCGGCACGCGTGGTGCCCCGCGAGGAGAGGCGGCCGGGGTGAGCGTCCTGCCACCACGGCCGTCGCGGTGCCTAGGCGACGTGGCTGGCAGTGTCTTGTGCGTCCGCTACCGGGTCATCGCGCACCACCAACGTGGCGTCGATGCGGGTGATCTCGTCGGCCGACATCCCGACACGCCTGGCATGCTTGCGGATCGCGGCTTCGTCGACCGCCTGGTAGATGCAGGCGGTGCCCAGGCGGCCATCGTCCTCGGCCACCACGTAGGAACGGATCCAGCGCACCTGGTGGGGCATTTCCTCATTGCCGACACGCGTGGAGACACCGGCGGTCTTCTCGAGGGCAGCGGCATCGGCCCAGTTGCTGCGACGACGGATGAGATAGGTGTTCATGGGTTATACTCCTCATGTTGTGGTCGGGTGATCTCGTTCAGGTTGCTCAGCGCGCCCGGAATCGCCGGATGCCCCTCGCTGTTTGAACACCTTCATCGTGCGTCGCTGGTGCCCCCCGAGTCCTGTTCGTCAGCTGATCAATTCCTGATGCTTTCATGATCCTAGGATGGCCACCGAGATGGCGGGGTGCTGCCGGTGATCCGACGTTTTGCCGACTTCGAGCTGGATGACGCGCGTCGTGAGCTGCGCCTGAAGGGGCGCGAGATTCCCCTGCAGCCCCGGGTGTTCGATCTGCTCGACTACCTCGTGAGCCATGAAGGGCGGGTGGTCGGCAAGGACGAGTTGCTGGAAGCGCTCTGGCCCGATGTCGTCGTCACCGACGCCTCTCTGCAGCGCGCCGTCAGCCTGGCGCGCGTCGCCCTTGAGGAAGGGGGGCTCCGTGAGGCGATCCGCACCCATGCGCGGCGGGGATACCGCTTCTGCCTGCCCCAGCCGGCCGGAAGTGACGCGCCTGGGATGGACGCTCCTCCTGCTCCCTCCTGGGAGGACGCCGAACGCGCCTTCCGGCAACAGGCCTGGGCACAGGCGATGCAACACTACGCGCTCGCCGATGCGCAGCACCCCCTCGATGCCATGTCACTCGAGCGCTGGGCGATCAGCGCCCAGTGCACCGGTAACCTGCCGCAGGCGATCGTCCCGCTGGAACGCGCTGCCGTGGCCTACTCGGCCTCCGGCCATGCCGAGGCCGCCGCCCGGGCGACGATTGGCCTGGCACGCCTGAGGATCGAGTCGATGGAGCCGGCCGTTGCCCATGGCTGCCTGAAGCGTGCCGAACGGCTGCTGAGCGGGTTGCCCCGGTCCGCGCAGCATGGCTACCTGCGCTGCATGCAGGCGCGCTTTCACCTGTTCGAGGGGGACCTCGACAAGGCCCTCGAGAGGGCACGAGAGGCCCAGGCAATTGGCCGGGCGCTGCACGATACCGACATCGAGACCATGGCGCTGCTGTACGAGGGGATCGGCCTCCAGGCCCAGGGACAGACGCGCCTGGGAGCGGAACTGCAGGATGAGTCCGCCGCCGCCGTGGTCTCGGGGAATGTCTCGCCGCTGATCGGGGGCATCGTCTACTGTGGGCTGATCGCCGGATGCTGCAATCGCGGCGACTGGCGGCGGGCGGAACAATGGACCGAGAGCTTCACGCAATGGTGCCAGCGCTGCGGCATCGATACCTTCGCCGGTGCCTGCCTGCTGCATCGCGCGGAGGTCTTCGCCGCCTGTGGCGAACTGGATCGGGCGCGCCGCGCGATCCACGAAGCCGACGAGTTGCTGCGGATCAGTGCGCCCTGGGCGATGGGTGATGTCCAGCGGCTGCTGGGCGACCTGCACCTGATGCGGGGCGACTTCGACGCGGCGGAGAGGGCCTACCACGGTGCCTATACGGATGGCTGGGATCCCTATCCCGGCTACGCCATGCTGCAGCACTACCGGGGGCGGACCGAGGAGGCGATTCGAGGTCTGTTGCGCAGTGCCGAGAAGACGGGCTGGGCGGTCGCCGAGCGCCGGGCCTGCTATCTGGCCCATGCCAGCCCTGCTGGCGGGACTCTCGGGCAGGCTGCCCCAGGCCAGGGAGATCCTGGCGCAACTGGAGGCCCATCCCGAGCAGTGGGAGCTGGGCGCCGTGACCGGTCAGGTGATGTCCGCCCGCGCCGAGATCCTGCTGGACGAGGGGCAGGCCGAGGAGGCGCTTCGCCTGCTGCGCCAGGCGGTGCACTGTTTCCAGGAAATGCATGTCCCCCTCGAGGCTGCAACCGCCCGGCTGCGCCTGGCCGAGCTGTTGATCCTCGCGGGCGATACGGAAGGGGCCGGACTGGAGCTTGGCGGCGCGGAGAAGGTGTTTCGTCGCGCCCAGGCCTCCTGGATGCTGGAGCGTTGCAGTCGCCTGCGCGCCTCGGTCGGATGAGGCCCGGTTCCCGCATGCGCAGGCAGGTTCCCGGTGTCGTGACAAGGAGCGCCCATGAGCGAGTTCACGGATTACCTCTCGGATGTCTTCGCGCTGCTGGGGCCGATCAGCGTGCGGCGGATGTTCGGCGGCCATGGCGTCTACCATGACGGGGTGATGTTCGCCCTGGTGTCCGACGAGACGCTCTACCTCAAGGCGGATGCGCAGAACCTCGAGGACTTCCAGCGCGAGGGACTCGAGCCCTTCGCGTACCGTCGCCGGGGCAGGGTGGTGCAGCTCTCCTACCACCGGGCGCCGGAAGCGATCCTCGAGGATCCCGAGCCGGCCCGGGACTGGGCGCGCCGCGCGCTGGCGGCGGCGCGACGTGCCAAGTGAGTGGAGGCGGCCTGTTGAGCGCATCAGCGCTCCGATCAGGGCCACGCCGTCCAGCCGGGCGAGTGTCGCTTCGGCGACCCATCGGCAGGGTACGGCAGACGCCGATCACCGGTCCCGCCCTTGCGCCTCGCCCCTCCCGATTCCTCTCCATGCACCTCACATCGTGAGGCCCCACCTCACGTCTTACGGGATGCAAGACGGCTGAAGTGTCGGACGGACTCATCGTCGAGTACGCCTGGCGCCGCCAGCCGGCTTCACCACCCCAGCGAGAGGACGATGTCATGGCGAAATACCGACACCACCTGCCCCAGCTCGACGGCGGTCTGTTCCTGACCGATGCGGGCATCGAGACGACCCTCATCTTTCATCAGGGGCAGGATCTGCCGCATTTCGCGGCCTTTCATCTGCTCAAGGACGAGGCCGGCACCGAGGTACTGCGTGACTACTTCCGGCGACATGCGCAGATCGCCCGCGAGCATGGCACCGGCTTTCTCCTCGAGAGCGCCACCTGGCGGTCGAGCCCGGACTGGGGCGACTCGCTCGGCTATTCGGCCGAGCAACTCGATGCGGCGAATCGCGCGGCGATCGCCATGCTGGTCGAGCTTCGCGCCGAATTCGAAACCGCCGAGACACCCTGCGTGATCAGCGGTTGCATCGGGCCACGAGGCGACGGCTACGATCCTGGCCAGCTGATGACGGCCGAGGTGGCGCAGGACTATCACGCGCGTCAGGTGTGGGTCTTCGCCGAGGCGGGCGCCGACATGATCACCGCGATCACCGCGACCAACGTGCCCGAGGCGATTGGCATCGTGCGTGCCGCGCAGGCCGCAGGCATGCCCGTGGTCATCTCCTTCACGGTCGAGACCGACGGTCGGCTGCCCACCGGGCAGAGCCTGGCCGAGGCGATCGGGCGGGTCGACGAGGCGACCGGCAACGGCCCGGCCTACTACATGATCAACTGCGCGCATCCGAGCCATTTCGCGGGCGTGTTGGGTGACGAGGCCTGGATTCGGCGGCTGCGCGGGCTGCGCTGCAATGCCTCGAGGAAGAGCCATGCCGAACTCGACGAGGCCGAGGAGCTCGACAGCGGCGATCCGGTGGAACTGGGCGCCGATTACGGCCACCTCTTGCAGCGTTTCCCGCAGATCAACGTGCTCGGCGGCTGCTGTGGCACCGATCATCGCCATATCCAGCAGATCTGTGTCGCCTGCCAGGCGGCGTGAGGGAGCAGGGCGGCAGCCACGGCGCCGCCCTGATCGCGCCGCCGCTCGGCGTGTGCGCCGCTTCGACTCGGGTCACGCGTCACCCGTCACCCTGAAGCGCAGGGCACACGCGGGCAGGGACGTCGAGCCGGCGAACCGGAGGGTGCCCTGGCCTCAGGTCACTATCTCCCATCGGCACGGCCGCTCGGGCTGGTAGCTGCAGAAGCTCCCCGTCCGGATCGAATTCTCCAGATGCCGTTGGAGGCCTGGATGGGCCTTGCCGATGCGACGGATCGCATGGCGGATCCGCCACGTGACCGTAGAGCGTGCCCGCTCGGCGAGATCGCCCACCCTGCGCAAGCGCCCGCCGATCCCCAGCGCCCTGGACAGTGCGTCGACGAGATGGTCGAGGTCTCCGCGCAGTGACTCCGCTCGACCGATATCGTGCATGTCCTCCGCCTCGGCCAATTCCTCCTGGAGCTCGCGGATCCGCTGGCTGACCTCCAGGCGGCCGCGTTCGTCGAGAACGGCGGCGCCCCTGTCGGCGTCGCTGCGCCCGGCGAGGTCGAGGCAGTGAAACTCCTTGCCCGGCCGCGCCAGCAGTCGCGCCAGATCATGCAGCCCCTTCAGGTCGGGGAGCGTCACGGCCACGCCATCGAAGACCAGGTGCCAGGCATTCTCCTCGTCCTCGCGGCGCATCGACGCTTCGAGGGGCCGGGCAACGGCAGGCGCGTTGCGCGCACCAGGCCAGACCTGCCTGAGCGCAGCGCGGTAGCGGTCACCGAACCACGGTCGCAATGGTGCAAGGTTCCGCTCGACATCGTGGAGGGAGACGCCCGGGCGCGTTTCCACGAAGCGGGATAGTGCGGCACGCGCCCCTTCCAGCTCTCCGGCATCCGCGAGGTACACGGCAAGTTCGCGGTACGCCCAGGTCATTGCCGGGTTCTCGGCCAGCGCGCGTTCGGCCCACGCCACCGCCTCGGCGGAGCGCCCGGCGTAGAAATGCGCGTCCGCGATCCCCATCAGGTTGTTGAAGACCATCGGATCGACCGGGCTTAACCGGATCGACTTCTCGAATGCCGCGATGGCAGGTTCGACCTCGCCTGCGTAGAGGTGGGTGTAGCCGAGGCGCGACAGGGCCCAGGCATGCGTCGGATCGATCGCCAGGGCGCGCTCGGCCAGGAGTCGCGCCTCGGTGAACGCCCCTTCGAGAAGCGTGCGAGCGGCGGCCATCGCGGCGAGCGTTGTCGGATCGTCGCGTCCGTGCACGGCCGCCGCGGCAACCAGCCTCTGGGCCGCGGCCCGGTCGTCCTCACTGCCCCCCCAGAGGTAGACCACGCGCTGCGCATGGGCCCAGGCCGCCAGCGCGGCAGCGCGGCCGAACCCGGGATCGAGGGCGAGTGCCTGGTTGAGGAGTGCCAGCGCCTCGGCATTGTCCTCGGCGCGGTGGGTCCAGAGGTGGGGGTAGGCCTGGAGCACCAGGTCACGAGCGGCCAGGCTTTCCGTGGGCCGGGCGTGAGCGCGGGCAATCTCCTCTTTGCGGATCCGCGGCAAGAGCCTGCCGATCACCGCTTCGGTCACCGAGTCCTCGAGGGCAAAGGGGTCATCCGATGCCCCTTCATGGCATGCGGACCAGAGTGCGCGTCCCGTGGCGAGTTCGGACAGCTCCGCGGTAACACGAAGCCGTGATCCGGCATCGCGGATGCGGCCCGTCAGCAGGTAATCGGCGCCAGTCGCCTCGGCCACGACACCGGGCTCGGCGCCTCGGGCGGCCATCGCTCGGGCGGTGGCGTGGGCCAGCACGGTGAGTTCGCCGGTGCGACCGAGGGCACCGCTCAATGTCTCGGCGATACCCTCCGCGACCGAGGCATGTTCGGGACGGTCGGTGGCAAAGGGGAGAACCACGATCGTGGGACCGCCCTTGTCTCGAGCTGGAGCACGATCCGCCTCCGGGATGCCGCCCTTGTCGACTGTGGTTGTCATGCGCGCTGCTTCCCGGCCGGGCTACCCGACCACCCGTATCACCTCAGAGCCGATGGCGAACGTCAGGACGGCGATCACTGGCGTCGCCCACGAGCCTCGGGGTTGCGAAAGCGATTCCTCTGCCTCACATCGTGAGGCCCCGGCTCACGCCTTCCAGGATGAAAGACGGCGGCAAGCGTCGGGTACCCAGAGTCTAGCGCGCCCGGCGCCTCCAGTCGGCTTCGCAAGCCCTGCAAGAGGACGATGTCATGGCAAGATACCGATACCCGCTGCCGCGGCTCCACGGCGGCCTGTGGCGAATCGCGGCCGGCCGGGGCGTGGGTCGGGACGACTGCAACGGCACCGGAGGAGGTCGGCAATGGCGTACCTGAGCAAATCGCTCGTCCCCGGCGTCGGCATCCGCCGGGCGGAGCGCGGAGATGCGATCGAGATCGCGCGGCTGTTTCTGATCTCGTCCGATGGTCTCGCCGCCTACATCTGGGGGGACCAGGCGGACGCCGGTCAGTCGCTCGAGGAGATCGGCGCCGGGCGCTACGCCCGCCAGGGCGTGGCCTTCTCCTACCAGAACTGCCTGCTCGCCACCCGTGACCAGGAGATTCTGGGCATGATCCATGCCTTTCCGATGCCCGAACGAGCGCCGGGCGACGTCGAGACCGATCCGGTGTTGCGGCCCTACGCCGAACTCGAGGATCCGGGGTCGCTGTATATCTCGAGCCTTGCCGTCCATGCCCCTTACCGGCGGCATGGCGTCGGCGAGGGGCTTCTGGAAGGCGCGCATGCGCTGGCACTCCGCCGGGCGCTGCCCCGCCTTTCGCTCATCTGCTTCGAGCGGAACGCCACCGCCCGGGCCTTCTATGCCCGTCGTGGCTTTCGGGTCGTCGACCGGCGCCGGATCGTTCCGCATCCTGCGCTGCACTGCCGAGACGGCGACGCGCTGCTCATGGTCTGCCCAGCAGGCGCCCGGGCGGCCGCGTCCCGCACGGCCCGGCCCGATGGGGATGCACACTACGGAGGGCTTCGATCCTGACCATGGGGAATCCGGCTCCGGGCCATCCCGACAACCGACGCAAGCGACAGCATGGCCACCACCCGGGACCTCGTCCCCCCCTGGGAAGGGGGGTGCCGGAAGCGCGACCTCGCGCCGAGCTGGCCATGGCTGCGGGCTAGAGCAGGGTCTCCAGGGTGATCGGGAGGTCGCGGACGCGCTTGCCGGTGGCGTGGTGGACGGCGTTGGCGATGGCCGCCGCGATCCCGGTCAGGCCGATCTCGCCGATGCCGCGGGCGCCGAACTCGTTGAAGCGGTAGTCGGGATAGTCGAGCAGCTCGACGTCGATCTCGGGCATGTCGGCATGCACCGGGATCCGGTAGTCGGAGGCGTTGGCGTTGATCAGCCGGGCGTCCCGCGGGTCGTAGTCGAGCCCCTCGAGCAGCCCCATGCCGATGCCCATCACGATTGCGCCTTCCACCTGGTTGCGCGCCGCGACGGGGTTGATGGCCCGGCCAATATCGATGCTGCTGACCACGCGGGCTACCCGCAGCCGGGAGATGCCCGGGTCCCAGCGTACCTCGACGAAGTGGGCGCCGAAGGAGCGGAAGCTGAACTCCCGGCGCTCGTCCCCCGGCGCGGCGCTGCCCTCGCCGGTGACGCCGGAGAGGCGGTGGCGCGCGAGGATCTCGGCGAAGTCGGCCTGCCGGCCGTCGGCCTGGAGGGTGCCGGCCTCGACGTCCAGCGCCGCGGGAGCGAGCCCCGCGAAGTGGCCCCCCGGCCCGGTGGCGACCTCCTTGAGGGCTGCCAGGGCCTCACGCGTGGCGGCGGCGACGGCCGGCAGCGCGGAGGCGGTGGTCATCGATCCGCCGGAGAGCGGGCCGGCAGGGAGGCGGGTCTCGCCCAGCCGGACCTCGACGCGTTCGACCGGCACGCCGGTGAGTTCGGCCACGGTCTGGGCGACGATGGTGTAGGTACCGGTGCCGATGTCCTGGGTGCCGCAGGCCGCGACTACCGAGCCATCGGCGCGCAGCGTCACCTCGGCCGCACAGGGTTGGCGCCCGGCGAACCAGGTGGCCGAGGCCATGCCCTGGCCGATGATCTCGTCGCCGTCGCCCATGCTGCCGATCGCCGGGTCCCGCGAGGCCCAGCCGAACCGCTCGGCCGCGCTTTCCAGGCAGCGGTCGAGGTGCTTGCTCGACCACTGCAGGCCGCGCTGCGGGTCCCGGTGCGCGTAGTTCTTCAGGCGCAGGGCCAGCGGGTCCATGTCGAGGGCCACGGCCAGCTCGTCGATGGCACTCTCCAGCGCGAACACGCCGGACGCCTCGCCCGGGGCGCGCATCGGGCAGGGGGTGCCGTGATGGACCGACAGGATGCGCTGGCGGGTCGCGACACTGTCGCAGGCATAGGCGCTGGGCGTGGCGCCCCCGCAGGCATCGACATAGCGGTCGACGGAGGAGGTCTCGGTGAGGCTGTCGTGCTGGATCGAGGCCAGGGTGCCGTCGAGCTCGGCACCGAGGCGGATGCGCTGGCGCGAGGCGGGGCGGTGGCCGGTGGTCATCATGTCCTGCTGGCGGGGCAGCACCGTCTTGACCGGGCGGCCCAGCATCCGCGCGGCCGCGACGGTGGCGACGGCGTGCGGCCACATGAACAGCTTGTTGCCGAAGCCCGAGCCGATGTAGTGCGAGATCACCTCGACCCGCTCCGGCGGCAGGTCGAAGATGCGCGCCAGGGCGTTGCGCTGGTAGAAGACGCCCTGGGTCGATTCGTGGACGACCAGGCGTTGGTTGGCCTCGCGCCACTCGGCCAGGGTGGCGTGGGGTTCCAGCGGCAGGTGGCTCTCGGCCGCCATGGTGTAGGTCTCGTCGAGGATCACCGGGGCGATGCCGAAGGCGAGTTCGGGCTCGCCGCGCGTATAGTGGCGAACCTCTTCGCCCTCGTCGTCGCTGGCCGCCAGCCCGGTCATGACTCCCGCTTCCTGGTGGTAGCGCGCCTCCACCCGGAAGGCCGCGGCCCGCGCCTGCGCGAAGGTCTCCGCGACCACCAGGGCGATGTACTGGCCGTGATAATGAATCCGGTCGTCCTCGAAGGGCAGGCGTACCTCGCTGACCGCATCGCCCTGGCGAATGCTGTTGGGCGAGCGATGCAGGTCCGGAAAGTGCCCGTGGTGGAGGATGTCCACCACACCGGGCATGGCGCGGGCGGCGTCGAGTGTCAGTGACTCGAGCGTGCCATGGGCGATGCTCGCCGGTACCGGATAGCCGTAGAGCATGCCCTCGAGGCGATGGTCGACGGTATAGTCGGCGCGGCCGGTCAGCTTGTCGACGCCGTCGACGCGCGGCGTGCGCCGGCCGACGACATGGGGCTCGGTGATGTCGCTCATGTGGCGTCCTCCCCGGCGCGCCGGGCGGCCTCGCGCAGAGCCCGCACGATGGCCTGGCGCGCCAGCGGAATCTTGAAGGCGTTGTGGGCGAGCGGCTGGGCATCGGCCAGGGCGACGTCCGCCGCCGCCGCGAAGGCGGCGGTGTCGGCCCGCTTGCCCGCCAGCAGCGCCTCGGCCTCGCGGCAGCGCCAGGGCTTGGTGGCCACGCCGCCCAGTGCCAGGCGCGCCTCGCCGATCAGGTCCTCGTCCAGCGACAGCATGGCCCCGGCAGAGGCCAGGGCGAACTCGAAGGAAGCGCGATCGCGCAGCTTGACGTAGGCCGTGCCCAGCGGCATGAGCGGCGGCGCGAGGGTGACGGCGACGATCAGCTCGTCGTCGAGGTCGTGCTCGAGATGGGGTGTCGTGCCGGGCAGGCGGTGGAAGTGGGCGAAATCGATCTCGCGCTCGCCGTGGGGGCCGTGCAGGGTGAGGGTGGCGCCGATGGCGGCCAGGGCCACGCACATGTCGGAGGGATGCACCGCCACGCACTCGCGGCTGCCGCCGAGCACGGCATGCATGCGGTTGACGCCGTGCCGGGCGTCGCAGCCACTGCCCGGCTCGCGCTTGTTGCACGCCGCCGCGGCGTCGCGGAAGTAGGGACAGCGGGTGCGCTGCATGAGGTTGCCACCGGTGGTGGCCATGTTGCGCACCTGGGTCGAGGCACCGGCCAGGATCGCCTGGGACAGCAGGGGGTGATCCGCGAGCACGTCCGGGTGGTAGGCGAGGTCGGTATTGGTCACCAGGGCGCCGATGCGCAGGCGGTCATCGGGCAGGCGTTCGACCGTGGTCAGCGGCAGGGCATTGATGTCGATGACCCGGGAGGGCTGCATGACGTCGAGCTTGACCAGGTCGAGCAGGGTGGTGCCGCCGGCCACGAAGGCGCTTCCCGGCTCGGCCTGCCGGTGCTCCACCGCGCGGGCGACGCTGTCGGCCCGGGCGAAGGCGAAGGTCCTCATGCGTCGCCCCCTCCTTCCTGCGCGTGCCGGCGCAGGCGGACGTCCTGGATCGCCGCAAGGATGTTCTGGTAGGCGCCGCAGCGACAGAGGTTGCCGCTCATCGCCTCACGGACCGTGGCGACATCGCCGGCGATCCGGTGATCCTCGAGCAGCGCCACGGCGGACATGATCTGCCCCGGGCTGCAGTAGCCGCACTGGAAGGCGTCGTGGTCGAGGAAGGCCTGCTGGATCGGGTGCAGGTGACCCGCCTCGGCCAGCCCCTCGATGGTGGTGACGGCCTGGCCCTCGCACATCACGGCCAGGCGCAGGCAGGCGTTCATCGCCCGGCCATCGACATGCACCGTGCAGGCGCCGCACTGGCCGTGATCGCAGCCCTTCTTGGTCCCGGTCAGCCCGAGCTGCTCGCGCAGCACGTCGAGCAGGATGGCGCTGGGGGAGACCTCGATGGTGATCGGGTCGCCGTTCAGGGTCAGGCGGACGGTCACGGCCGCCTCTGGGGGATGCGCGGTAGTCTCCTGCATGCCGGCTCCTTGTCGGGTATCGGCACGTCGGACTCCGTGACGACACCGGCACACCTTGCCGCCGGGCAAGGCGAATGTCTTTCAAGCTAGGTGAGGTCCTCGGGAGCGACAAGGCGACAGGGCGCCTCCTGGCTGACCCTTGGGCAGGCTGGCCCGGGGGAGGAAGGCTGGGCACGGCGTGTCACCGGCGTCAGTGAGACATCGTGCTCCTCGTGCATGGTCTGATCGATCACGGCTGTGCCTCGGTCAGCCGATTTCAAACGACGCCACACCGAAAAGGCGATGTAACGGGATATCGGGAGCATCCCCCGTATACATCCTGGCGGTTTCAAATGACACCTTCATCTCATGCTTCTCCGCCAATGCAACAGCCGATGCATTGATGTCCGGCACATCCAGGAAAATCGGTTCTGACGCACTGGCGTTGGATGCTAAGGCCAGAAACAGGGATTCTGCCAGGTCCGGAGTGTCCGCCAGGAGGGGGGCTATCTTGTAACCGTTTCGGCATTTTCGCATGACACCATAACCGGCCAGGTTGCCATTCTGCATGATGCCTAGCGCATGACAATCGGGCTGGCTGATCCAGGCCCTGGTGAACTGCGGCCTGCTGGCAGGGAAAAAGGGTTGGTCATAGGTCTCAATCGTTTCGAAAGGCAAAGTGGAGAGTGCTGTAATCTCCGGGCCGTGGGGTGGTACTCCACCACCCAGCCCCTCGTAGCGGATGTTGCGATAGGCCAGCTTGAAACCGGATTTCTTGTAGTTTTCCTGCTGGTCAATGACGCCGTCAAGGCCTATGTTCAGTCCTTGAAGATATTGAAGCCCTTCGTTCCATATCTGGATGCCATACCCCTTTCCACGGTATTCAGGCTTGACAATGTAGAAGCCGAGAAAGCCAAAAGCATCATCGTATTTGATCACGGAGATGGTGGCTATGGGTTCGTCGTCAAGCAAACCGATGAGAAAACCATTCGGGTCGGCTGCATAATAGCAATCAGCATCGTGGAGGCCTGGATTCCATCCTTCCTTTTCGGCCCATTCAATCGCGAGATCTACTTCTTCTCGACTCATCACCTCGACACTGTAGCGGTTGTGTTTCATGGTCTCCTCTCCAGTCGTTGACAACCCCTTGGTGG
Source organism: Halomonas maura (assembly GCF_030409305.1). Taxonomy (GTDB): domain Bacteria; phylum Pseudomonadota; class Gammaproteobacteria; order Pseudomonadales; family Halomonadaceae; genus Halomonas; species Halomonas maura. The sequence goes on from NZ_JAUFPQ010000018.1 coordinate 256,103, forward strand.
ATAAACGGCTACGCCTGTGGTTGCTCCCACGAACCCATGCACACCGCAGTGAATCACCACCCTACACCATCAGTGGGTTTGGAAAGCGCCCTTGCTGGTCTTGTGGCGAAACATCTGTTGCACCTGAAATGCACGAGGCAAGCCGCCTGGCAATGCATGGAGCTGCAACACGAACTTGCTCATTGTTACTCACCAAAGTTCCGGAAAGCCTACCAACGCGACGACTGAAAGGAGGTGTCGCTCGACGCTCATACCCTCTTGCGGAGTAGAATCTCTCGTCCACCACTCACACGGATGCTATCACCCGGTTGCGGCCATGATCCTTCGCGCGATACAAGGCCAGGTCGGCGCTTTTCAGCAAGGTGTCGGGCGTGTCGCCATTGCCTGTCGAGGTGGCAACCCCCAGGCTGATCGTCACCTGCGCCGTCCGCTCTCCATCGATGTGGAAGACCCTGGCCTGAACAGCGCCCCTCACGCGTTCCGCCGCCTGCCGCGCGGCTTGCGCGTCACATTCCGGCAGTACGATGACAAATTCTTCGCCACCAAACCGACACGCCTTGTCCGTTTCGCGCAGGTTTTCCGCCAGTGTCTGGCCGACCGTTCGCAAGGCTTCGTCCCCCGCCTGGTGGCCATGGGTATCGTTGTAGCTCTTGAAATGATCGATGTCGCCGAGTATCAGGCTGACAGGCTTTCCGTATCTCTCCGCTCGCCGAATTTCCTCGGCAAGCAGCCGATCGAACTCTCGCCGATTGTACAGGCCGGTCAAGCCATCGGTGCTCGCCATGCGCTCCAGGGTGTCTTCCTGTTCACGAATCTGCTTCGTCATCTGGTTGAAGGCATCGGCTACATTGGCAAGTTCACGGGGAATCTGCACCTCGATCCGATGGTCGCGGTCCCCGCCAGAAAATCGCATCGAGCCGGCCGCCAACTGATCCATGCTGCTAACGAGTGAGCGGTTGATCACAACGACGCCCAGGAGCGCGCCCAGGATCGAGAGGGCCAATCCAGTCGCGGCCAAGTACTCCGAGAGTGTCAGGCTGGCCAATGCCTGCTGGTGCGTATTCTCGTTTCTGATGCGCACCGCGTCATGAACGGTTTCAAGGTGATGGGCAAGGCGATTGATAAGCGCTTCGAATTCCTCGATCTCCTCGCCAACGATGGCATTGGCACGCAGTGACTCGCCCGACAGGATGGTGCCTGACAGGGTCGATAGCTCACGCCATTCGTCCTGAGTCTGGTTGATGGTGGATATATCGAACCCTTGCTCCTGCATGGCGGCGGTAAGCTTTTCCAGGTCCCTGTCGATCTGATCGGCCTTGTTCTGGTATGCGATCTTGCGTCGTTCCTCGCCGTCAATCGCGAAGTCGATGACCGATTCCGATATGTCCCAGAGAGACAGCTGCACACTCTGCAACGGTTGCAGGATTTGTCGCTGTTTCGAGGCGACCTCGACCAGCGGCTGGATGATCGCGCCATGATAGAGAACGTAACCTGCCATTGCGGAAATGAAGATCGGGGCAAGGCTCATCAGCATGCCGGTCGCTAGCCAGAACTTCAGCGAGCGACGCCGCCAGAATGCCGGTATCTTGTTTATCCTGCTCATGCACCCTCCGCAACGCTTGCATGGGCTATCGAGATTCTTTGGTGAGGTCGGTTTCGATCCTGGAGCATGAAGTGGAAGCTCTTCGGTGCCTCGAGTCGTCGGTGGCAGTCAGGTTGATTCGCCTAACGGGGGATAGGTCGCCTGTCTTGTCATTGGGTTGACGTGCCCGCCCCTTATTCGGGTCAAACCGCACGCCGTTCACGGCCCGATCCACTACCATCCTGAGAGGTGAAGCACGGCTCGGCAGCCTGGCGCCGATAGCCGTGCCGGCTACCTGATCCGAATGAACGAGCCTGCCGCCCTTGCCGGGAGGTTCCCTTCGGGTCGGAGCCATCCTTCCATGTCGCAAGAGACCTGCTTGTCCATGCGGGGCATCCTGGCGGAGTCCCGAATTACCCTTGGCCCCACTATAGTGGGTGTTCGGTGTCGATGAGGGAACGGCCTTCAACGCAGGGGAAGGCAGGGCGTGATCGCGTCTGGCCTCGACAGCATGGTCGGGATTGAAGAGCCGGCGCGGATGGGCGCGGACTCAGCTGTCGACGCGACGCCGGAAGTGGGCGAACAGGAAGGATTGGGGCTTGCCGTCCGGGGTGTGGTGGGTCTCGAATTGGTGGCTCATCCGCTCGAAATCGGGGTCGAACCGAGCGGCCAGCGTGTCGGCGTCGTAGCGGACCACATCGAGGCCGCTGCAGCGGGTGGGGCCTTCCGGGCCGAAGGTGGCGATCACCAGGTGCCCGCCGGGGACCAGGCTGTGCCGCAACTGTCGGACATAGGCGGTGCGTTGCTCGGGGGTGACCAGGAAGTGGAACACTGCCCGGTCATGCCAGAGACCGTAGCGTCCCGCCGGCAGGGCGCCCCGGGTGATGTCGGCCACCCGCCAGGTGACCCGCTCGGCCGCGTCGCCGAGGCGGCACTTGGCCACCTTGAGCGCCTCGGGCGAGAGGTCCAGCACGGTGAGGTCGCGATAGCCCCGGGCGAGCAGGTCGTCGACCAGGGTGGCTTGCCCGCCGCCGATGTCGATGATGGCCGTCTCCCGCGACGGTGCCGCCGCCTCGATCAGCCATAGCGAGGTCGTCAGGTGAGGCTGGTACCAGCTGAGCCGGTCCGGGGCCTTGTTCCGGTAGATCGCGTCCCAGTGGGTCTGACTCGTCACCGCTATGCTCCCCGAATCGCTGGACTTGCCGAGGGCGAGCACCTGGCCCCTCGGCGTGAACTCATGGACCGGGCGTGACACCCTCGCTGCTGGCAAGTGGCTGGAAGGTGTCGTCGAACACCCTGTCCAGGTCTAATGTGGAGTGCCGGCCGATGGCCTCGAAGTGGTCGGCGAGCCAGCGGTCGGCCCAGGCGCGGCCGAGGTCGTGCAGCCGCGAGACGAAGGACCATTCGGCGTTCATCTTGCTGGAGGCGCTGAGCTCCTCGATGTCGTGCTCGGCGTGGATCAGGTGCAGGCGCATGGCCCGGAAGCGTTCGAGTTCCAGGTCCTCGGCCTCGATCAGCCGTTGCAGCAGCTGGATGCTGCGCAGCTCCTTGATCAGGCTCGAGTTGAAGGTGATCTCGTTGATGCGGTTGAGGATCTCCCGGGCGGAGTCGGGCAGCTTGCGGCGCACCAGGGGGTTGACCTGGACGACCACCAGGTCGCTGCAGCCGCGCTCGTCGACCAGCGGGAAGAGCGCCGGGTTGCCGCTGTAGCCGCCGTCCCAGTAGGCCTCGCCATCGATCTCCACGGCGGGATAGAGATTGGGCAGGCAGGCCGAGGCCATGAGGGTGTCGACGGTCAGCGCGGGCTGGCGGAAGATCGTCGCGCGGCCGGTGCGCACGTTGGTGGCGGTGACGAAGACCTTGATCTTGTCGCAGGCGTTGACGCAGTCGAAATCGATGCGCTTCTCGATGAGGTCGCGCAGCGGGTTGATGCCCAGGGGGTTGAGCTGGGCCGGGGTGACCAGCCGGGTGAGGCCCTCGAAGAACAGGTAGCCCGGGGAGTGATCCAGGCTGTCGTCGCCCATCAGCCGGTCCCAGAAGGTGCGCTGCAGGGGCGAGAAGCGGGCCATCTCGCTCACCGAACGCCAGAAGGCGAGCAACGCCTCCCGCGCGCCGTCGCGGCCGCCCTTGTAGAGCCCGTCGGCCAGGATCACGGCGTTCATGGCGCCGGCGCTGGTACCGCTGATGGCGTCGATCTCCAGCCGGTCGTCCTCCAGCAGGCGATCCAGGACGCCCCAGGTCAGGGCCCCGTGGGAGCCGCCGCCTTGCAGCGCCAGGTCGATGCGCTTCCTTTCCGTCATGCCTGTCCCTCTTGCCAGGTGGGTTCCCTTGCCGGCCCCTGTTGCAGTGCAGTGTAGATGGCGCGGTGGACGCATGCCTGGGGCGAAGGGTCAATCCACTTCGCCATAGGGGCTGGCCAGCACCACGGTATAGCCGTCGGGGTCGTGCAGCCAGCATTCGCGATGGTTGGCCTGGGGGTTCACATGGGGCTCGCGGAGGATCCAGGCCTCCATCTCGCGGGCCCGGTCCACGGCGTCATGGAAGTCCTTGACCTCGAACCAGAGCAGCACGCCGTGTCCCGGGCGCACGAAGGAGGGCTCGAGGTTGGGGTGGCCATGCACCTCCCAGAGATGCAGTTGCAGGAAGAAGGTGTCGTCTCCCGGCATCATCAGCTGCTCGTAGTCGTCGCCGTCATGGACGCCCACGCAGCCGAGCAGCGCCTCGTACCAGTGGCGGCTGCGGGCGATGTCCTCCACGGCGATCAATGGCTGTACACGCATCTTCGTTCTCCCGTGCCCCTGAGTCCCCGCATACCCTTTGACCGCCTGCCTCCCGGGAAGTGGCGCCATCGTCCTGGCATGGTCGCAACCGCTGACTCTAGTGCTCCGGCCGGCCCAGCAGCAGGTTGCCCTCGATGGGTACGAAGCGGCTGGCCGACTGCATCAGGGCGCCGGCGGTGAGGGTCGGCACCCCGTAGACTTCCACCGCCACGCCGAACTTCTCGCGCAGGCGATCGGCCAGCAAAGCGAAGTCGCCGTCCCCCGAGGCCAGCACCACCACGTCCACGTCGCCCGCGTACTCCATGGCATCCAGGGTGATGCCCACGTCCCAGTCGCCCTTGGCCGAGCCGTCGGCACGCTGGATGAACGGCTTGAGCTTCACCTCGAAGCCGATGGCCCGGAGGATGTTCTGGAACTGGCGCTGCTTCTCGTCGCCGCGGTCGATGGCGTAGGCGATGGCCTTGACCACCCGCCGGCCGGCGCTCGCCCGCGCCCACAGGGCGTTATAGTCGACGTTGCGCCGATAGGCCTGGCGACTGGTGTAGTAGAGGTTCTGGACATCCAGCAGGATGAGGACGTTGGGCATGGCGGGGTCCTGACGAGACATGGAGCAGTCTGCGATACCCCATCTTGCCGGAGGCGGGGGCCCGAGGCGAATCGGCGCCGCCCGGCGGCGTCGCACGATGGCCCGGGCCGGCCGGGCCATCGAGGCGGCGAGGGTCAGTCGCCGGGGCCGCGATGGCCGTCGCTGAGGATATGGTGCAGGCCGCCGTCTTCCACCAGCGGGTCCTCGGGGTTGATGACGATATCGGAGTGGGCCAGCACATAGGCCTTGCCGGTGATGGTGTTCTCCACCACTTGGTGGGGGCCTTCCTGGCGGGTGCCGGTGAACTCGCCGATGAAGCCGGTCTCGCGCAGCGAGACGGTCTCGAGCTTGTCGCCGGGCTTGATGCTGCCCTCGTGGTTCATCAGTGCCAGGCGTGCCGAGGTGCCGGTGCCGGTGGTGCTGCGGCAGATCACCCCGGGATGCACGTAGGTGGTCGAGCGTGAGCGGTAGAAGTCGTCGGCCACCTGTTCCACCGGGCCCATGAAGTGCAGGAAGGGCAAGGGGCCCACGTCGCCCAGGGCGTAGTGGGAGAAGCCGCGCTCGGCCTGCAGCGCCTCGACGATCTTGTGCGCGCAGTCGGAAAGCGCCCGCTCCTCCTCGCGAATCAGGGTGAAGCCCAGCTGGGCGGCGTCCACCAGGGCATAGAAGCCGCCGCTGTAGGCGACGCTGTAGGTGACGTCGCCGATGGTGGGCACATGGATGCTGGCCCGGTAGGTGTCGATGTAGCTGGGCAGCCCCTCGCAGGTGATGGCCTCGACCACGCCGTCGACCACCTTGGCCTCGATGTGCACCTGGCCCGCCGGTGATTCCAGGATGAAGCGCTGCCGTCCCTCCTGCTTGGGCACCAGGCCGGCCTCCAGCACCGCCGTGGCGGTGCAGATGGTGTTGGAGCCGGAATAGATGGGGTAGCCCATCACCTCCATGATGATGTAGCCGACTTCGGCCTCGGGGTTGGTGGCCGGCACGATCAGGTCCACCGACATCTCGGGAATGCCGTAGGGCTCGTCGAGCAGCAGCCGGCGCAGGCCGTCGGCGTCGTCGCGCAGGTAGTGCATCTGGTCGCGTACCGTGGCGCCGGGCAGCGGGTCGATGCCGCCGAGCACGATGCGGCTGACGTCGCCGCCGGCATGGGTGTCCATCAGCCGGATCGTCAGTTCTTCCTTGCTCATTTCGTCCCCTCGAGCGCAAAGGGTGCGCCGTGTTCCTGCCACTGGGCATCCGGGACAAGCACGATCTTGCCCAGGTAGTTGCTGCCGCGATTGACGAAGTAACGCTCGGCCTCGTGCAGCTCGGAGAGCTTGAAGGCCGCGTGCAGCACCGGCTTGAGCCGGCCGTCGCGAATCCAGTGGACCAGCTGCTCGGCCTCTTCCCGGGTGCCGTGGGAGACGCCAAAGATCTGCACCTGGTAGAGGTAGATGCGGGTCCACATGATCTCGCTGAGGTTGCCGCCGCTGGCGCCGGCGATCGACAGCCGCGGGTAGCTGTGGCGGCTGTTCATGTCGAAGATCATGGTGTCGATGAAGCGGTCGGTCATCTCGCCGCCGACCAGGTCCATCACCGCGTCGATGGGCGCGCCACCGGTAACGGCCTTGACCTGCTCGGTGAAGTCCGTCATGTCGTTGCGGTCGAGTACCGCCTCGGCGCCCAGCGCGAGCAGGGCGTCGGCCTTGTCCGGCTGGCTGAGCGCATAGGGCACCGCCCCGACGATGCGGCATAGCTGGATCAGCGCCGTCCCCACGCCGCCGCTGGCGCCGGTGACGAGGATACGTTCTCCCGACTTCACGCCAGCAGCCGTCATCATATGATAGGCGGTCTGGTAGGAGCACATGCCCATGGCCGCCAGCTCGGCATCGGCCAGGTCGGGATTGGCCACGCTGTGGAACTGGTCCGACGGCACGGCGATGTACTCGGCATAGCCGCCATCGGCGCCATGGCCGTAGTAGTCCGGCGTCAGGTTGATGTCGCGGCGCTCATCCGCGTAGAGGTTGAAGTCGAGCAGGCCGCGGTCGCCGATCCGCGAGCTCGCGACACCCTCGCCCACGGCCACCACGCGGCCGACCACGTCGGCGCCCTGGATGCGCGGGAAGGTCAGCGTCGGCGACCCGCCCATGGCGAAGGAGGTCATCTCGCCCTTGTCCTTGGTCGGGTAGAGGCCCTCGCGCGCCTTGCGGTCGGTGTTGTTCTTCGCCGTGGCCGTGACCCTGACCAGCACCTCGCCGGCGGCGGGGCGCGGGGTGGGGACATGGGTGTCATGGACCAGCTTGTCCACGTCGCCATGGCCGGTCAGCAGCATGGCGGACATGGTGGCGGGAATTGTTTCCGGCAGGGACTCGGCGCCCATTGGCTACCTCCTGGCATTGGCGGTGGGTTCGAGCGCTGACGATACCAAACTCGCGGAGGCACACCATCGGTGTTTTTTTCCGATTTGGCCGCGGCTGGCTGGGGGTTTTTTCGGCATTCGACTCCCGCTGCCCGTGGCATCGTGTCGGGGCTTATCCGCAGGCAGACCGGGCCGGTGAGACACGGGCTCCCCGGGCCCGTCAGTCGCGGGTGCGGCGCCGGCTGTAGAGACGATAGCCGAGGGCCAGGCTGAAGCAGATACCGGCGGGAATCGTCAGCGCCAGGAAGTGGAGCCAGGCGAACAGGAGGGCCCCGAAGGCCCCGCCGCCCAGGAAGCCCGCGACGATGGTCAGGAACAGCGCGGCCCGGCGCCGATCGAAGGGGCGCCCCCGCAGGGCGTGGCCCAGGATGAGGCCGAGGTCGGTGATGATGCCGGTGAGGTGGGTGGTGCGGACCACCGCGCCGCTGTAGGTGGTGGCCAGGGCATTCTGCACGCCGCAGGCCATCGAGGCGATGTAATGGCCGAGGTAGGCGCCCCCCTCCAGGAAGTATGTCGCGGCGAGCAGCAGGGTGCCCTCGATGGCCAGCAGGGTCTCGTAGTGACGCCCCAGCTTCAGGGAGCTGCCCGGCAGCAGCAGGCCCGACAGGGCCGCCCCGAGCAGGAAGCTGACCAGGATCGCCGCCAGGTGAAAGGAGGTGGCCAGCTGGCCGAGGGAGAGTCCCGATCCCAGCAGGGTGGCCGTGCCGGAGAGGTGGGAGATCGCCTGGTGCTCGAAGCCCAGCAGGCCGACGGCATTGACGCATCCCGCCGTGAAGGCCAGCACGAAGGCGCCATATTCGACCCATCTTGGCAGCTTGGAGATCACGGGAATTCCTTACGCCTGGAACGGGGCGCCGCTCAGGCGGTCCGCCAGGCCGCCTCGTTGACCAGGCTGACGGGGCGCTGCCCCTTCAGCGCCAGGCGCAGGTTGTCCACGGCTCTCTGGGCCATGGCACTTCGCGTCTCGTGGGTCGCCGAGCCGATGTGGGGGAGGGCCACCACGTTGGTCATGTGGGGCAGCGGCGATTCGGGGGACAGCGGCTCATGCTCGAAGACATCGAGGCCTGCCGCATGGATCTGTCCGGTCTCCAGGGCGTTGATCAGCGCCGCCTCCTGGATCACCCTGCCGCGGGCGATGTTGACCAGGATGGCCGATGGCTTCATCAGGCCGAACTCCCGGGCGCCGATCATGTGATCGGTCTCGGCGGTCAGGGGCACCGTGACGCAGACGATGTCGGCGTCGCCCAGCAGGGCGTCGAGTTCGCGGCGTTCGGCGCCGAGTTCCGCCTCGAGTTCGGGCTTCGGTGAGGCATTGGAGTAGAGCACCTTCATGCCGAAGCCCAGGGCACCGCGTCGTGCGATCGCCGCGCCGATGCGACCGAAGCCCACCATGCCGAGCGTCTTGCCGTGGACGTCGCTGCCGAAGTGCTCCGGGCCGATGCTCTGCTGCCAGTCGCCGCGACGCACCAAGTCCGCCAGCTCCACGGCACGGCGGGCGGTGGCCATGATCAGCAGGAAGCCGGTGTCGGCGGTGGTCTCGGTGAGCACGTCCGGCGTGTTGCACAGCAGGATGCCGCGGCGGGTCAGTGCCTCGACGGGGTAGTTGTCGTAGCCCACCGAGATGGTGGCGATGGCCTCCAGCTTTGGCGCCATGTCCAGCAGCTCCGGGGTGATGGTCAGGTTCGAGCCGATCAGGCCATGGGCCTCGGGGAGGGCGGCCCGGAAGGCCGGATCCTCGGAGGAGGCCAGGCCGGTGAAGTCGCGAACCTCGAACTCCCTGGCGAGCTGGGCCAGTTGGTCATCGCTCAGGCGCCCATAGGCCAGGATGCATTTCTTCATGTGGCGGGTTCCTCGTGGTGGTGGATGCTCCACTGCATTATCATATGATGTATGACAAAGTCGAGTGCTTCATCGAGCCGAGGGGCGGTCGGCCACCCCCGACACAGGGCCTCGGACCGCCTGCGTGTCGTCTGCTAGGAGACAGGCTATCGGAAATGGACGGCTATCGCTGCACATCTCGGATGCCGTGAAGCACGGCCGGAAATGACGACGTGCGCTAACGGCGGCACCTGAAAGGGGCCGGGCATGGGAGGCACGGGGAGGGCGGTAATGCCGACACCGGAGCTGATCCTCGAGGGTCTGCACGCGATCGCCAATCGCTGGACCCTGCTGGCGATCGCCTGGCATGGCTACTTCGCGCTGCTGCTGCTGGCGCTTTGTGGCGCCCGGTGGCCGGCCCGACGCCATGTTGCCGGCCTGCTGGTCGTGCCCCTGCTCAGCGTCGGCGTCCTGGCCTGGCGGGAGGCCAATCCCTTCAATGGCGCGGTCTTCCTGGTCGGGGCGGTGGTCCTGGCCGCGTGCGCCTGGCGTCTGCCGCGGGACCCGGTGAGTCCTGGGCCGCCCTGGGCGCGGGTGGCCGGCCTGCTGGCCGTCGCCTTCGGCTGGGGCTATCCACATTTCCTGGAGACGGCCGCGCCCCTGGCCTATCTGTATGCGGCGCCCACCGGTCTGGTGCCCTGTCCGACCCTGGCGATCGTCATCGGCGTCACGCTGCTGCTGGACGGTCTCGGCTCCCGGCTGTGGTCCGGTGGGGTGAGCGGGCTGGGCCTGTTCTACGGCCTGTTCGGGGCGCTGTACCTCGAGGTCGCCCTCGACGGGGGGCTGGTGATCGCCTCGCTGCTGCAGATCGTGTGGATCGTGACCCGCGCCCATGCCGCCCCGACGGGGCGCGAGCGGTGAGGGCATGGTTCGATGCGGCCAGGTGGGAGAGCGGGGCGGCGGCACCGTCGGGTGCCGCCGGCAGGGAAGGGCCCTGCCACTCAGTGACGCGGGTCCCACAGACGCCCGCGATGCTCCTCCTCGTAGCCCATGGTGCCGTAGGGCACGCTGACCAGTTCGAGCTGCATGCCCCAGGGCGCCATGAAGTAGACCCAGCTCAGGCCTTCCATGGGCCCCTCGCTGAAGGTCTTGGGCTCACCGAGCACTTTCACGTCCTGCTCCTTCAGATAGGCCACGGCCCGGTCCATGTCGTCGACATAGAAGGCGATATGGTGGCCGCCGATATCGCTGTTGCGGGGTTGCTCGGTGCGCTGGTCCGGCGCGGTGTACTCGAAGATCTCCAGGTTGGTGCCATCCCCGCAGCGCACCAGGTGGGCGGCGGGGATGGAGGCCTCCGGGTGGACGTCCAGGTTCCCCGCCATCCAGTCGTCCTCGAAGGGGCCGAAGGGCCCGATCGTGAAGAAGGCCCGGCAGCCGATCACCTCGACGAAGAAGTCCACGGCGGCCTGACGGTCCGGGACGGTGAAGCCGAAGTGCTGGGGGCCGCGCATGCCGGGCAGCTCGGCGAGGGCGGCCGGACTGGTGGCCGTGAACAGCAGGGCGGCGAGGGTACGCTTGGCGAGTGGCGCCATGGTGTGTCTCCTGTGTTGTTGTCGAGGGTGATCCGCGTCACCGTCCAGGAGATGGCAATCACCGTGCCAGCCATGCGCGAGGCTTTCTTATGGTGACAACTAGCTGTTCTGTAAGGAAGAATCGATCGGCTTACGCGCTGCAGGGACACTGCCCGGGGCGGCGTCGTTACACATGACATGTGACAGGTGTCGCAGGTTGTTACCCAAGGGTGTCGGAATGTGTCGTATTGTGGAGACGGCGGTGTCGCCGCCGTGCCACATGGGGCGACGGGCATCGGTTCGCTAGAATGGCGATCAACCATCCTCTATCTGGAGTTCTTATGAGTTGTCGAACCCTGCTGCTCTCGACTCTGCTGATCGCCGCCACCTTCCTGGCGGGCTGCAGCTACACGCCGGCGAGGATCAGCTCCGAACCGTTGATCGATTTCGGCGACGGTCACGACCATGACCATGACCGTCATCGCCACGGTGGTGGCTTCTGTCCCCCCGGTCAGGCGAAGAAGGGGCGTTGCTGATCCGGCAGGCCTGATCGTCAATGAACGAGGAGGGGCGTCATGAACATCTCCAGAGGCGTAGGGCCCACCATGCTGCTGGCGGCCGCCCTGACCCTGGCGGGCTGCAGCTATACCCCGGCGCGGGTCGTGAGCGAGCCGTTGATCGAGATCGATGGCTACCATGGTGGGCATCATCGCCGCCATGATCACCATGATGACGATTACTGGGAACACTACGGCCATGACCACGACCGTCACTACGATCGGCGCTACCGCGATCGGGACCACTACCGCGACCGGCACCGTTCCCGCTTCTGTCCGCCCGGCCAGGCCAAGCATGGGCGTTGCTGAGGGGGCCCAGCGGGATGAGCGGACAGGCGCCGGCACGGTGACGGCGTCCGGAAAGTGGCGGCCGGGGGCACTGGTCGTCGTCATGGGGCTGGTCCTGGCGGGTTGCAGCTACGCGCCGGCGCATGTCCGGCCCGAGCCGTTGATCGAGATCGACGGCCATCAGGGTGGCCACTCCCGACACCGCGGGCAGAACGACCAGGGGGAGAACGACAACGCCCAGTGACCCGGCGTTGCCCCGACACGGCCCCGATTCCACCTCCGCTTCCCGATGCTCCGCCCCGCGGCCAACCCCACCCGGCCCTAGGGAGCCTGCAGGGCCGCTTCCAGTTCCTTCAGCCGGCCCGGCACCAGGGCGTCCTCCACCGCGGTGATGCGCAGCACGTGGCCCAACGACGGATGGGCGGGGCGGGCGATCAGCTTGCCTTGCTGCAGCATGTCGGCATGCACGCGCCTGGCCAGGTCCGCACTGGCCAGGCGAATGCCGATGAAGTTGGTGGCACTCGGCAGCACATCGGCGCCGAGCTCGCGGAAATGCCCGGCCAGCCGCTCCCGGCGGGCGATGACGTCGCGGATGTGCCCGTCGATCTCCTCGGGATGATCCAGCACCACCTCGGCGGCCGCGAGGCTGAGGGTAGAGACGGCGTAATGGATCCGCACCTTCATCATCATGGCCAGGGTGTCGGGCTCGGCGATCGCATAACCGACCCGCAGCCCCGCGAGTCCCAGTGCCTTGGACAGCGTGCGGCAACGGATCACCCCGGGCAGGGCCCGGGTGAAGCCCGGGGCCGCGGCGTCGTCGCGGAAGTCATGGTAGGCCTCGTCCAGCAGCAGCCAGCAGTCCTCGGGCAGTTCCGCGCGCAATCGTGCGACGCTGGCCTCGTCGTGGACATGGCCGGTGGGGTTGTCCGGGTTGGCCAGGTACACCAGGCGTGCGTCCTGCTGGTGGGCGGCGCGTACCAGGGCGTCGATGTCCGGGGCGAGCCGCTCGGCGTCCTCCCGGTAGTCGACCTCCACCAGGCGACAGCCCTGGCCCCTGGCGAAATAGCCGAAGGTGGGGTAGGTGCCGGCGGAGCTGACCACGGTGGTGCCGGTCGGGGCGACGGTGCGCAGGGCCAGCGCCAACAGGCTGTCGCAGCCGGCGTCCACCAGCAGGGTGTCCACCGCGAAGCCGTGGCGGCTGGCCAGGCGCTCGCGCACGCCCAGGGCCTCGGCGTCGCCATAGCAATAGACGTGCTCCGTCATGGCGTCGCCGAAGTGCTCGCGCAGGGCGGCATGAGGCATGTCGAGCCCCTCGTTGGAGCCCAGGCGGTGGGCGATCTCGTGTCCCAGGCGCCGCTGCAGCACCCAGAGGCCGGGAAAGGGGTTGTCGGGGCCGGGCGAGGTGAGGTGATCCGGAAAACGCGGCATGAATGTCTCTCTCCAGGCGAGGGTGGGTGGGGCTCACCCGAAGGCTACAGGTAGAGCCGCCGGGTCGGCCAGTCGGGTGCGCGGGATGTCCGGGCCCGGCAAGGCGCCTGGTGCAACGCTCCTTCGCCTCGCCGGTTTGCTTTCTTCACCGGCTCGGCCCATGGTGTGAAGGCGTCTTTTTCGCTTGCCATGGCAGGGTTGCATGCCCACTCTCGACCTGCGCGCCACCACCCTCGCACGCGAGCACGTGGCCCATGCCCACGACCACCATCAGTTGATCCTGGCCACCAGCGGGGCCACCGAGCTGTCCATCGAGGGCCACGGCGAACGCATCACCGGCAGTCGTGGCTGCCTGATTCCCTGCGCTCGCCATCACGAGTACCAGGGCGACGGTCGCAACCGCACCTTCGTCCTCGATATTCCCGCCGCGACCCTGCCCACCTTGCGCGACGGCGGCGAGATCCAGCGGCTCTTCGAGGGTCCGCGGTTCTTCGGCGTGCCGGCCCGCCTCAATCGCCTGGCCGACAGCCTGATGCAGCAACTCGAGCTGTGCCCGGCCCTGCACAACGAGATCGCTGCCCTGTTGCTGCGCGCCCTCTACCTGCACCTGCAGTCCCGTCCGTTGGACGCGACGGGCCTCGCCGGCCCGACCGGCCTCGATGGGCGGCTCGACATGTCGCGCCTGGATGCCTGGATCGACCGCCACCTGGCCGACGAGATTCGTGTCGACCGCCTGGCCGCGCTGTGCGCCCTGAGTGTCGGCCACTTCCATGCCCGCTTCCGCGAGCGCACCGGCATGACGCCGCTGGCCTATGTCCAGCGGCGCCGCCTCGAGCACGCCCGCACCCTGGTCAACCACAGTGGCCTGAGCCTAGGGCATATCGCCTCGCTGGTCGGCTTCCGCGACCAGGGCAGCTTCTCCCGGGCCTACCGGCGCCAGTTCGCCATCGCCCCCTCCCGGGAACGCCGCCGGGACTGATCCCGCCATGAGTCTGGGGCAAGGGCCCCGCAGTCCCGGGCAAGCAGCACCCGTCCAGGCATCCTACCTTGAGGTTCAGTACCTTGCGTCGCCGGCGGCCCTTCGGGCGCCGGCGGCCGGTCGATAATAACCACAACGAGGTCGAACCCATGACTGCCACATCGCTTCCCCGCCTGGCGGCATTGGCCGCGCTGCCGCTGGCCATCGCCAGCACCCAGGTGCAGGCCCAGTCCTACGAGATGGCCATCGCCACCCTGATCCCCGAGAACCTGACCAACAACAGCATCTATCCCGCCCTGGTGCACTTCAAGGAGCAGGTGGAGTCCCGCACCGAGGGCGACCTCGCCGTGACCATCTTCGGCGGCGGCCAGATGGGCTCCGAGGTGGAAACCGGCTCCCAGGTGCAGGCCGGCGGTCGGGCGCTGCAGTCGAGCATCCTGACCTCCGGGGCCATGTCGTCCTTCTACTCGGACTACCAGGTCGTCACCGCGCCCTTCCTGTTCGACAACTGGCGCCAGGCCTGGGCCTTCTTCGACGGCGAGTGGTTCGCGGACTTCATGTCCGGCACCGTCGAGGCCGCCGACATGCGCTACCTGGGCACCTTCGACGACGGCGGCGGCTTCGTGGCCTTCACCAACAACGAGCGCCCGATCAAGACCGTCGATGACCTCGAGGGCCTGAACATCCGCACCGAGGAGAACCCGGCCCACGTGGCCACCATGAAGGCCCTGGGGGCCTCGGCCACGCCGCTGCCCTGGGGCGAGCTGATCACCGCCCTGGAGACCGGCCTCGCCGATGGCCAGTTCAACGCCCCGGTGATCAACACCACCTACGGCCTCGACGAGGTGACCGACTACACCACCCTGACCGGGCACGTCTACAACAGCGCCTCCTGGATGGTGAGCGAGGCCTGGTACCAGGAACTGCCCGAGGACTACCAGCGGATCGTCACCACGGCGGCCCGCGAGGCGGTGCAACTGAGTCACGGCGCCTCGGCGATGCTGGCCACCGCCAGCTGGCAGAAGTCCTGCGAGCTGTTCGAGGAGTGCTACATCATGCCGACCGACGAGCGCCAGCGCATGGCCGAGATCGCCCGGCCGGCCTGGAAGACCTGGATCGTCGAGGACTTCGGGGCCGACGCCCAGCTGGTCGAGGACCTGCTCGCCGAGGTGCAGTCGCTGCGCGAGACGCTGCCCCAGCAAACCTACCAGCGCTACGGCCAGTGAGCCCGCGCTCCGTCCCGGTGGCCGGGGCCGCCCGTGGGCGGCTCCGGCGCCGCGCCTCACCGTTCGCCTGACGCCTTGCCCGGATACCGCCCATGCGCCTACTGACTCCGGCCCGCCGCCTCAGTGATGTCGTCAACCAGGTCGCCATCGTGTTCTGCGTGGCCTGCATCCTCGGCATGCTGGCGATCTCCTTCACGGGCTTTCTCTACACCCTGTTCACCGGCGATGCGCTGAGCTGGACCTACTCCCTGGCCCGGCTCTTCCTGCCGTGGATCGGGCTGCTGTCCTCCACCATCGCCCTGCATTCCGGCGAGCACGTGGCCATGACCCTGCTGGTGCGGCTGCTGCCCGAGTCCCTGGTCAAGCTGTGCGCCGGCCTCACCCTGGTGGTCATGGCCGGCTTCGCCCTGCTGATCATCTGGTACGGCTGGGACTTCTTCCAGAACGCCACCCAGGTCTACATGGTGTCCGACAACATCCAGATCTCGCGCAAGTGGACGGCGGCCGCCGTGCCCCTCTCCGGCGTGATCTTCCTGCTGCACCTGGTCCACGGCTTCAGCCTGCTGGAGCACTTCACCGACGAGTCGGCGTTGATCGAGGAGGTGCTGGGCAGCCACGAGGAGGAATCCCGCTCATGACCCCCGCCATCGTCGCCTTCGTCGTCGTGTTGCTGATCGGGGCCCCCGTGGCCGTGGTCATGGCCATCTCCGGGGTCGCCGGCGTCTACTCGCTGGGCGGCGAGCGCCTGGTCGGCATCATCGCCGACCGCATGTTCTCCGGGGTCTCCGGCTACATGCTGATCGCCGTGCCGTACTTCATCTTCACCGCCGAGCTGATGAACCAGGGCGGCCTGACCCAGAAGCTCATCGCCTTCAACAATGCGCTGTTCGGGCGCATCCGCGGGGCCCTGTCCCACGTCAACGTGACGGTGTCGCTGTTCTTCGCCGGGCTGACCGGCGCGGCCATCACCGACACCGTGGCGATCGGCAAGATCATGATCCCCGAGATGAAGAAGCAGGGCTACGATGCCGAGTACGCGGCGGCCATCACCGCCTGCTCGTCGATCATCGGGCCGATCATCCCGCCGAGCGTGGTGATGGTGGTCTACGCCACCCTGCTGCGCGACATCTCGGTGATCGACCTCTTCGCCGGGGGGATCCTCCCCGGGGTGCTGATGACCCTGGCGCTGCTGCTGACCAGCATCGTGCTGGCCTGGCTGCGCGGCTATCCCAAGCAGGGCGGCACGCCGATCCGCGTGGCGATCCTCGCCTTCCTCTCGGCGCTGCCGGCCATGCTGGTCCCGCTGATCATCCTCGGCGGCATCCTCTCGGGGATGACCACCATCACCGAGGCCTCCGGCTTCGCCGCGGTCTATGCCATCTTCATCGGCATGGTGTTCTACCGGAACCTGACGCCGCACCGGATCTGGCTGGCCCTGGTCACCACCGTGAAGTTCTCCGGCGTGGTGTTCTTCCTGCTGGCCACCTCGGCGGTGCTGGGCTGGTTCGTGACGCGCTCGGGGATCGCCCGGGAGGCGGCCGAGATGATCACCACGATCAGCGACGTGCCCTTCATCCAGATCATGCTGGTGTGCCTGCTGCTGATCGTGCTGGGGACCGTGATGGACGTGCTGCCCGCGCTGGTGGTGATCGGGCCGGTGGTGGTCCCGGCCATGGTCTCCCTGGGCTTCGACCCGCTGCACTTCGCCATCGTGATGATCGTGACCCTGAACATCGCCAACGTGACGCCGCCGGTGGGCATGACGCTGATGACGGCGGCGCGCATCGCCGAGGTGCCCTACGAGCGGGCCATCGTCGCCTCGCTGCCGTTCTACTGCGCCTTCATCGCGGTGGTGGTGATGCTGGCGGCGTTCCCCACGCTCTCCACCTGGATCCCCTCGCTGCTCGACTGAGGGTCCGCTGCAAGGATGACGCCGCATGAAACTCTTCTACCACCCCGACCAGGAACGCCACGCTCCGCCGACCTTCCTGCTGCGCGGCCGGCCGGCGCCGTCCCCGGAGGGACCGGTGCGCGCCGAACTGCTGACCCAGGGGCTCGCCGAGGCGGGACTCTCGCTGACCCCGCCCGGGGACTCCGACGGCGACGGCCTGCGCGAGCGGCTGGGGCGCATCCATACCCCTCGCTATCTGGCCTTCCTGGAGACCATCCATGCCCGCTGGATGGCGCTGCCGGAGGCCGCCGAGATCGTCGCCCCCAACGTCCATCCCTGCGGCGGGGGCCACCACTATCCCCGCCACCCGGTGGGCCAGGCCGGCTGGCACCTCCACGACATGGCCTGCCCGATCACCGCGGACAGCTTCGCCGGGATCCTGGCCAGTGCCGCCACCGCCCAGGCCGCCGCCGAGGCGGTGGCCGGTGGCGAGCACAGCGCCTATGCCCTGTGCCGGCCCCCCGGCCACCATGCGGGGCCGGACCGCGCCGGCGGCTTCTGCTATCTCAATAACGCGGCGCTGGCCGCCACGGTGCTGCGCGAGAGCTTTCCCCGGGTGGCGATCATCGACGTGGACCTGCACCACGGCAACGGCACCCAGGACATCTTCTACCAGAGCGGCGACGTCTGGACCGGCTCGCTGCATGCCGACCCCGGCGACTTCTACCCGTTCTTCTGGGGCGGGGCCGACGAGACCGGGGAGGGCGCTGGCGCGGGGGCCAATGTCAACCTGCCGCTGCCGCTGGGCAGCGACGGAGTGGCCTTCCTGTCCGCCCTCGAGACCCTGCTCGAGCGGCTGCGGGCCTTCGCCCCCCAGGCGGTGGTGGTGGCCCTCGGCCTGGATGCCCACAAGGACGACCCGCTGGCCGGCCTGTCCCTGGAGACCGCCGACTTCGCCGCCGTGGGACGGCTGCTGGACGCCTTGGATCTGCCCACGGTACTGGTCCAGGAAGGCGGCTATCCCACCGAGCATCTGAGCCACAACCTGGCCGCCTTCATGGCGGGCTTCACCGGTGCCTGAGCGCGCCCGACCGAGAGGGATCACCCCATGAGCCTGACCCATCACGACAGCAACGCCCGCATGAGCCAGATCGCCGTCCTCAACGGCACCGTCTACCTGGCCGGCCAGGTGCCCAGCGACGCCAGCGCCGGCATGCGCGGCCAGACCGAGCAGGTGCTGGCGCGCATCGACGAATTGCTGGCCAGGGCCGGGACCTCCAAGGAGCACCTGATCGCCGCGCAGGTCTGGGTGACCAGCATGGGCGAGTTCGCCGAGATGAACGCCGCCTGGGATGCCTGGGTGGTGCCCGGCCGCCCGCCGGTGCGCGCCGCCGTCGAGGCTCGGCTGGCCAAGCCCGAGTGGAAGGTCGAGATCATGGTCGTGGCCGCGCTGCCGGAGGCCTGAGATGCGTATCATCGACGCCGGGCAGGTGGCGGCGGCACTCGACTGGCAGGCGCTCGTCGAGCGGCTGGCCACCACCTTCCGCGAGGGGGTGGAGTCACCGCCCCGTCACCACCACGCCATGCATCGCCCCGACGGCGAGGCCACCCTGCTGCTGATGCCGGCCTGGGAGCGCGACGGCTACATCGGGGTGAAGATGGTCAACGTCTTTCCCCAGAACGCCGCCCACGGCCTGCCGGCGATCGCCGGGGTCTACCTGCTCAGCGAGGGCGACCATGGCCGGCCGCTGGCCTGCCTCGACGGCAGCGAGCTGACCCGGCGGCGCACCGCCGCGGCCTCGGCCCTGGCGGCCCGGGAGCTCGCCCGGGCGGATGCCGAGACCCTGCTGGTGGTGGGCACCGGCAAGCTGGCGCCCATGGTCATCGAGGCCCATGCCGCGGTGCGGCCCATCCGCCGCGTGCGGATCTGGGGCCGGCACCCCGAGAAGGCCGAGCGGCTGGCCGCGGACTATGCGGATCGCTTCGACACGGCGGCGGTGACCGACCTGGCGGCGGCAACGCCCGACGCCGACCTGATCAGCTGCGTGACCCTGTCCAGCGAGCCGCTGATCCGCGGCGACTGGCTGGCGCCGGGCACCCACCTCGACCTGATCGGCGCCTTCCGGCCGAGCATGCGCGAGACCGACGCCGAGTGCCTGCGCCGCGGCGAGGTGTTCGTCGATACCTATGCCGGGGCCAGGGGGGAGGCCGGCGACATCCTCCAGGCCATCGACGAGGGCGGCTTCGCCTTCGACGACATCCGCGGCGAGCTGGCCGAGCTGTTGCAGGGACAGCAACCCGGCCGCAGCGGCGAGGACGCCATCACGGTGTTCAAGTCGGTGGGCGCCTCGCTGGAGGACCTGGCGGCGGCGATCGAGGTGTGGGAGCGCCAGGAGGCAGGCGAATGAGTATCGCGTCGCCGGCCACCGGAGTGCCGGCCACCGGAGTGCCGGCCACCGGAGTGCCGGCCACCGGAATGCCGGCCACCGGAATGCCGGCCACCGGGTTCTTCTGGCACGAGCGCTGCTTCTGGCACGACCCCGGCGCCATCGGCGTGTTCGCCTCGCCGGGGGCGTTCCGCCAGCCCCAGCCCGCCTCGGAGAGTGCCGAGAGCAAGCGGCGGCTGAAGAACCTGCTCGAGGTCTCCGGGCTCATCGACGAGCTCGCCGTGCGCAAGGCGCCCCCGGCCGAGGATGCCGACCTGGCGCGCTTCCATACCGCGCGCTACCTCGAGGCCCTCGCCGTCGGAGACCGCGCCCACGGCGGCGACGCGGGTGACTGCGCCCCCTTCCAGCCGGGCAGCCTGGCCGCCGCCCGACAGTCGACCGGCCTGGCCATCGCCGCGGTGGAGGCGGTGGCCACCGGCGAGCTCGCCAATGCCTATGCCCTGTGCCGGCCGCCCGGCCACCATGCCGAGGCCGACCAGGGGCGCGGCTTCTGCCTGCTGGGCAATATCCCCGTGGCGGTGATGCGTGCCCGGGCGCTCGGCCAGGTGGGACGGGTGGCCATCCTCGACTGGGACGTCCACCACGGCAACGGCCAGCAGTCGGCCTTCTACGCCGATCCCGAGGTCTTCACCGTGTCGGTCCACCAGGCCGGCAACTATCCGCTGGACACCGGCACCTTCGCCGAGCAGGGCGAGGGGGCGGGGCAGGGCACCACCCTGAACCTGCCGCTGCCGCCGGGCTGCGGCCTCGGGGCCTATGCCCATGCCATGGCGACCCTGGTGCTGCCGGCCCTCGAGGCCTTCCGGCCGGAGATGATCGTCGTCGCCTGCGGCTATGATGCCTGCGCCAAGGACCCGCTGGGCAAGATGCTGCTCAACAGCCGGGCCTTCGGCGACATGACCCGCCAGCTCATGGCACTGGCCGAGCGCGTCTGCGCAGGCCGGCTGGTGATGGTCCACGAGGGCGGCTATTCGGAAGGCTATGTGCCCTTCTGTGGCCATGCGGTGATCCAGGCCCTCGCCGGCAGCGAGACCGCCGTACCCGACCCGCAGAACGACGAGATCGCCGCCTGGGGCTACCAGGCCCTGCAGCCCCACCAGCGTGCGCTGATCGACGACTGGCGCGAGCGCTGGTTCGACCACGCTTCCCCCGACGAGAGATGCCCATGACGCCCCTGTATGATCGTGACGGCTGGCTGTGGCAGGACGGCGACTGGCTGCCCTGGCGCGAGGCCAGGACCCACCTGCTGACCCACACCCTGCACTATGGCATGGGCTGCTTCGAGGGGGTGCGGGCCTACCGGGGCCCGCACGGCCCCCAGCTGTTCCGGGTCGCCGAGCATACCCGGCGCCTGCTGGATAGTGCGCATGCCCTGGATATACCGTTATCTTACGACGCCGAGACGCTGATCACGGCCCAGCGCCAGTGCCTGACGCGAAACGGCCTGGACAATGCCTACCTCAAGCCCACCGTCTACCTGGGCGCCGAGGGCCTCGGCCTGCGGGCCAGGGGGCTGACCAGCCACGTGATGATCGCCGCCTGGGACCTGGGCGACTATATCTCGCCCGAGGCGGCGGCGATCGGCCTGCGGGCGCTGACCTCGTCCTGGGCGCGGCACCACGTCAATATCAGCCTGTGCCGGGCCAAGACCAACGGCCACTACGTGAACGCCATGCTGGCGCTGAACACCGCGGTGAAGGCGGGCTTCGACGAGGCGCTGATGCTCGACCCGGAAGGCTATGTGGCCGAGGCCTCGGCGGCCAATGTCTTCCTGCTGCGCGACGGGGTCCTGCACACGCCGGAGATCACCTCCTGCCTGCAGGGCATCACCCGGGACAGCGTCATTCGCCTGGCCCGGGAGGTCATGGGCATCGAGGTGCAGGAGCGGCGCATCACCCGGGACGAGCTGTACATCGCCGACGAGGCCTTCGTCACCGGCACCGCGGCCGAGATCCTGCCCCTTCGCGAGCTGGACGGACGCCATATCGGCGCCCGGGCGGGGACGCCGCCCCCGGACCGGCCGATCGCCGGGGACTCGGTGACGGCACGCCTGCAGGGCCTCTATCGGCGGGTGACCCGCGGCGAGCTGGGCGACGACCTGGCGGCCTTCGGTGACTGGCTGACTCCGGCGTGACGACCCGCCGGGGCGCTGTCCGGACTAGTGCTTGCGGGCGACCAGCCAGTGGGTGACCCCCAGTGCCAGGACCACGGCGGCGATGGCGAAGACGTACTCGGCCGAGACGGTCTCGATGTCCAGGACGATGACTTTCCGGGCGATAGCCATCAGCGCGGTGGCGATCACCAGCTGGATCGGCAGCACATCGGTGCCGAGGTAGAGACGGATGTTGATGAAGATCTCGATGGCGATCAGCACCACCATGAAGGCCCCGAACAGGCGGAAGATATCGCCGACTTCCAGCAGCAGGAACGGCGGCGAGATGAGCTGCTGGTAGAGCACGTAGATGACGTCGAAGATCCCCCAGAGGATCACGAAGACCATCAGCACGGCCAGTACCTTGACGCCGACGCGAATGATGCGGTGCAGGACGCCGATCAGCGGGTCCTCGTGTTCCTTGGGGAGTTCGTCGTGGAACAGTTGCAGGCGTTTCGGCTTGGGTGCCTCGGTCTCCGGGGGCATGTCGTCTCTCCTGGTCGCCTCGAGGATCACTTTGCCACCCTCGGCCGTGCCCGCCAAGAAAAACGCCACGACGCGGGACGCCGTGGCGATATCTCCATCCTCCCTGGGCATCGTCCCGATGCCGCGATAGGCCTCCCTGGGGGGCGTCCTGCCCCCGTGCGTCCCTGGCAATGCGAGTGGCAGTGTCCGTTGCCGGCCCCGTCCTGGGCAGGCCCAGTATCGGCGGGGCGGATGACGGTGGCGTGACCGGGAGATGACGCTTCGGTGGCGGCTCAGGCGTCGTCCAGGCCGTCCTCCAGCGAACTCAGCAGGCCGCGCAGCAGCGAGAGCTCCTTGCGCGAGGGCCGGGCGCGGGCAAACAGCGCCTGGAGCTGCTCCTCGGTGCGGGCATGGGGCTGGGTGATGAAGCCGCTGGCCTGCATGACCCGGGAGAGGTGGTCATGGAAGTGGCCGAGCTGCTCCCGGGTAGGCTGACGGTCATGGGACGGGCGAGGCGCCCGGAAGTCGCTGCCGGGGCGCTGTCGCCAGGCCCGGAACACCTCGTAGGCCAGCACCTGCACGGCCTGGGAGAGGTTGAGGATGCCGTAGTCCGGGTTGGCGGGAATGCTCACCTGATGGCTGCAGTGGCGAATCTCGTCGTTGGTCAGGCCGAAGCGTTCGCGACCGAACACCAGGGCCACCGGGTCGTCGGCGGCATTGGCCATCAGGGCATCGGCCATCTCCGCGGGCTCGTCGAAGTGGGGCAGCGGCAGGCTGCGCAGGCGGGCGCTGGCGCCCACCACCTGCACGCAGTCGTCGACGGCCTCCGCCAGGCTGCCCACCACCCGGGCGTTGTCGACGACGTCCTCGGCGCCGGCGGCGAGCCGCGAGGCCTCGGGGTCGGGGAAGCAGCGGGGATTGACCAGCACCAGGTTCTCGAGGCCCATGGTCTTCATGGCGCGGGCCGAGGCACCGATATTGCCGGGGTGGTAGGTCTGGACGAGGACGATACGGATATTGGACAGCATGGCGAGCCAATCTGGGTCAGTGGAGAGCCGGTGGGGGAGTGTACCCAGCGAGGCGACGACGGGTAAGGCCCCGGGAAATGAAAAGGCCCCGCCGTTACCGGCGGGGCCTTGGAGGCACGGGGCAGGTCGCGCCTGCCCGGTGGCGGGGGCTGATTACATCATGCCGCCCATGCCACCCATGCCGCCCATGCCGCCCATGTCGGCGCCACCGGCTTCCTTCTCGTCCGGATCGTCGGCGATCATGCACTCGGTGGTGATCATCAGGCCGGCGACGGAGCCAGCGGACTGCAGCGCTGAGCGGGTGACCTTGGCCGGGTCCAGCACACCCATCTCGAACAGGTCGCCGAACTCGCCGGTCTGGGCGTTGTAGCCGAAGTTGCCCTCGCCGTCCTTGACGCGGTTCAGGATGACGGACGCCTCCTGGCCGGCGTTGGAGACGATCTGGCGCAGCGGTGCCTCCATGGCGCGCACGGCGATGGCGATGCCGTGGGTCTGGTCCTCGTTATCGCCCTTCAGGCCGGCGATCTTGGTCAGCACGCGGATCAGGGCGGTACCACCGCCGGGCACCACGCCTTCCTCGACGGCGGCACGGGTGGAGTGCAGGGCGTCCTCGACGCGGGCCTTCTTCTCCTTCATCTCGACTTCGGTGGCGGCACCGACGCGGATGACGGCCACACCGCCGGCCAGCTTGGCGACGCGCTCCTGGAGCTTCTCGCGATCGTAGTCGGAGGACGTCTCCTCGATCTGGGCACGGATCTGGTTGACGCGTGCCTCGATGTCACCATCCTGGCCGGCGCCATCGATGATGGTGGTGTTCTCCTTGGACATGGTCACGCGCTTGGCGGTGCCCAGGTGATCCAGGGTGGCCTGCTCGAGGTCCAGGCCCACTTCCTCGGAGATCACGGTGCCACCGGTGAGGATGGCGATGTCCTGCAGCATGGCCTTGCGACGGTCGCCGAAGCCCGGGGCCTTGGCGGCGGCGACCTTGACGATGCCGCGCATGGTGTTGACCACCAGGGTGGCCAGGGCCTCGCCTTCGATGTCCTCGGCGATGATGACCAGCGGCTTGCCGGCCTTGGCCACGGACTCGAGGGTCGGCAGCAGCTCTCGGATGTTGGAGATCTTCTTGTCCACCAGCAGGATGAACGGATCTTCCAGTTCCACGGCCATGGTGTCCTGGTTGGTCACGAAGTACGGCGACAGGTAGCCGCGGTCGAACTGCATGCCTTCCACGACGTCCAGCTCGTCCTCGAAGCCACGGCCTTCGTCGACGGTGATGACGCCTTCCTTGCCGACCTTCTCCATGGCCTCGGCGATGATCTCGCCGATGCGCTTGTCGCCGTTGGCGGAGATGGTGCCGACCTGGGCGATGGCGTTGGAGTCGGTGCAGGGCACGGCCAGCTCGCTGACTTCCTTGACGGCGGCGGCGACGGCCTGGTCGATGCCGCGCTTCAGGTCCATCGGGTTCATGCCGGCGATCACGCCCTTCAGGCCCTCGGTCACGATGGACTGGGCCAGCACGGTGGCGGTGGTGGTGCCGTCACCGGCGACGTCGGAGGTCTTGGAAGCCACTTCCTTGACCATCTGCGCTCCCATGTTCTCGAACCTGTCCTTGAGTTCGATTTCCTTGGCCACGGAGACGCCGTCCTTGGTCACGGTCGGGGCGCCGAAGGACTTCTCGAGCACCACATTGCGGCCCTTCGGCCCCAGGGTCGCCTTGACGGCGTTGGCCAGGGTATCGACGCCTTTCGCCATGCGAGTGCGGGCATCACTGGAGAACTTGACTTGTTTCGCTGCCATTTTCGTATGCTTCCTGTGAGTTCGTGAACGTCAATATCGAGCGATTGCTAGCGGGTCGTGGCTCAGCCCTCGACGACGGCCAGGATGTCGGACTCGCTCATGATCAGCACTTCCTCGCCTTCGATCTTCTGCTTCTCGACGCCGAAGCCATCCTTGAAGATCACGGTGTCGCCGACCTTGACGTCGAGCGGGCGCACGTCGCCGCTGTCCAGAATCCGGCCGTTACCGACGGCGAGGACCTCGCCACGAGTCGGCTTTTCCTGGGCGCTACCCGGGAGCACGATGCCGCCTGCGGTCTTCTGCTCTTCTTCAACGCGACGGATGACGACGCGATCGTGCAAGGGACGGATGTTCATTGCTCACGTTCTCCTGATGGTTTGCTGTGCCGGGCGTCGCTGCCTCGGCGGTTTTCATCATCATCCCGCGGCGGGCCACGGGGTGAAGGCGTTTCCGCCTTCCGTGTGGATGGCCTCGGCAGGGCCGGGGCCGAAGCTCGTTGCTGTCGGATAAGTGGGGCTGCTGTCGGGGCTTTCAAGGCCCCGGCGAAAAATTTTTTGGCGCGTCAGCCCCGGCGCTCGTCGTGTCCGATGAAGTCGCCCTCCAGGGGCGCGTCCCGGCCATCGGCACGGGCGTCGTCCCGGGCGGCATCGTCGCCGTGGGGCGCGTCGGCTTGCTGCCAGTCGGCATCGCTGCCCTGCCGGGGGCGGTAGCCGCCGGCGTGGACATGCATGCCCTGCATGCGCAGGCCGACCCGGCCGAGCAGCTTGCCCAGCAGGCGGCGCGCATCGGGAATCAGGCACATGAAGCCCAGGGTGTCGGAGAGAAAGCCGGGGGCCATGAGCAGGGCGCCGCCGAAGATCAACGCCGCCCCGGTGAGCAATTCGCCGGAGGGCACCTCGCCACGGGCCATGCGCTGCTGGGCCCGGGCGAAGGTGGCCACCCCTTCGCGGCGAATCAGGTGCAGGCCGATGAAGCCGGTGCCCAGCACCAGGGCCAGGGTCGTCAGCAGGCCGATCTGGCTGCCGACGGAAAACAGGAGCACGAAATCGAGCAGGGCAAAGACGGTGAAGATGAGAAGGAAGGGCATGATGACTCCGCTATGTCGAATGCCAAGGAAATGGGGGCGAGAGAGGGAAAATCAAGCGACCCCGCGGCGACCGAGGCTGCGTCCGAGGGAGGATACGGCGTCGCAAGGTAAAGCGTAGGCCGTCGGTGTCGCCATGACGGCTATCCGACGGCGACGAGATGTCGCCGCGCTCAGTGACCTCGGGAGACCGTCATGATCCGCGAGGTTGGCTGGTCATGATCTTCGCGTGGGGGCGATGGTGCGCGGCTGCACCGAGACGGAAATCACGGCCTCGATGGGCGATGCCATCCTGGAGCGTATCGTTGCCGGCGTGCCCCTGAGGCACCCGGGCCAGCCCCGGAGGTTCGCCGGGCGCGTGGCCTTCATCTTCGGGAACGACGACTGTACCGGAGGGGGATCGAGCGTGACGGGGGCCTGCGACTCTCAGCGAAGACGGCCCCGTGAGGCGGCAGAGAAGGCCACCGGGGCGCGGCCCGGCGGCCCGATGAACTAGAAGCTCACCTGGTCGGCGAGGGCTTCGACAGTGGTCTCGCCGATGCCATCGACCCGGGTCAGGTCCTCGGGCGAGCTGAAGTCGCCGTTGGTCTCGCGCTCCTCGACGATGGCGGCGGCCTTGACCTCGCCGATCCCGGGGAGCTCGGCGAGCAGTTCGGCATCGGCGGTGTTGACGTTCACCGGTGCCATCTCCTGCGCCAGGGCGGGGGCGGCCAGGCCCAGCAGCAGGACCAGGCCGAGAAGGGCGAGACGTTCCTTGAGCAAGCGTGGCATACCGATCTCCTTGTGTCGGTTGGGTGGGGACTTGCGAACAGGCAAGCTGCCTGTCTTCAAGCTAGTGCCGCCAGCCGCTGGCTAAGGTCAGTGATTCCCGCCGGAGGTTGTCAGGGAATGGCGACATCGCGGAGACGACATCCACCACATGCGGTGTCGAGCATGGCTGATATACTGCCCCGGACCACTCACCTCGCCAGGAGCCCGCCCGTGCCCACTGCGTCACCCCTGATCATCGCCCTCGACTACACCTCCCTGGATGCCGCCCTGTGCATGGCCGATCGGCTGGACCCGGCCCGCTGCCGCCTGAAGGTGGGCAAGGAGCTGTTCACCCGCAGCGGACCGGACGTGCTCGAGGCGCTGCACGGGCGCGGCTTCGAGGTGTTCCTGGATCTCAAGTTCCACGACATTCCCAACACCGTGGCCGGGGCCGTGCAGGCGGCCGCCGAGCAGGGCGTGTGGATGGTCAACGTGCATGCCGGCGGCGGCCGGCGGATGATGGAGGCCGCCCGGGCGCGCCTGGAGCAACACGGCCTGAGCACCCACCTGATCGCGGTGACGGTGCTGACCAGCATGGAGGCCGGGGACCTGGCCGAGGTCGGGGTGTCGGCGACGCCCGCCGAGCAGGTCGAGCGCCTGGCGGTGCTGGCCCGGGACAGTGGCATGGACGGGGTGGTGTGCTCCGCCCAGGAGGCGGAGCGGTTGCGTGGGCTGTGCGGGGAGACCTTCCTCAAGGTGACCCCGGGCATCCGGCCGGCCACCGCCGAGGCAGGCGACCAGCGGCGCATCATGACACCCGCCGCGGCCATGGCCGCCGGCAGCACCCACCTGGTGGTGGGGCGGCCGGTGACCCAGGCCGATGATCCGATGGCCGCCCTGGCCGCCATCGAGAGCGAGCTCGACGCCCGCTGAGCGGCTACTCGCCCTCGATGCCGGTGATCGGCTTGGTGGTGCCCCAGCTGCGGCAGCGAGGGCACTGCCAGTGGAGCTGCTCGCCGCTGAAGCCGCAACGGCGACAGCGATGGCGGGGCAGGGACTGCAGCAGGGTGTGGGTGTGCTGCTGCAGCAACGCGATGCGCTCGTCCTCGCTGCCGTGGGCCTCCCGCAGGTAGAGGCGGATCAGGTAGTCCACCGCGCCCAGGCTCGGCTCTCGGTTGAGCTGGTGGGCGACCAGCTCATGGGCCGCGCGGGCGTCGCCATGATGTCGGCGCAGGGTCTCGGCCAGCAGGATGATCACGCTGGTGTAGGGGGCCGTCTCGAGCAGTTCCTGGAGGTACTGGATCAGGCCAACCTCGTCATCCAGCAGCCGGTAGGCGCGACTCAGCGGTTCGAGCATGCTGGGAATGAAGGTCTTGTCCTGGTCGGGGATGCGCTTGAGCAGGCGGATGGCCTGGCGGTACTGCCCGGTATCCAGGGCCATCTCGGCGAGCAGCAGGTTGGCCCGCACGCAGCGGGCATCGGTGGCCAGCGATTGCTTGAGATGGCGTCGGGCCAGCACCGGGCTGGCCGAGCGGCGTTCCTGGTCGGCCAGTTCGCACAGCCAGTGGGCCGCGGCGCGCCGGATGTCGTCGTGTTGCCGCACCAGCTGGGGCAGGGCCACGTCCAGGGCCGCCTGCCATTCCCCTTCCCGTTCGAGCAGGTCGACCAGCAGGCGCTTGGCCGACTGGCGTAGTTCCTCGTCCTGGCCTTCCCTGATCAGCCCCTGGAGCAGGCGCTCGGCCCGGTCGAGCAGGCCCAGGTGGAGGAAGTCTCGGGAGAGCTCCAGCTGGACCCGCTCCTCCTGATCGCCGGTGAGGGTGGGGCGGGCCAGCAGGTTCTGATGGATCTTCACCGCGCGGTCGGCCTCGCCGCGAGTGCGGAAGAGGTTGCCCAGGGCGATGTGGGTCTCGATGGTGTCGCTGTTGACCTCCAGGGCGCCGATGAAGGTCTCGATGGCGCGGTCCTGCTGGTCATTGAGCAGGTAGTTGAGGCCCACGAAGTAGTCGCGGGCCAGGCCGGGCGAGGTAGCGGGGAGGCCAGGGCCTCGGCGTTCGCGGCGGCCCAGCCACCAACCGATGGCGACCGCTGCCAACAACAGGGCCAGCAGCAGAACATCGGGCATTCAGGGGAGTTCCTTCATCTCCTGGATACGCAGCTTGTCGAGTTCCTTGCGCTGCTGCTGGTTGTGGCGCTGGGCGCGGGTCAGCAGGGTGCGCAGGCGCAGGTAGACACCGCTCATGGCGAGCATGCCCAGGAAGACACCCACGGCCAGGGAGGCCAGCAGCCAGACGGAGAGCGAGGCCGCCGGCAACTCGATCCAGATCAGGTTGAGGGGCAGGGCCTGCTGGTTGTTGACGGCAAACAGGATGCCGATCAGCAGCACCGCCAGCAGGATGATGGCCATGATCAGGCCTTTTAGCCAACGCATGTGCTAGTTCCCATGTCGAGTTGAGGAAAGAGAGGAGGGCGAGGTCGCTCGTCAATACCCGAGCGCGCGGCTGGCGTCTACCTGTTCGCGCAGTTCCTTGCCGGGCTTGAAGTGTGGCACGAACTTGCCGTCCAGTGCGACCGGGTCGCCGGTCTTGGGATTGCGGCCGACTCGCGGCTCCCGGTAGTGCAGCGAGAAACTGCCGAAGCCGCGGATCTCCACGCGGCCGCCTTCCGACAGGGTATCGGTGATGTCGTCGAGGATCAGACGCACGGCGGCTTCGACTTCCTTGACCGACAGCTCCGGCTGTCGCATGGCAATCTGCTCGATCAGTTCGGACTTGGTCATCGGTTCTCTCCGTGCGCTCCTGCCTGGGATGGCATGCTACCGAGGGCGATCGTTTCCTCAAAGCATACTGTGCAACTCTCGATAAAACAACGCACTACGACCTTTGCCCCAGGCGGGGGCGCTGGACGGCCGGCGGGTGCCGGCGTCGCGGAGGCTCGGGTATACTGTCGCCACACTCACCAACTCCGACGAGGCCGACCTTGAACGACGATTCGTCTGCCGGCGCCGCCCTGCGCAAGCGCCTCTACTGGCATTCCCGTCGCGGCATGTGGGAACTCGACCTGCTGCTGATCCCCTTCCTCGAGCAGCGTTACGACGACCTGGATGAGAGCGACCAGGCCGCCTATCGCGACCTCATCACCGAGGAGGACCAGGACCTCTTCGCCTGGCTGATGCGCCGCGAGTGGCCGGAGGAGCCCGCCCGGCGACGCATCGTCAAGATGATCGTCGAACATGCCGAAACCACCGACAACGATCACTATCGCACCCTCTAGGCTGGCACTGCTCGCCCATGGCCTGCCGGCCCTGGGCGTGGTCGTGTTGCTGATCCACCAGGCGCCGTCCTGGCTGGCGGTATCGGCGGCGCTGGCGATGTCCGCCGTGCTGTGGGACGTCGCCAGGCGTCGTTCGGCCGGGGACCTGCGGGTCACGCCCCGCGCGTCGGTGGCTCCGGACTGGGCCTGGCGTCCCCGCGGCACGGGCGACTGGCAGGCGGTGCAACTGGACTGCGACTACCTGGGGCCCTGGCTGGTGGGGGTGCGCCTCGATGGCCGACGGCTGTGGGTGTGGCCCGACAGCAGCGA
The DNA here is from genome assembly GCF_030409305.1 of Halomonas maura. GTDB lineage: Bacteria > Pseudomonadota > Gammaproteobacteria > Pseudomonadales > Halomonadaceae > Halomonas > Halomonas maura. The sequence goes on from NZ_JAUFPQ010000018.1 coordinate 286,515, forward strand.
TGCGGCTTCCCGGCGTACCCTGCGGCGCTGGCTGGTGTCCCTGCCCTGAATCCGCGCTTCCCGGCGGTTGGGCGTCGACGACCGCCCTGAGGTGCCTCCCAGGCCGGTCGTCGTGTGAGCGGGCTCAGGAGCCGGCAAGGTCGCCGAGATGAATCCGCGAGGGCTGGGGCGACGAATCGCCATGCACGGGGCAATCGGGGTTGAAGTGCAGGCCCCGCGACTCCCGGCGTGCCCGGGCACAGGCCACGGTCAGCCGGGCCAGGCGCAGGGCATGCCACAGGCTCGCCAGCTCCACGTCCGGGGCGGCCTCGGGCTGGCGCGGCGCCAGTCGCGCGGCCAGCTCGGCCAGGGCGTCGGCGGCCTCGTCGAGGCCGGCATCCCGGCGCACGATGGCCACCCGCGCACTCATGATGCGGCGCATCTCGTCGCGCAGGGCCGCGATCTCCTCACCCGGGACCGGGCTCCGGCCGGGCTGCCAGGCCGTCAGGGGGGCATCGCCGGCCGGCGGGGCGTGACGCAGGCGCCGCCCGCAGCTGCGGGCGAAGGCCAGGCATTCCAGCAGCGAGTTGCTGGCCATGCGGTTGGCGCCATGCAGGCCGGTGCAGGCGACCTCGCCGATGGCGTGGAGGCGTGGCACGGTGGTGGTGCCTTCCAGGTTGGTGGTGACCCCGCCACAGCTGTAGTGGGCCGCCGGGACCACCGGGATCGGCGTGTGCGCGATATCCAGCCCGCGTGAGGCGCAATGGGCATGGATGGTGGGGAAGTGGTGGCGGATCGCCGCCTCGCCGAGGTGACGGATGTCGAGCAGCACGTGATCGGTGCCGGTGCGCTGCATCTCGGCGTCGATGGCGCGGGCCACGACGTCGCGGGGGGCCAGCTCGGCGCGGGGGTCCACGCCGGGCATGAAGCGCTCGCCCTCGGCATTGAGCAGCAGCCCCCCCTCGCCGCGCACCGCCTCGCTGATCAGGAAGGGCGCGCCCTCGGGGTCATAGAGGCAGGTGGGGTGGAACTGCTGGAACTCGAGGTTCATCAGTTCGGCGCCCAGTTCGGCCGCCATCATCATGCCCTCGCCGCTGGCCGGCCGGGGGCTGGTGGTATGCCGGTACAGGCCGCTGGCCCCGCCGGTGGCCAGCACGGTATCCGCCGCCAGCAGGCGGTGTGGCTGGCCCTCCTCGTCGAGGCAGCGCGCGCCGCGGCAGTGGCCGGCGCTGTCGCTGATCAGCCCGATGGCGGTCAGGTCGGTGCGCAGGACGATGGCGGGATGGGCCTGCACGTGAGCCATCAGGGTCTCGACCACGGCCCGCCCGGTGGCGTCGTCGGCGTGGATGATGCGCCGTGCCCCGTGGCCGCCTTCCCGGGTCAGGTGATAGGGGTAGCCGGCCTCCGGGTCGGGGTCCGGCGTGAAGGGCACGCCCAGTGACAGCAGCCAGCCGATGGCGGCGGGGCCCTGCTCCACGGTGAAGCGCACCGCGGCCTCGTCGCACAGGCCGTCGCCGGCCACCAGGGTATCGGCGACATGGGCCTCGACGTCATCCTGGGGCGAGAGCACCGCGGCGATCCCGCCCTGGGCCCAGCGGCTCGCGCCCTGCTCGTCCCGGGCGGGCTGCAGCAGGGTCACGCGTCGCCGGTCGGCGACCTCCAGGGCCAACACCAGGCCGGCGATACCGCCGCCGATGATCAGCACCTCATGCTTGCTGTCAGTCATCTGGCTGTCCTTGTTGATGGGCCGGCCCTTCGCCGGCGCGGCGGTCGAGGAGGCCGTTGCGCGAGGCGCGCCGGCGCAGGCGCTGGCTGGGCAGGCGCTCCAGGCCGCCCAGTCGCTCGATGAGTTCGCCGCTCAGGCGAGCGAGCTCCCGGTTGAGCCACAGGTAGCCGCTGGGGCTGAACAGCGCGCGGCCGTCCTCCCCGTGGGCATCGGCGGCCAGGCCGGCGTGGCGCTGCAGCTCGAAGGGCGCGACGCGCACCTCGACGGGGTGACCGGTGCGCACCTGGAAGGCCAGGGTGCCGATGCCTCGGGCCAGGGTATGCTGCTGATCGCGAAGGCCGCGCATGGCATCGATCCGGTCATGGCCGGCGCGGGTATTCCAGTGGGTCTCCAGCAGCAGTTCGACGGTCGACAGCATGCGCCGCTGCAGGGAAATGATATCGTCGAGCTCGCCCCGGCGCAGCCGCCCCTCGCGGTGGATGGCGTCGACCATGCCGCGCTGCTTGACCAGCAGGCCGCTGCAGGCCTTGAGCAGCTCGCGGGTGTCCAGGTCCGGCGCCGCGGTGGCCGAGGTGTGGGCATGGTAGAGGCGGGCCAGGCGATCCAGGTTGTCGGCCAGCATGAAGCGCAGCATGTCGGTGGCCTTGTGGGGCAGCACCGCCACGGTGACACCGATGCCGATCAGCGTGCCGAGCAGTACATCGAAGCTGCGCCACAGGGCCACGCCGAGGTCCTGGTTGCCGTTGCCGACGACCAGCAGCAGGCTGATGGCGAACATCAGGCCGGCGTAGCCATAGCGCTTGCCGAAGGTCATCCAGGTGCCCAGGGCGATGGCCAGCAGGGTTCCCAGCGGCACCAGGCCGGACCAGGGCAGCGGAGCGGCGGTGATCAGCAGCAGGCCCCAGGCCGCCCCTAGCAGGGTGCCGAGCAGGCGTTGCCGGCCCTTGTCGAGCACGCCGCCGATGTGTGGCAGGTTGCCCATCACCATCACGGTGCTGACCAGTGCCCAGCCGCTGTGCTGGATCGCGAAGAGTTCGGTGACGGCGTAGGTCACGCACAGGGCGAGGGCGACACGCAGGACGTGCAGCTTGCGGCGGTGACGATGGCTGAAGTATGGATCGCGCAGACGCGCCAGGATCATGAAACGACGCCCCGTTCGATGGCCGGGCTCAAGGTGAGTCGAAACGCTGACTGCGGTATGGTGCCCGGAGCCGGGCTCGAACCGGCACGGTGTTGCCACCGAGGGATTTTAAGTCCCTTGCGTCTACCAATTTCGCCATCCGGGCGGGGTTCGAGCGGGCTGCTACAGGAAAGATGGAGGCTGGAGTCGGAATCGAACCGGCGTACACGGAGTTGCAGTCCGCTGCATAACCACTCTGCCATCCAGCCTCATGAGTCGTGCCATTCGTCGGGAATGGAGCGGGAAACGAGATTCGATGGGGCTGCCATCGGTCGGACCGGCGTACCGGCTCGCGACCCTCGCGTCGCACGCATTGACTCTATTGTGAGTCAGTCTTTTCCAGCCGTCTCGAGAGACGTTGGAGCGGGAAACGAGATTCGAACTCGCGACCCTCGCCTTGGCAAGGCGATGCTCTACCACTGAGCTATTCCCGCCTGACTCGAGGACGCATTATACGGATAAGTCGGTGACTGTCAAACGCTTTTCTCGGCCTGCCGTTACATCGAGTCGCTGAGATGCGGCCAGGCGGCGCGCAGGTACTCGATCATCGACCACAGCGTCAGCAGGGCGGCCGCGTAGAGGGTGACGACCCCCAGCATGGCGACGGGCGTGCCCGGGGCGAAGGCCAGCAGCAGCAGCAGGGCGATCATCTGCAGGCTGGTCTTGAACTTGCCGATCCAGGACACCGCCACCGTGCCACGCTTGCCCATCTCGGCCATCCATTCGCGCAGCGCCGAGATCACGATCTCACGGCCGATGATGACCAGTGCCGGCAGCGTCAGCCAGCTGGCGTCGTAGCGCTCGATGAGCAGGGCCAGGGCCACGGCGACCATCAGCTTGTCGGCCACCGGATCGAGGAAGGCGCCGAAGGGCGTGGACTGGTCCCAGCGCCGGGCCAGGTAGCCGTCCAGCCAGTCGGTCACCGCGGCCAGGGCGAACAGCCCCGCGGCGAGCGGCATGCTCCAGGCGAAGGGCAGGTAGAACAGCACCACCAGCAGCGGGATGAAGACGATTCTAGCCAGGGTCAGGATATTGGGGATGTTCATCGGGAGCTGCGGTCCTTGCCTGTATGAAGAGGGGATGCCGAGACGTCGGGCCATTCTATCCAGCTTGGCGACGCTCATCCATGCAGGGCACGATGAATCGCCTCGGCCAGGGTGGCGCTGATGCCGGGCACCCGGGCGAGTTCCTCCCGACTGGCCTGCTTGACCCCCTGCAGGCCGCCGAAGAAGCGCAACAGTTCGCGGCGCCGCCGCGGACCGACGCCGGGGATTTCCTGCAGGGTGGAGGTGCGGCGGGTCTTGTCGCGCCGGGCGCGGTGGCCGGCGATGGCGAAGCGGTGCGACTCGTCGCGGATGTGCTGCAGCAGGTGCAGGGCCGGCGAGGTGCCATCCAGGTCGAGGGTGCGGTCCACGGTCTCGATGAACAGGGTCTCCAGCCCGGCCTTGCGGGTGGTGCCCTTGGCGACCCCGAGCAGCCGCACGCCGGTGACCCCCAGCTCGGCGAATACCTCCCGGGCCATGTTGAGCTGGCCCTTGCCGCCATCGACGATGAGGAGGTCAGGGCGTTCGCCCTCGCCCTCCTTCAGCCGCCGGAAGCGGCGGGTCAGCGCCTGGCGCATGGCGGCGTAGTCGTCGCCGGCTTCGACGCCCTCGATGTTGAAGCGACGGTAGTCCGACTTGCGCGGGCCGCTGGCATCGAACACCACGCAGGAGGCGACCGTGGCCTCGCCATGGCTGTGGCTGATGTCGAAGCACTCCAGCCGCGCCGGCGTGGCCTCCAGGGCCAGCGCCTCGCGCAGGGCCTCGAAGCGTTTGGCGAGCTGGTTCTGGCTGGCCAGCTGGCCGGCCAGCTGCTGCTCGGCGTTGGTGCGGGCGAGCTCGCGCCACTGTGCGCGGTGGCCGCGGACCTGGTCGGTGACGCGGATGCGCTTGCCGGCGCGCTCGCCCAGGGCGTGGGCGAGCAGGGCGGCGTCGGGCAGCGGGTGGCTGGTGATCACCTCGGCGGGGATCTCACGGCTCTGCCCCAGGTAGAATTGGCTGACGAAGTCGCCGAGCAGGGCCTCGGGCCCCAGGTCCAGGCCGTTGGCGGGCTCGTGGTGGCGGGCGCCGAGCAGGCGACCCTGGCGCAGGGTAAGCACCGAGATGCACAGCGCGCCGGGGCGCGTGGCCAGGGCGAAGACGTCGGCGTCGCCGCCGCCGGTATCGACGAACTGGCGCTGCTGCAGCTGGCGGAGGTGCTGGATCTGGTCACGCAGCCGGGCCGCCTCCTCGAAGTCCAGCGCCTGGCTGGCCGTCTCCATGTCCCGGGTCAGCTCGCGGGTCACCGCCTCGCTCTTGCCCTCCAGGCACTGCACCGCATGCTCCAGGTCGCGTCGGTAGTCGTCCTCGCCGATATGGCCGACGCAGGGAGCGCTGCAGCGGCCGATCTGGTACTGCAGGCAGGGCCGGGTGCGATGGGCGAAGACGCTGTCCTCGCAGTTGCGGATGCGAAAGATCTTCTGCATCAGCGACAGGCTCTCGCGCACCGCGCCGCTGCTGGGGTAGGGGCCCAGGTAGCGGCCGTCGTCGTGGCGCGCGCGGGCCCGCTTGTATTCCAGGGCGGGGAAGGGGTGACGGTCGGTGACGAAGACGAACGGGTAGGACTTGTCGTCGCGCAGCAGGATGTTGTAGGGCGGGCGCTGCTCCTTGATCAGCGTCTGCTCGAGCAGCAGTGCCTCGGTCTCGCTGTTGGTGACCGTGACCTGGATGTCGGCGATCCGCGAGACCAGCGCCTGGGTCTTGGTATTCAGGGCGCCCCGGAAGTAGCTGGCCAGGCGCGCCTTGAGCCGGCGGGCCTTGCCCACGTAGAGGGTCTCGCCCTGCTCGTCGAGCATGCGGTAGACCCCGGGGGATTCGGTGACGGTATCGAGGAAATGACGGGAATCGAAACTCATCGTGGCGCCGGTGAAGGATGAAACGGGAGCGTCATCCTATCAGACCCGCCGCCGGGCGAGTCATTCCACTTCGCTGAAGCCATCCACCAGGCCGTGGCGCAGGCCCAGGTGGGTCAGCTCCACGTCGGAATGCACCCCGAGCTTCTCGAAGATCCGGTACCGATAGGTATTGACGGTCTTGGGACTCAAGAACATGCGGTCGGCGATGTCGGCCACCTTCTGGCAGTTGACGATCATCATCGCCACCTGCAGCTCGCGCTGGGAGAGCTGGTCGAAGGGGTTGTCGCTGGAATCGATGCGCGACAGCACCAGGCGTTGGGCGATCTCCGGGCTGACGTAGCGTTGGCCGGCGAAGACCCCGCGAATCGCCTGGACCATCTCGTCCTGCTGGCAGCCCTTGCTGATGAAACCGTGGGCGCCGGCCTCCAGCAGCCGCTGGGCGAAGGCCTCCTCGAGGAAGGCCGTCAGCACCAGGATGCGGACGTCGCTGGTGGAGCGGTGGATCTTGCGCGTGGCTTCCAGTCCGCCGATGCCGGGCATGCGGATATCCATCAGCACGATATCCGGCTTGAGCTGACGCGCCTGCTGGATGGCCTCCTCGCCATCCGCGGCCTCGCCGACCACGCTGATGTCGGCCTCGGCATTCAGCAGGTGGGCGATGCTGGTCCGAACCAGGTGATGATCATCGGCAACGAGAACCCTGATCAAGGCAGGTGCTCCTGAACGAAATTGACAATGGATGGGGAGACTGGCCACGGCATGACGCTGGCACGATGCTCGTCACCCGGGGGCTTGCTCACGATGCCCTAAGCGTGGCACAACATCATCCTAAGGGGAATTGGTGTCAGTCCTCAGAATGATTTTTCTCATGCCTGGGTTGACGGTCCGACGATCGGGGCGTAGTATTTGCCTCGTTCTCGCAAGGCAGGAACGGCGAGACAGCGTGGGGCCTTAGCTCAGCTGGGAGAGCGCAACACTGGCAGTGTTGAGGTCAGCGGTTCGATCCCGCTAGGCTCCACCAACAAGTTCCAAAGAATCAGCCGCTTGGTGCAATGCACCAGGCGGCTTTTTCGTGTGCCCGTAATACATCCGAAAGACACTCGAAACAATCAACACGGCTATTATCGCTCGGCTCGTTCCCAGCTCCCCCTCCATGCCCAACCCCGGCTATTAGCAAGTCGTCGTCGAGGCCTCATCGGTTACCTGCCTATGCTCGAGTGCCCTCTGACGGGCCGCCGCCATCCGTTCCTCGTACGGCAGCCTCCAGAAGTCGAGCGGGAACCTCAGGCGCCGGAACTTAGCTCCTCTCCAGTCGCCGATGCCGGCCGGTCGTCGTCCGCCCGGGGTGGGCGCGCAGGGGTCGCTCGCCGGAGAGCAGGACGTCGTTGCGCAGTTCCGGGCGCACGAGATCATTCTGCTCCAGGCCTGACAGCAGTTCAGCGGCCTCGAGGCTGGAGCCGGTGAGGCGGCGGCGGGTGGCGGTGGGATCTTGCGGGCCCTGCGAGGGGCGGGCGTGATGGCTCATGTCGGTCTCCTGGTCCCCTGCGATGGACGGCAAGCGCCGACCCAGGGGAGAGGAGCCGTGCGCCGCTTTAGCTGCATTTCTATCCCGCCCGCAAGTTGGTGCTTAAATCGGCGGCAGCCCGGATCCCGGGCAACAAAAAACCCGCTCAGCATGTGCTAAAGCGGGCCTCTGGCAGTCGCTTTAGCCGGATTTGTAGAGCGCCCGCAAGCTGAGATTCAAATCGGCGCTGATAGTGAAATTAAACTGCGTGGCCAGGCATGTCAACGGGGGCAGGAGACATGGCGAGCATGGGGGGGCGGCGGGTAAGCCGCGGCACTCGGGCCGGAGCGGATGGCCGGTGGCGGCAGGGCACCGTCGCATGCAGGCTCCCTTGTCGAGTGGGCGAGGAACAGGATGGTCGATGGGCGTAGGGCTGAGCCTTGCTCAGCGATGCCCCGCCTGGCCCCGGCGGGGGGCTTGTGAACGGTCGTGCCTAACTGCTCACCGTCCATATCTGTAACAGAGGCTCTTTCATGCCGTTGCGTCTGGCGAGGTATTCGACCTCCCGTCGCGCATTGGCCAGTTGCTCTACGGTCATCGGGCCATCGTCTTGATCGCGACGAGAAGTGGCGACGGTTCGGGCCGCCGAATGAATGGCGGCGATTCCGGCAGGCGGGCGCGTCGAGTTGGCAGCGTGCTGGGTGTGCATGGGACCACCTCCAGTCCAGGGAGAAGGGCTAACCGTCATGCTGAAAATGCTGTAGCTGACTTCTCTTGTAACGCTAGTACACAAATTGTTACGCAAAAGGCCTGCTTTTCTCATACTTGCCAGGGTTCACGCCGTAGTGATGCCTAGTCCTTCCTGCTGCTGAGTAGCTCCTACCTTGCATCCGGCGTGCTGGCCCAGGTCAAGCGCACCGGCACCGCCGCGGCCCGGCGACAGCTCTCGCTGGGCGACAGCCCACGGACGGAAGCCCACCCCCAACGCAGCCGGCATCCGGTGGCGACCCTGGTCCGGATGCCGTCACACCAGACCTGCCGCGACAGCAATGCCTGGCCATTGCGCTGCCAGCGGCGTAACACCGAATGCCGGGAGGCTCTCGCGGCAGCGAGAACCAGACGGCGAGGTCCCGGGCGGCCAAGGACCATTCGCGCGACGGGAAACGAGGGGGCCGGCATCAGCCCCGCTTGAGCTTGAGAATATCCGCCACGCAGTCGCTGTCTCGGTAACGGCAGAACTCGCGCTCCTGCCGGTCGGCCCCATACATGGCCATACGGTCTGCCAGCTCGTTGCCTTCGACGCCGGCGTGGCCCTTGACGTGGGCGATGGTCACCGCCGACTTGAGGCTTTCATAGAGGGCATGGGTGGGCTGGATGATCTCGGGGTTCTTGATCGCCTGGCCATCGGCCTTCTTCCAGCCGCGCCTCTTCCACCCGCTGGCCCACTTGGTGATGGCGTTGATGGTGTAGGTGGAGTCGCAATGGATCCGCACGGTTGCCCCCCGGGCGATCTCCTCCCGAGCCACGCGGAGTGCCTGGTGCAAGGCATTCAACTCGGCAGTGTTGTTGGTTCCCTTCGGGTTGTGGAGCCCATACCAGAGTTCGTCCAGAGTGCCGTTGCGGTAGATCGCCATGCCCGAACCGGCATCCCCGGGGTTGGGCTCACAGGCACCGTCGCAGTAGATCTCCGTGTCGTAGGTTCTGGAGGTGTCGGGTGCTGGCGCCGTCGGCCGGCGTGTCGTGCGTCCCGCAGACGCCGCGCCCGCGCTGCCCGATGCCTTCGCCTTCTTGGCGGGGGCGGCGCCTCGAGGGCCTTTCGCGAAGGCGGCTTCGGCATCTTCCCGGGTCGGGAAGGACTTGTAACGGGCCTTGGGGAAGCCCTTCACCTGCTGATCGCATTCGGCCCAGGTGGTGAAGATCCCGGTCTGCCGGCCGACCCAGACGACATAGAACTTGGGTCCTTTCCTTGCTGCCATGCGTCGCTCCGTGGCTGTGATGGTCTGGGGGGTGAGGAGAGGCTGACCTTTGCAGGCCGGGATCGGTCCGTCAACACGGTTTTCGGTCGCTCGCTATGGGTCTCGTCATCGACGCTGGGGTCGCGCTGGGTATCCGCCGGCGGACCCTTCCCCTCGAGGGCGGATCCAGGCCTGCCGCCCTAAGCTTTGTCTGAAAAGTCGACGAGCGATGGCCAAACAAGGCAAAAATCGGAGAAAAGACGGAGTTTACGCGGTGTAAATGAGTACTTTGATCCGATTTTTAACGCCGGATGGGCGAGCGCAGGCAGTTTTCAGACAAAGCGTAGGGTGTGACCCAGACGAAGTGGTCGGCCTGCAACTGCTCCTCGCCGTCCCAGCGATAGGCGCACAGCTTGCTTCCCCCCTCGCTGTGCGAGGCATGTGAGGCGGCGATGCTGTAGTCCAGGCAGGCAATGTGTGGGGTGAGGGGACGCGGCGTGCCGGTGAGCCAGTAGTGACCCACGAACAGTGGCTTGCTGCCCTCATATCCCGGCAGCACATCGCCGGGGATGGGCTCGTGGGGAATCTCCTCGATGGCCTCCGGTGGCACCAGGGCGAGGTCACGGTAGGTGAGCCGGTCGAGTTCCCACCAACGCGTGCGCACGCGGCGGCGGGGGTTGCCGTCCTTGTCGAGGAACTCGTACCCGGTCGGCAGTTCCACCTCGAGTCCCTTGAGCAGGGTCTCCAGCGCCTCGAGGGGGGCGCTGCCCTCGCGTACCAGATCGGGCCAGGCCGCAGGCGGGATCCGGCCCTCGTCGTCGAGTCGCGAGGCAAGCGTCTCCAGCGAGGGCGGGTGCCAGCAGGCGTGAACGACGCGCAGCCCGGGGAGATCGAGGTAGAGCGGCAGCGTCCTGAACCAGGCGATGTGGTCACGGTGCAGGGGGCTGCCCTCGCCGACCTGGTCGAGATAGGCCTGATGCTGGCGTCGGTGCTTCGGCGAGTGGCGGCGCAGCATCTCGCCCGGCCGGGACGGGTCCGGCGTGGCCCAGATCACGGCGTTGAACTCATGATTGCCCATCACGGCCAGGGCGTAGCCGGCTTCGACCATCGCGCGGGCGATCCGGACCACCTCGACCTGTTCCGGTCCGCGGTCGACGAAGTCGCCGAGGAAGATCACCCGGCGTTCGGGATGTGACCAGACACCGCCGCGCTCGCGGTAGCCGAGTCGCGCGAGCAGCCCTCTTAGCGGGGTGGCGTAGCCGTGGATATCACCGATGAGATCGAACATGGGCCTTCCTTCGCGGGGACGGGCCGCCGTCGAGGAATGCTTGAGGCACCAGGGCGGCCGTCGCCAAGGATACCCCACTTTCACCGGTCCGTTCAGGCGGCGAGGACGCGTGTCAGCCCCGTCGGGTCTGGTAGGCCAGCCAACGCCGGATGCCGAAGGTCCAGGGCGGCAGCCGGTCGCTACGGTCGACACGGTTGACCAGGGTCCCGAGCCGCGGGGAAGCGATGCGCACGATGTCACCGACATGGTGCGTGAAACCCTGGCCCTCGCCGTCGCGATCCTGGATCGGCGAGAACATGGTTCCCAGAAACAGCATGACGCCGTCGGGGTACTGGTGATGGGGGCCGAGGGTCTGGCCGACCAGGTCCAGCGGGTCGCGGCTGATCTGGCGCATGTCGCTGGCGTCTTCCAGCCGGAAGGCGTCATCGGCCCCCTCGATCCGCAGCGAGACCATGGCGCTGCGCACGTCATCCATGGTGAAGCGTTCGTCGAACAGGCGGATGAATGGCCCGATGGCGCAGGAGGCGTTGTTGTCCTTGGCCTTGCCCAGCAGCAGGGCGCTGCGGCCCTCGACGTCACGCAGGTTGACGTCGTTGCCGAGGGTGGCCCCCTTGGCCTGGCCGGCGGCGTCCACCGCCAGCACGATCTCCGGCTCCGGGTTGTTCCACGCCGAGGCCGGATGCAGGCCCACGCCGTGCCCGAAGCCCACCGCCGACAGCGGCTGGGCCTTGGTGAATACCTCGGCGTCCGGACCGATGCCCACCTCCATGTACTGCGACCAGGCGCCACGGGCCTGCAGCTCGGCCTTGAGCCTCATGGCCGCTTCGGAGCCCGGGACGATCTTCGACAGGTCCCCGCCGATCAGCCGATTGAGCTCCTCGCGCAGCTCACCGGCCCGGGTCGGGTCACCGCCCGCCTGCTCCTCGATCACCCGCTCCATCAGGCTGACCGCGAAGGTCACCCCGCAGGCCTTGATCGCCTGGACGTCGCAGGGAGCGAGCAGGTAGGGCGCCTCGGGCGTGTCCCGCAGCGAGTTCTCCAGCAGGGCCTCGACCGGGCCCAGGTCCTCGCCCTCGACCGCGGCCACGAACGCGACCGTGTCGTCGCGGTCGAGCAGGTCGGCCATGCAGGTGCCGCTTGCGGTGATGTCGAGGACCCGTCCCCGGCGGACCACCACCAGGGCCGGGCCCTGGCGGGGTGCATCGCGCCAAACCCGGCCGACCAGCAGGGCCTGGTCGGCATCCTCGGGCAGGGCGAAGCTCATGGTATCCGACATGGTCGTCTCCTCAGGCCTCGCGCTGGCCGTCGACCAGGCGGCTGACGCCGGCCGGGTTGCCGTCCTTGAGCGCCTCGGGCAGCAGGCCCTGGGGCAGGTTCTGGTAACACACCGGGCGCAGGAAGCGGTGGATGGCCGCGCTGCCCACCGAGGTGGTGCGGCTGTCCGAGGTGGCCGGATAGGGGCCGCCATGGACCATGGCGTGGCACACCTCGACGCCGGTCGGCCAGCCGTTGGCCATCACCCGGCCGGCGCGGCGCTCGAGGATCGGCAGCAGGCCGCGGGCGGTCTCGAGGTCGCCGTCGTCCATCTGCAGGGTGGCGGTGAGCTGGCCTTCCAGGGCCTCGGCCACGCGCGTCACCTCCGCCGGGTCGGCACACTCGACCACCAGCGCGGTGGCGCCGAAGACCTCGGCCTGCAGCGCCTCCTCACGCAGGAAGTCCTCGGCGGCGGCCACGAACAGCCCGGCCTGACAGGCGTTGGGGCCGTCACCGGCCGGGCCGCGGGCGACCTCGCGGGCCTGGCTGCTTTGCAGGAGACCGTCGACACCCTGGGTGTAGGCGTCATGGATGCCCGGGGTCAGCATGGTCTGGGCGGAGGCCGCCGTCACCGCCTCGGCGGCGGACGCCACGAAGGCGTCCAGGGCATCGCCTTTCACGCCGATGACCAGCCCCGGGTTGGTGCAGAACTGGCCGGCGCCCAGGGTCAGCGAGCCGACGAAGGCCTCGCCCAGCTCGGCAGCCCGGGATTCCAGCGCCGCCGGCAGCAGGAACACCGGGTTGATCGAGCTCATCTCGGCATAGACCGGGATCGGCTCGGGGCGCTCCTGCGCCGCCTTCATCAGCGCCGTGCCGCCGCCGCGCGAGCCGGTGAAGCCCACCGCCTTGATGCGTGCATCGCGCACCAGCGCCTGGCCCACCTCGCGGCCGGAGCCGTAGAGCAGCGAGAACACGCCCTCGGGCAGCTCGCACCTGGCCACGGCCCGCTGCACGGCGCGCCCCACCAGCTCGGAGGTGCCGGGGTGGGCGGAGTGCGCCTTGACCACCACCGGGCAGCCGGCGGCCAGTGCCGAGGCGGTGTCGCCGCCGGCCACCGAGAAGGCCAGAGGGAAGTTCGAGGCGCCGAACACGGCCACCGGGCCCAGGGCGATATGGCGCTGGCGCAGGTCGACCCGCGGCATCGGCGTCCGCTCCGGCAGGGCCGGGTCGAGGCGCACGTCGAGCCATTCGCCGGCGCGGACCACCGAGGCGAACAGGCGCAGCTGGCCGCAGGTGCGGCCGCGCTCGCCCTCGAGGCGCGCCCGGGGCAGGCCGGACTCGGCCATGGCGCGTGCGATCAGATCATCGCCGATGGCCTCGATCTCGTCGGCCACGGTCTCGAGGAAGGTCGCGCGGGCCTCGAGGCCGGTCTCCCGGTAGGTCTCGAAGGCCGCCCAGGCCAGCTCGCAGGCCCGCTCGACCTCGGGCTTGCCGCCCGCGGCGTAGGCCGGGGACAGGGTCTCGCCGGTGGCCGGGTCGATGGCATGGATCGCCGGGCCGTCGCTGGTCACGGCCGCCTGGCCGATGAGTTGCTTGCCTTCCAGGGTCATGGAGCCTCCTGAGGTCACAGGGAATGAACGGGGGTATCGGTGGCCTCGGTGTCGAACGCCAGCGGGTTGCGCAGCGTGCGGCCGAAGGCCGGCAGACTGATCTCGAAGCGATCGCCGTCGCGGGTCTGGATGCCGTCGGCGAAGCTCAGCGTCGCGGTGCCGAAGAAGTGCACGTGGACGTCGCCGGGGCGCCGGAAGCCGGCATACTTGAAGTGGTGATGCTCGAGGTTGGCCAGGCTGTGGGCCATGTTGGCCTCGCCGGTGAGAAACGGCTTCTCCCACAGGGTCTCGCCGTCGCGCACGATGCGGCTCGTGCCCTCCAGGTGCTCGGGCAACTCGCCGATCAGCAGCTCCGGGCCGAAGCTGCAGTGGCGGAGCTTGGAATGGGCCAGCCACAGGTAGTTGAAGCGCTCGGTGACGTGGTCGGAGAACTCGTTGCCGATCGCGTGGCCGACGCGCCAGGGCCGGCCGTCGTCGCCGATCACGAAGAGCCCGGCGAGTTCCGGCTCCTCGCCGGCGTCCTCGGCGAAGGCCGGCACCGGCAGCGGCGCCTCGGGGGCCACCACGCAGTCGCCGTCCCCCTTGTAGAACCACTCCGGCTGGGCGCCGGTCTCGCCGGCGGCGGGCTTGCCGCCCTCCACGCCGAGCTTGAACATGCGCATCGAGTCGGTCAGCTCGGACTCGTCCGCCTGGGTCTTGGCGTGCATGGAGGCGCGGGTGTCGGCGCTGCCCAGGTGGGTCAGGCCGGTGCCGGTGACCAGGCAATGGGCCGGGTCGGGGTGGGTCAGCGGCGGCAGCAGGCGCGCCTCGTCGATCAGTTGTTGATAGTCGAGGCGCGTCTCGGTCAGGGCGGCCTCGACCACCTCGCCCAGCGACCGGCCGTCGGCAATGGCGCGGCGGGCCAGGGCGTAGGTGTCGGCCTCTAGCAGCCGGACCGTCGTCTCGCTTTCGACCAGGGCCGCGCGGGGCCGGTCCTGATGCAGGCATTGGATGATTCGCATCGTGTGATTCCTCGGCTTCCGGGTCAGGGGCGGTGAGCACCGAAGTGCTGCCATCATACCGCCGGACCCCAGTGTATGTGCAACATATAAATCTATATGTTGATTATGGTGCTCGGTTGTCGAGTCGAAGGAAAGGCGACAAGGGCGTCGCCCTTCCTCGCGTCGGCGGTGCTCAGCCCACCAGCCACATGGCCAGGTTGGGCCAGAACAGCAGCGCGAAGAGCACGCAGAGTTGCAGGGCGATAAAGGGCAGCAGCGAGACGAAGATGTCCTTGAGGCTGACCTCTGGCGGCGCCACGCCCTTGAGGTAGAAGGCCGCGGGGCCGAAGGGCGGCGACAGGAAGGACACCTGCATGTTCACGGCGAACAGGATGCCGAACCAGATCGGGCTGTAGCCCAGCTGCTCGACGATCGGCACGAAGATCGGCAGGGTCAGCATGGCCACGCCGATCCAGTCGAGGAA
>NZ_JAUFPQ010000019.1 GCF_030409305.1 Halomonas maura
TGGCCCTTCCATTCGCCGCTGCGCACCGCCTCGGAGAAGCGCTGGATCTGCTCGCGGGTGCGCTGGATCTCGGGCATCGCGTCCTGGCCGTCGACCATCAGCGGGCCCTCGCCGAGGTTGCGCAGGGCGGTGTGCAGCACCGGGCGGTTCTCGGTGACGTTGATGATGTCGCCGGAGAACATCTGGGCACGGCGCTGCACCAGGGCCGAGTGGTCGGCGAGCTCGAGGAGCTTGTCGAGCACGGCGTCGGAGATCAGGTGCTTGGAGTAGTCGAGGAAGAGCCCGCCGACGCGCAGGCTCATCCTGTCGAAGCGCGTCGGGTCGGCGGCGAAGTAGTCGTGGATGCGGTCGCCGGCGGTGTCGGCCTGCAGGCGCGTCAGCGCCTGCCAGGTGATGCTGCGGGTGAGCTGGAACATGGGATTCTCCTCCGGGAGCGGGTGGCTCAGGCGCTGGCCTCGACCGCGACCGGCTGGTCGCCGCGCTTGAGCGCGGCATAGCCCAGGCCGGTGATCAGGGCGCCGGCGACGATGGCCGCCAGGTACCACACCACGGGGGTGATGGCGTTGGGGATCAGCAGCACGAAGATGCCGCCGTGGGGGGCCATCAGCTTGGCGCCGACCAGCATGGACAGGGCCCCGGTCACGGCACCGCCGACCATGCTGGCCGGGATCACCCGCAGCGGGTCCTTGGCGGCGAAGGGAATGGCCCCCTCGGTGATGAAGCAGCAGCCGAGCACCAGGGAGGCCTTGCCGGCCTCACGCTCGGGCTCGGAGAACTTCGCCTTGGCGACCAGGCTGGCGATGCCCATGCCGATGGCCGGCACCATGCCGGCGGCCATGATTGCCGCCATGGGGGCATAGGTCTCCGAGGCCAGCAGGCCGACGCCGAAGGTGTAGGCCGCCTTGTTGACCGGCCCGCCGAGGTCGAAGCACATCATGGCGCCGAGCAGGATGCCCAGCAGCACCGCATTGGCGGAGCCCATGTTCTCGAGGAAGGTGGTCAGGGCGGAGAGCAGGGCGGCGACCGGCTCGCCGACGATGTAGATCATCGTGAGGCCGGTGACCAGGCTGGCCAGCAGCGGGATGATCAGGATTGGCTTGAGGGACTCGACGCTGGCCGGCAGCTTGACGTAGCGGGTCACCGCCTTGGCGGCGTAGCCGGCCAGGAAGCCGGCGAGGATCCCGCCGATGAAGCCGGCGCCGATGTTCGAGGCCAGCATGCCGCCGATCATCCCCGGGGCGATGCCCGGCCGGTCGGCGATGGAGTAGGCGATGTAGCCGGCCAGCACCGGGATCATCAGGGCGAAGGCGGTGCCGCCGCCGATCTCCATCAGCGCCGCGGCCAGCGTCCCCTCCTCCTTGAAGGCCTCGATGCCGAACACGAAGGACAGCGCGATCAGCAGGCCCCCGGCGACCACCATGGGCAGCATGAAGGACACCCCGGTCAGCAGGTGCTTGTAGACGCCCTTCTCCTTGACGCTCTTCTTGCGCTCGCCCGCTGCGCTCCCGGCGCCGGCGGCATCCTCCACCTCGGCCTCGGCCAGTGCCGCCTCGATGGTCGGGCGCGGCTTCTTGAGCGCGTTGCCGGTGGAGGTGCGGTAGACCCGCTTGCCGGCGAAGCGAGTGGGGTCGACCTCGATGTCGCAGGCCAGGATCACCACGTCGGCAGCGCGGATCTCGTCGTCGCCGAGCTGGTCCTGGGCGCCCACCGAGCCCTGGGTCTCCACGCGGATCGCATGACCCAGGGCCCTGCCGGCCTCGGCCAGCGCCTCGGCGGCCATAAAGGTGTGCGCCACTCCGGTCGGGCAGGCGGTGACGGCGACGATGCGGCGGCCGTCGCCGGCGCTGGCGCTGGCCGGGGCGGCGGCCGGCGCCTCGGCCTGGGGCTCGTAGGGCCGGGCCTCGCGCTCGGCGCGTTCGAGGAAGGCCCGGGGGTCGGGCAGGGCCTGGTCGATGGGCGCCCGGTAGAGCCGCTTGCCCGCGAAGCGCTGTGGCGCGGGCACCTGGTCGGCGGCGACCACCACCAGGTCGGCGGCGGCGATGGCCTCGGCATCGGCCGGCTGGACGGGCTCGAGCTCGCCGTGCATTTCCACGTGGGTCTGCCAGCCGAGGCGGCCGGCGGCCTGCTCGAGGCGCCGGGCGGCGAGGAAGGTGGTGGCCATGCCGCTGGGGCAGGCGGTGATGATGATGGCGTTCATGCGAGCTCTCCCCCTGCGTCGAGGCCGTCGAGGCGGCGGACGCGGGTCTGTTGTTGGAGTTGCGGGAAATCCGTGGCGCGGGCGTCGCCCACGCCGACATGACGGACGGACTCGGCGGACAGCGCGGTGGCCAGCCGCAGCACCGGCTCGGGGGCCTGGCCCTCGAGCACGCCGTGCAGCATGGCGGCCACCAGGGTGTCGCCGGCGCCCACCGTGCTGGCCACCGCCAGGCGCGGGGGCAGGGCCTGCCAGGCGCCGCGGCGGCTGATCCACAGCACCCCGTCCGGGCCGGCGGAGATCAGCGCCTCCTCGATCCCGGCGGCGTGCAGCCGACGGGCGGCCTCGAGGCGTGCCGCCTCGCTGGTCAGGTCGCGGCCGGCCCAGGCCGCCAGCTCGTGCTCGTTGGGCTTGACCGCGGTGGGGCCGGCGGCGATGGCGGCCGCGAGGGCCTCGCCGCTGGTGTCGACCCACACCGGCAGGTCGGCGGCGCGCAGCCGGCTGACCAGCTCGGCCAGGTCCGTGGGGCTGACCCCCGGCGGCAGGCTGCCGGCCACCACCACGGCCGCGGGGCGGCGCCGGGGATCGGCGGCCAGGGCCTCGAGCCAGCCGAGCAGGCGTTGCCAGGCCTCGGCGTCGATGGCGACCCCGGGACCGTTGATGTCGGTGACCCGGCCGTCGGCCTCGGCGAGCTTGGCGTTGATGCGGGTCTCCCCGGGTACCCGCAGGAAGGCGTCCTCCACGCCCAGCGCCTCGAAGGCGCGCAGGAAGGGGCCGTCGTTGTCGGCGCCGAGGAAGCCCGAGACGCACACCTCGTGGCCGAGCGCGACCAGCACCCGGGCCACGTTGACCCCCTTGCCGGCGGCGGTCAGGTGGGTCTCCCGGGTGCGGTTGACCTCGCCGGGCACCAGCCGCGCCAGCGCCACCGAGAGGTCCAGGGCCGGGTTCAGGGTTAGGGTCAGCAGGCGGGCCATCAGCGCGCCTCCAGGGCGTCGCGGGCCGCCTCGCTGGTGGCCTGGGCCAGGGCGAGTTCGGCCTGGGCCCGGGCCTCGTCGAGGTCGAACTCGCGCAGGCGGGCCTTGACCAGCGGCACCTGGCGGGCGCTGACCGACAGCTCGTCGACGCCGAGGCCGACCAGCACCGGCACGGCGGTGGCGTCACTGGCCAGCTCGCCGCACACCCCGACCCACTTGCCCCGGGCATGGGCGGCGGCCACGGTCATCTCGATCAGCCGCAGCACCGCCGGATGCAGGCCGTCGGCCTGGGCGGAGAGCACGGGGTGGTCGCGGTCGATGGCCAGGGTGTACTGGGTCAGGTCGTTGGTGCCCACCGAGAAGAAGTCGACCTCGGCGGCCAGGCTGGGGGCCAGCAGGGCGCAGGAGGGCACCTCGATCATCACCCCCAGCTGCAGGTCGGTGGTGCGCTCGCCCTCGGGAATCTCCTCCAGCAGGCGGTCGACCATGGCGCGCACGGTGCGGAACTCGGCGACGTCCTTGACCATCGGCAGCATGATGCGCAGCGGCTGGCCGACGGCGGCCATCAGCAGCGCCTTCAGCTGGGTCTCCAGCACCTCGGGGCGGGTCAGCGCCAGGCGGATGCCGCGCAGGCCGAGGAAGGGGTTGTCCTCCTGGGGGACCGGCCAGTAGGGCAGCGGCTTGTCGCCCCCCACATCGAGGGTGCGGGCCACCAGCGGGCGGCCGTCCAGGGCGTCGAGGGCCTCGCGGTACTCGGCGATCTGGGTCTCCAGGTCCGGGACCTGGGCATGGGCCATGAACAGGAACTCGGTGCGCAGCAGGCCGATGCCCTCGGCGCCGCGTTCCACGGCATCGGCGGCATGGGCGGTGTTGCCCAGGTTGGCGGCCACCTCGACCCGGTGCCCGCAGCGGGTGCGCGCCTCGGCGAAGCGGGCCTCCCAGGCCTCGGCCTCGCGGCGCCGCCGGTCGGCCAGGCGCTGCTCGGCGGCGCGGCGGCGCTCGTCGCCGGGGGCGGGGGTGACGCGACCGCGCTCGCCGTCGAGGATCAGCTCGGTGCCGTTGTCCAGGGTCAGCACCCGGGGGCCGGCTCCCACCACGGCGGGGATGCCCAGCGCCCGGGCGAGGATGGCGCTATGGGCGGTGGCCCCGCCGCGGGCGGTGAGCAGGCCGCGCACCCGGCTGGTATCGAGGCGGGCCACGTCGGAGGGGCCGATGTCATCGGTCACCAGGATATAGGGATGGTCCGGCGGCTCGGGCAACGCGACCCGGCAGAGGATGCCCAGCACCCGCCGGCCGACATCGCGCAGGTCGGCGGCACGCTCGGCGAGCAGGCGGTCGGCGAGCCTCTCCTGGGCGCGGGCCGCGGTGTCGATGCCCTCCCACCAGGCGGCCTCGGCGGAGGCGCCCTCGGCGATGCCCTCCCGGGCGGCCTGGTGCAGTTCCGGGTCGCCGAGCATCTCCTCGTGCATGGAGAGGATCTGGGCCACCTCGCCGCCGCGGGCCTGCTGGACCAGCGCCTCGAGCTGCTCCTGGCCCTCGCGGATCGCCGCGTCGAGGCGGCGGTTCTCGGCGGCGGGATCGGCGGCGCGGGCCGGGTAGTCGAAGTGCGGCGTGGTCAGCACGAAGGCCGGGGCGATGGCCAGGCCCGGCGAGGCCGCCACCGCGGCATGGGCCTGGTCGGCCGGCAGCGGCTCCGGCGCCGGCGCGTCCTCGTCCGGCGTGACGGCCTCGCGGCTCGCGTCGAAGGGCATGACCTGCTCGCCGAGGCCGCCTTCCACGGCCCGACAGAGCGCCTCCAGGGCGGCGTCGGCCCCCTCGCCCTCGGCGGAGAAGGCCAGCTGCTGGCCGCGCCGGGCGCCGAGGTTGATGACCTTGGTCAGGCTGGTCGCGGAGACGGCCTCGCCACCGCCCTCGGCCAGGCGCACGCGGATCGCGATGCCCTGGGCGCGGGCCTCCTGGACCAGCTGCTTGGCCGGGCGGGCATGCAGGCCGTGGGCGTTGAGGACCCGGGCGAGGCGGCTGCTGGCACTGGCGGACTCGCCGGCGAGGCGGGCCAGCAGGGTGGCGGCATCGGCCTCGCGCACATCGCCGCCCGCCTCGCTGTCGAGCAGGGCGAGGATCCGCTCCAGCAGGCCGCGATGGGCCTCGCCCTGGGCGGCCAGGCAGAACACCCCGGCGACCTCGCCCGCGTCCGTTGCCAGGGCCGTGGCCGGGGTGGCCAGCGACAGCGCCGGCACCTCGACGCCGCGGTCGCTGGCCGCCAGCCACAGGCCCTGGCCGAGGGGGCGCGGCGAGGTCTGGGCCAGGGCGGCCACGAACTCGCTGGTCACGCAGCCGGCCTGGCGCAGCCGGGCGGCCCCGGCCAGGGCCAGTTCCTGGTGGTCGCGGGCGGGGAAGCCCAGGCAGAGGGTCTCGGCGTCGAGGCGCGCCTCGACCACCGCCTTGGACAGCAGGCCGGCGACCTCGGCCGGGGTGTCGGCCTCGGCCAGGCGCTCGGCCATGCCCGCCTTGTCGAGCACGTGGGTCAACTGGCGCAGGATATCCAGGTGCTCGTCGCTCTGGGCGGCGATCGTCACCAGCACGTGGACCCGGTTGCCGTCGTGCCACTCGAGCCCGGCGGGGAACTGCAGCACCCGGACGCCGGTGGCGCGGACATGGCTGCGGCTCTCCGCGGTGCCGTGGGGGATGGCGATGGCGTTGCCGAGGAAGGTCGAGGACTGGGCCTCGCGGTCATACAGGCCATCCCGATAGGCGGGGGCCACCAGCCCCGCCGCGTGCAGTGATTCGGCGGCCTGGTCCAGCGCGGCGCGCCAGTTCTCTGCCTGGCAGCCGAGCAGGACGTCGTCCTGGCTGAGCGTCAACATGGGCGTCTCCGGTTCGTCGAGGGTGCGACGCCGGGGCAATCCTGGGCCCGAGGGGCGTGGCAGTCGCGTTTCACTCTAGTCGATCGTCCTTTGGTGAATCGTGTCACCTGTGCTTAACTGAATGCTGGATCGATTCATCTTGCTTGGCAAGGTCGATCGTCTACGACTTTGGCAGGGGGCAGGCGGGCGGCGGTCCGGCGTAGAATCCCCCCATCATCGCAAGGGGTAGACCATGACACTCGCCGAAATCGCTCGTCTGGCCGGCGTCTCGCGGACCACCGCCAGTTATGTCATCAACGGCAAGGCCGGGGAACGGCGCATCAGCCGGGAAACGGTCGACAGGGTCATGGCGGTGGTGCGCCAGCACCGCTACCGGGTCGATCCCCAGGCGGCGGCGCTGCGGCGTGGCTCCAGCCGCACCCTGGGCCTGATCATTCCCGACCTGGAGAACGCCACCTATGCGCGGCTGGCCAAGCTCATGGAGCGCGGCGCCCGGGAGCAGGGCTACCAGCTGTTGATCGCGGGCTCCGACGATCGTCCCGAGGCCGAGCGCGACCTGGCCCTGGCGCTGCGGGCCCAGCGCTGCGAGGTGCTGATCACCGCCAGTTGCCTGTCGATGGAGGATCCCTTCTACGCCGAACTGCAGGCCGAGGGGCTGCCGGTGGTGGCCGTCGACCGGGGCTTCGACCCGCGGCGCTTCGCCAGCGTGGTCAGCAACGATGCCGAGGCCGCCGGCCAGTTGACCCGCTCGGTACTGGACGCCTCGGTGTCGCGCATCGCCTGGCTGGATGCGGTGCCCAGGCTGTCGATCAGCCAGGAGCGCCGCGCCGGCTTCCAGCAGGCCCTCGACGGCCGCGAGCGGGAGGCGATCATGCTCGGCGGGGAGCGCTACGACCGTGCCGAGGGCGCACGGTTGATGCGCACGCTGCTCGACGAGCACGGTGCGCCGGACGCCCTGGTCACGGCCTCCTACTCGCTGCTGGACGGGGTGCTGGACACCCTGCTGGAGGCCGGGGGGCTGCCGCCCGGGTTGCGCCTGGCCACCTTCGGCGACAGCCGGCTGCTCGACTTCCTGCCGCTGCCGGTCAACTCGGCGGTGCAGGATCACCTGCGCATCGCGGCGGCGACCCTGAGCTGTGCCCTGGCGGCCTCGCGAGGCGAGTATCACGCGGGGCGCGAGATCATCCCGCGGCTGATGAGGTGGCGCTCGGCCTGAGCGCCCTCGTTCAGGCGGTCAGGTCGGTCCGGGTCGGCAGGGCGACGTAGCTGCCCGGGCGGGTGACGGCGTGGGCGCCGCAGCGGCAGGCGAAGGCCAGGGCCGCCTCGAGGCGCTCGGTGTCGCGGTGCCAGTCCTCCTGGAGCCCGGCCTCCGCCAGGCTGGCCAGCAGGCCGCCGATGAAGGCGTCCCCTCCCGCCGTGGTGTCCACCGCGTCGACCGCCGGTGGGGTGACCGCCAGCGACATGCTCACCCCCTCGGCACGCACCGTGCCGCCGCCGTCGGTGATCACCGCCAGCTTGACCCCGGCCGCCAGGCGTTCGGCCAGCCAGTTCGCCTCGGGGTGGTCGCCGCGCAGGAAGTCGAGCTCCTCCCGGGACAGCTTGAGCAGGTCGGCGGCGTCGAGCAGCCGGGTCACCAGGGCGATGTCCACCTGGTGGTCGGGCCAGAGGTTGTGGCGCAGGTTGGCATCGACGCTGACCAGGCAGCCGGCCCGGGCGGCCATTTCCGCCATGGCCAGGGTGGTCTCGGCGATGGCCGGCTCGGTGAGGCTGTTGCTGCACAGGTGGAGGATGGCCGGCTCGGCGAAGATCCCCGCCGGCAGGTGCTCGAGCCGGTAGAGCAGGTCGGCGGCGGGCGGCCGGTAGAAGTCGAAGGTCCGCTCGCCCTGGGCATCCCGCGAGACGAAGGCCAGTGCGGTGCGCGCCTCGCGGGTCCGCGCGACCCCGGAGAGGTCGACCCCATGGCCGGCGAGCTCGCCGGCGATGAAGTCGCCGAAGTGATCCTCGCCGAGCATGCCCAGGAAGCGGCTGGGCACCCCCAGGCGGGCACAGGCCACGGCCACGTTGGCGGGCGCCCCGCCGGCATAGGGGGTGAAGGTCTCCGGTCCGTCCCGGGTCTCCCCGAGGCGGCTGGACAGCATGTCGACGAGGGCCTCGCCGAAGGCGATCACCGGGGTCATGGGTGTCTCCTGATCGAGTGGTGGTTTAGGGGGCATGGGGCTCAGGCCACCTCGTGGCCGCGGGCGGCCTCGAGCAGGGCGAACCAGGCTGCACGCGGCAGGTCGAGCTCGGCGTCCCGGCACAGCGTCTCGAGGCGCTCGGGCCTGAGGCTGCCGATCACCGGCAGGGGGCGGCCGGGCAGGGCGCGCAGCCAGGCCAGCGCCAGCCCGGCGGGGGTCACGCCGAATTGCTCGGCCTGGGCCAGTAGCTGGGGGCGGGCGGGACCGGTCAGCACCCGGCCGCCGCCCAGCGGCGACCAGGCCATGGGCACCTGGCCGTCGCCGACCAGGGCATCGAAGAGGCCGTCGAAGAGCGGCTCGGCATGCGCCAGCGAGAGCTGCAGCTGGTGGGCCACCAGGCGATGCGTCATGGCCGCCTGCAGCCGGCGCCAGGTCTCGGGCAGGAAGTTCGAGACCCCGGCGGCGCCGAGCTTGCCGGCGGCGATGGCGTCGTCCAGGGCCCGGGCGGTGGCCTCGGCCTCCATCAGCGGGTCGGGTCGGTGGAGCAGGAAGTGGTCCAGGTGCTCCACCCCGAGGCGGGTCAGGGCGGCGTCGATGGCCCTCGTCACGTAGGCCGCCGAGCTGTCGTAGTGCTTGACGGCGAAGGGCGAGGCGTCGCGCGCGGGCACGACGATGCTGGCCTTGGTCACCACCCGGACCCGGCGGGCGAGGCCGGGCCGGGCGCGCAGGGCGTCGCCGAACAGCGTCTCGCCGGCCCGGTCGCCGTAGATGTCGGCATGGTCGAACCAGTGCAGGCCCTGGTCGAGGCGGGCCTCGATCCAGTCGGCCAGGGCCGCGGGGGCGTGAAGTGCGGGCGCCTCGTGCAGGGCCATCATGCCCAGGGCGAAGGGCACGTCGAAGGTCGCGGGGGTGTCGCTCATGCGTCGCCCACCAATGAGAGGGTGGTGCCCAGCAGGTGCTGGGCACCGGGGACCAGCCACACCGGGTCGAGGCGGGTGTTGGCGGACTCGATGCACAGGAAGTGGCGGCCCGCCTCGGCGGAGGTGTCGGCGGGCAGGGCCTCGCCGGGATGCCAGACCACCGCCGAGTCGCTGCCCTGGCGGGCGACACGCAGCCGGCGTCGGCCGTCGTCGAGGACCAGCTCGGCATTGCTGTGGTAGATGCGGTCCAGGCCGCCGCGCACGCCCAGCTCGCCCTGCTGCTCACGCTCGGCGAAGTCGGCCAGCTTGTCCAGGTAGCGGGCGCCGGCCAGCCCCTCCACCCGGCAGGCGTGGGCCTCGGCCACCGCCAGGTAGCTGTGCAGGGCGCCGGTGATCTTCACCGGCGTCTCGCCGACGTGCTCGGTGATCAGCTCGACGTGCAGGCGCTGGGCGTTGGCCTGGATCACCGCCCGGGGGACCAGCTGGGAGTGCAGCCGCTCGACCGGGGAGAGGTGCAGCTCCAGCCCCTCCTCGTGCTCGTCCACGGCCTCGAGGCGCCAGTCGGCCTTGCGCGCCGGGCCGTGCATGGGGCCGGAGCGGTCCGGCGACTCGTCGGCGGTGCGCTCGTCGGCGAACCACGGCCAGCACAGCGGGATGCCGCCCCGGATGGCGCCGGGCAAGGCCTGGGGGGTGGGCGTGACCCACAGCCAGCCGCCGGGGACCAGGCCTTCCGGGGACTGGGTGGCGCCGACCGCCGGAGCCGGAAGAGAGCCTTCAGCGCGCGCGTCTTCGGGACCGTCCGGGGCGCCGGCGAAAGGTAAGGAGCCCTCAGCTGGTGCGGCTTCGGGCGCCGGAAGATAGTGCAGGACCTGGGCGCCCTGGAGCGATACGGCGAGCTCGCCCCAGGGTTCCCTGGCCAGCCAGACCTCGCGGCCGGCCCAGTCGACACGGCGCTGGCCATCGGTGGCGTCCAGCAGGGCGCGCAGGGATGCGGGAATCATAGTACCTCCTCCGTTGAGCTAGCAGCCTGTCGGGCTTGATCGATTGTCACGAGAAGTCGAGTCAAATTTATCGATCCATTGAGGCGAATAGCCCGCTATTTAACGCAATGGGCGGCTATTCGACCTCTTCATTGTGCAGGGCCTCGGCGGCGCCCAGCAGGCCCGTCCAGGGGGCGGTGACCACCTGGACGGGGATCTGGCCGGTGTAGGCGCTCATGCGGCCCTTGGCGGCGAAGGCCTCGAGGAAGCGGCTCTCCGGCAACCAGTCGAGCAGGCGGGGCAGGATGCCGCCGCACAGGTAGACCCCGCCCCGGGCGCCGAGGGTGAGCGCGGCATCGCCGCTGACGTCGCCGAGGATCTTCAGGAAACGCAGCAGGGTATCACGGGCCACGCCGTCGCCGCTGCCGGCCGCCTCGGTGACCTCGGCGGGAGTGGCGTAGCGGGGTGGGGCGCCCTTCAGCGAGCAGTGGGCGAGGTAGAGATCCAGCAGGCCCTGGCCGCACAGCAGCCGCTCCACCGAGATCCGGCCGTAGCGGTTGCGGAAGTGGCGCAGCAGGTTCTGCTCGCGTTCGTCGGTGGGGGCGAAGGTCACGTGGCCGCCCTCGGTGGGCAGCGGGATCCAGGCGTGCCGGCCGGGGAAGACCCCGGCCACGCCGAGGCCGGTGCCGGGGCCGATCACCAGGCGGGCGGCATGGGGCGCCGCCTCGCCGACCTGGAGGGACACCAGCTGGTCGGCGGCGACGTGGGGCACCCCCAGCGCCTGGGCCATGAAGTCGTTGATGACCTTGAACAGCCGCAGGTCCAGGGCCCGCTGGACCTCCGTCCGGGTGAAGTCCCAGTGGTTGTTGGTCATCGTCACCCGCTCGCCGTGGACCGGGCAGGCGAAGGCCAGGCAGGCCTCCCGGGGGGCGTCGTCGCCGACGACGCCGACCCGCGTCAGGTAGTCGCGGATCGCCGCCACCGGGCCGTCGTAGTCGGCGCAGGGCAGGCTCTGGATGTCGTGGGGGTCGACGGCGCCCGGCGTCACCAGCGCGAGGCGCGCGTTGGTGCCACCGATATCACCGATCAAGGCAGGTCGGGTCATGGGTTCGTCTCGAGTGTTCGTTCAGGGGCGATCGGCGCTGGGGCATCACCGGCATGCCTGCCATGGTGCCACCCCTCTCGATGGTCTCACCTACCGGGGGAGCCTTGGAGAACATTTTCTCACTCCAAGGCCATGGGCGCCGGGGACAAGGCGAAGCGAGGGTCCTTTGCCATGGGCGAGGCGGAAAGTGAAGAACATCCAGTGAATGTTCTTCCCGCCGAGCGGGTTGGCCAAGGATGGCCAACCCAGGCCCTGCAAGCGGCGCAGGATGCTTTAGCGCCACAGGGCAAAGGTAGCGCCCAGGCAAGGGGTCACAGCGCCCTCGCGAAGGCTTGTCGCCGGAAAAACCCATCTCCAATAGTCGGGTTTTGACGGAGCCCCTCAGGCGTCCAGGTCATGGATCAGGCCGGCCTGGCGGGCCAGGTCGTCGGCCTCGAAGCCGCCGAAGACCCCGGCGCCTTCCTCGCCGCGCATCGCCAGGTGGCGGAAGCCGGCGAACAGCTCGCGGCCCAGGCCGACGTGATAGTGATCCAGTTCGGCGACATACTGTGTGCGATCGGCCCAGGCGTGAGCGTCCACCCTGGCCTCCAAGGTGCCGGCGTTGGCGTCCAGGCGCACCACGTCGCCGTCGCGCAGCTTGGCCAGGGGGCCGCCGTCCAGCGCCTCGGGGCTCATGTGGATGGCCGCCGGCACCTTGCCGGAGGCACCGGACATGCGCCCGTCGGTGACCAGCGCCACCTTGTAGCCGCGATCCTGGAGCACGCCGAGGTAGGGGGTCAGCTTGTGCAGTTCGGGCATGCCGTTGGCCTTGGGGCCCTGGAAGCGCACCACGGCGATGACGTCGCGATCCAGCTCGCCGGCCTCGAAGGCGGCCTTCATCTCGTTCTGGTCCTCGAAGAGCTTGACCGGGGCCTCCACCACGCGATGCTCCTCGGCCACCGCCGAGACCTTGATCACCCCGCGGCCCAGGTTGCCGTCGAGCACGGTGAGCCCGCCGGTGGCGGCGAACGGGGCCGCCACGCCGCGCAGCACCTCGGTATCGAGGCTCTCCGCCGGGCCCTCGCGCCACACCAGCCTGCCGTCCTCGAGGAAGGGCTCCTGGGTGTAGGCGGTCATGTCGGTACCGAATACCGTGGGGATGTCACCGTGGATCAGGCCGGCGTCGAGCAGCTCGCGGATCAGGTAGGCCATGCCGCCGGCGGCCTGGAAGTGGTTGATGTCGGCCTGGCCGTTGGGATAGACCTGCATCAGGCTGGGGGTCACCGCGGAGAGGTCGGTGAAGTCCTCCCAGGTCAGGGTGATGCCCGCCGCGGCGGCCATGGCCACCAGGTGCATGGTGTGGTTGGTGGAGCCGCCGGAGGCCAGCAGGCCCACCACGGCGTTGACGATGGCGCGCTCGTCGATCTGCTTGTAGAAGGGGCGGTAGTCGCCTCCCGGCTCGGTGTTGCGGACCGCCTGCTCGGTGGCGAAGCGGGTCAGCGCCTCGCGCATCTCGGTGCCCGGGTTGACGAAGGAGGTGCCCGGCAGATGCAGGCCCATCATCTCCATCATCAGCTGGTTGGAGTTGGCGGTACCGTAGAAGGTGCAGGTGCCGGGGCTGTGGTAGGACTCGGATTCGGCCTCCAGCAGGTCCTCGCGGCTCGCCTTGCCCTCGGCGAACAGCTGGCGGATGCGCGCCTTCTCCTTGTTGGGCAGGCCGCTGGGCATGGGGCCGGCGGGCACGAACATGGCCGGCAGGTGGCCGAAGCGCGCCGCGGCGATGAACAGCCCCGGGACGATCTTGTCGCACACGCCCAGGTAGAGGGCGGCGTCAAACATGTTGTGGGAC
Source organism: Halomonas maura (assembly GCF_030409305.1). Classification (GTDB taxonomy): domain Bacteria; phylum Pseudomonadota; class Gammaproteobacteria; order Pseudomonadales; family Halomonadaceae; genus Halomonas; species Halomonas maura. The sequence continues at coordinate 13,043 of NZ_JAUFPQ010000019.1, forward strand.
AGCCCCACGGCGGTGGCCATGGCGATCACGTCCCGGGAGAACAGCGACAGCTCCATGCCCGGCTGGCCCTGGGTGACGCCGTCGCACATGGCCGGCACGCCGCCGGCGAACTGGGCGGTGGAGCCCATGGCGCGGGCGGCGGCCTTGATGGTTTCCGGGAAGGTCTCCAGCGGCTGGTGGGCCGAGAGCATGTCGTTGTAGGAGGAGATGATGCCCAGGTTGGCGCTGTTCATCAGCTTCAGCGAATTCTTGTCCTCGCTGCCGCAGGCGGCGAAGCCGTGGGCCAGGTTGCCGCAGGAGAGCTCGGCGCGATGCACGCCGCGCTGGTGCTGGTCGGCCATGCGCTCCTCGTAGAGCGCGCGGCGCTCGGCGCTGCGCTCACGGATGCGCTGGGTGACCTGCTGGACGGTGGCGTTGAGTGGCGTGGAAGCTTGAGCCATGGGGCACCTCGGCAAGGGAAAGGATGTTTCTAGTAAGTTTAACAAACTTACCGCCGAATGATCGCGCTTTGTAGGCCTATGCGGCCATAGTTGTAATTATTTTACTTATCCTGGACCTCGGCGACGCGACGCCAGTGACCGGCAGGCGGGGTGGCAGGGCGAGGAGAGCCTGCGCACAATGTAGGCGTTCCGCCGGCATCTTGTCAGCCGGCCCCAGCCGGGAGCCTCCATGAGCCGACTGCGCCTCACCGAGCTGCCCGCCATCGAGGCGGTGGCCGCCGCGTCCTGGAACGCCCTGGTGGGCGACGATCACCCCTTCCTGCGCCACGAGTTCCTGCACGCCCTGGAGGCCAGCGGCGCGGTGAGCCCGGCCTCCGGCTGGGTGCCCCGCCACCTGACCCTGTGGCGAGGCGAGACCCTGGTGGGCCTGTTGCCGCACTATCACAAGCGCCACTCCTTCGGCGAGTACGTGTTCGACTGGGCCTGGGCCGAGGCCTGGGAGCGGGCCGGCGGACGCTACTATCCCAAGGGGCTGAGTGCGATCCCCTTCACGCCCGCTCCGGGGCCGCGCCTGGCGCTGGCCGCGGACGTCGATCCGCTGGCGGCCCGCCGGCGGCTGGCCGAGGCCTGGGAGACGGGCGAGCTGTCGAGCTGGCACCTGCTGTTCGCCGAGCGGGACGAGGTGGCCGCCTGGCGGGCGGCCTGTCCCGAGCTGATCCCGCGCCACGGCGTGCAGTTCCAGTGGCGGGACCGGGGCTACGGCGACTTCGCCGGCTTCCTCGCCGCCCTGACCTCGAAGCGGCGCAAGGCCATCCGCCGCGAGCGCCGCCGGGTCGCCGAGCAGGGGCTGACCCTGCATCGCCTGGAAGGCGAGGCGATCGGCGACGCCGACCTGGCGCACTTCTTCCGCTGCTACCAGCTCACCTATCGGGAGCGCGGCCGGCACGGCTACCTCAACGCGGACTTCTTCGCCCGCCTGCGCCGCGCCCTGCCCGAGGCGCTGGTGCTGGTCCAGGCGCGCCTCGAGGGCGCGCCGGTGGCGGCGGCGCTGTGCCTGCAGGGGCGCCGGACCCTGTACGGCCGCTACTGGGGCAGCGAGGTGCTGGTCGACGGCCTGCACTTCGAGGCCTGCTACTACCAGGGCATCGAGCACTGCCTGACCCGCGGTCTGACCCGCTTCGATCCCGGTACCCAGGGCGAGCACAAGCTGGCCCGGGGCTTCGCGCCGTGCCGACTGACCTCGCTCCACCATATCGCCGACCCCCGCCTGCGCGCGGGGGTGGCGCGCTTCTGCGCCGAGGAGCGCGAGCATGTCGAGGCCTATGTCGCGGCCGCCCGGGCCGCCCTGCCGTTTCGTGCCACGCCCTGAGCGGTGACGCAGGGGGCTCGCCGCGAGGCGAGGAGGACTTCCAGGCGGTTTCGTGGATGAGGCCGGCGGGGGAAGATGGCATACTAGCCGCCATCGAAGACTTGGTGACGGATCCGCCGCATGCTCAAATGGTTGGCCATCGTGCTCATCGCCCTGCTGGCGCTGCTGCAGTACCGCCTGTGGCTCGGTGAAAGCGGCCTGCGCGAGCTGGCCGAGGTGCGCGAGCGGGTGACGGCCCTGGAGGTCGAGAATGCCCCGCTGCGCGCGCGCAATGCGCGGCTCGCCGCCGAGGTGGTCGACCTCAAGACCGGGCTGGATGCCATCGAGGAGCGGGCCCGCAGCGACGTCGGCATGGTGCGCCGCGACGAGCAGTTCTTCTGGGTGCCCGATGCCGGGGGCGCTGCCCAGGGAGGGCCGGCGCCTTGAGCGAGACGCCCTGGCTGGTGGTGCCCGCGGCGGGGCAGGGGCGGCGCATGGGGGCGGATCGCCCCAAGCAGTACCTGCTCCTGGCCGGGTTACCGGTACTGGCCCGCACCCTCGAGCGCCTCCATCGGGCCTTTCCCCGGGCCCGGCTGTGCCTGTGCCTGGACCCCGCGGATGAGCGTTTCGACCCGGCCTGGGTGCCCTTCGCCGACTGGCGGCGGGTCACCGGGGGCGCCGAGCGGGTCGACTCGGTGGCCAATGCCCTGGGGGCCATCGCCGCGGACGCCGCCGACGAGGACCCGGTGCTGGTGCACGACGTGGCGCGGCCCTGCGTGACCGTCGACGACCTGCGCCGTCTCCACGCGGCGGTGGTCGAGGACGCGGTGGGGGCACTGCTGGCCGCCCCGGTGGCCGATACCATGAAACGTGACGATGGCGCCGGCCGGGTGCGGGGCACCGAGCCCCGGACGGGCCTCTGGCATGCCCAGACGCCCCAGGGGTTCCCCTATGGGCTGCTGCGCCGGGCCCTGGCCGCGGCCGCCGAGCGCGGGGTCGCCGTGACCGACGAGGCCTCGGCGGTGGAGGCCCTGGGCATGGCGCCGCGGCTGGTCAGCGCCCGCCGCGACAACCTCAAGATCACCCATCCCGAGGACCTGGCCCTGGCCGAGCTGATCCTCGCCGCCCAGGACGATAGCTCTTCCCAATGACCCGGAACCACGCTGACAGGGGACACACCGCATGATGCGAATCGGCCACGGCTTCGATGTGCACCGCTTCGGCGAGGGCGACCACCTGATGATCGGCGGCGTCGCCATTCCCTTCGGCCATGGCTTCATCGCCCATTCCGACGGCGATGTGCTGTTGCATGCGATCTGCGACGCCCTGCTCGGGGCCTGCGCCCTGGGCGATATCGGGCGCCACTTCCCGGATAGCGACCCGGCCTGGGCCGGTGCCGACAGCCGCGCCCTGCTGCGTCGGGTGGTGGGGCTGGTCGGTGACGCCGGCTACCGGGTCGGCAACCTCGACGCCACGCTGATCGCCCAGGCGCCACGGCTGGCGGGGCATGTCGCGGCCATGACGGCGAACCTCGTCGAGGACCTGGGCGTGGCCAATGGCGCGGTCAACGTCAAGGCCACCACCACCGAGCGACTGGGCTTCACCGGGCGCGGCGAAGGCATTGCCGCCGAAGCGGTGGTGCTGCTGGTCGCCCGGGAGACCGCCCATGGCTGAGGCGATCCGCTGGCCACCGCACTGGCCCCGGGTGCTCGACGCCCGCTTCGGGGCACCGCGGCCGGGCGCCTATCGTGCCCGTGCGGAGGACTTCCGGGTGGAGGAATGCCTCGGCTTCGCCCCCGAGGGGCAGGGCGAGCACCTCTGGCTGTGGGTGGAGAAACGCGACCTGACCACCGCCATGGTCGCCAGGCAACTGGCGCGGGCCTGCGAGGTCGCGCCCCGGGCGGTCGGCTATGCGGGAATGAAGGACCGCGTGGCAGTGACCCGCCAGTGGTTCTCGGTGCACCTGGCCGGCCGCGAGGCGCCCGACGACCTGGCGGCGCGGCTCTCGGAGATGCCCCTCGCGCTGCTCGAGGCCAGCCGCCACCCGCGCAAGCTCAAGCGCGGCGTGCACCGCGCCAATCGCTTCCGCCTGCGCCTGACCGGCGAGGCCCTGGCCGACCCGGAGCTGCCCGCGCGCTGGGACTGGCTGTGCCGCCATGGCGTCCCCAACTACTTCGGCCCCCAGCGCTTCGGCCCCGAAGGGCGCAACCTGCAGCGCGCGGTGAGCGTGCTGGCGCGGGGCTGGCGCAAGCGCGACGACCGCGACGGCATGCTGCTCTCGGCGGCACGCAGTTACCTGTTCAATACCCTGCTCGCCGGGCGCATCGTCGACGGCAGCTGGGCGACCCCCCTGCCCGGGGAGGTGGTGATCCTCGACGGCTCGAGCAGCCAGTTCGTCGCCGAGACCCTCGAGGCGAGCCTCGTCGAGCGTGCCGAGCGCCTCGACCTGCATCCCAGCGGCGTGCTCTGGGGGCAGGGGCGCTCGGTGGCCCGGGGCGAGGCGCTGGCCCGGGAGCAGGCGCTGGCCGAGGCCTGCCCCGCGCTCTGTGCAGGGCTCGAGCGGGCCGGCGTGCGCCTGGCGCGCCGGGCGCTGCGCCTGCGCCTGGAGGCCCCGCGGCTCGAGCCCGGCGAGGACGAGGCCTGGCTGTCCTTCACCCTGCCGCGGGGCGCCTTCGCCACGGCGGTGCTGCGCGAACTGGTCGCCCACCCAACCCTGAGTTTTCAATCGCCCCCGCGGGGGCCAGAGCAAGGAGCCGCGGATGCGTCGACTGCTGCTGTCCAATGACGACGGGGTCCATGCCCCGGGCCTGCGGGCCCTGCATGATGCCCTCTCTGCCCATTCCCGGCTGCGCGTGGTGGCTCCGGACCGCGACAAGAGCGGGGCCAGCAATTCGCTGACCCTGACCCGGCCGCTGGCCCTGACCGCCCTCGAGAACGGCTTCTACAGCGTCGACGGCACCCCGGCGGACTGCGTCTACCTGGGGGTCAACGGCGTGTGGGCAGAGCGTCCCGACCTGGTGATCTCCGGGATCAACCACGGCGGCAACCTGGGCGATGACGTGCTCTATTCCGGAACCGTGGCCGCGGCCATGGAAGGGCGCAATCTGGGCATGACCGCCATCGCCATGTCGCTGGTGGGCAACCGCCACTTCGATACCGCCGGGCGCGTGGCGGCGAGCCTGGTCGGTGCCGCCGACCAGCTGTCGCTGCCGCCGCGCAGCCTGCTCAACGTCAATGTGCCGGACCTGCCCTGGACGGAGCTGCGCGGCTTCCGCGTGACCCGGCTCGGCTACCGCGGTCCGGCGGCCCAGCCGATGGAGGTGCAGGACCCGCGGGGGCGCAAGCGTTACTGGATCGCGCCGGTGGGCGAGAACGCCGACGATGGCCCCGATACCGATTTCGCCGCCGTGGAGGCCGGCTTCGTCTCCATTACCCCGCTGCAGACCGACCTGACTCGGCATGCGGCCCGTGACGACGTGCAGGACTGGCTGGATGCGCTCACCTGATCTCCGGGGTGTCGGCATGACATCCCAGCGAACCCGCGACCGGATGGCCGAGCGCCTGGCCCGCCAGGGCATCGGCGACCGTCGCGTGCTGGAGGTGATGGCCGGCGAGCCACGTCACCTCTTCCTCGACGAGGCCCTGTCCCACCGGGCCTACGAGGACACCTCGTTGCCCATCGGCCATGGACAGACCCTGTCCCAGCCGTGGATCGTGGCCCGCATGACGGAACTGGTGATCCAGGAGGCGCCGCAGAGGGTGCTGGAGATCGGCACCGGCTCGGGCTACCAGACCCTGGTGCTGTCGCGGCTGGTCACGGAACTCTGGTCGGTGGAGCGGATCAATGCCCTGCACCGTCGCGCGGGGGAGCGGCTGCGGCTGCTCGGGGTGCACAATGCCCGCCTGCGGCTGGCCGACGGCGGACACGGCTGGCCCGAGGCGGCTCCCTTCGCGGTCATCCTGCTCACCGCCTGTGCCAGCGAGTTGCCGATGCCGCTGCTCGCCCAGCTGGCCGACGGCGGCGTGATCATCGCCCCCGTGGCGGGCAAGGACGGCCGCCAGTGGCTGATGCGGATTCGGCGCCGCGGGGATCAATTCGAGAAACAGCGGCTGGAACCGGTGCGCTTCGTGCCGCTGCTGGAAGGAGTCATTCGTTGAAGCGTCATCTTGAACTCGTGCTCAAGGGCGCCGGCATGGGTGCCGCCGATGCGGTGCCGGGCGTCTCCGGCGGTACCATCGCCTTCATCACCGGCATCTACGAGGAGCTGATCCACACCGTCAAGCAGTTCGGCCCGAGCGCGCTGGGTGCCTGGCGGCGCGGAGGCATGGCGGCGCTGGCGAGGCATCTCAACCTGGCCTTCCTGCTGCCGCTGCTGGCCGGCATTGCCGCCAGCCTGGTCAGCGTCGCCCACCTGGTGGTGTGGTTGATGGAGGTCCAGCCGCGGCTGCTCGATGGCTTCTTCTTCGGCCTGGTGGCCTCCTCGGCACTGGTCGTCGGACGCCATCCCGCCGACTGGCGCTGGTGGCACGTGGTGCCCCTGGGGGTCGGCCTGCTGCTGGCCTACGGCCTGCCGTCGCTGATGCCCCTGGTGGCAGGGATCGGCAGCCCCGACCTGGTGCTGGTGGTGGGCGGTGCCATCGCCATCAGCGCGCTGCTGTTGCCGGGGGTCTCCGGCAGCTTCCTGCTGTTGACCATGGGCCTCTACGGCACCGTGATGGAGGCCATCCGCGGCTTCGACCTGGCGCTGATCGCGACCTTCGGCGGGGGCTGCCTGATCGGCCTGTTCGTCTTCTCGCGGGTGCTGTCCTGGTTGCTGGATCATTTCCACACCGCCACCCTGCAGCTGTTGCTGGGGTTCATCCTCGGCTCGCTGCCGATGCTCTGGCCGTGGCGGGAGCTGGTACGCTACCAGCTCGCCCCGGGCGGCCAGATGATCCCCCTCGATTACCGTTACCTGACCCCGGGCGACTTCAGCGCGGTGACCGGCGAGCCTGCCCAGCTGACGGCCGTGGTGGCCCTGATGCTGACCGGTGCCGCCCTGGTGTGGCTGGTCGGTCGAACCAATCGTGGCGCTGGCGCGCCGGCGCGCCCTGGCGCACTCAAGGACAAGGAGGAAGGCTCCGATGCATAAGGTATTGCTGATTTCCGGGCTGGCCCTGACGCTGGCCGGCTGCGCCGCGTCCCAGCAGAAGGCGCAACCGCAATCGGTCCGGGTCCAGGACCTGTCCACCGAGCGGGCGACAGCCACTCCCGCGAAATACACCGTCCAGGCCGGTGACACCCTCTATGGCATCGCCTGGCGGCATGACATGGACTATCGCGACCTGGCCCGGATGAACCGTATCGGCCCGCCCTACCGTCTCCAGCCCGGCCAGACCCTGGTGCTGGGCGGCGAGGGTCGCCCCGAGGGCGAGGCCGCCGGTTCGACCGGGAGCGCCGATTCTGGTGCCGTGGCCACCGGCCTCGGCGCCGCCGAGGGCGCCGCCGAGGGCGACGACGAGTCACTGGACTGGCTGCTGCCCGATGCCCCCGACGACGCCTCGGCCGATGCCGGTGGCCAGGCCGAGGCGGACGCGGAGGCCAGCGCGCCGGCGTCGGCCGAGGCAGGCGACGCCGCCGGGGGGAGCGACGGCCCCGGGCCGGTCTATGACCGTGAGAGCCCCGGCGCCGACGGCACCCTGAGCGAGGCCGACCAGGCCGAGCGTCGCGCCCGGGAGGCCGCGGCGTCGGCCGAGACGAGCGAGACGGGCAGCGACGGCGCCGCCCGGTCACCCGAGGCGGCCACGACCCAGCAGCAAGCGGCACCGGCCGCCGAGGCCAGCGAGGAGGCCGATGCGGGCGCCAGCGTGGCCGGCGAGCCGGAGGCGCCGGCCAGCGAGCCACGGCGTTACACGCCGGTGGATGAGGTGCCCTGGCAGTGGCCCGTCGAGGGCGAGGTCGTCGGCACCTTCGGCGAGGGGGGCAGTGTCACCGCCGGCATTGATATCGACGGTCAAAAGGGGCAACCTGTCAAGGCAGCCGGTCCCGGCATCGTGGTCTACGCCGGCAACGGCGTCAGGGGCTACGGCAACCTGATCCTCCTCAAGCACAACGACCAGTTCCTGAGCGCCTATGCCCACAACGACAGCCTGAGGGTGAAGGAGAACGACGTGGTCGAGGCCGGCGAGGTGATCGCCACCATGGGAGACAGCGACGCCGAGGATGTCAGGTTGCACTTCGAGGTGCGCAAGGACGGCCAGCCGCAGGACCCACTCGAGTTCCTGCCGAAGCGTTGAATGGATGGGGCGTGGAAAGGCGCGATACCGCACGAAAAGCAGCATATAATTACAAATCTTAACATCGATCGTTGGGGGCATGATCCGGTGCCCCGTAGCAGACATGGGGTAGCAATCGATGAGCATGCTTGAACGGGACCTGCAGGACGTGGATCTGGACACGGCCGCCGAATCGGACGAGGCCGCCGAGGAGGTCGAGCTGGAGGCGGGGGCGGCCGACGACAGCGACGAGGCCTTCGAGAAGGCGCTGAGCAAGGAAGATCGGCACTACCATCACAGCCTGGACGCCACCCAGATCTACCTCAACGAGATCGGCTTCTCGCCGTTGCTGACGCCGGAGCAGGAGGTCCACTTCGGGCGCCTGGCGCGCAAGGGCGATCCCGCCGGGCGGTCGCGGATGATCGAATCCAACCTGCGGCTGGTGGTCAAGATCGCGCGACGCTACCTTAACCGCGGCCTGACCCTGCTCGACCTGATCGAGGAGGGCAACCTCGGCCTGATCCGCGCGGTGGAGAAGTTCGACCCCGAGCGCGGCTTCCGCTTCTCGACCTACGCCACCTGGTGGATCCGCCAGACCATCGAGCGGGCGCTGATGAACCAGACCCGCACCATCCGCCTGCCCATCCACGTGGTCAAGGAACTCAACATCTACCTGCGGGCGGCCCGCGAGTTGACCCAGAAGCTCGACCACGAGGCCACCGCCGAGGAGATCGCCGACTACCTCGACAAGCCCGTGGAGACCGTCAAGAAGATGATGGGGCTCAACGAGCGGGTCTCCTCGGTGGATTACCCGGTGGGCAGCGAGAGCGACAAGCCGCTGATCGAGACGCTCACCGACGACAACGACCTGGGGCCGGAGTCGACCCTGGTGGACGGCGACGTCAAGCAGCACGTCGATGACTGGCTGGCCGAGCTCACCGACAAGCAGCGCGAGGTGGTGGTGCGCCGCTTCGGCCTGCGCGGGCACGAGGCCTCGACCCTGGAGCAGGTGGGCGAGGAGATCGGCCTGACCCGCGAGCGGGTCCGCCAGATCCAGGTCGAGGCGCTGAAGAAGCTGCGGCGCATGCTCGACAAGCAGGGACTGGACCTGGACGCCATCTTCGAGTAGCGGGCGCGCCGACGCCGATCAGGAAAAGCCAGGACCGCGTCCTGGCTTTTCGCGTATGGGGACGACCTTTCGGTTTTTTGCTATAGATCTAGCCCATAACTCTACTTGATGACAAAAGTTTGGCGAAATTCGCCATGAAATGGCGAACAATCTGGAAAATAATAGTCGGCCTATCTTCCCAGACGACCCTTCCCGGAGTGCCCCCATGGCCCGTCCCCTGCGTGCCGATATCGACCTCGACGCCCTGCGCCACAACTACCGCCTGGCCCGTGACCTGGCCCCCCGCAGCCAGGCGCTGGCGGTGCTCAAGGCCGATGCCTACGGCCACGGCCTGGTGCGCTGCGCCCGGGCCCTCGAGGGGCTGGCGCCGGCCTTCGCCGTGGCCTGCCTCGAGGAGGCGCTGGCGCTGCGCGAGGGCGGGATCGAGGCGCCGATCGTGCTGCTGGAGGGCATCTTCGCCGCCGAGGAGCTGGCGCTGGTCGAGGCCCAGGGACTGTGGATGGCCGTGCACAGCGACTGGCAGGTGGATGCCCTGCTGGCGTATCGTCCGGCGCGGCCGATCCCGGTCTGGGTCAAGGTGGATTCCGGCATGCACCGCCTGGGCTTTCCCCCCGAGCGCCTGGCCGAGGTCTGGGCGCGACTCGCCGCGGCCCCCGAGCGGGCCTGCGAGCTGCACCTGATGAGCCACTTCGCCACCGCCGACATCGAGGACAGCGCCGACTTCCGCCGCCAGTCGGCGCTGCTCGAGCGGCTCGCCGCCGAGCTCGGCGCGCCCACCTGCCTGGCCAACTCCCCGGCGACCCTGGCGCGGCCGGAGAGCCACGGCGCCTGGAACCGCCCCGGGGTCATGCTCTACGGCAGCGACCCGCTGGAGACCCCCAACGCGGCCAGCCGGCGGCTGGCCCCGGTGATGACCCTGCGCTCCGAGGTCATCGCCGTGCGGGAGCTGCCCGCGGGCGAGCCGGTTGGCTATGGCGGGCGCTGGCGGACCCCGCGGCCCTCGCGCATCGGCGTGGTGGCCTGCGGCTATGGCGACGGCTACGACCGCCATGCCGCCGACGGCACGCCGGTGCTGGTCGATGGCCGGCGCACCGGGCTTGCCGGCAAGGTCTCCATGGACATGCTGACCGTGGACCTGACCGACCTGCCCGGGGCCGATATCGGCAGCGAGGTGGTGCTGTGGGGGCGTGCCGGCGACGGCAGCGTGCTGTCGGTGGACGAGGTGGCCCGCCACTGCGCGACCATCAGCTACACCCTGCTCTCCGGGGTGCTGCCGCGGGTCCCCAGACGGTATCATGGCGGTCCGTCGGGGACAGACCCCCATTGAGATCCCGTCAATCAGGAGCCTTGCCATGGACAGGTGTCATCGAGGGGGGGCTGACCCCCAATGAGCCAGCCCAACTTCGCCCATCCCCGCTACTGGTCCACCTGGCTGGCCATCGCCGCCATGCATCTCGGCGCCTGGCTGCCCTGGCGCCTCAAGCTGTGGTTGGGCAAGGCGATCGGGCTGGCCGCCTGGCGGTTCGCCAGCCGGCGTCGGCATATCACCGAGACCAACATCCGGCTGTGCTTCCCTGAACTCGATGCCGACCGGCAGGCCGCGCTGGTCCGCGAGAGCTTCATCGCCAACGGCATCGGCCTGCTCGAGACGGCCACCGGCTGGTGTCGCGATCCCGAGCACCTGCGCCATCGGGTGACCTTCCAGGGCCAGCAGCACATGGCCCGGGCCCAGGGGCAGGGCCGGGGCGTGCTGATCATCGGCATCCACTTCTCCACCCTGGACCTGGGCGGTGCCCTGCATTCCCTGTTCTTCCCCGCCGACGTGGTCTATCGGCCCCACGACAACCCGTTGTTCGAACGCTTCATGACCCGGGCCCGCAGCCGGATCTTCGGTCGGGCCATCGATCGCCACGACCTGCGCGGCGTGGTGCGCCGCCTCAAGGCCGGGCATAACGTCTGGTACTCGCCGGACCAGGACTTCGGCCGCGACGCCAGCGTGTTCGCCCCCTTCTTCGGCATCGAGGCGGCGACCATCAAGCTCACCGCCAAGATCGCCCGCATGACCGGGGCCCCGGTCATGCCGCTGATCTTCCACCGCAACCCGGATGGCCGCACCTACACCCTGGAGTACCTGCCGCCCCTGGCGGACTTCCCGTCCGGCGACGAGGTGGCCGATGCCGCGCGCGTCAACGCCGTCATCGAGGCCGCCATCCGGCGCCACCCCGAGCAGTACCTGTGGCTGCATCGGCGCTTCAAGACCCGGCCACGCGGGGAGGCGAGGCTCTACTGAGTTTCCGCCTCGCGGCCTGTCGGCGCGCGTGAGTCGCGTGGGGCCGGAATTGACGATTGCACGCGAGTCGACGAGGCTTCGAGGAGCGGCGCCGCTCAAGGCGTCGCCTCGTGCCCTCGGGGAAGGAGCTAACCATGCTAGGCAATGCCGTGATCTTCCTGATTATTGCCATTGTCGCCGGGGTGCTGGGATTCGGTGGCATATCAGGCATCGCTGCGACCATCGCCCAGATCCTGTTCATCCTGTTTCTGGTGTTGTTCGTGGTGTCGCTGATCCGCGGGCGGCGCTGACGCCTGCCGGCCGTCACCGATCCTGGACAGGCGGGGGGGCAGGTCGAGTCGATGCTCGCCCGTGGCCAGGCGCGCATCGATGAACTCCCGGTCCAGCGGATGGTCGGCGCCGCGGGCCAGGGTCTCGACCACCCGCTCGGCGAAGGCCTGCAGCGCCTGCCGCTCGGCGTCGCCGGCGAACAGCGACAGGCTCTTCACCGCCTTGAGCAGCCCCAGGGCGATGCTCTGATCGTCGGCCCCATAGTGCAGGATCGGCGTGAACAGCCGGTGCAGCAGGTCGTCGAAGCCTTCCAGTGGCCAGGTCACGCGCCGTTGCCCCGCCTCGTCCAGCAGGGTATTGCTGGGCTGCCAGCGCAGGCGGTGGCCGAGCAGGTCGGTCAGGCGATGCACGCACAGTCTGGCGGTGCCGGGATCGTGGATGCCCGGCGACAGCGCCTTGACCGCCATCTCCATCAGCTGGGTCAGGCCGTGCACGTAATGCTCGGCCACCGATTCCCCCTCCAGGTAGCTCAGCGTGGCCCGCGCCGAGCGGCACCAGTCGTCGCTCGGCGCCGTGGCGGCCTCGATATGCAGGATCGGCAGGCCCTGGACCACATAGTCGCCGAAGCGGAAGTTCAGGTGCACCACGCCGTCGAGGCGGCCGGCCAGCCGGGCCAGGGCGGCGAGATCGGCGTTCTGCAGGTAGCCGGCGCGGCGGGCGCGGATGACATGCCGGCCAGCGGGGGACGACGGGGTCGGCTGGTGGTGCCACCGGTCGCCCCGCTGGCGCGCCTGTAGGGCCCTCAGGGAGGCGAGCGTCGAGCGGTGCAGTTCGGAGGCCACGGCATCGACCTGGATCGACTGCGAGGCGTCGTGGATGAAGAAGACGTAGAGCGCCAGGCAATGGATGACCATGCCGCAGGCCAGGTAGATCGCCAGGGAGCGCCATAGCGCCGCCTGGTCGGGACTGCCGGGCGCGATCAGCAGCATCAGGATGAACAGGATGGTGCCCAGGTAGTGCCCCAGCACCCACTGCCGGGGCCGCTCGGTGACCAGCCCGAACACCAGCTTGTGGGAGAACTGGCCGCCGGCCTGGGACAGCACGGACATCACCATCGAGAAGCTGAACACTACCAGCGAGATCATCCCGCCGAGCAGGGCGGCGAGCAGGGTGGTGGTCTCGTCAGGGGCGTCCAGGCGCAGGCCGAGCAGCAGGCCAGGCATCTGGTTGTCGACCAGCGGCGGCAGCAGGGCCAGCCAGCCCAGTCCCCAGTAGCCCAGGGCCAGCAGGGTGGGCAGGTAGGCGATGCTCTTGCGGAAGGTCTTGAGCGCGCGAATGGGCCAGAAGAGCGAGGCGGACATGGGCGAGTTCCAGGCGGACCGTCCTGTTCTTATGGCCGCTGTGGCGGCGCACGGCAAGTCTCGCCACCAACGCAAGCGCCCCCTGGCCCGGAAGGGGGCCAGGGGGCGCGACGGTGCAGGACGGCGAGGCTCAGGCGTCGATGCGCTTGTACTTCATGCGATGCGGGGTGTCGTCGCCCACCCGCTTCTTGTGGTCGGCCTCGTACTCCGTGTAGTTGCCCTCGAAGAACTCGACGTGGGACTCGCCCTCGAAGGCGAGGATATGGGTGGCGATGCGGTCGAGGAACCAGCGGTCGTGGGAGATCACCAGGGCGCAGCCGGGGAAGGCCAGCAGGGCCTCCTCCAGGGCGCGCAGGGTCTCGATGTCCAGGTCGTTGGACGGCTCGTCGAGCAGCAGCACGTTGGCGCCCTGCTTGAGGGTCTGGGCCAGCTGCAGGCGGCCACGCTCGCCGCCGGAGAGATCCGAGAGGCGCTTCTGCTGGTCGTTGCCCTTGAAGTTGAAGCGACCCACATAGGCCCGCGACGACACCTCGTAGCCGTTGATGTTGAGGATGTCCTGGCCGTCGGAGACCGCCTCCCAGACCGTCTGCTTGTCATCCAGGGCGTCGCGGAGCTGCTCGACATAGGCGATGTCGACGGTCTCGCCCTTGACCACCTCGCCGCTGTCGGGCTGCTCGGTGCCGTTGATCAGCTTGAACAGCGTCGACTTGCCGGCGCCGTTGCCGCCGACGATCCCGACGATGGCCCCCGGCGGCACGGTGAAGCTGAGGTCCTCGTAGAGCAGCTTGTCGTCGAAGCGCTTGGACACGCCATGGAACTCGATGACCTTGTCACCCAGGCGCGGACCGGGCGGGATATAGATCTCGTTGGTCTCGTTGCGCTTCTGGAAGTCGCCGGACTGCATCTCCTCGAAGCGATTGAGGCGCGCCTTGCTCTTGGCCTGGCGGCCCTTGGCGTTGCTGCGCACCCACTCGAGCTCGTGCTTGATGGCCTTCTGGCGCGAGGCCTCCTGCTTGGCCTCCCGCTCCAGGCGCTTCTCCTTGGCCTCGAGCCACTGGGAGTAGTTGCCCTCGAAGGGGATGCCCTCGCCGCGGTCCAGCTCGAGGATCCAGCCGGCCACGTTGTCGAGGAAGTAGCGGTCGTGGGTGATGGCCACCACGGTGCCGTTGTAGTCGTGCAGGAAGCGCTCCAGCCAGGCCACCGACTCGGCGTCCAGGTGGTTGGTGGGCTCGTCCAGCAGCAGCATGTCGGGGCTGGAGAGCAGCAGGCGGCACAGCGCCACGCGGCGGCGCTCGCCGCCGGAGAGGTTGCCCACCTGGGCCTCCCAGGGCGGCAGGCGCAGGGCGTCGGCGGCGACCTCCAGCTTGCGCTCCAGGTTGTGGGCGTCGGCGGCCTCGATGATGTTCTCCAGGCGCGCCTGCTCGGCGGCCAGGGCATCGAAGTCGGCGTCCGGCTCGGCGTAGGCGGCATAGACGCCGTCGAGCTTCTCCTGGGCCTCCTTGATGGCGCCCAGCGCCTCCTCCACGGTGTCGCGGACGTTCTTGGCGTCGTCGAGCTCGGGTTCCTGGGGCAGGTAGCCGACATTGATGTCGGGCATCGGGCGGGCCTCACCCTCGAACTCGGTGTCGACCCCGGCCATGATCCGCAGCAGGGTCGACTTGCCGGCGCCGTTGAGGCCCAGCACGCCGATCTTGGCACCCGGGAAGAAGGACAGCGAGATGTCCTTGAGGATCTGCTTCTTGGGGGGCACGACCTTGCCCACCCGATTCATGGTGTAGACGTATTGCGCCATGGAATCTCACTAGTGTTGGAGGTTCGGGATTGCAGGAATCGGTGGTCCCCGATGATAGAGGCCGGAAGGGGGAAAGGCCAGTACCGTCCCTGGTCGGCCGGCGGGGCTACTCCTCTTCCTCGTCCAGGGCCCAGTCGTCCTCGATGGCACGTCTCAGGCGACGTTCCTCCAGCAGGCCCTCCAGGCGCCGTCGGGCGCGCAGCTTTTCGGCGCGGCTGGCCGGGCGGGCACGCCGATAGTCGTCGTCATTGACGGCGTCGTCGTGGTCTTCCTCGTCGTAGAAGTCGTCGTGAAGGGAATCGGGGCGCATGCGAAGTCCTCCCATGGCCAGGTGCCGCTCGCGGCGAGCGGCGCATCCAAGCGTTGCCCCGCACGTCGCGAGGCCTCAACCGGCGCCGGAGATAGGCGCCTGACGGCTATATAAGACGGGAAACGCGAAAGCGCAACCCCCGGGCGGGCATGTTTTTTCCGCGCGGGGAGAAGAGGGTGGGGAGGCGGCTCAGGACAGGCCGTGTTCGGCCTTCAGGCGCTCGAGTTCCTGCTGGGCCTCGACGCGCTCGGTGACGTCCTTCTGGACGCCGATGTAGTAGGTCAGGTTGTCGTCCTCGTCGTAGAGGGGCGTGATCGAGAGCTCGTTGTAGAACAGGGTGCCGTCCTTACGGTAGTTGCGCAGCACCTCGCGACAGGGGCGGCCCTCCTCGAGCGCCTGGCGGATGATCTCCAGCGCCGGCTGGTCGCGGTCCTCGTTCTGCAGGAAGCGACAGTCGCGGTAGAGGATCTCGTCGGCGCTGTAGCCGGTCAGGCGCTCGAAGCCCTGGTTGACGTAGATGAGGATGTTCTCGTCGCCTTCCTGCTCGGCGACCACGATGCCATCCGCCGAGGCATCGACGATGCGTTCGAGCAGTTCCGGGCTGATCAAGGGGGATCGTTTCATCAGGGCGTTCCTGTCGCGGTGCCTGTCATGGTGCCGGCCGCTTCGCCGGCTCCCTGTTGCGAATCATCATGGCCAGCCGGGCGCGGGATTTCAACGCCCGGCGCGGCGCTACTCCACCTCGGGCAGCCGCCGGGCGCTGGCGGCGGCGGCCAGGCCGGTGGCCGCCAGCACCGCCAGCAGCGCCGCGGGGCCGAGCCACTGGGCCAGGGCGCCGACCAGGCCGCCCACCGCCAGCATCAGCCCCCCGGTCAGGGTGTTCGACAGCGCAACGTAGAGCGCCCGGTCCTCGGCCCCGGCCATGTCGACGAGATAGGTCTTGCGTCCCAGGCGGACGCCGGAATGCACGATCACCAGCAGCGCATAGACCAGCGCAAAGGGCCAGACGCTCTGGGTCCAGGCCGCCGGCCACCAGGCGAACAGCGCCCCGAGCAGGCAGCAGGCCGCGGTGCCGAGCCCGCCGTCGCGCATCACCGTACGGCTCGAGGCATCGGCGCGCTTGCCCCAGACGGGGCTGGCCAGCATGCCGGCCACCCCGGAGACGACAACCAGCACGCCCAGGCCGCCGAGGGCCGCGCCGCCCTGCCGCTGGCCGAGCAGGGCGACATAGGGCAGGGCCAGGGCGCTGGCCAGCAGCAGCGCCCGGGACAGGTTGAAGTGCAGGAAGGTGCGGTCCTCGCGCAGCAGCCGCAGGCCGGTGCGGATCGCCGACCAGGCGTTCTCGCCGCCCTCCATGGCCCCGGGGGTCTCCCGGATGCGCGCCGCGCACAGCGCGTTGACGGCCCAGCCCAGGGCGGCGACCGCCAGCAGGCCGGCCAGGGCCAGCTCCCCGGGGCGGTCCTCGAGCAGCATCAGCACGCCACCGGCGGCGAGCGTCGCGGCGCCGGCCAGGCCGCCGCTCCAGCCCATCAGGGTGCCGCGGCGCCGCTTGGCGATGGTCTTGCCCATCACGTCCTTGGTGGCGATCGACGACAGCCCGCGGGCCAGCGACAGCGCCACCAGCACGCCGAGCACCAGGGCCCCGCCGAGGCGGCCATCGCCGACCAGGGCCAGCACGGCCAGGGCCGCGGCGGCCAGGGCCTGGAGGAGGCCGCCGGCGACCCAGGCCCACTTGCGGACCGGTCGGCCGCGGATCAGGCCGGCCACGAACAGCTGGGGCAGCAGGGCCCCGGCCTCGCGGATGGGCACCAGCAGGCCGACCATCCACAGCGGCGCGCCGATCACCCCGAGCAGCCAGGGCAGCACCAGCCGGGCACTGGCGAGCTCGTCGGCGAGCTTGTTGCCCAGCGCGGCCCAGAGATGCAGGAAGAAGTTGCGCGGCTGCTCCCGGCAGGCCGCCTCGGGGATGTCGCGGCACATCCGGCTGTCCTCCTCGCCGATGAGCCACTCATAGAGGCGGGACTGGCTGATCTCGGGCTGGGCCATCGAACCTCCCTGGCGGTATCATGGTGGGATCATTCTTGCGGCAGGCGAGGACCCATGTCACGCATCCGGATTCACTATTGCACCCAGTGCCAGTGGCTGCTGCGCAGCGCCTGGTACGCCCAGGAACTGCTCTCCACCTTCGGCGAGGACCTGGACGAGGTGGCCCTGGTGCCGTCCCACGGCGGCGAGTTCGAGATCTTCTGCGACGACGAGAGCCTCTGGGAGCGCAAGCGCGATGGCGGCTTCCCGGACATCAAGGCGCTCAAGCAGACGGTCCGCGACCGCCTCGATCCCGCCCGGGATCTGGGCCATATCGACCGCTGATCCCACCCGCTCCACGGAAGGGGGACGACCATGACGCCGGATCGTCGCGCGATATGCTTCGGGCTGGGGGCCGTGGGCCTGTGGTCCACGGTGGCCACCGCCTTCAAGGTGGCGCTGCAGCACATGACGCCGCTGGAACTGATGTGGATCGCCTCGCTGGTCTCCTGGGCGCTGATCGGCGCGCTGGTGGTTCGCCGCGGGCTGCTCGGCGAGGCCCTGCGCGGGGGCTGGCGCACCGCCGCCTGGGCCGGCCTGATGAATCCGGTGGCCTACTACCTGGTGTTGTTCGCCGCCTACGATCGCCTGCCCGGCCAGGAGGCCATGGCGCTCAACTACACCTGGGCGCTGGCCATGGCGCTGCTGGCCGTGCCCATCCTCGGCCAGCGGCTGACCCGCATGGACCTCCTGGCGGGGCTGATCGCCTACTCGGGGGTCTGGGTCATCGCCACCCGCGGCCGGGTGTTCGACGTGGCCTTCGCCGATCCGCTGGGGGTCGGCCTGGCGCTGGTCTCGACCCTGCTGTGGGCGCTCTACTGGCTGCTCAACGCCCGGGATCACCGCGCCCCGCTGGTGGCCCAGTGGCAGAACTTCAGCGTCGGGGTGCCGGTGCTCAGCGTCCTGGTGCTGTTGGGGCCGGGCCTCCAGTGGGTCGGTGGCACGGGGCTGGCGGCCGGCATCTACGTGGGCCTCTTCGAGATGGGCATCGCCTTCGTGCTCTGGCAGCTGGCGGTGCATACGGTATCGCGCACGGCCAAGGTCTCGAACCTGATCTTCCTCTCCCCGCCGGTGTCGCTGGTGCTGCTGCACCTCATCGTCGACGAGCCGATCCTGCCCTCGACCCTGGTCGGGCTGGTGCTGATCCTCGGCGGCCTGGGCCTGCAGCAGTGGCAGAAGGCCCCGGCCACCCCGGTCGACGCTCAGTCCTGACGCGCGGCCAGCTCGATGCCCCGCGCGCGCAGCAGCGGGGCGAGGGCCGGCCAGACGTTGTCGAGCATGACCGGCTGGGCCTCGGCGGTGGGGTGGAGGCCGTCGGCCTGCATCAGCGCCTCCTCCAGGGCCACGCCCTGGAGCAGGAAGGGCACCAGCGGGACGCCATGGCGCTCGGCGAGGCGGTGGAACACCGCGGTGAAGGCGTCGCGGTAGGCCGGGCCGTAATTGGGCGGGATGTCGATGCCGAGCAGCAGCACCTCGGCGCCGGCGGCCTGGCTCGCCTCGATCATGCCCGCCAGGTTGGTGCGCAGCTGACCGGGCGGCAGGCCGCGCAGGCCGTCGTTGCCGCCCAGCTCCAGCAGCACGATCTGCGGGGCATGCTGTCGAAGCAGCTCGGGCAGTCGGGCCGCGCCGCCGCCGCTGGTCTCCCCGCTGATGCTGGCGTTGATGACCTCGGCCTTTCCCTCCAGCCGCTGGGCCAGCAGACTGACCCAGCCGGCCTCGCGCTCGATGCCGTAGGCGGCGCTGAGGCTGTCGCCCATCACCAGCACCCGCGGGCGCTCGGCCGCCGTCGCCGGCACGGCCAGCAGTACCAGCAGCGCCCACAGCAGGCACATTGCCAGGGTGTCGTGAGCTCGACCAACAGGGATGCGCTTTCTCATGTCCGACTCCTTGCCAGGATCTTGCCGTCCGATTCTACGCGCCGCCCACCTGACCAAGCGGGTGGAGAGCGGCGAGCGCTCGCTGACCATTCTGAGTGATCTGGCGCTCGAGGTGTTCCCCGGCGAGAGCCTGGCCATCCTCGGCCAGAGCGGGGCGGGCAAGTCGACCCTGCTCGGCCTGCTGGCCGGGCTCGACGCCCCCAGCGGCGGCGAGCTCGAGCTGTTCGGCGAGCCACTCGGCCATCTCGACGAGGACGGCCGGGCCGGGCTGCGCGCCGGCCGGGTCGGCTTCGTGTTCCAGAACTTCCAGCTGCTGCCGACCCTCACCGCCCTGGAGAACGTGCTGTTGCCGCTCGAGCTCGTGCCACACGGCGACGCCGAGTCCCGGGCCCGCGAGTGGCTCGCCCGGGTGGGCCTCGGCGAGCGCCTCGGCCACCTGCCCAAGCAGCTCTCCGGCGGCGAGCAGCAGCGCGTCGCCCTGGCCCGGGCCTTCGTCATCGGCGCCGAGCTGGTGTTCGCCGACGAGCCCACCGGCAACCTCGACCCGGCCACCGGCGAGCGGATCATCGACACCCTCTTCGCCCTCAATCGCGAGGCCGGCACCACCCTGGTGCTGGTCACCCATGACCACGCCCTGGCGCGGCGCTGCGATCGCTGCCTGGAGCTCGTCGGCGGACGGCTCGAGCCGATCGTAGGCGAGGAGGCCGGCGCATGACGGCCCAGCGCTATCACGCCCTGCGGCTGTCCTGGCGGGGCCTGCGCCGCGACCTGCGGGCCGGCGACGTGCGGGCGCTGTTCCTGGCGCTGGTGCTGGCGGTGGCCGCGGCGACCATGATCGGCTTCTTCCTCGACCGCCTGGAACGCGGCCTGACCCGCCAGGCCGGACAGCTGCTCGGCGGCGACCTGGTGCTCGAACAGTCCCGACCCTTCGACGCCGCGCTGCGGCAGACCCTGGAGGAGGCCGGGCTCGCGCTCTCCGACCAGGTCGACATGGTGTCCATGGTCAGCCACGGCGAGGCCTTCCAGCCGGTCAGCGTCAAGGCGGTGGACGACGCCTACCCCCACTACGGGGTGTCGCGGGTCGACCGCGGCACGGGCAGCGAGGCGCTGCCCAGCGGCCCCGGCCGGGGCACGGCGTGGGTCGCCCCGCGGCTGGCGCTGCTGCTCGACCTCGAGGCCGGGGACCGCCTGCGGGTCGGCCGGGCCGAACTCGAGGTGGGCGGCATCATCGAGCGCGAGGCCGATCCCTCGGCGGGCTTCGGCAGCTTCAACCCGCGGCTGATGATGCACGTCGATGACCTGCCGGCCACCGGCCTGGTGCAGCCGGGGTCGCGCATCGAGTACGAGATCCTGGCCGCCGGCCCCGCCGAGGCCGTGGCGGAGCTCGAGCCGCTGCTCGAGCGGTTGCGCCGCGATGGCGTCGAGGTGCGCGACGTGCGCCGGGACCGCCCCCGGCTGGGCAGCGCCCTGGCGCGTGCCGACCGCTACCTGAGCCTGGCCGGCCTGGCGGCGGTGCTGCTGGCCGGGGTGGCCGTGGCCATGGCCACCCGCCGCTACGTCGAGCGTCATCTGGATACCGCGGCGCTGCTGCGCTGCTTCGGGGCCAGCCAGCGGACCCTGGTGCGGCTGTTCGCGCTGCAGCTGCTGTGGCTGGCGCTGGCGGCCTCGCTGCTCGGGGCGCTGCTGGGCCTGGCCGGCCAGGCGGCCCTGCTGGCCTTGCTCACCGCGCTGATGCCGGTCGAGCTGCCGCCCCCGGGGCTCGCCCCGCTGTGGCTCGGCGTGCTCACGGCGCTGGCCGTGCTGGGCGGCTTCGCCGGGCCGACCCTGCTTCGGCTGCGTCGGGTCAGCGCGCTGAAGGTGCTGCGCCGGGAGCTGGACCCGCTGCCGCCCTCGGCCTGGCTGGTGGTGGGGATGGCCGCGGCGGTGTTCGCGGCCCTGCTGTGGCTGTATTCCGGCGACCCCGGCCTGTCCCTGGCCCTGCTGGTGGGCGGCGGCCTGGCCCTGCTGGCGCTGTGGAGCCTGGGGGGCGCCCTGCTGGCCCTGCTGCTGCGCCTCTGCGCCCGGTTGCCCCCGCGCGGCGGCGAGGGCGCCTGGCAGGCCCTGCGCCTGGGCGGGCGACAGCTGGCCAGGCGGCGCAGCACCAGCCTGGGGCAGCTGCTGGCCTTCGCCGTGGCCTTCTTCGCCATGGCGATGATCGCCCTGGTGCGTGGCGACCTGCTCGGCGCCTGGCAGGCCCAGCTGCCCGAGGACACCCCCAACCACTTCGCCATCAACATCCAGCCCGGCGAGCGGGCGGCCTTCGAGGAAGCCCTGGTCGGGGCCACCGAGGCGCGCAGCGCCCTCTATCCCATGGTGCGCGGCCGCCTCACCGCCATCGACGGTCGCCCGCCCCGGCAGGCCGTGCCCGAGGAGGCCCGGGGCGACAACGCCCTGCGCCGCGAGCTCAACCTGACCTGGCGCGAGACCCTGCCCGAGGGCAACCGGCTGGTGGCCGGCGAGTGGTTCGCGGCGCGACCGTCCGCGGCCCGCCAGGGCTGGTTTTCGGCCGTCGAGGCCGACGGCCGCAGGCCGCCGGTGCCGATCTCGCTGGAGAACGGGCTCGCCGAGCGGCTGGGACTGGCGCTCGGCGACACCCTGACCTTCCGCATCGGCAGCGACAGCGTCGTCGGCGAGGTGACCAGCCTGCGCGACCTGGACTGGGATAGCTTCCGGCCCAACTTCTACGTGATCTTCCCCCCGGGCGTGCTGGAGCGCTTCGGCCACAGCTATATCACCGCCTTCCACCTCGACGACGGCAATCGGCAGACCCTGCGTCGGCTGGTGAACGACTTCCCGGCGGTGACCCTGCTCGATGTGGAGGCGATCCTCGCCCGGGTCCGCGAGGTGCTGACCCAGGTGACCCGGGCCGTGGAACTGGTGCTTGGCTTCGTGCTGCTGGCGGGCATCAGCGTGCTCTACGCGGCGCTGACCGCCAGCCTGCCGGTGCGCGCCCACGAGGCCGGCCTGCTGCGGGTGTTCGGCGCCGGCAACCGCCTGCTGTCCCGGGTGCAGGGCGCCGAGTTCGCCCTGCTCGGCCTGGCCAGCGGGCTGCTCGCCGCGCTGCTGGCCGAGCTCGCGGTGGCCGGCCTCTACTGGGGCTGGCTGGATCTTCCCCCGCGGGTACACTGGGGGCTATGGGCCTGGCTGCCGCTGGGCGGCGCCCTCACGGTCGGCGTGATCGGCCACCTGCTGTCCCGGGGGCTGCGCCGCCAGGCGCCGGCGGCGAGCCTCGGCCTGCTGGGCGAGACCTGATGTCGCCAGGGACCACCGGGCCAGGGAGGAGGGAATGAAGGAAGCGCTGCGTTACCGGCTGCTGGCCGCCCAGCTGGCGATGGCGCGCCAGGCCGACCGCGCGGTGGTGGTGGTGATCACCGGCCAGGCGGCCACCGGCAAGACGCCGCTGATCAACGCGCTCAACCACCGGCTGGAGAACCGCCTCACCGAGGTGCATGCCCTGGCGCCGAGCAGCGAGGAGCGCGCGCGGCCCTACTGGTGGCGCTACTGGCGCCGCCTGCCGGCCCGCGGCCGGGTCGGGGTCTTCGTCCACGGCTGGTACGGCGATGCCCTCTTCGGGCGCGCCGACCAGCGCCTCGGCGCCGGCGCCTTCCGCGACCGGCTGGCCCAGATCCGCGCCTTCGAGGCCGAGCTCGCCGCCGAGGGCGTGGCCCTCGTCAAGCTGTGGCTGGACATCGACCGCGACGAGCAGGCGCGGCATCTCAAGGCGCTGCGCCGGGATCCCGAGCGGGCCTGGCAGGTCAAGGACAGCGATTGGCAGCGCCACCTCCAGCATCGCACCCTGGCCGGGCTCGGCGAGCAGCTGCGCCAGGCCACCGAGGCCGGCCATGCGCCCTGGCAGCGGCTGCCAGGAGGCCCCCGCCAGCAACCGGCGACCGCGCTGAGCGAGCGCCTGGTCGAGGCCATGGCCGGGCCGCTGCCGCGGGTCGACGGGGGTTGCGGCCCCGCGGCGCCCCGCGCGGAAGCGCTGCCCCGGCTCGCCCAGCTGTCCGGCCCCGCGGGGCCGGGGCTCGCCAAGCCGGCCTATCGGCGCGCCCTGGCCGAGGCCCAGGCGCGACTGGCCGGCAACGCCCGGGCGATCCATCGCCGCGGCATTGCCGTGGTGCTGGTCTTAGAGGGCCACGACGCCGCCGGCAAGGGCGGCAGCATCCACCGCCTGACCTCGGCCCTGGACGCGCGCGACTACCGGGTCCACCGCATCGCCGCCCCCAGCGACGAGGAGCGCGCCCATCCCTGGGCCTGGCGCTTCTGGCGGCGACTCCCCGCGGACGGGCGCTTCGCCATCTTCGATCGTAGCTGGTACGGCCGGGTGCTGGTGGAGCGGGTCGAGGGGCTCGCCACCCCGGCCCAGTGGCGGCGCGCCTACGGCGAGATCCGCCGCTTCGAGGGCCAGCTGCTGGCCCATGGCGCCGTGGTCGGCAAGCTGTTCCTGGCCATCGACAAGGACGAGCAGCTGCGCCGCTTTCGGGCCCGGGCCGAGACGCCCCACAAGCGCCACAAGCTGACCGAGGAGGACTGGCGCAACCGCGCCCGCTGGGACGACTACCGCCGCGCCATCGACGAGATGTTCGTCCATACTCATGACGTCGACGGCGGCTGGGCACTGATCGACGCCAACGACAAGCGCCGCGCCCGCCTCGCCGTGCTCGACCACGTCAACGCCCTGCTCGAACGCCGCCTCGCGGCGCCCGAGTGAGGGGCGCCCGGAGGGCGCATCGCATCATCGATCACAGAGGAGGTGACAGCCATGTCCACCACGCTGACCCGGGGCGCGGCGCTGGCCGCGCTGCTGACGGGCCTGTCCGGCCCGGCCCTGGCCGATGCCGAGCGGCTCGAGGCCGACCTGCGCGCGCTGTTCGCCGAGACCCCGGGCGAGCTGACCATCGGCGAGGTCTCCGATAGCCTGCTGGGCGGCAGCACCACCGCCGAGGACCTGGTCTTCGTCGGCGACAACGGCGACCGGCTGCGGCTCGCGCGCTACACGGTCGAGGGCGACTACGAGCGGCCCGACGAGGTGGTGATGGAGGGCCTGCGCCTCGAGGCCCGGGACGACGAGCCGGGCGTCATCACCGCCGAGCGGCTGGTGGTCGGCGAGCCGTCCCGGCCGCTGCTGGCCCTGCACGACCTGCCGCTGGACGGCGAGTTCGCGGCCGCCGAGCTGAGCATCGACGGCCTGACGATGAGTCGCGAGACGCCGCGCACCCGGGTCGAGGGGGGCAAGGAGGTCTTCCTCGGCACGGCCACCGGGCGGTTGGCCATCGAGCACCTGTATGCCACCGAGCTGTCCCGCCAGGCCATCGGCAGCCTGGAGATGACCGGTATCCGTGGCAGCGGGGAGCGGCTGGAGGACATCGGCGATGGTCACTTCTCCCTGGCGGCCATCAGCCTGGCGGGGCTGAGTGGGCTCGACCGGGAGCAGGAGGAACGAAGCCTCGAGCGGCTGGAGCTCAGCGACCTGAGCATCGAGGCCGAGCGGCTGGTGGCGACCCTCGAGCGCCTGCGCCTCGACGGCGACATGACCGACGGCGCGGGCGGGATGTGGCTCGAGGCCCTCGAGCTCGACCTGGCGCGAATGATCGAGCTGGCCCCGGAGGACCAGCAGACCCAGCTGCGCATGGCCAGCAACGTGCTCACCGGCGGCAGCGGCCGGCTGACGGTCGATGCCGCCTTCGACGGCGAGTGGGAGACCGTCGGGCCCAAGAGCTTGCTGACCGGCGAGAGCCAGATCACCGCCGGCGACGCCTTCCGCTGGACCATCGATACCGAGCTGCCGGTGCGCCTGCCCGAGGGCGTGGAGCCGTCGACCTACCTGGCCGAGATGGACAGCCTCGAGGACGTCACCCTGCTCGGCGGCGAGATCGAGACGACCCTGACCGAGCTCGGCCTGTTCGGCCGCATGCCGGCGGTGATGGCCGCCAGCCGGGGCGTCAGCGAGGCCGACTTCCTGGCCCAGGCACGGACCCAGGCCAAGGGCTTCGGGACCATGCTCGGGGCCGAGTTCGGGGCCATCCTCGACGGCGTGGTGGACATGATGGAGGGCAAGGCCAGCGAGCTGGTGATCCATCTCTCGCTGCCGGCGGAGACCGGCATGGACAAGCTCGCCGACGACCCGCTGCTGCTGCCGAGCAAGCTGTCGATGCGCGTGGAGACGCGCTGACCCTTCAGTATTTCTGAAGCCCGCATGAGAAATGATGGGGCGCCGCATGACGGGCTTTCATGTGAAAGCCTCCATGGGCTGGGGTATCATGGCGCCCTTCGATTCTCCCGTGATGCGAGGTTCCGCCGATGTTCAGCCGTGATATGCAGATTGCCGGTTTCGATGACGCCCTGTTCGATGCGATGCAGAAGGAAAGCGCACGTCAGGAAGCGCACATCGAGCTGATCGCCTCCGAGAACTACGCCAGCCCCCGGGTGATGGAGGCCCAGGGCAGCCAGCTGACCAACAAGTACGCGGAAGGCTATCCCGGCAAGCGCTACTATGGCGGTTGCGAGTACGTGGACCTCGTCGAGCAGCTGGCCATCGACTACGCCAAGGAGCTGTTCGGCGCCAGCTACGCCAACGTCCAGCCCCACTCCGGCTCCCAGGCCAATGGCGCCGTCTTCCAGGCGCTGGTCAAGCCGGGCGACACCGTGCTGGGCATGAGCCTGGACGCCGGCGGCCACCTGACCCACGGCGCCAAGCCGAACTTCTCCGGCAAGCACTACAACGCCGTGCAGTACGGCATCGACGAGAACGGCCGCATCGACTACGACGGAGTCGCCAAGCTGGCCCGCGAGCACCAGCCGAAGATGATCATCGCCGGCTTCTCCGCCTATTCCCAGATCATCGACTGGGCCAGGTTCCGCGAGATCGCCGACGAGGTGGGCGCCTACCTGCTGGTCGACATGGCACACGTGGCCGGCCTGGTGGCCGCCGGGGTCTACCCGAGCCCGCTGCCCCACGCCCACGTGGTCACCACCACCACCCACAAGACCCTGCGCGGCCCGCGCGGCGGCCTGATCCTCTCCAACGAGGGCGACGAGGCGGTCGAGAAGAAGCTGCAGGCCGCGGTCTTCCCGGGCATCCAGGGCGGTCCCCTGGAGCACGTCATCGCCGCCAAGGCGATCTGCTTCAAGGAGGCCATGGCGCCGGAGTTCAAGGCCTACCAGCAGCAGGTGGTCAAGAATGCCCAGACCATGGCCGGCGTGTTCGTCGAGCGCGGCTTCGACATCGTCTCCGGCGGCACCGAGGACCACCTCTTCCTGCTGTCGCTGGTCAAGCAGGGCGTGACCGGCAAGGACGCGGACGCCGCCCTGGGCCGCGCCCACATCACCGTCAACAAGAACGCCGTGCCCAACGACCCCCAGAGCCCCTTCGTGACCTCGGGCCTGCGCATCGGCACCCCGGCGGTGACCACCCGCGGCTTCGGCGAGACCGAATGCCACGAGCTGGCCGGCTGGATCTGCGACATCCTCGACGTGATGGCCAAGGGTGAGGACACCGCCGCCATCGAGGCCGAGGTGAAGGGCAAGGTCGAGGCCGTCTGCGACCGCTTCCCGGTCTACCGCTGAGCCCCGCCGGGCACTGCCCGGCTGCTGTCCGACACGACGCCCCGTCCCGGCCTGCCCGGGACGGGGCGTCGTGCGTTCTGTGCCGCTCGGCGGACACTATTGGCCAACCATTCTCGAGTCCGGCATTTTTCAACCGAGGCGTCCCGGCATGTGCTGCTAGTGTTCTAGGGCAACGCTCTGTGAGCCAGTGTAAGTGACTCGAGCCGTGGGCTCGTCATGGTGAACAGTGATGGCAAGGCAAGCGGACGCCACGGACCCTCGGCGCGCCTTGGGCGCCTGTCGGGGATCCTTCCCATCGGTGTCTTCAGTCTGTTCGTCCCCCCGCTGACCCTCTGGGAATCCTCGTCTGCGCCGATCGCCGGGTGGACGAGGCCCTGCGCGTTCGTTTCTCCCGCGGGCGGCCGAGGATGACCGAGAAGGGTTACCAGCACGAAACGGAACGGTGCCGCGGCGTATTGTAGGCCGGCGAGGGGGTGATCCGCAGCGGCGAACGGACCCTGGTGAGCGATATCGCCACGCCGATCTCCGACGGGCTGGCCCGGGCGATCAGGGAAGAATGAGGGGTCGTCTCGGGCGGGGCGCTGGCCCCCTCGGCAAGATTCCTGACCAGGGCAGGGCAGATTCATGTCACCAATCGATTGTCGCAGGGAGCGATCATCTCCAAGGGACTGGGTACCAGGGGGGAGGCATGTCAGAACATGAAAATATCCTGCATCGCCGATATTCCGGACATCCAGGGAACGGTCACCGTCGAGGCGACGGACGGCGACGACGATGCGGTCGCGGATACCTTCGCCTACTTCATCGACGGCAGCGGCGACGGAATGATCGCATGATCACCCCGGCGGCGGAGGGCGCCTTGCCGGCCTGATGCCTCGGGGACTCGATGGCCATACAGGGCCGACCCGACTGGTGGGGGGCGGCCCGTCTTGCTGGCCGCGTAACGCGCGTCGGGTGACCCGCTGCCTATGGCGGTGGATTCGCCGGGTTCTTCGCGCCCATAGCACCGTCACGATGCCTGAGCCCCGCCCTACGACTCACCTCCGAGCTGCCGTCAAACTCCCAGTGACGTGACTATGTCGCGGGGTGTGACATCGTGCACCAGGCAGGGGTCGCGGGCACTATCGACCATCCATACTCGAAGCTTGCATTTTTCAACCGAGGCGTACTGGTGAGCGCTGCTAGGTTTTCAGGGCAAGGTTCTGCAATGTTCTGTTAACCAGTGTAAGCGACTCGAGCCGTGGGCTCGTCGAGGTCATGGTGGACAGCGATGGCTAGGAAAGGGGACGCCACGGACCTGCGGCGCGCCTTGGGCGCCTGTCGGGGATCCTTCGTATCGGTGGGCTTCTTCAGCCTGTTCGTCAACCTGCTGATGCTGGTGCCGGCGGTCTACATGCTGCAGGTCTATGACCGGGTACTCTCGACCCAGAGCGTCGAGACGCTGCTGATGCTCACCCTGCTGGTGATCTTCCTGTTTGCGATCATGGGGATGCTGGAGCTGGTGCGTTCGCGCATGCTGGTGCGGATCGGCAATCGCCTCGACACGCTGCTCAACGGCCGTCTCTACCGGGCGATGTTCCGCCGCAGCCTGCTCACCGAGGGCAGCCCGTCGTCCCAGCCGATCGAGGATCTCTCCACCCTGCGCCAGTTCCTCGCCGGCAACGGACTGCTGGCCTTCTTCGATGCCCCCTGGGTGCCGGTCTACCTGGGGGTGCTGTTCCTGTTCCATGTCTGGCTGGGGGTCTTCGCCACCCTCGCGGGCCTCGTGCTGCTGGCGCTGGCGATAGTCGGCGAGAAGGTCACCAAGCCCCTGCTGGCCGAGGCCCAGCGGGAACACATCAAGGCGCGGGAACTGGCCTCGTCCAACCTGCGCAACGCCGAGGTGTTGCATGCCATGGGCATGCTGCCGGGGATCATGGACCGCTGGTCGCGGCGCCATCATCACTTCCTGGCCGAGCAGTCCCGGGCCAACGACCGTGGCGAGGCCCTGGGCAACGCCTCCCGGACGCTGCGCCTGCTGGCCCAGTCGCTGATCCTGGGGCTGGGCGCCTGGCTGGTGCTGCAGGCCGAGATGACGCCGGGCATGATGATCGCCGGCGCCATCATCATGAGCCGCGCCCTGGCGCCCATCGATCGCCTGATCGGTACCTGGAAGGGCTTCGTCGCCGCCCGCGGCGCCTACGGCCGCCTCGACGAGCTGTTGACCAAGATTCCCGCCGAGGAGGAGTGCATGTCCCTGCCGCCGCCGCGGGGCGACATCCGGGTCGAGGGCGTGGCCGCGGCCCCGCCCGGCGGGCGGGCGCCGACCCTGCGGGGCATCCAGCTGGCGGCGCGTGCCGGCGAGCACGTCGGCATCGTCGGCCCCAGCGCCGCCGGCAAGTCGACCCTGGCCCGGGTGCTGCTGGGCATCTGGCCGCCGCTGACCGGCACCACGCGCCTCGACGGCGCCGATATCACCCGCTGGAATCGCGAGGAACTGGGACCCTGGATCGGCTACCTGCCCCAGGACATCGAGCTGTTCGAGGGCACCATCGCCGAGAACATCGCCCGCTTCGGCGAGGTGGATTCGGACAAGGTGGTGGCGGCGGCCCGCAAGGCCGGCGTGCACGAGATGGTGCTGGCGATGCCGGAGGGCTACGACACGCCCATCGGGGCCGGCGGGGGTGGGCTCTCCGGTGGCCAGCGGCAACGCATCGCCCTGGCCCGGGCCCTCTACGGCGAGCCGGTGCTGGTGGTGCTCGACGAGCCCAATGCCAGCCTCGACGACCGCGGCGAGCATGCCCTGCGGGCCGCCATGGTGGCCCTCAAGCGCGAGGGGGTGACCCTGTTCGTGATCAGCCATCGGGTCAGCGTGCTGAAGGGCATGGACACCCTGCTGGTGATGCGTGAGGGGCAGGTGCATATGGTCGGCCCGCGCGACGAGGTGATGGCCCAGCTGGCGGGCAAGTCGGCCGCCCCGGGGGCCGGGCAGCCGGCGCGGGGCCGGATGGTCGCGGTGGCGGGGGGGCATCCCGCCAAGGGCAACGAGGCGGCGGGAGGCCATTCCGGCAAGGGCAACGAGGCGGCAGGAGGGCAGGGCGATGCAGCAGACGACCGGTAACAACAGCGACCCGAGTGCCCGGCCCGCTGCCCAGGCGGGGGTGCCCGCCCTGGCGTCCCCGGTGCTGGAGGGGGACTACCGCGTCGTGCCCGTCGACGACCGGCCCTATCGGCGCCTCGGCCTGCTGGTCCTGCTGCTGGTACTGGGCGGCTTCGGCGGCTGGGCCTTCACCGCCAACCTGGCGGTGGCCGTGGTGGCGCCCGGCCACGTGACCGTGGAAAGCTTCCGGCGCACGGTGCAGCACCTCGAGGGCGGGATCGTGCGCGAGATCCTGGTCGCCGATGGCGATCGGGTCGCGGCGGGCCAAGCGCTGGTGGTGCTCGACGACACCCGGGTGCGCACCCAGTTGCGGGTGGCGCGTGCCCAGTACCTGGTCGGCCGCGCCACCGAGCTGCGGCTGCTGGCCGAGCAGCGCGGCGAGGACGCGCTGGCGTTTCCCGATGAACTGGTCCACAGCGACCTGCCGAGGGTCCGGGAGGTGCTGGCCGTCCAGCAGGCGCTGTTCAGCGCCCGGCGCCACTCCCTGCGCGGCACCCTGGAGGCGCTGGACGAGCAGGCCGTCCAGTTGCGGCGCCAGGTCGCGGGGCTCGAGGAGATGGTCCAGCTCGGCGAGCGCCACGCCGCCTCGCTGCGCGGCGAGGTGGCCGATCTGCGCAACCTGTTCCGCAAGGGGATGGTCGGCAACCAGCGCCTGCGTGAGGTGGAGCGCGACCTGCTGGAGCTCTCCGGCGAGATCGCCAGTCACCGCGCCGAGATCGGCCGGCTGGGCTCGCGGATCAGCGAGAGCCGCGTCGAGCGCGAGATCCGGGTGCAGGACTATCAGGGGGAGCTCGGCGAGCAGTTGCGCGAGGCCCAGACCCGGGTCACCGAGGCCGAGGAGCAGATCATCGCCCTCACCGAGCAACTGGGCCGCACCCGGGTCATGGCGCCGGTGGCGGGCATCGTCGTGGAACGCCGGGTGCACTCGGTGGGGGATGTGCTGCGCGCCGGCGATCCCCTGCTGGATATCGTGCCGATCAACGACAGCTTCCTGATCGAGGCCCGGGTGCCGGACCGTGACATCGACCGACTGCATCCCGGCCAGCCGGCGGAGATCCGCTTCTCCGCCTTCAACCAGCGCGCGACCAACGTCATCGCGGCGCGGGTGATCTTCGTCAGCGCCGACAGCCAGGTGGACGAGGCCACCGGCGTGCGCTTCTACCGGGTGCGGCTGAGGGTGACCGAGCAAGGCCGCCAGGAGATGACCGAACAAATGCAGCTGCTTTCCGGGATGCCGGCCGAGGTGATGATCCGCACCGGCGAACGCACCTTCGCGAGCTATATCGCCAAGCCGGTCACCGACATGCTGGCGCGAGCCATCAGGGAAGAATGAGGGGCCGCCTCGGGCGGGGCGATGGCCCCCTCGGGAAGGCGCCGGACCAGGGCAGGGGTCGAATCACATTCACCAATCGCAGCGTGCAGGGAGCGATCACTTCCCAGGGACGGAGCATCAGGGGGGAGGTGGGGCGTGGCAGATCTTAATGAAGATATCCTGGCAGTCGCGAATCCGATCAAGCTCGACGAAACGTCGGAAGACCCGCCAGAGAACGATGAGATGGCTAGCTCCGCGGAATGGACAGCGCAGAGGACGACGTTGTTCGGTTCCGATCCCGTTTTCGACTTCGCTGGGCCCGTGAATCTCTCCTGCAAGGAGGGCCTGAGTCACGGCGAGTCAACATTGTTTTCATCACTCCTTTCTTGGGAGGAATCTGGAAATGGCTGAGTCACTTGTGGAAATTCTCGACCCAGACGTCGAAATTGATGAAACCGCCGGCCTGCAGAAGGACGACGTCGACCTCGGCGTCACGCCGCTGCCGGCCGACTTCGCTGCTCGCTTGAGTACCCTCGGCGCCCCGGCGAGTCCCGACGAGGCCGCCGTCAGTTCTGGCAGCGCGGTGCGGTATTCGCCGGCGGGAGTCCTCGGCAACGTCGCTCTCACCGACAGCAACGGCGACCCATTGGCCGGCGTGGACAGCGGGTTCGACCGGACCTCCACCGGGAACGATATCCTGCTCTACACCGATGACGGGAACGACAACATCGTCCTGGGTCGGGACGCCGTGACCGATGAGATCGTGTTCGCGATCTATCTGACGGAACCGGCAGGCGATCCGCTCGAATCCAGCATCTGGGTCGTCGAGTATGACGCCATCGAGCACGATGGTGCGGACACGCTCAACGACGGTGACGGCAACGACCACGACGCGTCCTACGACCTCGCGAACCTCGTCTACGTGACCGCCTTCGAGGAGCAAACCTTCTCCTTCGCCAACGCGCCCGCCGGCAACAACCTCCACATGGGGTTCGGCACTGCCTCGCAGGCGCTGGTGATCACGGGCGAGGCTCCGGCCAACGAATCCGAGGGCGAAAATGTCTCGTCAGGCGACACCGTCAACAGCAGCGGCGCGACGGACACGACGCTCGGCACCAACGGGCAGCAGATCAAGGCGCAGGATGCCATCGTCGTCACCTTCGTCACCGGCGCCAATCCGGATTATCTCGCTGGCCCCGGAGCCGGAAATAATCCCGGACAGCCCCTCAGTCCGACCGAGGCGAACGAAGAAGACAAGATCGAGTTCAGCGGCTATGTCCTCGCCAATTCGGCGGAGTTCACCATCTCGCAGATGACGCCGGGCAACACGAACACCACCACCAGCCTGGAGATCCACGCCTACCTGACCGCCGATAGCAGTGGCGATGCCTACATCGACGACAACCCGCTCGTCGACGGCGACACGGCGATCAACATCACCACCGACTCGGTCGAGGTCCTCCGCGGCGGCGTCAACGTCGTCGGCACCCTGGGCGTCAGCGTCGACTACACGGGCGATGGGGTGGTCGTCACGGGCGTGAAGGACGACGACGTCGTCCGGTACGCGACCGACAGCGACCACAACCGCGTGCTGATCCGCAACGACCAGCCGGAGAAGGGCTCGGGCAGCAACGTCGCCTTCGACCTCGGCGGCTTCACGCTGACCGAAGTCGCAGGTGACACCGACGAGGTCGGGTCGAAGATCTTCTTTTACGACGACGGGCCTTTTGCGTCCGCGAATGCCACGGTGCTGCTCGACGACGACGCGCTGGCGGGCGGCAATCCGGGCGGCGTGGGCGACGACGTCGACGCGGCCAATACCTTCGGGACGCTGGGGCACTCCTTCGGCGCCGACGGCGCGGGCAGCATCGCCTGGCTGACCAGCGGCGCGCCGGCGGGCTTCAGCTACGCGCTCAACGGCACCGACCTGGAGATCTCGCAGAACGGCGAAGTGAAGCTGACGCTCACCGTCAACGCCACCACCGGCGCCTACACGGTGACGCAGAACAACCCGATCGATCACGTTGCCGGCAACGACGAGAACAACCAGACCTTCACCGTGAACTATCGCGTGACAGACGCTGACGGCGACTTCACCGATTCCGGCAATGAGCTCGTTCCCCCCGACGGCTCGATCGATATCAATGTCGATGACGACACCCCGACGGTGGCGGCCAACGCCACGGTGCTGCTCGACGACGACGCGCTGGCGGGCGGCAATCCGGGCGGCGTGGGCGACGATGCCGACGCGGCCAACACCTCCGGCACGCTGGGGCACAGCTTCGGCGCCGACGGCGCGGGCAGCATCGCCTGGCTGACCACGGGTGCGCCGACGGGCTTCAGCTACGCGCCCGACGGTGACAACCTGCTGATCAAGCAGGGCACCACCACGGTGATCACGCTGACGCTGATCCCCACCACCGGCGCCTACACGGTGACGCAGAACAACCCGATCGCCCATGCCGCCGGGAACGACGAGAACAACCAGCTGTTCACCGTGGCCTACCGCGTGACCGATAGCGATGACGACACCGCCGAGGGCTCGATCGACATCAACGTCGACGACGACACGCCGACGGTGGCGGCCAACGCGACGGTGGCGTTCGACGACGACGCGCTGTCGGGCGGCAATCCGGGCGGCACCGGCGACGACACCCCCGACACGGCCAACACCTCCGGCACGCTGGGGCACAGCTTCGGCGCTGACGGCGCGGGCAGCATCGCCTGGTTGACCACCGGCGCGCCGGCGGGCTTCGCCTACGTGCCCTCCGGTGACGACCTGCTGATCCAGCAGGACGGCACCACGGTGATCACGCTGACGCTCAACACCGCGACCGGGGCCTACACGGCGACGCAGAACGCGCCGATCGCCCATGCCGCGGGGAACGACGAGAACAACCAGCTGTTCACCGTGGCCTACCGCGTGACCGACGGCGATAGCGACTTCGTCGACGGCTCGATCGGCATCAATGTCGACGACGACACCCCGACGGTGGCGGCCAACGCCACGGTGCTGCTCGACGACGACGCGCTGGCGGGCGGCAATCCGGGCGGCGTGGGCGACGACGTCGACGCGGCCAATACCTCCGGCACGCTGGGGCACTCCTTCGGCGCCGACGGCGCGGGCAGCATCGAATGGCTGGAAAGCGGCGCGCCGGCGGGGTTCACCTACGAGCTCTCGGGTGGCGACCTGCTGGTCAAGCAGGGTAGCACCACCGTGCTGACGCTCACCGTGAACGCGACGACGGGCGCCTACACGGTGACGCAGAACAACCCGATCGCCCATGCCGCGGGGAACGACGAGAACAACCAGCTGTTCAGCGTGGCCTACCGGGTGACCGATAGCGACGACGATACCGCCGAGGGCTCGATCGGCATCAATGTCGATGACGACACCCCGACGGTGGCGGCGAACGCCACGGTGCTGCTCGACGACGACGCGCTGGCGGGCGGCAATCCGGGTGGCGTGGGCGACGATGCCGACGCGGCCAATACCTCCGGCACGCTGGGGCACTCGTTCGGGGCCGACGGCGCGGGCAGCATCGCCTGGCTGACCAGTGGCGCGCCTTCGGGCTTCAGCTACGTGCCCGACGGTGACAACCTGCTGATCAAGCAGGGCACCACCACGGTGATCACGCTGACGCTGATCCCCACCACCGGCGCCTACACGGCGACGCAGAACAACCCGATCGACCACGTCGCCGGGAATGAAGAGAACAACCAGCTGTTCAGCGTGGCCTACCGGGTGACCGACGGCGATGACGACACCGCCGACGGCTCGATCGACATCAATGTCGATGACGACACGCCGACGATTGCCGTCGGCGATGCCAGCGGCACCTATGCGGATCCGGCCGAAGCTACGGGCACCTTCCTCGACGGCCCCGGGGCCGACGGGTTCGGCGATCTGTCGATCACCTTCGATTCGTACGAGATCGACGATCTGGGTGTCAGCTCGACGTCGGGGGATGCCGACATCACCTTCACCGAGACGGTCACCGATACGACCTGGACGGGTAGCATTGATAAGGACTTCAACGGGGACGGCGAGCCCGACCTTGTCGAATTCACCTTGGATGTCGATCGCGACAGCGACTCTTACACGGTCACCGTCGATACCCCGCCGGGCCAAGTCGTCGTGCTGTCGACGGAGGAGGGCTCGCTGGATGCCGGCGGACCCGACCCGGTTCGCACGCTGACCCTGACGAATGCCAGCCAGGTCGTGTTCTCCGCCGTGGTTCCCACGACCGAACCGGGCGATATTTCGGACTTCCTCAACGAGTCGGAGGCCTTCATCGAAGATAATGCCGACCACCTGAGCGACGATGAGATGAACGTCAGCACCGCCGGCATCGGGAACGACAACAACAACTTCGACGGCAACGCGAACTCGGGCATCGACGGAGATACGACGAGGGGCGGAAAGGTTGACGAGAGCTTCGTCGTCGATCCGACCGACTTCGACGTGAGCAGCGTCAAGGTCTACATCGACAACTCGGTGGGTGGCTACGACAATCCTCCAGAAGAGCTCTACTACCTCGTCTACGACGCGGACGGCAACACGGAGGGCGACCCGATCCTCGTCACGGATACGGATCTTTCGCCGGAAGCGGGCGGTCAGGTCAGCTTCGTGATCGGCGATCCCGAAGGCGAGAACAACATCGACGCGGTGCAACTGTTCATGGGCAGTGGGACCATCAAGATCCCGGTGATCGAGTTCACCACCTCCGAGTCGTTCGATCCGGAAGACCTCGCGATGAACTTCACCGCGACGCTCGAGGACGGCGATCAGGACACCGCGACGGACACGTTCTCCGTGTTCTTCGACAACCCTATCGCTTGATGGCCATCCTTAGCCGGGCCGACCCGCATGACGCGGGCCGGCCCGTTTTTTTGGGGTCTTCGCACATCCGGCAGGCGGCCTGATTCCCCCCGCGATATCGAGGGAAAGGGGCCTGTCGTTGGGCGCCAGGCAGGGGGCGCCGCCGGGCACTATGGGCCAACCATACTCGAGTCTTGCATTTTTCACCCCAGCGGTCCTGCAGGCGCTGCTAGGTTTCTCAGTGCAACGGCCTGTGGACCCGTGTAACCGACACAAGCCATGGGCGCATCATGCTGAACAAGGCGAGCGTGCCGGTCGATGTCAGCGTCGTGGTCGAGGCCTGGGGCCGGACCACGATATCGACCGATGCCACCCCGGCCAGCCGGCGGAGATCCGCTTCTCCACCGCCGATGCGCGCGCGAATGGCATCGCGGCGGGGGAACGTCGCCGGCGCCGATAGGCGGGTGGACGAGGAAAGTCGCCAGCATATCACGGCATGTTGCAGCGGCTGTCCGGGATGCCGGCCGCGGTGATTCGCATCGCCGAATGGGCCCGCGTGAGCCATATCGCCAAGCCGATGACCGACACGCTGGCCCGCACCATCAGGGAAGGATGAATAACGAAGCATGAAGGACCGCCTGGGGCGGGGCGATGCCCCCTCGGGAAGGGTCCGACGCAGGGCATGGGTCAGCTCAATGTCACCAATGGTTTCCCGCGGGGCAGGAAGCGATCGCTTCCCCAGCTCCGGGTACCAATGGAGGTGGGTCATGTCAGAAGATATCCTGCAAGTCGCGAATCCCATCACGGTCGACGAATCCCCGGGCGTTACGGACGATGAGATCACCGTCGCCGCCGGGCAACTGATTCTTCCCGATCTCTATACCGAGTTCGGCACGCCCGAGAACATCGCCTGCAAGACGGGCATGATCAGCACCCCGGAGGGGGTGACGGCCATCGGCTGGGCGGCGGACGAGGATGGCAACCCCGTCAGCGACCTCGCCAGCGGCCTGACGGCACTTGACCCCGATTCGGGGGGGTACGAAGCGGTGACGCTCGATACCGCCCCGGGCGATGACAATGTGCTCATCGGCACGACAACGTCGGGCCATGTGGCCTTCGTCGCGGTGATCGTGGAGGCCGAGGACGGTCTATCGTCCGACGTCTATCTGCTGGACTACCTGCCGAAACAGCATCCCGACGACACGGACCCCGATGATACCGTCACGCTGGACAGCCTCTTCGTCAATGTCGCCGTGGAGGAGGACATCGAGTTTGACTTCGAGGGTGCCCCTTCGGGAAACAACGACTTCATGGCGTTCGGCGAGCCCGACGGGGTCGCGATCGTGGTCACCGGCCGTACCCCCGGTGAGGAGGTCAACAGCAGCAAATCCGGGAACGAACCCACGTCGCTGGCCGCCAACAGCAACAACATCAACGTCGGAGAAGGGCTGGTCGTCACCTATGTGAACGACATGGAAGACAACTACATCGTCCCAGACCTGTCCGGGCCCGAGGCGAACGACCCGAATAACATTCAGTTCGACTCGTTGCAGACGGCCACGGAAGCGTCGGTGACCATCGTCAAGGTGGGCCCGGGCAGCACGACCGCGACGGTGCATATCACCGCGTTGTCCACTGAACAGGAGGAAGGCGCTGGCTTTATCCCGGGCATCAACGACGACGAGACCGTCCCCATCACCGCGGTCTTCGTCAACGGCGATCCTGTTGACCTCGTCACGCTTGAAGGTAGTGACACCGTGATAATCACGGGCATTACGAACAACGATGAGATCACCTTCGTGACCGAAGGCGACCATAACCGGGTCGTCGTGGAGAACGGCGGGACGGGCAATGCCAGGTTCAACCTCGGTGGCGTCGCCATTGCCGACGTCACGACGGTGAGTGACGCGGATCCCGTCACCCTCGCGTTCGACGACGATGCCCCGGCGGTCGACGCCAACGCGACCGTGCAGCTCGACGACGACGCGCTGCCGGACGGCAATGCCGGCGGTGTGGGTGACGACCCGGATGGCGTGAACACCACGGGCACGCTCGCCCACGACTTCGGCGCGGACGGCCCCGGCAGCATCGAATGGCTGGAAAGCGGCGCGCCGAGTGGCTTCAGCTATGCGCTGAACGGCGATGACCTGGAGATCTCGCAGGACGGCGAGGGGGTGGTGCTGACCCTGACCGTCGATGGCGACGGCAATTACACCGTCACCCAGAACAGTCCGATCCTGCATGTCCCGGGAAACAACGAGAACAACCAGGCGTTCACCGTCGGCTACCGGGTCACCGATGGTGACGACGACTTCGTCGACGGCTCCCTCGCGATCGACGTCGACGACGATACCCCGGTCGTCGACGCCGGCGCCGAGGCGCCGTCGCTGGAGGTGGACGAAAGCGACTTCGCCACCGATGCCACGGCGTCCTTCGCCGCGGTGTTCGCGCCGAGCTTCGGCGCCGACGGTCCCGGCGCGGGCGGGGGCCTGAGCTACGCGCTCTCGGTGACCGACCCGGCGAGCGGCCTGGTGGATACGCTGACCGGTCAGGACGTGACGCTGGCGCTGGACGGCGGCGATGTCGTCGGCAGCAACGACGACGGTGACGAGGTGCTGCGGATCGGCGTCGACGGCGACGGCAACGTGACCCTCGACCAGAGCCGGGCGGTGGTCCATCCGGACGACAGCGATCCGGACGACCTGATCACCCTGGCCGCCGACAAGGTCGGGCTGACGGCCATGGCGACGGACGGCGACGACGACAGCGCCGAGCTGACCATCGACCTCTCGCCGTCGCTGGGCCTACGTGACGACGGGCCGACGGTCGACGCCGGTGCCGAGGCGCCGGCGCTGGAGGTGGACGAGAGCGACTTCGCCACCGATGACACGGCGTCCTTCGCCGCGGTGTTCGATCCGAGCTTCGGCGCCGACGGTCCCGGCGCGGGCGGGGGCCTGAGCTACGCGCTCTCGGTGACCGACCCGGCGAGCGGCCTGGTGGATACGCTGACCGGTCAGCCGGTGACGCTCGCGCTGGATGGCGATGACGTGGTCGGCAGCAACGATGACGGCGACGAGGTGCTGCGGATCAGCGTCGACGGCGACGGCAACGTGACCCTCGACCAGAGCCGGGCGGTGGTCCATCCGGACGATAGCGACCCGGACGACCTGATCACCCTGGCCGCCGACAAGGTCGGGCTGACGGCGACGGCGACGGACGGCGACGACGACAGCGCCGAGCTGACCATCGACCTCTCGCCGTCGCTGGGCCTGCGTGACGACGGGCCGGCGGTCGACGCCGGTGCCGAGGCGCCGGCGCTGGAGGTGGACGAGAGCGACTTCGCCACCGATGACACGGCGTCCTTCGCCGCGGTGTTCGCGCCGAGCTTCGGCGCCGACGGTCCCGGGGCGGGCGGGGGCCTGAGCTACGCGCTCTCGGTGACCGACCCGGCGAGCGGCCTGACGGATACGCTGACCGGTCAGCCGGTGACGCTCGCGCTGGATGGCGATGACGTGGTCGGCAGCAACGACGACGGTGACGAGGTGCTGCGGATCGGCGTCGACGGCGACGGCAACGTGACCCTCGACCAGAGCCGGGCGGTGGTCCATCCGGACGACAGCGATCCGGACGACCTGATCACCCTGGCCGCCGACAAGGTCGGGCTGACGGCCACGGCGACGGACGGCGACGACGACAGCGCCGAGCTGACCATCGACCTCTCGCCGTCGCTGGGCCTGCGTGACGACGGGCCGGCGGTCGTCGCCGGCGCCGAGGCGCCGTCCCTGGAGGTGGACGAAAGCGACTTCGCCACCGATGCCACGGCGTCCTTCGCCGCGGTGTTCGATCCGAGCTTCGGCGCCGACGGTCCCGGCGCGGGCGGGGGCCTGAGCTACGCGCTCTCGGTGACCGACCCGGCGAGCGGCCTGGTGGATACGCTGACCGGTCAGGACGTGACGCTCGCGCTGGATGGCGATGACGTGGTCGGCAGCAACGACGACGGTGACGAGGTGCTGCGGATCGGCGTCGACGGCGACGGCAACGTGACCCTCGACCAGAGCCGGGCGGTGGTCCATCCGGACGACAGCGATCCGGACGACCTGATCACCCTGACCGCCGACAAGGTCGGGCTGACGGCCACGGCGACGGACGGCGACGACGACAGCGCCGAGCTGACCATCGACCTCTCGCCGTCGCTGGGCCTGCGTGACGACGGGCCGGCGGTCGTCGCCGGTGCCGCGGCGCCGTCGCTGGAGGTGGACGAGAGCGACTTCGCCACCGATGCCACGGCGTCCTTCGCCGCGGTGTTCGCGCC
>NZ_JAUFPQ010000002.1:0-127126 GCF_030409305.1 Halomonas maura
GGTCAGATTCTACCCCGCCGGCGCCGGTCAGGCAGCTGCGGCAGGATTTATGCAGCGTTTCCATAGGCCGCCAGGTATTGCGAATAATGTGTCGAGAGGGTTGAAAGCTGTGCCAACGATAAGTCCGATTATTGTACTAAATACAGCAACTATGCCTTCAAGTCCTAATACAATGAGAGCAATTAGCATGTCGATCATGAGGTGCCAATAACCTCTTTCAGAGATATGCGCCACTTTGTTTATATATTTCTGAGGAAGGTTTGCCAACCATGATGTACCGTAGAGCAGGTTGGATATGCCATCAAAGTCGGCCATAATTAGAGATGACTCTCCGCGACCTTGATAGCTATGTTGGAATAAAGACCAAGTGCTACCAAAAGTCCCAAGCATGTATGCTTTTTCGAGATTAGTTTCGTTGTCACCCGTGAAGCCAATCACAGCCCAAGGACGGTTGTTTTCCCAAGTTTGACGGCCCCACACATCGGTACTGACGTGTGATGAAGCTGACCACCAAACTACGTTTTGCTGGTCTAAGCCACCGCTTTGCTGTTGGATAACATGTTGCTCTTCACACGTTGAACGTCTTACGGGGGACACCATTTCTGCTGGATGCGTAAAATTACAGTATACTTTTCCTGTTTGGTACTGCCACGGAGAAGCTTCTACGTGGCTGGTGATGATAAACAGGATTAAAGGTATTATGTATTTCAAGGCAATTCCCTTTGCGTAGGTGGTTTTTTATACCCATAATTTTTATGTGTTCAATGTTATTGAGTTTGAGGCTAATTCTTTAGAGGTCATCGATGTAAGTGCTGTAAGGATTTGGCCAATTTCTGCGCGGCGCGTTATAAATACGAGTTACCCATACGTCATCCATGGATGCTTGATGGCCGACATAGTCATTTCCAGAATCCCATATTTCTAGGCGGAAGAGATTTCCATCAAGCCCTCGGTTTCCGACTACACCAGACAGATACGCTATACCATCTGTTGTTACACGAAGCTGACGAGATTCTGAGTCATCTTTAGATGCGATTAGTTTCCTTACATCTTCTTTAGTAAGGCCGCTTTCTAAATTGAGTTGCATTTTTCCTTCGCGCATACTTGATTTTAGTGGTTTTAGCTATCTCTCTAGTGATAGAGGCGTGAATGTTTTTTATTAAGACTTTGGGCGTTGCTTTTCTTTCTTCTCAATTTCCTCTTGCAATCTTTTCCATAGGGGCTTGAGTTGTCTTCTTATATGGATGGAGTTCATTTTGCTAGCTGCCCTATGCCCATAGGTGATGAAGTTAGTTTTCCCAAGATGCGAGTACCTCTCATATAGCTTTTTCTTGTAAATGCTTTCTTCGGGCATACCTTTGTCTATGCGCTCCTTGTTTCTTTTTTTCATTGTGCTTTTCGCTAGCTTTACTCCACCCTTTACCTTTCTTGAATATCTAGACAGAGATGACGACCGGATTAGGATTCTTTCTCCATCAAATGTAAACCCTAGGTACTGTAGAGGCTTGTCACTTTGTTGCCCCGTAGGGGTGGTGATGAATGTTCGCCTTTCTGTTTTTGTTGGCTGTATGCTTAGCTCAAGTTTATTTATCTCAGATTGAACGAACCCGGCAACTTCGTCACGACATTGAACGGGGGTGATAAAGAGCATGTCATCACAGTACCTGAAATACTTCCCGCCTTGTTCCGATACGGCTTCTTGCATCAGGGTGTCGAAGTCGATCATATAAATATTTGATAGAAGAGCACTGATCGGCGTGCCTTGAGGAATTCCTTTTCCGGTTTTGTTTGTTTTTACAAGCACTTTTTTTCGGACTTTTTCTCTGAACTCGCTCGGGGAGCAAAGTCTGTGCCTGTTTTTCTTAGGGTTGTTTTTGGATATGCCGAGCTCCTCGTAAAGCCTTTCCTTGCTTACTATTGAAAACTTGGTTATAGACTTGTAGATAGAGTAGTGGTCTTCGGGGAGAGAGTTGATACCCAGGGTTTTTGACCATTTTTCCTTTAGTATTTTATGGTCAAGCGTGTCAAAGAAGGCTGTTATGTCTAGTGCGACGACGCTACAGTCTCCCATCCTTTTTATTGTGTCAAAGGCCTCTTTTGCAAAATCTATGTTACTTTTCCCTAATTGGCGAAAAGCCAATACGGACTCAGAGATTTGCGCCTTCTTTATCTCTTCTTCATAACGCTGTGCAATGATTTTTGAATAATAGCTGTATATGTGGCCATCTTTATGAGAAGGGTAGGAGATAGGCCGTTTTTTTGGTTTCTTTTGAATGTTTTTAGTTGCTTTGTCTTTGCTGATTTTTACGCTATCAATGCTGTAGCTGATGAGCGGGTAAAAGCTGTGTTGGGATACTTTCTGGGGGTTGGTGACTAGCTGTTCTGCTTTTGCAAAGCCAATGGGAGAGTCAAAATGTAAGTAATTTCTTTTGCGAAACCAGCATGCATCTTCCCTGCGCATGTTTTTCCTCAATAGCTTAGCAAAACCGGGGGAGATGGACTGCGGCCATCCATTCTGCTCCCCCCCGGCTTAACCAAGTGGACTAAGTCTCACCATCCATCATTACTCTCGTTGCGCTTCTCGTGAAAGCAATGATGCGCCGCTTCTGTTAGAGATGACATATAATGTCAGTATCACAATCACATTGGAGATCGTTATGAAGCTAGACCCCAGTTGCGCGATGTCGTTGCATTCTCTGGCTCGTTTTCACGTATGCTTGCAAATGCTTGACATCCTGTGATGTTCCTTGCCAACTTTTCGGCAAGCAAATTAACTTTAGCATACAATAAGTGCTCATGGAAGGGCTTTTAATGTGATGCTTTGGTCTTGGTATGCGTGAATATCATGCAGCTGAGACTCATTTCTGACTTCGAGGGTGTTAAGTGTGCATTTAGCTGGTAGCGCCCCATTTACGGGGCACTAGGCTATTATTTTTTTTTGCTTGTTTCCTTTCTAATGGTTCCGATTTTTTTGTCTGAGCGTGTGTCTCTACCACCAGGATTACGAATCGTGCCAGGCGGCAATCCACGAGACTTCTCGAAGGTGCCTACGGTGCAGTCACTACGGGTTTTTCTCACCATCCGTATTACTCCTGTACGGTTCTAATCGAGCTCAGTGGTCGTACCATCTGATACTTAGTGAGGGGAGATACCTTGAGGAAGCATTCCCCCTCACGCACTTCAATTATATTGCTAATCCACGGTAAGTGGGGGCTAGTGGGAAGGATACCGTGAGATATTTGTCTGTCGGGTGAAGCGCACCGGCGGGCGGTAGCGCTCCTCCCTGGAGGCCTGCTCCGGTGCCGGGCGCACGTGCCAGCCACGGCGGGTCGCCCAGGCCTTCAGCTCGCGGTAGTCGAGCAGCGGATGCTCCCGGGTATAGGGATTGGGGGATGACGAGGGAAAGGCATTGGCCACATGGGGATAGTGGGCCAGGGCGACCGCGTCGCCATGGGCCGCCAGGGCGCGGTCCAGGGCCGATTGCCATGCCCGGGGGTCGCGATGGGTGGTGCTGGCTTGATGTGCATGCATCGGATTGCCCTCCATTGTGTCGCCTGGGACCAGGCGTTGCCCGGGCGGTGCGGTTGCCCGGATCTCATGAAAAACGCCCCGCCCGGCGGAACCGGACGAGGCGTCATCATCGGGGTGGAAGCCGGCCGGCGCGTGGCCGGCTTCCGGCCGCGGGAGGCCGCTGGGCATGCCCGACGACAGGCTGCCGGGGAAGGCGGTATCGATGCGCCGGTGTCATCATGCCAAGGCCTCCGCGAAACTCGCGATCAATCCCAGCTCAGTGCGCCACCCACCTGGTACTCGGTGACGCGGGTCTCGAAGAAGTTCTTCTCCTTGCGCAGGTCGATGATCTCGCTCATCCAGGGGAAGGGGTTCTCGGCGCCCGGGAACTGCTCCTTGAGGCCGATCTGCGCCAGGCGGCGGTTGCAGATGAAGTGCAGGTACTCCTCCATGATCGCCGCGTTCATGCCCAGTACGCCGCGGGGCATGGTGTCCCGCGCATAGGCGATCTCCAGCTCGGTGCCCTCGAGGATCATCTGGGTGACCTCGTCCTGG
Organism: Halomonas maura; assembly: GCF_030409305.1. GTDB lineage: Bacteria > Pseudomonadota > Gammaproteobacteria > Pseudomonadales > Halomonadaceae > Halomonas > Halomonas maura. Next base: position 4,066 of record NZ_JAUFPQ010000002.1, read on the forward strand.
AACTCGGCCGTCCACAGGTGCGGGTTCTCGATCTTGATCTGGTTGATCATGTCGACGCCGAAGTTCAGGTGCATCGACTCGTCGCGCAGGATGTACTGGAACTGCTCGGCGACGCCGGTCATCTTGTTGCGCCGGCCCATGGAGAGGATCTGGCTGAAGCCGCAGTAGAAGAAGATGCCCTCGGTCACGCAGTAGAAGGCGATCAGGTTGCGCAACAGCTCCTGGTCGGTCTCGGGGGTGCCGGTGTGGAAGTCCGGGCGCGCCAGCGACTGGGTGTGCTTGAGGCTCCAGGCGGACTTGGCCGACACCGAGGGCACCTCGCGGTACATGTTGAAGACCTCGCCCTCGTCCATGCCCAGCGACTCCACGCAGTACTGGTAGGCGTGGGTGTGGATCGCCTCCTCGAAGGCCTGGCGCAGCAGGTACTGGCGGCACTCGGGGTTGGTGATCAGGCGGTAGACCGCCAGCACCAGGTTGTTGGCGACCAGCGAGTCGGCGGTGGAGAAGTAGCCCAGGCTACGCTCGACGATGCGCCGCTCGTCCTCGGTGAGGCCGTCCGCGCTCTTCCACAGCGCGATGTCGGCGTTCATGTTCACTTCCTGGGGCATCCAGTGGTTGGCGCTGCCGTCCAGGTACTTCTGCCAGGCCCACTCGTACTTGAAGGGCACCAGCTGATTGAGGTCGGCGCGGGCATTGATCATGCGCTTGTCGTCGACATCGATGCGCGCCGCGCCCACTTCCAGCTCTTCGAGGCCGGCGGCCACGTCGAGCTCCTCGAGGGACTGCTTGGCGCGGGCCAGGCGGTCCTGATCGGCGACCTGGTAGGCGCCGGCGCTGTCGCGGACCTCGGCGGCGGGCGCCTCGGCGCTGGGCGCGGCGGGCTGCGGTGCCGGCTGGGGGGCCTCGGCCGGCTGGTCGGCGACCGCGCTATTGTCGTCAATCGTGTCTTCGTGGAACTCGTTCCAATCGATCATGTTCTTCCTCGTGCCTCGGAGGTGGAAGAGACAAGAAGGAAGCGCCCTTCGGGCAGGAAGAGGGGGCTTGGGCCGGCCCTCTTCATCGGCGCGTAGCGCCGCCTTCCCTCTTCCGTCTTGGTCGTTACTGACAGGCCTCGCAGCCCAGCTCGTCCATGTCGCCCGCCGAGGGCGCCCGCGAGCCGCTGCCGCCCTTGCCCTGCAGGAAGTCGTCGATGCCCTTGGGCTCTCCATGCGCAGAGGGCTCCGGCGTCGGCTCCGGGGCGGAGGGGGCCGGGCCCGCGCCGGGCGCGGCGTTGCTGACGGCGTTGAGGTTGCCGCGGTCCACGGTGGACTTCTCCACCGAGGTGGCGCCCAGGGCGCGCAGGTAGTAGGTGGTCTTGAGGCCACGGAACCACGCCATGCGATAGGTCACGTCCAGCTTCTTGCCGGAGACGCCCTTGATGTAGAGGTTCAGCGACTGGGCCTGGTCGATCCACTTCTGGCGCCGTGAGGCGGCCTCGACCAGCCACTTGGGCTCGACCTCGAAGGCGGTGGCGTACTTGGCCTTGAGGTCGGCCGGGATACGGTCGATGGGCTGGACGCTGCCGTCGTAGTACTTGAGGTCGTTGATCATCACCTCGTCCCACAGGCCGCGCGCCTTGAGGTCGCCCACCATGTAGGCGTTGACCACGGTGAACTCGCCCGACAGGTTCGACTTGACGAACAGGTTCTGGTAGGTCGGCTCGATCGACTGCGAGACGCCGCAGATGTTGGAGATGGTCGCGGTCGGGGCGATGGCCATGACGTTGGAGTTGCGCATGCCCTGGGTGGCGATCTTCTCGCGGAGGCGCTCCCAGTCCTGGGTCGCGGAGGTGTCGACCTCGATGTACTTCTCGCCGCGCTCCTGCTTGAGTTTCTCGATGGAGTCGATGGGCAGGATGCCCTGGTCCCACAGCGAGCCCTCGAAGCTCTGGTAGCGCCCGCGCTCGGCGGCCAGGTCGGCGGAGGCCTCGATGGCGTGGTAGCTGACCAGCTCCATGGAGCGGTCGGCGAAGCTGACGGCCCCCTCGGAGGCGTAGGCGATGTCCTGGGCGTAGAGGGCGTCCTGGAAGCCCATGATGCCGAGTCCCACCGGGCGATGCTTGAAGTTGGAGCGCTCCGCCTGGGGCACCGCGTAATAGTTGATGTCGATGACGTTATCGAGCATGCGCACGGCGGTGCGCACGGTCTTCTTCAGCTTGGCGTCGTCGAAGGCACCGTCGGTGACATGCTGGGCCAGGTTGATGGACCCCAGGTTGCACACCGCGATCTCGTCGGGCGAGGTGTTCAGGGTGATCTCGGTGCACAGGTTGGAGCTGTGGACCACGCCGGCGTGCTGCTGCGGGCTGCGCAGGTTGCACGGATCCTTGAAGGTGATCCAGGGGTGGCCGGTCTCGAACAGCATCGACAGCATCTTGCGCCACAGGTCCTTGGCCTTGACGCGCTTGAACAGCTTGAGCTGGCCGTTGCGGGTCATCTCCTCGTATTCCTGGTAGCGCTGCTCGAAGGCGGCGCCGTACAGGTCGTGGAGGTCCGGGCAGGTGGCCGGCGAGAACAGGGTCCAGTCCTTGTCGTCGAAGACCCGCTTCATGAACAGGTCCGGCACCCAGTTGGCGGTGTTCATGTCGTGGGTACGGCGACGGTCGTCACCGGTGTTCTTGCGCAGCTCTAGGAACTCCTCGATATCGAGGTGCCAGCTCTCCAGGTAGGCGCACACCGCGCCCTTGCGCTTGCCGCCCTGGTTGACCGCCACGGCGGTGTCGTTGACCACCTTGAGGAAGGGGACCACGCCCTGGGACTTGCCGTTGGTGCCCTTGATGTAGGAGCCCAGCGCGCGCACCGGCGTCCAGTCGTTGCCCAGGCCGCCGGCCCACTTGGAGAGCAGGGCGTTGTCGCGGATGGCGCTGTAGATGCTGTCCAGGTCATCCGGCACGGTGGTGAGGTAGCAACTGGAGAGCTGGCTGCGCACCGTGCCCGAGTTGAACAGGGTCGGGGTGGAGGCCATGTAGTCGAAGCTGGAGAGCAGCTCGTAGAACTCGATGGCCCGCGCCTCGCGGTCGTCCTCGTTGAGCGCCAGGCCCATGGCCACGCGCATGAACATCACCTGGGGCAGCTCGTAGCGCACGTCGTCGCGGTGGATGAAGTAGCGGTCGTAGAGGGTCTGCAGGCCCAGGTAGGTGAACTGGGCGTCGCGGGTGTGATCCAGGGCGTCGCCCAGGCGCTCGAGGTCGAACTCGGCCAGCCGCGGGTCGAGCTGCTCGAACTCGATACCCTTGTCGATGTAGGCCTGGAAGGCCGGCTTGTAGTAGTCGGCCATCTCCTGGTAGGTCGCCTCGTCGGCGATGCCCAGGAACGACAGCGCCTCGCGGCGCAGGTTGTCCTGCAGCAGCCGGGCGGTGACGTAGGTGTAGTTGGGGTCCTTTTCCACCAGGGTGCGCGCGGTCATCATCAGCGCCTGGGAGACGCCGTCCACGGTCACGCCGTCGTAGAGGTTCTTCAGGGAGTCGTCGACGATCTTGCCCGGCTCGACGTTGGCCAGGCCCTCGCAGGCGTCGAAGACCAGCGTCTCGACCCGGCCCAGGTCCAGCGGGCGGGTGCTGCCGTCGACGGCGGTGACGTTGAGGGTCGGGTGCGGCTTCTCGATGTCGCCGCCGGCCTCGGCGCGGGCCCGGGCGTGCTCCTCGCGGTAGAGCACGTAGGCGCGGGCCACCTTCTGCTCACCGGCGCGCATCAGCGCCAGTTCGACCTGGTCCTGGATGTCCTCGATGTGTACCGTGCCCCCGTCGGACATGCGACGCTGGAAGGCCTGGGCGATGCCCTCGGAGGCGTGCTGCACGAAGTCGCGCACCCGCGACGAGGTGGCGGCGTTGTCGCCCTCCACGGCGATGAAGGCCTTGCTCAGGGCCACGGCGATCTTGCCGGCATCGAAGGGCACCACATCGCCGGTGCGCTTGATGACACGCAGGGTCTGCGGTGCGGTAACGGAGACGGACGGACGGTCCGGAGTAGCGGTGGTATCCATGGCGCCGGGGTTCCCTACCTTGATGTGTCGGGTGGTCGAAGGCCGCCGGACGGCGACGGTTGACAGCTCTGAGAGTGATTGCTATGGCACAGGATGTGGTGTCCTCGCCGAGGTCGAGCACAAGATAGTGTGCTTTTGCTCGGCCATCAAGTGGATAACTTGTGGATGAGCTGTGTCCTTCCGGGGGGTGATTTCGGCCTCCCCGCCAGCCCGCATGGTTGGGCCTTTCACTGCAGTGCAACAGGTGGACGGGTGAGCGAAGCGGGGGTTTGTCGGGTATCCTTGAGCAAAAGCCGGTCGAAAGCACCGGCGTCCCTGACCATCGGCCCGTCGAGGTAGGCAGAGAAGAATGGACGACAGCGTTGACCCCCACGAGCAGGATCATGTGCTGATCATCGAGGACGATGAGCGGCTGGCCGACCTGACCCGCGATTATCTGGAGGCCAATGGCTTCCGGGTGACCCTGGAGGCCGACGGTGCCTATGGCGTCGAGCGGATCCTCACCCTGCAGCCGGACCTGGTGATCCTGGACCTGATGCTGCCCGGCGAGGACGGCCTGTCGATCTGCCGCCGGGTGCGCTCGGACTACCCCGGCCCGATCCTGATGCTGACCGCCCGCACCGATGACATGGACCAGGTGCTGGGCCTCGAGATGGGGGCCGACGACTATGTGCCCAAGCCGGTTCAGCCGCGGGTGCTGCTGGCGCGCATGCGCGCCCTGTTGCGCCGCCGCGAGTCGAGTGCCGCCAGCGAGGAACCGCGCCTGGTGTTCGGCGAGCTGGAGATCGACAACTCGACCCGCGAGGCCTTCCTGGCCGGCGAGCGGATCGACCTGACCAGCGCCGAGTTCGACCTGCTGTGGCTGTTGGCCTGCAACGCCGGCCGGGTGCTGACCCGCGAGGAGATCTTCTCCCAGTTGCGGGGCATCAAGTACGACGGCCAGGACCGCTCCATCGATGTCCGGGTCTCGCGCATTCGCCCCAAGATCGGTGACGACCCCAACCAGCCGCAGCGGATCAAGACGGTGCGCAGCAAGGGGTATCTGTTCGTCAAGGACATCTGATGCTTTCCCGCCTCCTGCCAAGGGCCCTGGCCGACAGCACCTTCCTGCGGGTCTATGTCCTCATGGCACTGGCGCTGGTGATGATCTTCGCCCTGGCGCTGCTGGCCATCTCCGTGGTCGACAAGGTGCGTCGCCAGCACTATCAGGAGCAGCTGGCCGATGCGCCGATGACGCTGTTCACCGCCCAGCTGTCGGCCCTGCCCGCCGAGGCGCGCGGGGCCTGGCTGGTGCGTCTGAGCGAGCGGCTCGAGATCTCCATGACCCTCCACGACCTGGGCGACTATCCCCTCGGCTACTTCGCGGCGGCGCGCCTCGAGGCCGGGCATACCCTGGCGCACCAGACGCAGGCCGAGGGCTGGCGGCTGCAACGCAAGCTGCCGGGTGAGCCTCGCCTGCTGCGGGTCGAGCTGGCCAACCTGACCGAGCACCAGCTGGTGGGGCTGGCCGAACTGCTCGGCGACTGGTTGCTGGCCACCGAGCCCGACCAGCGCCGGGACAAGCTCGCGATGCTGCAGAGCTCGGCGATCATGCTGCAGCTCTCCGACACGCCGCCCGAAGGCTTCGCGCCCACCCAGCTCGCCGAGCTGGGGGATGCCGAGGTGATGATCCGCCTGCTGCCGCAGCGCTGGGCCATGTCGCTGTATCTGCGCCTGTCGGACGAGGACGGCGACCGGCAGTGGGTGGAGGTGGGGCCCCTCCATGCCTTCGAGCCGCTGCCTGCCTCGCTGCTGCTGCTGCTGTTGATGATGCTGCTCGGCGTGCTGGCGGTGATCATCTACCTGATCGTGCGCAGCGTCGAGGCGCGCATGTCACGGCTCGAGCTCGCCGCCACGCGGATCGCCGCGGGGCGACTCGACACCCGGGTCAAGGTCGAGGGCAGCGACTTCGTGGGACGCCTGGGCATGGCGCTGAACGGCATGGCGGCCCAGGTGCAGTCGCTGCTGCGCGCCCAGCAGGACATGATCCGGGCGGTCTCCCACGAACTGCGCACTCCGGTGGCGCGCATCCGCTTCGCGGTGCAGATGGTCGAGGACATGACCGACGACCCGGCGGTGCGTCGCCAGTTGCAGGGGGTGGATACCGATATCGCCGAGCTGGACGACCTGGTCGACGAGATCCTCACCTATGCGCGCCTGGGCAGCGAGGCGGCCAACGGGGCCGAGCTGAAGACCACGCCGGTGGAGTGCCGGGTGATGGCGGAGCGGGTGATCGAGGCGTTGCGTCCGCTGCATGGCCAGCTGGCCATCACCCTGACCCCGGGGGACGAGGTGGAGGCCGCAGTGGAGCCGCGCTACCTGCAGCGGGCCCTGCAGAACCTGGTGGCCAACGCCTGCCGCCATGCCCAGTCCCGGGTGATGATCCGCATCCATGGCGAGCCGCGGCTGGTGCGGATCGACGTGGAGGATGACGGTCCCGGCGTGCCGGCGGCGGCGCGCAGCGAGATCTTCAAGCCCTTCGCCCGGCTCGACGACAGCCGCGCCCGGCGCTCCGGCGGCTATGGCCTGGGGCTGTCCATCGTGCAGAAGGTCATGGCCTGGCATGGCGGCAGCGTCATGGTGGACGCCAGCCCCACGCTTGGCGGCGCCCGCTTCACGCTGCTGCTGCCCCAGCGCGATCCCCCCCCGGAGGCCTGAGCCCGGGTCAGGCCGGCTTGATCCCCTCCAGCACCGCGAAGGATGTCTCCCGGGCGGTGCGCAGGAAGTCCTCCATCCAGGGGGCCTCGCGGGTCTCCTCGCGGATCGCCGCGAACAGGGTGCTCCAGACCCCATGCTCCCCCAGCGGCACGGCCTTGACGTAGTCCCGCTCGAGGTACTCGGTCAGGGCCCAGTTGGGCAGGGCGCAGACGCCGCGTCCGCTGGCCACCAGCTGCATCATCATGATGGTCAGCTCGGCGGTGCGCACCTCCTTGGGCCTGACCCCGGCCGGGTCGAGGAACTGGGTGAAGACATCCAGCCGCGCATGCTCCACCGGGTAGGTGATCAGGGTCTCCTCGGCCAGGGCGGCGGGCACCACGTACGATCGGCCGGCCAGGGAATGCTGGCGGGCCACGGCGAGCAGCCCCTCGTAGCGGAACAGCGCCTCGTAGTGCACGCCGGGCAATGGCTGGGGGTCGGCGGTGATCACCAGGTCGAGCTGTTCCCGGGCCAGGGCGGGCAGCGGTTCGAAGTGATGGCCGCCGGGGATGTCGATCTCCACTTCCGGCCAGTGATCGCGGAAATGATCCACGGTAGGCATCAGCCACTGGAAGCAGCTGTGGCACTCGATGGCCATGTGCAGCCGGCCCTGCTCGTTGCCGGCCAGCCGCGCCAGGTCGCGCTCGGCCATGCGCACCTGAGGCAGGATCTGCTCGGCCAGCGCCAGCAGGCGCAGGCCGGCCCGGGTGAACTCCACCGGACGGGTCTTGCGCAGGAACAGCGGGCTGCCCAGCCGCTCCTCCAGGTCCTTGATCTGGTGGGAGAGGGCGGACTGGGTCAGGTGCACCCGTTCGGCGGCTTCCACCAGGGAGCCGGCGTCGCGCAGGGCGACCAGGGTGCGGAGGTGACGGAGTTCGAGCATGATCCTGAGCTTTGTTCATGTTGAGGATTAATAAGTTTAGTTTGATTCAGGAATGCTGGCTAGCGAGACTTTGTACCATCATTCATGAACAAAGAGCTTCATCATGACATTTTCTCATGTGCTCGGGTATCCGCGCATCGGCGCCGACCGCGAACTGAAGACGGTCACCGAGGCCTACTGGAAGGGCCAGAGCGATCGCCAGGCCCTGGAGGCCGCGGGACGCGAGCTGCGCCGTCGCCACTGGGCGGACCAGCGCGAGGCCGGCCTGGATCTCGTCACGGTGGGCGACTTCGCCTTCTATGACCAGGTGCTCAATGTCTCCACCCTGCTCGGGGCGGTGCCCGACCGTTTCGCCGCCGGGAATGAGCTGGCGCGCGGCGAGGTGGACCTGGACACCGCCTTCCGCATGGCGCGGGGCCGGGCGCCCAGCGGCGCGCCCGCCGCGGCCTGCGAGATGACCAAGTACTTCGATACCAACTACCACTACCTGGTCCCCGAGCTGCACCCGGGGCAGCGCTTCCGCCTGGCCAGCTCGCGGCTCTTCGACGAGGTCGAGGAGGCGAAGGCCTGCGGCCACGCGGTCAAGGTGGCGCTGACCGGCCCGCTGACCTGGCTGTGGCTGGGCAAGGCCCGTGGCGAGGCGGCCGAGACCTTCGACCGCCTGAGCCTGCTCGACGAGGTGCTCGAGGTCTACGGCCAGGTGCTTGCGCGGCTGGCCGGGCAGGGCGTGAGCTGGGTGCAGCTCGACGAGCCGGCCCTGGTGCAGGACCTGCCGGTGGCCTGGCAGCAGGCCTACGAGCGGGCCTATCACCGCCTGCAGGCGGCGCCGGTCAAGCTGCTGCTTTCGACCTATTTCGGCGGCCTGGGCGACAATCTGTCGCTGACCGTGGGCCTGCCCGTGGACGGTCTGCACCTGGACGCGGTGCGCGCGCCCGAGCAGGTCGAGGCCGTGGTCGACCGGCTGCTGCCCCACAAGGTGCTGTCGCTCGGCGTGATCGACGGGCGCAACGTCTGGCGGGCCGACCTGGACGCCTTGCGCGAGTGGCTGGCGCCGCTGGCGGCCCGGCTGGGCGAGCGGCTATGGCTGGCGCCGAGCTGCTCGCTGCTGCACGTGCCGGTGGATCTCGAGGCGGAGACCGAGCTGGACGCCGAGCTCAAGAGCTGGCTGGCCTTCGCCCGCCAGAAGCTCGACGAGACGGTGTTGCTGGGCCGGGCCCTGGACGCCCGCCTGACGGCCGGCGACGAGGCCCGGCTGGCCGAGACCGGCGAGGCGCTGGCCGCGCGGCGCACCTCGCCGCGCATCCACCGCCCGGCGGTGGCCGCGCGGCTGGCCGCGGTGAGCGCCGCCGACAGCGAGCGGGCCAGTCCCTATGGCCGGCGGGCCCGGGCCCAGCGGCGTCATCTCGATCTGCCGCTGTTCCCCACCACCACCATCGGCTCCTTCCCGCAGACCGCGGAGATCCGCGCCGCGCGTCGCGCCCACAAGGCCGGCGAGCTTGCCCGCGACGACTACGAGGCGCACATGGAAGCCGAGATCGCCGCGGCGGTGGCCCGCCAGGAGGCGTTGGGGCTCGACATGCTGGTGCACGGCGAGGCCGAGCGCAACGACATGGTCGAGTACTTCGGCGAGCAACTCGACGGCTTCGCCTTCACCCGCTTCGGCTGGGTGCAGAGCTACGGTTCGCGCTGCGTCAAGCCGCCGATCCTGTTCGGCGACGTGGCGCGCCCGGCGCCGATGACGGTTCGCTGGAGCCGCTACGCCCAGTCGCTTACCGAGCGGCCCATGAAGGGCATGCTTACCGGCCCGGTGACCCTCCTGCAGTGGTCCTTCGTGCGCGACGACCAGCCGCGGGCGACCACCTGCCGGCAGATCGCCCTGGCGCTGCGCGACGAGGTGGCCGACCTGGAGGCCGCGGGGATCAACGCGATCCAGATCGACGAGCCGGCGCTGCGCGAGGGGCTGCCGCTGCGCAGCGCCGAGTGGCAGGGCTATCTGGACTGGGCCGTGGACTGCTTCCGGCTCAGCGCCGCGGTGGCCGACGACGCCACCCAGATCCACACCCATATGTGCTATGCGGAGTTCAACGACATCATCGCCGCCATCGCCGCCCTGGACGCCGATGTCATCACCATCGAGACCTCGCGCTCCGCCATGGAGCTGCTCGACGCCTTCCGCGACTTCGACTACCCCAACGAGATCGGCCCGGGCGTCTACGACATCCATTCGCCCAACCTCCCCGAGGTCGACGGAATGGTGGCCCTGATGGACAAGGCCGCCGAGCGCATCGCCGTGGAGCGGCTGTGGGTCAACCCGGACTGCGGCCTGAAGACCCGCGGCTGGGCCGAGGTGGAACCGGCGCTGGCCAATATGGTCGCGGCCGCCCGGGTACTGCGCCAGCGTCACGGCTGAGGTCTGTCCAGGGAACCAGCAGGCATGCCGAGGGGCGCCGGGGACAGGTCGAAGAGAGGGTCCTACGCCATGGGTGAGGAGGATTCCTCCGAACGGGCTGGCCATGGATGGCCAGCACCGGTCCTGCAAGCGGAGCAGGATGCGAGAGCGCCGCAGGGCGTCGGTAGCGCCCAAGGACGGGTTTACAGCGCCCTCTCGGAGGCCTGTCGACGGAGTAGCCCCGAGCGGAGAATCGACCATGGCAGTCCTGATGCCTAGCCGCCGGGCGGAGCGAAACCGCTCGGCGGCTGTTATTCTGTGGCGGGCCGCATCCGCCCTGTCGGGGATCGCCGACAGGGGCCGGCCGCGCCGAGGAATCTCATCGTACAAGGAGTCATCCCATGCCTCGTGTCCCGTCTCTGCTGATTGCCCTGCCGATGCTGATGGCGCTGGGGCTGTCCGGCTGCGTCACCTACGTGAACGCGCCGGCGCCCGAGCCCGCTCCCGAGCCGCCGAAGGCGTCCGACGACGGTGCCGAGGGTGGTGCTGAGGGTGGTGCCGAGGGCGTCGCCACCCCCAAGGCGCCGCTGCTGCCCTCGTCGCTGTTCCCCGGCGACGCCGACCGACTGGTTGGCTGGCGCTGCACCCCGGCCCAGGACCTGGTCACCGCCGTCGGCGAGGAGGAGATGCGCCTGTGGTCCGCCCATGGCGCCAACCGCCTCTCACCCGCCGTGGTGGCCAGTGGCCGCCGCTATCAGCGAGGCGAGCTGAGCATCTGGCTGAAGGACGACGAGGCGCTGGTGGAGAGCCAGCGGGGTCGGCTGGACTGCCAGCGGGACATCGCCCTGGACACCCTGACCCGTGAGGGGCATCCCGGGGTGATGTTTCACGGCCGGGGCAACGAGCCGGGCTGGCGCGTCGAGCTGGCCAACGACGTGCCGGAACTCGAGCTGTCGCTGGACTACGGCAATCGCGAGCTGACGCTGCCCTATCGGGTGACCACCCTGGACAACGGCGCCGGGCGGGTGATCCTGGCCAGCGGCCAGGCGGCGCGCCCCTTCACCCTGCGCATCGAGGCCAAGGCCTGCTTCGACGACATGAGCGGCCAGCCCTGGCCGGCGCGGGTGACGCTGAACCTGAACGACAAGGTCTATCGGGGCTGTGGCCAGGGGATCGCGCCATGATTCGTTTTTATCGAAAGATTCGCGCAGAATTTTCCGCTTATCATCGATAAAAGCGAACATATACTGGTGATCATTCCAACGCTAACCAGGTAAGGAGATCGCCATGACCCGCGCCCTCGTTCTGACCTCTTCCATCCTCGCCGGCAACTCCCTGAGCCTGGCCGAACACTTCCAGGCCCAGGCCGCCGGGGTGGACGGCCTCGAGGTGACCACCCGTGATCTGGTGGCCGACGACCTGCCGCACCTGACCCAGCCGGAGCTCGCCAGCTGGCAGGTGCCTGCCGAGCAGCGCTCGGCCGCCCAGCGCGAGCTGGCGGCCCGCTCCGACGGCCTGATCGAGGAGTTGCTGGCCCATGATGTCCTGGTGCTGGCGGTACCGCTCTACAACCTGGGGATTCCCTCCCAGATGAAGGCCTGGTTCGACCGCGTGATGCGCGCCGGGACGACCTTCCGCTACACCGAGAACGGCCCGCAGGGGCTGGTCGAGGGCAAGCGGGCGGTGATCCTCGCGGCCCGGGGCGGCCAGTATGCCGGCAGCGAATTCGACAGCCAGACCCCGCACCTCAAGCACATGTTCGGCCTGATGGGCATCCGCGAGGTGGACGTGGTGTTCGCCGAGGGGCTCGCCATGGGCGAGGCCCAGCGCGAGGCCGCGCTCGCGGAGGCCCGCCAGGCCATCGGCGGCCTGGTCGAGCGCCTGGCCTGACGCGCCGCAACGCCGAGGGGGTGGCCAGCGTGCCACCCCCTCGGCGTATGGGGCGCCTGACCCTCAGCACTGGCCCGGAACGCTGACGATCCACCGGCGGGGCACGAAGTGGCTGGTGCAGAGCATCGGCTCCGGGGACAGGATGCGCGCGCCCAGACGGGCCAGGGCGGCCCGGTTGTCGCCCGGCGGGGACGGCAGCTGGACGGTGCGCGCCAGGGGGTGCCAGCCATCGTCCTGGCGACGGGCGAGGTCGTAGCGGAAGGGATGGAAGCCCGGGAAGCCCAGCCGCAAGTCGGTGGCCACCAGGGTCTCCCGGCCGTCGTATGTCTCGCTCTCGTAGCGCAGGAAGGGGCCGGCGAACCAGTCGAGGCGCCGGCCGGCCGGGGCGTCCAGTGCCACCCGTTCCAGGTGGGCGCCCCGGGCATAGCTTTCCAGCAGGGGAGCACGGTCGCCGTCGAGCACCCCGATCAGGGTCTCGTGGTAGCGATCGCCCTCCACCACGGTGGCTCGCCACAGCAGGGTGTTGAAGGGCGTGGGCTGCACCAGCCGGGGCGCCTCCTCTAGCCCCCGCTCGGCCAGCACCGGCGCGAGGCGCGACTCGACCAGGGTCTTGGCGCCCAGGGCGAAGACCAGGTAGGCGCAGGACAGCGCCAGCCCCCAGGCCGGCCCCCGGCGGCGGCCGGTGGCCAGGGCCACGGCGATGCCCACCAGCAGCGGCAGCGAGTAGAGCGGGTCGATGATGAACACCAGTGGCTCGGCGATGGGGCGCGCCCCCAGCGGCCACCACAGCTGGGTGCCATAGGTGGTCAGGGCATCGAGCAGGGGATGGGTCATCAGGCACAGGCCGAAGAAGGCCCCCCAGCGGCCCGGGCCGATGTCCCGGGCCGGGGCGAGGCGTGCGGCGAGCAGCGTCAGTGCCGCGGCGAGCCCGGCCAGCACGAACAGCGAATGGCTGAAGCCGCGGTGCCGGGTGACGTTGGCCACGGCGTCGCCGTAGTCGATCATCACGTCGAGATCCGGCAGGGTGCCCAGTGCCGCCCCGAGCAGCACGGCCTTGCGTCCCAGGCGGCCACCGAGCACGGTACCGCCGATCGCCGCGCCCAGGGCCGCCTGTGTCATCGAGTCCATGGAGTCCTCCCGCGCAGCGCCTGGCCGGTCAGGCCAGCGGCCGATCGGCCGAGTTCCGGGCCCAGGCGGGGCCGGCGGCGAGGATACGGGCCTGCACCGGGCAGTCGTCGCGGTGGGCGCCGGGCAGGTAGCCGGTACTCATCAGGAACTCGCCGACGATCTCGGGACCGGTAAAGCGGAAGGTGCGCCGGAACAGCGTGACCCAGTCGGCGCGGGGGCGGGGGTGATGGCGGTCCAGCCAGGCCCGGAAACTGCCGTGCTCGGCCTGCAGCGCCCGCACCACCCCGGCGTTGTGGATGGCGGCGTCGACCTTGAGTCGGTTGCGGATGATGCCGGCATCGCCGAGCAGCCGCGCCCGGTCGGCGTCATCGAAGGCCGCCACGCGCTCGACGGCGAAGCCGGCGAAGGCCTCGTGGAAGGCCTCGCGCTTCTTCAGCACCGTCAGCCACGACAGCCCCGCCTGGTTGATCTCCAGGATCAGCCGCTCGAAGAGGGTGTCGTCGTCGGTCACCGGGAAGCCGTACTCCTGGTCGTGGTAGGGGCCATGAAACGGATGGTCGGGGGCCAGGTCACAGTAGTGGCTCATCGGTCGTCACTCGTCGTCTCGGGATTGGCCTGTCGGCGGAGACTTGTCAGGATGCCCCGGTTCGTGCCCCCTGTGAACAAGGAGATCGTCATGCAATACCTGCACACCATGGTCCGTGTCAGCGACCTCGACGCCGCGTTGCACTTCTACTGCGACCTGCTCGGCCTGCAGGAGGTGCGCCGCAAGGACAGCGAGACGGGGCGCTTCACCCTGGTCTTCCTCGCCGCGCCCGCCGACGAGGCGCGCTCCACGGAGCTACAGGCCCCGGAGCTCGAACTGACCTGGAACTGGGATCCCGAGACCTATCGCGGCGGGCGCAACTTCGGCCACCTGGCCTATCGAGTGGAGGACATCTATGCCCTCTGCGAGCGCCTCCAGGCGAACGGGGTGACCATCAACCGCCCGCCCCGGGATGGCCACATGGCCTTCGTGAAGAGCCCCGACGGCATCTCCGTCGAGCTGCTGCAGGACGGCGAGCCGCAGCCGCCGAAGGAGCCCTGGGTTTCCATGGAAAACGTGGGATCCTGGTGAGCCGTTGTGGCTGTGGCGGGAGGCGTGAAGCGTAAGCAGTGAGACTGTCCGAGTCGATCTCGAACCAAACGCCGCCGACGGGGAACCGTCGGCGGCGTTGCCATGAGCCGGGAAGGAGGCGTCAGTTGGGGCGCACGGCCATGCGGCCGCTGCCGAGGAAGACCAGCGCCAGGGCCGAGAGGAAGAACATGCCCTGCAGCTCCAGCTGCCAGCCGCCGTTGTCGTTGACCATGAACACCTCGCCGGTGTGCACCAGCAGGAAGGCCACCAGCATGTTGCCGGCCATCAGCAGCCCGGCGATGCGGGTCTGCCAGCCGACGATGGCCATGATCGGCGCGAGTACCTCGCCGATCAGCACCCCGTAGGCCAGGAAGGAGGGCAGGCCGTAGCCCTGCAGCATCCCGCCGATCCAGTCGATGCTGGCCGGGTCGAGCAGCTTGGCCACGCCGTGGAAGAGCATCAGGCCGCCCACGGCGAGGCGCAGGATCAGCTTGCCGAGGGCATCGTTGTGAAGGGCTTTGAGCATGAGAGGCGTCCGTGTCGATGGCGATAGTCCCAGCATTGTCCGAAAGGCCGGCTTGGGGCAAGCTTGGGTCGCGATGACGTCACCCATCCCCGTTCAAGGAAGATCCCATGCGCCCGTCGTTACGCCCTCTCTTGTCGTTGACCCTGCTCGCCCTGCTGCTGGTCGGCTGTGCCGGCGGGCCGGCCCCGGTGACCGGCCCCGCCGACAGCCTCTCCGGCCCGGTGGTGGGGCCGCGCTGGAACCTGCTGCTGGTGGGCACCAGCGACCGGCTCGAGCTGGCGACCACGCCCTGGTTCGAGGTCGCCCCGGACGGCCGGGTCAGTGGCCATGATGGCTGCAACCGCTTTTCCGGCAGCGTCGAGCTGGGGCCGAACAATCGCATCGAGTTTGGCGAGCTGTCCGCGACCCGCATGGCCTGCCCGCACATGGAGCAGTCCGCCCGGGTAACCGCCATGCTCGATACCGCCTACCGCTACCTGATCGACCATGACCGGCTGGTGTTCTTCGGCCCCGACCAGCGGGTGCTGGGCGGCTTTCGCCGCGACGATTGACCCGTAACCGTCGCCGATACGACAAGGGGCCGCCTGAATCAGGCGGGCCCTTGTGTTTCCAGCGATCAACAGAGCTATCCAAGCTCAGTGACGATGGGCGCCGGCGACAAGGCGAAGCGAGGGTCCTTTGCCATGGATGGCAAAGGTAGCGCCCAGGGAAGGGTTCACAGCGCCCTCGCAAAGGCTTGTCGCCGGAAATGCCCTCCTCCGCCGGTTGGGTTTTGGAACGAGCTCTTAGAGCGAGGCGATCTTGTCGCGCTGTTCCACCAGCACCCTGCGGGTGGCCGCGAAGTCCGAAAGCTTGTCGCGTTCCTTCTGCACCACCGCCTCGGGGGCCTTGGCCACGAAGCTCTCGTTGCCGAGCTTCTTCTCGATGCCGCCGATCAGCTTGTCCTGCTTGTCGATCTCCTTGGCCAGCCGCGCGAGCTCGGCGTCCTTGTCGATCAGCCCGGCCATGGGCACCAGCACCTCCATGTCGCCCACCAGCTGCGTGGCCGACAGCGGCGCCTGGTCGGGCGCCTCGAGCCAGTAGATGCGCTCGAGCTTGGCCAGCCTGGACAGGAACAGCCGGTTGGCCGCGAGGCGCTCGCGGTCGGCCTCAGAACCCTTGGTCAGCAGCACCTCCAGGGGCTTGCCCGGGGCGATGTTCATCTCGGCGCGGATGTTGCGCACCGCCACGATCACGCCCTTGAGCCACTCGATGTCGTGGGTCGCGGTCTCGTCGATCCGGCCCTCGTCGGCCACCGGCCAGGGCTGGGTCATCACGGACTCGCCTGCCACCCCGGCCAGCGGCGCCACGCGCTGCCAGATCTCCTCGGTGATGTAGGGCATCATCGGGTGGGCCAGGCGCAGCACCGCCTCGAGCACCCGCACCAGGGTGCGGCGGGTGCCGCGCTTGGCCGCCTCGGAGGCCGCGTCGTCCCACAGCACCGGCTTGGAGAGCTCCAGGTACCAGTCGCAGTACTCGTTCCACACGAAGTCGTAGAGCGCCTGGGAGGCATGGTCGAAGCGGTAGTCCTCCAGGGCACGGGTGACCTGGGCCTCGGTCTGCTGCAGCCGGGAGACGATCCAGCGGTCGGCCAGCGACAGCTCGACCTCGCCGCTCTGGCCGTCGAGAGAAGCGCCGCAGTCCTGCCCCTCGGCATTCATCAGCACGTAGCGCGAGGCGTTCCACAGCTTGTTGCAGAAGTTGCGGTAGCCGTCGAGGCGGCCCATGTCGAACTTGATGTCGCGGCCGGTGGTGGCCTGGGACAGGAAGGTGTAGCGCAGGGCGTCGGTGCCGTGGGGCTCGATGCCCTCCGGGAACTCGCCGCGGGTGGCCTTGGCGATGGCCTTGGCCTTCTGCGGCTGCATCATGTTGCCGGTGCGCTTCTCGACCAGGCTGTCCAGGTCGATGCCGTCGATCAGGTCGATGGGGTCGAGCACGTTGCCCTTGGACTTGGACATCTTGTGGCCCTGGCCGTCACGCACCAGGCCGTGCACGTAGACCTGCTTGAAGGGCACCTCGCCGGTGAACTTCAGGGTCAGCATGATCATCCGCGCGACCCAGAAGAAAATGATGTCGAAGCCGGTGACCAGCACGCTGGAGGGGTGGAAGGTCTTCAGCGCCTCGGTCGGCTCGGGCCAGCCCAGGGTGCCGAAGGTCCACAGCCCGGAGCTGAACCAGGTGTCGAGCACGTCCTCGTCCTGGGTCAGCGCGAGGTCGTCGGCCAGGCCGTGCTTGGCGCGGGCTTCCTCGGCGGTGCGCGCCACATAGACGTTGCCCTCGGCGTCGTACCAGGCCGGGATGCGATGCCCCCACCACAGCTGGCGCGAGATGCACCAGTCCTGGAGGTCACGCATCCAGGCGAAGTACATGTTCTCGTAGTTCCTGGGCACGAACTCGATGTCGCCGTTCTCCACCGCGGCGATGGCCGGCTTGGCCAATTCCTCGACGGCGACGAACCACTGGTCGGTGAGCAGCGGCTCGATGACGTCGCCGGAGCGGTCGCCATAGGGCAGGGTGTTGCTGACCGTCTCCACCTGGGCGAGCAGGCCCGCGGCCTCCATGTCGGCGACGATGCGCGCGCGGGCCTCGAAGCGGCCAAGGCCGGCGTAGGCGGCCGGCAGGCTCGGGTCGACATCGGCCAGCGGGCGGCCCTGGAGGTCGAAGGCCTCGGCGCGCTCGAGCACGGAGGCATCCTTGCTGAAGACGTTGATCAGCGGCAGGCCGCAGCGCTTGCCGACCTCGTAGTCGTTGAAGTCGTGGGCCGGGGTGATCTTCACGCAGCCGGAGCCCTTGTCCATGTCGGCGTGTTCGTCCGCCACCACCGGGATCCGACGACCGACCAGCGGCAGCTCGACGAACTTGCCCACCAGCGAGGCGTAGCGCGGATCCTCCGGGTTGACCGCCACGGCGCTGTCGCCGAGCAGCGTCTCGGGACGGGTGGTGGCGACCACCAGGTGATCCTCGCCGGCCTCGGTGGTCACGCCGTCGGCCAGCGGGTAGCGGAAGTGCCAGAACTGGCCCTGCTGGTCGCGGTTCTCCACCTCCAGGTCGGAGATGGCGGTGTGCAGGGTCGGGTCCCAGTTGACCAGGCGCTTGCCGCGGTAGACCAGGTCCTCTTCATAGAGGCGCACGAAGACTTCCTGCACCGCCTGGTAGAAGCCGTCGTCCATGGTGAAGCGCTCGCGGGACCAGTCGACGCTGGCGCCCATGCGCCGCAGCTGGCGGGTGATATGGCCGCCGGACTCGTGCTTCCACTCCCAGACCTTGTCGATGAAGGCCTCGCGGCCCAGGTCGTGGCGGCTCTTGCCTTCCTCGGCGGCCACCTTGCGCTCCACCAGCATCTGGGTGGCGATGCCGGCGTGGTCGGTGCCCACCTGCCACAGGCTGTTGCGGCCCTGCATGCGTCGCCAGCGCGTCAGGGTGTCCATGATGGTGTCCTGGAAGGCATGGCCCATGTGCAGGCTGCCGGTGACGTTGGGCGGCGGGATCATGATCGAGAACGGCTCGCCTTCGCCTGACGGGGCGAAGCGGTTGTCGGCTTCCCAGCGCTCGTACCAGCGGGATTCGATCTGCTCGGGTTGGTAGGTCTTGTCCATGGGGCTTCCGGGTGTTCAGGAGGTGGCGACGACGCGGCACGGCGAGCCGGGTCGGCTCGGCGGTGCGGGACGCGAAAAATGGGCTCGATTATAGCCTGCCGGGCCGGCCGGCGTCATGGGCGTGGGAATGGCCACGCGATCGTGGCGAGGGGCGCCGGGGACAGGTCGTAGAGGGGGTCTTTTGCCATGGATGGCAAAAGTAGCGCCCAGGGAGGGGTTCACAGCGCCCCCTCGTAGACCTGTCGACGGATTAGCCCCGAGCGGCTGGCCCGAGATTGCCCTAGCGTCAGCTGCCGGCGCGCAGGTGGTGGGGAGTGACCGGGTAGCCGCGCTTCTTGTAGGTCTGCCAGCATTCGCGCTTGGCGGTGAGCACGTCCTGGTGCTGGTTGATGATCTCGGCGACGCGCTCGAAGCGCGAGAACCACTCGGGGATCGCCGGGTGCAGGTTGAGCATCGCCTGGATGCCTCGGTCCTCCGGCGGCGGCTCCTGCCAACCGATGGTCACCGGCACCGTCTCGGCCTGGTCGCTGCCGAGCAGGGCATGGGGCAGGTAGGCATCGGGCCGGAAGGTCCACAGGGTGTCGTCCAGCTCCCGGGCCATGGCCTCGTCCTCGGCGTGCAGGTGCAGCCGGTAGCCCTTGCCCACGATGGTCTCGGCCAGCCGGCAGGCGAAGCCGAGGCGAGCTTCCAGGGTGGTCTCGGGAAGAATATAGAAATCGATGCGGGTCATGGGGCCTCGAAAGGCTATGGCAGCAGAGGGGCTGATCCGGCGACAGGTCTACGAGGGGGCGCTGTGAACCCCTCCCTGGGCGCTACCGATGCCATCCCTGGCATAGGACCCCCTCTTCGACCAGTCCCCGGCGCCCCTCATCAGTCGGCCAGTGAAGTGGCAATACCGAGGGGAGCGCAGAACTAAATCAGCGTTTCCCTACACCAGGCGGGTCAGCCAGCCGCGCGTATCTTCACTGCGCCCGTACTGCAGGTCGAGCAGGCGGGTACGCAGGCGCTTGGCGATCTCGTTGTCGCCCGCCGCACTCAGGCGGATGGTGTCGTCCTCGGTGACCAGCTCGCCCACCGGGGTGATCACCGCCGCGGTGCCGCAGGCGAAGACCTCGACGATCTCGCCGGAGGCGGCGCCCTCGCGCCACTCGTCGATGCTGATCGGCCGCTCCTCCGGCGTCAGGCCCTCGTCGCGGGCCAGGGTCAGCACCGAGTCGCGGGTCACGCCCTCGAGGATGGTGTCGGTGAGGCGCGGGGTGGCGATGCGGCCATCGCGGAACACGAAGAACAGGTTCATGCCGCCGAGTTCCTCGACCCACTTGTTCTCGACCGCGTCGAGGAAGGCCACCTGGCTGCAGCCGTGGGCCGCGGCCTCCTTCTGGGCCGCCAGGGAGGCGGCGTAGTTGCCGCCGCACTTGGCGTAGCCGGTGCCGCCCGGGGCGGCGCGCTTGTAGTGGCTGGAGAGCCAGATCGACACCGGCTCCACGCCGCCCTTGAAATAGGCCGCCGCCGGCGAGGCGATCACGTAGTAGTCGACCTCCTGGGCCGGGCGCACGCCGAGGAAGGTCTCGCTGGCGATCATGAAGGGCCGCAGGTAGAGGCTCGACTCGTCGGCCTCGCTGGCGGGGGTGGGCACCCAGGCCTGGTCCTGGGCCAGCAGGGCCTTGAGCGAGCCGATGAAGTCCGCGTCGGACAGCTCCGGCAGCGCCAGGCGACGGGCGCTGCGGCGGAAGCGCTCGGCGTTCTTCTCGGGACGGAAGGTCCACACCGAGCCGTCGGCATGCCGATAGGCCTTCACGCCCTCGAAGATCTCCTGGCCGTAGTGCAGCACGGCGGCGGCGGGGTCCAGGGTCAGCGGGCCGTAGGGGCGCACCTCGTGGCCGTGCCAGCCGGCGTCCAGTGTCCAGCGCACATGGGCCATGTGATCGGTGAAGTAGAGGCCGAAGCCGGGGTTGGCGAGGATGTTATCGCGGATCTGGTCCGCCTTGGCCTGGGTGGACGGCAGCGAGGAAAAGCGTTCAATGGACACGGCAAGAGGTCTCCGCAACACACGAGGCGCATCGCGGCGCCTCGGGACGATACTGGGACATCGGGCAGGCGTCGCCTGCCCGATGCGTGAAAGTCGGCTTGTCACATGAAAAGGGCACCGCCGGGAAAACGCAACACCCGGCGGGGCGGAATCAGTCTTTGCTGATCTCGACCTGGCTGTCGGCCTCCCGGTCCAGCAGGTACTGGGTGAGCAGGCTGACCGGCCGGCCGGTGGCGCCCTTCTGCTTGCCGGACTGCCAGGCGGTGCCGGCGATGTCCAGGTGTGCCCAGGGGAACTTGTCGGCGAAGCGCGAGAGGAAGCAGGCCGCGGTGATGGTGCCCGCCGGGCGGCCGCCGATGTTGGCCAGGTCGGCGAAGTTCGACTCCAGCTGCTCCTGGTACTCGTCCCACAGCGGCAGGTGCCAGGCGCGGTCCCAGGCGGTCTCGCCGGCGTCGAGCAGGTCCAGCGCCAGGTCGTCGTCGTTGGACAGCAGGCCGGTGGCGTGGTGGCCCAGCGCGATGATCGCCGCCCCGGTCAGGGTGGCGATGTCGACCACGCTGGCGGGCTCGAAGCGCTCGGCGTAGGTCAGGGCGTCGCACAGCACCAGGCGACCCTCGGCGTCGGTGTTGAGCACTTCCACCGACAGGCCCTTGAGGGTCTTGAGGATGTCGCCGGGCTTGGTGGCGCGGCCGTCGGGCATGTTCTCGGCGCTGGCGACGATGGCCACCAGGTTGAGCTTCGGCTTCAAGGCGAGCACCGAGGTGACGGCGCCGAACACGCTGGCCGCCCCGCACATGTCGAACTTCATCTCGTCCATCGCCTCGCCGGGCTTGAGCGAGATGCCGCCGGAATCGAAGGTGATGCCCTTGCCGACCAGCACGTGGGGCGCCTCCTCGGGGTCCTCGGCGCCCTGGTAGGTCATGACGATCAGACGCGAGGGTTCCTCGCTGCCACGGCCCACGGACAGCAGCGAGTGGGCGCCGAGTTCCTCCAGGGCCGCCTCGTCGAGGATCTCGGCGCTCAGGGCGCCGCCGGAGTCGGTGGCCAACTGCTCGGCGCGAGCGGCCAGGTAGCGAGGCGTGCAGACGTTGCCTGGCAGGTTGCCCAGGGTGCGGGCCGTGTTGATGCCCTGGCCGATGCCGTCGCCGACCCGAGCCCCCTCGCGGGCCGCCTCGGCGTTGCCGCCTTCGCTGACCAGCAGGGTCACGCGGTCGAGCCTCGGCGCCGGGCCGGGCTCGGACTTGAACTCGGTGAAGCGATAGACGGCACGGTGGGCCGCCTCGGCCACCATGCGGGCCTTCCAGTCGCAGGCGCGGTCGGGGACCGGCACATCGGTGAAGGCCACGGCCGCATCATCCGCCGGCAGGGCCGCCAGGGCGGTGAAGGCGGCGTCCACGGCCTTGCGGAAGGCACCCTCCTGGCACTTGTCCCGGGTGCCCAGGCCGACCAGCAGCAGGCGGTCGGCGTTCAGTCCGGGCGCGAAGGGGATCATCTGGACGTTGCCCAGCCTGGCGTTGAAGTCGTCGCGCTCGATCAACTGGCCGATCAGCCGCTCGCTGGCGTCGTCGAGCTTGGCGGCGGCAGGCAGCAGATCGCCATCCTTGAACACCGGTACCACGAGGCAGGCCGTCTCGATCTTGGCGGGATTGGCCGTCTGAACTGGGAATTCCATGGTGTCTCCACAAGACAAGCGGTGGGGGATTCTGGATAATGCCGGCACGTTGCCGAGTCGTTCCAGTGTACCCCAGGAGCCAGCCGGACTTCACACCGAACTAGCGTGACGACGGGGGCCCTTGCGTCCGCGCTTCCACCACCGGGCGGGCCAGGCGCCCCGAACGATCGACGCACGCGTTGCGACGGCCTGCGGCGACGATCGGTGACGTCCGACAGGTTCCGGGCAACGCCTCATTGCATGGAAGATGGCCGGGCCGAAGGGCCCCGGGACGGGAGACAACGTTGATCATATTCCGCTACCTGACCCGCGAGATCCTGCAGACCATGGCCGCCGTGGCCGGGGTGCTGCTGCTGGTGATCATGGGCAGTCGCTTCATCCGCTACTTCTCGACCGCGGCCGAGGGCGAGATCCCGGTCGACATCCTCGGCATCCTGATGCTCTACCACCTGCCGGGCTTTCTCGAGCTGATCCTGCCGCTGGCCTTCTTCCTGGGCATCCTGCTGGCCTACGGCCAGCTCTACCTCAACAGCGAGATCACCGTGCTGGTCGCCTGTGGCACCAGCCCCAACCGGCTGCTGCAGGTGAGCCTGGTGCCCGCCACCCTCGTCGCCCTGCTGGTGGGCGCGTGCAGCCTGTGGTTGACCCCGGCCGGCGCCCTGCACAATGAGGTATTGCTCGAGGAGCAGCGCAGCCAGCTCGACTTCTCCGCGCTGACTCCCGGGCGCTTTCAGGATTTCGGTGGCGGGCGTACCGCCTACACCGAGGCGTTGACCGACGACCAGAGCCGCATGCGGGAAGTCTTCATCAGCGAGCGCCAGCAACGCAGCGACGGCACCCCCCAGACCGTGGTGACCCGCGCCGGCGAAGGCTACCAGACCGTCGACGAGGACACCGGCAGCCGCTTCCTGGTGCTGGCCGACGGCGAGCGCTACAGCGTCGAGCCGGGGCAGGCCCAGGCCGAGCGGCTGGCGTTCGGCACCTATGCCGTGCGCCTATCGCGGGCCGACCAGAACCCCGAGCTCGACTCGCCCGAGTATGCCTCCACGGCGGCACTCTTCGCCGATGGCGACGCGCCCGCCCAGGCCCAGCTGCAGTGGCGACTGGGCCTGCCGCTGATGGTCTTCATCCTGACCCTGCTGGCCATGCCGCTGTCGCGGGTCAACCCCCGCCAGGGACGCTTCGCCAAGCTGCTGCCGGCGATCTTCCTCTACGTCGCCTACTTGAGCCTGCTGCTGGCGGCGCTGGATGCCATCGGCCGGGGTGGCTGGCCGGTGGCGCTGGGCATGTGGCCGATCCATGCCGTCTTCCTGATCATCGGCCTGGGGATGACCCTGCAGGCCCAGCGCAAGGGGATGAGCGGTTGACGGCTCCCCTCCCTGAAGGCAGGGGATTCCCAATTCACCGAGAATCGGACACGGAGACTGGCTCCATGCCGCTTACATTCTCTCCAAGGGCTAACACCGCCAGCCCGGCGGCTTTAATGTTGACCGCGGCGTTGACGTCACGGTCATGTTCGGCTGCACACTCCGGGCACGTCCAGGTACGGACCTGTAGCGGCATCTTGTCCACTACATACCCGCAGCCAGAACAACGCTTGCTGGACGGATACCACGAGTCAATGCTGGACACTTGCCGGCCTGCCCAGTCAGCCTTGTATTCCAGCTGTCGGACGAACTCGCCCCAGCCGGCGTCGCTGATCGACTTGGCGAGGTGTGGGTTGCGCAGCATGTTCTTGACCTTGAGGGATTCGACGCAGATCACTTGGTTCTCGTTAACGATCTGGCGGGACAGCTTGTGCAGGTTGTCCATGCGGCAATCGGAGATCTTGGCGTGAACGCGCGCCACTTTCTGCCGAGCCTTGGCACGGTTCTTCGAGCCGAGTTTCTTGCGGCTCAGCGCTTGCTGCGCCTTGGCAAGACGGGGCGCGTATTTCGCCGTATGGCGGGGATTGCCGGTTCGATGTCCGTCGCTGGTGACGAACAGGTCGCTCAGACCGAGATCGATGCCCACCATCTTCGGGGTCACGGGCAGCGTCTCGGGGTCGAACTCACACAGGCAACTGACGAAGTAGCGACCTGCCGAGTCCTTGGACACGATGATGGTGGTTGGCTCGCTGGGGAGCGGACGACTCCAGCGGATGGCCAGCGGCGACTTGCACTTGGCCAGGAATACCTGCCCGTCGCGATATGTGAAGGCCGAGCGGGTGAACTCCGCCGACTGGCGGTGCCGTTTGCTCTTGAAGTTCGGATACTTGGCGCGTCCTTCAAAGAAGTTCTTGAAGGCGGCCTGCTGATGGCGAAGGCACTGTTGAAGCGGGACCGAGCTGACTTCGTTGAGGAATGCCGTCTCGTCGGCCTTCTTCATCCGCGACAGGTGGGCATTGGCCGCCGTATAGCCGATTTTTGCGTTGTGCGCGTAGAAGGCATCGGTACGATAGCGAAGCACCGCGTTGTAGACGAAACGCACACAGCCGAACGTCCGGGCCAGCAGCTGCGCCTGCTCGGGCGTCGGGTAGAAGCGGTACTTGTAGGCGCGTTTCATCATGACGTACAGCATAGAACGCAAACTGTATAGATAGCCAGTAAAGAACGGAGGAAAGCGAGAAAAGGGGCGCCTGACGGCGCCGCGCTATCCCTCCCCGCACTCGAAGTGCGGGGTATCTCGCGCAAACCTGATGATCGCCGACCGACTCGACCGCTATATCGCACGCAATGTGCTGGGGGCCATCATCGTCGTCCAGGCGGTGCTGCTGGGCCTGGACCTGGTGATCACCTACATCAACGACCTGGGCGACGTGGAGGGCGGCTACGGGGCCCTCGAGGTGCTGCTCTACCTGGTCTTCCGGCTGCCCTGGCGCTTCTACCAGTACGCCCCGGTGGGGGTGCTGATCGGCGCCCTGATCGGGCTCGGCAGCATGGCCTCGAGCAACGAGCTCACCGTGATGCGGGCCGCCGGGCGCTCGCTCACGCGGATCCTCTGGGGGGTGATGAAGCCGATCATCCTGGTGATCGCCGTGGTGCTGTTCGTCGCCGAGTTCGTCAGCCCGCGCACCGAGCAGTTCGCCAGCGCCTGGCGGCTGGAGAAGATGCAGGGCGAGGGGGCCGTATTGACCGAGCGGGGCGGCTGGCAGCGCGAGGGCGACAGCTTCTACCGCTTCGGTGCCATCCGCGCGGACCAGGTGGTGCTCGACCTGACCCGTTACCGCTTCGAGGGGCATGAGCTGCGCGAGGCCCTGAGCGCCCGCCGCGCGGTGTGGCGCGACGGCGGCTGGGTGCTCGAGGACGTGGCCGTGACCCGCTTCGAGGAGGGCCGCACCGAGGCGAGTCACCAGGCGACTCGGCCCTGGGAGACCGAGCTGACCCCGGCCGCGCTCGACCGCCTGCTGCGCGACGTGGAGACCCAGGCGCCCAGCGAGCTGTGGGCCTACGCCCGCTACCTGCACGCCCAGGGCCAGCGGGCCACCCAGCCGCTGCTGTACTTCTGGCAGAAGATGTTGATGCCGCTGACCATGGCCTCGCTGGTGCTGGTGGCGGCCTCTTTCGTGTTCGGGCCGCTGCGCAGCGTGGCCGCCGGGACCCGAGTGTTCTACGGCGTGATCACGGGGCTGGTCTTCAAGTACCTGCAGGACCTGCTGGGGCCGGCCTCCACGGTGTTCGGCTTCTCTCCCGCCTGGGCCGTGCTGGTGCCCACCCTGATCTGTGCCGGGCTGGGGCTCTATCTGCTCCGCCGCACCGGCTGACCCGGAGACCCGCCATGCCGCGACGCTTCGATCACCTCAACGATGTCTGGCCCGCCGGCCTGGGGCGCCGCCTCGGCGCCATGCTCTATGATGGCCTGCTGGTGCTGGCCCTGTGGATCGTCATCACCGCCGGCCATGTGGCGGTGACCCGGCTGGTGATCGGCCTGCCGCCGGAGCGGGTGGGGCTGGGCGCCGCCCAGGTGCTGTCGCTGCGCCTGCTGATGGCGCTCTCGGCCTATGCCTTCTTCGCCTACTTCTGGACCCGAGGCGGCATGACGCTGGGCATGCAGGCCTGGCGACTGCGGGTCCAGACCCCCGATGGCCGGTCCATCAGCCTGCTGCAGAGCCTGCAGCGCTTCCTCGTCGGGGCGCTGTCCTTCCTGCCCCTGGGGCTCGGTCACCTGTGGGTGCTGTTCGATGCCGAGAAGCGCAGCTGGTCGGACCTGGTCTCGGGAACACGGGTGGTGGTGCTGCCCAAGAGCAGGAAGTAGCCGCTGCCTGGCCGAAGGGGATGAGAAATTTTCTCGCGCTATGGTTGCGATAGTCCATGCGAATCATTTACATTCATCCTCGTGATCAGCGCGAGGTGTTCTCATGTATGTGTGTCTCTGCAAGGGTGTGACCGACAAGGCAATCCGCCGGACCGTGGAGGAAGGGGCGCGCACCTGGCGCCAGGTCCAGCGCGAGACGGGGTGCGGTACCCAGTGCGGCAAGTGCGGCTGCATGGCCAAGGGCATCACCCGCGAGGCCATCCGTGAGGAGCTGGCGATGGCCAGCGAGGGGCTTGCCTACGCCGTGTGATGGCAATCGCTATCGTTTCGGTTGTCGTTATCAACGCATTGATTTTATTGCATTTTTCTTGATATCACCTAGACTGCTCCAAGGACGTGGCGGTACGCCAATGTGCGTGCCAAGCTGAACAGCGACCCTGACGAGTGCAACGAGGTGAAGTCATGAAAGGTGACAAGAAGGTCATCGAGTACCTAAATACCGCTCTTGGCAATGAACTGGTCGCCATCAACCAGTATTACCTGCACGCCAAGATGTTTCAGGACTGGGGCCTGGCGGCGCTTGGCAAGTTCGAGTACGACGAGTCCATCGACGAGATGAAGCACGCCGACAAGCTGATCGAGCGGATCCTCTTCCTCGAGGGCGTCCCCAACCTGCAGGACTACGGCAAGCTGCTGATCGGCGAGGACACCAAGGAGATGCTCGAGTGTGACCTCAAGCTGGAGCAGAAGGGGCGCGACGACTATATCGAGGGGATCGCCTACTGCGAGTCGGTGCAGGACTACGTCACCCGCGACCTGTTCAAGTGCATCCTCGAGGACGAGGAAGAGCATATCGACAAGCTCGAGACCGAACTCGGCCTGATCGACAAGGTCGGCCTCGAGAACTACCTGCAGAAGCAGATGCACGCGGCGGAGTGACCCCGCCGGTCGGCCTCGCTTCCCTCACGAAGGCGCCCCGCGGGGCGCCTTCGTCGTGTGGGCATCAGGAAAAGGCCTTCTCCAGGGCGAAGCGCGGTAGCGGTTCGCCCTGCACCTCGACGGTCTCCATGAACATCGACAGCGGTCGCACCCAGAGGCCGTAGTCGCCATACAGGGCGCGGTAGGCCACCAGCGGTTCCTCGGTCTCGCTGTGGTGGGCCACGCCGATAACCTCGTAGAGCGGGCCCTTGTAGTGGCGGTAGATGCCGGGCACGGGATAGTGCGCTTCCATCTGCGGATTCCTCGGGTCAGGGGGCGGCGGCGTCCCGGGCCAGGCGGGCCAGGGTGCGCGAGGCGGCGACGAAACCGAAGCTGCCGGTGACGAAGGTGGCGGCGCCGAAGCCCGAGGCACAATCGAGGCGGGTGGCCTCGCCGGCACCGGGCTTCTGCAGGCAGACCTCGCCGTCGGCGCCGGGGTAGACCAGCTGCTCGTCGGAATAGACGCACTCCACCGAGAAGCGGCGCTTGGGATTGCGGGAGAAGCCATGGTCCCGGCGCAGGCGGGCACGCACCTTGGCCAGCAGCGGGTCGTGCTCGGTGCGGGTGAGGTCGGCCACGCGGATGCGGGTGGGGTCGGTCTGGCCCCCGGCGGCACCGGTGACGGTGATCGGCAGCTTGCGGCGCTTGCACCAGGCGATCAGTGCCGCCTTGGCCACCACGCTGTCGATGGCGTCGACCAGGTGGTCGGCGTCCTCGGGCAGGCGGTCGGCGAGATTGGTCGGGGTCACGAAGGCGCTGTCCGCCACCACCTCGATGCCCGGCTGGATGGCGCGGCAGCGCTCGGCCAGCACCTCCACCTTGGGACGGCCGATGGTGCCGTCCAGGGCATGCAGCTGGCGATTGACGTTGGAGACGCAGACATCGTCCAGGTCGATCAGGGTCAACCGGCCGATTCCGGACCGCGCCAGGGCCTCCACGGCCCAGCTGCCCACGCCGCCCACGCCCACCACCACCACATGGGCGCGGCGGAAGCGCGCCAGGGCGCGGGCGCCGTACAGGCGGCGGATGCCACCGAAGCGCAGCTCGTGGTCATCGGTCGCGTGGGGGGACGGGGGCAGCAGGGTGTCGGTCATGGGCATCGGTGGCGTGTCAGGCGAGGGCGGAGGTGGCATTCGGCCGGTGGTTCGCGGGCAGGTGGCCCGCCCAGCCGAAGCGCTGGAAGAGGGCGGTCATCGGCGCGTCCAGGGCGCAGCCCAGCGCCAGGCGGCGGCCGTCCACGGGATGGTCGAAGGTCAGGCCCACGGCCGCCAGCAGCAGCCGGGCGCAGTCCAGGTGCTCGGCGAAGAAGCGGTTGTGGTTGCCCTTGCCGTGCTTGGCGTCGCCGATGATCGGGTAGCCGCGGCGGGACAGGTGGCGGCGGATCTGGTGGCGCCGACCGGTCAGCGGGCGAGCCTCCATCAGCGAGTAGCGGGCCCGGGGATAGCGGTCGACCTGCACCGGCAGCTCGACGCTGTCCAGCCGTCGCACCTGCGTGATCGCCGCCATGGCCGGCATCTCGGCCTTGGGCCGCCGGCCGTCCTCCTCGCGCAGCGCATAGTCGAGGCGGGCGGCGTCGGGGCCCACGCCGCGCACCACCGCCAGGTAGCGCTTCTCCACCCGGCGTTGCTCGAAGGCGTCGGCCAGGCGCGTGGCCGTCTCCGGTGACAGGGCGAAGACCATCAGCCCCGAGGTGGGGCGGTCGAGGCGGTGCACCGGGTAGACGCGCCGGCCGAGCTGGTCGCGCAGGGCCTGCAGCAGGACATGGCGCTCCCCGCGGGCCAGGGCGGTGCGATGCACCAGCAGACCGGCCGGCTTGTGCACGGCGACCAGGTGCTCGTCGTGATAGAGGATGGGCAGCGGTTGCGTCATGGTGCGCTCGATCGGCAGGTGACAACGAGGGCGCCATTGTCGCCGCCCCGGTCGCAGATGTCATCACGGCTGTCACGGCGCGCCCCACCTTGGTCGGCTCGCGCCGGCGGGGAAAATACGCGAAGCTGGAAGGCCGCTACATGGAGGTCGCCATGAGACACTCGCCCGCCTATCGCCTCGCCGCCACCATCCTGCATGGCTTCGACGAGTACCGCTCGCGGTTCAAGGAGATCACCGCCGATGCCAGCCGCCGCTTCCGGGATGCGGCCTGGCGGGAGGCCCAGCAGGCCTCGGCGGAGCGGATCGATCTGTATGACGAGAAGGTCCAGGTCACCCTGGCGCGGCTCAAGCGGACCTTCGAGGAGGACCTGCTGGTCGACTTCGAGTCCTGGCGGGAGGCCCGTCGCCACTACGCCGACCTGGTCAGCCAGCGGCTCGACTACGAGCTGGCCGAGACCTACTTCAACTCGATGTTCTGCTCGCTGTTCCACCATCGCCACATCCGCAACGACTGGATGTTCGTCTATCGCTCCCGCGAGTACGCCGCTCACCACTCGGGCCTCCAGCTGTGCCGGCGCCAGGCGGTGGGCGATGACTGGCACCAGGCGCTGCGCTGGGCGCTGGCCGAGGCGCCCTTCGAGACGCCCTTCGAGGACCTGGAGCGGGACGCCGCCCAGGGCGGCGACTTCCTGCGTCGCCAACTGCCCGCGGCGATCCTCGACGATCCCCAGGCCGAGATCGAGCTGATCAAGAGCGTCTTCTACCGCAACAAGGGGGCCTACCTGGTCGGCCGCATTCGCGGCGGCGGCGAGCAGGTGCCGCTGGTGCTGCCGGTGCTCCACGAGGCGGGCGACGGGCTCCATCTGGACACCGTGATCATCGAGCCCGACGAGGTCTCGATCATCTTCTCCTTCACCCGGGCCTACTTCCAGGTCAAGGTCGTGGTGCCCAGCGAGTTCGTCCACTACCTCCAGGAAGTGATGCCCGACAAGCCCCAGGGCGAGCTGTATGCCGCCATCGGCTTCTACAAGCAAGGCAAGACCGAATTCTTCCGCGCCCTCAATGCCCAGGTGGCCAAGCGCGAGGACCGGTTCGTGATCGCCCCCGGGGTGCGCGGCATGGTCATGGCGGTGTTCGTGCTGCCGTCCTCCCGCACCGTGTTCAAGATCATCAAGGACCGCTTCGACCCCACCAAGGAGATGAGCCACGAGAACGTCCGCGAGAAGTACCGGCTGGTCAAGCGTCACGACCGGGTGGGGCGCATGGCCGATACCCAGGAATTCTCGAACTTCATCGCCCGCCAGGACCACTTCGACCCGCAGTGCCTGGCGCACCTGCTCGAGGTGGCGCCCTCCACCGTCTACCTGCGGGGGGACAAGGTGATCATCGAGCACTGCTACACCGAGCGCATGATGATCCCGCTCAACCTCTACCTGGAGGACTGCGACGAAGCCGAGACGCGGGCGGTGCTCAAGGACTACGGCAATGCCATCAAGCAGCTCGCCGCGGCCAACATCTTCCCCGGCGACATGCTGCTGAAGAACTTCGGGGTGACCCGGCACGGCCGGGTGATCTTCTACGACTACGACGAGATCTGCTACCTCACCGAGTGCAACTTCCGGCATATCCCCGAGCCCATGTACCCGGAGCAGGAGCTGGCCGACGAGCCCTGGTACTCGGTGGGGCCCAACGATGTGTTCCCCGAGGAATTCGGTCCCTTCCTGTTCGCCGACGTGCGCCTGCGCAAGCTGTTCTACACGCTGCATCCGGAGCTGTTCGACGCCGACTACTGGAAGGGGCTGCAGCAGGCCATCCGTGACGGGCGGGTCATCGACGTCTATCCGTACCGCAACAAGCAGCGCTTCGCGGCCGACGCCGACAACGGCCTGGTCCACTAGCCAGGCTGTCGCGTCCCGTACTCGCCCGCGACCATCCCTCCCGGCGCGTGGGAGCCCCAGCTACCGGCCGACCACGCATCCCCGATACGTCCGCGCCAGCTCGGCCGCCAGGCTATCCTCGTGCCACCGGGCGGCGTGGAGGGGGCCGCGGCGGGCGAGTTCGGCCTGGAACGCCGAGTCGCCCAGCACGCGGTTGACCTTGTCGGCGAAGTCGGCGTGGCGCTCCTCGGCGATCAGGCAGCCGGCGCCGTCCTCCAGCATATCGCGAGTGCCCATGACCGCGGTGGAGACCACCGGGGTGCCCAGCGCCAGGGCTTCCAGCAGCACCAGCCCCTGTGTCTCCGTGCGCGACGCGAACACGAAGACATCGGCGGCGCGGTAGGCCGCCTGCAGGGGGCCGTCGCGGTCGAGGTAGCCGAGAAAGATCACCGCCTCGCCAAGCCCCGCCTGCTGTGCCTGGTGAGCCAGCGCCGCCTGGGCCGGCCCTTCGCCGGTGATGATCAGCCGGGTGGTGGGGTGCCTGGCCAGCACGCGGGGGAGCATCTCGATCAGGAAGCCGATGTTCTTCTCATTGGCCGCCCGGCCCACGAAGAGCAGCAGCCTGGCCTCCGCTGGCAGGTCGTAACAGCGGCGGAAATCGCTCGCTTCATGGGGATGGGAAAAGGCCTCCAGCGCCAGTCCGGTGGGGATGATCGCCATGGGCGTGGTGACGCCGTAGCGCTCCAGCGCCTCGCCCATGGCGCGGGAGGGCGCCACCAGGGCGTCGAGCTGGTGGCACTGGCGCACCGTGAGGCGGCGGGCGGCGAAGCGCAGCCAACGACGCGGCAGCCAGCGCACATAGTGGTGCAGGTACTCCTCGAACAGGGTGTGATAGGTGGCCACCACCGGAATGCCCAGCCGACGCCCCAGGGCGATGCCGGCGTAGTGGGCCACGAAGGGGGTGTGCACATGGATCAGGTCGAAGGCCTCCGCGGCGAGCTGCGGTGTCAGGGCCATCAGCTCGCGGTAGTGCATCATGCGATCCTCGGGATCGCCTGGCACGCCACGGGACGGGATGCGCAGCACCTCCGGTGCGTCGGTCTGCCCCAACGGGTAGTCGGGGCAGATCAGGGTCACCGCGTGGCCCTGGCGCTCCAGGGCGCCGTGAAAGCTGGCAATGGAGGTGGAGACGCCGTTGATGCGCGGAAAGAACACATCCGAGATGATCAGGATGCTCAGCGGCCGCAGGGCTGCCTCGTACGACGGCGTGCTCGTCGGCAGGGCGGTAACGGCCAGTGCCTGCCGGGATAGCCGCCCGGCCTGGCACTGCGGGGTCAGCGCATTGCCGGCCGCCAGCCGGGGCAGGTGCTCTACTTCCGCTGCGCTGAGCGGTTCGCGCGCGCGTCGGGGCATGCTGGGCGACTCTCTTGTGGCATACAGCCTTATGCTTGCGCGGGATGGTGACGGTTTCGTGACCTCGCCCGCCGCGCCCCGTGGACACCGGCGGGGCGGTCACGGCGCGCTATGCTGAAAGCGACCGAGGCGCTTTGCTGCTCTCTCAACCTCAAGGAGAACCCCCATGTTGGACTTCATCTCCCATCCGGCGGGCCATGTCGTGGCGATGCACGCGGGCGGTGTCGTGACGGCCAGGGAGCTGCAGCGCGCCATCGATGCCATCGAGGCCGCCAAGCGGGCCCATCCCAGGGTCAGCCTGGTGGTCGAGATCGACGGCCTTCGCTGGCTGACGCTGACCGCCCTGTTGAAGGATATCGGCTACGGCCTGACCCAGCTCGGCGATCTCAAGCACTACCACCGGGCCGCCGTGGTCACCGACCAGGAGTGGGTCAAGCATCTCAGCCACCTGGAAGAGCGGCTGTTCAAGGCCGTGGAGATGCGCACCTTTCCCAGGCGCGAGCACGCCGCGGCCATGGCCTGGGCCGGGGACTTGCCCAAGGGGGCCCACGAGAATCCCGAAGATGATGGCTACCACGGAGCCTGACCTTGCCGCGCCATCGGCGAACGCGAAGTTCAATGCCTGTCAGGCGGTAGAACTTACCCCCAGGCAGCTGAGGAGGAGATGACATAATGCAACTGACGCATTGCGAGGGTAGCTGTCAGTGTGGAGCCGTCGCCTATGAAGTCGACGTAGACCTGGAGAACACCCTCACCTGCAACTGTTCTCGTTGCCAACGCATGGGCTTTGTATTGGCATTTACCTCGGTGGAACATTTTCGGTTACTTTCCGGGGAAGCGACACTCACCGAGTACCTCTTTAACAAGAAGGCGATCCGTCACCTTTTCTGCAACATCTGCGGTGTCGAGAGTTTCGCCTACGGCGAGATGCCTGATGGGTCTCCAACGGTTGCCATAAACGTCAACTGCTTGTCTGGAGTCGATCCCAGAGCGCTGGAGAGTCGGCATGTCGATGGCAAGAGCTTCTAGGCGTGGAGCACCGCCTGACAAGGCCACTCGCAATCAGCCATGCCAACACCGCATGGGCTGGACCTCGCCGTCGCTCGGCCCGGGTTGGCGGCGTGGGGCTCGAGAATGTGCGGCGTTGGGCTCGAGAAGGTAGAGGAGAACGCCATGACAGCATCGCCAACTCCGCAAATCGTGACACGTGACCAGTGGGAGCGGGCTCGTGCCGAGATGCTGGTCCGCGAGAAAGCGCACACGCGCGCCGGCGACCAACTGGCCGCGGCTCGGCGACGCCTGCCGATGACGCGGATGGAGCCGCTGACGGTGGTGGGGGCGGAAGGCCCCGTCGCTCTGCACGAGGTGTTTGAAGGCCGGCGCATGTTGATCGTGTACCACTTCATGTGGAAGCGGCAGGGCATGCCCCACCAGCAGTGCGAGGGCTGCACCCACACTCAGGCAGCGATGAACTCCGCCGTCTGCGCCTATCTGGCCGAGCGTGACGTGACCTACGCCGTCTTCAGCAGCGGTCCGTGGGACGAGATCGCCGCCTACCGAGAGTTCATGGGCTGGACGACGCCGTGGTACTCGACCGCCGGTTCAGCGGACGCGCTGGCGACCCGAGACGGTGGCGACGTGCGCTGCTACCTGCGGGGCGACGGCGATCAGGTGTTCCAGACGTATGACACGACGGCGCGAGGGATCGAGGCCATGATGCCCACGCTGCAGTTGCTCGATCTCACGCCCTACGGCCGGCAGGAGACCTGGGAGGACTCGCCCGACGGCTGGCCGCAGCAGGACCAGGCCGGATCGTGGTGGCGGCGTGACGGCCGGCCAGTGGCTCAGTGGACGCGTACCGACGTGCCGGTAGAACGAGAAACCGGTTGCTGCACTGAAAAGAGGCAATGACGACTGACAATCAGGTCATGTCGTCCCCAACGGGCGCGGGCCGGGACGGTTTCCAGTTCGTTCCGCCCCATGGCAGGGGCGTCAGGCATCATCACTTTCATCATGGGGACCGGTAATGAGCGTTGAACTTGACCATGCGAGCGTTCCGGTTCGGGATAGAAGGGCGGCGGCTGAATTGCTCGCCTACCTGCTGGACGTTCCTTGGGCCGAGTCGGGGACGGGCCCTTTTTCTCCTGTTTACGTGAACGACGGACTGACACTGGATTTCGACGAAGCGGACGGCGCTTTCCCTGTGCAACACTTTTGTTTTCGTGTGGGCGAGGAGGCGTTCGATGGGATCCTGGCCAGAATCAGGGCCAAGGGAATCGAGTACAGAAGTACCCCGCATGGTCCGGTAGATATGGAGATCAATACGCAGCATGGGGGCCGAATCGTGTATTGGAACGAACCTGACGGCCATGTATGGGAAGTCTTGACGGTCAGCTATGCCCGGCAGCCGCAGCAAGGCATACAAGGGGAAGCCTGAGCTTTGTCTGAAAAGCCGACGAGCGATGGCCAGGGCTAGGCCCGCTCCCGGCGGGCCAACGCATTTCCCACTTCCATGTGGGTCACAAGGAAAAGATCGGAGAAAAGACGGAGTTTACGCGGTGTAAATGAGTACTTTGACCGGGCTCGCGCACGAGCCGATTGTTAACGCCGGATGGGTGAGCGCAGGCAGTTTTCAGACAAAGCGTAACCAGGGCGCTGGATTCCGACGCTTGACCGCTTCCTTCCTTCGCTGCCGCTCCGGTCGCTCGCCGCCGAGCGCGGCTGAGCGTCGTCGTTGGGCGTCACTCGCACCCAGGGCGCACCGGGCTGGCGATTCCCCGGTGTCTCGTTCGACGACGGGGTGCTCGCAGGCGAACCAGGGGGATGACCGCATGCGAAAAGTGATTGTCGGCGCCATGGTGTCACTGGATGGCGTCATGCAGGCGCCTGGCGGGCCGCGAGAAGACCCGACCGGCGGATTCAGCTACGGCGGCTGGGTCGCGCCGCTGGCGGACGAGGTGTTCGGCGAAGAGATCGCCAGGCTGTTCAGTCAGCGTTTCGACCTGCTGCTCGGGCGGAAGACATACGAGATCTTCGCCGCGCACTGGCCGTATGCCGAAGAGGGACCCGATGATGCCATCGCCAGAACCTTCAACTCGATCAATAAGTACGTTGCGACCCGCCAGGGCGTGGAGCTGACCTGGAAGGGGTCGGTGGCCCTCAGTGACGCGGCGGCCGATGTCGCGAGGCTGAAGCAGGAAGACGGACCCGCACTGGTCACTCAAGGCAGCACCGACCTGATTCGCACGCTGTTTGCGAGCGATCTCGTCGACGAGATCGATCTGTTCATGTTCCCCGTCGTGCTCGGGAGAGGCAAGAAACTGTTCCATGATGACGGAACGCCGGCGGGGTTCAAACTCGTCGCCAGTCGAGTGTCGCCCAGCGGTATCGTGATCGCGCGGTATGTGCGTGACGGCGCGGTGAGAACCGGTGACTTTGCCATGCATCCCCCTACGCCGGCGGAAGTCGCACGGCGTGAGAAGCTGCAGCGAGAGGGCTAGCAGTCCGGGGCAAGCGCCGGTGGCATGCGCCTGGATGGGACTCATCGCCGGGGCGGCGCATACCCAGGCGCTGCCGAAGGGACAGACAAGCCGCTACGCGGCTTGCCTGCCGCTGAGCGTTCACGTCTGGCCTCAAGGGAGACGTATTGATCATGATCGCATGCCTTGGCTGGGGCTCCCTCGTTTGGGATCCGAGAGAACTCGCCATTCAGCGGAAGTGGTTCGAAGATGGTCCATTCATTCACGTTGAATTCGCGCGGCAGTCTCGAGATGGGCGAATCACCCTCGTCTTGACAGAGCGCGCAAGCCCGGTGCGTTCGTTATGGGCGGTCATGGATTCCACCAACCTGGCCTGCGCAACGTCAGCTCTTCGCAAGCGAGAGGGAATTCCGGAAAGGAACGAAGAACAGCATGTCGGCTCGTGGTCAGTCGGTCAGCCTTCTCCCGCCTTGATTCCCGGTCTTGCCGAGTGGGCCTCGGCTCGCGAGATGGCTCACGTCATCTGGACGAACCTCCCCCCCACGTTCAAGGGTGAAGAAAGAGAGCCTTCTTCTGACCAGGTGATTGAGTATCTCGCCGGGCTCGTAGGCGCACAACGCGAAGTGGCCGAGCGTTATGTGCGTTTCACGCCAAGGCAGATCGACACCCCCTATCGTCGTCGTATCGAAGCGACGCTTCAGTGGACGGCGATCGATGCAAGGCAGTAGCTGCGCCATGCTGCCGGACACGTCGCTCCGGCGGACCGGACGGCAGCGGCGCTGTTGTTCGGTCCGCCGAGCTTCAACCTGATATCTATAGCGGCATGCCTTGAACGTTCGTTCTTGGCCGTCAGTTCCTCGATCCCCTCCCGTCTGGTCTCGGCCTGGCGATGGCCAGGCCACCGCCTGTGCCGGAGGGGCAGCCTTCCCGATGACTGCTGGGCGCCTGCCTCGGCCTTCCGCGGCCTTCGCCGGGACACGGGATCGCGGCCCATGTCGGGGGCATGGACAGGGCCACTCACTCGGTGTCTCTCAGAATGTCGAGCAGATCGCCGTGTGGCTCGGGATGGGCCACCAGCAGGCTGGTCCACTCGATGGGGGCCGGGTCGCCGTCAAGGTCGGTGACCGTGCAGCCCGCCTCCCGGGCGATGACGATGCCGGCGGCGATGTCCCACGGGTCCAGCTCGGCCCCCTGGGACCAGAAGGCATCGAAGCGGCCGAGGCCGGCATAGGCGATCTCGAGTGCCGCCGAGCCGGGGACTCGAATGCCCGCCACCCGGGGCATCAGGAGGGTGAGCTGGGCCAGGCTGGTCGGGCAGTCGCCCTTGGCGTGGTAGGGCAGGCAGGTGGCGAGCAGCATCTCGTGCAGGGGCCGCGCGGGAGGCGTCGTGATGCGCTGCGCGCCACGGTAGGCGCCCTGACCGCGCACCGCCCACAGCATCTCGTCCAGCAGCGGCTGGTAGACCACGCCATGGGTGAGGGCATCCCCCTCGCTCACGGCGATGGAGACCGAAAAGTGGGGCACCCGATGCAGGAAGTTGTTGGTGCCGTCCAGCGGATCGATGATCACCGTGATATCACCGGCCTGGGCGGGCGTGGCGCCGCTCTCTTCGCCGAGGAAACCCACCTCGGGGTGGGCCCGGCGGACGGTGTCGATGATGACGCGCTCCGCCGCCCGGTCGTAGTGGGTCACGAAGTCGGAGGCGCCCTTGCGCTCGAAGTCGATGGCACCGGCGGTGTGGTAGCCCTCGCGTAGTCGCTCGCCGGCCTCCCGGGTCGCGAGCTTGAGGGTCTCGATCAGGGTCGGCTGGGTCGGGTCGTGCATGTGGCCTCCTGGCGGTGTTGCCGGTCGCCCGGATGTGGATGACCGATGGCAGGACGGTAGCGGTGAAAGGTGACCGCGGGACGTCAAGCGCATGTCGCTGGCGTGATGGAACGCCAGCGGGGTGGCGCTGTTGCTGGTCGCAGCGGGGCCCGGAGTGGTAGTTTCAGGCAGTGGCAAGTCCTGGCAAGAGGGTAGCTGGTTCTGGAAAGTGGGTCGCTGGCGCCCGCGTGGCGAGAGGGGGTGAAGGGTGGAGCAGCATGCGCCGCATCTGGTGGTGCTTAGCGGAGCGGGTATCAGCGCCGAGAGCGGCATCCAGACCTTCCGCGCCGCCGACGGCCTCTGGGCCGACCATCCCATCGAGGAGGTCGCCACCCCCGAGGCCTGGGACCGCGACCCCGAGCGCGTGCTGCGCTTCTATGACGCCCGCCGCGACCAGGTGCGCCGCGCCCGGCCCAACGCCGCCCACAAGGCCCTGGCGCAACTCGAGAGCCGCGGCTTCCGGGTCAGCGTGATCACCCAGAACATCGACGACCTCCACGAGCGGGCCGGCTCCCGCCGGGTGCTCCACCTGCACGGCGAGATCCTCATGGCCCGCTCCTCGGTGGACCCGCGCATGCGCTATCCGCTGCGCCGGGGCGGCATTCGCCTGGGGGACGTCTGCGACAAGGGCAGCCAGCTGCGTCCCGACGTGGTGTGGTTCGGCGAGGCGGTGCCGCACTTCGCCGATGCCTGCGCGCTCGTCGCCGAGGCCGACCTGCTGCTGGTGGTGGGCACCTCGCTGGCCGTGATGCCGGCCGCCTCGCTGCTCCACCAGGCGCCCCTGGAGGCGCCCTGCGTGCTGGTCGATCCCGAGGCGGCGACCCTGGCGCCGCCGGGCGTGACGCGGATCAGCCGGCCCGCCGGCGAGGGGGTGCCACCGCTGGTCCGCCACTGGCAGCGCGAGGAACGGCTGTGGGTGCCGGAAACGCTGCTCGAGGCGCGCTGAGGCGCCGCAAGTCGCCCGTGTCGACTGGCGACCTCGACCCGCGGTGCGAGCCGTGCCACCGAGCCGCCCTCGCCGGGGCGGTCCGGGTGGCTGTCCGGATTGCCGTGTGACGGGCATCGGTCGGCCGTGCCCCTTGCCGTTCAGGGACACGGCTTCATTGATTAGCGCGCATACGGCATCATGGCCTCCGCGCCCACCCGGGCCTATACCCGTTGCCGTCACGGCGGCCCGGCCTTTCCCGAGACGCCATGCCAAGGACCCCCGATGCTCGTCTTCGAACGCCTCAACCGCCTCTTCCCCCTGTGGGCGATCCTGTTCGCCCTCTGCGCTGCCTGGCAGCCCGACTGGTTCACCGGCCTCGCCGGACAGATCCGGCTGCTGCTGGCCCTGATCATGTTCGCCATGGGCCTGACCCTGTCCCGCCAGGACTTCGCGGGGGTGCTGCGCGCCCCGCTGCCGGTGGCGGTGGGCATCCTGCTGCAGTTCACCCTGATGCCCCTGGCGGCGCTGGCCGTCTCCTGGGGGCTGGGGCTCGACGCCGCCCTGACCACCGGGATGGTGCTGGTCGGCGCCACCGCCGGCGGCACGGCCTCCAACGTAATGACCTGGCTGGCCGGCGGCCACGTGGCGCTGTCGGTGTCGATGACCCTGGCGTCGACGCTGGTCTCGGTGGCCGCCACGCCGCTGCTGACCTGGATGCTGGTCGGGCAGAGCGTCGAGGTGCCGGTGGCCGGGATGTTCCTGAGCATCGCCCAGCTGGTCATCGCGCCGATCGCCCTGGGCGTGGTGGTGCATCACCTGCTGGGAGCGCGGGTGCGCGCCGTCGAGCCGCTGCTGGCGAGCCTGGCGATGGCGGCCATCGTGCTGATCATCGCCATCGTGGTGGGGCTGAATGCCGAGCGCCTGCTGACCCTGGGCCCGCTGGTGGCACTGGCCGTGATCCTGCACAACGCCATCGGCCTGGCCGGGGGCTACGGGCTGGCCCGCCTGGTGGGCTTCGAGGTGCGCGTCGCCCGGACCGTGGCCATCGAGGTCGGCATGCAGAACTCCGGGCTGGCGGTGACCCTGGCCAGCCAGTTCTTCACCGCCAGCGCGGCCCTGCCCGGGGCGCTCTTCTCCGTGTGGCACAACGTCTCGGGCTCGCTGCTGGCGGGTTACTGGAAGCGGCGTCCCGTGGCGCGGCGCGAGGCCGCCAGCCTGTCCCGCTGACGCCGCGGCTCGGGGCTCGGGTCCCGGGTCGGGCATGCTAGAATGCCCGCCCCAGTCAGCGATGCCCCTAGCTCATGAGTGATACCCGTGACCCGGCGGCCCCGTCCGCCGGCACCGACAGCGCCCAGGCCCCCCCGGAGACCGTCGCCGAGTGCGAGCCGACCGAGGGGCTCTCCCATGACCCCGCCACCGGGCTCTCCCATGACCCCGCCACCGGTCATCCACGGCCGCCGCGGCGGGAGTTCAAGGCGCGCGGCAGCTTCGTGACGCGCTGCGAGGGCTGCAACCTGCCGGCCCTCAACTGCCTGTGTCCCTATCGGGTCCAGGCCGAGTGCCATGCCCGGGTGTGGCTGCTGACCCACCCCCTGGAGCATCACAAGCCCACCAATACCGGTCGGCTGATCCGCGACGTCCTCCCCGAGACCGAGGTCTTCACCTGGTACCGCACGGCCCCGGATGCGCGGCTGCTGGCGCTGCTCGACGATGCCCGCTATGCCCCCTTCGTGATCTTCCCCGACGACCACGAGGACTATGCCCACCGGGTGGTGGGCATGGAGCGCGTCATGACCGAGGTGCGTGCGGACAAGGTGCCGGTCTTCATCATCCTCGACGGCACCTGGCGCCAGGCGCGGCGGATCTTCCGCAAGAGCCCCTACCTGGCCGAGTTGCCGGTGCTGCCGCTGGCCACCGAGCGGCTGACCCGCTACCGCCTGCGCAAGCCGGCCTCCGCCGCCCACCTGTGCACCGCCGAGGTGGCCGTGGAGCTGCTCCGACTGGCCGGTGACCCCCAGGCCGCCGAGCTGCTCGACGACTACTTCGATGCCTTCAACGACAGCTATGCCGCCAGCCGCCGTCACGAGAAGCTCGAGGCGCCGACCCCGGCCATGCGTCGCCTGCTGGAACGCCGAGCGATCCGCTAGGCGCTGCGGAAGAACGCCGGGCCATGGCCTCGAGCTCGCGGAACATCAGCGCCTTCAAGCGCCGCCGCCGGTCGGTGGGAAAGATCAGCGTGAAGGCGAGGAACACCAGCAGCAGGATCATCGCGGAGTCCAGCGAGCCGGCCTTGGTCCGCCGGTGGGCGAAGGGCACCACCGTCAGGAAGAGGAAGGGGGCCCCGCGGACTTCCCGGTAGCCGGGCCAGGCGTTAGCCATGGCCGGGTCGGGGAGGTCGGGAGGTGGCGGGCGCCGCGGGACGCGGCGCCCGGCGGGGTCAGCCGCCGAACAGCGCCCCGGCGATGCGGAAACCGGCGATCCAGGTGCCGGCGGCGGAGCCGAGGGTGGCGGTGAGGAAGACCAGCAGGGTGCGCGAGACCCGATTGCGCCACCAGCCCTTCAGCTCGGTGACGTCGTGGCGCAGGGTGGCGAAGTCGCGCACCTTGGGCTTGCGCATGGCGAGCTCCACCCCGGCGGCGACGAAGCCGGCACCGATGGTGGGATTGAGCGAGGTGAGGGGCGCGGCCACCACGGTGGCGGCCACGGTCACCGGGTGCGCCAGGGCCGCCAGGGTGGCCGCGCCGGAGAGCACGCCGTTGATCACGAACCATTCCACCACCAGCTGCCAGCCGAGCTCGGTGTTACGCGAGAAGCCGATGGCGAAACCGGTCAGCACCAGGGCGGTGATGGCCCAGGGCAGCGCCTTCCAGACCTTCGAGGGCGGCGGGGTGGCCTCCAGCGCCTCGCGCTCCGGGGTGGGCGCCTCGGGCAGCGGCCGTGCCAGGTGCTCGGCCATGCCCTTGAGGTGGCCGGCACCGATCACCACCAGCACGTGGCGGTAGCGCCCTGGCGGACACTGCTCGGCCAGGCGCAGCACCATGTAGCGGTCGCGCTCGCTGATCAGCGGCGTGTAGAGGGTCTCGGACTCGGCGGCGAACTCGCTGAAGGTGGACTCCAGGACATCGCCCTCCTTGAGCCGCTCGATGTCCTCGGCGGAGACGTCCTGGCGGGACAGCAGCCCGCCGAGCAGCCCCGAGAACAGCGAGAAGCGCTGCCACCAGGGCACGTTGTGGTAGATGCGCTTGAGGGTCACCCCCACGTCCCGGTCGATCAGCACCAGCGGCAGCCGGCGGGCGCGGGTCTCCTCCAGGGCGGCGCGCATCTCGGCGCCGGGCTCGATGCCCGACTGCTCGGCGAGGCGCTGCTGGAAGGCGCCCAGCGCCAGGCTGGCGGCGACCATGCCGGCC
Source organism: Halomonas maura (assembly GCF_030409305.1). GTDB lineage: Bacteria > Pseudomonadota > Gammaproteobacteria > Pseudomonadales > Halomonadaceae > Halomonas > Halomonas maura. The sequence goes on from NZ_JAUFPQ010000002.1 coordinate 46,135, forward strand.
TTGCCCTGGCGAAAGATCTGGAACAGGTCCTGCTCGCCCAGGGCGTCGGGGTTGGCCAGGTTCTGGTGGCGCGAGTCGCACAGCTCGACGGCTACCGCGTCGAACTCGCCGGAATCGATCAGCGAGCGGACCTCCGCGGCGCTCTCGGCCGAGACATGGGCGGTCCCCAGCAGGGTGTAACGGGTCTCGCCCACCAGGAGGGTGCGGCGGGGGCCGCCGCTGGTGGCCTGTTCACGGGGGGCGGTCACGGTGTCCTGGGAGTCGGTCATTGACGCTCGGGCCTGGAGGATGAAGAGTCGATTATCCACGAAGGCCGCCGGCGGGCCAAACCCGCCGCGGGCGCTTGCATCGGGTTTGCTACTTGCGCCAGAAGGCCGGGGTGAACAGCACCAGCACGGTGAAGATCTCCAGGCGCCCCAGCAGCATGGCCACCACCAGGATCCACTTGGCCAGCATCGGCAGGTCGCCCCGGTATTGAGAGCTGCGCTGGCCCGGCCAGCGCCCAGGCGACCCCACCTGCAGAGCGGCGTCTTCGATCACTTGCGCCAGAAGGCCGGGGTGAACAGCACCAGCACGGTGAAGATCTCCAGGCGCCCCAGCAGCATGGCCACCACCAGGATCCACTTGGCCAGCATCGGCAGGTCGCCGTAATGGGCACTGGCCTCGCCCAGTGCCGGCCCCAGGTTGTTGAGCGCCGAGCCCACCGTCGACCAGGCGGTGATCTGGTCGACGCCGGTGGCCATCACGCCCACCAGCATCAGGAAGAACAGCATCACGTAGGCCGAGAAGAAGCCCCAGACCGCCTGGGCGATGCCGTCCGGCACGCTGACCTTGCCGATCTTCACGGTGATCACCGCATTGGGGTGGATCAGCCGCATCACCTCGCGCATGCCCTGCTTGAGGATCAGGATGATGCGGATCACCTTCATGCCGCCGCCGGTGGAACCCGAGCAGCCGCCGACGAAGGCCGTCACGAACAGCAGGAAGGGCAGGGCGCCGGGCCAGATCGAGAAGTCGGCCACGGCGAAGCCGGCGGTGGTGGCGATCGAGACCACCTCGAACAGCGCATGGCGCAGCCCCAGGGTGGTCTCGTAGATCTCGGTGAGCCATAGCGAGATCGCCGTGGTAGTCACCAGGCCCGCCAGGAACAGCATCAAAAAGCGGGCCTCCGGGTCCTGGAAGTAGTGGGTCACGCTGCGTTGCCGCCAGGCCAGGAAGTGCAGGCTGTAGCTCATCGCCGAGATGAACAGGAAGAACACGCAGACCAGTTCGATGGCGGCGCTGTCGAAGTAGCCGATGCTGGCATCGTGGGTCGAGAAGCCGCCGATGGCCACGGTGGAGAAGCTGTGGCCCAGGGCGTCGAACCAGTTCATGCCGGCGGCCATGTAGGCCAGCATGCAGGTCACGGTCAGGGTGGCGTAGATGTACCACAGCGCCTTGGCCGTCTCGGTGATGCGCGGGGTCAGCTTGGAGTCCTTGAGCGGCCCCGGGATCTCGGTGCGGTACAGGGCCATGCCGCCGACGCCCAGCGTCGGCAGGATGGCCACGGCCAGCACCACGATCCCCATGCCGCCCAGCCACTGCAGCTGCTGACGGTAGTAGAGGATCGCCTCGGGCAGCAGGTCGATGCCGGTGATCACCGTGGCGCCGGTGGTGGTCAGCCCCGAGAAGGACTCGAAGACGGCGTCGGTGGGCGACAGGGCCGAGGCGCCGGTGAGCATCAGCGGCAGCGCCCCGAACAGCCCCAGCACGCTCCAGAACAGCGCCGCGATCAAGAAGCCGTCGCGGGTGCGCAGTTCCTTGCGGGCATGGCGGTTGGGCAGGTACATCATGGCTCCGGTCACCACGGTGATGGCCAGCGCCACCACGAAAGCCTCCCACATGCCGTCGCCGAACAGCAGCGAGATCAGGATCGGGGGCGCCATGGTCAGGCTGAACATCATCAGCAGCAGACCCAGGATGCGCAGGATCATGCGCAGGCTCATGCGGTGGCTCTCCTCGTCGGGCGGGGCGTCGTCCCTGGCGGCATGGCGGTCACTCGGTGCGGGGCTCCATCAGAAGAAGGTCAGGCCGACCTGGAACAGCCGCTCCACGTCGCGGATGCGGCGCTTGTCGATGACGAACAGGATCACGTGGTCGCCGGACTCGACCACCACGTCGTCATGGGCGATCAGCACGTCCTTGCCGCGCACGATGGCGCCGATGGTGGTGCCGTTGGGCAGGTCGATCTCGCCGATGGCCCGGCCCACCACCTTGGAGGATTGGGTGTCGCCGTGGGCGATCGCCTCGATGGCCTCGGCGGCGCCACGCCGCAGCGAGTGGACGTTGACGATATCGCCACGACGCACGTGGGTCAGCAGGCTGCCGATGGTGGCCTGCTGGGGCGAGATGGCGATGTCGATCTCGCCGCCCTGGACCAGGTCCACGTAGGCGGCGTTGTTGATCAGGGTGAGCACCTTCTTGGCCCCCATGCGCTTGGCCAGCATCGACGACATGATGTTGACCTCGTCGTCGTTGGTCAGCGCGCAGAAGATGTCGCAGTCCTCGATGTTCTCCTCCTCCAGCAGGCGCTTGCTGGTGGCGCTGCCGTGGAGGACCACGGTGCGGTCGAGGCGCTCGGAGAGCTGGGTGCAACGGTCGAGGTTGTGCTCGACGATCTTCACCTGGTGGCTGTGCTCGAGGTGCTCGGCGAGGCGCTCGCCGATGTTGCCGCCGCCGACGATGATGATCCGCCGGAAGTCCCGCTCCAGGCGCCGGAGCTCGCTCATCACCGCGCGGATATCGCGCCGGGCGGCGATGAAGAACACCTCGTCATCGGCCTCGATGACGGTGTCGCCGCGGGGGATGATCGGCCGGTTGCGGCGGTAGATGGCGGCCACCCGGGTGTCGACGCTGGGCATGTGCCGGCGCAGGAAGCCCAGTTCCTGGCCCACCAGGGGGCCGCCGTAGAAGGCCTTCACCGCCACCAGCTGCACCAGGCCGCCGGCGAACTCCAGCACCTGCAGGGCGCCGGGGTGCTCGATCAGCCGGCGGATGTGGTCGGTGACCACCTGCTCGGGGCTGATCAGCACGTCGATGGGCACCGCCTCGTGGGCGAACAGCCCCTTGCGGGTCAGGTAGGCGGTGGCCCGCACCCGGGCGATCTTGGTCGGGGTGCGGAACAGCGTGTGGGCCACCTGGCAGGCGATCATGTTGACCTCGTCGGAGTTGGTCACCGCGATCAGCATGTCGGCGTCCTCGCAGCCGGCCTGGCGCAGCACCATGGGGTAGGAGCCGGCGCCGGTCACGGTGCGGATGTCGAGCCGGGTGTGCAGCTCGCGCAGCCGCTCGCTGTCGGTGTCCACCACCGTGATGTCGTTCTCTTCGCGGGCCAGGTGCTCGGCCAGGGTCCCACCGACCTGGCCGGCGCCGAGGATGATGATCTTCATTGGGTGTCGCTGTCCGCAGGAAGCCGTGGCGGTGCCGTCTTGTGCACCGCAACATAAGTGATGGCCAGCTTAAACCAGCCGCGGATGGAAGAACAGGTCGGCCGCGGGACGGCCTCAGTCGAGGGTGAAGCCCACCTTGAGCGTTACCTGCCAATGCGTCACCCGACCGTGCTCGATATGGCCGCGGGTGTCGGTGACCTCGAACCAGCGCATGCTGTGCAGGCTCTCCGAGGCCTTGCCGAGGGCGCTCTGCACCGCGTCCTCGATGCCCGTCTCGGAGGTGCCGGTCAGCTCGATGTGCTTGTAGGTATGGTTCATGGTGTCGTCCTTTGGCAGCGAAGGGTGGAGGCCGCTCAGGCGGCCCGCTTCCTCAGTCTGGCATAGAAGAAGCCGTCATGGCTGTCGACGCTCGGCAGCAGCTGGCGTCCGGCGCCGGCGGGCCGGCCCCAGGCGACCCCCGTCGGGGTGGTCACCTCGGCGTCGGGGGTGCGCTCGAGGAAGGCCTGGACCTGGTCGGCGTTCTCCTCGGGCAGCACCGAGCAGGTGGCATACAGCAGGGTGCCGCCCGGCGACAGCAGCGGCCAGAGGTTGTCGAGCAGGCGAGCCTGGAGCTCGGCCAGCCGCGGGATGTCGGAGGGACGGCGCAGTCGCTTGATATCCGGGTGGCGGCGGATCACGCCGCTGCCGGAGCAGGGGGCGTCGAGCAGGATGGCGTCGTAGGGGGTGCCGTCCCACCAGTCGCGCTGGGTGGCATCGCCGTGGGCCAGGGAGGCACTCAGGCCGAGCCGTGAGAGGGTGTCCTCGACCCGGGCCAGGCGGGCGTCGTCGCTGTCGACGGCCTGCAACTCGATATCGAACAGCTCGAGCAGGTGGGCGGTCTTGCCGCCGGGCGCGCAGCAGGCGTCCAGCACCCGGGTCCCGGGACGCGGGGCGATCACCGGCCCCAGCAGCACCGCGGCGAGCTGGGCCGACTCGTCCTGGACGCTGACCCGGCCTTCCTGGAAGCCGGGCAGGGTGGACACGTCCCGTGGCTTGTCCAGGGTCAGGCCATCCGGCGCATGCAGGCATAGCCGGCAACTGATGCCCGGGGCATCGAGGTGGTCGCGGTACGTCTCCCGGTCGCCGTGGCGGCGGTTGACCCGCAGGGTCATCGGGCCGGGGCGGTTGTTGGCCTCACAGATGGCCCGCCAGTCGTCCGGCCAGGCCTGGCGGAAGGCCTTGAGCCACCACCTGGGGTGCAGCAGGGCCACCGCCGGGTCCTTGTCGACCTCGGCCTGCAGGGCCGCGGACTCGCGCTGCAGGCGGCGCAGGCAGCCGTTGAGCACCCGGGTGGCCCAGGCCTTGCCCAGCAGGCGGGCCGCGCCGGCGGTCTCGCCCACCGCGGCATGGGCCGGGATGCGCAGGTAGAGCAGCTGGTAGATGCCGACCAGCAGCAGCGCCTGGATGTCGGCGTCGCGGGCCTTGAAGGGCTTCTCCAGCAGCGTCGCGGCCAGGGCCTCCAGCCGCGGCAGGGTCCGGCAGGTGCCGAAGCACAGCTCCTTGAAGAGGCTGCGGTCCCGGGCCACCACCTGGTGCTCGTCGAGGTTGTTGAGCGAGCCCTTGCCGGTGATCACCGGGGCGAGCGCCCGGGCCGCGGCGGCGCGCACCGCCAGGCCGTTGTCGAGGGACTTGGAGTGTCCGGCGTGGTTGCTCATGCGGGGGTCTCCCGGTCCGGGGTCCCCAGGCGGGCGCCGGGGGGGAAACGGTCCGCGCGGGCCTTGAGCAGCTCGCGCACGTCCAGGGCCTTGCCGCCGGGTAGCTGGGCCCGGGTCACTCGCAGCACCTGGTCGCCGGCCGGGCCGCAGGCGATACGCAGGGCGTCGGCGTCGGGGGCGAGCAGGGTGCCGGGGGCTGCGGGGTCGCCCGCGGCCGGGGCCGGGGCGGCCTCGGCCATCAGCAGGCGCAGGCGCTCCTCGCCCTGCGCGCACCAGGCGACCGGCCAGGGATTGAAGGCGCGAATGCGGGCGGCGAGCGTCGCGGCGGGCTGGCGAAAGTCGAGCTCGGCCTCGGCCTTGGACAGCTTGGCGGCGTAGGTGACGCCGGTCGCCGGTTGCGGCGTGGCGGCCAGGCCATCGCCGGCCAGCGCCGCCAGGGCCTCGACAAGCGCCTGGCCGCCCAGGGCGGCCAGGGTGTCATGGAGCTCGCCGCCGGTGGTGGCGGCGGTGATGGGGGTGCGCCTGACCAGCAGCATGTCGCCGGTGTCGAGGCCCTCGTCCATCTGCATGATGGTCACCCCGCTCTCGGCGTCGCCGGCCTCGATGGCCCGCTGGATGGGCGCCGCGCCACGCCAGCGCGGCAGCAGGGAGGCGTGGACATTGAGGCAGCCCAGCCGCGGCGTGTCGAGCACCGCCTTGGGCAGGATCAGGCCGTAGGCCACCACCACCATGAGATCGGCGTCCAGTGCCGCCAGCGTCGCCTGGGCCTCCGGCGTGCGCAGCGAGGCGGGCTGGTGGACCGGTAGCCCATGCCGCTGGGCCAGCGCCTTGACGGGGCTGGGGGTCAGCTTGCGGCCCCGCCCGGCGGGGCGGTCGGGCTGGGTGTAGACGGCGACGACGTGGTGGGGGCTCGTCAGCAGTGACGCCAGGCTCTCGGCGGCGAAGTCGGGCGTGCCGGCGAAGATGACGCGCAGGGGTCGGGACATGGGTCGAGGGCCTTACCGGGATGAATGCCCCCATGATAACGGAGCGGGGCGCAAACGACGAAGGCCGGCGTCCTCAACGGCGCCGGCCTTCCGGTGATTCGCCCGTGTGGGCTGAAGTGCCCAGGCTCAGGCGGGCTGGCCCATCTTGTGGCGCTTCTGCATCTTCTTCATCACCCGGTCGCGCTTGAGCGGCGACAGGTAGTCGACGAACAGCACGCCCTCCAGGTGGTCGCACTCGTGCTGGATGCAGTGGGCCAGCAGGCCCTCGGCCTCCAGCTCATAGGGCCGGCCGTCGCGGCCCAGCGCCTGGAGCCGCACCTTCAGGGCGCGCGGCACCTCGGCATAGTACTCCGGGATCGACAGGCAGCCCTCCTGCATCGGCTCGCGCTCGTCGCCGATGGGCGTGTACGTCGGGTTGACCAGCACCAGCGGCGTGCTGCGATCGTCGCTGACATCCATCACGATCACGCGGCGGTGCACGTCCACCTGGGTGGCGGCCAGGCCGATGCCTTGGGCGTCGTACATGGTCTCGAGCATGTCGTCGACCAGTTGGCGCACCTCGTCGTCGACCGTCTCGACGGCAACCGCCTTGGTGCGCAGCCGCTCGTCGGGGAATTCGAGGATGGGGAGTTTGGCCATGGCGTTGGTGTCACCGTTGTGCTGTCATTCGGGATATGCGGCTATTCTAGAAGCCGGCGACGCGGCGGAAAACCACGCGTCGCGTATCGTATCGATAGCATCAGACTATACCACGGCGGCGGGGTTCCATGCGCTGCCGGGGATAACAACGCGGGGGAAGCCGGGGATGAGGCAGACGAGACGCAGCAAGGGCATGCGGCGCTGGCTGGGGGCGCTGGCGGCGGGGCTGCTGGTGGGCGCCGTGCAGGCCCAGGGCCTGTCCTGGGAGAACGGCCTGAGGGACAGCGCGCCGGACCGCTACACCGTGGTCAGGGGCGATACCCTGTGGGACATCTCCGGGCGCTTCCTGCAGCATCCCTGGCAGTGGCCGGAGGTCTGGCAGGTCAATCCCCAGATCGAGAACCCGCACCTGATCTATCCCGGCGACACCGTCTACCTCTACGACTGCGGCGGCCGGCCCTGCCTGGGCCTGGAGCGAGGCCAGGGAGTGGTCCGCCTCTCCCCGGAGGTGCGCGCCGTTCCGCACCGCGAGGCCGTTGCCCCCCTCCCGCTGGAATCGGTGCGTCACTTCCTGCGCGAGCATCGGGTGGTGACCGACCCCGAGCGGCTGGACGAACTGGCCTACGTGGTGGCCGGCGACGATGGCCGCCTGGTCAGCGGGGCCGGGGACCGGTTCTACGCCCGCGGCCGCGTCGACGGCGGCGGCCGCTTCGGCATCTACCGCGTCGGCGAGCGCTACCGGGACCCGACCAGCGGCGAGCTGCTCGGCCTCGAGCTGGAGAGTGTCGGCGAGGCCCGCCGGCTGCGCCAGGAAGACGATATCGCGGTGATGGAGGCCACCCGTTCCCGGGAAGAGATCCGCAGCAACGACATCATCCTGCCGCTGGAAGACCGGGCCCTGACCACCGAGTTCCTGCCGCGGGCCCCGGAGCAGCCGATCGACGGCCGCATCCTGGCGGTGCCCGGCGGGGTACGCTTCATCGGCCGCCTGCAGGTGGTGGCGCTGGACCGAGGCACCCGCGACGGCCTGGCGGCCGGGCACGTGCTGGCGGTGGAGCAGCGCGGCGAGCTGGTCGACGACCCGCGTACCGGCGAGGCCCTGCGGATGCCCGGCGAAAACGCCGGCCTGGTGATGGTCTTCCGGCCCTACGAGAAGATGAGCTACGGCCTGGTGATGCAGGCCACCCGCACCCTGGCCGTGGGGGACCGCCTGCACAATCCGCGCGCCTCGCTGGGCACGGCGCGGCGCTGAGCCCCGTTTCACGCATGGCTCTGGAGGCCAGGGAGTGGCTGCTGCTGTCCCGGTTGCCCGGCATCGGCGCGGCCGGACTGGCCGAGCTCGCCAACCGGGGACCGGCCTGGCCGGAGGGCTGGCTGGCGGTGCTGCCCGCGCCGGCCGGCCGGGCCCTGCGGCTGTGGCTCGACCACCCCGCGCGCAGCCCGCTCACCCCGCGGCTCGAGGCCGACCAGGCCTGGCTCGACGCCGCGGCCGACCGTCACCTCCTGCATCCCGACCATCCCGCCTGGCCGCCCCTGCTCGGCCAGATCGCCGACCCGCCGCCGGTGCTCTGGGCCTGGGGCGATCTCCAGGCCCTGGTGCCGCCCAGGCTGGCCATGGTCGGCTCGCGCCGGCCGACCCGGGAGGGCCTCACCAACGCCGCCGGCTTCGCCCGGGAGCTCGCCCGGCAAGGCTGGTGCGTGGTCAGCGGCATGGCCCTGGGCATCGACGGCGCGGCCCAGCGCGCGGCCCTGGAGGCCGGCGGCTGCAGCGTGGCGGTACTCGGCTGCGGGGTCGACGTGGTCTACCCGGCGCGCCACCGCGACCTCCACGCGCGGCTGCACGCCACCGGCGGCCTGCTGGTCGCCGAGCATCCCCCCGGCACCGCGGCCCGGGCGGCGTTCTTCCCGCGGCGCAATCGCATCGTCACCGGCCTGTCGCTGGGCGTGCTGGTGGTCGAGGCCGCCGAGCAGAGCGGCTCGCTGGTCAGCGCCCGGCTGGCCAACGAGCAGGGCCGCGAGGTCTTCGCCCTGCCGGGGTCCATCCACAATCCCCAGGCCCGGGGCTGCCTGCGGCTGATCCGTGACGGGGCGGCGCTGGTCCGCCAGGTGGACGATATCCTCGACGAGCTCGTGCACTGGCCGGGGGCCAGGCCGGCCAGCGCGGCAGCGGCCACGCCCGCCCCGGCCCGGGAGGACCCGCTGCTGGGCTGGCTCAGCGACACGCCCACGCCGGTGGATGCCCTGGTCGATCTCACCGGCCTCGGGGTCACGGAGTGCCAGCGCCGCTTGCTGGAGCTCGAGCTCGCGGGCCAGGCGTGCCCGGCCATGGGCGGCTGGGTGCGCCTGCCGACGCGGCACAGCCCATGATAGAATGCCGGCCGTCGTCATCGCACCGGACCCCATGCCATGACCCAGGCCACTCCCCTCGCAACCGCCGTGGCCGCCCTGCGCGCGGGCGGCGTCATCGCCTATCCCACCGAGGCCGTCTGGGGCCTCGGCTGTGACCCGGACGACGAGGCGGCGCTGACCCGCCTGCTGCGGCTCAAGGCCCGTGACCCGGCCAAGGGCGTGATCCTGGTGGCCGCCGACATCGGCCAGTTCGCGCCCTGGCTGGCAGGACTGCCGCGGGACCAGCAGGCCCCCCTGGCGGCGAGCTGGCCCGGCCCCACCACCTGGCTGGTGCCCGACAACGGCCGCGCCCGGCCGCTGGTGCGCGGCGCCCATGACCGGGTGGCGCTGCGGGTCAGCGACCATCCGCTGGTGGCCGAGCTGTGTCGGGCCTTCGGCGGACCGTTGGTGTCCACCTCGGCCAATCGCGCCGGCGAGCCCCCGGCGATGAGCGCCGCCGAGATCCAGGCGATATTCGGCGAGCGACTCGATGCCGTCCTCGACGGCCCCCTGGGTGGCCATGACCGGCCCAGCACCATCCGCGACCTGGCCAGCGGCCGGGTGCTGCGCGCCTGACGACCCTGACCCGCTCACCAGCCAAGGAGTCTCCGTGGCCCACGCCAAGCTCGACGACGTCAAGACCTACCTGCTCGACCTGCAGGACCGCCTGTGCGAGGCCCTGGCCGCCGAGGATGGCCGGGCCTCCTTTCACGAGGACGCCTGGACCCGCGAGGCGGGCGGCGGGGGGCGTTCCCGGGTGATCGAGCATGGCGCGGTGTTCGAGAAGGGCGGCGTCAACTTCTCCCATGTCCACGGCGCCACCCTGCCGCCCTCGGCCACCGCCGCCCGTCCGGAACTGGCCGGTCGCGGCTTCCACGCGGTGGGCGTGTCCTGGGTGCTGCATCCCGAGAACCCCCATGTGCCGACCAGCCACGGCAACGTGCGCTTCCTGATCGCCGAGAAGGCCGGCGAGGAACCGGTGTGGTGGTTCGGCGGCGGCTACGACCTGACCCCCTTCTATCCGGTCCGGGAGGACGTGCGCCACTGGCACCGGGTGGCCCGGGACGCCTGCGCGCCGTTCGGCGACGACGTCTACCCGCGCTACAAGGCCTGGTGCGACGACTACTTCTACCTCAAGCACCGCGACGAGACCCGCGGCGTCGGCGGGCTGTTCTTCGACGATCTCAACGAGGGCGGCTTCGCGCGCTGCTTCGCCTTCCAGCAGGCGGTCGGCGACAGCTTCCTCGACGCCTACCTGCCGATCGTCCGGCGCCGGCGCGCCACGGCCTGGGGTGAGCGGGAGCGGGACTTCCAGCTCTATCGGCGGGGCCGCTACGTGGAGTTCAACCTGGTCTGGGACCGTGGCACCCTGTTCGGCCTGCAGAGCGGGGGGCGCACCGAGTCGATCCTGATGTCGATGCCGCCGCTGGCCCGCTGGGAATATGACTGGCAGCCCGCGCCCGGCAGCCCCGAGGCGGAGCTCTACGAGGGCTACCTGGCGCCCCGCGACTGGCTGGGGGAAGACACTGAATAAGCGTCTGCTCGCCGGAATCGCGGCGTTGCGCGATGCCCGCATTCCTCACCTATTGCTCATCGGCTGCGGATGCTGCGCTCCGGGCGCCTTGCGCTTCCCGGCGCTCGACGGCTTCTTCAGCGCTTCCCGGGACACTATGGAGTTTCCATGACTGACCGTTACTGCGTGTTCGGCCACCCCGTCGGCCATTCCAGGTCGCCGGCCATCCATGCGGCCTTCGCCGAGCAGACCGGCGAGGCCCTCGAGTACACCGCCATCGAGGCGCCGCTGGACGACTTCGCCGGGGCCTGGCGCGAGTTCGTCGCCGCCGGGGGTCGCGGGGCCAATGTCACCGTGCCCTTCAAGGAGGACGCCTATCGACTGTGCGACGCGCTGACGCCCCGGGCCCGGCGGGCCGGGGCGGTCAACACCCTGCTGCGCACGGCGGAGGGCGGCACCCTCGGCGACACCACCGACGGCGCGGGGCTGGTGGGGGACCTGCAGCGCCACGGCGTGACGCTGGCGGGAGCCCGGGTGCTGGTGCTGGGCGCCGGCGGGGCCGTGCGCGGCGTGCTCGAGCCGTTGCTCGCGGCAGGGCCCGCGAGCCTGCATATCGCCAACCGCACCGCGGCCAAGGCCAGGGCCCTGGCCGAGGACTTCGCCGATCTCGGGCCGGTGAGCGGCGGCGGCTTCGAGGCCGTCGAGGGCCCCTTCGAGGTGGTGATCAACGGCACCAGCGCGAGCCTCGCCGGCGAGCTGCCGCCGCTGCCCGACGCGCTGTTCGCCCCGGGGGCGACCGCCTACGACATGATGTACGGCGCCGAGCCCACCGTCTTCCTGCGCTGGGCCGAGGCGCGCGGCGCCCGCGGCATCGACGGCCTGGGCATGCTGGTGGGCCAGGCCGCCGAGTCGTTCCATCTGTGGCGCGGCAAGCGCCCGGACGTTGCCCCCGTGCAGGAGCGCCTCCGGCAGGCGCTGTGAAGCGCTAGCGCCAAGCCAAGCGGATCGGCGCTAGCGCTTCTTGAGGTAGAGCCCCGCCATGCAGCAGGCCAGGCCGGCCAGCGACACCAGCATGCCGCCGTTGACCAGCCAGGGGCGGCGCTCGATCCAGGGCACGAAGGGCTGGGGCGTCTCGCGGCACGTGCCGGCCAGATAGTCCCAGTGGCCCTGCTGGACCAGCAGGCACTCCCGGACATCGCCCAGCTCCAGGAAATAGATGCCCATCAGCACCAGGATGGGCAGGACCAGCAACAGCAGTCCGATTCTCAGCATGCGCTTTCCTTCAGGACGTCATCAGCGCCCGCAGCTCGGGGTGCGGCCGGCCTGACGGGCCTGTTCAAAGCGCGGCAGGACCTCGGGGATCTGGGCCTCGAGGCCGGCGATGCGCTGGCCGTGGCTGGGGTGGGTGGACATCCACTCCGGCGGCTGGCCGCCGCCGGCGGCGCTCATGTTCTGCCACAGGGCCACGCTGGCCCGGGGATCGAAGCCGGCCTCGGCCATCAGCTGCAGGCCGATCACGTCCGCCTCGCTCTCGTGGCGACGCGAGAAGGGCAGCAGGATGCCGTACTGGGCGCCCAGGCCCATGGCGGCCATGACCTGCTCACCGCCGGCGCCCTCCAGGCCCGCCGCCGACGACAGCACCGAGAGCCCGAGGTTGGTGGCGCTCTGGGTCGAGGCACGCTCGTTGGCATGGTGGGCCAGCACATGGCCGATCTCGTGGCCGATGACCGCGGCCAGCTGATCCTGGTTCTCGGCGATGTCGAGCAGGCCGGTATTGACCCCCACATAGCCGCCGGGCAGGGCGAAGGCGTTGGCCGAGTCGTCCTCGAAGACCTTCACCTGCCAGCCTCCCTCGCGGGCCTGCGGCGGCAGGCTGCGAACGATGGCCTCGGTCACGCACTGCACCTGGCGGTAGGCAGCGCCGCCCACGGTGGGGCGCTCCTGCTGGTACTGGTCAAAGGCCTGGGCACCCATCTGGTCGAGCTGCTCGTCAGACATCAGGGTCAACTGCGAGCGACCGGTGGGCGAAGTGGTGCAGGCCGCCAGGGCGAGGCTCAGCGCCCCCACGGCCACTCCATGTATCCAACGCATCTGGGATCCTCCTGGGGCCGTCAGGGGCGGGGCCACTGGACGGCTTGTCACGGTTCGCCACAAGATACCCTGATCGCCGGCGAGGTCAAACCGCGAAACCTGCAACGAAGGAGGAAGTCATGGACGAGGAGCTGGCGCGGCGTCTGCTGCACCTGGTGGAGCGGGTGGAAGCCTGGCTGCCGCCGCCCCCGGTCGAGATCGACTGGGGGCGCGATATCGCCGCCCTCTGGCAGCGGCATGCCCTGGGCGGGCATCTGGTCCCGGTGCCGCCCCGGGACACCCTGGGGCTGGCGGCGCTGCTGGGCATCGAGCGGCAGAAGCGGGCCCTGGTCGACAATACCCGCGCCTTCCTGCGCGGCCATCCCGCCAACCACGCCCTGCTGTGGGGCGCCCGGGGCAGCGGCAAGTCGTCGCTGGTCCGCGCGCTGCTCAACGACCTGGCCGCGGAGGGCCTGCGGCTGGTGCAGGTGGATCGCCACGACCTGGCCGGCCTGCCGAGCCTGGTCGAGGGACTGCGCCGGGAACGCCATCGCTTCGTGGTCTACTGCGACGACCTGTCCTTCGAGGGGCACGATGACGCCTACAAGGCGCTGAAGAGCGTGCTCGACGGGACGCTCACCGGCCCGCCCGAGAACGTGCTGCTCTACGCCACCTCCAATCGCCGCCACCTGCTGCCCGAGTCGATGAGCGACAACGACGCCACCCGCCTGGTGGGCGACGAGCTGCACCATGGCGACGCCGTGGAGGAGAAGATCTCGCTCTCCGACCGCTTCGGCCTGTGGCTGGGCTTCCATCCCTTCGATCAGGCGGTCTACCTGGAGACCTGTCGTCACTGGGTCGCGCACCTCGGCACGCCCGCGGACTGGACGGCCGAGGCCCGGGCCGAGGCGATCCGCTTCGCCACCCTGCGCGGCGCTCGCAGCGGCCGGGTGGCGTGGCAGTTCGCCTGCCAGTGGGTGGGCACGCGCCGGCTGCAGGCCTCGCCCTGATCAGCCCTGGGGCACCAGCTCGCCGTTCTCGCCGACGGCCATGCGGATCGTCGGGGTCAGCAGGCCGGCGGGCAGCGTCATGCCCAGGCCGCGAAGGTCGCCGGGGCTGATCGCCAGCTCGCTGCCGGCGGGCAGTTCGCCGCGGCGGGCGAGCTGGCTGGCGAGTTCCACCACCGGGGCCAGGCGGCGCTGGTCCGTGGCCAGCACATCGAAGGCCACGGGCAGGCGCAGCTTGGCATCGCTGGCGGCGTTGAGGGTCACGTCCTGCTGGTAGCGACCGCTCAGCGCCTCGGCGCCCGGCATGTCCAGGCGCCAGCGGAAGCCGGCCATCTCCACCGGCGGCGTGCCGGCGGGCAGGCCGAGGCCCAGCGCCAGGGTGGCCTGCACCGGCAGGCTGCCCGCGCCCAGGCTCGAGGCGATCAGCGAGGTGAGATCGCCGCTATCCAGGCGGGCGTCGACGGCGTAGGGGCCGATGCGGACCTCTTCCACGCCCAGCGAGGTGACCGCCAGGCGAAAGGCGAACAGGCCGGTCTGGGGCAGCGCCAGGCAGCCGCCCAGCAGGGCGGCCAGGCACAGGGAGGCCGGCAGGCGCCAGCGGGTCGGGAAGCGACGGGAGCGCATCGGGGGTCTCCGGAGGGGGGGGGGAATCGCATTCTGCGAATATTCAACGATGTGGCAGGGCCGGCGTATTTGAGGGGCGCCGGCCCGGCGCGTCAAGGGCCCGTGGGCGTCGACGGCGTCTCGCCGAGGGAAAGTTGTCGACCGGAGACGACACCGCCCGGCCCGTGCGCGAGCACGGACCGGGCGGGGCAGGGGGGAAGGAGCCGGGCAAGCGCCTCAGCGTCGGCCGCGGCGCGCCTCCTTGGTGCGGTCCAGCTCGCGCTTCTTGGCCTTCTCGCGGTCGCTGGCGCCGGCCAGGTTGTCGTAGGGGTTCTTGCCCGAGCGGAACTCGAAGCGCATCGGCGTGCCACGCACCTTGAGCACCTTGCGGAAGGTGTTGGTCAGGTAGCGCTTGTAGGCCTCGGGCAGCGAGTCCGTCTGGTTGCCGTGGACGACGATGATCGGCGGGTTGCTGCCGCCCTGGTGGGCCATGCGCAGCTTGATGCGCCGGCCGTTGACCATCGGCGGCTGGTGCTGCTCCACGGCGTCCTGGAGGATGTTGGTCAGCCGGTTGGTGGACCAGTGGCTGTTGGCGGAGGCGAAGGCCCGCTCCAGCGAGGGGTAGAGGTCGCCCACCGCGGTGCCGTGCAGCGCCGAGATGAAGTGCAGCTCGGCGTAGTCGGCGAAGCCCAGGCGGCGCTTGATCTCGGTGCGCATCCGCTCCTTGGCCTCGCTCTCCAGCCCGTCCCACTTGTTGACCGCCAGCACCAGCGCCCGGCCGCTGGTCAGCACGTAGTCGAGCAGGTGCAGGTCCTGCTCCACCAGGCCGCTGCGGGCGTCCAGCACCATGATGGCGACATGGCACTCCTTGATGGCCTCGAGGGTCTTGATGATCGAGAACTTCTCGGCCACCTCGCGGACGTTCTTGCGGCGCCGCACGCCGGCGGTATCCACCAGCACGTAGGGCTTGCCGCGGCGCTCGAAGGGGATCTCGATGGCATCCCGGGTGGTGCCGGCCTCGTCGAAGACCACCACCCGCTCCTCGCCGAGCAGGCGATTGACCAGGGTCGACTTGCCCACGTTGGGGCGACCGATCACGCCGATGCGGATGCCCTTGGTGCCGGTGTCGGCGGGGATGTCCTCGTCGCGCTCGGGGAAGGGCGTGAGCACCTCATCGATCAGCGTGGTGACGTTGCGGCCATGGGCGGCGGCGATCGGCCGCGGGTCGCCGAGGCCGAGCTGCCAGAAGTCCGCCATGGCGGAGTGCTCTTCCAGGCCGTCGGTCTTGTTGACCACCAGCCAGGTCTTCTTCTGGTTGATGCGCAGGTGGTTGGCGATGGCCTCGTCGGCCACGTTGAGGCCGCTGCGGCCGTCGACCAGGAACAGCACGATATCGGCCTCGTCGATGGCCTGCAGCGACTGCTCGGCCATGGCCGCGTCGATGCCTTCCTCGTCGCCGCTGATGCCGCCGGTGTCGATCACCGTGTAGGCCTTGCCGCCGAGCATGCCGTTGCCGTACTTGCGATCCCGGGTCAGGCCCGGGAAGTCGGCCACCAGGGCGTCGCGGGAGCGGGTCAGGCGATTGAACAGGGTCGATTTGCCTACGTTGGGGCGGCCGACCAGAGCGATCACGGGGGTCATGGTTGCAGTTCCAGGGCTTCCAGGCTGCCGTCGTCGGCCAGGGCAAAGACGCGACGGCCGTCGGCGAGCGGGCGCACGCTGATGCCGGAGCCGTCGATCTCGGTGCGGCCGACGAGGGTGCCCTCACGGGCATCGATAAAGTGGACGTAGCCCTCGAAGTCGCCCACCACCAGGCGGCCGTCGGCGAAGGCCGGGTCGGTGAGCCCGCGGCCCTCGAGGTCCTCGAGGCGCCACAGCTCCTCGCCGTTGCCGGCGTTCAGGGCCACCAGGTGGCTGGCCTCGTCGACCACGAACAGGAAGTCGCCGACCAGCACCGGGGTGCGGTAGCTGGACACGTCGCGGGACCAGAGGGTTTCGCCGGTGGTGGCCTGGAGGGCCACCAGGCGACCGTTGTAGCTGGTGACGAAGAGGCGGCCGTCCTGGGTCAGGATCGGCTGGCCGGCCAGGTCGACCAGGCGTTCGATCTCGTTGCGGCCCTCGGGCGTGGCGATCCGGCGCTCCCACAGGGGCTGGCCCACGCGGTTGTCGAGGGTGACCAGCCGTCCGTTGGCCAGGCCGGCGAAGGTGACCTGGTCGATCACCCGCGGGGTGCCGGTGCTGCGCAGGGTCAGCGTCGGGCGCGAGGTGCTGTAGACCCAGCGCTCGGCGCCGCTCTCGCGATCCAGGGCGGTGACCTTGCCGTCCACGGCCTGGACCACCAGCAGTTCGCGATTGGGTTGGGGGGCGGCCAGCACCTCGCTGCTGACCCGGGTGCGCCACAGCACCTCGCCGTCGGCCTGGTCGAGAGCCAGCACCTCGCCGTTGCGGGTGCCCAGGTAGACCCGGTCGGCCACCGCGGTCAGGCCGCTGGAGGCGCCGGCGGACAGCTCGACGGTCCAGCGGGGCTCGCCGCTGTCGGCATCCAGCGCCTGGACCAGGCCGTGCTGGTCGGCGGCGAAGATGACGTCACCGTCCTGGGCCGGCGACAGGGGATAGCCGCCCAGGCCCAGGCCGTCGCCGATCTGTTGGTGCCACAGGGTCTCGGTGGTGGTGGTGCCGGCGGTGTCCTGCAATTCCTTCGGCGGGTATTGGGGCTCCACCTTGCCGGCACAGCCGGCCAGCAGGGCCAGCGCCGCGGTAGCGGCGATCATGAGGTTCGCTTTCATCAGGTGGTCTCCTCGACGCCCAGGTCGTCCAGCTTGAGTTGCACGCCGTAGAGTGGCTGGTCGCTCGCCTCGGACAGGCTGAGCGCCTCGCGCCAGGCGTCACGGGCCGCCTGCCGGTCGCCGAGCATCAGGTGGGCATCGCCGCGGATGTCGGCCCGCTGGGGCGCGAGGGGCGCGGGGATCTCGCCGTCCAGGGTCGCCAGCGCCGCCTCGGCGGCGTCGTCGGCGAGCTGCAGGCGGGCCAGGCGCAGCCGGGCCAGGCCCTGCAGGTAGGGGCGCGGGCTCTCGGCGATCAGCCCCTCCAGGGCGGTGACGGCGGCGGCGGTATCGCCGGCCTGCACGGCCAGGCGGGCGTCCAGCAGCCGGGCCAGGTCGGCATAGAGGCTATCGCCGTGGTCCTCGGTGAGGGTGGTCACCAGGCCGTCGGCCTGCTGGCGGGCGGCCTCGTCGAGGTCGTCCTGGCCGCTCAGGGTGAGCAGTTGCTGGTAGCGCTGGGAGGCCGCCTCGGCCTGGCCGGCCTGGTAGTCCTGCCAGGCCTTCCAGCCGAACACCCCGGCGGCGGCGATCACCGCGCCGAGGATCAGCGAGGTGCCGTTCTCCTTCCACCAGCGCTTGATGGCTTCCAGCTGTTCTTCTTCGGTTCTCAGCTCCGCCACGGGCGGTCTCCTTTCTGTCCGCGGGCCGTCAGGCGAGGGTCTCGCCTGCCAGCAGGGATGTGAGGGTCGTGGTCAGGTCGGCCTGGGCGAGGCGCTGCTGTTCGCGGTCCTCGCGCAGGAACTTCAGCGTCACGGCGTTCTCGGCGAGTTCGTCCTCGCCCAGCAGCAGGGCCAGGCGGGCGCCGCTGCGGTCGGCCTTCTTGATGCGGCTCTTGAAGCTGCCGCCGCCGCAGTGCAGCTGCAGGCGCAGCTCGGGCATGGCCTCGCGCAGCCGCTCGGCGAGCAGCAGGGCGGCCGGCTCGGTGGCCTCGCCCATCGGCAGCAGGTAGACGTCGAGCTCGCCACGGGCCTCATCGGGGACCAGCCCCAGGGTGTCGAGCAGCAGGATCAGGCGCTCGATGCCCATGGCGAAGCCCACCGCCGGGACCGGCTTGCCGCCGAGTTGCTCGACCAGGCCGTCGTAGCGGCCGCCGGCGCAGACCGTGCCCTGGCTGCCCAGCGCCGTGGTGGTCCACTCGAAGACGGTGCGCGAATAGTAGTCCAGGCCGCGCACCAGGCGCAGGTTGATCACGTAGCCGATGCCGGCGGCGTCGAGCATGGCGGTGAGCCGCGCGAAGTGGTCCCGGGACTCGGCGTCCAGGTGATCGATCATCCGCGGCGCATCGGCCAGCATCGGCGCCATGTCGGGGTTCTTGGAGTCGAGGATGCGCAGCGGGTTGCTGGTCAGCCGGCGCCGGGAGTCCTCGTCGAGCAGTTCATGATGGGCCTCGAAATACTCCACCAGGGTGTCGCGGTAGGCCGCGCGGGCCTCCGGCGAGCCCAGGGAATTGAGCTCCAGGGTGACGTGCTCGGACAGGCCGAGCTGCTGCCACAGCCGGGCCGACAGCAGGATCATCTCGGCATCGATGTCCGGCCCCTCGAGGCCGAAGCTCTCCACGCCGACCTGGTGGAACTGCCGATAGCGGCCCTTCTGGGGGCGCTCGTGGCGGAACATCGGGCCCTGGTACCACAGCCGCTGGGTCTGGTTGTGCAGCAGGCCGTGCTCCAGGGCGGCCCGCACGCAGCTCGCCGTGCCCTCGGGGCGCAGGGTCAGGCTGTCGCCGTTGCGGTCCTCGAAGGTGTACATCTCCTTCTCGACGATGTCGGTGACCTCGCCGATGGAACGCTTGAACAGCGCGGTCTGCTCGACGATGGGGGTGCGGATCTCGTCATAGCCGTAGCGGCTCATCAGCGTGCGCACCTGGCCCTCGAAGTACTGCCACAGCGGTGACTGGTCCGGCAACAGGTCGTTCATGCCACGAATGGCCTGGATCTTCTTGCTCAATGCGTGCTCCTTGAGAGGGTCTTCGGGTTCAGGCATCCCGGGCGATGACGTCCTGTTCGGCCTGCTGCTTCTCCCGGATCTTGTCGCGGATCAGCCGCTCCAGGTCGTCGACCAGGTGGTCGTTGCGCAGCTTGCTGGCCGGCTTGCCGTCGATGTAGACGAGGTTGGCCGGGTCGCCGCCGGTCAGGCCGATGTCGCTCTCCTTGGCCTCGCCGGGGCCGTTGACCACACAGCCGATGACCGAGACATCGAGTGGCGTCAGGACGTCCTCCAGACGCTCCTCCAGGGCATTCATGGTGCCGATGACGTCGAAGTTCTGGCGCGAGCAGCTGGGGCAGGCGACGAAGTTGATGCCCTTGGCGCGCAGCCGGAGGCTCTTGAGCATGTCGAAGCCGACCTTGATCTCCTCGACCGGGTCCGCCGCCAGCGACACGCGGATGGTATCGCCGATGCCGTCCATCAGCAGCATGCCGAGGCCGATGGATGACTTGACGGTGCCCGAGCGCAGCCCGCCGGCCTCGGTGATGCCGAGGTGCAACGGCTGCTCGATGCGCCCGGCCAGCTCGCGGTAGGCGGCCACGGCCATGAACACGTCGGAGGCCTTGACGCTGACCTTGAAGTCGGGAAAGTCGAGGCGCTCCAGGTGGTCGATATGGCGCATCGCGGACTCGACCAGCGCCGCCGGGGTGGGCTCGCCGTACTTCTTCTGCAGGTCCTTCTCCAGCGAGCCGGCGTTGACGCCGATGCGGATCGGGATGCCGTGGTCGCGGGCCGCCGAGACCACCGCGCGGACGCGCTCCTCGCGGCCGATGTTGCCGGGATTGATGCGCAGGCAGTCGACGCCGAGTTCGGCGACGCGCAGGGCGATCCGGTAGTCGAAGTGGATGTCCGCGACCAGCGGCACCGCCACCTCGCGCTTGATGCGGCCGAAGGCCTCGGCGGCGTCCATGCTGGGCACCGAGACGCGCACGATGTCGGCGCCGGCGTTCTCCAGCTGACGGATCTGGGCCACGGTGGCGGCCACGTCCAGGGTGTCGGTGTTGGTCATGCTCTGGACGGAGATCGGGGCGCCGCCCCCGACCGGGACATTGCCGACGTGGATGCGGCGCGACTGGCGTCTGGTGATGGGCGATGGTGCGTGCATGATGGCGGACTCATTCTCCCAGGGTGAAACGGGCGATGTTGTTGGCGCCGATGCGGGACGCCAGGTCCACGGGCTCGCCGCGCCAGACCAGCTCGACGCCGGTGGCGTTGCCCACGGTCAGGCGGAAGGGCGGTTCGCCTTCGACGCGCGCCGTGGTGCCGGGTTCCTGCAGGCCGACGAAAACGCGCTGGTTGGTGGCGTCGACGATCTCGGTCCAGGACTGTTCGTTGAAGGTCAGGCGCAGCACGCCGGCGTCGGGGGCCGGGGCCTCGTCGGCCGGTGCGGCATCCGCCTCGGGCGTGGCCGCCGTGGCCTCGTCGTCGGGCGCCCCGTCGGCGTCGGCGGTTGCCTCGCCCGCGTCGGCGGGCGGTGTCGATGGCGCGGTGTCGCCCGCGGGGGCGGACGGCGCCTCGGGCGAGGCCGTCTCGCCGGCAGTGGCTTCATCGCCGGCGGAGGCTTCATCGCCGGCCTCGGGAGCGGACGCCGCCTCGCCGCCCTCGGTGATGGTGGTGGTGCCGTCGAGGCTGTCCACGGCCACCGGGGGATTGTCGCCGGGGGTGGGCGGCTGGCTGCCGCCGCGGCTCTGCCACCACATCAGGGTCAGGCCGACCAGGCCGGCGATGACCACCAGGGTGGCCAGGCGGAACATCCAGGCGCCGAGCCGAGAGGGCGGCTTGTTGACCACGTGTACCGGGGTCATCTTGCGCTCGGTGTGGTCGTTGCCGAAGCGTGCCTGATAGGCGGCCAGCACCTGATCGGCGTCGATGCCCAGCAGGTTGGCGTAGCTGCGCAGGTAGCCGCGCCGATAGGTGACGATCGGCACTTCCTCGTAGCTGTCCCGCTCCAGGCCGTCGATCACGGCCGGGCGCAGGTTCAAGGCCTCGGCGACCTCTTCGCGAGACAGCTCCATGGCTTCGCGCTCGCGTCGCAGCAGCTCGCCCGGCGAGGCCTGGCCAGCGAAGGCATCGGGCTCCTGTGAATGGGTGTCACTCATGGCGTGGCATCCTTATTGAAAATCTCGGGGGTCAGGGCGCGCCACGTGAAGTATCCAGTGGGGTCGCGGCCGCCTGGCCGCCTCGGGCCTGGGCGATGTCGCGGGCCAGGCGGCGGGCCGCCGCGGTGGTGCCGGCCAGGCGCCGATAGGTCTCGAGCTCGCGTTCGGCCCGCGCATAGTTGCCCTGCGCGTACTCGAGTTCGGCCAGGCGCAGGTAGCTGCCGGGCCGGCGCGGGTCGATGCCCTGGGCGCGCTCGAGGCTCGCGCGGGCGGCCCGAGTGTCGCCGAGCTCCCGCTGGCACTGCCCGAGATTGGTGAACAGCTGGGCCCGGTTGGCGTACTGGGTGTCTTCGGTGGCCTGCTCGAGCTGCTGACAGGCCTCGCGGATGCGTCCCTGATCATACAGGAAGGCGGCATAGTTGTTGCGTGCCCGGGTCAGCTCCGGCGCGCTGCGCAGGGCCTGGCGGAAGGTCTCGTCGGCCAGGTCCGCCTCGCCCTGACGCTGGTAGACCATGGCCATGGCCTGCAGGGCCTCGGGGGCCGCGGGGTCCAGCTCCAGGGCACGGTCCAGGGCCGAGAGGGCCCGAGGCAGGTTGTTGCGCTCCAGATAGGCCACGCCGAGGCGAGTATAGGCCGCCACCGGATCGGCCGTCTCCGCCGCGACCGGGGTGCTCGCGCCGGGCTGGCTGGCACAGCCGGTCAGCCACAGGGCGCTCGCCAGGAGGACGCTGACGGGCAGGTGTCGGAAACCGGGCAGGCGCGGGCGACGGGTCATGGCATCCTCTCTGGTGGCGGGCACCGCCCTCCGCGCGGGGCGTGGGGTGCCTGGCCGATGGTGAAAAAAGGCCCGACCATCAAAGCGTCGTGCCCAGGCGAAGTCAAGGTGCCCCCGGGTCAGTCGGCGTCGAGCTGGATCGACTGGATGTAGCGCTCGTGGCGACGGGTGCGATCCTTGACGCGGCCGACCAGCTGGCCGCAGGCGGCATCGATGTCGTCGCCGCGGGTCGAGCGGATCGGCGCCGTGTAGCCGAGCTCGTAGAGCCACTGCTGGAAGCGCATCACCTGATTGCGGGACGGCGTCTCGTAGCCCGAGTGGGGGAAGGGGTTGAAGGGGATCAAATTGATCTTGCAGGGCAGCTCCTCGAGCAGTGCCGCGAGCTCGCGGGCATGTTCCTGCTGGTCGTTGACGCCCTTGATCACCGTGTACTCGATGGTGACCATCCGCGTGTCGTCGCACTTGGCCAGGTAGCGCTGGCAGGCGTCGAGCAGGGTGCGGATGTTGTACTTGCGGTTGAGCGGCACCAGTTCGCTGCGCAGCTCGTCGTTGGCGGCATGCAGCGAGATGGCCAGGCTCACGTCGAGCTCGTCGCCGAGGCGGTCGAGCATCGGCACCACCCCGGAGGTGGAGAGGGTGACGCGGCGCTTGGAGAGGCCGTAGCCGTTGTCGTCGAGCATCAGCTTCATCGCCGGCACGACATTGTCATAGTTCAGCAGCGGCTCGCCCATGCCCATCATCACCACGTTGGTGACCGGGCGATTGGCGGTGTCGCGACGCGCCCCGAAGCTGTTGCTGGCGACCCACACCTGGCCGATGATCTCGGCGGCGGTGAGGTTGCGCTGGAAGCCCTGCTTGCCGGTGGAGCAGAAGCTGCAGTCCAGGGAACAGCCGACCTGGGAGGACACGCACAGGGTCCGGCGCTTGCCGTTCTCGGCCGGGATCAGCACGGTCTCCACGTAGCTGCCGTCCTCCACTTCCAGCACCCACTTGCGGGTGCCGTCGCTGGAGGTGCCCTCGTAGACCACGCTCGGGCCCCGGATCTCGGCGACCTCGGCCAGGCGCGTGCGCAGCGCCTTGGACAGGTTGGTCATGGCCGCGAAGTCGGCGCAGCCGTCGTGATGGATCCATTTCATCACCTGCGAGGCACGGAACTTCTTCTCGCCGATGGAGAGGAAGAAGGCTTCCATCTCCTCGCGCGTCATGCCGAGCAGGTTGGTGCGTTGGGGAGCAGTGGTGGCGGTCATGGCAGTCAGCGGGTCGGTGGGGCAGAGCGGGGGTGAGCACACCCCCGCCGGTGACAGGCGATCAGCCGCGCGGGCAGATCTCGCTGTCCTGGAAGAAGTAGGCGATCTCGCGGGCCGCGGATTCCGGCGAGTCGGAACCGTGGACGGCGTTGGCGTCGATCGATTGGGCGAAGTCGGCGCGGATGGTGCCGGCCTCGGCTTCCTTCGGGTTGGTGGCGCCCATCAGGTCACGGTTGGCGGCGATGGCGTTCTCGCCTTCCAGCACCTGCACGACCACCGGGCCGGAGGTCATGAAGCCGACCAGGTCACCGAAGAAGGGACGCTCCTTGTGCTCGGCATAGAAGCCCTCGGCCTGCTCCTGGGACAGCTGGAGCATCTTGGCGGCGACGATCTTCAGGCCGGCCTTCTCGAAGCGGCTCTCGATTTCGCCGATGACGTTCTTGGCGACGGCGTCGGGCTTGATGATGGACAGGGTGCGTTCGGTAGCCATGGGGCGTGTCTCCAGTCTGGGAAGGGTCGAGCGGTACAACCTCGCGCCGCCCCGGGAGGGCCGGGGCGGCGCGAGGCATGGGTATGGTGCGGTCCGGCGCCGGGCGCCGACTGGGCGCAGAGTATACCGCCCCGCGGCGGCAATGGACAATCGCGCCTCGGACTCAGACGCTGAAGCTCTCGCCGCAGCCGCACTCGTCCTTGACGTTGGGGTTGCGGAAACGGAAGTAGCGGTTCAGGCCCTCGGAGACATAGTCGACCTCGCTGCCGTCGAGCATCTCCAGCGCCTCGGGGGCGACATACACCCGGACGCCGTGTTCCTCGAAGGCCACATCGTCGTTGGCGGCCTCGTCGGCGAAGTCGAGCACGTAGCTGTAGCCCGAGCAGCCGCTGGGCTTGACCGTGACCCGCAGGCCCAGGCCGTGCCCGCGCTCGTCGAGCACCCGACGGATCTGCTCGGCGGCGGCAGTGGTGATCGAAAGATGCGACATGGTGGTCTCCTGCAAGCGGGTTGGGGTCACGGGGTCTTGCGGCGCAGCCCGATCAGGGCATGGCGCAGCGCCTCGAGCGCCCGGTCGATATCGGCCTCGCTGGTGAAGCGGCCGAAGCTGAAGCGCAGCGAGGCGAGCGCCAGGCGGCGGGGCACGCCGATGCCCTTCAGTACATAGGATGGCTCGACGCTGGCCGAGTTGCAGGCCGAACCGGTCGACAGCGCGATGTCGCGCAGGGCCATCAGCAGCGACTCGCCGTCGACCCCCTCGAAGGCCAGGTTGAGGATGTTGGGCACCGCGCACTCGATCACGCTGTTGCGGTGGATGCCGTCGAGGTCCTCGAGCCCGGCCAGCAGCCGGTCGCGCAGCGCCCGGATGCGGGCCTGGTCGGCCTCGCCCTCGCGGCCGGCGATGGCGAAGGCCTCGCCCATGCCGGCGATCTGGTGGGTGGGCAGGGTGCCCGAGCGCATGCCGCGCTCGTGGCCGCCGCCGTGGATCAGCGCCTCGAGGCGGATATCCGGGCTGCGCCTGACGTAGAGGGCGCCCACGCCCTTGGGGCCGTAGATCTTGTGAGCGGACACCGACATCAGGTCGATGCCCTGGGCGGCGGCGTCCAGTGGGATGCGCCCTACCGCCTGGACCGCATCCACATGGAAGACCGCGCCGCCGGCGTGGGCGACCTCGGCCAGCGCCGCCAGGTCGTGGATGCTGCCGAGCTCGTTGTTCACGGCCATCAGCGAGACCAGCGTCGTGTCCTCGCGCATCGCCGCGCGCAGGGCCTCGGGCGTCACCCGCCCGTCGCGCTCCGGGGTCAGCCAGGTGACCTCGAAGCCTTCCCGCTCCAGGGCCTTGGCGGTGTCGACCACGGCCTTGTGCTCGATGCGCGAGGTCACCAGGTGCCGGCCCCGGGCCCGGTTGGCGCGCATGAAGCCGGTCAGCGCCAGGTTGTCGGCCTCGGTGGCGCCGCTGGTCCAGACGATCTCGCGGGGATCGGCGCCGATCAGGTCGGCGACCTGGCGGCGCGCGCCCTCCACGGCCTGCTCGGCCTGCCAGCCCGGCATATGGCTGCGCGAGGCCGGATTGGCGAAGACGCCGTCCAGGGTGAGATGGCGACTCATGACCTCGGCGACCCGGGGGTCGACGGGGGTGGTGGCGGCGTAATCGAGATAGACGGGTGCGCTCATGGGCTCGGTCAGTGTCGGGGTTCAGGGCGACGCGGTCGGGATCTGGTCGTCGTCGAGGCGGCGGCGCTGGCGGCCGGCGATGCTCTGGATCTCCTCGCGGCTGGCCAGCTGGCCCAGGGTCACGCCATCGAGGAAGCCATGGATCTGCTCGGACAGCTCGCTCCACAGGTGGTGGGTGAGGCAGGTGTCGCCCTGCTGGCAGTCCGACAGGCCGCCGCAGCGGGTGGTGTCCACCGACTCGTTGACGGCGTCGATGACCCGGGCCACCGAGATCGTCTCCGGGGCCATGGCCAGCAGGTAGCCGCCGCCGGGGCCGCGCACGCTGTCGACCAGCCCGCTGCGCCGCAGGCGGGCGAACAGCTGCTCGAGGTAGGACAGCGAGATCTCCTGCCGCCTGGAGATGTCGGCGAGGCTGGTCGGGCCCGCGTCGGCATTCATGGTCAGGTCGAGCATGGCGGTGACGGCGTAGCGTCCCTTGGTGGTCAGGCGCATGGAGCACTCACCTCGGCACCGACGCGGGCGTCGGTTGTCGGTGACTCGGGCCGGTTCCCCGCGAAGGGCCGGGAAGACCCGCCATTATGATTAAGACCCAGTAGCACGGTCAACCATTGCTGCGGCGCTTGCCGACCTCGTCCCGGGGGGGCGTCGGAGCCTCGGCGCCGGCGCTGGCCTCGGCCGGGGATTCATCGGCGGGCGTCGGCCGCTCGGTCGCCTCGGGCCGTTTCTCCCGCGGCCCGCAGCAGCCGTCGACGTCCTCGAGGATATTGGCGAAGTCCTCGTCGCGCAGCTCCGGCAGCTGGCCGTCGCGGAAGCCGGCATCGATCTGGCGCAGCGTCGAGCACATGCGCTCGATGCGCTCGTCCACGGCGTGCATGTGATCGAGCATGGCCTGCATGGAGCGGGCCACCGGGTCGGGCATGTCCTGGCTGACGCCGTAGGCATCGAAGCCGAACTTGCGGCGCATGGCCTCGCGGCGCGCCGGGTCGACCTGCAGGGCCTCTTCCTGATCGGGGTCGCTGCGCTGCACCACCTTGCCGGGGATGCCCACCACGGTGGCGCCCGCCGGCACCTCCTTGGTGATCACCGCATTGGAGCCGACCTTGGCCCCGGCGCCCACCGTGAAGGGGCCGAGGATCTTGGCGCCGGCGCCGACGATCACGCCGTCCTCGAGGGTCGGGTGGCGCTTGCCCTTGTTCCAGCTGGTGCCGCCCAGGGTCACCCCCTGGTAGAGGGTCACGTCGTCGCCCACCTCGGCGGTCTCGCCGATCACCACGCCCATGCCGTGGTCGATGAAGAAGCGCCGGCCGATGGTCGCCCCGGGATGGATCTCGATGCCGGTGAACCAGCGCGCCAGGCTCGACAGCGTGCGGGCCAGCCACTTGAGGTTGTGGCGCCACAGCCAGTGGCTCGTGCGGTGCACCAGCAGGGCGTGCAGCCCCGGATAGTTGGTCAGCACTTCCAGGAAGTTGCGCGCCGCGGGATCCCGGGCGAATACGCTGTTGATGTCCTCGCGCAGACGTTGAAACATGCGGCGGTCCTTGGGTGGAGGGCGAGAGCTTCTTTTCATAGTGGGGGTGCGGCGGGCCGGCTTCAAGCCGGCCGCTCAGCCATCGTCGCCCCGCTCGGCCTGGCGTTCGGTGGCGGAGAGGATGCCGCGCAGGATATTGAGCTCCATGCGCTCCGGCCGGGCCCGCAGGGTGAAGCGGCGCAGGCGGGCCATCAGCTGGCGCGGCGTGGCCGGGTCGTGGAAGCCGATGGCGACCAGGGTGCGCTCCAGGTGGGCGAAGTAGTGCTCCAGTTCCTCGTGGCTGGCCAGCGGCTGGCCATCCTCATCCGCGGCCGGCGCCTCGCCGCTCGCCGGCTGGGCAAGCCAGGCCAGGCGACACTCGTAGGCCAGCACCTGCACCGCGGCGGCCAGGTTCAGCGAGCTGAACTCGGGATTGGTGGGGATGTGCACGTGGGCATGGCAGCGCTGCAGCTCGGCATTGGTGAGCCCGCTGTCCTCGCGGCCGAACACCAGGGCCACGCGGCCCGCCGGCGCGGCCAGCTCGTCCGGCAGCCGCTCGCCCAGCGCCCGGGGCGTGATCATCGGCCAGGGCAGGGTGCGCGAGCGGGCGCTGGCCCCCACCACCAGGGTGCAGTCGGCGACCGCCTCCTCCAGGGTGGCGACCGTGTGGGCCTCGTGGACCAGGGCATCGGCCCCCGAGGCCCGCGACACGGTATCCGCGGTCAGCGGTTCGCAGCGCGGCGCCACCAGCGCCAGGTCGGCCAGGCCCATGTTGTGCATGGCGCGGGCCGTGCCGCCGATGTTACCGGGATGGCTGGTGCCGATCAGGACGATGCGGATGCGCTCGAGCATGGGGGACCTGCGTGGTGTTGCCGTGGGTAAAGGGCCGCTAGTCTAGCATGTCGGCCGGGGGCGTGGCGTGGCGCACGGGGCGCGCTTCTGCTAGGATTCGCGCCGACCCGTTCTTTAACACCACCGACTCCCCAAGGCCCGATCATGCATCCGATGGTCCAATTCGCGCTGCGTGCCGCTCGCAGTGCCGGCGAACAGTTCCTGCGCATCCGTGAGCGTATCGAGAACGCCCATGAAGAACACAACCTCGACCGTCTGCTCGAGGACGCCGCCCGCAACGCCGAGACCCTGATTTCCCGTCAGCTGTCCCGGGGCTATCCCCAGCACGGCGTCGTCGGTCGCTATACCCCCCATCGCAGCGGGGAAGGCGAGGGCAGCGATATCCTGTGGCGCATCGAACCCTTCCATGGCTACTCCAACCTGGCCGTCGCCTCGCCCGGCTTCGCGTTGTCGCTGGTATGCCTGGTCAAGGGCCGCCCGGAGCATGCGGTGGTGATCTGTCCCTTCAGCGACGACGAGTACCTGGTCAGCCGGGGCCGTGGTGCCCAGCTCAATGGCAAGCGCATCCGCGTGCCGAAGCGCACGGCGATCGCCGGCAGCCGCATCGCCATGAGCCTGCCGGAGACCTGGCTGCGGCCGCGCCTGTTGCCCGCCTACCTGACCCTGACCCAGCAGCTCGCCCCCCAGGTCGAGCTGCAGCGCGCCTCCGGCAGTGGCCTGCTGGATATCGCCGAGCTGGCCGCCGGGCGCGTCGACGCCGCCTTCGTGCCGGGCCTCGACGAGCAGGACATGCATGTCGGTACCCTGCTGCTCAAGGAGGCCGGGGCGCTGATGGGCACCCCCGATGGCCAGCCGTCGGTGGTGGTCGAGGGCCAGCTGATGGCTGCCGGGCCGCGGCTGTTCAAGGCGCTGGTGCAGCAGCTCAAGCCGCACTTCTGAGCGGCGCCCGGCCCTCGCCGGGTCGGCGGTGACCGCCCTCGAAATGACGCCCCCGCGGCCTGGCCGCGGGGGCGTCTTGCGTTCTGCAGGGGGCACCGGGCGAGGTTACATCCGGTGACAGTCACGGGACTGTTCTGGCCGGCCCAGTCGGTGTAGCTTGAGAGGTGTCCGGTGGTCCGACGACCCCGGCATCATGCGCCCCCGGGGGTCACGCCGCCGGGCCATGAGACCCACCCGCGAGAGGAGTGACGATGCAACCGCTCAGCTATTACTACTACAACGTGCTGGAAAGCCTGGAGAAGCCCTGCGACGTGCCGGCGCTGCATCTCCAGGAAGGCTATGACCTCCTGTATCGCTACGGCGGCCGGGTCGAGATGGACCTGATCCGCCGCGCCGAGCAGGCCAGCGCGAATGGCGAGCCGTACCACTGGCACGAGGCCCTCGATGCCGAACAGCAGGACAAGCTGCGTCGTGCCCTCGACGACGGGAACCCGGCGAAGATCCTCAAGGTGATGCAGCGCAACGGCTATGCCGGCGTGCTCTATCATCACGCCCGTGAAGTCTATCGTCCCGACGCCCAGGGCGTCGCCTAGCCGTACCTCTCGACCCGCCCCGCTCCGGGGCGGGGCCTGAAAAAGCCCCTGGCGCCTCGGCGCCAGGGGCTTTTGGATTGTGCACTCGCCCATGGCGTTTCAGGATGGGGCCTGCCCGAGTTCGCTGTTCAGCCAAGCGGCTAGCTGGTCGATGTCCCGCCTTGGGGGGCCCTGTGGCAACCAGAGGCTGAGGCGTGCCGGCGTCTCGATAAACCCCCAGGGGGCCACCAGTCGGCCCGTGCGCACGTCTTCCTCCACCAGGTAGGACGGCGCGATGGCGACTCCCAGACCCACCAGTGCCGCCTCCAGCATATAGTGGAGGTGTTCGAATGACTGATCCCTGCGCATTGCGGCGAGATCCAGGCCCTGGGCCTTGAACCAGCGAGGCCAGGCCTGTTCGCGCGACTGGGTATGGAGCATCGGCAGCGTCAGCAGTGCTTCGGCATCGGGAGGGGAGGTATCGATCAGCCCTGGCGTCATGACGGGCCCCATGCGCTCCGGCGCGAGATCGATCACCTGCGCGTCGCTGGGCCATGGCGGCTCGGCGAAGCGCAGGGCGGCATCGACGCGGGTGCCGAGCCCATCTAGCTGGTCCTCGTCGGCCGTGAGGTGCAGGTTCAGCTCCGGGAAGCGGGTCTTCAGTCGATGCAGCCGGGGAATGAACCAGCGAGCGAGGAAGCTGCCGGGGCAGCCGAGTACCAGTGGAGCCTCCGACACGCGCCGTCGCAGCTGGGTGCAGGCCTGGCCGAGCTGGCCGAAGGCCTGTGAGGTCGAGGCACGCAGGTACTCGCCCTCCTGGGTCAGCGCCAGGCCGCGCCCCTCGCGCCTGAACAGCTTCATCCCGAGCTGCTCCTCGAGTTGCCGCAGCTGTCGGCTGATCGCGCCATGCGTGACGTGAAGTGCCTCCGCCGCACGCGTGACGCTCAGCGTGCGCGCCGTTTCATCGAAGGCTCTCAGGGCATTCAGCGAAGGCAGTCGGTCGTTCACGACGGGCTCCTGATATGTCAGTTTTTCTCACAAGTTAGCGAGTAATGATCGATTATCACAGGCCGAGCGGCGATTTACCGTGGTGACGCTACCTTCCCCACCACCGCTAATGGAGTCGTTGCCATGGGTCTCTCGAACCCGATCATCGATACCGCCCCCGATGCCGATGGCTTCTTCGGCCGCTTCGGTGGCCGCTTCGTCGCCGAAACCCTGATGCCGCTGATTCTCGATCTTCGGGAGGAATATGCGTCGGCGAAGCAGGATCCCTCATTCCAGGGCGAACTGGCCGCGTGGCGCAAGGACTACGTCGGCCGCGAGAGCCCGCTCTATTTCGCCGAGCGGCTGACAGAGCACCTGCGGGGCGCGCGGATCTATCTCAAGCGCGAGGACCTGATGCATACCGGCGCGCACAAGATCAACAACTGCATCGGCCAGATCCTGCTCGCCAGACGCATGGGCAAGCAGCGAATCATCGCCGAGACGGGGGCCGGCATGCATGGCGTGGCGACCGCCACCGTGGCCGCATGCTTCGGCCTGGAGTGCGTCATCTACATGGGCGCGGCGGATATCGAGCGCCAGCAACCCAACGTGCAGCGCATGAAGCTGCTGGGTGCCGAGGTGATCCCGGTCACCAGCGGTACCGGCACCCTGAAGGACGCGATGAACGACGCCCTGCGCGATTGGGTCACTAACGTCGGCAACACCTTCTACATCATCGGTACCGTGGCCGGCCCCCATCCCTATCCGGAAATGGTGCGCGATTTCCAGTCAGTGATCGGCCGGGAGGCGCGCGAGCAGCTGTGGGAGAAGGAGGGCCGGCTGCCGGACTCCCTGGTGGCCTGCATCGGTGGCGGATCCAATGCCATGGGGCTCTTCCATCCCTTCCTGCGCGATCCATCGGTCCGCCTGATCGGGGTGGAGGCGGCCGGGGAAGGCATCTCGACCGGCCGCCATGCCGCCAGTCTCCAGGGCGGCACTCCCGGCGTCCTGCATGGCAATCGTAGCTTCCTGCTGCAGTCGACGGACGGGCAGATTCAGGACGCGCACTCCATCTCGGCCGGACTCGATTATCCGGGCATCGGCCCCGAGCACGCCTGGCTGCATGAGGCGGGGCGCGCTGAGTACGTCGCTATCGATGACGACGAGGCACTGGCGGCCTTCCAGACCCTGTGCCGCCTGGAGGGGATTATCCCGGCGCTGGAGTCCTCCCACGCCATTGCCCATGCCATCAAATGGGCGCCGGCCATGCCGAAAGACCATCTCATGGTGATCAACCTGAGCGGGCGGGGCGACAAGGACATGGCCACCGTCACCAAACACCTGGCCGATGAACTTGCGGATTGAGGAACTAGAGGATGACCAACAGCCAGAATCGAATCGAGCGCCGCTTCGCCGAGCTCAAGGCCGCCGACCGTGCAGGTCTCGTCACCTTCATCAGCGCCGGCGACCCCGACTATGACACCAGTCTCGAGATCCTGCTGGCCCTGCCCGAGGCGGGGGCCGACGTGATCGAGCTAGGCATGCCGTTCAGCGACCCGATGGCGGATGGCCCGTCTATCCAGGCAGCCTCCCTGCGCGCCCTGAATGCCGGTCAGGACATGCACAAGACCCTGGCCATGGTCCGCGCCCTGCGCGAGCGTGACGACGACACTCCCCTGATCTTGATGGGCTACTACAACCCGATCCACTGCATGGGCGTCGGTCACTTCCTGGAGCAGGCCGCCGACGCCGGCGTGGACGGGCTGATCGTCGTCGACCTGCCCCCGGAGCACGACGCTGAGCTCTGCCGGCCGGCCCGGGCGCGCCACATCGACTTCATTCGCCTGGCAACGCCGACCACCGATGCCAGGCGCCTGCCGCTCGTACTGCATAACGCTTCGGGCTTCCTCTATTACGTGTCCAGCACCGGCGTGACCGGTGCGGCCGCTCCAAGCGCGGAGCGCGTGGAAGAAGAGCTGAACACGATTCGTGGGCATACCGACCTCCCCATTGGCGTCGGCTTCGGCATCCGGACCCCTGAACAGGCCGAGCGTATCGCCCGCTTTGCCGATGCGGTGGTGGTCGGCTCCGCGCTGACCGACTGCATCGGTGATGCCAGCCAGCCTTCAGAGGCCACTCGCCAGGTCGTCAATCTGACTCGCTCCCTGGCCGAAGCAGTAAGCAACGCACGTGGAACAAGGTCGGTACAAGAGCGTAAAACACCGGAAGTCGGGTGACATATCCCCATTGGCAACAGGCCCGCAATACGGGCCTGTTATTGCTTATGCGGCTTCCTCGACTACGGTACGTACTTATAGCCGAGTGATGCCATCAGTATCAGCATCGAGACTGATAGGGTGCTGCTGACCATTTTGGAGCCGTATCGTAGCGCCGAGCTGCTTCCCAGATGGTTCCCAGCAAGGTTGGCCAGCACCAGTGGCACCGCCAGCAGGTATAGTACCTTTCCCGCCAGCATGAAGGCCACCAGCGCACCGATGTTGGAAGAAACGTTGAACAGCTTGGAGTTGGCGGAGGCCGCCACCAAGTCGAAGCGCAGAATGAAATGAAGGGCCAGGATCAGGAAGCTGCCTGTTCCTGGGCCGAAGAAGCCATCATAAAAGCCGATCAGGAACACCGTGATTGGTACACCCACATACAGCTTGGGTGCAGAGAAGTGCTGTTCTCCTTCACGCAAATTCTTTTTCGGCATGAAGGACAGAATGATGCCGACTGGCAACAGGGCGAAAATGATCATGCCCACCGTGTCAGGGTCGAAGAAGAGAATCATCTTCGCGCCGATATAGGCACCAGCCAGCCCTGCAGGAATGCCGGTGGCGACAGCCCTCCAGATCACCTTGCGGTTCTTCACGAAATTACGGATTGCCGCCAGTGTACCTAGTGTGCTGACGATCTTCTCCTGTCCTAATGCTACCTGGGGCGGCAGCCCCGCAAGAATAAAGGAGGGCACCAGAATCAAGCCCCCACCACCCGCCACACTGTCGATGAAGCCGGCAGCAAGGGCCGAGAGAATCAAGGCTGCCACTACCCACAGAGAAAAATCCAGGTTGAGAAAATCCATTTTCTTTTCCTAGCCCTTTACAGATGATATCCGGTTGATATTGTGGGTTCCTTCTTGTAAGGCCTTTACCAGCGCCGAAGTGTCCATGCGCCCCAGTCCCTGCTCTTGGAGTAGCTGATAACGTCGATCGACTGCCTCGACCAGAGGTAGGCTCATATTGTGGAAGGAGGCTTCTTCGATGCAGATGCTCAGATCCTTGCGCATCCAGTCGATAGCGAAGCCGAAATCGAACTCACCCTTCGCCATCGTTTCCAGTCGATTCACCATCTGCCAGGAGCCTGCGGCTCCATGCTGCAAGGTGGCAACGATCTTGGCAACGGGAAGATTCGCCTTTTCTGCTAGCATCAAGGCTTCGCTTAACCCCTGGAGTATCCCGGCGATACATATCTGGTTCACCATCTTGCAACGTTGCCCTTGTCCACTTTCCCCCATCAATTGAGCCTGATAGGCGTAAGTCTCAATCACTGGCTGGACACGTTTGAAAACAGATTCCGTTCCACCGCACATGACTGTCAGGCAACCGTTTTCGGCACCTGCCTGCCCGCCGGATACCGGGGCATCAATGAAATGGCTGAGAGACGCACCACAAGCTTGGTTCAATTCAACTGCCAGATCAGCCGAAGTAGTGGTGTGATCGACGAGTACTGCGCCTGGTTTTAATCCGGCCAAGGCGCCATCTTCGCCATAGATCACATTGCGCACGTCGTTGTCGTTTCCGACGCAGACGAAAACAACATCTGCCCCCGTTGCTGCTTCCCTGGGGGTATCTGCAGCACGCCCTTCATGCTCTATTATCCACCTATCGGCTTTTCCTCGAGTTCGGTTGTAAACGGTGACCGAGTATCCTCTCCGTGCCAGGTGTCCTGCCATTGGATAACCCATGACCCCTAGACCGATGAATGCTGTTTTTAACATGTTGGTGTACACTCTTCTGTTGGTGGAGTTAATCTATGCCCACATGTGGATGATCATCCGAGTATGGAATCAGTCGTGCACTTGATTGCATGCCAAAAAGCCGGACAAGCCATCGGTCGGCTCCATCGTCTCTTGGCTGATATCCCTCGCGGCGGTGTAGTGTGCGCTGATTGCGAATAATGAGTAGATCGCCAGGCAAGAATACAGTGGATACTTGGTTCTTCTGGCGTTCTAGTGACGCCTCGAACATAAGAAGGGCTGCGGCGGCCTTTGGTGTCATGGGGGTGGTGTTTTCTTTATCATAGCGACAGAAAGCCACGCCATCGGTGTCAAAAGACAGTAAGGGGAGGCAGGTTTTCTTGCTTTGCCCGAAAGAGTCTGGTCTGGAGATTAGAAACTCACTGGTGGCAACAGGTGATCTATCGGCAATCCGCTTATTATCAATGCGCTCTGTGTGGCATCACTCCCGAATGACCTGATGGTGTCAACCAGATCAGGCGAAAGCGCATCGACCAACTGGCTTCCCACCTTCTCGGCTGACCGCAACCACTCTTCGTCATCCCGCAGTGCCAGCCGACCGAGGCGCTCTCTGAGCATCGAGGCGGACCGATAAGAGACGTGGCATTCACCGATCGGTGAACTCTGGGGCGCGGCTTCCCTCAGCTGCATGTCAACAACACTCCCTTGTTGTCTATTAGGCTTGCTTTAGATAAGCAAGGCTTATATTAACTTCATATTGAGATATGTCAATGCTGGTATTGGAATATTTTATTCATGCGTCCATGAGCTAGATCCATGCACGCTGGACCGTCGACGAGAGTGATGACAAGGCCTGGTCCCTCGCGTCACGGCGCTGCGAAGGGGGCTGGAGCCAGCTCGTCCGTCCTTGGAGCCGAGGTTTAGGCAGATAGATGGCGACGCTTGCCGAACTCCATGGATCGATGCGCATCAATGGGGCTTTTGCAGAGATCTTCGGCGGCTTCAGCTCTCATCGTCTATGGAGGGTGAGAGGCCGCATGGAGATGGACTGAGGATTCGCGTAGAATGGTGCTTGACTTCAGAGACGTGGAAAAAGCTTGATGGGTGGTGCCAAATACGCCGATATCGCTGGTGAAATCGAATCCAAGATTGATAAAGGCCAATTCGCTGAAGGTGAAAAATTGCCTACCCATCGGGCCTTGGCAAGGGAGCTTGGCACGACGTCGATGACTGTCGCCAAGGCCTATGGGCTACTGGCCGAGAGAGGACGCATCGAATCCTTCGTCGGACGCGGAAGTTTCGTGAAGGAACAGGCTCCGCTGAAGCAGGCAATCCGTTGTCAGCTCTCAGGTGACGAATGGAACTTCTCGATTCTACAGCCCTGCTTTGCCGAGCACGTGGAAGCGCTCCATTCCCAGTTACAACTGAGCTTTGCTGAGCTGACCAAGCCGACGCTTTATGGTTACCATGAAGGCTCTGGCCCAATAGAACATAAAGCGGCCGGGATGAGGTGGATGCAGCGCTACGGGGTGACCGTACGGTCACCTGAGCAAATTCTCCTGACTAACGGGGCGCAGCATGCTTTGTCGATCCTCATCGAGCTCTTTAGTGAGCCTGGCGATTGTATAGCCGTCGACCAGTGGACGTATCCGGGTATTTTGTCCATCGCCCGCTTCCTGAAACGGAAGGTAATCGGCGTAGCCATGGATGATCAGGGGATGAATCCTGATGCGCTGGAAGAAACCTGTCGTCGTCATAAGCCCGCCTTGGTCGTCTTGCTCCCCTCTCACCAGAACCCGACCACTATCACCCTGTCGCAAAAGCGACGTGAGCAGCTGGCCGAGGTCATTCAGCGCCACCCCCTGTGGTTAATCGAAGACGATATCTATAGCTTCTTGCATGCTGATCCCATTCAAGCCATCGCCAACCTGATCCCTGAAAAGAGTTTCTTCATCCATGGCTTGTCCAAGGCGGTCAGCCCGGGACTCAGATGTGGGTACATCAAAGCCCCGCAGAGCCAGGTCAACGTACTGTCAGCCTATATTCGTGCCACTGTCTGGATGCCGTCGCCACTGATGTTTGAGGTGGCTCGCAACCTGATCGATTCCGATCTGGCATTCGAGTTGGCGGAGACACAGCGGAAACTAGCCTGTCATCGGCAGCGCTTGGCCCAGAAGATATTGGGGAACCAGACATTTCGAGCTCAAGAGGCCAGCTATCACCTCTGGCTGGAGCTGCCAGGTAACTGGCAGGCGGATCGGTTTGCCATGACGGCAAAGGAGCGTGGGCTTCTTGTCAGCAGTGGGAGCTATTTCAGCGTCGAAGGCGAAGAGACCAAATCCATTCGACTGTCGCTCATGGCAATTTCTGAGGAGTCATTCCTCGACGAAGGCCTGAGAGCCGTGAATTCTCTGCTGAATGGCCCACCTGGCGGATAGCGGGTATTCAGGGCGGACCATGCGGCCTGGTAAGGGCATTAGAAAAGCGGTGCGAAATCACCGGCGTAGAGAAGATTCCTGAAGAGCCATACCGCATGTCCCGGCAAACTATGATGAATCGAAAAAGCCACCCGTTCGGGTGGCTTCTTCGTGGCCGGGCGAGGCGCTCAGGGCAGCTCCTCGGCCTCCGGGTCTTCCTTCTTGGCCGGGATCAGGTCCTCGCGCTGCAGCTTGAGCGGCAGCAGCAGGGCCGCGGCCACGTAGATGGACGAGAAGGTGCCGATCACCACGCCGAAGATCAGCGCCACGGCGAAGTAGTGGATCATGTCGCCGCCCAGGGTCACCAGGGCCAGCAGCACCAGCAGGGTGGTGCCGGAGGTGGCCAGGGTGCGCGACAGGGTCTGGTTGATCGCCTCGTTGAAGATGGCCGGCATGTCGTCGATGCGCGACTTGCGGATGTTCTCGCGGATGCGGTCGTAGACCACGATGGTGTCGTTGAGCGAGTAGCCGATCACCGCCAGCACCGCCGCCAGCACCGTGAGGTCGAACTCGAAGCCGAACAGCGCGAAGGCGCCGACCACGATGATGACGTCGTGCAGCAGCGCCAGCAGGGCGCCGATGGCGAACTTGTACTGGAAGCGGGCCGCCACGTAGAGCATCACGATCCCCAGCGCCACCAGCATGCCCATGCCGCTCTTGTCGCGCAGCTGGTCGCCGACCTGGGCGCCGACGAACTCGGCGCGGACCAGCGAGACGTCGCTGCCGGCATCCTGCAGCAGCGCCACCACCTGGTCGCCGACGCCGGCCTCGAAGGCCTGCTGGAGGCGGATCAGCACCTCGGTGGAGGCGCCGAAGGTCTGCACCGCCACGTCCTGGAAGCCGGCGGTCTCGAGGGTCTGGCGCACCGTCTCCAGCGCCGGGGCGCTGGCGAAGCGTACCTCTACCAGGGTGCCGCCGGTGAAATCGAGACCCAGGTTGAGCCCCAGCAGCAGCAGCGAGACGATCGACGCCAGCAGCATCGCCGCGGAGATCGCGAAGGCGACCCGGCGCTTGCCCATGAAGTCGAACTGTCGTTGTATCAGGGATTTCATAGGCACCTCTTATATCCAGAGCTTCTTGAGCGGCCGGCCGCCGTAGCACAGGTTGACCATGGCGCGGGTCACCATCAGGGCGGTGAACAGTGAGGTCAGGATGCCCAGCGACAGCGTCACCGCGAAGCCCTTGACCGGCCCGGTGCCGATCGAGAACAGGATCAGCGCCACCAGCAGGGTGGTGATGTTGGCGTCGACGATCGACGTGAAGGCGCGCTCGTAGCCGGCATGGATGGCCTGCTGTACCGAGAGCCCGGTGCGCAGCTCCTCGCGGATGCGCTCGAAGATCAGCACGTTGGCGTCCACCGCCATGCCCAGCGTCAGCACGATGCCGGCGATGCCGGGCAGCGTCAGGGTGGCGCCGAGCAGCGACATGGCGGCCACCAGCAGGGTCAGGTTGAGCGCCAGGGCGAGGTTGGCGAACACCCCGAAGACCTTGTAGCGCAACAGCATGAACAGCACCACCAGCAGCAGGCCGACCTGCACCGAGAGCACGCCGCGCTCGATGTTCTCGGCGCCGAGGCTCGGCCCGATGGTGCGCTCCTGGGCGAAGTAGATCGGCGCGGCCAGCGAGCCTGAGCGCAGCAGCAGCGCCAGCTCGGCCGCCTCGGTGGGCGAGTCGAGGCCGGTGATGCGGAAGCTGTTGCCCAGCGCGCTCTGGATGGTGGCCAGGCTGATGATGCCGCGCTCGGTGTAGGGGTCGCGGACGGTGACCTGCTTGCCGTCCTCCATCACCTGGCGCTCGCGGGTCTTGTGCTCGATGAACAGCACCGCCATGTTGCGGCCGATGTTGGTGCGGGTGGCGCGGTTCATCAGGGTGCCGCCGGTGCCGTCGAGGTCGATGTTGACCTGGGGACGGCCGTTCTCGTCGAAACTGCGGCTGGCGTTGGAGACGCTGTCGCCGGTGATGATCACGTCGCGCATCAGGCTGGCGTTGCGCGTTGGCTCGTTGCGGAACGGGAAGGTCTGGGTCTCGACCTCCGGGGTGTCCGTGCGGGCCTCGAGGCGGAACTCCAGGTTGGCGGTGGCGCCGACGATGCGCTTGGCCGCGGCGGTGTCCTGCACGCCGGGCAGCTCGACGACGATGCGATCCGGGCCCTGACGCTGCACCAGCGGCTCGGCCACGCCCAGCTCGTCGACGCGGTTGCGCAGGGTGGTCAGGTTCTGGTTGATCGCGTAGTCCTGGATCTCGTCCACGGCGGTGTCGGTCAGCGTCATCGCCAGCCCGGCGCCCCGCGAGAGATCGACGTTGCGGTAGTCGAACTCGGGGAACTCGCGGCTGATCAGCCGGCGGGCCTCGCTGCGATCCTCGGCGTTCATGAAGGCCATGCTGATCGAACGCCCGTCGATCTCGGTATTGCGGTAGCGCAGGCGCTCGTCGCGCAGGGTCTCGCGCATGGCGCTGGCATTGACCTCGAGGCGCTGGGTGACCGCGGCCTCCATGTCCACCTCGAGCAGGAAGTGCACGCCGCCGCGCAGGTCCAGGCCGAGGGTCATGGGGGAGGCGGCCAGCGATTCCAGCCAGCCCGGGGTGGACTCGGCCAGGTTCAGGGCCACCACGTAGTCCTCGCCCAGGGCGTCGCTGATCAAGTCGCGGGCGCGGATCTGGTCGTCGGCGTTGTCGAGGCGGATCAACACGTTGCCGGGGTTGCGCTCGACGGCCTGGATGGCGATGCCGGCATCGCTCAGGCGAGTCTCGAGGCGCTCGAGGCGGCGCTCCTCGAGGGTGGTGTCGCCCCGGTCGCTGCTGATCTGCACCGCCGGATCCTCGGGAAAGAGGTTGGGGAGGGAGTAGACCAGGCCGACGAGGAGGACGAGGAGTATCAGCAGATACTTCCACAGGGGATAACGGTTGAGCATGGGAGCCCTGCCCTCAGGTTGCTGATGATGGAGACGGACGCTACGCCATCACGAGCACCGGGCGGAGCCGGTCGGCCGGGCCCCGCCTCGGTGGTCGCAGGGCTGCCCGCAGCGCCAGGGCGACGCGGCGGGCGCGGGTACGCCCGGTCAGATGGACTTGAGCGTGCCCTTGGGCAGGACGGCGGCCACGGCGTTCTTCTGCACGCTGACCTCGGTGCCCTCGGCGATCTCCATGGACAGGAATTCGCTGTCGTCGCTGACCTTGGTGATGCGGCCGAGCATGCCGCCGCCGATGACGATCTCGTCACCCTTGGTGAGGTTGCCGATCAGCTGCTTGTGCTGCTTGGCCCGCTTGGCCTGGGGGCGCCACAGCAGGAAGTAGAAGATCAGCACGAAGCCGACCAGCATCACGATCTGGGCGATGCCGCCGCCGGCGGCGGGGCCGGCATCCTGGGCCAGGGCCGGGGAAATGAAGAAATCCAGCATGTAC
Organism: Halomonas maura; assembly: GCF_030409305.1. GTDB lineage: Bacteria > Pseudomonadota > Gammaproteobacteria > Pseudomonadales > Halomonadaceae > Halomonas > Halomonas maura. Next base: position 86,262 of record NZ_JAUFPQ010000002.1, read on the forward strand.
GACGATCTCCTGAGTCGCGTGAGAACAAGGTGGCGCCTGGGCGCCGAGCCGCCGGCGGCGGGGCCGGCCAGCCGTCAATTCGGTGCGGGGGGGACCGGCAGGCCGCGGCGTGCGTAGAACCCTTCCACGAAGTGGGCCAATGTACCCGCTTCGATTGCACCGCGCAAACCGGCCATCAGGCGCTGGTAATGGCGCAGATTGTGGATGGTATTGAGCATCGAGCCGAGCATCTCGCCACAGCGGTCCAGGTGATGCAGGTAGGCCCGCGAGAAGTGCTGGCAGGTATAGCAGTCGCAGTCCGCCTCCAGCGGGGCGGTGTCGTGGCGATGCTTGGCGTTGCGGATCTTGACCGTGCCCTCGGCGGTGAACAGGTGGCCGTTTCTCGCATTGCGGGTCGGCATCACGCAGTCGAACATGTCGACGCCGCGGCGCACGCCCTCGACCAGGTCCTCCGGCTTGCCCACCCCCATCAGGTAGCGCGGCTTGTCGGCCGGCATCCACTCGGGCAGGTAGTCGAGCACCGCGAGCATCTCGTCCTTCGGCTCGCCCACCGAGAGGCCGCCGATGGCGTAGCCATCGAAGCCGATGGCCTCGAGGCCCTTGAGCGACTGCTCACGCAGCTCGGGATACATGCCGCCCTGGATGATGCCGAACAGCGCCGAGGGCGAGTCGCCGTGGGCGTCGCGGGAGCGCTTCGCCCAGCGCAACGACATCTCCATGGACTGCCTGGCCTCGTCGAGGGTGGCCGGGTAGGGCGTGCACTCGTCGAAGATCATCACGATGTCCGAGCCCAGCGAGCGCTGCACGGCCATGGACTCCTCGGGGCCCATGAACACCTTGGCGCCGTCCACCGGAGAGCGGAAGTGCACGCCTTCCTCGGTGATCTTGCGCATCTCGCCCAGCGAGAACACCTGGAAGCCGCCGGAGTCGGTGAGGATCGGCTTGTCCCACTGGGCGAAGTCGTGCAGGTCGCCATGGGCCTCGATCACCTCGGTCCCCGGGCGCAGCCACAGGTGGAAGGTGTTGCCGAGGATGATCTCGGCGCCGATGTCTTCCACCGACTCGGGCGTCATGCCCTTGACGGTGCCGTAGGTGCCCACCGGCATGAAGGCGGGCGTCTCGACGGTTCCCCTGGGGAAGGTCAGGCGTCCGCGGCGCGCCCGGCCGTCGCTGGCCAGGGGCTCGAAGGTCATGAAGCATTCGTCTCGCATGGGATCTCTCGAAAGTCGTCGGCGGCTGCGGCGACACGCTCGCCTGTCTCGCGGGCTCAGCGGGCGCGGCTGAGATACATGGCGTCGCCATAACTGAAGAAGGCGTAGCCCTCGCGGACCGCCTCCCGGTAGGCGGCCATCACCGTCTCGAAGCCGGCGAAGGCGGACACCAGCATCAGCAGGGTCGACTCCGGCAGGTGGAAGTTGGTGACCAGGCCATCGACGACCCGCCACTGATAGCCCGGATAGATGAAGATGTCGGTCTCGCCGCTGTAGGAGGCGATCTCGCCGTCGGCGCTCTTCAGGCAGGCCGATTCCAGGCAGCGCACGCTGGTGGTGCCCACGGCGATCACCTTGTTGCCCCGCGCCCGGGCGGCGCGCACTTGCTCGCAGACCGTCTCGGAGACCTCGATCCACTCGCTGTGCATCCGGTGCTCGCGGATGTCGTCGGCGCGCACCGGCTGGAAGGTGCCGGCGCCCACGTGCAGGGTGACGAAGGCGCTCTCCACGCCCTTCTCGGCAAGCCGCCCGAGCAGCGGCTCGTCGAAGTGCAGCCCGGCGGTGGGGGCGGCCACGGCGCCGTCGCGGCGGGCATAGACGGTCTGGTAACGTTCCCGGTCGCTGAGTTCGTCCTCGCGAGTGATATAGGGCGGCAGCGGCATATGGCCATGGGCCTCGAGCAGCGCGATCAGCGGCGTCTCGCCGAGGAAGCGCAACTCGAACAGCGCCTCGCGGCGGCCCTCGACCACGGCGCGGATGCCGCCCTCGAACTCGATCTCGGTGCCGGGCCTGGGCGACTTGCTGGCGCGCAGGTGGGCCAGGCCGCGATGGGCGTCCAGCGGGCGCTCCAGCAGCATCTCCACGCGCCCGCCGCTGGCCTTGTGGCCATGCAGGCGGGCGGGGATCACCCGCGTGTCGTTGAACACCAGCAGGTCGCCCGGCGCGAGCTGCTCGAGCAGCTCGGGGAAGCGACGGTGCGCGAGCCGGCCGCTCTGGCCGTCGACGCACAGCAGCCGGCAGTCGCTGCGTTGTTCGGAGGGATAGCGGGCGATCAGCGCCTCGGGGAGCTCGTAGTGGAAATCGGCGCGCTGCATGGGGCGTTTCGGTCCGGATGAAGGGCATGAACGACGACTCGGGCGAGCCGTGGCAAGCTGCCAAGGATACCGTGTCCCGTGGCCGAAGTCAGGGGCCCGATTGACCTTCACCGCGGCCCACGTATAATGCCACGCCGTTGCCGGTGTGGCGGAATTGGTAGACGCAGCGGATTCAAAATCCGCCGGGTGCAAGCCCTTGTCGGTTCGAGTCCGACCACCGGTACCATAAAATCAAGCACTTACCTCCCTCCATGTGCCTGATCTGTATTAGATTCCCTCCAAGTGTCATCAATGCGTCAGCGGCGCTTCGACCCTGTTCCGCGCTACTCCCCATCCCCGTAGCCGGGCGACCTGCCTCGCTTAGTACCAAATCATGATATCCGTACGACATTATCCTTGGCGTTTTATGTGAGTGAAGACTACATTTCTAATGTCAGGCAGGAAGCCATCAGACTCGATCATGCTCGTGGTGTGGACAAGCGGCCCCCTTCTCAGGGGGTCGCTTTTTTCTTGGCTGGATGATGCGTGGCGCGAACCTGATCGCGTCGGCCCGGGTGTCCGGGGAGAGGCGGGCATAGCGCATCGTCATGGTGATGGCCTGATGGCCTGATGGCCCAGGATCTGCTGGATGGTCAGCACGTCCCCGCCGTTCACCATCAAGGGACTGGCGAAGGCGTGGCGACGCACGTGGGGGCGCTGGCCTCAGGGCCGCCGAATCCCTGCCGCAGAGAACGGCTTATCGACGTGCGAGGGGCGCAGGTGGCCGCTCCTGGGGCCATGCCGGTAGATCGGGGCAGGGCAGGCGGAGTGTCACGCCGGGGAGCGCGACGCCCTCCAACTGGTCAGCAGTGATGCGCTTGCCCAGCACCACCTCCCGGCCCAGCAGGTCGGACCGTAGATAAAGCCGGTGTCGCGGCCTGGCATGGGCATCTGGCCAACCTCGCCCTGGAGGTCGACGGGGTCCTGCTAGCTGGGCGCATCGAAGTGGAAGTCGATAATGATGTAGCCGTCGGTGGAGCGTTCACGGTCGAAGCGGCTATCGAAGCTCATGCCCCGTCCTCTTGGGTCAGGCACTACGCCCGGAGCAAGGCGATGTTGACCCTGCGGGATTTGCCGACCCTCACGGCGGGCAAGTGAGCGTTGCGAATCTGGCCGTAGACGACCCCTTGTTCGAGGCCGGAAAGCTCGGCAAACCGCTCGATGGTTATCAGGGGCACATGGGCCAGAACCTTGGGCGCTTGAGGTTCTTCCATCGTCGTTACCTGCCTTTTGTTGCCTGTGTTAAGCTCAGTTACATTGTTCTTGAAGCATGACTCGGTGTGACCTATATGGGTGACCGTACCGCAAATGGAATATAGTCCATATGGAATATACTTCAGCCCCAATAGCGGAAAAGATTCGTGCCATACGGGACGTCCAAGAGATGGGGCGGCAGGCGTTCTGCGATGCCACAGGAGTGCCGAAGCAGACGTTGATCAACGTGGAGAATGGCAGGAACGAACCGTCATTCAAGGTGATGCGGAAGGTCACGCAGGCCTTCCCTCAGTACACGATGTGGCTCATGAACGATCAGGTCATCGAGGAAGCAGGGCAGATCAGCCCAGAGATCGAGCAGGCGCGGAAGACGCTCAAGCAGACAGGGACGGATACCGACTAGCCGGAAAGGCAGCGGCAAGGTGGTACCAGGGCGGCAGGCTCCAGGGATAGGAGGTCGGCCTTGAGCAGGGGACAAAACGCAGGCACAGGGAGCTGAAGGATGGAAGACTTTGCATACTCCATGAACCAATGGATGAACTACTGGGTTGTTATGCGAACAGTAGGGACGATAGTCGGTACGGCTATCGTCATTTTTTTATGTGGTGTTTCTATGTGTATGTGACATCACGGCGGGATTGGTTTGAGCAAGATATTAGAATTAGGAATGCTGAAAAAAGCAATAACTTAGCAAGGGCTGAGCAGATAAGGCTGGAGTCTTTGGCTTTAAAAGATAGGCTTGAGAAAAGTGGTATAGATACTAAAGAAGAATTTGTTTAGAAGGCTTTGAAAAAGCGAGGTGGGCATGCCGTTTCTCAAAAGACGACGGTAGTATAGCGTTGAAGAGAAAATTACGGGATGTAGGGACGTTTAGGTGAAGATAACGCTAAGGTAAGCTTTTTATGATTGTTTATCAATTTTGCAGGATGAATGAGTGGCTGCCTAGGAATTTGCATGAAAGAATAATAGTTCTGAACCATCCTTTTAACTTTAATGACCCTACAGAGAACAATTTCTCAATTAGGGGTTATTCAAAGAAAGTGAGCAGTGATAAGTTTCTGAATAGTATTTTTGAATCGCTGTATGATAAAAAGTTTTTTTCCAATTGGGCTGGTAATGAAAATGAGATTTTGAGGAAGAATATAGAAAACAAGCTTTCCAAAGATTTCATTAAGAACATGTTTGTAAATGATTTGCTAGAAAAGAAAGAGGCGGCGAAGAAATTTTCAGAAAATAAAAAGGCAGTACTCAAGGCGCCGACTGATCTAAAAGTCGAAAATTTAGATGAGTTGGAAGGGTGGGAAGATGAATTTATTTACAAAGCAATCAAAAAGGCCCAAGAAAGCTACAGGATAGCGTCTTTTACGGACAACTGGCACAACTCTCTTATGTGGGGCCATTATGCTGATGGCATGAGGGGAGTCTGTGTGAAATATGAGATAGATGACCGTGACATTCATGAGGTTGACTATGGGAAGCCTTACGAAGTTAGTACATACAATATGCTAAATGGAAAGGTTGAACAGGAGGTAGAGAGAACTTTTCTGAAAAAGAACCAAGATTGGTCTTATGAGAGTGAGTTTAGGATAATAAAAAGAGAGTCGTTTTATAAATTAAAGAAAGGTGCAGTGAAGGCGGTTTTTTTTGGGTATAAATGCGATCCGGGTAAAGCAAGGTTCTTGTGTGATATAGTTAAGGCGGCACATGGCCCTAATGTTAATTTTTATGTGGCAAGGAATTCACAAGTCGATCATACGGTTACTCACGACAAAGTAAAATCAGAAGGGTTGAGTATTAGAATAAGTCAAGTGAAGGACGAGATGAGGAAGTTTAGAACTTTTTTGGATGATAGCAACGTTGCTTATTTTATGGATATGCTTGGTGAATGAGTGTTTTTAGTAGGTGAGCGCGTCAACAAAGCGTCAACAGAAGCGATCAAGGCAGGCCGACATTGGCAGGTTTGGCGCTCTCAAGCTGCTGTTTTGCGTAGCAAAGGCAGACGTTGGCATGCCTTGCTTCGTCTTCAAAATCCGCCGGGCGCACGCCCTTGTCGGTTCGAGCCCTATCGCCGGTCGCATAAAATCAGTCACTTACTTTTTCCTTCCAGGTGCCTGATCTGAATGAGACTCCCCTCAAGGCCCAATGCACCGTTCCCCGGGCGTCGACTGCGCTGACGGTGCTTCGACATGCCTTGCCGGTCAGGGGCTGCCCATCGCTTAGACCGAAATGCTCTGGGTGGGCCCCAAAAGATTCTTGGTTCTGTCGCCTGCGTGATGACTACATTTCTAATGTCAGCGCAGGATGCCTTCTGACTAGTCATGTTGTGGATCGCGGCCCTTCTTGGGCCGCTTTTTTTTTGTTGCGGTGCATTGAGCAGGGCGCACCGGTCGCGGCGATCGCCGGGCGGCGGGGGGCGGCGGGTGGTCACGGGGGCAACATGGTGGCCCGCTCGGTGAATTCGCTCGTCGTGGTCGTTGCTGCGGCCTTCCTGCCTCGTTTGAGAGGGTAACCACTTGTCCGAGGTCAAGGGGGATCACTCTTTGCGGTCTGTCAAAGCCTAAGGGGATTGAGGTGCCGCGTAGGGCTGCGTAAGCTTTCTCTGCCCGCTTCCGGGCAAACGACTAAAAAAATCGACTGATACGCAAGGGATCCTATGAAATTCAAAGCCATGGTGGCCGCAATCGGTGCGGCCGGGGTCATGACACTGACCGGCTGTGCCAGCATTGTGGGCGACAAGGAGCAGGCGATCATCATCAACAGCACGCCGTCTCGTGCGGATGTGGTGGTCACCGATGAACGCAGCCAGGAGGTGTTCCACGGGGAAACCCCGACCACGGTTACGCTGCGCAAGGCCGACGGTTCCTACTTCGGCGGCAAGAGCTACAGCGTCACCATCAGCAAGGAAGGGTTCGAGAGTCGCACCGTGGCGATCTCCAGCTCGCCGAACGGCTGGTATGTGGCGGGCAACCTGGTCTTCGGTGGCCTCATCGGCTGGCTGATCGTCGATCCGCTGACCGGGGCCATGTATTCCCTGAGCCCGGACAGCATCAGCACCAGCCTGGGCGAGAGCGTGGCGACCACGGAGGATGGCGCACAGGAACTGAACCTGGTGCTGCTCCAGGATGTCCCCGACGAACTGCGCCCCGATATGCGGATGCTGGGCCAGCTCTGAGACGGTGAAGACACAAGCCCGCACGCTGTGCGGGCTTGACGTTGCTCCTGGGCTCGTTGCCCTGCACGGCGTGACGGCGGCGGGGTTAGATGCCCTGCGATCCATGGTGCCGGGACGCTCCCCATCCCCATCCCCATCCCTTTCTCCCTGCCCTCGATGGCCATCGCCCCCTTGGCTGCGTCAACGGCACGTCGCTCGCCTCAGTCGATGCTGGTGTCCCCAAAGAAGGCATTGATCAGCCAGTAGAGGCCGTGGCTCGCCAGGCCGAGGGCCAGCCCGCCGAGCAGCCAGGGGCCGAAGGGCTCGCTGGCCAGGCCGTAGAGGGCTTCCCTGGTGCCGACGTTGTCGCCCCCCAGGGCCGGTCGCCGCCAAGAAGGCCAGGCCGCCCACCAGCATGTGGATCGTGGCCCTCCTACGGGCCGCGTCTTTTTGCGCTGCACCGGGCATGGCGCAGCCTGGCCAAGGTAGCCAGATCGGTGAGGGCTCGCGAGATCCGCAAGATGGCCCGGATGGGGGCATCGCTCGCCGTGGTCGGCCAACGCGCTGTGATGCCTGGTATCGAGACTGTCGTCGCCCCTTTCTGGTTCGGGCGGCTCATCGCTTGTCCGAGGTCGAGGTTTCCCTGATCGATGCGGTCGGAGTGGTCCACCCTGCGCTGGGTGTAGGGTTCCGGCAAGGTATGGGCGGGAGCTTCAGAGAACCTCTCGGAGGCCGTTCAGCATGGCCGGGGCGCTGTCATTCAGTACCGTTATTAGCTAATGTTGATATTGGCCATGTTGCCCCGAGCAACTAAAGGCGCCTGTTGTGATGACACATCCGGCGACGCGGCCGGTCGAGCAGTTCGACGGCCCCACACCAGGGTGGCGTTGTGAAGCAGAACCAGGAGCTTACGTTTCAGGTACTGAGGTTCATCCTGCTCGTCGCCGGCATGCTGGTTGGCCTGGGGGGACTGCTGCTCGAAGCCTTTCCGCGGGTGCTGCTTCCCTCGCAACTGGATCTCAGCCTCGGGGCGGATGTGGCGGTGTTGCTCACCGGAGTCGGGTACACGGCGGTGATCCTGGGGGGGCATTGGATCCGGCTGGCGGTGGCGCCGCTATTGATGCTCCTCGGCGGTCATGGGGTGGTGCATCACGTCGCCGACATGCCGTCCAGCGCCTTCCTGTCCGGCTACCAGCCCCTGCCGCTCTTGCCCTCCCTTCTGTTGATGCTGTTCTCCGGCTGCTGCCTGCTGGGCCTCGGGCGACCGGTGTATCGCCGCGCCTGGCGCTGGGTCGCCGGTCTGAGTCTTCTGCTGGGCCTGACGATCCTGGTGGTTCGTGTCTGGCCGGTGCCGGTGCCGGAGGCGAGCGGCGACCTGCTGAGCGGCCTCAGCCCGTTGGGCGGCCTGCTGTCGATGGCCCTCGGCATGATCATGCTGATCGCCGCACGGGATCATGCTTCCGGCGGCATCGTGCTGCCAGCATCCGTGCTGGGCTCGGGAGGCGTGGGGGTCGTGGCGAGCCTGCTCATCTGGTTGCTCGGAAGCTGGACGTATCATCTCGAGCGTCGCGACGAGGCGACGCATCTGGTCGAGAATCTGGCGTCCATGGTCGAGCGCGTGCAGCAGGAGAAGGTCGACCTGCTGATGCGAATGACCGAGCGCTGGCAGCTCAGCGGCGGGGTGCCCGGAGAGCTCATGGGCGAGGTGGATACGCAGAGTGTCTTGCGGGATAACGTCAGTCTGCGGGCCTTGATGGTGGTGGATAACCTCGGGGAGGTGCAGTGGCAGAAGGCCCAAGCGCCCGCCACCCTGCACTGGATGGCGGTGAATCTGCAGAGTGTAGAGGGCCTGGCGTGGCGTCGTGCCTTCAGCGAGTCAAGCTGGCGTATGGCATGGTGGTTCCCGGACCCCGGCCGTCCGGACCTTGCCCTGTTGGCGACCAGGATCAGTAGCGGTCTCGATCAAGGGGTCATCGGCGTCATCGATTTCTCGCGGTTGATCGAAGGCTATGTCCCCACGGGATTCCATGATTTCCGAGTCGCTATCTCGTTGCCCGAGTGGGATGCCATCACCATCATGACGCACGACGGTCCCCATCATGACACTGAGGAGGTCCTGGGGCGCGCCGTGGCAGCCTTGCCCAATGGCCCATCCCTGACCCTGTCGGCCCATGATGGCCCGGCCTCGATCGCGACGCTGGCCGGCGCCTTGCCACCAGCGCTGGGTGTGATGGGGCTGTTCTTCACCTATCAGGTCATGGTGAGTCGGGCCCTGGCCAGCATCCGCCGCCAGCAGGCCCATGCACTGGAGGTCAGCGAGGAACACTTTCGCTCGCTCTTCTCGCAGACGCCGAATGCGGCACTGTCGATGGATGTCAGGGGAGGCGTGCGAGAAGCCAACCCGGCGGCCCTGGCCACCATGGGCCACCGGGCCGCGGGGCGCCATTTCCGCGAGGTGATCCAGTCCCTGGGGAGCGATACCGGGCCGGACATCGAGGAGGCGTTCGAGAGCGCCGCGGCAGGCAACCCACGTGAGTTCGAGATGCGCTGTCGCCTCGGCGGTGAGTTGCGGGATTTCGAGGTGGAGTTCCTGCCGATCATGGTGCAGGGCCGTGTCGAGGGCGTGTTCGGAATCTTCAACGACATCACCGAACGGATGGCCGCCCAGGAGCACTTGGCGCTCATGGAGCGCAGTCTCGAGGCCAGCAGCAACGGCGTGCTTATCCTGGACAAGCGGCGAGAGGGCGGCTCGGTGGTCTATGTCAATCCGGCCGTCTGCCGCATCACGGGTTATGCGCCGGAGCAGATCCTCGATCAGACGCCGGGATTTCTTGCCGGGCCCGGCACGGACCCTGAAGACGTTGCTGCCATTCGCACTGCCTTGAGCGAGGGCGAGGAGCTTTCCCTGACCCTGAGGACGTGCAAGCGTGACGGCACGCCCTTCTGGAACCAGGTGTTCCTGTCGCCGGTGCGAAATCGGCAGGGCGAGATGACGCACTGCATCGCCGTCATGAACGACATCTCGGGGAGGAAGGCCCAGGAGGATCAGCTGGCGTTTCAGGCGACCCACGACGTGTTGACGGGGCTGCCCAACCGCTCGCTGTTCCATGACCATCTCGCCCATGACTTCGCCTTGGCGCGCCGCCATCGCACCGTGCTGGCCGTGCTGTTCATCGACCTGGACGAGTTCAAGCCCATCAACGACGCCCTGGGTCATGAGGTGGGCGACCGGCTGCTGGTCAGCGTCGCCGAGCGTCTCTCGCAGCATCTGCGAACCGGCGATACCCTGGCGCGGGTCGGCGGCGACGAGTTTCTGCTGCTGCTGCCCGATGTCGAGCACGATCTGGAGGCCGAGCACGTCGCGGAGCGGCTCCTCGAGGACCTGGCCCGGCCACATACCATCCATACCCACGAGTTGCATGTCTCGGCCAGCATCGGTCTCGCCCTGCTGGAGGATGATCGCCTGCAGGAGGCGGAGAAGCTAGTGCAGCAGGCGGACATGGCGATGTACAAGGCCAAGCAGCAGGGGCGCAACACCTGGCAGCGCTTCACCAGTGACCTGGATTGGAAGCTGTCGCAGCGGGTGAGCCTGCGTAACGAGCTCCAGGAGGCCCTGGATCGCGATCTGCTGCAGATGTACTACCAGCCGCTGATCGATCAGCGGGGCCGCGTCTGCGGCGCCGAGGCGCTGCTGCGCTGGCCGCACCCGACTCGGGGCTGGGTCTCGCCGGCGGAGTTCATCCCCCTGGCCGAGGAGACCGGCCAGATCATGGAGCTGAGCCGCTGGGTAATGCGGCGTGCCTGCGGGGATACGCGCCGGCTCGTCGAGCGCGGGCTGATGCCCGGCCGGGTGGCGATCAACCTGTCCCCCATGCAGTTCCATCGTCCCAACTTCCTGACCACCCTGCGACAGCTACTGGATGAGTCGGGCCTGTCGGCCGAGTACGTCGAACTGGAGCTGACCGAAAGCATCCTCATGCATGATACCCAGGGGGCCATCGAGATCCTCGAGGTCCTGGCGGAGATGGGATTCAGCACGGCCATCGATGACTTCGGCACCGGCTATTCCAGCCTGAGCTATATCCGTTCCCTGCCGATCGACACGATCAAGATCGACCGTTCCTTCGTTCAGGAGGTCACGGAGAACGACAAGGATGCCGCGATCTGCAAGGGGGTGATCACCCTGGCCAAGGAGCTGGAGCTCCGCGTCCTGGCGGAGGGCATCGAGACCGAGGCACAGTACGAGTATCTTCTCTCGCTAGGCTGTGAGGCGTTTCAGGGCCACTGGTTTGCCAAGCCGATGTCCCTCGAGGCGTTCACCGCCTACCTGGAGATGGAGCACGAGGCCTGCCGGGGAGCGCCATGAGGCGTCGTTCGATCAGTCGATGCTGGTGTCCCGAAAGAACGCATTGATCAGGCAGTAGAGGCCGTAGCTCGCCAGGCCGAGGGCCACCGCGCCGAGCAGCCAGGGGCCGAAGGGCTGCTCGGCCAGCACGTTCAGCGCGCCGCCGAGGCCCTGGGCCTCGCTGGGGTCGGCCTGCCAGGCCGAGATGCACAGGAACAGGCCGATCACCTGGAAGACCAGGCCGCGGGCCGAGAGTCCCCAGCGGGTGATGATGTCCGCCAGCCGGCGTTGCAGCGGCCCCATGTCCTGGCGGTTCCAGTTGCTGATATAGCTGCGCCGGATGGCCCGCCATAGCTGCCGCAGGCCGATGGCGATGAACACCAGGCCGATGGCGAAGATCACGTAGAGCCCGCCCTGGTGGCTCATCACCAGGGCGGTGCGATCGCTGGCCGTGTCCTGTCCCGACGCGCTGGCGGCGTCGCGCAACAGGTCGACGCAGTAGATCCCGAGGCTGCCATGGATGAGGCTGCTGATCAGGAAGCCCAGGCGCGTGACGAGGCCCTTGGGCCCTCGACCGACGTTCTCGGCATCCAGCAGGGCCTGGAGGAGGCGCCAGGCGGCATAGGCGGCGAGCCCGGCCGCCAGCCCGCCGAGCATCAGGTCGCCGAAGGGCTCGCTGGCCAGGCCGTAGAGGGCTTCCTTGGTGCCGACGTTGTCGCCCCCCAGGCCGGTCGCCGCCAGGAAGGCCAGGCCGCCCACCAGCAGATAGACGATGCCCTTGGCGGCGTAGCCCGTCCCGGCCGCGAGGATCACGGCGCGTCTCAGTCGAGGATTGGCTCTTGGCATCGAGTGCTCCACAGTCGCTGCGTCAGGCGAGGCCGATGATCACCATGAGCAGGGTGCCGCCGGTCAGCAGGTAGCCCAGCAGCGCCATCAGGCCGTCCTCGGCGAGCAGGGCCAGGCCGAAGAGCGTCAGCGCCAGGCCGGCCCCGTTGGCAGTAAAGGGCACCAGCTCCATCGGCGGCATCGCCAGGCCGATCAGCAGGCAGGTCAGGGCCACCGGGAGGTGGGCCGGGCGACGGGCGAGCCACACCAGGCGCGCCCGCAGCAGACGGTCGATCCAGTGCGCGGGGCGCACCATCCAGTTGGTGACCCGCACGAAACGCTCGCGGGACACCCGTCGCCGCAACAGGCCGCGCGGTAGCCAGATATGCTTCCGGCCGAGCAGCATTTGGGCGGCCACCAGCACCACCAGGCTGCCCATCAGGGTCGGCACCCCGGGGATGTCGCCGAGCAGAGGTGCCAGGGTGACCAGCCCGGCGATCAGCAGGAAGGGCGCGAAGCTGCGCCGCCCCACCGTATCGAGGATCGCTTCCAGGCTCACGTCCTCCCGTCGTCGCCCCGCCTGCTGCACCCGGGCGATCAGCGTCGTCAGGGTGCGTGGGTCGGCCTGGGGCGGTGCTTGCTGGGTGTCGTCGGTCATGCGGTCCCTGCTGTCCGGGGGTGGAGGGCCATGGGCCCGGCGCCGGGATTGGCGCTGGCGGCCAGGATCGCCCGGGCGGCGTCACGGCAGTGTACCCTTGCCGCCTGCGCGGGTCCCCGCCCTGTCGCACGGCATCACGATATCGTATGCTAGGCGACCGGTCCTTCTCTCGCGATGGCGAGGGGAGGGCTGTTTTCATTGGTTCCCCGGGCGGGCGTCCGTCTGGCCAGGCCGCCCGGATGCCGGCGCTCCACCCGTCAGCCGGGGCGAAGCCTGTGGCCACGCGACGAGGGACAAGGACGCGCTGCTCTCCCCTTTTCCGTGTCTGGTTGTCGACTTCATCTATGGCCGCTTCCGCCAAATTCTTCCAGCAGCTTCTGCGCCATCCCCGTCGGACGCTTCGCCTCTGCTACAGCCAGTGGCGCCACGACTACACACCGGAGCCGCGGTTGCCCGATACCCTGCATACGGTAGTGCTGTTCGTGCCCAAGCGCATCGGGGACGGCATGGCCGTCTTCCCGGTCATCCGTGCCCTGCAGGCCCGCCGGGTGTCCCGTCTGGTCATCGTTGCCTCGACCTACAACGAGATCGTCTTCCAGGAACTCGCCGACGAGCGCGTCGAGGTGGTCACGCTCGCCGACGACAAGGATCTCAGGGCGATGCGTGGCGTGGCCCGCGACCTTCGCGCCCGACATGGCCGCGTCGATCTCTGCGTGGAAGGCACCATCCGCGACGATGTGCCCACGCGCTGCTTCGTCGGCACCCTGCGGGCGCGCTGCAACCTGAAGCTGGGGGCCTCGCCGATGCGCTGCTACGCGTCGCTGTTCGGTGAAGCCCAGGCGATGCAGGATCGCGGCGAGGCCCGTCCGCACTGCTGGGCCGCCCTGATGCGGGAGGCCGGCATCGCCGAGGTGCCGGGCACCTATGAGTTTCCGATCGCCGCCGACGACGAGGCGCGGGTCAGGCGTTGCGTGGAACCGCTGGGCGCCTATGTTGCCCTCAACCTGGATGGCAGTCATCCGGCGCGCCAGTTGTCCCTCGCGCAGGGGCGGCGACTCTGTGAGCTGCTGCGGGACATCCTGGGCCGGCCCGTGGTGATGGTCTTCGGCCCCGGCGGCGAGGACAAGGCGCGCCGGCTGGCGGCCGACATGCCCGATGTGCACCGGCTGCCACTGGCGGTGAGCCTGCCGCACAGCGTGGCCATCGTGAAGCATGCCGCCCTGGTGGTGACCCCCGATACGGCGGTGCTGCACATGGCGAGCGCCTGGAATCGGCCGACCCTCGGGCTCTACGCGCGTCCCCAGCGGCGCTGGCGCCCGCTGGCCGAGCACAGCGCGATGATCGAGACCGGCGGCCACCTCGGCGATCTCGACATGCAGCAGGTGGCCCGCGTCCTGGCGGCATTGCCCGTGGTGGCTGTCCGGGGCTGAACCAGCTCGCCGAGGCGCTGTCTGTGGTCGCAGCAGGGATATCCTCTGGTGAGAAGCGTGGCAGTCCTGCTCCCGTCGGCGGGGGGAGGGCTGTTGTCGTTGGCTCCCGGAACGGGGCCGGCCCGGACGACACATGGAGGTCAGCGATGACACAGCGTCCCCCCTTGATCATCAATCGCCTGGACGCCGAGCGCTTGCAGCGTCTGATCGACGAGGCCGCCGGTGATCGAGAGGTGGCGGAGGCCCTGGAAGCCGAATTGCTGCGCGGCGAGGTGTATGATCCGCAGGAGATGCCCGAGGACGTGGTGAGCATGAACAGCCAGGTGCTGTTCACGGACCTGGCCCGGCAAGGCCGCATCATTCGCACCCTGGTCTACCCGTATTCGCTGCCCGAGATCGAGGATGGCCTCTCGGTGATGGCCCCGGTGGGGGCGGCCCTGCTCGGCCTGCGGGTCGGGGATGTCATCGACTGGCCGCTGCCCGGCGGCGGGTCGGCCCGCCTGCGCATCGAGGCGGTGCTCTGGCAGCCCGAGCGGGCCGGGCAGTTTCATCGCTGAGACCATGTCGCACATGACCCGAGGAGATTGATCATGCCGTTGTCGCTGTGGATGTCACTGGCCGCGATCTGTGCCATGGGCGCCATGTCGCCGGGGCCGAGCCTGGCCCTGGTGCTGCGCCACACCCTGGGCGGCGGGCGCCTGCCCGGGGTGGCGGCGGCGCTGTCCCATGCCCTGGGCGTCGGTCTCTATGCCTTGCTGACCGTCTGGGGGCTGGGGGCGCTGATCGTGCGCTTTCCGCTGCTGTTCCAGGCGATCACCTGGGGCGGGGCGGCCTACCTGGCCTGGCTGGGCGTCAAGGCGCTGCGTGCCGGTCGCGCCGGGGCGCTCAGTGCCGAGGCCCTGGCCACCTCCGGGAGCCAGGCCGCCCGGGAGGGCATGCTGGTGGCGCTGGGCAATCCCAAGCTGATCCTGTTCTTCGTCGCCCTGCTCAGCCAGTTCGTGACCCCGGACATGAGCCTGGCGGCCCGGGCGATCATCGTGCTCACGGCGATGATCATCGATGGCGGCTGGTACGTGCTGGTGGCGGTCAGCCTCTCCCACTCCCGGGTCCTGCCCTGGCTGCAGGCGCGCGCCCACTGGATCAACCGGGCCACCGGGGTGCTGCTGCTGGCGCTGGCGCTGAGGGTGGTTGCCGGCCCGATCGGCTGAGGTTGCGTTGACGTCGATCACGTGGGCCCCCGGGTCGGGAGGCGGCGAGACTGATACGCTAGGTTTTTCATCTATCGGAAGCCGTACTGATGAATGAGGCCTCCACTCATGCCCTGGCGGTACTGCTCGAGGACGACCCGGATGCCGCCGCCGCCCTGGCGGTCCAGTTGCGGGTGCTGGGGGTGGAAACGCGCTATTGCCGGCATGCCCACCAGCTGGTCGGCGAGGTGCTGGCCAAGGCGCCGCAACTCGTCGTCATGGGGCTGGCGTTCGGCGAGCAGGACGGCATCGCGATGCTGCGTCGGCTCGCCGAGTGCCGCTATGGGGGGCGGGTCCTGCTGCTCAGCGGCGTCGAGCGCAAGGTGGCGCGCATCGCCGAGCGGCTGGGCGAGGCCCTGGGGCTCAACATGCTGCCCTCCCTGGACAAGCCCATGCGGCTCGGCGAGCTGCGCGACCGCCTCGAGGGCCTGGAGGGGGAGGCGACCGCCGGGCCGCCCGAGATTCGTCCGCCGTTCTTCCACCAGCAGGAGCTGGAACGGGCCTTCGAGCGCCAGGAGCTGATCCTCCACTACCAGCCCCAGTTCGACCTGGCGAGCCGGCGGCTGTCCGGCGTCGAGGCCCTGGTGCGCTGGAACCATCCCGAGGCGGGCCTGCTGGTGCCCGGCGACTTCCTGCCGCTGCTGACCGCGGCCCAGGGCCGCTTGCTGACCCGTCGCGTGCTGCAGCTGGCCATGGCCGATGCCGCCCACTGGCGCCGGGCCGGTCTCAACCTGTCGCTGTCGATGAACGTCACCCCCGATGACCTGATGTGCCAGGAACTGATCGCCCTGGTCCGCGAGGGCTGGCACTCGGCCGGTGGGGCACCGCTGGTGCTGGAGATCACCGAGACCGCCTCCATGGAGGACGAGCTGCTCAGCAGCGAGGTGGCGGCCCGCCTGCACCTCACCGGGCTGGAGGTCTCGGTGGACGACTTCGGCGTGGGGTTCTCGTCCCTGGCGCGCCTGCAGCTGCTGCCGATCAGCGAGCTCAAGGTCGACCGCAGCTTCGTCAGTCGCCTGCATGAGGACCTGCAGGATGCCGCCATCGTCGAGGCCGTGGCGCTGCTCGGGCGGCGGCTGGGCATCCGGGTGGTCGCCGAGGGCGTCGAGGACCTCGCCTGCCTGGCGGCCCTGGAGCGTTACGGCTGCACCCACGTTCAGGGGTTCGGCCTGGCCCGGCCGATGCCGAGCGCCGAGATCATGGCCCTGGCCCGGGGGGCATCGCCCCTGGAGCGGGCCTGAGGGGCGTAGTTCCACCGATAGCGCATGTAAGTGAAAGCAGTTTTCTTTTGTAGGAAATATCCTACATTACCGATGTTTGATGGCGTCGGCGCGAGTGCTTTTCCTGACGTTTGCCGCTGATGGCGCCTTTTTGGTGCATTTTCTTCATTCCCTCCTCGCCGGACGCCCCGGCCCGACGCGCCCGGCCTCCGTCGGGGCTCCCCCACGCGCCTCATTCGAGTTGGTACCCTCGCGCCCACATTCGACAATGCCAGCGTCGGCCGCCCATGCCGGTCGGCTGGATGTCGCATCGTCTGCGCCTGGCTGGGCACGGCTCCGGGGAAGGGGCCGGCCGGGGCGTGGCGCCGTTATCCGCAGGGAGGAAGCTCGAAGATGGCCAAAGAAGGGTCCGTTGCGCCGAAGGAGCGCATCAACATCAAGTACGTGCCCGCCACCGGGGACCAGCAAGCCGAGACCGAACTGCCGCAGAAGCTGCTGGTGGTCGGCGACTTCAAGGGCGGCGCCGAGGAGACGCCGATCGAGGAGCGCGACGCCGTCTCGGTGGACAAGAACAACTTCCAGTCGGTGATGCGCGAGGCCGGCCTGGGGCTGCAGGCCAGCGTGCCCAATCGCCTGGAGGCAGAACAGGACAAGCAACTGGCCGTGGACCTGAGCTTCCAGTCGCTGGCGGATTTCGCCCCCGACAGCGTGGCGCGCCAGGTGCCCGAGCTGCGCAAGCTGGTCGAGCTGCGCGAGGCGCTGGTGGCCCTCAAGGGACCGCTGGGCAATGTGCCGGCCTTTCGCGAGCGCCTGCAGGCGCTGATCGAGAACCCCGAGGCTCGGGACCAGTTGCTGAGCGAGCTCGAACTGCTCGACGACGCCCGGTCCGCGGGCGATACCTGATCCCTTCACGCATGGAAGCGAGGCACCCCTCATGAGCGAATCCACCCAGTCCCAGGCGCCCGCCGCCGAGGCCCGCGCCGAGGAATCCCTGCTCGACCAGGTGATGGCCCAGACGCGCATGGCCCCCGCCGACGAAGGCTACGACGTGGCCAAGCAGGGCGTCGCCGCCTTCATCAGCGAGCTGCTGAAGAGCGACGATGGCCAGGCGCAGGTCAACAAGTCGGTCGTCGACCGGATGATCGTCGAGCTGGATCGCAAGATCGGCCACCAGGTCGACGAGATCCTCCACGACCCGGGCTTCCAGCATCTCGAGTCGGCCTGGCGGGGCCTGAAGCTGCTGGTCGATCGCACCGACTTTCGCGAGAACATCAAGCTCAACGTCCTCCACGCCACCAAGGAGGAGTTGCTCGAGGACTTCGAGTTCGCCCCGGAGATCAGCCAGAGCGGCCTCTACCAGCACGTCTATGCGGCCGAGTACGGCCAGTTCGGCGGCGAGCCGGTGGCGGCGATGATCGGCCATTACGATTTCACGCCCTCGACCCCCGACATCAAGCTGCTGCAGTACACCGCCTCGGTGGGGGCCATGTCCCACGCGCCCTTCCTGTCCTCGGTGGCGCCGAGCTTCTTCGGCATCGACAGCTTCGAGGAGCTGCCCAACATCAAGGACTTCAAGGCGATCTTCGAGGGCCCCAAGTACGCCCGCTGGCGCAGCCTGCGCGAGTCCGAGGATTCCCGCTACCTGGGCCTCACCGCGCCGCGCTTCCTGCTGCGCATGCCCTACGACCCGGTCGAGAACCCGGTCAAGTCCTTCCACTACGAGGAGTCGGTCAGCGAGAGCCACGACCACTACCTGTGGGGCAACACCGCCTACCTGCTCGCCGAGCGCCTCAACGACAGCTTCGCCAGGTACCGCTGGTGCCCGAACATCATCGGGCCGCAGAGCGGCGGGGCGGTCGAGAACCTGCCGGTGCACACCTACGAGGCGCTGGGGCAGCTGCAGAGCAAGATTCCCACCGAGGTGCTGGTCACCGACCGGCGGGAATTCGAGATGGCCGAGGAGGGCTTCATCTCGCTGACCATGCGCAAGGGCAGCGACAACGCCGCCTTCTTCTCCGCCAACTCGGTGCAGAAGCCCAGGAGCTTCCCCAACACCCCCGAGGGACGCGAGGCCGAGACCAACTTCAAGCTCGGCACCCAGCTGCCCTACGTGTTCATCGTCAATCGCCTGGCCCACTACATCAAGGTGCTGCAGCGCGAGCAGATCGGCTCCTGGAAGGAGCGCCAGGACCTGGAGCGCGAGCTCAACACCTGGATCCGCCAGTACGTCGCCGACCAGGAGAACCCCCCGGCCGACGTGCGCAGTCGCCGTCCGCTGCGCGCCGCCTCGGTGCAGGTCTCGGACGTCGAGGGCGACCCGGGCTGGTATCGCGTCTCGCTGGCGGTCCGCCCGCACTTCAAGTACATGGGCGCCAACTTCGAGCTGTCGCTGGTGGGACGCCTCGACAAGGACTGACGCCATGACCGCCTTCAGGGATCGCGGCGGGCGGCCCGGCGCACGGCTCTTCGAGCGCCTGTCGGCACCGGAGCGCCCGGTGCCGGAGGGCGAGCGGGCGCTGGAGGCCACCCTGGTCTCCATCAAGCGCCACCTGGTCGACCTGCTCAACAGCCACCCGGGGCACAGCGAGTGTGCCCCGGCGCTGGGCCTGCTGGACTTCAACGACGCCACGCTGGGCGTGCTCGACCTCGAGCTCAAGGTCGAGCGCGCGATCCGCGAGTGCATCGAGCGCTACGAGCCGCGGGTCCGGCGCGTGCGGGTCGAGACCCAGCCCAACGACGGTGACCCGCTGCAGTTGCGCTTCCAGGTCCAGGCCACCCTGGAGCTGGGGCGCGAGGCCACCGAGACCACCATCGACCTGTTGCTCAACGACAAGCGCTACCAGTGCGTGAACTGAGGCCATCATGCTGAACCGCTACTACCGGGACGAGCTCGACTTCCTGAAGCGCCAGGGCCGCGAGTTTGCCGAGGGCAATCCCGGCCTCAGCCGCTTCCTCGCCGAGCAGAGCACCGACCCCGACGTCGAGCGCCTGCTCGAGGGGTTCGCCTTCCTGTCCGGGCGGCTGCGCGAGAAGGTCGATGACGAGTTCCCCGAGCTCACCCACGCGCTGATCGGCATGCTGTGGCCCAACTACCTGCGCCCGGTGCCGAGCATGACGGTGGTGCAGTTCGCCCCCCACTGGCACGGCCTGAGCGGCGCCCAGGCGGTGCCCCGCGGCACCTCCCTGGCCAGCCGCGAGGTCGAGGGCACGGCCTGCACCTTTCGCACCTGCCACGAGCTGACGCTCTACCCCCTGGCCCACGACGGGGTCACCGCCCGCCACTCCCGGGAGGCCTCGGTGGTCGAGCTCGACCTGGCGGTGCACAGCGACCAGCCCCTGGATGCCCTGGGGGTCACCGACCTGCGCCTGCACCTGGGCGGCAGCGGCTACACGGCCCGCACCCTCTACCTGTGGCTCAACCACTACCTGGCCGGCCTCGAGCTCGAGGTCGACGGCCAGCGGCTGCCGCTGCCCACCCGCCTGCTGGCGCCGGTGGGCTTCGCCGCCGAGGACGCCCTGCTGCCGTACCCGCGCAACGTCTACCAGGGCTATCGCATCCTGCAGGAGTACCTGTGCTTCCCCGAGGCCTTCCAGTTCTTCGACCTCGAGGGCCTGGGCGACTACCTGCCGTCGCGCCCGGCCGAGCGGCTGACCCTGCGCTTCACCTTTACCCGCACCCTGCCGGCGGATGCCCGGGTGGGGGACGAGAGCCTGGCGCTGTACTGCACCCCGGCGATCAACCTCTTCGCCCATGACGCCGACCCGGTGGACTTGAGCGGCGAGCGCAGCGAGTACCGCATTCGCCCCAGCAGCCGCTTCCCCGCCCACTACGAGGTGTTCAGCGTCGACGAGGTCGCGGGCTGGCTGGAGAGCGAGGCCGGGCGCATCCGCGGCGAGCCGCGCCGCTACGTGCCCTTCGAGAGCTTCGAGCACCAGGTCGAGCGCGACCGGGGGCGCCAGGCGCTCTACTACCGGGTGCGGGTCCGCGACAGCCTGCGCGGCGACGGCTTCGACCACGATATCGCCTTCGTGCGCGGCGACGAGCAGGCCTGCCTGGGCCTGCGCGAGACCATCTCGCTGCGCCTGACCTGCTCCAACCGCGAGCTGCCGGAACGGCTGACCATCGGCGACGTCTGCCGGCCCACCGAGGACAGCCCGGCCTTCGCCGGCTTTCGCAACATCACCCGGCCGACCCCGGCGATGCGCCCGACCCTCGACGGCAGCCTGCTGTGGACGCTGATCTCCAACCTGTCGCTCAACTACCTGTCGCTGCTCGACCGCGATGCGCTGCGCTCGGTGCTGCGCGTCTACGACTTCCGCGCGCTGGTCGACCGCCAGGCCGAGCGCATCGCCCAGCAGCGCCTGGCGGGCATCGTCGACATCCAGACCCAGCCGGTGGACCGGCTGTATCGGGGCCTGCCGGTGCGCGGCCTGCGCTCCGAGATGACCCTGGACCAGGAGGCCTTCGGCGACGAGGGCAGCCTCTTCCTGTTCGCCAGCGTGCTGTCCCGGTTCTTCTCGCTGTACGCCAGCATCAACTCCTTCCACGAGTTGCATGTCACCAACCTCCACAACCGCGAGCGCTACGCATGGACCTTGCAGTCGGGCCAGCAGCCCCTGATGTAGCGCTGGCACCCCTGGTCGACGGGGCCCGACGCTACGATTTCTACCAGCTGGTCGAGCTGCTCCACCGGCACCACGGCGACGACCTCGAGGGCGACCGCGAGGCCGACCCGAGCGCCGAGCGCGTGCGTTTCCAGGCCTCCGCCTCGCTGGGCTTCCCGGGCAGCGACGTGGTCGACCTCGCCCCCCGCGAGACCGGGCGCTACGCCCTGCGCGTCAGCTTCCTGGGGCTGCAGGGCGCCCAGTCGCCGCTGCCGGGCTACTACCTGGAGGCGATGGCCCATGCCGAGGTCCATCGCGAGGGCGCGGCCGGCGACTTCCTCGACCTGTTCAACCATCGGCTGCTGTCGCTGCTGCACCGCGGCTGGCGCAAGTACCGCCACCACGTGCGCTACCAGGACGGCGCCGAGGACGGCTTCTCGGCGGCGGTCTTCGCCCTGGTCGGGCTGGCCGACGAGCGGCTGCGCGGCGAGACGTCGATCAACTGGAGCAAGATGCTGGCCTATGCCGGCCTGCTGGCCGGTCGCTCGCGCTCGCCGGACGTGGTGGCGGGCATCGTCGGCCACTGCTTCGACCTCGACGGGGTCGAGGTCGAGCCCTGGGTGCTGCGCCGGGTCGAGATCCCGGCGGACCAGCGCAGCCGCACGGGCCTGGCCTGCGCCACCCTGGGCCAGGACATGGTCGCCGGCGGCCGGGTCGCCGACATCAGCGGCAAGTTCGCGCTGTGCCTGCGCGGCCTGGACCTGGCGCGCTTCCGCGACTTCCTGCCCGACGGGCGCGACCACCAGGCGCTGCGCACCCTGGTCGACTTCGTGCTGCGCGAACCCCTGGCCTACGACCTGGAACTCGAGCTGCTGGAGAGCGAGGTCCGCCCCATGCGGCTGGGCGAGGGCGGCAGCTGCCAGCTGGGCTGGACGACCTTCGTCCAGCCCGAGGCCGACGCGGCGCCCCGGCGGCGCCGCGTCCGCATACAGATGACACGGTGAACCTCCCATGAACACGACGCCCACGCAGCAGGCCATCACCCTGGTGGTCATCAACAGCGAACGGCTCGAGGGCCGCTCCACCAGCAGTCACGTCTTCCGCTCGCCCGGCGGCAGCCTGGGCAGCGCCACGGCCGACGACTGGCTGCTGCAGGACCACGCCGGCCGGGTGCGGCCGGGGCATGCCGAGATCCAGCGCCTCGACGGGCGCTTCTGCCTGGTCGACCGTTGCGGCCAGACCTTCGTCAACCGCGCGACCCTGCCGATCGGCCGGGAGCGCCGGGTGGCGCTGCGCGACGGCGACGAGCTGCAGGTCGGGGAATACCGGCTGCGCGTGCACCTGGGCGACCGCCAGGCCGACAGCGCCGGCGTGCAGCCCCTGGCGACCCTGGTGGACGAGGAGCACGAGCGACTCGACGCCGCCGAGGCGCCGCCGGCCACGGCGCTCGCCCCGACGCCCCAGCATGACCCGCTGGCGGCGCTGGGCGACGCCTCGCCGGCCCACCGCCATCAGGACCCCCTGGCCGCCCTGGCCGACGACGAGGTCGCCGGCGAGGACGACCCCCACGGCCTGCTCGAAGCCCTGGACGGCCGGGGCGAGCCATTGCCCGCCCCGGCGGCACCGCTGAACCGACGATACGAGGACCCGCACATGGACGAACGGTTGTTGAACGATCTGGAACGCTCGGTCGGCGAGCAGCTCGAGGAACGCTGGCAGGAGCCGGCCGCGGGCGGGGAGGTCGGCCATATCGGCGCCTCGCCGCTGCTCACCACCCTGGGCGGCGAACTGCGCTTTCGCGACAGCGCCGAGCAGCACGCCTTCCTCGAGGAGGCCGGGCGGACCCTGCGGGCCACCATGGAAGGGCTGCTGGCGCTGCACCAGGCCCATGACGGCAGCCGCTATCCGCTGCGCGACCGCCGCCTGCAACCCATCGAGGACAACCCGCTGCGCCTCGGCCAGCCCTACGCCCAGACCCTGACCACGCTGTTCTCGGCCCAGCGCAGCCCGGTGCACCTCTCCGCCCCGGCGGCGGTGGCGGAGTGCCTGGAGCACCAGCAGCAGCACCAGGCCGCCGTCGAGGAGGCCATCGGCGACGCCCTGTCCGCGATCCTCGAGGCCTTCTCGCCGGACGCGCTGCTCAAGCGCTTCCATGCCTACCGCGGCGCCGGCCGGCAGGGCGAGGACGAGGGCGGCTGGGCCTGGGAGATGTACCGGCACTACTACCAGGAGCTCAATTCCGGCCGCCAGCAGGGCTTCGAGAAGCTGTTCTGGGAGGTCTTCGAGCAGGGCTACGACCAGTCGCTGCGCCGCCAGCAGCGGGAGGGCGCATGACGCCCCGTGCCGCCCGGGCCGTGACCCTGAGCCGTCGCCTGGTCGTCGGGCTGTCGCTGCTGCTGGCGCTGGGCGGCTGCGCCTCGACCTTCGAGGCCGCCGGCAAGACCTACCAGGTGGTGCGCGATCCCTCCATTCCGGTGGGCTACCCGGAGGACCGGCCGTCGCGGGTCGACCTGAGCATGCTCGCCGCCGGCGACGTCAATCCCAACGGCGAGGGGGAGGGCGCGCCGCTGCGCTTCCAGATCCTGCAGCTCAAGGACGACTCCATGCTGATGGCGGCCGACCATCGCCAGCTGCGCGACGACCTGGAGGAGGCGCTCGGCACCAACTACCTGGCCCATGACGACTTCACCCTACTGCCCGGCCAGTTCAAGTTCTACGAGCCCTTCGAGGTCGAGGAGGACACCCGCTACATCGGCATCATCGCCTTCTATGCCGAGCCGGATCAGGCGCAGTGGAAGAAGGTCGTGCGCATCGACGACCGGGGCCGGGACTATCACCTGCTGGTGCACCTGCACGAGCACGAGGCCGCGCTGCGGAAGGAGACCTGATGGCCAGTCGCAACCGAGTGGTATGGAGCGAGGGGCTGTTCATCAAGCCTCAGCACTTCCAGCAGCAGCAGCGCAGCCTGGAAGGCCTGATCGACAGCCGCCTGCGCGGCGTCGGCGGCCATCTGCACGGCTTCCTGTCGCTGGAGCTCAACGCCGAGTACCTGAGCTTCGGGCGCATCGCCCTGAGCCGCGCCAGCGGCGTGATGCCCGACGGCACCGCCTTCCAGCTGCCCGACGACGACCTCGAGCCCCAGCCGCTGGAGATCAGCGATGCCTCGATCACCAACCAAGTGGTCTACCTGGGCGTGCCGCTGGCCACCGACGGGGTCGCCGAGGTCAGCCGGGAGGCCGCGGGGCTGCCCTCGCGCTACCGGGCCGCGTCCCGCGGGGTACGCGACCTGCACTCCCCGGACGGCGACCTGGCCGACCTCGAGCTGGCGCGGGTCGCCCCGCGGCTGCTGCTCGAGAACGAGGACCGCAGCGCCTATGCCTGTCTGGCCGTGGCGCGCATCCTCGAGCGGCGCCCGGACGGCAGCCTGGTGCTCGACGAGGGCTTCCTGCCGACCCTGCTCAACGTCCAGGCCGCGCCGGTGCTGCAGCGCTTCGTCGGCGAGATGGCCGGGCTGATGCGCGAGCGGGCCCGCAACCTGGCCCAGCGCCTGGCCACGCCCAGCCAGACCGGGGTGGCCGATGTCGCCGACTTCATGCTGCTGGAGTCGCTCAACCGCGCCCAGCCGCGCTTCCAGCACCTGGCCCGGCTCGGCCACCTGCACCCCGAGCGGCTCTACGCCAGCATGCTCGAGACCTGCAGCGAGCTGACCACCTTCACCGGGGAATCGCGGCTGCCGCCGGAGTACCCGGCCTATGACCACGACCATCCCGAGGCCGCCTTCCGGCCGCTGATGCAGAGCCTGCGCCAGTCGCTGTCCACGGTGCTCGAGCCCCGGGCGCTGGCCATCCAGCTGCAGTCCCGGCGCTTCGGCCTCAAGGTGGCGACGCTGGCCGACCTCAGCCTGCTCGACGACGCCGACTTCATCCTCGCGGTGCGCGCCGACCTGCCGCCGGAGCGGCTGCGCAAGCTGTTCGTGCAGCAGACCAAGGTGGCCAGCGTCGAGCGCATCCGCGACCTCATCAGCCTGCAGCTGCCGGGCATCCCCCTCGAGCCGCTGCCGGTGGCGCCGCGCCAGCTGCCCTACCATGCCGGCTACACCTACTTCCGCCTCGACCGGCACAGCGAGGCCTGGAGCATGCTGCGCGGGGCCAGCGGCTTCGCCTTCCATGTCGCCGGCGACTTCCCGGGGCTGGAAATGCAGTTCTGGGCGATCAGGAGCTAAGCCATGAACGAACTCGCCACCCGCGACGACGCCCGGCGCCACGAGGACAGCATCGATGTCCAGGGCCTGGAGCGACTGATCCACAGCCATGCCGGCCACCTGGATGCCGACGAGGACTACTGGTTCCGGCTGCGCGGCCACAGCCTCAATCCGCTGGTGGATGCCGCCAGCTCGCTGCTGGGCATGGTGGTCCGGGTCCGCCAGCTCGACCAGCTCGACGACATCGAGCGCCTCTACCGCCAGGTGGTCGACGAGATCGCCGCCATCGAGGTCGAGCTGACCGAGCAGGGCTACGACCGGCCGACCCTGCTGGCCTACCGCTACGTGCTGTGCTCCTTCATCGACGAGGCGGTGATGAGCACCGACTGGGGGCAGCAGAGCGAGTGGGCGGGCCACTCCCTGCTGACGCGCTTCCACAACGAGACCTGGGGCGGCGAGAAGGTCTTCTCGATCCTCTCCCGGCTGCGCCAGGAGCCCCGCCGCTATCGCGACATGCTGGCCTTCATCTACCTGTGCCTGTGCCTGGGCTTCGAGGGCCGCTACCGGGTCATGCCGCACGGCCGCGAGGAGTACGAGCAGATCCTGCGCGAGCTCGGCGACCAGCTGGCGGCCCTCGACGAGCCCGGCGAGGAGGGCCTGACCCGCCCGCTGGACAACGTGGTCACCGCCCCGCGCCGCCAGGGCGACGGCCTGCCGCTGTGGGGCATCGTCGCGCTCTTCGCCCTGGCGCTGGCGACGGTCTACGCCGGCCTGGCGTGGTCGCTGGATACCCAGGCCGACCAGGTCGGCCGGCTGCTGGAACGGATCATCAACTAGCCATCGACGGCAACACCGAGGGAGAGACCATGCTCAGGGTAGAGCTACCGGCACTGATCGACCGACTCAACGCCATCGCCCGTCAGGGGCTCGAGGCGGCCGCGGCGCTGTGCGCCGAGCAGCAGGCCCCCGAGGTCGGCGCCTCCCACCTGCTGCTGGCGTTCGTCGACCAGCCGCTGTGCGATGTGCGGGTGCTTCTCGACGGCGAGGGCATCGCGCTTGCCGAGCTGCGCCGCGCGCTGGCCGAGGACGCCCGGCCGCCCCGCGACCTGGAGGTCACCACGCCGAGCTTCTCGCCGCTGCTGGTCGAGCTGCTGCAGGATGCCTGGCTGCTGGCGAGCACCGAGCTCGACCACCGCGCGCTGCGCAGCGGGGTGATCTTCACCGCCCTGCTGCACCATGCCGGGCGCTACCTGGGCCCGCGCGGCGAGCGGCTGCTGGCCGGCATCAACCGCGAGCGCCTGCGTCGCGACTTCGCCCGGCTGACCCGCGACTCCGCCGAGGCCGCGGTGCCCGGCGCCGAGGCCGAGGGCCAGGCCGCGGCGCGCGGCGCCGGCGGCGACGACGGTGCCCTGGCGCGCTTCGCCACCTCGCTCACCGAGCAGGCCCGCCGCGGCGAGCTCGACCCGGTGCTGTGCCGCGACCCGGAGATCGACCAGATGCTCGACATCCTCGGTCGTCGGCGCAAGAACAATCCCATCGTGGTGGGGGAGGCCGGGGTCGGCAAGAGCGCCGTGGTCGAGGGGCTGGCCTCGCGCATCGTCGAGGGCCGGGTGCCCGCGGCGCTGGCCGGCGTGGAGCTGGTGTCGCTGGATCTCGGCGCCCTGCAGGCCGGCGCCTCGGTCAAGGGCGAGTTCGAGAAGCGCCTCAAGGCGGTGATCGAGGAGGTCAAGCAGGCCGCCACCCCGACGCTGCTGTTCATCGACGAGGCGCATACCCTGATCGGCGCCGGCAACCCGGAGGGCGGCGCCGACGCCGCCAACCTGCTCAAGCCGGCCCTGGCCCGGGGCGAACTGCGCACCATCGCCGCCACCACCTGGCGCGAGTACAAGAAGCACGTCGAGAAGGACCCGGCGCTGTCGCGGCGCTTCCAGCCCATCGCCCTGGGCGAGCCCAGCGTCGAGGAGGCGCTGGTCATCCTGCGCGGCCTGCGCGACGTCTACGAGGCGACCCACGGCGTGCTGATCGGCGACAGCGGCCTGCGCGCCGCCGCGGAGCTCTCGGCCCGCTACCTGGCCGGCCGCCAGCTGCCCGACAAGGCCATCGACGTGCTCGATACCGCCTGCACCCGGCTCGCCCAGGCCCTGGACACCCCGCCGCGGCGGCTCAGCCACCTCAACAGCGAGCACCTGGCCGCCTGGCGCGAGCGCGACCAGCTCGACCGCGAGGCGCTGCTGGGGCGAACCCCCGAGGCCGGTCGCCTGGATGCCCTGGACGCGCGCCTGGCGCGGCTGGGCGAGGAACTGGGAACCCTGGAGACGGCCTGGGGCGAGCAGCGCGACTGCGTCGAGGCGATCGTCGGGCTGCATCGCGAGCTGCTCGACGGCGAGGACGAGGATCTCGAGCGCCGCGACCGGCAGGCGGCGAGCCTGGCCGATCACGAGGCGCGCCTCGCCGAGCTGCAGCACGAGTTCGCCCTGGTCAATGCCAGCGTCGAGGAGGCCCAGGTCGCCCAGGTCATCGGCGACTGGACCGGCGTGCCGGTGGAGCGCATGACCCGCGATGAGCTGTCGCGGCTGACCGAGCTGCCCGAGGCGCTGGGCCGGCTGATCAAGGGCCAGGACCTGGCCATCGAGCGCCTGCACCGCCACCTGCTCACCGCCCGCGCCGACCTGCGCCGTCCCGGTCGCCCGCTGGGCGCCTTCCTGCTGGTCGGCCCCAGCGGCGTGGGCAAGACCGAGACCGTGGTGCAGATCGCCGAGAGCCTGTACGGCGGGCGGCAGTTCCTGACCACCATCAACATGTCCGAGTATCAGGAGAAGCACACCGTCTCCCGGCTGATCGGCTCGCCCCCGGGCTACGTGGGCTTCGGCGAGGGCGGCCTGCTGACCGAGGCGATCCGCCAGCGGCCCTACTCGGTGGTGTTGCTCGACGAGGTCGAGAAGGCCCACCCGGACGTGCTCAACCTCTTCTACCAGGCCTTCGACAAGGGCGAGCTGGCCGACGGCGAAGGGCGCGCCATCGACTGTCGCAACGTGCTGTTCTTCATGACCTCGAACCTGGGCCATGACGCCATCGTGCGCCACGCCGACGATCGCGCGGCGATGGACGCGGCGCTCTACCCGGTGCTGGCCGAGTTCTTCCGGCCGGCGCTGCTGGCGCGCATGGAGGTGGTGCCCTACCTGCCGCTGTCCCGGGACATCCTCCACGCCATCGTCGGCGCCAAGCTCGAGACCCTGGCCGGGCGCATCCGCGAGCGCCACCGCCAGGCCGAGGTGGTGCTCGACCCGGCCCTGGCCGAGGCCATCTGCGCCCGGGCCACGCGCAGCGAGAACGGCGCGCGGATGCTCGAGTCGGTGATCGACGGCGAGCTGTTGCCGCCGGTCTCGCGGGCGCTGCTCGAGCGGATGGCGCGCCGCGAGCCGGTGACCCGGGTGACGCTGGGCGTCGACGGGCATGACTTCGCCGCGGAGGTGGCATGACGTGAGCAGGGACGGCGTGCTGCAGGCGGGAGGAGCGACCGCGTCGGGCCCGGCGCTGGTCGGCATGGGCGAGGCGCTGCGGCTGGTCGAGAGCCGCACGCCGGCCGAGCTGCGCCGGCGCGGCGTCGCGCTGCTGGGCGACCGCCAGGGCCTGCCCTGGGTGCGCTGTCTCGCCCTGGACGCCAGCGGTCGCTGGCTGGGCGACGACGACGACCGTCCGCGGCTGGCCTGCGACGACTTCCGCCACCCCTATGCCCACGCCATCCGCCGCGGCGAGCGCCTGGCCCTGGGGCTCGGCGAGGCCCGCTCGCGGCTGGATCACGAGGCCTTCCAGGAGGCGGTCGCCGGGCTGCCCGCGGCCTGGCGCCTGGTGGTGCAGCCGCTGCGCGCCCGCGACGGGCAGCGCGAGTGGCTCGGGGTGCTGGCCCTGGCCGGCCCGGCCGCCGAGCTCGAGCCGCTGCTGGCCAGCGCCGACTTCCAGGCCTTCGAGACGCTGTGGTGCCATCTCTGGGCCTGGCAGATCCGCCAGCGTGACGAGCGCCAGCACCAGGCGTTGCTGCGCGACTCCCTGGCCAAGCTCAACGACGGGGCCCGCCGGCGCGGCCTCAGCGAGCGGCTGGGGCAAGACATCCGCGGGGGCTCGCCGGCCATCCGCGCGCTGCGCGACCAGCTGGTGCGCGCCGCCGAGACCCACCTGGCCGTGCTGCTGCAGGGCGAGACCGGCACCGGCAAGGACCTGGTGGCCCGCGGCATCCACGAGGTCTCGTCGCGGGCCGAGGGGCCCTTCATGGCGATCAACTGCGCGGCGATTCCCGAGAGCCTGCTGGAATCCGAGCTCTTCGGCCATGCCCGGGGGGCCTTCTCCGGCGCCGACCGGGCGCGGGAGGGGCTGCTCGGCCAGGCCGACGGCGGCACCCTGTTCCTCGACGAGATCGGCGACATGCCGCTGGCCCTGCAGGCCAAGCTGCTGCGGGTGCTGGAGAGCGGCCGCTACCGGCCGCTGGGGGCCAGCGAGGAGCGCCGCGTCGACCTGCGGCTGGTGGCCGCCACCCACCAGCCGTTGCATCGCCGCATCCGCGAGGGGGCCTTCCGCGCCGACCTCTACTACCGGCTCGGCCAGTTCCCGCTGGCGCTGCCCGCCCTGCGCGAGCGCCGCGAGGACATCCCCGAGCTGGCGCTGGCCTTCATCGCCGACTTCTGCCGGCGCGAGGGCCGCGAGGACATCGGCCTGGGCCGCGCCGCCCTGCGCGCCCTCGGCGAGCGGGACTACCCCGGCAACGTGCGCGAGCTCAAGAACCTCATCGACTATGCCTGTGCCATGACCCGCGACGGCGAGGACATCGTCCCCGAGGCGCTGCCGCCGGCCGGCCTGCCCCGGGAGCCCGACGAGGCGGCGGGCGCCGAGGCCGCGCCGCTGCGGGGGGCCAGCGAGGAGGTCGCCGACCTGCGCCGGGCGCTGCGCGACTACGAGGCGACGCTGATCCGCCAGCGCCTGGACCGCTTCGACGGCAACCGCTCGCTGGCGGCCGAGAGCCTCGGCCTGCCCAAGCGGACCCTGGCCCACAAGTGCCGACAGCTGCAACTGGATACCCCATGATCGCGACCCTGACGACACGCCATGCCCCCACGACGGGCGCCCCGGGCCGCTGGCTGGTGGCCGGCCTGGCCATTGCCCTGCTGGCCGGCGCCCCGACCGTCCAGGCCGAGGACTCGCGTCTCGCCGAGGCCCGGGCCTGTGCCGCGCAGAGCTCCCGGCTGGCGCGCCTGCAATGCTACGACGCCCTGTTCCGCGACCGCCCGGACGCGGCGCAGGAGCAGGACCCGCGCTCGCCGCTGTGGCAGGACGTGGCCGCCCAGGAGGCCGAGCGGGCCGCCGACGATGTCGGCCTGCTGGTCCGCGAGACCCCGGATACCGTGCTGATGAGCGCCCCGGCGCTCGGCACGGTGCCGCCCCGGCCGCTGCTGGTGATCAGCTGCGACGACGCCATCACCCGCTTCCAGCTGCACCTCAGCGAGCCGCTGGAGGCCCCGCGGGCGCCGCTGCGGCTGCAGGGGGCGGGCGTCGCGCTGGACCAGACCTGGCGGGTGCTGGATGCCGGCCACGTGCTCAGCGGCGGCCGCGGCCTGCCGGCCATCGCCACCCTGAAACGCCTGCTGGGCACCGAGCAACTGACCCTGGCCAGCGAGCGGCCCGCCATCGACGGCCTGCGCTTCGACCTGAGCGGGCTGCGCTCGGCGGTCGCCCCGCTGCGCGCCATGTGCCGCTGGTAACG
Organism: Halomonas maura; assembly: GCF_030409305.1. Lineage (GTDB taxonomy): Bacteria > Pseudomonadota > Gammaproteobacteria > Pseudomonadales > Halomonadaceae > Halomonas > Halomonas maura. The sequence continues at coordinate 117,255 of NZ_JAUFPQ010000002.1, forward strand.
AGGATCCCCATGCGAATCACCCAGGACGCCCAGCTCGAGCCCCTGCTGGCCCCCCTGGCCGACGGCGTCGGCCGGCCGGTGACCGACACCGAGGCCTTCGCCTGGCTCGACGAGGAGATGATGAAGGTCGGCTCGCTGCAGCACGGCGAGGTCGACTGGCCGGGGGCCGAGGCCCGGGCCGCGGGGCTGCTCGCCGACACCGGCAAGGACCTGCGGGTGCTCGGCCACCTGCTGCACTGCCTGCAGCAGGGCGGCGACGCGGTGCGCTTCGCGCTGTCGCTAGCGCTGCTCGACGGCGCCCTCGCGCGCTGGTGGGAGACGGCCTACCCCTATGCCGGAGCGCGCGGCAAGCGGGCCCGGCCGAAGCTCTTCCAGCAGTTCACCCAGCGCGCGGTGACACTGGCCGGCGCGCTCGACTTCCAGGGCGCCGCCGAGGAGCACCAGGCCTGCCGGAACGCGCTGGCGCGGCTGCGAGACCGGGTCGCCGAGCAGGCGCTGCCGGACCCGGCGCTGGAAGAGCTCGCGCGGCTGCTGGACAAGGCCACGCCGGCGGCGGCGAATCCCGCCCCGGCCACCCCCGCCCCGGCAGCGTCCGCGGGCGAGGGCCCGCGAGGGGCGCCCGCCGAGACGGCCGCGACGGCGGCCCGGGCGCCGGAGGCCCGCCTCGAGGCCGGCAACGAGCGAGGCAACCGCCAGGCGCTGCTCAAGATGGCGGAATTCCTCAACGACCAGTCGCCGGGCGAGGCGCTGGGCTACCGGCTGCGACGCCACGCCATCTGGCACACCATCCAGGGCCTGCCGATGACCCGCGACGGCCAGCGTACCGAACTGGCACCGGTGTCCGCCGACCGCGCCGCGGAGTACCGCGAGGCCGCCGGCGGGCGGCCGACCCCCGCGGACTGGCAGCGCATCGAGAACAGCCTGGCGCTCGCCCCCTACTGGCTCGAGGGCCATCGGCTGAGCGCCGAGATGGCCGGCAAGCTCGAGCATCCGCGCTGCGCCGAGGCGATCCGCGACGAGGCCGAGCGCTTCCTGGCCCGGCTGCCGGGACTGGAGGCGCTGACCTTCAGCGATGGCAGCGCCTTCCTCGACCCGGCCACCCGGGCCTGGCTCGAGGCACGCCCCGGCGCCGGGGCGCCACCGGCCGGGGGCGGCGGCGACCCCTGGCAGGCGGGCCTGGAGACCGCCCGGGAACGGCTGGCGGAGGAGGGGCTGGCCGCCGCGCTGGCGGTCCTCGACGAGGGCCTGGCGGCGGCGCACTCGCCGCGGGAGAGCGTCTACTGGCGCCTGGCCAGCGCCGACCTGCTGCACGAGGCCGGCCTCGCCGCCCTGGCCCGGCAGCACTATCAGGCACTGCACGACGCCGTGACACCGCTCGAGCTCGACCGCTGGGAGCCGGCCCTGCCGGCCCGGCTGGCATCGGCGCTCGAGGCGTGAGGCACGGCGACGCAAAAGAATCGACAGGGACGAGGGAGCAAGGCTCATGTGGAGACGAGTGAAGGCCGGCCTGGCCCGCTGGATGCCCGGGATGTCCCGGGCGGAGAGCCAGCTCAACCAGGCACGGGGACACGCCAACCGGGCGAGGGGACTGAAGCGCCTGGGCGTATGGCTGTGGGCCGCCCTGGTGGTGGCGCTGCTGGTGGCGATCTGGTGGCTGGGGCCGCAGTGGCAGGCCTTCGGCGCTCGGCCGCTGGGGCCCTGGGTCAACCGCCTGCTGGCCAGCCTGGCGCTGGCCGGGGTGGTCGCGGTGGTGTGGGGCATTCGCCTGGCGCGGCGCCTGCGCACCCTCGACGAGCAGCGTCGCCACGACGAGCAGCGCCAGCTCGACCCGGTGCTCGGCCAGCTCGAGCGCCAGGAGGAGAGCCTGGAGGCCACCCTCGAGGAGCTCACCGAGAGCCTCGGCGGCGGCGCCAACGCCCGCTACAAGCTGCCCTGGTACCTGGTGATGGGCGTGGAGAACGCCGGCAAGACCAGCCTGATCAACCGCTCGGGGCAGAACTTCGCCCTGACCCACGTGATGAAGGCCTCCGGCCAGGGCAAGCGCGGCCGGCTGGGCTTCGACTGGTGGATCGGCGACAAGGCGGTGCTGATCGATCCCGACGGCGAGCTGCTGACCCAGGGCGCGCTGCAGGGCGGCGAACCGGCGGAACTCGAGAGCCGGCTGTGGAACCACTTCGTCGACTGGCTGGGGCGCCATCGTGACCGCCGGCCGCTGGACGGCGTGGTGCTGGTGCTCGACCTGGCGCGGCTCAGCGACGCCCAGGTGGCGGTGCGCAAGGCCTACGCCTCGCTGCTGCGGGCGCGGCTGCGCGAGCTGATGGAGCGCCACGGCAGCCGGCTGCCGGTCTACGTGACCTTCAGCAAGATGGACCTGCTGCACGGCTTCGATGACTTCTTCCGTCACTATTCCCGGGCCGCTCGCCGGGCGCCGCTGGGCTTCACCTTCTCCCCGGCCTCCCTCGACAAGCCCGGCCGCTGGGAGCTCGAGTTCGCCGAGGCCTACGACGGCATGCTCGAGCGGCTCAACCAGAGCCTGCCCGGCCTGCTCGCCGAGTGCCGCGACCGCGAGGAGCGCGAGGCGGTGTTCCGCTTCGTGCGCCAGCTCGCCGGCCTGCGCGACGTGCTGCTGGGCTTCCTCGGCGAGGCGCTGTCCAGCGATCGCTTCTCCACCGCGGCGCTGGTGCGCGGCGCCTACTTCACCTCGGTCTACCAGCAGGGCGTGCCGGAGGATCCCTTCGTCGACGCCGCCGCGCGGCGCTACGGCATGACCGACGGCGTGCAGCCGGCGCACCGGGCGGCGCGCTCGGCGCTCTACTTCACCGAGGAGCTGTTCGAGCGGATCATCTATCCCGAGTCGGGGCTGGCCGGCGACAATGCCCGGGCGGCGCGCCGCCGTCGGCGCGTGCGGCGCGTCGCTGGCCTGGCCTGCCTGTTCGTCGGCGCGGCCATGGTCGGCGGCTGGTACCACTTCTACCAGAAGAACGCCCAGGCCCTGGTCGCGGTGGAGGACAAGGCCGAGGCCTTCCTCGCCGTGCGGCCGGGCCAGTGGCACAGCGACGACCCCACCGGCCAGGGGCTGCTCGAGCCGCTGGACCGCCTGCTGGACGCCACCCTGGAATTCGGCGATTACCGCTCGCGGCCCTGGCTGCTGGCCGACATGGGCCTCTACCAGGGCCATGAGCTGGGCGTCGAGGTCGACAACGCCTACCTGCAGCTGCTCGAGCGGCAGTTCCTGCCGGTGCTGATGATCGGCATCATGGATGACATGAACCGTGCGCCGGACGGCAGCAACGACAAGCTGGCGCTGCTGCGCATCCTGCGCATGATGGCCGACGCCAGTGGCCGCCAGCCCGAGCGGGTGCATGCCTTCATGGCGGACCGCTGGCAGGAGGCCTTTCCCGGTCAGGGGGATGTCCAGCGCCGGCTGCTCGGCCACCTCGACTATGCCCTGGCCTACACCGACCTCGCCGGCCATGCCGCGGACGGCGACCTCGCGGCCCGCGAGGCCATGGCACCGCTGCAGGGCAGCATCGAGGCGGCCCAGCAGGAGCTGGCCCGTCAGCCCATGGCCGAGCGGGTCTATGCCTCCCTCAAGGCCGGCAGCATCCGGCGCAGCGGGGCCCGGCTCGACCTGCGCGCGAGCGTCGGCCCGGCCTTCAGCCTGGTGTTCATGGCCCGCGACGACGACCCCGAGCGGGTGCGCATCCCCGGGCTGCTCACCCGGGACGGCTTCGAGGGCTACTTCCTCGACCGGCTGGAGCAGGCCACCGAGCTGGCGCTGATCGACACCTGGGTGCTCGGCCAGCGCGATGATATCGACTTCAGCGCGGCCGACCGGCGTCGCCTGCAGGAGGCGCTGCGCGAGCGCTACGCCAGCGACTATCACGTCACCTGGCGCGAGGCGCTGGCCGACATCCGCCTGGTGCCACTGCCCGATATCCACCAGGCGGTGCTGGTCGCCGACGGCCTGCTCGGGGCGAGCCGGCCCCTCGACCGCCTGCTCGGCGAAGTCGCCGAGCAGACCGAGCTCTACCCGGAGCTGCCGGAGGACGACGCGGCCGCCCAGGAGGCGCTGCAGCGCTCGCCACGCTACCGCCTGGCCAGCGAGATCGCCCGCCACTTCGCCCCGCTCCACGAACTGACCGAGACCCGCGGCGACAACCCCTCGAACCTCGACGAGATCAAGGCGGCGGTCGCCGAGCTGCGCGACTACCTGCGCCGGGTCGACGAGGCCGGGGATCGCGGCCAGAGCGCCTTCGAGGTGGCCCGTGACCGCCTCTCGCTGCAGGGCGGCGACCCCATCGCGCGGCTCAAGCGCATCGCCGAGGACACCCCGGCGCCGGTGGGCGGGATGCTCGAGAGCCTGGCCGACCAGAGCTGGCAGCTGCTGATGGCCAGCGCGGTGCGCCACCTCGAGCGCCAGTGGATGGACGAGGTCGTGGCGCCCTTCCAGCAGCGCCTGGCCGGTCGCTACCCGCTGGCCCCCCAGGCCTCCCGGGAGGTGGCGCTGGCCGACTTCGAGGCCTTCTTCGCCCCGGACGGCATCCTCGATACCTTCTACCAGCGCAACCTCAAGCCCTTCATCGAGGGCGCGCCTCAGGCCCTCCGGACTCGTGGGGGCGACGCGCTGCTGCGGCGTGGGGTGATGGAGGCCATGCAACGCGCCGAGCGCATCCGCGAGGCCTACCTCAACCGCGATGGCGTGCTCGACGTGGCCTTCAGCCTCGAGCCGCTCAGCCTGAGCGCCGACAAGCGGCGCGGGGTGATCAGCGTCGACGGCCAGCTGATCGACTATGCCCACGGCGTCAGCCGCCGGGTGCCGATGATCTGGCCCAACGGCCTGCGCGACAGCAACGAGAGCCGGATCACCCTGGTGCCGAGCGAGGTCAATCGCTCGCCGCGCAGCCTGCGCCGGGACGGCCCCTGGGCCTGGTTCCGCCTGCTCGACGAGGCCCAGCTGACCGGCGCGGGAGAGCGCGAGCTGGAGCTCCGCTTCCAGATCGACGGCGGCAGCATGCGCTACCGCCTCACCGCCGAGGGGCCGCGCAACCCCTTCACCCGGTCCCTGGTGGCGGGCTTCCGCCTGCCCACCGCCCTGTATGCCGAAGGAGAGCGTGACGATGCTGGCGACGCTTAAACGCTGGATGGGCGCGGGCCCGACCGTGCCAAGCGCCGAGCCCGCCGTCGTCGCACCGCGGGAGGCCGCGGTGCCGGCGCTGGCCGCGGCCGGCGAGGCCGACATTCCCCTGCTGCTCGAGGCGGCTCGGCGCGCCGAGGCGGAGGGGCTCTCGCCCTGGGTGCTGCGCGACGAGGCCCGCCTGGAGACCCTGCGCCGCTCGCTGGAGTTCGTGGTCCACCGCGGCCTCTGGCTGCAGCGCGAGGCGGGCCAGGTCGCCCATTGGCAGGGCCGGCTGCTGGCGCTGCGCCATGGCGACGGGCCGGTGCTCGGCATGCTGCTGGTCTGCCGGCGCGACGACGAGGCCGCTTGGCAGCTGCGCTTCTTCTTCATCGCCCCGGAATGGCAGGGCCGCGGCCACGGCGCCCGCCTGCTGCTGGCCGCCCGCCGCGAGCTTCGGGGCACGCCGCTGCAGACCCGGCTGCCGCTGGCCGGGGCCGTCCCGGCCAGCCTCGAGGCGGCGGGCTTCCGGCGCATGCACGTGGACGCCGGCGGGGTGGCCAGCTTCGAGGCCCCGGCGCAGTGGAACGATCAACGCGAACGCATGCGTGGCGCCTGAGCGGCGACGCGCATCGGCAGGAGGACGACGCATGGGACGCAAGTTCGTATTGCTGGGGGATCTCGGCACCGACCACGAGGGCTTTCCCCCCACGCCGGTGACCGCCGGCAGCCCCACGGTGATGATCGACGGCAAGCCCGTGGCCCGCCAGGGCGACCCCCTGGCGCCCCACGACAAGCCGGAGCATGGCACCCACCCGCGCGCCATCGCCGGCGGCTCGGGCAGCATCCTGGTCGACGGCAAGCCGGTGGCGCTCACCGGGCATGCCGTGGACTGCGGTGGCGTGGTGATCGGCAGTGCCAGCGGGGAGGGCAGCTGACATGGCCGACCGCAGCGGACTGCAGTTCACCCTGAGCCTGGCGGGCGTTTCCCAGGCACCGGGCGAGACCGAGCTGGCGGTGATTGACTTCACCCAGGAGGAGTCGCTCTCTTCGCCCTTCCACCTGCGGGTGCGCTTCGCCAGCCGCTCGCCGGATCTCTCGCCGGAGGCGCTGCTCGACCGCCCGGCGAGCCTCACCGTGTGGCAGGACGGCGTCGCCCAGCGCCGGGTCCACGGCATCGTCGCCGAGTTCGGCCGCGGCGACCGCGGCCATCGCCGCAGCCACTACGAGGCGGTCATCCGCCCGGCGCTGTGGCGCCTCTCGCTGCGCCAGAACTCGCGGATCTTCCAGCGTGTCTCGCCGTTGACCATCATCAACACCCTGTGCGAGGAGCGTGGCCTGACCGACGTGGCCTTCGCGGTGACCCGCGAGCCCGAGGAGCGCGAGTACTGCGTGCAGTACCGCGAGACCGACCTGGCATTCGTCGAACGGCTGGCCGCCGAGGAGGGGCTGTTCTATTTCCATGAGTTCGAGGACGCCGACCTCGGCGCCCACCGGCTGGTGTTCGCCGACGATCCCCAGGTGCTCACCGGGCTCGGCGAGCGCACCTATCACCATCGCGCCGGCGGCAGCGCCCCCCAGCGCCACCTGCGCCGGCTGACCCAGACCGCCCGGGTGCGCCCGGCCCGCGCCCAGCTCAAGGACTACAGCTTCAAGCAGCCGGCCTATGGCCAGCTTCATGATCACCAGGGCCAGCGGCTGGAACAGCACAGCCAGCGCGAGGACTACGAGCACTACGACTACCCGGGCCGCTACAAGGCCGACGCCTCGGGCCAGGCCTTCACCCGCCATCGCCTGGAGCACCTGCGCCACGACGCCCTGACCCTCGACGGCGAGAGCGACCTGCCGGAGCTCTCGCCGGGCACGCGCTTCAGCCTGGCCGACCACGATGTCGGCGAGTTCAATCGCGGCTGGCAGGTCATCAAGGTGGTCCACGAGGGCGAGCAGCCCCAGGCGCTGGGCGAGGACGCCGTGCAGGCCGACGGCATGACGCGCTATCACAACACCCTGAGCCTGACCCCGGACGACGCCGCCTGGCGCCCCGTGCCGCGGCCCAAGCCGCGGGTCGACGGTCCCCAGGTGGCCTTCGTGGTCGGCCCCGAGGGCGAGGAGATCCACTGCGACGAACACGGCCGGGTGCGCTGCCAGTTCCCCTGGGACCGCTACGCCGAGCCCAACGAGACGGCCAGCGCCTGGCTGCGGGTCAGCCAGGGCTGGGCCGGCGGCGGCTACGGCATGATGGCGATTCCGCGCATCGGCCACGAGGTGATCGTCTCCTTCCTGGAGGGCGACCCGGACCAGCCGCTGATCACCGGGCGCACCTACCACGCGGTCAACACCCCGCCGTATTCGCTGCCGGAACACAAGACCCGCACCGTGCTGCGCACCCAGACCCACCAGGGCGAGGGCTTCAACGAGCTGCGCTTCGAGGACCAGCACGACCAGGAGCAGATCTGGGTACATGCCCAGAAGGATCTGGAACTGCTGACCGAGAACGACCGCACCGAAGAGATTCGCCGCGACAGCCACCTCAAGGTCAAGCGCGATCGTATCGAAGAGCTCGACCGCGACGACCACCTCACCGTGCACGGCGAACGCCGCAGCCAGATCGACGGCGACGACCACCTCAGCGTGGGCCAGACTCGCCACGAGAAGATCGGCCGTTCCCAGCTCGTCGAGGCCGGCAGCGAGGTGCACCACAAGGCCGGCATGAAGGTGGTGGTCGAGGCCGGCGCCGAGATCACCCTCAAGGCCGGCGGCAGCTTCGTGAAGCTCGACCCCAGCGGCGTGACCATCGTCGGCCCGAGCGTGAAGATCAACTCCGGCGGCAGCCCCGGCTCGGGCACCGGGCAGAGCGCCCAGGCGCCGATCTTGCCGGGGGAGGTCGAGCCCGCCCCGCAATTCACGCCGATCAAGGCACCGCAGCATGCCGCCCTGTTGCAGCAGCAGGCGCTGTGCCCGGTCTGCGAATCCGGCAGCGAAGGATAAGCGGTTATGAGTGAGTATTGGCCTTCGGACGGCTCATCATGGGGGTTCGGGCATGGCTGGCCCGAGGCAGGCAACGTGTTCCTGCTGCTCGATGGTGTTCGCGTGAAAGATCTAGCCCGGCGCCTGTACGAGTGGTCGGAGGGCGACCTGGAGGCCGACTTGCTATACGCTGGCACGCCTTGGTCCGATGTTGCCGAGGTGTCGCCATGGCTAGTACAGCTCAAGGGGCCTGGCGACCCGATCTTCAAGCAGTTCATCAGCCAGGGGGCCGAAGCGGAGTGGGGGTTCCTGATCACTAGCTCGGCTGGACTTCTCGAGGTGGCGGACCATCTGCGCGAACTGATCCAGGTGCGGCATCCCTTGGGGGTTCCCATGCTGCTGCGTCTAGCCGACCCGGCGGTCATATCGGCGCTACTCTCGGATGCCAGCTCACCGGAGCAGTTGCCCTGGGGGCCGATTGAGCGGTTGATATTGCCGGATGCGGTGAAAGAAACTTGGCAGGAAAGTGCGCCACAGGCGAGTAGCGACAATGGCCGGGCCATTGACGCATCGGATTATCGGCTCTCGGAGTCGCAGTTGGCAGACTTGGAGGCATGTGACCGGCGACGAGACACCCGTCGGCTGATGAGCTTCGTCGATGAACACTGTGACGGCTGGCTGACGGCAACGAATCATGCTCAGCGCCACGCGCAACTGGCCGGCATCGTGCAGGAGGCGCGGGAGTTAGGGTTTTCCTCCCCACGGGAATGGGCTCTGTTCTGTACCTTGATGCAGTGCCTCGGCATCACTTCTTGGCGAGAGGCCGAGAACTCTGAAATGTGGATGAACTTGCTGCGGGATCCAGACCAGGGGAGCGGCATGGCGCGACTCGAGGCCGCCTTGTCAGCGGCTACCACATCATCACGGACTGACGTTACGACATAGGGAGAATGTCATATGGCTGCGTTCGAGCGACCCGCCGATGACCGCAATGACGCCTCACTGGCGGCGTATGAAATGTCGAGTCGCGGCAGCGAAGAAGGGGCGACCTGTCCATTGCTGACGGGGAAGGTACAACTATTGCCCTTGCGCTACGGCCTGGTCGAGGAACTCGAGCCAGGAGTGGCGACCCCTTATACGCTGACGGCGCGGCCACTGGGCATTCGTCTGCTGCGTAACGGCTACCTCTATATCCTCGATGGTGAGACCCTCCAGCTCGACGAGTACGAGTTTCGCGATTTCGGCAACACCATTACTGGCGGTAAGCTCGAGTACGAGACCGATCGCACACTTTACGTCTGTTTCTCCGAGGTGCAGTGGACCGCCGCAAAGCGTTCTCAGGTGACGGAGAGCGAAGAAGATCGGGATGCCTTCATGCAGGCAGTCGACCTCGCAGGCGCTGACCCTGTCAGCGGTGGCGGCCAGCATCTGATCACCACGGCCCAGGCCGAAGAGTGGGTGGCCGAGTTCGCTGAGGATGCCCAGCTCGAGGTTCCCGAAGAAGGCTACGAGCAAGAAGCAGAGCCTTACCTGTGGGAAAACGAGCCTTACTATCACAAGTCGCGGCTCGGCAAGCTGCTCAAGCAGCATGGAGTCGAGGATCGTTGCGAAGCCCTGTGCCTGATCGTGCGCGACGATATCGGCGTGATGCGTGATCTCGCACAGTTCCAGGATGAAGTCGTGGGCTGGGTGGAGGACTGGGCCACGGGAGGTGAGGGTAATACCGAGCGGGATTACCTGCTGGCCTGCTACATCGAATCGCTGTCCCAGCTCAAGGACAACTCGCTGG